>NZ_FMIA01000002.1:2497000-3745500 GCF_900091615.1 Micromonospora yangpuensis | reverse complement strand
GAACGGCCCCGCCGAGACCGAACCCGCCCGAGCCCGCGAGTAGCGCGGTAAGGAAGGGCCCCCTGTTATCGCTTTCTGTTGCACAGGGGGCCCTTCCTTTCACCGGCTGTGGGGGTGGCGCCAGCGGTTGTCGGGTTCGTCGGGGCTGTCGGTCTCCGGGGCGTCGGAGGACTCGAAGCTGGGTCGGCGGACCTCCTCCGGTTCCGGCACCTCGACCGGCCGGGCCCCCGACTGGGGAGCCGGTTGGTACGCGACGGCCTCCCGTGCGCCGTGGGCCCCCTCGACGGCCGGTGACTCGGGGGCACGCCGTTCGTGGTGGAACTCCTCGTGCAGCTCCTGCGGGGGTTTCGTGGTCCGTTGTGGCAGGTCCCGGCCCAGGTTGGACACGAGTGGGCCGTACTTGGCGTCGAAGGCGGGCCGCTCGGAGCGGATCCGGGGCATCCGGTCGAAGTTGCGCAGCGGGGGCGGGCAGGTGGTGGCCCACTCCAGCGAGTTGCCGAACCCCCACGGGTCGTCGACCGACACCATCGCCCCGTACCGCCAGGACTTCCAGACGTTGTACATGAAGAACAGGGTGGAGGCGCCGAGCAGGAACGAGCCGACCGTGGAGATCATGTTCAGGGTGGTCCAGCCGTCACCTTCCAGGTAGTCGGCGTACCGGCGGGGCATGCCCTCCGCGCCCAGCCAGTGCTGGACCAGGAAGGTCGCGTGGAAGCCGACGAACATGGTCCAGAAGTGCGCCTTGCCGAGCCGCTCGTCGAGCAGCCGGCCGGTCATCTTGGGGAACCAGAAGTACACCCCGCCGAACGCGGCGAAGACGATCGTGCCGAAGAGCACGTAGTGGAAGTGCGCCACCACGAAGTACGAGTCGGTGACCTGGTAGTCCACCGGCGGGCTGGCCAGCAGCACGCCGGTGAGCCCGCCGAGCAGGAAGGTCACCAGGAACCCGACGGCGAACAACATCGGGGTCTCGAAGGTGAGCTGCCCCTTCCACATCGTGCCGAGCCAGTTGAAGAACTTCACGCCGGTGGGCACCGCGATCAGGTAACTGAGGAAACTGAAGAACGGCAGCAGCACCTGGCCGGTGCCGAACATGTGGTGCGCCCAGACGCTCATCGACAGCACGGTGATCGCGATGGTGGCCAGCACCAGGCCGGTGTAGCCGAAGATCGGTTTGCGGGAGAAGACCGGAATGATCTCGGTGATGATGCCGAAGAACGGCAGCGCGACGATGTACACCTCGGGGTGGCCGAAGAACCAGAACAGGTGCTGCCAGAGCAGCGGTCCGCCGGTCGCCGCCTCGTACACCTGCGCGCCGAGCAGCCGGTCCGCCGCCAGCGCCAGCAGCGCGGCGGCCAACAGCGGAAAGACCAGGATCACCAGTACGCTGGTCAGCAGCATGTTCCAGGTGAAGATCGGCATCCGGAACATGGTCATGCCGGGGGCCCGCAGGGTGAGCGTCGTGGTGATCAGGTTGACCGCGCCGAGGATGGTGCCCAGTCCGGAGACGACCAGCCCGATGATCCACATGTTGGCGCCGACGCCGGGGGAGTGCTGGGCCAGGCTCAACGGCGTGTACGCGAACCAGCCGAAGTCCGCCGCCCCGCCCGGGGTGAAGAACCCGGCGGTCACCATGGTCCCGCCGAACAGGTACAGCCAGTACGCCAGCGCGTTGAGCCGGGGGAACGCCACGTCGGGCGCGCCGATCTGCAGCGGCACGATGTAGTTGCCGAAGGCGAAGACCAGCGGGGTGGCGAAGAGCAGCAGCATGATCGTGCCGTGCATGGTGAAGGCCTGGTTGTACTGCTCGGGGGAGAGCAGTTGCAGTCCGGGCCGGGCCAGTTCGGCCCGTACCAGCAGGGCCAGCACCCCGCCGATCAGGAAGAAGACGAACGACGTGGCCAGGTAGAGCAGGCCGATCTGCTTGGCGTCGGTGGTGCCCAGCAGCTTGCGTAGCTGGCTGCCGGGCAGCGTGCCGCGTACCGGGCCGGGGAAGCCGCCGAAGCGGGCCGGGGCCAGGATCGCCGGCGACCGGTCGTGGCCGGCTTCCGTGGTTACCCGCTTGGGCATCGCTCTCACCCCGTCGTGACGACCGAACGGACGGGCGTGGCTACCCGCCCCGTCGCCCATGTAACCAGGCGTGAGGGGAAAATTGGTGCATATCGTCAGCCGGTGGGCAGCATCGCCCAGACCACCTTGCCGCCGGGCACCGGGGAGGTGCCCCACCGCTGGGTCATCTCCCGTACCAGCAGCAGCCCCCGGCCGCCCTCGGCGCGCAGGTCCCCACCGCCGGCCCGGACCGCCAACCGGCTGCCGTCGGAGACCGCGACGTGCAGGTACGGTCGACGCAGCGTCAGGGTGACCTGCATCGGGGTGCCGGCGTGCCGGACCACGTTGCCCACCAGTTCGCTGAGCACCAGCGAGGCCGGACCGACCAGCTCCGGCAGGTTCCACCGACCGCAGGCCTCCCCGACCAGGTCCCGCGCCCGTCGGCAGGCCCCGGTGACCGGCTCCAACCGGGCCCGCAGCCGGGGCGCGGCGGCCTCACCCGCCGTCCGGGTGGCCTCCACACAGTCGGCCCGGACCGGGACCACCCGGCAGGCGGTCGTCTCGGCCAGCCAGGTCGCGGTCGTCGGTGGCGGCGAGCAGAGCACCATCGGCACCACCGGCCAGCCGGCGGCCTGCCGGCAGATCGCGGCGAAGACCGACAACGCCAGCCGGTCGACCACCCGCACCCCGGCCAGGTCGACCACCAGCGCGTCGGGCTGGGCGGTGAGGCAGCGCTCCAGCTCGGCATGCACCGACCGCATTGTCGCCACGTCGAGGTCACCGGAGAGCCGGACGACGGTCACCGGGGACTCGTCGCTGACCACACAGCTGATCCGGCTGGACATCTCGCGCCCTCGTTTCCGCATCGTCGATGGGCTGCGAACTACCCGGCCCCCGGCGGCCCGAAACCGTGTGGCCAGCGCGTGCGCAAGGTCACCGGAGAACCACCGACCGGTACCTCGCCCGGCGAGGGACGGATCAGCCGCGCCCGCGGGACCGGTCGAGGCCGTGCCGGGGCTGGTGCCGGGTGCCGGTCCGGGTGGTGACCAGACCGAGCAGGATCATCGCCGCGCCCAGGCCCAGGTGCAGCCAGTTGTCGGCGGTGTTGACCGGCAGGACGTTCGCCGTGCTGTCGTGGTCGACGACCAGCCCGTACAGCCAGAGGACCAGGTAGACCGCACCCCCGCCGAGCAGGTAGGCGCGGGCGGTGGCGGCCGTGCGGGCCAGCGCGAGACCGGCCACCCCGAACAGCAGGTGCACCAGGTTGTGCAGCACCGACACCTGGAACACCCCGAACAGCCGGGCGCCGGATTCGTGACCGGCCCAGCGCAGGCCACCGACGTCGCTGGTGATCCCGGGCACGAAGCCGAGCACGCCGACGACCAGGAAGACCACCGCGACGCCCCGGGCCACCCGCCGGACCGTGGCCTGGCCCTCGCCGGGACCGCGTCGGGCGCGGGCATGCGCCGTCGACCCCGCCATCGCGCCTCCTCGCCGTCGATGACCACCACCGCTGGTACGCCGACCCGGCGTTCCCACCCCCCGCGCCGACTAACCTCGCTGATGCCGCTGATGCCGCTGATGCCGCCGGGCCGCCGGGCCGCCGGGCCGCCGGGCCGGGCGGACGCGGGGATGCGGCAGGGGCTCCGGTCGGCGACCGGAGCCCCTGCGTCGGGTGCGGGTGTTCAGGCGGGGAGCAGGTCCCCGGTGGCGGTGCCGACGGTGGCACCGGACCCGCCGGCCGGCCGGGGGAGGGCCGCACCGGTGAGACGTGCCGTGGGCACCGTGGGCGGGGCCGCTGCCGCGGCGGTGGCGCGGACCCGTTCGTACAGTTCCACGTAGCGCTGGGCCATCACCGCGGGGGTGAACCGGGCGGCGGCCTCCCGCCGGCACTCGTCCGGGTCGAGCCGGCCGGCTGCCGACACCAGGTCGGCCAGCTCGTCCTCGTCGGTGGTGAGCAGCCCGGTCCGACCGTGCTCGACCAGCTCCGGCAGGCAGCCCCGGGCGGTCGCCACCACCGGCGTACCCAGGGCCAGCGACTCCACCACGGCGGTGCCGCCGGGCTCCTCCCAGCGCAACGGGAAGAGTGCGGCCCGCGCGCCGGCCAGCAGGTCGTCGCGCTCCTGGCCGGCGACCGTGCCGATCCACCGGACCAGGTCGCCGTCGACGTGCGGGGCGACCTCGTCCAGGAAGAACCGGACGTCCGGATTCTGCCGCGCCTCGTCGCCGGCCGCGGCCAGGTCCGCCGGCCGGTGGTACGGGCCCACCGGCCCGGCCAGCACCAGCGGCATCCGCAGCCGCTGGGCCAACCGGGCGCCCACGTCCTGGCCCTTGCCCGGGTTGACCCGGCCCAGGATGAGCAGGTACCCGCCCTTGGCCGGCGGCTTACGGCGGTCGGCGTCGACCGCCAGCGGGGTGGCCAGGTGCACGTGGCCGACCGAGTGCTCGCGCAGCGCCCGGGGGGCCCGGGCCAGCTGCGAGGCGGAGACGCCGTTGACCCGTACCCGGTCACCGCCGTCGAGGTGCCCGTAGAGGGCGGGGTGCTTGGCGAGGTCCCAGTGCAGGGTGTGCAGTGCCGGCGGGGCGTCGGGGCCCATCGCGGCGAGGGTGGCCAGCCCCACGGCCTCCACGTGGTCGTGCACCAGATCGATGTCGTCGCGCGTCCGCACCGCCCGGACCACCCCGGCGAGATGGGCCTGGGCGATCCCGCACACCTGGTTGTACGGCCGTTGCAGCGCGGCGAACTGCCCGTCGGGGAAGACCGAGATCCGTTCCTCGGCCGCCAGGGTGCTGGTCTCCACCGAGGCGAGCACCACCCGGACGCCGAGCCGGCGCAGCTCCGGCACCAGGGTCGCCACCACGTTCTCGATGCCGCCGTAACCGGGCGGCGGAACCGACAGCCACGGGCCGGCGTTCATCAGGACGGTCAGGCTCATCGGGTGGGGTCCCTTCGTACGGCGGGTCCGGCCGGGACCGGTGGAACGACCCGGTGCCGACGGCGACGCACGCCGCCCTCGTGCCGGAGGCGGCGACGCACGCCGCCGTCCTCGCCGTGGCGGTGGCGGTTCACGCCGCCGCCACCCGGCGCCGGGGCACCAGGTGGCGCAGCTGGGACAGTGGGGGACGTTCCTCGATGGACACGTCGTTGACCACGATCTCGCGGTCCAGGTTGGGCAGCGCGTCGGTGCCACCCCGGCGGAACTGGGTGAGTAGCGCGGTGGGCACGGTACCGGGCACGGCCCAGCCCCGCCGCTGCAGCCGCGTCCAGGCGGTCAGCATGATCTGCGCGGACATCCGGCCCAGCGCCGCGGTGTCCTGGTGGCGGTGCTTGCGTTCCCCGAGGTCCACCTGGGCCAGGGCGTCCAGGCCGACCAGGTCCAGCAGGTCGATCAGCATCGCCGTCTCCACGCCGTACCCGGAGACGAACGGCACCTGCGCCAGCACCTCGCGCCGGCCGGCGTACTCCCCGGCCAGGGGCTGCACGAAACCGGCCAGCTCCGGCCAGAAGAGGTTGAGCAGCGGGCGGGCCATCAGCTCGGTCACCCGGCCCCCACCGTCGGGCTCGACCCCGGTGGCCCCCACCAGCGGCCGGTGGTAGAAGCCCTTGACGAACGACACCGAGGGGTCGGTCAGCAGCGGCCCGAGCAGGCCGGTGACGAAGTGCGGCCGGAACTCCCGCAGGTCGGCGTCGACGAAGGCCACCACGTCGCCCTCGGCGGCGGCCAGCCCGGCCCAGAGCGCGTCGCCCTTGCCGGTCAGTCGGGGCAGCCCGGTGGTCATCTCGTCCTGGCCGACCACCTCGGCACCGGCGGCGCGGGCCACCTGCGCGGTGCGGTCGGTGGACCGGGAGTCCACCACGATCACTTCGTCGACCAGCGGCACCCGGTCCATCAGGTGCTCCCGGATGGTCGACACGATCGCGCCGACGGTCGCCTCCTCGTTGCGAGCCGGCAACACCACGCTCACCCGGTCGCCCCCCTTGGCCCGCAGCAGTCGTCGTGGTGTCCACTCCCGGGCCGAGGTGGTGCGGTAGGTGGCCCACGCCTCGACGACCGGTGAGACCATCGAATCTGTATCCCGCACTGGCATACCCCCAGATCGTGTGCGGAAAAAAGCGAACTGAGTGTTCCCAGTACGCGCCCCACGCTAACCGGACAACGACTAACAGCTTGATCACGAACGCGGCACCCGGCGGTTCCCGGCCGGTGAACGTTTGATTGCGTCGGTGCGGGGGGAGTTCGACACCCGTCAACGAGCTGGGACGAGAGGGTCTTTCGGGTGCGCAGGTGTCGGGTGGGTGTGGTGGGAGCCGGCGGGGTGGCGCAACGCCACGCGCGGGTGTTGACCGGATTCGATGACGTGGAACTACTGGGCGTGACCGACGTCGTCGGCCAGGCGGCGGCCGACCTCGCCGGGCGGCACGGTGGCCGGGCCTTCGGCGACGTGCCGGAGCTGCTCGCCGCCGGGCCGGACGCGGTGTACGTCTGCGTGCCACCGTTCGCGCACGGGCCGGTGGAGGAGGAGGTGATCGCCGCCGGGGTGCCGATGTTCGTCGAGAAGCCCGTCGCGGTGGACCTGGACACCGCCGAACGGATCGCCGAGCTGGTGGCCCGGCAGGGGCTGCTGACCGCCGTCGGACACCACTGGCGCTACCTGCACGTGGTGGACCAGGCCCGGGAGCTGCTGGCCGGCCGTCCGGTACGGATGGTCAACGGCGCCTGGTTGGACAAGGTCCCACCGGTCGCCTGGTGGGCCCGCCGGGACCGCTCCGGCGGGCCGGTGGTCGAGCAGGCCGCGCACGTGCTGGACCTGCTGCGCGCGTTGGTGGGCGAGGTCGCCGAGGTGACCGCCTACGGCGACGGCTCACCACCGCCGGTGGAGGGCGCCGACATCGACTCGGTGACCGCGGCCACCCTGCGCTTCGACAGCGGCGCGGTGGGCACCCTCGCCGCCGCCTGCGTCCTGGGCTGGAAACACCGCGCCGGGCTGGAGATCCTCGCCGACGGGTTGGCGTTGGCGTTGACCGAGGAGGGACTGACCATCCGCGACGCCGAGGGCGAACGGCACGTCGGCGCCGACCCGGACGCCGCCCGGGTGGCCGTGGACCGGGCCTTCGTCGACGCGGTCCGGGGGATCGGTGACGACGTGCGGGTGCCGTACGCCGAGGCGCTGCGTACCCAGCGGCTGGCCCTGGCGGTGGCCGAGTCGGCGCGTACCGGGCGGGGGGTGACCCTGCCGACTCCGCCGGCGACGAGCGGTCCGGAGCGCGTCGATGCGTGACCGGGTGGTGGTGGTCAGCGGCCCGGGTCGGGTCGAGATCGTCGAGCAGGACGCCGGCGAGCTGCGCGAGGGCACCTTCCGGGTGGAGACGCTGCACAGCGGGGTCTCCGCCGGCACCGAGCTGAGCTACGTCAAGGGCACCAACCCGTACCTGCACGTCAGCTGGAACGCCGGTCTGCAGGTGTTCCAGCCCGGCGCGGCCAGCACCCCGTACCCGGTCACCCGGCTGGGGTACATGCAGGTGGGACGGGTGGTCGAGAGCGCGACCCCGGCGGTCGCCGTCGGCGCGGTCGGTGCGATGACCTACGGGCACCGCACCGGTTACCTGGCCGACGCGGTCGCCGAGCGGTTCGTGGCGCTGCCCGACGACCTCGACCCGCTGCTCGGTGTCTACGCCGCGCACATGGGTCCGATCTGCGCCAACGGGCTGCTGCACGCCGCCGCCGACCTGCGCGGCACCGACGTCCGGTCGCTTGGCGACGGGGTCCGGGGCCGGCGGGTGGCGGTGGTCGGCAGCGGAGTGGTCGCGCTGCTCACCGCCCTGTTCGCCCGGCACCACGGCGCGGCGTCGGTGGTGGTGCTCGACCCGACCCCACGCCGCCGCGAGGTCGCCGAGGCCCTCGGACTGGAGACCCTCGACCCGCAGGAGGCCGACCCGGCGGTGATGCTCAAGACCCGGTGGGCCCACCACGCCGGTGACCGGGGCGCCGACGTGGTGTTCCAGTGCCGGGGGCAGGACTGGGCGCTGCAGTTGGCGCTGCGGCTGCTGCGACCGCAGGGCACCGTGATCGACCTGGCGTTCTACCAGGGCGGGGCCGAACGGGTCCGGCTCGGCGAGGAGTTCCATCACAACGGGTTGGCGCTGCGGTGCGCGCAGATCGGGCGGGTGCCGCGCGGGCTCGCCCCGACCTGGGACCGCGAGCGGCTCTCCGCCGAGACCATCGACCTGCTGCGCTGCCACGGCAACCTGATCGGCACGCACCTGGTCTCGGCGGTGGTGCCCTTCGACGAGGCCCCGGCGTTGCTGACCGACCTGGCCCAGCGCCGCCGGCAGGAACTCCAGGTTGTGCTCACCCCCTGACCAGTCGGGGTACGGGGCCCCGAGGAGCGGGAAACCGACAATCGGGGCCCCGGCCGACATTCGGCCGCGACGGGCAACCGAAAACCGGCCCGGGTCGCGTACCGTTGCGCCTCATGGGTGTGTCGCGTCGGATCCACCGTCCGGCGCGCGGTCTCGGGAGGTCTCGGCAGTCTCATGGGTGTGTCGCAACGGTTGAGGTCCAGGTTCCGCCGGTTTCTCCAGCGCCCGGGCACGACGGTCGATCTGGCTCCGCTGGAGAAGTTCCTGCCGGCGATCTCCGAGCGCGCCGAGGAGCTCGCCGCGCTCGACGACGCCGAGCTGACCGAGGCCGCCGGCCAGGCCAAGACCTACCCGGAGATCTGCGCGGTCGGCCGCGAGGCCGCCAGTCGGGGCATCGACCAGCGGCCGTACGACGTGCAGCTGCTCGGCGCGATGGCGCTGCTGTCCGGCAAGGTCGCCGAGATGGCCACCGGTGAGGGCAAGACCCTGACCGCCGCGATCGCCGCCTACGGGCACGTGCAGCTCGGCAACGGCCCGGTGCACGTGATCACCGTCAACGACTACCTGGCCCGCCGGGACGCGGTGTGGATGGAGCCGATCTACACCCTGCTCGGGCTCACCGTGGGCTGGGTCAACGAGGCCTCCACCCCCCAGGAGCGACGCGAGGCGTACGGGCGGGACGTCACCTACGTCTCGGTGAGCGAGGCCGGCTTCGACTACCTTCGCGACCAGCTCGTCACCGACCTCGACGACCGGGTCCAGCCGCCGCTGTCGACCGCGATCGTCGACGAGGCCGACTCCATCCTGATCGACGAGGCCCGGGTGCCGATGGTCCTGGCCGGCGCGGTCGCCGGCGAGCAGGACCCGGTGCACGCCGCCGCCGCGCTGGTGCGCGGCCTGCGCAAGGGCAAGCACTACACGGTCGCCGAGGACGGTCGCAGCGTGGCCTTCACCAGCGCCGGCCTGGCCGCCGTCGAGGCCAAGCTCGGCGACATCGACCTGTACGCCGAGGAGCACGTCGCGCAGCTCTCCGCGGTGAACGTGGCGCTGCACGCGCACGCGTTGCTGCACCGCGACGTGGACTACATCGTCCGGGACGGCTCGGTCGAGCTGATCGACGAGATGCGCGGCCGGGTGGCCCAGCGCCGCCGCTGGCCCGACGGGCTGCAGGCGGCGGTGGAGGCCAAGGAGGGCCTCGACGCCACGGCCGAGGGGGAGGTGCTCGGCACCATCGCCGTCCAGGCCTACATCGGGCTCTACCCGAAGATCTGCGGGATGACCGCCACCGCGGTGCTCGTCGGTGACCAGCTGCGGGAGTTCTTCTCGCTGGAGGTGGCGGTGATCCCACCGAACACCCCCTGCGTCCGGGAGGACGAGCCGGACCGCATCTACGCCACCCGGGCGGAGAAGGACGAGGCGCTGGTCGACGAGATCACCCGGTGCCACGAGGCGGGCCGCCCGGTGCTGGTGGGCACCCTCGACGTCAAGGAGTCCGAGGCCCTCTCCGAGGCCCTGGCGGCGGCCGGGGTGTCCAGCGTCGTGCTGAACGCCAAGAACGACGACGAGGAGGCGGCGATCATCGCCGAGGCCGGCGCGTACGGCGCGGTCACCGTCTCCACCCAGATGGCCGGCCGGGGCGTGGACATCCGCCTCGGCGGCAGCGACTCCACCGACCGGGACCGGGTGGCCGAGCTGGGCGGCCTGTACGTCATCGGCAGCGGCCGGCACGACAGCCGCCGGGTCGACGACCAGCTGCGGGGCCGGGCCGGCCGGCAGGGTGACCCGGGCGGGTCGGTCTTCTTCGTCAGTCTGGAGGACGAGCTGGTCGTCCGGCACGCCGCGGACGCGGTGCCGGCCTCTCCCCGGATGAACGCCGACGGCCTGGTCACCGACGAGCAGGTGGACTACGCCGTGGAGCACGCCCAGCGGGTGGCCGAGGGGGTCAACCACGAGATCCACCGCAACACCTGGCGGTACAGCGTGGTGATCGAGCAGCAGCGCAAGGCGCTGGCCGAGCGCCGCGAGCGGCTGCTCACCTCCGACGTGGCGGCGCTGATGCTGCTGGACCGGATGCCCGAGAAGGCCGGTGAGCTGGACGAGGACCTGCTGGCCCGGGTGGCCCGGTCGATCGCCCTCTACCACCTCGACCGGCTCTGGGCCGAGCACCTGGCCGAACTCTCCGAGATCCGCGAGGGCGTGCACCTGCGGGCGCTGGGCCGTCTCGACCCGCTCGACGAGTTCCACCGCTCCGCGGTGCCCGCCTTCAACAACCTGGTCCCCGAGATCGAGACCCGGACGCTGGCCACGTTCACCGAGACCGAGTTCGACGAGGACTGGGAGCCGGACGCCGCCAAGCTGGTCCGGCCGAGCGCCACCTGGACGTACCTCGTGCACGACAACCCGTTCGGCTCCGAGCTGGACCGGTTGATCGCCTCGGTGGGGCGGCGGCTCAGCACCGGCGGCTGACGGCTCTCCAGGGCCCCGGTCGTCGCCGATCAGCGACGACCGGGGCCCTTTTTGGGACTGTTTCGACCCAAGTCTGCGAGGGTAGTAGGCCTGGTCCGATCAGTCGGGAAGAGAGCGGTACATGACACAGGACAGGACAGCGTACGCAACCACCGGGCCGGACCCGGTGGCGACGTGGACCGCGGTCCGGTGAACCTGGACACGCGCGAGCCGGTCGAGGAGAACCTGGGCGTCCTGGAGACCGCGGCGCTGCTGCGGGAGCTGACCGCCGGGCTGCTCGACGTCACCGACTTCGACGAGGCGCTGGGCCGGCTGGTCCGGATCACCCGCGCCGCGGTCCCCGGAGTCGCCTGGTGCGGGTTCACCACCCTGCGGGCCGGGGAGCCGGTGGGGGTGGCGGCCTCCGATCCGCGGCTGGCCGAGCTCGACGACCTGCGACATGGCCCCGACACGCCGGCGATGAGCGCGATCCGCCGCCGCGAGATGGTCTTCTCCGCCGATCTGAGCCTGGAGGACCACTGGCCGGCGTGGACCCGGCACGCCCAGGAGTTGGGGGTGCACGGGGTGGTCGCCGCCCCCGTCGACATCGACGACCAGGTGATCGGCGCGGTCAACCTGTACGCCGGCGCGCCCGGTGCGCTGAGCGCGCGGCGGCAGCTCACCGCGATGCTGCTGGCCGAGCACGCCGGCCTGCTGCTGGCCGCGGTCCGGGAGCGGGCCCGCCAGCGGGCACTCACCGGAGAGCAGGACGCCACCCTGCTGACCGAGGGGGTGATCGGCCAGGCGATCGGCGTGATCATGACGCAGCGGGGTTGCCCCGCGCCGGAGGCGTTGCAGGTGCTGCGCAGCGCGGCGTCCTCGCTGGACATTCCACTGCGCGAGGTCGCCGACCGGCTGGTCGCCACGGTCTCCCGCCCCCGGGAGGGCTGACCGCCGCCCGGGACGGTCGTCACGGTTACGGCGACGGCCGGTCGGGTAGCACCTTCTCCGGTGGGAACGGGACGATCCGGTCCCACCGGGGGAGGCAACGATGGAGAGCCGACTGCGGGTGCACGGTCATCCGATCCAACCGATGCTGGTGACGTTCCCGTTCGGGTTGTTCGTCAGCGCGACCGTCTTCGACCTGGCCGATGTGGCCGGTGGCCCGGCGTTCCTCGGCGAGGTGGGCTACTGGACCACCGTCGCCGCCCTGGTCGCCGCCGCGCTGACGGTGATCGCCGGCATGGTCGACCTCTGGGACGTACCAGGTGACGCGACCCGCCGGACGGCGCTGACCTTCAACCTGGTCAACGCCGCCATGGCCGGGCTGTTCCTGCTCACCTGCCTGATCCGGGCCGCCGCGCCACAGCGGAGCGTCTCGCCGATGCTGCTGGCGGTCGAGGTGGCCGCGCTGGCCGTCGGCGCAGTGGGCGTCTGGTTGGGCTCCCGGCTGGTGCGGCAGTTCGAGTCGGGCCGCGCCGAGCCGACCTCCTTCGACGCCTTCGGCAGCCCCGCCAACGCCACCGTGGAGATCAACATCCGCCGTCTCTGAGCAGCGTCAACGGGACCACCCCCGCCTACGCGGGGAGCACGACGTGCACGACCCGGTGGACGGCAGCGTCGGGGGAACACCCCCACGTACGCGGGGAGCAGATTCACGTGGTCGGCGACGCCAGCTGCGCGACGGGATCACCCCCGAGCGCGCGGGGAGCAGTCCAGGGCGATGGCCACCATCCAGGTCGCCACGGGACCACCCCCGCGTGCGTGGGGAGCAGGACTTGCCGTACCGGCGGCTGGTGTGTGACCCGGGATCACCCCCGCATGCGCGGGAAGCAGGATCGGCTCCAGCATGTCCAGGTCGCCGGTGCCGGATCACCCCCGCATGCGCGGGGAGCAGATCCCAGGTCTTCGACCACGTCGCTCACGGTTCCGGATCACCCCCGCATGCGCGGGGAGCAGCCCCGACCCCGGGGGCGCGGATGCTGCCAGTCCGGATCACCCCCGCATGCGCGGGGAGCAGTCGGCGAGCAGTCTGTCCATACCGCCCGGCCCCGGATCACCCCCGCATGCGCGGGGAGCAGCGATCAAGGCCGGGAGGAAGGCGGCTCTGGCGCGGATCACCCCCGCATGCGCGGGGAGCAGGACGAGGACACCGAAGAGCTTCTGGTGCGCTCGGGATCACCCCCGCATGCGCGGGGAGCAGCGGTGGCCCTCCTGGGTCTGTCGGCGGAGGTGGGGATCACCCCCGCATGCGCGGGGAGCAGGCGCTCCACCGATCCGGGGAGGAACTGGCAAAGGGATCACCCCCGCATGCGCGGGGAGCAGAGCAAGCACCAACGGTTGGGTCTACTGCGCCCGGGATCACCCCCGCATGCGCGGGGAGCAGGCACCCGCCACCGACTGGCCCGTAGAAACACCGGGATCACCCCCGCATGCGCGGGGAGCAGTCTCAATCGGGGGCAGTTTAACCGGACGCCCAGGGATCACCCCCGCATGCGCGGGGAGCAGACTGCTTGCACCATCGCGGCACCGTGCTGGGCGGGATCACCCCCGCATGCGCGGGGAGCAGCTCTCCCTGGCCGACCGGCCCGCGCGGCCCGTGGGATCACCCCCGCATGCGCGGGGAGCAGCGTTTCGGGATGTCCGCCAACAGGCAGCTGCTGGGATCACCCCCGCATGCGCGGGGAGCAGATCCATGGTCATCCCTCCCGTTGGCATGTGCCGGGATCACCCCCGCATGCGCGGGGAGCAGGCCAGCGAGACGCCGGCAGCGGGTGAGACGTAGGGATCACCCCCGCATGCGCGGGGAGCAGACTCCGGGTAGACCGCGTCCAGCTCCGCCCGGAGGATCACCCCCGCATGCGCGGGGAGCAGTGAGGGACGCGCTCCCGGAATACCGCCTGCGCAGGATCACCCCCGCATGCGCGGGGAGCAGTCGACGCCCTGATCGGCTGACCGTCTGACCACAGGATCACCCCCGCATGCGCGGGGAGCAGACCTTGCCCTGCGTGACCGCGAAGTCCAGTTCCGGATCACCCCCGCATGCGCGGGGAGCAGATCGCCTTCGGATTGGCCCTGCCCGTCCGGCCGGGATCACCCCCGCATGCGCGGGGAGCAGGTTGCGGTTGGCACTGGCCACGGTGGAGACGAAGGATCACCCCCGCATGCGCGGGGAGCAGACTTCTTGACCTGGGGCGCTAGAGATCAACTTCCTCGTTTTCGTTCACTTTGGTTCTGAGGATCGCCATGCAGTCCCTCGGGTGTCGGGCAGGTGGGGCGTGCGGGTGGGCTCAGCGTACCGGTGGGCTTTCCGGCACAGCCGACGCCCGGGCGGCGGTCGACTCGCTTGTGGTGTGACCCGAAGAGTTTTCGGCCGGCCCGTGGCCTGGCGTACGCGCTTGCCATCCGCGATCTTGCGCCCGTCGCCCCCCGACGGCCCCAGATAAGTGTCCAAGATTCACCTGTAGGTCACGTGTCGGCGGTGATCGGTGCGAGATCTTCGATTAGCACTGCGCGTGGTGCCTGCGCCGCGTACGCGGGGGTGGTCCGGGTCGTTCGGGGAGCAAGGGGGGACCGTTCCAGGTGCCGAAACGTCGCTGACCGTCTGCTGGTGCTCGGCGACGAGTGCTTCCCGAGTGGGGCTCCTACTGGGGAGGAGCTGTTCCGGGATGAAGCGTTCGGTGCCGAGGTGCGCCGCAGTGGTGAAGGTGGCTCCGCCGACCTGGAGTCCGTCGGCCAGGCACCATGCGGCAAGTCGCGACACTCGCCGTGGTGAGGTCAGCCGGCGTGCAGCAGCTCCAGCATGTCGGGCAGGTCGAAGAAGCGCGCGGTGTCGGCGGCGGACGGGGTGCCGTGGTCGGGGTCGGCACCGGCGGCCAGCAGTGCCCGGACCGCCTCGGCGTTCTGGCGGAACACGGCGGCGGCGAGTGCGGTCTGGCCCCGGTCGTTGACCCGGGTGTGGTCCGCGCCGTGGCCCAGCAGGGCCGTCACGGTCTCCGGGTGGGCGTGGTACGCGGCGAGGATCAGCAGCGTGTCGCCCTTGGCGTTGGTCAGGTTCACCGGTAGCCCGGCGTCGACGTGGCCGCTCAGCTCGGCGGTGGCACCGGAGCGGGCCAGGTCGAACATCCGGTGGGCGAAGGCCAGGGTCTCGGCGTCCAGTTCGGCACTCACCCACCCAAGGCTAGTCCGCCGGTGGTGGGCCTGCCGGGCAGCGCCGGAGCACTCGAACGGGTGATCTATGTCCCAGCATTCGGTATTCCCTACTAAGTCTATAGGTTTTGCCAGATAGGCTGTGTCGGTACGCTCCGCTCCGCTCCACGAGGACCGACATGATCAGCATCCGCCAGCTCGACCGCGACCTGCTCGCCATCGCCCGTCGGTACGCCGACGCCCCGCACACCTGGCCCACGCCGGTGTGTTTCGATCCCGTACAGCGGTGGTACCAGCGGCTCGCGGTCGCCGCCGACCACGAGGTGTGGGCGCTGAGCTGGCTGCCCGGTCAGGGCACCGACCTGCACGACCACGGTGGCTCCGCGGGGGCCTTCCTGGTGGTCTCCGGCGTGCTCACCGAGGAGACGGTCAGTCGCGGCGCGCTGCGCCCCCAGCAACTCGTCGCCGGCACCGGTCGGCGGTTCGGTCCCCGGCACGTGCACCAGGTGACCAACCGGGGCGACCAGCCGGCCGTGAGCGTGCACGTCTACCGCCCGGCACTACGCCGGATGACCCGTTACCTCCTCGCCGAGGGACGACTGCGGGTCGCCGAGGTGGCCGAGGCAGGCGTCGCGTGGTGACCAGCCCCGCACCCGTACCCGCGGCCTTCGCACCCGCTGCGGCGTCACACCAGCCGTCAGGAAAGGATCCCCGTATGTCGCAGACCGACGTCTCCCCGACCGCCTGTCCGTCCCCACCCGGATCCCGGGGGATCGACGAGATCCTCGCCGCCGCCCGGGCCCGGCTGCGCCGGCTCGATCCCGAGCAGGCCCACCTGGCCCACCGCGACGGTGCCGTGCTCGTCGACATCCGCCCCGCCGCCCAACGGGCCGCGCACGGCAGCGTGCCGGGCGCGCTGATCGTCGAACGCAATGTACTGGAGTGGCGGTTCGACCCGCGGTCGGCGGCCCGGCTGCCGGGTGTGACCGACTACGACCTGCCGGTGCTGGTCCTCTGTCAGGAGGGCTACACGTCCTCGCTGGCCGCGGCCGCCCTCCAGGACCTCGGCCTGCACCGGGCCACCGACGTGATCGGTGGCTTCATGGCCTGGCGGATCGCCGGGCTGCCCGCGTTCGGTCCCGACCCGATCCACCGTCCCTCACCCGTGGCCTCGCCGGTGACCGCCGGCGCGGCGTACCTACCCTGACCGCCACGCTCCACCGGGCGTGGTCGACGGCACCGCCATCTCCAGGAGGATCCATGTCCGTCGTCGCCATCTCGTCGCGCCCCCACTCGCCGGGACGCCGTTCCGACCGGCCCGCGGCGGTGCGGCCGCGGTCCACCTCGACGCTCACCGTCACCGTCGACCTGACCCCCGGGACGGTGAGCCCCCGGCTGGCCCGGCTGATCGAGCTGCTGCAGGAACTGGCGGTGACGGGGGAGGTGACGCCGGTCGGCGCAGCCGCGCCCACCCCGCCCGCGCCCCGGCCGCGACCCGCCGAGCACCCCGCCGACCTGCGGATCCTGGTCGGGTGCCGCACCGTCGAGCACGGTGGCCGGATGGTCGCGCTGACCCGCATCGAGTTCGACCTGCTGCTGTTCCTCGCCGAGCACCCCCGCCGGGTCTTCACCCGGCTCCAGCTGCTGTCGAACGTCTGGGGGTACGAGCACGCGGTGGTACGCACCGTGGACGTGCACGTACGGCGGCTGCGGGCGAAGTTCGGCGCCGACACGCCCCTGGTGACCACGGTGCACGGGGTCGGCTACCGGCTCGCCGACGAGGCCCGGATCGGTATCGACCGGGACCAGTGACGCCCGGGGTGCGGGTCGGGCTGGCACGCGGAGGGCGGGTCGGGGCGAGGGCCCCGGCCCGCCCTCCGCTGTCCCCGTGTCCCAGTTGGTGGGTCGGGCGTTCCACGCGTTGGGGACCCCCGGATTTGTTCATGTTGACGACTCTGCTGTAATCATCTGGTCTAGTACGCAGAGCGAGCGCTCGGCTCCGGTGTGTTCGTCAATTGTCACAGTCATGCAACGTAGCCGGCACTTGACCCTCGCGCGAGTGCCGGGAAGCATCGATGCAGCGGCGTCCCGGGCCGTGGGGAGAACTCCGACCAGCCAAGGAGGACCATGTCGGTCAGCCCCGCCTCGTCGCGCGCCGGATGGCACACGTCTCAACCCGTGGTGCCGGGTCGTCCGCCCGGTGGGCAGCGCCGACCGGCAAACACCGCCGCAGTGCTCACCGTGACACTGTCCATCCCACTGGCCAACGAAGAGGCCCTGACCGGGCCGGCCCGACGACTGCTCGACGCGGCCCGGGAGCTGGTCGAGCGGGGCGAGTGCACGGTGACCAGCAACGGCGGTGCCGCGGAGCGGCGGGCGGACTCCGTCCCGACCAGCCGGACGGCCGCCCGGCCGCTGACCCCCGCCGTGCCGACCCTGCACATCCTGGCCGCGTCGCGGTCGGTGCTGCGCGACGGTGAGGCGTTGCCGTTGACCCGTCTGGAGTTCGACCTGCTGCTGCACCTGGTCGCCCACCCGCGGCGGGTGTTCACCCGCCTGCAGCTGCTCAACGCCGTCTGGGGCTACGAACACGCCGGGGTGCGTACCGTCGACGTGCACGTCCGCCGGCTGCGCGGCAAGGTCGGGGTGGACGTTCCCCTGGTCACCACGGTCTACGGGGTGGGCTACCGGCTGGCCGACGACGCCTTGGTCACCATCGACCGCACCGGCTGACCCGCCATCGCGTCCGCCGGTCACGACGGAGCGCACCGGCTGACCCGCCACCGCGTCCGCCGGTCACCATGGACGTCATGCGCGTACGTCCGATCTCGCCCGACCGGCTCGTCACCGAACTGGCCGACCGGCTCGCCGACGTGGCCGTACCCGGGCGGTTGCGGGTGGCCGTCGACGGTGCCCCCGCGGCCGGGCCGGACCGGCTCGCCGCCGCCCTGGTCGACCCGTTGCGGGCCCGGGGCCGACCGGTCGCGCACGTGCGGGCCGCCGACTTCCTGCGCCCGGCGTCGGTACGGCTGGAATTCGGGCACACCAACGCCGACTCCTACTACGACTCCTGGACCGACGAGGCCGGGTTACGCCGCGAGGTGCTCGATCCGGCCGGGCCGACCGGGTCGGGCCGGCTGCTGCCGGCGCTGCGCGATCCCGGCACCGACCGGGCCGTCCGGGCCACCTACCTGGAGCTGCCAGCCGGCGGGATCGTGCTGGTCAGCGGGGCGCTGCTGCTCGGCGGTGGGCTGCCGTTCGACCGTACCGTGCACCTGGAACTCTCCCCGGCGGCCCTGGCCCGACGCACGCCGCAGCCGCACCGGTGGACCCTGCCCGCCTTCGCCCGGTACGCCGAGGAGGTGGTCCCGTCCGCCTTCGCCGACGTCGTGGTGCGCGTCGACGACCCCCGCAGACCGGCCGTGGTGGAGTCGGAAATTTACGGCTGACCACGGTTTGGCGGAAGGGAGGGCGGGGTAAACGCCGGGCTCAACGGGCGTGGATGATCACCACCGCGCCGCAGACGGACCGTAGCCGGGACCTCGGGTCACGGCCGCCCGGGTGTGCCCGGGGTACGAAAGGCAGGCAGCGATGCTCGTGCACGACACCGTTGGCACGGCCCGGCCGCAGACCGACGTCGACCGGATCCGGCTCTCCCTGCAGGCCCGCTACGACGAACTCTCCGAGGAGTACGACCGGGCGGTGCTGCAGAGCCAGGTGCTGCGGCTGGTCGAGGTCGGCGACACCGCCGGCGACGACCAGGCCGACAGCGGCACCAAGACGGCCGAGCGGGACACCGCGCAGTCGCTGCTGCGCACCATCCTCGACCGGCGGGCCCAGTTCGAGCACGCGCTGGCCCGACTGGACGCGGGCACCTACGGCTTCTGCGAGGGGTGCTCGGTGGCGATCCCGGTGGAGCGGTTGGAGATCTACCCCTCCGCCACCGCCTGTGTCACCTGCAAGCAGAGCCGGGAGCGGCGGGCCGCCTGAGCCCACCGCCGGCGGTGCCGCACCGGTACCGACCGGGACGTCGACCAGGGGGTTGCTCCGATGACGACGCTTCATCACGGGCCGCGACGCCGACGGGCAGAGGTGCTGCGCGTCGTCGGCACGGCACCCAGCGGCCGCCGGGTCTCCCCGGCCGGCCGGTTCAGCCCGACCCGGCAGTGGCGGGGTCCCGCCGGCCCGCCGCGACGTGCCGACGACCGACGGTGGGCCGACGAGCTACGGGGGTGGCGAGATGGCTGAGCAGATGTGGTCGGCGTTCGAGTCGTCGCTGGACAAGACGAACCTGATCCTCAAGGACATCGAACAGGCCTACGGCTGGCCGAAGGAGCAACGCAACCAGTCGTACGCGGCGTTGCGGACGGTGCTGCACCTGCTGCGGGACCGGATGCCGGTGCCGGAGAGCGCCGAGTTCGCGGCCCAACTGCCGGTGCTGCTGCGTGGGATCTACTTCGACGGGTGGCAGCCGGAGAACGTGCCGATCAAACTCAACCGCGACGACTTCCTGTACGAGGTGCGGCAGGGCTTCCCCTACGACGTCGCCGGTGGCGCCGAACGGGTCGTGCAGGTGGTGCTGGAGTCCCTGCGGCGGCACGTCACCCAGGGCGAGTGGGAGGACGTCAGGGCCACCATGCCGCAGGACCTGCTGCAGCTGATGCCCTGACCCCGGTGCCCGGAACGGGGCCGTGTCGGCCCACCGGACGTCTAACGTGTGGGGGTTAGAAGATCGCGGGTGGGGTACCACCCGTCACACGACAGACCCCCGACAGATCCGAGGGAGCACCGATGGCACTGAACGACGACGACATCACGACCCGTACCGGTGGCGGCCCGGAGGGTCCGGCCGACGGTGGGGCGACCCCGGGTCAGCAGGACGGTGGCGCCGATGGCGGTGCCGAGGGCCCGGCCGACGGTGGCGCGACCCCGGGTCAGCAGGACGGTGGCGCGGACGGTGGTGCCGAGGGCCCGGCCGACGGTGGCGCGACCCCGGGGCACCAGGACGGTGGCGCCGACGGCAGCGCCCGGTAAGCGACCGCCGTGTCGATCATCGACCCGCCGGGTGGCCACGGCCGCCCGGCGGTTTCGTCCGCCGCCAGCGCCGCGCTGGCCCGCTGCGTGGCCGTCGAGCCGGCCAAGTTCGCCACCGCGCACTGGGGACGCGGCCCGCTGCTGTCCCGCGCCGCCGAGCTGCCCAACCGCCACGGCTTCACCGACCTGTTCAGCCCCGCCGACGCCGACGAGCTGCTGAGCCGGCGCGGTCTGCGTACCCCGTTCCTGCGGGTGGCCACCGACGGCCAGCTCGTCGCGGCGGGCCGCTACACCGGCGGCGGTGGCGCGGGCGCCGAGATCGGCGACCAGGTGGTCGACGACAAGGTCCTGCAGCTGTACGCCGAGGGCGCCACCCTGGTCCTACAGGGTCTGCACCGCACCTGGCCGGCGCTCATCGACTTCGCCGGCGAACTGGGGGCCGCCCTCGCCCAGCCGTTGCAGGTGAACGCCTACCTGACCCCGCCCGGCAGCCAGGGCTTCGCCACCCACTACGACACCCACGACGTCTTCGTGCTCCAGGTCGACGGCCGTAAGCACTGGCGGATCCACCCGCCGGTGCTGCCCGACCCGCTGGAGCGGCAGCCGTGGGGCGGCCGGGCCGACGAGGTCTCCGCCACCGCGCAGGGCCCCGCCGCGCTCGACGTGGTCCTCGAACCGGGCGACGCGCTCTACCTGCCGCGTGGCTGGCTGCACAGCGCCCAGGCGCAGGAGGCCAGTTCGCTGCACCTGACCGTCGGTGTCCGCGCGTTGACCAGGTACGCCCTCGTCGAGGAGCTGCTCGCGCTCGCCGCCGACGACGCGCGGCTGCGCGCCGGGCTGCCCTTCGGCGTCGACCTGGCCGACGCCGAGGCGATCGAGCCGGAGCTGACCGAGACCGTCGAGGCGCTGCGTGACTGGCTGCTGCGGGCCGATCCGGCGGCCGTGGCCGGGCGGCTGCGCGACCGGCTCTGGCCGGCCAGCCGGCCCGCGCCGATCCGGCCGTTGGCCCAGGCCGCCGCGCTGGGCGCTCTCACCGTGGACAGTGCCGTCACCGTCCGGCCGGGGCTGCGCTGGCAGCTGACCGACCAGGACGCCGGGCGGTTCACCCTGCGGCTGGTCGACCGGACCCTCACCCTGCCGGCGGCGTGTGCGCCGGCGGTACGCGCCCTGCTCACCGGTGCGGCGACCCGGGTGGGTGACCTGCCCGGCCTGGACGACGCCGACCGGCTGGTGCTCACCCGCCGCCTGCTCCGTGAGGCCATCGCGGTGCCCGCCTGACCACACACTCGCGCGCTGCCTGTCGGGCCCGCCGTACCGGCGCGGCAGGCGGCGTCAGCGGCCGAGGGCCAGCAGCAGGGCGGTGCCGGCCAGGCCGGCGACCACCACCACCGCCATCGGGCGCGGGCCGAACACCGCGTGCCGGCGGTCCGCCAGCCGCTTGGCCGGCACCAGCCCGATCAGCGGGCCGAGCAGGGTCACCACCAGGGCCAGCACCGGCAGACCCACCGCCAGGTCCCCGCCGTAGCTCACGCCGAGCTGCCGGGCGCCGAGCCCGAGGGCGTACGCCAGCACCGCGCCGAACAGCCCGCAGAGCACCAGCAGCGGGTTGGCCGAGCTGGGCAGCTCACCCGGCTGTCCCACCCGACCCAGCAGTTCCCGCACGCCCTGCACCAGGTGCAGCGGATCGCCGGTGGCGTCCAGGGCCGGGCCGGGCGGGCCGCCCAGTCCCCGGCCGCCGAGCCGGTCGCGCAGCTGCTGCCACAGGTGGGCCGCCTCGGCGTCGACCCGTTCCAGCTCCTCCCGCGCCGCCGCGACCTCCGCCTCGGCCCGCCGGACCTGGTCGGTGGCCTCGCTGACGGCCCGTTGCGCCGCCGCGCACTGCTGGTCGTACCAGTCCTGGGCCTCGGCCCGCTGGGCCTGCACCCGCGCGGTCAGCTCGGCCAGCCGGCGGACCTGGGCGGAGTAGGTCGGGCTGGCGTCGGGTTCGCTCATCGGGCCGGTCCGTAGGGGATGACGACCTGCCCGGTGCGGTGCACCGACCGGTCGAAGAACAGCCCCCGCCAGGGGCGGGGATACCAGTCCGGGCCGCCGGTGCCCGGGTAGAGCGACGAACTCAGCTCACCGCCCTGCACGTCCAGGGCGACCCAGGCGCCGATCTGGTCGGTGCGGGCGGCCGGCCCGCCGAGATCGACCCGCATCCGGGCCACCCCGCGCCACCAGGCCAACACGTGGGTACGCCGTTCCGGGCCGTCGTGCAGGATCCGCCGCAACTGCTCCAACCCGCTGCGTCGACCCGCCGGTCCGGCCAGCTGACCGGCGGCGGCGTCCACGGCGAACAGCAGCAGGTAGTGCGGGACGCTCGGGGTGCCGGCCCGACCCAGCCCCTCGGCGGTCTCGGCCATCAGCTCCGGCACCGTCTCCTCGTCGTACCAGGCCGCGTCGTCGGCCAACTCCTCGTAGAGCGCGCGGGCGGCCGGGTCGGCGTCCGGGTCGAGGCAGGCGATGGAGAACCGGGCGGTGCCCGGGGCGTGCTGGCGGGCCAGGGAGCGGGCGGCGGCGTCCAGCACCGCGCAGGCCTCGTCCACCCGCGTGCCGAGCACGGCCAGGTTACGCCCCGGGGCGCGGGGCAGCCGCAGCACCGCCGAGCGGGCCTGCACGTCGATGATCTCGCCGAGCAGGGCGACCGGTGCCCGCCGGTCCGTCCCGTCGGCGCGCAGCGCCCGGAAGTCCGGCGCCTCGGCCAGCCGGGGGATCGCGTCACCGTCGAAGAGCCGGGCCGGGGCGGCGTCCGGTGGGCGCATCCGCCACAGCCGGTGCTGCAGTTCGCTCCAGCTCTCCCAGTCGCTGGCCGAGGGGATCCGGGCCACCTGGTTGCCCTCGGCCATGCCCGACTCGGCATTGACCACCGCGTGGTGGCGGGGCAGCGACTGGGCCGCGTCGTTTCGTTCGGCCAGGATCCGCAGCGCCTTCGGCAGGGCGATGCGGAGCGTGAACTGGGCCACCAGGGCCGGGCGTCCCCAGAGCGCCTCGATGCCGCGGACGTCCTGGCTGGCGAGCACCAGGTGGATGCCCTGCGACCGGCCCCGTCGGGCCAGGTCCTCCAGCAGGTCGGCGGCCTCCCGGGCCACCACGTCCCGGCCGGCCAGCAGCATCTGGAACTCGTCGACCACCGCGACGATCCGGGGCCACCGGCCGCCCGGGTCCACCGCGCGCAACTCGGCCAGCTTGGTGACCTCGTGTTTCTTGGCGGCGTCGGCCCGGCGGCGCAGCTCCTCGGCGAGGAACCGCAGCAGGGCCAGCCCGAACTCCCGGTCGGTGTTGACGTTGATCCCGACCAGCCGCATGTGCGGCAGCCAGCTCGGGTCCCGGCGGCCCTGGGCGAACCGGGCGAAGGACACCCCCTCCTTGAAGTCCAGCAGGTAGAACTCCAGCTGGTCGGGGGAGTAACGGGCGGCCAGGGCACCGATCCAGGCGAAGATCAGGTTGGTCTTGCCGGTGCCCGACGGCCCGCCGATGAGCGCGTGCGGCGGATAGTCGCCGAGGGTGAGCTGCACCTGCCGGCCGTTGGCCGCCGACCCGATCGGGGCGGTCAGCCCGGTGGCGGAGTCGTCCTGCCACATCTGCTCCACCGGCGGCAGCAGCTCGGCGAAGGGCGCCGGGGCCGGGCCGGCGTTGACCGTGGCGGCCAGCGTCCGGCAGGTCTCGGTCACCAGGGGAGCGGGCGGGGGTGGGTCCAGCCGGGCGGCCAGTCCGGGCGGCCCGCCGATGCGCGCACCGTCGCGCCCGATCACGATCCGGGTCACCGTCGGGTGCTCCGGCAGCGGCACCCCGCGCACCACCAGATGCACCCCGCAGGCCGTGCCGGTGCGCACCACCCGGTCGAGTTGGCCGCGTTCGTGGCGGTTCAGCTCGTCCCCGCCGAGCAGCACCGCCACCCGCCACGGCTCCGGCCGTCGGCCGGTCGCCGCGGCCAGCTCCCGCAGCGATCCGTACTCGCCGGCCAGCACCGTCTCGTTGATCCGGCGGATCTGTTCGACCAGGTCGTCCAGGAGCCGCCCGAGCCCACCGGGCCCGACGAAGGTCAGCAGCCCGGCGGCGGTCAGCGGGGCGAACCCGGCCAGCCCGCCGCCGAGGTGCTCGGGGTCGTACCCGATCAGCCGGACCGCCCCGGGGTCGGTGCGGCCGAGGCTGCGTAGCAGCAGCGCCGGCACCACCGCCTCGTCACCGGCCAGGTCGGCGCCGGAGAGGTGCACGTGTCCGGCGTCCAGCAGCGGCACCAGCGCGGGCACCGGCACCGTGCCGGGGATCCGCAGCGTGCCGACGCGTACCGCACCCGGGGGCTCGGCCGGCCCGCTCGGTGTCGGCTGCCACCCCGACCAGTCCGCCGAGGCCGCGCCGGGGGCCTCCCGCCGGGCGGCCTCGGCGGCCCGCTCGGCCAGGTCGGCGATCCGGGCCTGCTGCCCGGTGTCGAGTTGGGCCAGTCGCCGGTCCCGCTCGGCACCTACCCGTTCGGGTACGGCGTCGGCGGCCCGGCGTACCTTGGTCAGCCGTTGCTGGCCGGCGGTCAGCTCGGCGTCGGCGGCGGCCAGCCGGGCCCGGGTGGCGCCCAGCGCGTCGGAGAGCATGCCGCGCACCCGGGTCACCAGTTGGGCGCGACGGTCAGCCATCGGCTCTCCCGGGACGGGCCGGGCCGTCGCCGCGCCGGGGCGCGGTGCCGCCGCGCGGGACCGGGCCGGCCGGTCCGCCGGGGCCGGTCCGTGGGGTCGGGCCGGTGGTCCTGCGCGGGGTGGACCCGCCGGAGCCGGTACCCGGTCGGGGTCGAGGGTCGCGTGGCGGTGGCGCACCGCCGTCCCGGGTGGACCGCTGCCCGTCCGGGGTGGACCCGTCGGCGGCCCCGGGGCGCTGCGGGGAACCGGAGGACTCCGGTGGCAGGTCCCGGCCGAGCCGGTCCAGCAGGACCCCGGCCAGCACCCCGGAGGTCACCGCCGAGTCGGCGGCGTGCGGCTGCTCACCGCCTCGGGGCGGCGGCATCCGGCAGACCCGGCTGAGCAGGGTCTCCAGCACCGGCGGGGGCAGGTTGGGCAGCAGGTCCCGGACCCGGCCGTCGAGCTGGCTGCGTAGCCGGGGCAGGTCCTCGGCACGGGGCGGGTGGCCGAGCAGCTCCCCGGCCAGCTCGCGCAGCAGGGGCGGGGCCAGCGCGGCCAGGCCGAGACCGACGTCGGCGTGGGCGCGGCACAGCTCGGCGCGTACCCGGTCGCGGTCGCCGGAGCGGACCCCGCCGGTCACCCGGCGCAGCAGCTCCCGGGCGTCGCCGATCTGCGCGTCCGGCTCACCGGTCGGCGCGGTGGTGCCGCCGGTCAGCTCGGTCACCCGCACCGCCCACCAGCGGCGCACCGTCGGGTCGGCGGCCTGCTGCGGGCCCTCGCCGGCGGCCGGGGGCGCATCGTCGCGGGGCTGGTCGTGCTTCGGTTGACGCTGCTGCGGGCGCGGCGCCGGCGCGCCGTCGGCGGTCAGGCCCAGCGTGGTCAGGTACGCCGCCAACTGCTCCTGGGCCACCCGCAGCGCGTATCCGGCGGTCTCGGCGTGCTCGGTGGCCGCGGAGAGCTCCGGCACCCCCATCGGGTTCGCCGACTCCTGCCGCACCCAGCGCAGCCGCTCGGCGGCCTGCCCGAACTTCTCCAGGGCCTGCGCCAGCAGGCCGAGCGGCAGGTCCTCGGCGGCGGCCCGCACCTGCGCGCCGATGTCCTCGACGATGGACACGACCCGCCTCTCAGAGCGTCGCTACGTAGAGCTGAGCCTGCTCCACCGCGACGAGGGTGGCGGCGAGGCACTCCTCCAACTCCTGGCTGGCCTGCGTCAACGAGGCCTGCGCGGCCTCCACTGTCTCGTGCCCACTGCCCTCCAGCGCGCCGGCCAGGGTCTGCTGCGCCTCGGCCAGCTTCTCGCCGGCCGCCTGCACGGCGGTCTGGCCGTCGCCGATCTGTTGGAGGGCGACATCGATGGCTGCCTTCAGCTCGGCGACGCTCGCCACTGTGGAACCTCCTGGGGGCGGGGAGGCCTCCATTACAGCCTATCCCGGTCGGTGAGAGAACATCCGCCCTGTCGGTGTTCCTGCCCGCGTGTCCGGTTGGCTGGCCGGCCCGGGAGTCCCGTTCGCGCCAGTCCCGTCTACCGCGCATCGCACCGCAGCGGCCCACGCTCAGTCGCCGCGCAGCCAGCGGGGCCCGTACACCTCGGCACCCAGGGCCCGGACCCGCTGCCGTAACTCACGGTCGGCGGTGACGACCAGCCGGCGACGTCCCGCGGCGGCGTCGACCAGCGCCACCACGGCGTCGTCCCCCGAGGCCTCGGCGGCCACCACCCGGACCTCCGCGCGGCCCGGCACACCCCGGGCCGCGCCCTCCACCACCAGCACCACCTCGGCCGGTGGTGCCAGCTCGGGTGGGCGGCCCCGCTCGGCCAGCGGGGCCAACGCGTCGCGGAGCCGGGCGGTGGCCCCGGCCCGGTCCCGCCACCACCCGTCGGGGCGTGAACCCACCACGTTGGCGGCGTCCACGATCAGCAACGGTGTCTCGGTCATCCCCGCAGCCTGCCATCTGGGGGCGTTTGCCGGCCCGAGTGACGGGTAGCCCAGCGCGTCGACCCTGCCCGAACCCGGAGGACGCGCATGTTGGGACCCGATGACTTCGGCGCCGATCCGTGGGACGAGTTCCTGGCCCGGTACTTCGGCCGGGGTGAGGGCGGGCGCCGGCCGGCGCACCGGGTCGACATCACCCGGCTGATGACCGCCGACGCCCGGGAACTGCTGGCCGACGCGGCGCGCCGGGCCGCCCAGCGGCAGAGCACCGACCTGGACACCGACCACCTGCTCTGGGCGGCGCTGCAACGCGAGCCCCTGCGGGACCTGGTCCGGCGGGCCGGGGCCGACCCGGACGCCCTGGTCAACGCCCTCGGTGGGCGCGCGGACGGCGCACCGGCGGGCGAGGTGCCGCCGAACCTGTCGCTCACCCCGGCGGCGAAGCGGGCGTTGCTCGACGCCCACCAGCTCTCCCGGGCGATGGGCGCGAACTACATCGGCCCGGAGCACATTCTGATGGCCCTGCCGCTCAACCCGGAGTCACCGGCCGGGCGGATGCTGTCGGCCGGGCGGATCCAACCCGAGTCGTTGCAGGCGGCCAACGCCGAACGTGGGCCGATGCCCGGCCCGAAACCGGACCGCGGGACCCCCACCCTCGACCAGTACGGTCAGGACCTCACCGACCTGGCCCGCAACGACCAGATCGACCCGGTGATCGGGCGCGCCGACGAGATCGAACAGGCCGTGGAGATCCTGTCCCGGCGGACCAAGAACAACCCGGTGCTGATCGGCGAGGCCGGGGTCGGCAAGACCGCGATCGTGGAGGGGCTGGCCGAGCGGATCTGCGACGGCGACGTGCCGCAGACCCTGCTCGGCAAGCGGGTGATCCAACTGGACCTGGCCGGCCTGGTCGCCGGCACCCGGTACCGGGGTGACTTCGAGGAACGCCTCAAGAAGGTGATCGACGAGATCCGCGCCCACCGGGAGGAGCTGATCATCTTCCTGGACGAGATCCACACCCTGGTCGGCGCGGGCGGTGCCGGCAGCGAGGGCGGGATGGACGCCTCCAACATGCTCAAACCGGCGCTGGCCCGGGGCGAGCTGCGGGTGATCGGCGCGACCACGCTTGACGAGTACCGCCGCACCATCGAGAAGGACGCCGCGCTGGCCCGCCGGTTCCAGCCGGTGCTGGTGCCCGAGCCCGGCGTCGACGACACGGTGGCGATCCTGCGTGGCCTGCGCGACCGCTACGAGGCCCACCACCAGGTCCGCTTCACCGACGAGGCGCTGGTCGCCGCGGCCGAACTCGCCGACCGGTACGTCACCGACCGCTTCCTGCCGGACAAGGCCATCGACCTGATCGACCAGACCGGGGCCCGGGTCCGGCTGCGCACCCGGACCCCCGCCTCGGACGTGCGGGAGCTGGAACAACAACTCGACGAGGTACGCCGGGAGAAGGAACAGGCAGTCGCCGACGAGCAGTACGAGCGCGCGTCGACACTGCGTGACCGGCTGGCCGAGGTTGAGGAGCGGATCCGGCGGGCCCGGGGCGAGGGGGACTCCCCGCAGGTGCCGCAGGTGGGCCCGGCGGAGATCGCCGAGGTGGTCTCCCGGGCCACCGGAATCCCGGTCGCCCAGCTCACCGAGGAGGAACGGGACCGGCTGCTGCGACTGGAGGGGCAGCTGCACGAGAAGGTGGTCGGTCAGGACGACGCCGTCGGCGCGGTCGCCGAGGCGGTCCGCCGCTCGCGGGCCGGGCTGGCCGACCCGAACCGGCCGATGGGCAGCTTCCTCTTCCTCGGCCCGACCGGCGTGGGCAAGACCGAGTTGGCGCGGGCCCTGGCCGAGGCGCTCTTCGGTGAGGCCGACCGGATGGTCCGGGTGGACATGAGCGAGTTCCAGGAACGGCACACCATCAGCCGGCTGGTCGGCGCCCCACCCGGCTACGTCGGGTACGAGGAGGCCGGGCAGCTCACCGAGGCGGTGCGCCGTCGCCCGTACGCGGTGGTGCTGCTCGACGAGATCGAGAAGGCCCACCCGGACGTGTTCAACATCCTGCTCCAGGTGCTCGACGACGGCCGGCTCACCGACAGCCAGGGCCGTACGGTGAACTTCAAGAACACCGTACTGATCATGACGAGCAACCTGGGTTCGGAGCTGATCACCGGCAGCCAGCGGCCGGTCGGGTTCGGCGCCGGCGAGCCGGGCAGCAGCCAGGAGTCCGACGAGCTGCGCGAGCGGCTGATGCGCCGGCTGCAGGAGAACTTCCGGCCGGAGTTCCTCAACCGCGTCGACGAGGTGATCATCTTCCGGCGGCTGGAGGCCGAGCAGCTGCGCCAGATCACCGGGCTGCTGCTGGAGGAGACCCGGCGTCGGCTGCACGCCCAGGACATCACCATCGAGGTCACCACCGCCGGGGTGGACTGGCTGGCCGAGCACGGCTACCAGCCGGAGTTCGGCGCCCGGCCGCTGCGTCGGGTGATCCAACGCGAGTTGGACAACCGGCTGTCCCGGATGCTGCTCGAAGGCGCGATGTCACCGGGGCAGCGGGTGGTCGTCGACGCCCGCGACGGCGCGCTGCAGGTCGAGGTCAACGCCGGGACCGGTACCCATCGGGCCGGCGTCTCGACCCATCCCCGGTGACCACCGTCGGCCGGCGGCCGACCGTCCGCCGCGACCGCCCGGGACGCGCCGGCCGACCGCGCCGCCGGGGTCCGACCGCCACCGGACGTCGCCCAGGACCCGGAGGAATCCGATGACCGAGCCCGAGCAGGTGCCCGACGAGGCCGAACCGGCCGATCCGATCGAGGCCCCACCGACCGCGAACCCGTCCCGGGTACGGGTGCCACCGGAGGGCCTGGGCAGTGACACCGACACCGGTGCCCCGGTCTCCGGGGCCCCACCCGTCAAGGAGGCATGATGGCCCGCGAGCAGCGCGTCGACGCCGAGGTGGAGACGCTCTGGGCGGACTTCCACGCCCAGGTCAACGTCCCGTCCGAACAGCTGCGCAGCTGGCTGTTGACCCGTGGCTCGGGGGAGGAGTCCTTCGGGCCGGACCCGGACCTGGACCTGCCCGAGCCGGGCCGGCAGATCCTCGCCGTACTGCGCAAACGCAAGGTCGACCTCACCCCGGCCGACATCCAGGTGATGCGGGAGGCCGTCGAGCGGATCGAGGGCCTGCTCGACGAACGGCCGGCCGCCGGCAACGCCGACGACCGGTGGCGGCACGCGCTGCTCGACCTCGGCCACGACCCGCTCGCCGACCGCTGAGGCCCGCTGCGCGCCGGGGTCCGGGGCGCGCTGAGGCCGCTGCGGGCCGCAGCGTGCGGGGGCCGGTGCGCGCGGCGGCCGGCGCGTGCCGGCCGGCACCGGCGCGCCGGTGGGTCAGCTCTGGTCGAGGCTGGGCAGCATCAGCCCGGCGGCGTCCGCGGCGGCCTGACGTTCCACCCGCAGCAGCTCCTCCCGGGCCAGCAGGGCGGCGTACTCGGCGACGTCGGCCGCGCCGGGCGTGCCGGGCAGTCGTCGCACGAAGGCCTCCACGTCCCGGGAGGCGGCCGTGTGCGCCGCGGCGGTGCGGCGCACGTCTTCCCGCTCGTCGGCGGGCGGGTACAGGTCGGTCATGGTCGCTGGTTACCCGTCGTCACGCCGTTCGCACCCCGGTGCCGGGGATCGGCGGGACGGGCGCGGGCAGTCGTACCCCGAACTCGGGGTTGCGGGTCAACCAGGCCTGGTAGTCCGGGTGCGCGGCCAGCGAGTCGGTGTACGAGGCCACCGCCGCCTCCAGCACCAGGTCGGCCACGTCGGCCGCCGGGGAGTCCGGGTGCCACCCCAGCATCAACCGCCAGCGCAGCGGCGAACCGGCCAGCCGGCGGGTCACCAGCCCGGCCACCGGCCGGAAGGTGGCCTGGCACAACGCCACCGCCACACCGGCCTCGACCAGGTCGAAGCCGGCCCGGATGTCGGTCTCGAAGACCTTGCGGGGGGTGAAGCCGGCCCGGGCGCAGGCGGCGGCGAAACAGTCACCGAAGCAACCGTCGCCCGGTGCCGCCACCCACTGCTCCCGGCCCAGGTCCACCAGGCCCACCTCGTCCCGCCCGGCCATCGGATGTCGCTCGGGCAGCAGCACCCCCACCGGGTCGACGGCGACCTCCCGCCAACCCAGCCCGGACTCCGTCGGCGGGGTCGAGTCGCCGCAGACCCCGGCCAGCGCGAAGTCGAGCCGACCGCCGGCCACCAGCTGGGCCAGCTCGTCGACCGACCAGGACGCGTACGTGGTGATCTGCGCCTGGGGCTGCTCGGCGGCGAGCCGGTGCACCAGTCGGCCCAGGATGGGGCTGTTGACCCCGCCGAAGCGGTACCGCCGTGGCGCGTCGACCGCACCGGCCAGCCGCGCCGCCTCGTCCTGCAGACCCTTCATCGCCGGCAGCAGCACCCGGGCCCGGGCCAGCACCAGTTCGCCCAGCGCGGTCGGCCGGGCGCCCCGCCGGTCCCGCTCGAACAACGGCCCGCCCAGCGTCCGTTCGATGCGCTGGAGCTGGGCGGTGAGAGCGGGTTGGGCAAGACCGAGAGTGGAGGCCGCCTTGGTCACGCTCCCCGTCTCCGCGATCGCGCAGACCACCTTCAGGTGACGCAACTCCAGATTCATAACCGTGACGGTATGACCATGACGGACTGGCCGAAAGTCCTGAAACGGACCGGAAACCAAGCAGTGACCTGCAGAACGTGCACGAACGGACCAGTCGCCCTCCCGTCAGTCGCGTGGCGGGCGGAGATCCGACAGCCGGGTGTGCCGTCGGCTGACCACGTCACGGACCTTGTCCAGCACCCCCACCGCCGGGTCCACGATGCGGTTCCACGGCGGGGTGTGCGGGTTGCCCGGATGAGGGCGGGTCGGTGCCGCCTCCTCGGCGATCTCCATCCGGTTGCCCAACCGGATCAGCTCCTCGTCGGTGGCGTGCGCCCGCAACGACCCGACCAGCGCGTCGACCGCCTCGACGTGCCGGCGCAGCCGGTCGGTGACCTCGGGCAGCGAGTGCTCGGTCAGTCCGCGTACCGCGGCGAGCAGCTCGGCGTCGCAGGTCAGCTCCCGGTCGATGCGCGCCGCGGCGTCGGGCACCGCGACCCGGGTGGCGGGGAAGACGTACTGCTCCTCACCGGAGAGGTGCCGGGACAGCATGGCGGTGAACACGTCCAGCAGCTCCCGGCGCCGCGGCTGCGGCGTGTCCGGGGCGAGCGCCGCGTCCAGCAGCTCCAGCAGGTGACGGTGCTCGTCGTCGACGATGTCGACCAGGCTTCGCCCGCCAGGTCGGTACCCCTCGTCGGGGCCGGGCGGTAGGGGCGGTAGGTGAACGGTCACGGTGACCTCCTCGACGCCGCCGGTACCCGGGCGGACCGACCGGCAAACCGACACCGCAACGACGTGCTGGTATAAGGAACCGATGACGAGCGACGCCGCCACCACCGGACCCGAGCCCACCGACGAGGTGGTCGACATCTGCCGTGATCTGTTGCGCATCGACACCACCAACACCGGGGACAACGACACCAGCGCCGGGGAACGCGCGGCAGCCGAGTACGTGGCCGCGCGACTGGCCGAGGTCGGTGTGGCCGCCGAGATCCAGGAGTCGGCGCCGGGGCGGGCCAACCTGGTCGCCCGGATCCCCGGCAGCGACCCGCAGCGGCCGGCGTTGCTGGTGCACGGCCACCTGGACGTGGTGCCCGCCGACGCCGCCGAGTGGTCCGTGCACCCCTTCTCCGGTGAGATCCGCGACGGCTACCTGTGGGGTCGGGGCGCGATCGACATGAAGGACTTCGACGCGATGGTGCTGGCGGTCGTGCGGCACTGGCAACGCACCGGCGTCCGGCCGCCCCGCGACATCGTGCTGGCGTTCACCGCTGACGAGGAGGCCGGCAGCGACTACGGCGCGCACTTCCTGGCCCAGCGGCACCGGGGGCTCTTCGACGGCTGCACCGAGGCCGTCGGTGAGGTCGGCGGCTTCTCGTACACCGTCGACGAGCACGCCCGGCTCTACCTGATCCAGACCGCCGAGAAGGGGCTGGACTGGCTGCGGCTGCACGCCCGGGGCCGACCCGGGCACGGCTCGTTCGTGCACGACGACAACGCGGTCACCGCGCTGGCCGAGGCGGTCGCCCGGGTGGGCCGGCACCGGTTCCCACTCACCGTCACCCCGACCGTGCGGGCCTTCCTGACGGAGATCTCCGAGGTCCTCGGCGTCGAGCTGGACCCGGACGACCCGGAGGTGGCCATCGCCAAACTCGGCCCGATCGCCAACATCATCGGGGCCACCATCCGCAGCACCGCCAACCCGACCCGGCTGGCGGCCGGCTACAAGGACAACGTCATCCCCGGCCGGGCCACCGCCACCATCGACTGCCGCAGCCTGCCGGGCCAGTCGGAGCTGTTGGAACGACAGCTGCGCGAGCTGGTCGGCCCGGACATCGACATCGAGTACGTGCAGCGGCAACCGGCCCTGGAGACCACCTTCGACGGGGCCCTGGTCGAGGCGATGTCCGCCGCCCTGCGGGCCGAGGACCCGGCCGCCCGGCCGGTGCCGTACATGCTCTCCGGCGGCACCGACGCCAAGGCCTTCGCCCAGCTCGGCATGCGCTGCTTCGGCTTCGCCCCGTTGCGGCTGCCCGCGGACCTGAACTTCTCCGCCCTGTTCCACGGCATCGACGAGCGGGTACCGGTGGACGGGCTACAGTTCGGCGTGCGAGTACTCGACCGCTTCCTCCGCAGCTGCTGAGCGTGGCCCGGGCTCGCACCTCCAAGGCGAAAGGGACTGCACAATGACCGACCAGCACGATGAGCTGGAGGTTGCCCTGGAACGGGTGATCGAGGCCGCACGCGCCCACCTGGCCGCCGTCCGGGCCGGCGAGGGCCGGGTCGACGACGACGACGTCTGGCAGGCCTACGTCACGCTGAACAACGCCTCGTACGACTACGACCAGCGGCTGCTCGCCGCCCACGGCGAGGTCACCCCCTGGGACGTGGACTCGATCGACCCCGACGAGGCCGACGAGCACTTCGGCGCGGGGGGCGGCGGCGCGGTCGCCGACGACCCGCACCCGAGGATCCTCTCGGTACGCCAGCGCCGCGACTTCCGGGTGCCCAGCGTCGCCGCGCTGCTGAAGGCGGCCGAGGCGGCCCGCCGGGAGGGCACCCCGGCCGAGGACGAGCCGGCCCCGGTCGAGGGGGTCGGCGAGGCGGTGCTGGAGCTGCTGCAGGGCGGGGACGGCTCGCTGAGCGCACTCGACGTGCCCGAGTTGGAGCCACTCGACGGGGTGGTGATGGTCAGCGAGGTCACCGAGGCGGTCGACCTGGAGGCCTTCGACGACGAGGACCCGCTGGGCCCGTTCCAGCCGGGGGCCGACGACCGGCTGGTGGGCCGGCTCGACGAGCACCCGTTCCTGGCCGACGGCGAGACCGAGACCGCCGACCGCACCGCCTGACCACCACGTGTGCCTGCTGGCCTTCCGGTGGTGTGGTGTGCCGGAAGGTCAGTAGGACAGGCCCGGTTGGGGCTGGTTGACCCGGCGACGCCGCAGCACCACCTGCCGGGTGCCGTCCCGGAACAGCTGCACCCGGGCCAGCTCCCACCCGGAGAACTCCGCCTGGATCGCCAGCTGCGCCGCGGCGGTCGCCCGGTCGACGTTCGGCGGCAGCCGCAGCGGCGCGTACTCGTAGTCCATGGCATCCATGCTGCGCCTTCCTGGCGGTGATCCGCCACCCCGACGGCGGTCTCCGGCAAGTCGGCGGTGGTGCCGTGTGGGCCGATTCGGCGCAGCGGTGCCGCGCGGATCCGGTCAGCCGTCGCGTTCCGGGTAGCCGACCGGCACCGCCGAGACGTCGTCCAGGGCGGTGACGATCTCCGCCGGCAGGGTCATCCGCTCCACCTGCAACGCCCCGAGCAGCTGCCCCACCGTCCGGGCCCCGAGGATCGGCGCGGTCACCCCGGGGCGGTCCCGGATCCAGGCCAGCGCCACCTCCAGCGGCGACACCCCGAGCCCGCCGGCGGCGATCACCACCGCCTCCACGATGCTGGAGCAGCGCGGTTCCAGGTACGTGGCGACGAACGGCTCGAAGTGCGCCGAGGCGGCCCGGGAGTCCGCCGGCCGGCCGTGGCGGTACTTGCCGGTCAGCACCCCCCGGCCCAGCGGGGACCAGGGCAGCACCCCCAGCCCCAGCGCCGCGCAGGCCGGCAGCACCTCCCGCTCCACCCCCCGCTCCAGCAGCGAGTACTCCACCTGGGTGGCGACCACCGGGGCCCGACCCGGCCAGGCGGTCTGCCAGGCGGCGGCGCGGGCGGTCTGCCAGCCGGAGAAGTTCGACACCCCGGCGTAGCGGACCCGGCCGCTGGCCACCGCGTGGTCCAGCGCCGACAGGGTCTCCTCCAGCGGGGTCTCCGGGTCGTACCCGTGCACCTGCCACAGGTCGACGTGGTCGGTGCCGAGCCGCCGCAGCGACGCGTCGAGGGTCCGCAGCAGGTGCCCGCGGGAGCCGTCGCGGCGGCGTCGGCTGCCCGGCCGCAGCCCCGCCTTGGTGGCGATCAGCAACTCCTCGCGTTCGACCAGACTGCCCAGCAGCGAACCGATCACCGACTCGGCGTCGCCGTCGGCGTACACGTCGGCGGTGTCGACCAGGTTGCCACCGGCGTCGAGGTAGCTCTTGAGTTGGGCGGCAGCGTCGTCGGCGTCGGTGTCCCGGCCCCAGGTCATGGTGCCGAGCGCGAGCCGGGAGACCGCCAGCCCGCTGCGGCCGAGCGGTCGCTGCTGCATGGGTGAACCTTATTTGCAACCGGGGTCGTACCGATATCCTCACGCCCGCCATCTCTGCCTCCCCGGCCGTCCGGCGGGGGTCCCGATCGGCTGAGGTGCCACCTGGCCGGCGGGGTTCGCGCAGGTCAGTGCCGCCTGCCCGGGGCGGGTGAGCCGGTGGTCGGCCCGACTGTCGGCATTGCGTAACCTGATGCGACCTTGTGGTACGGATGGGGGAGGACCAGTGCGACTCGGGCTCAGCCTCGGATACCAGACGGCGTGGAGCACACCCGCCGACCACCTGGCACTGGCCCGGGAGGCCGACCGTCTCGGCTACTCGGTGGTGTGGGCGGCGGAGGCCTACGGCTCCGACTCGCCAAGCATGCTCGCCTGGATGGCCGGCCAGACCGAACGGATCGACCTGGGCAGCGCGGTGATGCAGATCCCCGCCCGGACCCCGGCGATGACCGCGATGACCGCGGCCACCATCGACGCGCTCTCCGGCGGCCGGTTCCGGCTCGGGCTGGGCGTTTCCGGCCCGCAGGTCTCCGAGGGCTGGCACGGCGTACGGTTCGCCAAGCCGCTGGCCCGCACCCGCGAGTACGTCGACATCGTCAAGCTGGCGGTGGCCCGCAAGGAGGTCGCCTACGACGGCGAGTTCCACACCCTGCCACTGCCCGACGGGCCGGGCAAGGCGCTGCGGCTGGGCTTCCGGCCGCCCCGTGAGCACATCCCGATCTACCTGGCCGCCGTCGGCCCGAAGAACCTGGAGCTGGCCGGCGAGATCGCCGACGGCTGGCTGGCGGTCTTCTACGCCCCCGAGTTCGCCGACGAGCAGCTCGCCTCGGTGCGCGCCGGGCGGGTGCGGGCCGGCAAGGACCTGGCCGGCTTCGACGTCGTACCCGCCGTGCCGGTGGTCGTCGGCGACGACGTGGAGAGCTGCGCCGAACTGGTCCGCTGGTACGCCGCACTCTACGTCGGCGGGATGGGCAGCCGGCAGCAGAACTTCTACAACCAGCTCGCCACCCGGATGGGCTACGGCGACGCCGCCCGCGAGGTGCAGGACCTCTACCTGGCCAAGCGGCAGCGCGACGCCGCCGCCGCGGTACCCACGGAGTTCATCGACCGCACCTCGCTGCTCGGGCCCAAGGAACGCATCGCCGAGCGGATGCGCGAGTACGCCGCCGCCGGGGTGACCACCCTGGCGGTCACCCTCTTCGTCGCCGACGCCGACAGCGGTGTGCAGACCCTGCGGACCTGTGCCGAGGCGCTCGAGCTGGCCGGAGTGGGCGAGTGAGCTGGATCGAGGCCATCGTCCTGGGCATCGTGCAGGGGCTCACCGAGTTCCTGCCGATCAGCTCCTCGGGACACCTGCGGATCACCTCGGCGATCTTCTTCGACCAGGACGCCGGCGCGTCGTTCACCGCGGTCACCCAGCTCGGCACCGAGGCGGCGGTGCTGCTCTACTTCGCCAAGGACATCTGGCGCATCGGGCGTACCTGGGTGGTGGGCATCTGGGACTCCTCGGTACGCAGCAGCCTGGACTACCGGATGGGCTGGTACGTCATCGTCGGTTCGATCCCGATCGGGCTGCTCGGGTTCCTGTTCAAGGACCAGATCCGGGCGACCGCCCGGAACCTGTGGGTGGTCGCCACCACCCTGATCGTCTTCGCCTTCATCCTGGCCTTCGCCGAGTACTGGGGCCGGCAGACCCGGGTGCTGCGGGACTTCCGGATGCGCGACGGTGTGGTGATGGGCCTGGCCCAGGCGCTGGCCCTGATCCCCGGGGTGTCCCGGTCCGGCAGCACGCTCACCGCCGGCCTGTTCCTGAATCTCACCCGGGAGACCGCCGCCCGGTACTCCTTCCTGCTGGCCATCCCGGCGGTGGTGATGTCGGGCGTGTTCAGCATCCCGGACGTCTTCGCCCCGGCGGCCGAGGGCACCTCCGCGCCGAGCGTGGCCCAGATGGTGGTGGCGACGATCATCGCCTTCGGGGTCGGGTACGCGGCGATCGCCTGGCTGCTGCGTTACGTGGCGCACCACACCCTGTACGTCTTCGTGCTCTACCGGGTGGCCGTCGGCACCCTGGTCCTCGCCCTCCTGCTGACCGGCACCATCCCCGCCACCTGACCAGGTGTAAGGAAGGGCCCCCTGTTAACGCTTTCTGATGTACAGGGGTCCCTTCCTAACGCCCGCGGGCCCGCCGGCCGACGCGCGCGGCCGGGCGACGCGCGCGGCCGGCCGACGCGCGTGGCCGGGCGGTGTGTGGGCGTTGGGCGTCGGGCGTCGCGGACGGCCGGGCCGGTGGCGAACTAGGGTGGTGCCGTGGCGACCCTTCTGCTCCTGCGACACGGCCGGACGACGGCCAACGCCGACGGTGGGCTGGCCGGGCGACAGCCGGTCGAGCTGGACGACACCGGTCGGGCCCAGGCCGCCGCGGTGGGCCAGCGGCTGCGTCCGGTGCCCCTGGCCGCGGTGGTGAGCAGCCCGTTGATCCGCTGCCGGCAGACCCTGGAGTTGGCGCTGCCGGAGGTCACCCCGGTGCTGGAGGACGGGCTGATCGAGTGCGGCTACGGCAGCTGGGAGGGCCAGCCGCTGAAGAAGCTGGCCAAGGAGCCGCTCTGGCCGGCGGTCCAGCAGCACCCCAGCGCCGTGGTCTTCCCCGAGGGCGAGGCGATGGCGGCGATGGCCGGCCGGGCGGTCGCGGCGGTGCGGTCCTGGGACGCCCGGGTCACCGCCGAACACGGCCCCGAGGCGGTCTGGCTGGCGTGCAGCCACGGCGATGTGATCAAGGCCATCGTGGCCGACGCGCTCGGCGTACACCTTGATCTTTTCCAGCGGATCGTCGCGGACCCGGCGTCGGTCACCGCGATCCGTTACACGCCGCTGCGGCCCTTCCTGGTCCGGCTCAACGACACCGGCGGGGACCTCGCCGGGCTGGTCCCGCCGCCGGCCAAGCGACGTCGGCGGGCCGCCCGGGCGGCCGACAGCGACGCGGCCGTCGGTGGGGGAGCGGGAGCGCGGCGGTGACGCCGTCGGTCGGGCGTGGCGAAAAGGGCGTCGGTGGGGTGCGCGACGCCGTGGCGCGCCGGATAGGGTCGTGGGTATGACCCACCAGGTGCACGCCTTCGAGCCGCCGGAGCGGTTCGTCGCCGGGACCGTCGGGCCGCCGGGGGAGCGCACGTTCTTCCTGCAGGCCCGCGGTGGCGGCCGGCTGGTCAGCGTCGCGCTGGAGAAGGTGCAGGTCTCCCTGCTCGCCGAGAAGCTGGAGGAGCTGCTCGCCGAGGCGCAGCGCCGGTTCGGGGTGCAGCTGCCCGAGGCGGTCCCGGTGGCTGGCGACAACGAGCCGCTGGACACCCCGGTCGACGAGGAGTTCCGGGTCGGCACCCTCGGGCTGGCCTTCGACGTGGACACCGCCACCGTGGTGATCGAGGCGATCGCCACCGGTGAGGCCGACGCCGAGGTGGCGCTCGGCGCGGAGGCCGAGGCCGAGGAGGCCGACGAGGAGACCGAGGAGCCGGACGAGGATCTCGACCGGCTCCGGGTCCGGCTGACCCCCGAGGCGACCCGCGAGTTCATCGAGCGGGCCCGCCGGGTGGTCAACGCCGGTCGCCCGCCCTGCCCGCTCTGTGGCCAGCCGCTGGACCCCGCCGGGCATCTCTGCCCCCGGCACAACGGCTACCATCGGTGACCTCGGTGGAGCTGCACCGGGACGGCGCTGCCGTCCTGCGCCTGCTTCGCGACGGTGACCTGGCCCTGGAGGGCCGGCTGGTCGACGCCTCCAACACCACGCTGCGTGCCGAGTTGACCCTGGACACCGCCACCGCCCGCTGCGTCTACAAGCCGGTGCGCGGTGAGCGGCCGCTGTGGGACTTCCCGGACGGCACCCTCGCCGGCCGGGAGGTCGCCGCGTACCTGGTCTCCGCGGCGATCGGGTGGGACCTGGTGCCGCCCACCGTGCTGCGCGACGGCCCGCTGGGCCCCGGCTCCTGCCAGCTCTGGATCGACGAGCCCGCCGATGCCGAGCCGCTGGTCGGCTTCGTGCCCGCCGACGCGGTGCCGCCGCGTTGGCTGCCGGTGGCGGCGGCCCGCGACGACGACGGCACCGCGTACGCCCTGGCGCACGCCGACGACCCCCGGCTGGCCCGGCTCGCGGTGCTCGACGCGGTGATCAACAACGCCGACCGTAAGGGCGGACACGTGCTGACCGGCCCGGACGACCGGGTCCACGGGGTGGACCACGGGGTCAGCTTCCACGTCGAGGGCAAACTGCGTACCGTTCTGTGGGGCTGGGCCGGGCGGGAGTTGCCCGCCGACGCCCTGGCCGCGTTGGCGTCGCTCACCACCCAGCTGGGCGGGGAGCTGGGCGAGGAGCTGGCCGAGCACCTCACCATCGCCGAGATCGCCGCGCTGGGCACCCGGATCGACCGGCTGCGCGAGGTCGGTTGCTTCCCGCCGCCGTCGCAGGAGTGGCCGGCGATGCCCTGGCCGCCGATCTGAGCCGTTGTCGCATTGGTCACCCGGGCGGGCCCGCGCCGGTACCGTGCGGCTGGATAGGCTGAGGACCATGGAGTCTTGGGCGGGACACGAGGTGCCACGACTGCCGGGCCGGGGCGAGCCCCTGGCGCTGTACGACTCGGCCCGCCAGGGTGCCCACCCGAGCAGCCCCGAGGGCACCGCGACGATGTACGTCTGCGGCATCACCCCGTACGACGCCACCCACCTCGGTCACGCCGCGACGATGATCGCCTTCGACCTGGTGCAGCGGGTCTGGCGGGACAACGGCCACCCGGTGCGCTACGTGCAGAACGTCACCGACATCGACGATCCGCTGCTGGAGCGGGCCGAGCGCGACGGCGAGGACTGGAAGGTCCTGGCGATGCGGGAGACCGCGCTGTTCCGCGAGGACATGGAGGCGCTGCGGATCATCCCGCCGGCGCACTACGTCGGCGCGGTGGAGTCGATCCCGGACATCGCCGACCGGGTGCTGGCGCTGCTCAAGGACGGTGCCGCGTACCGGTTGGACGACGGCACCGGGGACGTCTACTTCGACATCGCCGCCGCGCCGCAGTTCGGCTACGAGTCCAACCTGACCCGCGAGCGGATGCGTGAGCTCTTCGGTGAGCGCGGCGGCGACCCGGACCGGCCGGGCAAGCGCGACCCGCTCGATCCGCTGCTCTGGCGGGGTGCCCGGCCCGACGAGCCGTCCTGGCCCGGTGGTGAGCTGGGGTCGGGGCGGCCCGGCTGGCACATCGAGTGCGCGGTGATCGCGCTGAACCTGCTCGGTGACCGGATCGACGTGCAGGGCGGCGGCAACGACCTGATCTTCCCGCACCACGAGTGTTCCGCCGCGCACGCCGAGCGGCTGACCGGGGTGGTCCCCTTCGCCCGGCACTACGCGCACGCCGGCATGATCGGCCTGGCCGGCGAGAAGATGAGCAAGTCCCAGGGCAACCTGGTCTTCGTCTCCCGGCTGCGGGCCGACCGGGTCGATCCGGTGGCGGTGCGGTTGGCGCTGCTGGCCGGGCACTACCGGGCAGACCGGTCCTGGACCGGCGACCTGCTCACCGCCGCCGAGCAGCGACTGGCCCGCTGGCGGCGGGCCGCCGCCGCGCCCGCCGGGCCGTCCGGCATGGCCTTCCTGACCGGGGTACGCCAGCGGCTGGCCGACGACCTCGACTCGCCGGGCGCGCTGGCGGTGGCAGACGAGTTCGCCGAACGGGCCCTGGCCGGTGCCGCCGACGATCCGGCCGCCCCGGCGCTGTTCGCCGAGGCCGTGGACGCCCTGCTCGGCATCCGCCTCTGAGCGTGTGACCGGCCGCCGACAACGCGACAGCCTGACCGGCCGCCGACAGCGCGAGCGGCCGCCGACAGCGCGAGCGGCCTCCGAGGTGTGACCGGGTCCGGAACGGCGTGACCTGTGCTCAGCCGAGGACCAGTCCCGGGTCCGGGTCCGGGTCGGCGGCGGGGGCCGGGACCTGGTACTCCTCGGTCAGGGTGGTCATCGGTCCGGGCCAGGTGGCCTGGGCGACCTCGACCGGTTTGCGCCGCTCGTCGTAGGCCACGTGCAGCAGGTGCAGCACCGGGGTGTCCGGGCGGATCTGCAGGGTCTCGGCCTCCTCCCGGCTGGGCTGCCGGGCGGTGATGGTGTCGGTGGCGGTGACGTACCGGCGGCCGGTGGCCTCCTCGGCCTCCTGGTAGAGCGGCCGGCCGAACGCCTCGGTGCGCTCCAGCGAGGTGCCGGCGGTGTCGGTGGGCAGGAACCAGCTCGCGCCCACCTCGACCGGGGAGTCCTCGGTGCGCACCAGGTGTCGGCGGCAGAGCAGGTCGGTGCCGTCGGCGACGCCGAACGCGTCGGCCACCTCCGGTGGGGCGGGGGCCCGGCCGACCGAGACGAGCTGTTGGCGGTACCGGGCGGCCAGGTCGGTGTGGTAGCCGCGGAAGCCGCCGTAGCGGCCCCGGGAGAGTCGGTTGAGGCGACGGCGGGTGCCCCTGACGTACGTACCGGAGCCGGGCTTGGTGATCAGGATGCCCTCGACCCGCAGCTGGTCGACGGCGCGCTGCACGGTCTGCTTGGCCACGCCGAACATCTCGGCGATGGCCGGGATGGACGGCAGGCGTTCGCCCGGCGCCCAGTCGCCCCGGCGAACCTGCGCCTTGAGCTGCGCGGCGATCTGCCGGTGCGGGAACTCGGCGGCCCCCGGATTGATCTGCATGCCCACCTCCACGATTACAGCTAGGTTCCTAGGATGCCCTAGGCGTCGTTGACGCCGCCACCCCGGACACACCCGGTCTGGTCACCTACCGGGTCCGGGATTGACCCGCCCCGGTGCCGTCATCCCGGCTCGCTCGGCCGCGGGAGACCCGTTCGTCCACGACGGGCCGGTCCCGGGATGTTCCTGGTGGTGAGGAACGGCCAGCGCGGCGGCGACGTGGGTGGGGACGCTGCCGGTGCGCTGTGGGAGTCGCCACTTGTCGGGGTGGGTGGGGTGTTGTTCGAAACGCCGGCCGTGTCGCGCGAGGGCGTCCACCAGAACCTGTTCGGTGTTCTTCTTCGCTATCCCACCGTTTCCCAGGTGGGACAGAAACGCACCGATGGGGACGGGAAGGCGGCCCGGCGGAGTTCCTGCATGTCCAACTCCCGGTGATCTAAGAGCAGGTTCAGCACGCCGCCCAGCGTCCCCACGGGGCTGCCGGTCGTGCTCGACAACGGCCGGTCCTTCGACACCACCCAGGCCGCCGGCTGGTGCCTGTTCCGGGCACCAGCCGTTGCCGAAGAGGGCCGGCTACCAGGAGCCGGCGGTGGGGCCGGCGGAGCCGCCCCGGCGGCGCAGGTACTTCTCGAACTCCTGGGCGATCTCGTCACCGGTCAGCGGGGTGATGCCGGCGTCGCCGACCCGTTCCTCCAGCTCCCGGACGTACTCGCCCAGCTCGGCGTCCTGCTCGGCGGCACTGCGGACCCGCTGCTCCCACTCGGCGGCCTCCTCGGCCAGGTCGGCCATCGGCACCGGCAGGTCGAGCACCTCCTCGACCCGGTGCAGCAGCGCCAAAGTGGCCTTCGGGCAGGGCGGGTTGTTGGCGTAGTGCGGCACGTGCACCCAGAACGACACCGCGTCGACCTCGGCGCGGGCGCAGGCCTCGTGCAGCACCCCGACGATGCCGGTCGGCCCGTCGTACCGGGTGGGGGTGAGCTGGAAACGTTCGGCGGCCCCGGCGTCCGAGGCGCTGCCGCTGATCGGCAACGGCCGGGTGTACGGCACGTCGGCCAGCAGCGCGCCGAGCAGCACCACCCGCTCCACCTCAAGGCTGTGGCAGATCTCCAGCACCTGCTCGCAGAAGGTCCGCCAGCGCATGCTCGGCTCGATGCCCCGGATCAGCACCACGTCGCGCTCGGTGCCCTCGGGGCTGGCCACCATGAACCGGGTGGTCGGCCACTGCACCCGCCGGGTCTCGCCGGCGGTCATGGTCACCGTCGGCCGGCTGACCTGGAAGTCGTAGAACTCCTCCGGGTCCAGCTCGGTGACCTGCCGGGCCTGCCAGACCTGCTCCAGGTGTTCGACCACGGCGGTGGAGGCGTCGGCGGCGTCGTTCCAGCCCTCGAAGGCGGCGACCGCCACCGGGGACCGCAGCACCGGCAGTCCGTCGAACTCGGTCACGCCGTCACCTCACCCTGGTCGTCGGGGCCGGTACCGGGCCACCGCCCGGTGGTCCGCCCGCCGGGCGCGGTGGTGTCCCTGTTGTCCTTCACGTCCGTAGCCTACGTGCCAGGCCCGGATGCGGCCCGTCGGCCGCGCCGGCCCACCGCTGCCCCCGGAAGGACATCTGGGTACGAACCAGACGGGCGTGATCCCGCTGACACATTGTGGGAACCGCAGCGGGTACGGGGCCCGCCCGTCAGGCGCGAACTAACCTGTACGGGTGCAGACTTCGTTGCTCGACGCGCTGACCAGTCGGATTCTCGTCGCCGATGGCGCGATGGGCACCATGTTGCAGGCAGCCGACCTGACCCTGGACGACTTCGAGGGGCTGGAGGGCTGCAACGAGATCCTCAACGTCACCCGCCCGGACGTGGTGCGGGGCGTGCACGAGGCGTACCTCGCCGCCGGGGCGGACCTGGTCGAGACCAACACCTTCGGCGCCAACCTGGCCAACCTCGCCGAGTACGACATCCCGCAGCGCATCCGGGAGCTGTCGGCGGCCGGGGCGCGCATCGCCCGGGAGGCCGCCGACGCGTACGGCACGCCGGAGCGCCCCCGGTTCGTGCTCGGCTCGATCGGCCCCGGCACCAAGCTGCCCACCCTCGGTCACGCCCCGTACGCCACGCTGCGCGACGCGTACCAGGAGAACGCCGCCGGTCTGATCGAGGGTGGCTCGGACGCGCTGATCATCGAGACCTGTCAGGACCTGCTCCAGGTCAAGGCCGCCGTGGTCGGCTCGAAGCGGGCGATGGCCCAGCTCGGCCGGACGGTGCCGATCATCTGCCACGTGGCCGTGGAGACCACCGGCACGATGCTGGTGGGCAGCGAGATCGGGGCGGCGCTGGCGGCGATCGAGCCGCTGGGGGTGGACCTGATCGGGTTGAACTGCTCGACCGGCCCGGCCGAGATGGGCGAGCACCTGCGCTACCTGTCCCAGCACTCGCGGATCGCGGTGTCGGTGATGCCGAACGCGGGCCTGCCGGTGCTGACCGCCGACGGCGCGTACTTCCCGTTGAGCCCGGTGGAGCTGGCCGACGCCCTGGAGCGGTTCGTCACCGAGTACGGGGTGGCGCTGGTCGGCGGTTGTTGCGGCACCACGCCGGAGCACATCCGGGTGCTGGCCGAGCGGATGGCCGGGCTCGCCCCGACGCCCCGCGACCCGCGCCCCGAGGCCGGGGTCTCCTCGATCTACCACCCGGTGCCGTTCGCTCAGGACGCCTCGGTGCTCATGGTGGGGGAACGGACCAACGCCAACGGCTCCAAGGCGTTCCGGGAGTCGATGCTGGCCGCCGACTGGCAGGCCTGTGTGGAGGTCGCCCGGGGCCAGGCCCGCGACGGCTCGCACGTGCTGGACCTCTGCGTCGACTACGTCGGCCGGGACGGCACCCAGGACATGCGGGAGCTGGCCGGCCGGTTCGCCACCGCCTCGACCCTGCCGATCATGCTGGACTCCACCGAGCCGCAGGTCATCGAGGCCGGGCTGGAGATGCTCGGTGGCCGGTGCGTGGTCAACTCGGTCAACTTCGAGGACGGCGACGGACCGGAGTCCCGGTACGGCCGGGTGATGCCGGTGATCCGCGAGCACGGCGCGGCCGTCGTGGTGATGTGCATCGACGAGGAGGGCCAGGCCCGTACGGCGGCGGACAAGGTCCGGATCGCCGCCCGGACCATCGACGACCTGACCGGCCGCTGGGGCATGGCCCTGCCCGACATCATGATCGACACGCTGACCTTTCCGATCTCCACCGGCCAGGAGGAGACCCGCCGCGACGCCATCGAGACCATCGAGGCGATCCGGGAGATCGCCCGCCGGTACCCGGGGATCAACTTCACCCTGGGCATCTCGAACATCTCCTTCGGGCTGAACCCGGCGGCCCGGCAGGTGCTCAACTCGGTCTTCCTGCACGAGTGCGTCCAGGCCGGACTGACCTCGGCGATCGTGCACGCCAGCAAGATCCTGCCGATGTCGAAGATCCCCGACGAGCAGCGCGAGGTCGCCCTCGACATGGTCTACGACCGCCGCCGCGAGGGCTACGACCCGTTGCAGCGGTTCATCGACCTCTTCGAGGGCGTCGACGCCGCCTCGGCGCGGGCCACCCGGGCCGAGGAGCTGGCGGCGCTGCCGTTGGAGGAGCGGCTCAAGCGGCGGATCGTCGACGGTGAGCGCAACGGCCTGGAGGCCGACCTGGACGCGGCGATGGCCGGTGGGCGTACCCCGTTGTCGATCATCAACGACCTGTTGCTGGACGGCATGAAGGTCGTCGGCGAGCTGTTCGGGTCGGGCCAGATGCAGTTGCCGTTCGTGTTGCAGTCGGCCGAGGTGATGAAGACCGCGGTGGCCTACCTGGAGCCGCACATGGAGACCGCCGAGGACGGCGGCAAGGGCCGCATCGTGCTGGCCACCGTCCGGGGCGACGTGCACGACATCGGCAAGAACCTGGTCGACATCATCCTGAGCAACAACGGCTACGAGGTCGTCAACATCGGTATCAAGCAGCCGATCAACGCGATCCTGGAGGCCGCCGAGGAACACCGCGCCGACGCGATCGGGATGTCCGGGCTGCTGGTCAAGAGCACCGTCATCATGAAGGAGAACCTCGCCGAGATGGCCTCCCGGGGCGTCGCCGAGCGCTGGCCGGTGCTGCTCGGCGGGGCCGCGCTCACCCGCTCCTACGTCGAGGACGACCTGCGGGCCATGTTCCCGGGGCAGGTGCACTACGCCCGGGACGCCTTCGAGGGGTTGTCCCTGATGGACCGGGTGATGGCCGCCAAGCGCGGCGGCGCGCCGGTGGTCGACCCCGAACGGGAGGCCGCCCTGGCCGCCCGGCGGGCCCGCCGGGAACGCCAGCGCACCGTGGTCCGCGAGGCGCTGCCCGAGCTGGACGACGCCTCGGTCCGCTCCGACGTGGCCACCGACGTCACCGTGCCCGCCCCGCCGTTCTTCGGCACCCGGGTGGTCAAGGGGGTGCCGCTGGCCGACTACGCGTCGCTGCTGGACGAGCGGGCCACCTTCCTCGGCCAGTGGGGGCTGCGCGGCTCCCGGGGCGGCCAGGGCCCGTCGTACGAGGAGCTGGTGGAGACCGAGGGGCGGCCCCGGCTGCGGTACTGGCTGGACCGGCTGATCGCCGACAAGGTGCTGGAGGCGGCCGTGGTCTACGGCTACTTCCCGGCCTACTCCGAGGGCAACGACCTGGTGGTGCTGGACGAGAACGGTCACGCCGAGCGGGCCCGCTTTTCCTTCCCCCGGCAGCGCCAGGAGCGGCGGCTCTGCCTGGCCGACTTCTTCAAGCCCAAGGGCGACCAGCCGGACGTGGTGGCCCTGCAGCTGGTCACCGTCGGCCAGCCGATCAGCGAGTACACCGCGAAGATGTTCGCCGCCAACGAGTACCGCGACTACCTGGAGGTGCACGGTCTGTCCGTGCAGCTGACCGAGGCTCTCGCCGAGTACTGGCACCGCCGGATCCGCACCGAGCTGACCCTGCCCGGCGGGCGTAGCGTGGCCGCCGACGACCCGGGTGACCTGGCCGGCCTGCTGCGCACCGACTACCGGGGCTGCCGGTACGCGTTCGGTTACCCGGCCTGCCCCGACCTGGAGGACCGCGCGAAGATCGTGGACCTGCTGGGCGCGGAGCGCATCGGCGTGGAGCTGTCCGAGGAGTTCCAGCTGGTCCCGGAGCAGGCCACCGACGCCATCGTCGTCCACCACCCCGAAGCCAGCTACTTCAACGCCAAATAGGTGTAAGGAAGGGCCCCCTGTTAACGCCTCCGGTATAGCAGGTCACCCCTCTCACCGTCCCTGGTGAGGATCAGGTGGGCCGTCGGGAGAAGGGGAGCGCACACCGGTGCCGTCGGCGGGTTGTCGGCTGTGGGTGGTCGGGGTGGGAAGCCGTCCCGCCCATCGTCGACCCGGGCGGGCCGGGTAGACGACCGACCGCGACCCGCCAGCGTCCGTACCGGCGTACCAGCCGTCTTGACGTTGCGGGCCGGGCTGCGGCCTGCTGCCCGGAGGGCGGACCGACGGCAGACAGTGATGGCAGCTCGGGGGCAGTGCCGCAGGTAGGACAAGGTGGCGGTGCTGTCGGAGCCTGCTGTCCGCGGTTCTTGCGGCACCCGGTACGGATGTTGATCGACTGCTTCACCAGCGCTGGGTTCTGGGGAGAGTTGTGGTCGCCATGGCGACCACAACTCTCCCCAAACGAGGTGGCATCGTCGGTGTCGGGCGGAGGTGACCGCGGGGTGTGGCGGTCCGGACGCCGGCTCGGCGTCGGTCGACGGGACCGGCACCTACGGGTGTCAGCTTGCCGTCGCGCAGTTGGCGATCGGTGAGCGCGACGGCGCGGCGCATCTGACCGGAGCAGTACCGCGCGTTCTACCTCGCGCACGCGGCCGGGGCGGCGGTGCTGCGTGCCACCACCGACGTGCCGGACTGGCTGATCGTCAGCCCGTCGGGCGACTTCGACCACGGTGGTCCGCGTACCGGGCGGTACCTGGTGGCCCCGGCGGACGCGGCCAGCCGGATCTCGTACGCCGATCTGGCCGTGGCGGTGGTGGACGAGATCGAGGCTCCCGTCCACCACCGCACGCACCTGGGGGTCGAGTGGCCCGGACCGGTGGATCAGTACGCGTAGGTCACCGAGATGGTCACGTTCGTGCAGTTGTTCGCCCAGCTGGTCAGGGCGTTCTTCTCGGCGGTGTCCACGGTCAGCCGCCAGCGGATCTTGGTGGCCACCCACTCGTTGACGTACCGGCAGCGGGCCGGTGCGTACGGCGGCAGCCAGGTGGCCGGGTCCTGGTCGCCCTTGGCCTGGTTGACGTTGTCGGTGACGGCGGCCAGGGCGCGGGCGTCGCCGAGGTCGTTGGCGAACGACTGGCGGCGGCTGGTGGTCCAACCTCGGGCACCGGAGTCCCACGCCTCGGCGAGCGGGACCAGGTGGTCGATGTCGAGGTCGGCGGGGAGCGTCCAGTAGGCGTTGTCGACGTAGGAGTACCACCGGCCGCCGGACAGCGTGCAACCGCTGCCGACGGTGGGGGCGGTGACGGCCTCGGCGATCAGCACCTCGTACCGGGTGTTGCAGCCGTCGCCGTCGGCGTCGGTCCAGTGCGGGAAGAGGTCCCGGTCGTAGCCGGTGCGGACCTCGGTGGCCACCGGCAGGTCGGCCACGGCGGTACGCAGCGGTGCCGAGTAGCCGGCGGCGGTCGCCGGGTGGGCGAGACCGACGGCCACGATCGCCACGAGGGTGGTCGCGGCGGCGCGCAGGGTACGGGTCATGATGGCTCCGTCCAGGTCAGCGGGCGTGGTGCCTGCCGTATATATAGACCGGGCTGGAATTGGGCAGCCAGGTCGATCGGGTTAACGATGGACGGCGAAACCGGGCCACGGGCGTTACCTGTCCGCGTGGCTCGCCGGCGTTCCCGGCCGGTCGATCGGGGGTTCTGGCAGGGTGGGGTGGGTGATCGCCGCCGCCCGTTCCCGGATGCACCTCTGGACCGTCGTGGTGCCGCTGCTGGCGGTGGTCCTGCTCGTGCTGACCTGGAACCGGGCGCTGCCCGGACCGGTGGTGGCGGTGGTGGCGTTCTTCCTGGCCGGGGCGGTGCTCGCGGCGGTGCACCACGCCGAGGTAGTGGCGCACAAGGTCGGTGAGCCGTACGGGTCGCTGGTGCTCGCGGTGGCGGTCACGGTGATCGAGGTGGCGCTGATCGTCACCCTCATGATCAGCGGCGGGGACAAGACCCAGGCCCTGGCCCGGGATACCGTCTTCGCCGCCGTGATGATCACCTGCAACGGCATCCTCGGCCTGTCGCTGCTGCTCGGGGCGCTACACCGGGGGGTGGCGTCGTTCAACCCGGAGGGCACCGGTGGGGCGTTGGCCACGGTGGCGACGCTGGCCACGCTCGGCCTGGTGGTGCCCACCTTCACCACCAGCCGTCCCGGTCCCGAGTTCAGCCCGGCCCAGCTGGCCTTCGCGGCGGTCGCCTCACTCGCCCTGTACCTGCTGTTCGTGATGGTGCAGACCGGTCGGCACCGGGACTACTTCCTGCCGGTGCCGCACGCCGCCCCGCCCGGCCCCAGCACCGCGCCGGGCGGCACCGCGCCGGGCGGCACCGCGCCGGGCGGCACCGCGCCGGGCAGCGCCGCGCCGGGCAGCGCCGCCGGGGCCGCCGACCCCGCAGCCGGCCGGCACACCGCCGCCGTGACCGCTACCGCCGACCGTCCCGCCGCCGTGACCGATACCGCCGCCGTGACCGATAGCGCTGATCGCCCCGGCGCGACCGACACCGCCATCGGGTCCGGGCCTGCCGTCGAAGCCGGGCCTGCCGTCGAAGCCGGGGACGACGTCGAGGAGCACGCCGATCCACCGTCGAAGCGGGCCGCCCTGACCAGCCTGGCGCTGCTGATCGTGGCGCTGGTGGCGGTGGTCGGTGACGCCAAGACCGTCTCACCGGCGCTGGAGGCCGGCGTGGCGGCGGCGAACCTGCCGCCGTCGTTCGTCGGCGTGCTCATCGCCCTGCTGGTGCTGCTGCCGGAGACCCTCGCGGCAGCCCGCGCGGCCCGGCGCGACCGGGTGCAGATCAGCCTCAACCTGGCCCTGGGCTCGGCGATGGCGAGTATCGGGTTGACCATCCCGGCGATCGCCGTCGCCTCGATCTGGCTGGAGGGTCCGCTGCTGCTGGGCCTGGGTGGCACCCAGATGGCGTTGCTGGCGCTGACCGCCGTGGCCGGCGTGCTCACCGTCGTACCCGGCCGGGCCACCCTGCTGCAGGGCGGCGTGCACCTGGTGATCCTCGGCGCGTTCATCTTCCTCGCCGCCAGCCCCTGACGCCCAGCCGTCAACCCTGACCAGCCGCCGGTCCCGGACGGCCAGCCGTCAACCCTGACCAGCCGCCGGTCCCGGACGGCCAGCCGTCAACCCTGACCAGCCGCCGGTCCCGGACGGCCCGCCCGCGACCGGCCGGCGGCACTGAACCATCCGGTGCCGCCTCGCGTAGATCATCTCGACGGGCATGGCGGATCGGCCGTCGGGGTACCAGCTGACCCACCGCCCGAGCGCCGGGGAGGCACACGTGACGGCATCGGTTCGACCTCGACGACGAGGCTCGCTGGTCGGTCTGGTGGCGGCCCTGATCGCCGCCGGCTGTGTCGTCGGCGAGGTGCCCGGGGACGACGGCGCGGCCCCGCCACGGGCCCCGCAGCAGTCGCAGGAGCAGCAGCCGCCACGGTCGCAGGCGCAGCAGGACCGTTCGCCGGGGGCGCAGACCACCCGGGCCGACGGCACCGACACCCCGGAGGAGTTCCAGCAGGACATCGCCGACGCCCAGCGGCTCGCCGAACGGTACTGGTCGCGGCAGTTCCAGGCCTCCGGACAGCGGTTCCAGCCGGTCCGGCGGGTGCTCACCTACCAGCGCGACGGGGAGGTCACCTGCGGCGGGCAGGCGGTGCCGGCGAACAACGCGGTCTACTGCTCGGTCGGGGACTTCATCGCCTACGACATCAACTGGTCGTTCTCGGCGTTCCGCCAGGTCGGCGACGCGTTCGTGTTCTACCTGCTCGGCCACGAGTACGCCCACGGGGTCCAGATCCGGCTCGGCATCCGCTACGAGTTCACCATCCAGCAGGAGTTGCAGGCCGACTGCATGGCCGGGGCGTACCTGGGTGACTCGGTGCGCGACCGGGTGCTCACCCTCGACGACGGTGACCTGGAGGAGTTCCGCGACGGACTGCTCGCCGTGGGGGACAGCCCCGACCAGCCGTGGTTCGCCGAGGGTGCCCACGGCACCCCCGAGCAGCGCGTCGACGCGTTCTTCCGGGGCTACCAGCGGTCCCTGGCGGCCTGCGACCTTTGACCTGGGTCACCCCCGTACGCCCGGCGGTGGCGGGGTCCCGGCGGGCTTGACAGGATCGTCCGGGTCGCCGTGTCGGTGCCCGTGACCCGGGTCGCCGACCGACGACTCCCATTGGCGAGCCGTCAGGATCGCCCGAGGTCAGGAGGACCCGCTGAGCAGCCCCCACCCCGCCGCCGTGCTCTTCGACATGGACGGCACCCTGGTCGACAGCGAGCGGCTCTGGGACGTCGCGCTGCAGGAGTTGGCCGCCGAGTACGGTGCCACCCTCTCCCCGGCGGGCCGGCAGGCGATCGTCGGCAAGACCATGGCCGAGGCGATGCGGATCCTGCACGCCGACCTGGACCAGCCCGACCTCGACCCGGTACGCAGCGCGGCCTGGGTCGACGCCCGCATCCTGGCCCTGTTCCGGGCCGGCCTGCCCTGGCGGCCGGGGGCGTCGGCCCTGCTCACGGCGGTACGCGCGGCCGGCATCCCGACCGCCCTGGTCACCTCCAGCGGCCGGGCGCTGGTCGAGGTGGCCCTGGACACCCTGGGCCGGGACAGTTTCGACGTGGTCGTCTGCGGCGACGAGGTCACCTCGGCCAAGCCGCACCCCGAGCCGTACCTGACCGCCGCCCGGCTGCTGGGCGTGCCGATCGGGGGGTGCGTGGCGATCGAGGACTCGCCGACCGGGGTGGCCAGCGCGCTCGCCGCCGGCGCGGCGGTACTGGCCGTGCCGGCCGAGGTGCCCCTCGACCCGATCGACGGCGTCCATCAGTTGGCCGACCTGACCGGCGTCGACCTGCACCTGCTCGCCACCCTGGCCCGCGCGCCCCGCCCCACCCCGCGCTGACCCGCCCCGGTGTCCGCCGGGCCCTACCCGGCCGGCCGAACCCGCCGCGGAAACCGGGCGGTGCCTGCCGAGAGCCTGCCTGGTCGGGCCTGGCCCGAGAGCCCTGCCTGGTCGGCCAGGCCGCCGGAAACACCGGGCCCCGCCGTCGACGCTGCGACGGCGGGGCCCGGTGGGGGACAGGTGGGGTACCGGTCAGTCGTGGGCGATGGCTCCCAGGACGTTGATCCGGGCGGCCCGGATCGCCGGCAGCGCCGCCGCGACAACCCCGATGAACGCCGCCAGGCCGAGGAAGATCCCCATCTGCGACCAGGGCAGCACCAGGTCGGTGATGCCGTCGTCGCGCAGCGCCCGGACCACCGCCGCGCCGAGGCCGAGGCCGACTGCCACCCCGAGCAGCGCGCCGAACACCGAGATCACCACCGCCTCGACCGTGATCATCTGCATGGTCTGCCCGCGCCGCAGCCCGATCGCCCGCAACAGCCCCAGCTCGCGGGTCCGCTCCAGCACCGACAGGGCCAGGGTGTTCACGATGCCGAGTACGGCGATCACGATCGCCAACGCCAACAGGATCTGGATCATCGTCAGCAGGGTGTCGAACTGGCTGGCCTGCTGGTCGATGAACGCGTCCCGGTCGGCCACCGACACCTCGGGGCTGTCGGCCAGCAGCGCCTCCACCCGGGGCAGCACGTCCGCGCTGCGGGTGCCCGGCTCCAGCTGGATGAACCCCTGGATCGGATGCGGGATCGCGAAGTCGCTCGCCACGCTCTGCGGCAACGCCACCGGATTGGTGTAGACCTCACTGGCGTAGATGCCGCTGACCGTGAAGGTGCGCTCCTCGCCGCGGGTCAGCTGCACCGGCACCGTCGACCCGACCGACCAGCCACGCGACTCGGCGCTCTCCTTGCGGACCAGCATCTGGTCCGGCCCGAGCTGGCTGATGTCCCCGGCCACCTGCTCGGCGTTGAAGATCTGTCGCAGCGCGGCGGGCTCGGTGCTGGCCGCCACCCAGGTGCGTTCCCCGTCGACCAGCGCCAGGTCGCCGTACTCGCCGTCGGCCAGCCGGACCCCGGGCAGCGCCGCCGTCTGGGTCAGCACCTCCCGGTCGAAGCTCGGCGACCGGGGGCCGCTCTGCGCCCCGGCGATGACCAGCTCGGCGGTGACGTTGTCCCGGGCCATGGCGCTGAGGCTGCTCTTGGCCGAGTCCAGGATCACCGTCACGCCGGTGACCAGCGCGATGCCCACCATCAGCGCGGCGGCGGTGATCGCCGTGCGGCGCGGATTGCGGCCGGAGTTGAGCCGGCCCAGCTTGCCCGGCACCGACCAGGAGAAGACCGCGCCCAGCAACGACACCACCGGCCGGCTGAGCAGCGGGGTCAGCAGCGCCACCCCGATGAAGGTGAACAGCACCCCACCGAGGATCACCGGCAGGGTGCTGCCGCCGGCGTTGCCGGTCAACCCGAGGGCCAGCAGCACCGCGCCGACCGCGGTGACCGCCGCGCCGCCGATGGTGATCTTCGTCAGGGGCCGGTCCGGGGTGGCCACGTCCTGCATCGCGGCGATCGGCGGGATCCGGGCCGCCCGCAGCGCCGGCAGCAGCGCCGCCACCACCGTGATCAGCAGACCGACGGCGAAGGCGCTGATCACCGCGCTGGGCGGCACACCGACACCGGCCAGCTCCAACCCGCCGGCGAAGGTGCCGAACAGGTACGCCAGCAGGGCACCGACACCGATCCCGGCGGCCAGGCCGAACACCGAGGCGAGCAGGCCCACCGCCACCGCCTCCAGCACCACCGAGCCGATGATCTGCCGGCCGCTGGCCCCGATGGCCCGCATCAACGCCAGCTCCCGGGTGCGCTGGGCGACGATGATCGAGAACGTGTTGAGGATCAGGAAGGTGCCGACCAGCAGCGCCACCGCGGCGAAACCGAGCAGGATCCGGTTGAAGAAGGTCAGCCCCTCGTCGAACGCGGCGGACATCTCCTCGCCCAGCTCCGCACCGGTGCGTACCACGAAGTCGTCGCCGAGGGCGGCGGCCACCTCGTCGCGCAGCGCGGTGTCGGCGACCCCGTCGGCGGCGGTGACCGTCACGCTGTTGAACGTGCCGGCCTCGCCGAGCATCAGCTCCTGCGCCACCGGCGTGGTGAAGTAGACCTCGTGCGAGCCGCCGATGGAGTCCCGGCCACCGCTGTAGCCGAAGATCCCGACCAGGGTGAACTCCCGCTTCGGCGCCAGGGTGAGCACGCCTACCCGGTCGCCGACCTTGACCTTCGCGGCCTCGGCCAGGGCCGCGTTGACCACGATCTCGTCGTCGGCGCGGGGCTCGTGGCCCTGGCGCAGCCGCAGCAGGTCGCTCTCGCCCACCCAGTTCTGGCCCAGCTGCGGCGGGCCGAACGAGGTGACCACCTTGCCGTTGCTGCCGATCAGCCTGGCCCCGTCGGCGGAGACCACCCCGACCGCGTCGGCCACCCCCGGCACCGCCCGGACCTGCTCCACCGTCGAGGCCGCGAACGGCGGGGCGACCGCCGAACCCTCGGCCTCGGAGACGGTCACCTTCGGCTTGCCCGCCACGTTGACGTCCACCTCGGCGTACGCGTCGGCGAAGACCTGGTCGAAGGTGCGGCTGAGGGTGTCGGTGAGCACGAACGCGCCGGAGACGAACATGACGCCCAGCACCACGGCCATCCCGGACAGGATCAGCCGGACCTTGCGTGCCAGCAGGCTCTTCAGGGTTGCCCGCAGCATCAGTGACCCACCTCGGCGGCGGTGGTGTCCAGCTTCTTCATGGTGTCCAGCACGGTGTCCGCGGTCGGCTCGATCAGCTCGGTGACGATCTGTCCGTCGGCCAGGAACACCACCCGGTCGGCGTACGCCGCCGCGCTCGGGTCGTGGGTGACCATGACGATCGTCTGGCCGTGCTCGCGTACCGAGTTCCGCAGGAAGTTGAGCACCTCCGCGCCGGAGCGCGAGTCCAGGTTGCCGGTCGGCTCGTCGGCGAAGATCACCTCGGGGCGGGCGACCAGCGCCCGCGCACACGCCACCCGCTGCTGCTGGCCACCGGAGAGCTGTGCCGGCCGGTGGTCCAACCGGTCCCGCAGGCCTACGGTGTCGATCACCGTGTCGTACCAGGCCGGGTCGGGCTTGCGCCCGGCGATCGACATCGGCAGCAGCACGTTCTCCTTCGCCGTCAGCGTGGGCAGCAGGTTGAACTGCTGGAAGATGAAGCCGACCTTGTCCCGCCGCAGCTTCGTCAGACCGGCGTCACCCAGCCCGGTCACCGTGGTGTCCCCGATCGACACCGTGCCCCGGCTGACCGAGTCCAGCCCGGCCAGGCAGTGCATCAGCGTCGACTTGCCCGACCCGGAGGGGCCCATGATCGCGGTGAACCGGCCCCGCTCGAACTCGGCGCTCACCCCCCGCAGCGCGACGACCTGTGCCTCGCCGCTGCCGTAGACCTTCCACACCTCGTCCGCCCGGGCCGCGGCCTGCGCCTGTCCCACCGTCGCGGTCACGTCATCTCCCTCATGTCTGGGTACCAGCGATCCGCGCCGCCCCCGCTGGTCGGCGCGGTACCTCGTCATCTTCGGTCACCGCAAGCAGCGGACCGTCCGACTCCGGGGGGAGCCGGCGCGGATTTCCCGCTGCGGGTCGGCCCGGAGACCGACTCAGGGTTACCCCTGAGCGATCCGGCCCGCCGTCGGCGGCGCCACTGTCGGTGACGGTAGGACCTGACGCCACGTCACAGTCGACCGTCACCCATCACCGTAGGTGAAGCCCATCACCACGCCGCCGCCGGTGGCCGGCTACGCCCGGGGCCGGACCAGGCCCGTCTCGTACGCCAGGACCACCGCCTGGACCCGGTCGCGCAGCCCCAGCTTGGTCAGCACGTGCCCGACGTGGGTCTTGATCGTGGTCTCACTGACCGTCAGCTCCCGGGCGATCTCGGCGTTGGACAGCCCCCGGGCGACCTGCACCAGCACCTCCCGTTCCCGCTCGGTGAGCGCGTTGAGCGTCCGCGGTGGCGCTGCCGCCGGGTCGGGCAGCGCACCGGCGAACCGGTCCAGCAGCCGTTTGAGGATCCGGGGGGCCACCACCGCGTCACCGGCGGCCACCGTCCGGATCGCCGTCACCAGGTCCTCCGCCGGGACGTCCTTGGCCAGGAACCCGCTGGCCCCGGCCCGCAGGGCGCCCACCACGTACTCGTCGAGGTCGAAGGTGGTCAGGATCAGCACCCGGACCGGCAACCGGGCCTCGACGATGGCCCGGGTCGCCGCCACCCCGTCCATCCGGGGCATCCGGATGTCCATCAGCACCACGTCCGGCAGCAGCCGACGCGACAGGTCCACCGCCTCCGCGCCGTCGCCGGCCTCGGCCACGATGTCCAGGTCGTCCTCCGCGCCCAACACCATCCGGAACCCGGTACGCAGCAACGGCTGGTCGTCGACGAGCAGGATCCGTACCGGTCGCGCTGACGTCGCCTGATCGGTCATCGCGTGGTCGGTCATCGCGTCTCCCTGTCCGCACCGGCTGCCGCCGGAACCCCGTCCGCCTGCTCCACCGGGATGCTCGCGTACACCCGGAACCCGCCGCCGGGTCGTGGGCCGGTGTGCAGGGTCCCACCGTAGAGGCCCACCCACTCCTGCATCCCCACCAGCCCGTGCCCCGGTCGGGGCGGCTGCGGCCCCGGCCCCCGTCCGGTGTCGGTCACCTCGGCCGACAGGAACGTGCCACCGAAGGTCAACCGCACCTGCCCGGTGGCCGTCCCGGCGTGCCGCAGGCTGTTGGCCAGCGCCTCCTGCACGATCCGGTACACCGCCAGGGCCACCCCGTCGGGCACCGGCGTCACCTCGCCGACGACCTGGAACGCCACCGGCAGCCCGGCGTCACGGGCCCGGTCGACCAGGGCCTCGATGCCGGCCAGGTCCGGCTGCGGGGCGAGCTCCGCGGCCGGCTCGGCGTCGGTGCGCAACACGTCCAGCAACCGGCGCATCTCCCGCAGGGTGGCCCGGCTGGTGCCCTCGATCGTGGCGATCGCGGCGTCGGCGGCGTCCGCGTCCCTGCGCAACACCCGCCGCGCCCCGGTGGCCAACACCCCCATCACGCTCACCTGGTGGGCGACCATGTCGTGCAGCTCCCGGGCGATCCGGCGACGCTCCTGCGCCACCGCCTGCTCGGCCAGCGCCCGCTGGTTCTCCTCGGCCACCCGGGCCCGTTCCCGCAACGCCTCGATCGAGGTCCGGCGGGCGTGCACCGCCCGACCCACCGCGTACGACACCACGGCGGTGAGCAGGTTGTTGAGGACCAGGTAGCCGGTGCCCACGTCCAACCGGCTCTCCAACGGCGCCGTGACGTTGAGCACCATCACCGGCACCCACAACCCCACCGAGGCGAGCACCGCCCGGCGCGCCGGCCAGGTCGCCGCCACGGTGTAGGTAAGCACGACGAAGGTCAGCCCCTGCGTGCTCGGAGCGGATTCGTACAGCGCCGGCAGGACCAGGGTGGCCGCCGCCGCGCCCACCGCCCACCGGGTCGCGCGGCGGCGCAGCACCACCGGTGCCGCGCACAGCACGCTCAGACCCAGCGCCGACGGAAGCTGCCGTGGCCAGAAGTCCCGCGGGCTGAGCAGGGTGAACAGCACGTCGAACAGCACCAGGGCACCCGCGAGCAGGGCATCCGCCGCGACCGGATGCCGGCGCAGGAACACCCGTGGCGCGTCGGTCATACCGTGACGCTAACCGCCCGCACGCCACTGAGATCGTCGCCGGCGGTGACTCGGCCATCCTCCGTGAGGAGGAGGGTCACTCGTCCGCGCCCGGGTGGACCGGCGAGGCGGACCGGGAATCCGGCGACGGACCGGCCGACACCGCGCCGACCGGGAACGGCGGTGGCGTACCGCCGAAGGTCGGACAGTGCGCATGGTGACTGCACCAGTCGCACAACCGGCTGGGCCGGGGCCGGAAGTCCTGCCGCTCGGTGGCCTGCTCGATGGCCCGCCACAACGCCACCACCGTGCGCTCGAAGCGGGCCAGCTCCTCGGCGTCGGGGGTGTAGTCGCACACCTCGGCGTCGCGCAGGTAGAGCAGCCGCAGCACCCGGGGCACCACCCCCCGGGTCCGCCACAGCACCAGCGCGTAGAACTTCAGCTGGAACAGCGCGCGGGCCTCGAAGGCCTCCCGGGGCGCCCCGCCGGTCTTGTAGTCCACCACCCGCAGCGCGCCGTCGGGGGCCACGTCGAGCCGGTCCAGGTAACCCCGGATCAGCAGCTCGTCGTCGACCACGGCGGAGATCAGGGCCTCCCGCTCCGCCGGCTCCAACCGGCGCGGGTCCTCCACCGCGAAGTACCCCCCCAACAGCTCGGTGGCCGACCGCAGGAAATCCGCCGCGGCCTGCGGGTCGGCCTCGGCGAACAGCTCGGCCAACTCGGGCTCCTCGGTGACCAGCCGGTCCCACTGCGGAGCCACCAGGTCCCCGGCGGCGGTCGGGGTACGGTCGGCCGCCGGCAGGTCGAACAGGCGCTCCAGCACCGCGTGCACCAGGGTGCCCCGGGCCTGCTCCACGCTCGTGCGCTCGGGCAGCCGGTCGATGCTGCGCAGCCGGTAGAGCAGCGGACAGGTCTTGAAGTCCGCCGCCCGCGACGGCGACAGGGACGCCCGGACCGTGGCGGGCACCTGCGCAGCGGGCACGGGCTGTCGGGTCGTCACCGGATCCGCTGTCATGTCCGGAAGGTTAGGCCACCGGTCCGACACTGTCGGCGTACCCCGCCGACGGGACCGGGCAGTAGTCCGTGCCGCCGGGCCGGCGGTGGCCGGTGCCGCGGGGGCCGGGGGGTGGTCCGTGCCGCCGGGGCCGAGAGGTGGCCCGTGCCGCCCGGGGCCGGCGGTGGTCCATGCTGCCGGCCGGGGCCGGGCGGTCCGTAGCATCGGCGGGGTGCAGCAGCCAAGCAGACCCGCCCGTCGTGACCGCAGCCCCGGACTCACCGTCGGGCGGGTGTTCGGCGTACCGCTGCACCTCAACGCCTCGATGCTGCTGCTGACCCTGCTGATCACCGTGTTGTACGGCCAGTTCGCCGGGCAGCGGCTGGGCCTGTCGTCGCTGGCCGGATACCTGATCGGCTTCGGGTTCGTGGTCTCGCTGCTCGGCTCGGTGCTGCTGCACGAGCTCGGCCACGCCCTCACCGCCCGACGGTACGGCATCGGTGTGCGGGGGATCACCCTGGAACTGCTCGGCGGGTACACCGAGATGGACCGCGACGCCCCGACCCCCCGGATCGACCTGCTGGTCTCGCTGGCCGGGCCGGCGGTCTCCGCGGTGCTCGGGGTCGCCGCCACGGTGGCCACCCTCGCCCTGCCGGACCGTACGGTGATCCATCAGCTCGCCTTCCAGTTGGCGGTGAGCAACGTGATCGTGGCGGTGTTCAACCTCCTGCCCGGCCTGCCGCTGGACGGCGGGCGGGCGTTGCGCGCGGCGGTCTGGGCCGTCACCCGCGACCGGCACACCGGCACCGAGGTGGCCGGTTGGATCGGCCGGGCGGTGGCCGCCGGCACCGTCGCGCTGGTGCTGCTGCTGGTCGTCTACCAGGTGCTGGCGCCGCTGGCCCTGCCGCTGATGCTGCTGGTCGCGTTCACCCTGTGGCGCGGTGCCGGCCAGTCGATCCGGCTGGCCCGCATCGGCCGTCGACTGCCCATGATCGACCTGTCCCGGTTGGCCCGGCCGCTGCTGCCGGTGCCCAGCGGCACCCCGCTGGCCGAGGCCCAGCGCCGGGCGGACGCCCACGTGGCGGAGCAGCGCCGGGCGGACGCCCACCTGGCGGCCCAACGGCAGGCGGACGCCCACCTGGCGGTGGAGCAGCCGCTGGCCGACGCCCACGTCGACGCGCAGCCTCGGGCGGACGCCGGGGCGTACCGGCCGGTGGTGCTCGGTGTCACCGACTCCGCCGGTCGGCCGCTGGCGGTGGTCGACCCGGTGGCCGTCGCCGCGGTGCCGGCCGAGCGTCGGCCCTGGCTGGCGGTGGACGCGGTGGCCCGCTCGCTGGCCGGCCTGCCGACGATGCCGGTGGATCTCGACGGCGAACGCGTGCTGGAGACCGTGCAGACCCACCCGGGCGCACAGTACGTGGTGACCTCGGGGGAAAATGTCGTCGGCGTTCTGCACCTCGTGGATCTGGTGCAGCTCCTCGAACCCAAACGGAAGATGAACACGTGACCGTTCACCCCTGTGCGACCCCGACCGAACCGGAGACACCGGCGCCCGAGGCGGCCCCGGCGCTGACACCCGTGCACCGTGGCCCGTTTCGCCCCGGTGACCGGGTGCAGTTGACCGACCCCAAGGGGCGGATGCACACGGTCACCCTGGAGGTGGGCAAGGCCTTCCACACCCATCGCGGCATCCTGGAGCACGACGCGTTGATCGGGCTGCCCGACGGCAGTGTGGTCACCACCTCCGGTGGCGGTACGGCGTACCTCGCCCTGCGTCCGCTGCTGTCGGACTACGTGCTGTCCATGCCGCGCGGCGCGCAGGTGATCTACCCGAAGGACGCCGCGCAGATCGTCGCGATGGGCGACATCTTCCCCGGGGCCCGGGTGCTGGAGGCCGGTGCCGGGTCGGGGGCGCTGAGCTGCTCCCTGCTGCGCGCCGTGGGCACCAGCGGCGAGCTGCACTCCTACGAGTTGCGCGACGACTTCGCCCAGATCGCCCGGCGCAACGTCGAGGCGTTCTTCAACGGCCCCCACCCGGCCTGGCAACTGCACGTCGGTGACGTCGCCGACTGCCGGCAGACCGGCTTCGACCGGATCATCCTCGACATGCTCACCCCGTGGGAGACCCTCGACATGGTCGAGCGGGCGCTGGTGCCCGGCGGCGTCTTCATCGGTTACGTGGCCACCACCCCGCAGCTGTCCGAGCTGGTGGAGGCGCTGCGGGAGCGCGGCGGCTGGACCGAGCCCCGGGCCTGGGAGTCCCTGGTGCGCGACTGGCACGCCGACGGCCTGGCCGTCCGGCCGGACCACCGGATGATCGCGCACACCGCGTTCCTGGTCTCCGCCCGCAAGCTCGCCCCCGGGGTCACCGCCCCGCCCCGGCGACGCAAACCGAGCAAGGGCGCCGAGGCCTACGTCCAGCGCCGGCAGGTGCTGCGCGAGGCCGAGGCCGCCCGCCAGGCCGCCGCCGCGCAGGCCGCCGACCCCTCGTCGGGCCGGCAGGACGCCGTGGCCCCGTCGGGTGGGCAGGTCACCGAGTCGCCGTCCGGTGCGCAGGTCGCCCCCTCGGGTGGGCAGGTCGCCGAGCCCTCGTCCGGTACGGCCCAGGAGCGGGACCGGTCGTGACCGGCGCGCTGGACGGCCCGGCATGAGCGGGCGGATCACCGGACCCCGCGGGGCCGGGCAGGGACGACACACCGGCCGGGCGGAGGGCACCCGATGACCCTGCCCGGCTTCGACGGCGGCGACGTGCCGGCGGTCTTTCCCGACTGGTCGCCGTACCAGGACCTGGAATCGGCGACCCGCGCCTACCTGCGGGACCCGGATGTGGCCCTGGAGGCGCTCGGCGGGGTGCTGCGTGGTGCGTCGGTGCTCGGCTTCACCCTGGAACGCTTCGTCAACGAGGTCAACGGGGTGTGGCAGGAGGTGGTGGTCTGCGACGGCAGCCGCCTGATCCTCTGGCACGGCGAGGACGTTCCACCGGGGGAGGGGCCACCCGGGGCGATGACCTCCTCGTTGCGGGTGGTGCCGGTCTCCACCGTCACCGAGGTCGGCTGCCGACGGCGGCTCACCCGGGCCGACAACGGCGGTGTCCGGGTCGACAGCATCGATGTCTACCTGCTGCTGACCTCGCTGGACGAGGCGCCGCCGGGCGACGAGGCAGCGCTCGGCGCGCCCCGGCACGACGCGTTGCGGTTCGGCAAGACCCTCGACGACGGCGGCGCCGGCCAGATCGCCCGACTGGAGGAGTTCGCCCGACTGGTCGCCTCGGTGGTGGGCCGGCCACTGCTCTGAGCCGGCTGTGGACCCGGGCCGGCTGTGGACCCGGGCCGGCTGTGGACCCGGGCCGGCTGTGGACCCGGGCCGGCTGTGGACCCGGGCCGGCGTCGCCCTGCGCCGGTAGTGGCACGTGGCCGGCGGTGGCTGTAGGCCGGCGGAGAAAGGTGCGGGGGAGAGGTGTGGCCGGGCGCCGCGGTGCTCAGTCCGATGCGGCGTCCGGGCCGGCCACCTCGACGTCGTCGCTGCCCCGCACCACGTGGATGCACTCACCGGGGCACTCCTTGGCCGAGTCGATCACCTCCAGGCGCAGGTGCTCGGGGACGTCGACCCGGCTGCCCGGGGCCAGCCGAAGCTCACCGTCGGCGGCCTTGACGTAGGCCAGGCCGTCGACGTCGAACTCGAAGACCTCCGGGGCGTACTGCACACAGAGCCCGTCTCCGGTGCAGAGCTCCTGATCCACCCAGACCTGCAACTGATCGGTCGCGACCTCGGTCACCGACGTACCCCCATCTTCGTCCGTCCCACGACCTCGACGGTACCCCGGTGCCCACGCCCGTCCGCACCCCGCCGGCCCCGACCGGCCCGACGTCCGGGACGCGGCGGCACCCGGCACACCGTGGTCCGGTCGTCGGGGCGAAACCCCGACGCGGTATGACATTGATCCCTGGCGTGATCATCCGGCCGGTCGCCGGTGGGCCCGGTGGTGTCGGCGCGCCGGGTGGCGGGCCCGGCACCCGGCGTGTCGGTCCGCTCGCCGCGGCCCTCAGCCGCAGGTCACGGCGGCCGGACGGGGCGGAGGTGGGGCCGGTGGACCGTCGGTGGCAGTACCGGCCCGAGGGCGGTCGGCCGGCCGGCCGATCAGGTCGCGGCGATCAAGGTTCAGTGACGAGGGCGTTGCGTGGGACCGAATCGGCCTCACAGCGGCTAGTGTTAGGCAAGAACGTTCAAGCCCCCCGGGGAGGTGGGACGTGGCACGCAGCGACGACGCGGACTCGCGCGCCGCACGGTGGGAGAAGGAGGCCCACGATCTCTCCACGCAGGTCGCGTTTCTCCAAGAGGAACTCGCTCTGGTGCGGCGCAAGTTGACCGAAAGCCCCCGACACGTCCGGCAGCTCGAAGAGCGGCTGGCGGCCACCCAGGCCCAGTTGGCGCGGCTGACCGAGAACAACGACCGGCTCGTGAGCACCCTCAAGGAGGCTCGCGCGCAGATCGTGACGCTCAAGGAGGAGATCGACCGCCTCGCGCAACCGCCGAGTGGCTATGGCGTCTTCCTGGCGCGGCACGACGACGGCACGGTGGACATCTTCACCGGCGGACGCAAGCTCCGCGTCGCCGTCTCGCCCTCGCTGGACGCCACCGAGCTGCGCCGTGGGCAGGAGGTCCTGCTCAACGACGCGCTCAACATCGTCGACGCGTTCGGGTTCGAGCGGGTCGGCGAGGTGGTCATGCTCAAGGAGATGCTGGAGAACCCCTCCGGTGGCCCGGCCGACCGGGCGCTGGTGGTCTCCCACTCCGACGAGGAACGGATCGTGCATCTGGCCGAGACCCTGATCGGCAGCGCGATCCGGGCCGGCGACTCGCTCATGATCGAGCCCCGTTCGGCGTACGCCTACGAACGGATCCCGAAGAGTGAGGTCGAGGAGCTGGTCCTGGAGGAGGTGCCGGATGTCGACTACACCGACATCGGTGGTCTCCAGTCGCAGATCGAGCAGATCCGCGACGCGGTGGAGCTGCCCTTCCTGCACGCCGACCTGTTCCGTGAGCACCAGCTCCGCCCGCCGAAGGGCATCCTGCTCTACGGCCCACCGGGCTGCGGCAAGACGCTGATCGCCAAGGCGGTGGCCAACTCGTTGGCCAAGAAGATCGCCGAGCGGCTGGGCAAGGACAGGCACACCAGCTTCTTCCTCAACATCAAGGGCCCGGAGCTGCTCAACAAGTACGTCGGCGAGACCGAGCGGCACATCCGGCTGATCTTCCAGCGGGCCCGGGAGAAGGCCGGGGAGGGCACCCCGGTCATCGTGTTCTTCGACGAGATGGACTCGATCTTCCGTACCCGGGGCTCCGGCGTCTCCTCCGACGTGGAGAACACCATCGTCCCGCAGCTGCTCAGCGAGATCGACGGGGTGGAGGGGCTGGAGAACGTCATCGTCATCGGCGCCTCCAACCGGGAGGACATGATCGACCCGGCGATCCTGCGGCCGGGCCGACTGGACGTGAAGATCAAGATCGAGCGGCCGGACGCCGAGGCGGCCAAGGACATCTTCTCCAAGTACATCCTCTCCGGGCTGCCGCTGCACCCGGACGACCTGACCGAGCACGGTGGCGACGCGCAGAGCACCGTGGCGGCCATGATCGACGCGGTCGTGCTGCGGATGTACTCCGAGACCGAGGAGAACCGCTTCCTCGAGGTCACCTACGCCAACGGTGACAAGGAGGTCCTCTACTTCAAGGACTTCAACTCCGGCGCGATGATCCAGAACATCGTCGACCGGGGCAAGAAGATGGCCATCAAGGAGTTCCTCACCTCCGGCCGCAAGGGGTTGCGCCTGCAGCACCTGCTCGACGCCTGCGTCGACGAGTTCCGCGAGAACGAGGACCTACCCAACACCACCAACCCCGACGACTGGGCCCGCATCTCCGGCAAGAAGGGCGAACGGATCGTCTACATCCGTACGCTCGTCTCCGGCGGCAAGGGCGCCGAGGCCGGCCGGTCCATCGAGACCGCCAGCAACACCGGCCAGTACCTCTGACGGTCACCGTTCCGGGCCCGCGGCGTGCCACGCCGTGGGCCCGGCGCGTACCGGCGACCCGCCGTCGCGTCGCGGCACCACCATCGCGTGCCGGGCCGACTACGCTCGACATGACGGGGGACCGGGTCGGGCGAGCGAAGCGGGTAATTCGATGAGCGTAAGACGGATCATGGGTACCGAGGTCGAGTACGGCATCTCCGTGCCCGGCCAGGCCGGAGCCAACCCGATGGTCACCTCCTCGCAGGTGGTCAACGCCTACGGGGCCCGCCCGGAGCTCAACCGGGGCGGCCGGGCCCGCTGGGACTACGAGGAGGAGTCGCCGCTGCGCGACGCCCGGGGGTTCACCTACTCCGGCGCCGCCTACGACCCCGCCGAGGCCCTCGCCGACGAGGACCTGGGGTTGGCCAACGTGATACTCACCAACGGGGCCCGGCTCTACGTCGACCACGCCCACCCGGAGTACTCCACCCCCGAGGTCACCAACCCCCTGGACCTGGTCCGGTGGGACAAGGCAGGTGAACGGGTGATGGCCGAGGCCTCCCGCCGGGCCGCCACCATCCCCGGCACGCAGCCGATCCACCTCTACAAGAACAACACCGACAACAAGGGCGCCAGCTACGGTGCCCACGAGAACTACCTGATGCGTCGGCAGACCCCGTTCGCCGACATCGTCGCGTACCTGACACCGTTTTTCGTCACCCGACAGATCGTCTGCGGGGCCGGCCGGGTCGGCATCGGCCAGGACGGCGGCCAGAGCGGTTTCCAGATCTCCCAGCGTGCCGACTTCTTCGAGGTCGAGGTGGGGCTGGAGACGACCCTGAAGCGGCCGATCATCAACACCCGCGACGAGCCGCACGCCGATGCCGACAAGTACCGCCGGCTGCACGTCATCATCGGTGACGCCAACCTGTCGGAGATCTCCACCTATCTCAAGCTCGGCACCACGGCGCTGATCCTGACCATGATCGAGGAGAAGGCGCTCGGGGGTGACCTGGGCATCGCCGACCCGGTCGCCGAGTTGCGGGCGGTCAGCCACGACCCGTCGCTGACCCACCGGATGCGGCTGCGCGACGGCCGGCGACTCACCGCGCTGGACGTGCAGTGGGCGTACTACGAGCGGGTCCGGTCCTTCGTGGACGAGCGGTACGGCGCCGACGTCGACGAGCAGACCACCGACGTGCTGGCCCGCTGGGAGGCGGTGCTGGACAAGCTCGGCCGGGACGTGATGTCCTGCGCCGACGAGCTGGACTGGGTGGCCAAGCTGCGGCTGTTGGAGGGCTACCGGGAGCGGGAGAAGCTCGGCTGGGGCTCGCACAAGCTGCAGCTGGTCGACCTGCAGTACTCCGACGTACGTCCGGAGAAGGGGCTGTACCACCGGCTGGTGTCCCGGGGGGCGATGAAGACGCTGCTGACCGACGAGCAGACCCGCACCGCGATGACCGAGCCGCCGGCGGACACCCGGGCCTACTTCCGGGGCCGCTGCCTGGCCCAGTACGCCTCCGAGGTGGTGGCCGCCAGTTGGGACTCGGTCATCTTCGACGTGGGGCGGGAGTCGCTGGTCCGGGTGCCGATGATGGAGCCCGAGCGGGGCACCCGGGCGCACGTCGGCGCGTTGTTCGACAGGTGTGCCAGCGCCAAGGATCTGCTGGAGACCCTGACCGGGGGCTGACACCCCGCCCGGCGTACCGGCGGGGCGGGTTTTCGTCACCGGTGCGAGGTAAGTTCATCGCAGGCGATCGTGGAGGAGGCAGCAATGGCCACTCGTGACAGCGGCGGGCAGTCGCAGTCGGGCAAGTCCCGCCAGGGTGAGGAGACCGAGGACGTCACCACCGAGGCGAATCCGGAGGTCGCCGAGCGGCACGCCGAGATCACCGAGGACGTCGACGACCTGCTCGACGAGATCGACTCCGTGCTGGAGGAGAACGCCGAGGAGTTCGTGCGGGGCTATGTGCAAAAAGGTGGGCAATAGGCAACATGTCCGTTCTGTCGGGCCGCTCGATCATGGCGTGCCCGGGGTCCGTTCGGCCGGGCGCGGGCCCGTGACGTCCGGACCACGATCATCGCACCGGGTGGGTGCGCGGGATACTCTGCTTCAACTGCAACGGTGGTCTTGGTCAGTTCCGGGACAGTCCGGTGAGGCTGGCCAGGGCCATCACGTACCTGAGAGGAACCACGTGGCAGCGGCTTTTGATCCATCCGGGCGTCTACCAGATGTGTTCACCAACGCGGGGACGTCCTCCTTCACCACGTTCCTGAGCAAGGCTGCTCCCGAGATGCTGCCCGGACGGCGGCCGCTGCCGCCGGGCATCGCCGCCGACCTGTCGCCGCACGCGACCACCATCGTGGCCATCGCCGCCGCCGGTGGCGTGGTGCTGGCCGGCGACCGGCGGGCCACCATGGGCAACATGATCGCCCAGCGCACCATGGAGAAGGTGCACCCGGCTGACGCGTACTCCCTGGTCGGCATCGCCGGTTCGGCCGCCATCGGCCTGGAGATGATGCGACTGTTCCAGGTGGAGCTGGAGCACTACGAGAAGATCGAGGGCGCAATGCTCTCGTTGGACGGTAAGGCCAACCGGCTCGCCGCGATGATCCGGGGCAACCTCGGTGCGGCGATGCAGGGCCTCGCGGTGGTGCCGCTCTTCGCCGGCTTCGACCTGGCCGCCAGCGACCCGCAGCGCGCCGGCCGGATCTTCAGCTTCGACGTCACCGGCGGCCCCTACGAGGAGCAGGGGTACGACGCCGTCGGGTCCGGTTCGATCTTCGCCAAGTCCGCGTTGAAGAAGCGCTACCGCCCCGGGGTCGCGGTCGACGAGGCCGTCCGGTTGGCGGTGGACGCGCTCTACGACGCGGCCGACGACGACACCGCCACCGGTGGCCCGGACCTGATCCGCCGGATCTACCCGGTGGTGATGACGGCGACGGCGGAGGGCACCCACCGGCTCACCGACGAGGAGGTCTCCGCGCTGGCCCAGAGCGTGGTCGAGGCCCGCCGGGAGAACCCGGGCGGCTGACCGCCCAGCCGACCTCCACCCGAAGCAGTCGTTCGTCACCGCGCCCCAGAAGGAGAACCGCCGCCGTGGCCATGCAGTTCTACGCCTCGCCCGAGCAGATCATGCGCGACCGCTCCGAGCTGGCCCGCAAGGGCATCGCCCGGGGTCGAAGCGCGGTGGTGCTGAGCTACGCCGACGGGGTGCTCTTCGCCGCCGAGAACCTCTCCAGTGCCCTGCACAAGGTAAGTGAGATCTACGACCGGATCGGCTTCGCCGCCGTCGGTCGGTACAACGAGTTCGAGAACCTGCGCCGCGCCGGCGTGCGGATGGCCGACCTCAACGGCCTGAGCTACGACCGGCGCGACGTCACCGGTCGGGCGTTGGCCAACGCCTTCGCCCAGACCCTGGGGGCGATCTTCACCGAGCAGTCCAAGCCCTTCGAGGTGGAGATCTGCGTGGCCCAGGTGGGTGCCACCGCCGCCGACGACGAGCTGTACCGGTTGACCTACGACGGCTCGGTCAACGACGAGCCGGGCCGGATGGCCATGGGCGGGCAGGCCGAGGCGATCACCGGGGTGTTGAAGTCCCACCACCGCCCGGACATGTCCCTCGGCGAGGCGGTCAAGGTCGCGATGCGGGCGTTGAGCAGCGTCGGCGGGGAGGGTGGCGCGGCCCGTACCATCGCCGCCGACCAGCTTGAGGTCGCGGTGCTGGACCGCCGTCGGGTCGGTCGGACGTTCCGCCGGATCACCGGTGCCGCGTTGACCGCTCTGCTCGACGGGGACGCGGCCACGGCCGAGGCCCCGGCCACCGACGACACGCCGCCGACTCCGACCGAGGAGGCCGGCAAGCCGACGACCTCGGCGGGCTCGGCCGACCTGGAGGGCCAGCAGCCCCAGCCGCCGACCCCGTAACCCGCCGCGCACCCGCGCACCGAGCCACCCGGTGGGCGGTGCCTCCTGTCCCGGCCCGCCGAGCCGGTCGGATCGCGGTGGCACCAGCGGTGACCAGGTGCTGCCCGGGCCCGACCAGGCCCGGGCAGCGCGCTGTGCGCCCGGCCGCGGGGGCACGCCGGTTTCCGGCGGGGTGAGCAGTGCCCATCTGGGGCCTCGGGCGGCTAATGTCACATCATGGAGCGGCGAATCTTCGGCCTCGAGACCGAGTACGGCGTCACCTGCACCTACCGCGGGCAACGTCGACTGTCCCCCGACGAGGTCGCGCGGTACCTGTTCCGGCGGGTGGTGTCGTGGGGCCGGTCAAGCAATGTGTTCCTCCGCAACGGGGCCCGGCTGTATCTGGACGTCGGGTCGCATCCGGAGTACGCGACCCCGGAGTGCGACTCGGTGGTGGACCTGGTGGCCCACGACCGGGCCGGTGAACGGATCCTGGAAGGGCTGCTCGTCGACGCGGAGAAGCGGCTGCACGACGAGGGTATCGCCGGCGAGATCTACCTGTTCAAGAACAACACCGACTCCGCCGGCAACTCGTACGGCTGCCACGAGAACTATCTGGTCTCCCGGCACGGTGAGTTCGGCCGGCTGGCCGACGTGTTGATCCCGTTCCTGGTCACCCGGCAGTTGATCTGCGGCGCGGGCAAGGTGCTGCAGACCCCCAGGGGCGCTGTCTACTGCCTGTCCCAGCGGGCCGAGCACATCTGGGAGGGGGTCTCCTCGGCGACCACCCGGAGCCGGCCGATCATCAACACCCGGGACGAGCCGCACGCCGACGCGGAGCGGTACCGGCGGCTGCACGTGATCGTCGGTGACTCCAACATGAACGAGGTCACCACGCTGCTGAAGGTCGGCACCGCCGACATCGTGCTGCGGATGATCGAGGCCGGTGTGGTGATGCGGGACCTGTCGCTGGAGAACCCGATCCGGGCGATCCGGGAGGTGTCGCACGACATCACCGGCCGGCGCAAGGTGCGGCTGACCTCGGGCAAGGAGGTCAGTGCCCTGGACATCCAGCAGGAGTACCTCGCCAAGGCCACGGAGTTCGTCGAGCGCCGCGGCGGGGACCAGACCGCCAAGCGGGTGGTGGAGCTCTGGGGCCGGGTGCTCAGCGCGGTGGAGTCCGGCGACCTGGAGCCGGTGTCCCGCGAGATCGACTGGGTCACGAAGTTGCGGCTGATCGAGCGGTACCAGCGCAAGCACGACCTGCCGCTGTCGCACCCCCGGGTGGCGCAGATGGACCTGGCCTACCACGACGTGCGCCGGGGTCGCGGCCTGTACGGCCTGTTGGAGCGGCGCGGCGAGGTGGACCGGGTGGCGACCGATCCGGAGATCTTCGAGGCGAAGGAGACCCCGCCGCAGACCACCCGGGCCCGGCTGCGTGGCGAGTTCATCCGGCACGCCCAGGAGAAGCGACGGGACTTCACCGTCGACTGGGTGCACCTGAAGCTCAACGACCAGGCGCAGCGCACGGTGCTCTGCAAGGACCCGTTCCGGGCCTACGACGAGCGGGTGGAGCGGCTGATCGCCAGCATGTGAGCGGCGCCGCCGGCAGGTGGCACCGGCGTACCGGTGGGCGGTCGAGAGCCCACCGGTACGCTTGCCTGGTCATGACGAGTTCCGAGCCCTCCGGGCGATCCGAGGACACCCGACCGCGCAACTGGCTGGAGCGCCGTCGGGAGAAGGTCCGCGCCGAGATCGAGCGCAACCGGCGCGGCGAGTACACCGTGCCGACCTGGGTGTTGACCGTCGCGCTGGTGGCCATGATCGGTGCCTGGCTGGCGTTGATCTTCCTGCTCTGACTCCCGCGCGGGCCCCGGTGGTCAGGCGATGAGGCCGGCGGCGTGCCGGCCGGCGGCGGCGGCGGCGAGGAAGTAGGCGTGGTCGGCGTCCAGGCCACGACCCATGGTGGACAGCGGGACCGCGCTGGCGCGCAGCGCGGCGTCGAGGCCGTCGGCGGGTACCCGCACGATCCGGTGCCGCTCGGCCAGCGGGGCGAGCGCGGCGTCGACCTCGGCGGCCAGCTCCGGGGCCAGGCCGGCGGGGACGACCAGGTCGGCGGGGGCGAGCGCGACCCGACCGTAGGCGGTGACGCTGTGGTGGGACACCCCCCGGTGCCGGGCGCGGGGGTCGGCGGCGGAGATCCGCAGCGAGCCGACGGGCCGGCCGCCGAGCACGGCGACGGCGTTGACCGCCTCACCGACCGCGACCCCCGAGAAACCCCACCGGGTACCGGTGCCGAGGTTGCCCGGCCCCTGGGCGACGATCGCGAGGTCGGCGGCGAGTACGTGCCGGGCGGCCAGCAGTCCGCTGTGCAGGGTGCTGGCCTCCAGGTCGCCGCCGAAGGCCTGCCCGACGCTGATCGTGCCGGCGAGTTGGTCGTGCAGCCCGGCCAGCGTGCGGGAGAACCAGGCCGGTAGCGCGCCACCGTCGGTGAGCAGGTACGCCACCCGGCAACCGGGCGCGTCGGCGCGGACGCCGGCGAGGATGGCCGGCAGCGCGGAGTGCAGGTCGGCGGTGACCACCGGCATCCCGTCGAGGCTCTCGGCGGCGGCGAGCAGGCCGTGGTGCGGGGAGGCCTCCTCGTCCACCCCGAGCAGGATCGGCTGCAGCGGGGTGTATCGGGCCTTGACCAGGTGCCCGGCGTCGCGGGTGTCGACGGTCTGCGGCGGGTCGGCCGGCAGCCGGTCCGGCACCGCCACGACCAGGGCGTACCCGCCGGTGCCGAGGCCCATCAGCAGTGCCCCGGCGTTGAGCAGCACCCGGTCGCCGGGCTCCGGCCGGCCGACCAGGTCGGGGTAGGCCAGGGCCCGCATGGTGGCGCCGTCGGGCAGTGCGACGTCGAGTTCCACCGCGCCGGCCCACTGCCGCCGTACCGTCGTGACCGTGCCGGACCGCCATCGCACCATGCCCGGCACGCTAGCCTCGACCCCCCGCGCGCCGGTGCCCGGGGTCGGCGCCGGGGCGGCGGCGTGGGTGCGCGCCGCGCCCGGTCGGCCTGCTAGCGTTTGCACGTGTCGCGGAACCGCACCGAACGCCTGGTCAACCTGGTGATCTGTCTGCTGTCCACGCGACGGTTCCTGACCGCCGCGCAGATCGCCGCGACCGTGCCCGGTTACGAGCACGACCCCGACGATCCCCGGGACCACGAGGCCTTCCAGCGCAAGTTCGAGCGGGACAAGGCCGAGCTGCGGGAGTTGGGCGTGCCGTTGGAGACCGGCACGGCGAGCATCTTCGACGCCGAGCCGGGCTACCGCATCGCGCACCGCGAGTACGCGCTGCCCGACATCCCCCTGGAACCGGACGAGGCCGCCGCGGTGGGCATCGCCGCCCGGCTGTGGCAGCACGCCGGGCTGGCCGCCGCCGCCTCCTCCGGGTTGGCCAAGCTGCGCGCCGCCGGGGTGGACGTGGACCCGCAGGCGACCCTCGGCCTGGAGCCGATGGTCACCGTCGACCCGGCGTTCGCGCCGTTGACCGCCGCCGCCCGGGACCGCCGGGTGGTCGGCTTCGACTACCGGGTACCCGACGACGACGCGCCCACCCGCCGCCGACTGCAGCCGTGGGGCGTGGTCTGTTGGCGTGGCCGCTGGTACGTCGTCGGACACGACCTGGACCGGGGCGCCACCCGGTGCTTCCGGCTCTCCCGGGTGGTGGGCGCGGTCCGGGTGACCGGCCCCCCGGGGGCCTACCAGCCGCCGGCCGGGTTGGATCTGATCAGCCACGTCGCCCGCTGGTCCGGGCCGGTGGAGCGCACCGGGCGGGCCACCGTCCTGGTGGCCCCGGGGCGCGCCGCCGGCCTGCGCCGCTGGGCGGTGGAGTGCCGCGGCGGCCCGGACGGTGACCGGCTGGTGCTGCCGTACGCCGATCCGGACTCGCTGGCCGGTCAGCTCGTCGGGTACGGCCCGCAGGTGCGGGTGCTGGAGCCGCCGGAGGTCCGCGACGCGGTGATCCAACGGTTGAAGGAGATCGCCGCCCGGCACGACGAGCTGGTGCCCGCCGGGAGCCCGCGGTGACCCGCCCGGCCGCCCGGGGCGGCTCCCGGGCCTCGGCCGACCGGCTGGCCCGGCTGCTCAACCTGGTGCCCTACCTGCTGGCCCGGCCCGGTATCGAGATCGCCGAGGCCGCCGGCGACCTGGGGGTCACCGAGCGGCAGCTGCGCGAGGACCTGGAGCTGCTCTGGGTGTGCGGACTGCCCGGTTACGGCCCCGGCGACCTGATCGACATGGCCTTCGACGGCGACCGGGTGACCATCACCTACGACGCGGGGATCGACCGGCCGCTGCGGCTCACCCCGGACGAGGCGTTGGCGCTGGTGGTGGCGCTGCGGATGCTCGCCGAGACGCCCGGGGTGGCCAACCGGGAGGCGGTGGAGCGGGCCCTGGCCAAGATCGAGGACGCGGCCGGCGACCTGGTCGGCGCCCCGGTGGCGGTCCGGCTGGCCGGGGACAGCCCGCAGGTGCGTGAGCTGCGCGACGCGGTGCAGCGGGGGCGGGCCCTGCGGATCACGTACTACACCGCGGCCCGGGACGAGACCACCGAACGGACCATCGACCCGCTGCGGATGCTCTCGGTGGGCGGCCGGGCGTACGTCGAGGCGTGGTGCCGCCGGGCGGAGGAGGTACGGCTGTTCCGGGCCGACCGGATCGACGCGTTCACCGAGTTGGCCGAGCCGGCGGCGGCACCGCCGCGGGCCCGTCCGCACGATCTGAGTGACGGGGTGTTCCGGCCCTCGCCGCAGCTGCCGTTGATCACCCTGCGGATCGGTCGTGGGGAGCGGTGGATCACCGAGTACTACCCGTGCGAGTCGGTCGAGCCCGGCGACGGCGACCGGTGGCTGGTCTCGCTGCGGGTCACCGACCTGGACTGGGCCCGCCGGTTCGTGCTGGGCCTGGGGCCGAACGTCACCGTGGTCGCTCCGACGGAGTTGGTCGAGCAGGTACGCGCCCAGGCGGTCGCCGCGCTCGACGCCTACGCGTCCCCCGCGCCCGCCGCCGGGTGAGGGCAGCCACCCCGGGCCGGCACCGTCGCTGTCACCCCGGCCCCCGCCGGGCCGGCATCAGCGCCGGTGGCGGCCGGTGGCGGTCACCGGCACCGCCGCTCCGGCGGTCTGTGGCGACGGCCGGTAGGCTGACGCCGTGGTGACGTGGATCGTGCTCGCGGTGTTGCTGTTCGCGCTGGTCGTGCTGGCGCTGGCCGTCCGGTCGGTGCTGACCCGGCTGCCCCGGCTGCGCCGGGCGGCGCTGGCCCTGCAACGGCGGGCCGCCGAGGCTGAGCAGTTGCGCGACTCCGCCGAGGCGTTGCAGTCGCGGGCCGAGTCGCTCCAGGAGCGGCTGGCCACCGCCCAGCAGCGGATGGCCGTGATCAACGCCCGGCGCGGCGGCTGATCGATCGCGGTCGTCGCGGCCGCCGACCCGACCCGGCCCGACCGGGGAAAGGGTCCGCGCAGGTGGTTGACGGGACAACCCGGGTTGGCCGAGACTTCACCGGCCGGGACGAATCACCACCGCCCGGCGGGTGGCAACGGCCCGTGACGGACGTACGATGGGTTGCGACCCACCCCGGCAGACACACAGAGCGACTGGAGCTTCCCATGGGTGCCCTCAAGCCGTGGCACATCGCCGTACTCGTGGTCGTGCTGATCCTGCTCTTCGGCGCGAAGCGGCTCCCCGACGCGGCCCGCTCGCTCGGCCGTTCGCTGCGGATCATCAAGGCCGAGACGAAGAGCCTGCAGGACGACGACCGCGACCTGGCCGAGAAGGCCGACGCGCAGACCGGCTACCAGCCGCTGCCGCCCAACGCCGCCCAGCAGCAGTACGCTCCGGGCCAGCAGCCGTACGCCCCGGGTCAGCAGCAGTACGCGCCGCCCCCGCAGCAGCAGTACGCCGCCCCGGGTCAGCAGCAGCCGTACGCACCCCCGGTCAGCGACCCGGTGCAGCGCGTCCGCGACAACTGACCGAAGGGCCCCGAGACCGTGGCCTTCGCCCTCCGTAAACGCGGTCCGAGCACGTTCGAACGGGCCGCCGACGGCTCGATGACCCTCATCGAGCACGTGCGCGAGCTGCGCACCCGGCTGTTCCGCGCCTCGCTGGCGATCCTTATCGGGTTGGTGGCCGGGTTCGTGGTCGCCCAGGACGTGTTCGACCTGCTGGCGCAGCCGTACTGCCGGCTGCCCGGCATGATGGTCGACGGCGAGTGTCAGAACTTCCTGATGCTCTCGCCGGCGGACGGGTTCGTCCTCAAGCTCAAGATCGCGTTGTGGGTCGGGCTGATCCTCGGCGGCCCGGTCTGGCTCTACCAGCTCTGGGCGTTCATCGCCCCCGGTCTGCACCGGCACGAACGCAAGTGGGCCTACGTCTTCGTGGCGATCGCGGCGCCGTTGTTCGCCGCCGGCTCGATCCTGGCGTACTTCGTGGTCGACAAGGGGTTGGCCTTCCTGCTGGAGGCCGGGGTCACCGGCACCGACTCGCAGCTGGAGGTGACCCGGTACATCTCCTTCGTCACCAACATGATCCTGCTGTTCGGGGTGGCGTTCGAGTTCCCGTTGACCCTGTTGATGCTCAACTTCACCGGGGTGGTGAGCGCCCGTCGGCTGCTCAGCTGGTGGCGGGTCGTGGTCTTCATCTGCTTCGCCTTCGCGGCGGTGGCCACGCCGGACCCGGGCCCGTTCGGCATGACGCTGCTGGCGCTCTGCCTCTGCCTGCTCTACTTCATCGCGGTGGGGGTGGCGTTCGTCAACGACAGACGTCGGGGCCGCGGCAAGGAGATCTACGCGGGTGTCGACGACGACGAGGCGTCGCCGTTGTCCGACGACCGCGAGCCGGTGGTCGCCGGGCAGCGCATCGAGGCCGCCGATCCGATCACCGCGCCCGAGCCGATCGCGGCACCGACGCCGATCGAGCGCCGGTACGACGACATGACCTGACCGGTCGGGGACGGGTACGGTGCTGGCCGTGACCGTCCCCGATCGACCGTCGCCTCCCGACGGCCCCCTGGCCGTCCTGGTCAACCCGTCGGCGTCCCGGGGTCGCCATCGTGACCTGCTGCCCCACCTGCTGCACCGGCTGGCGGCGGTCGACCGCCCGGTCCGGGTGCTGACCGCCGACGGTGGTGCCGGGGCCGAGTCGGCCTGCCGGCGGGCGGTCGCCGAGGGCGCCGGCGCACTGGTCGCGGTGGGCGGTGACGGCACGGTGCACCGGGCGTTGCAGGCGGTGGCCGGCACCGGGGTGCCGTTCGGGGTGCTGCCGGTCGGCACCGGCAACGACTTCGCGGCGGACACCGGCTTCCCGACCGATCCGCTCGCCGCGGCCGACGCGGTCGTGGCGGCCCTGCGGGCGGGCCGGACCCGCCCGGTCGACCTGGCCCGGCTGACCGGGGCGGCGGGCGCACCACGGTGGTTCGGGGCGGTGCTGGCCGCCGGCTTCGACGCGATCGTCAACGAGCGGGCCAACCGGATGCGGTGGCCCCGTGGTCCCCGCCGCTACGATCTGGCGATCCTGGTCGAGCTGGCCCGGCTGCGTGCCCGCCGGTACACGCTGCGGCTCGACGGGGTGGTGCACGAGTTGGACGCGGTCCTGGTGGCGGTGGGCAACTGCGCCAGCTACGGCGGTGGGATGCGGATCTGCCCGGACGCCGACCCGACCGACGGGCTGTTGGACGTGGTGGTGGGTGGCCGGTTCGACAGGCGGACCCTGATGCGGGTCAAGCCGAGCATCTACCGGGGCACCCACGTCCGGCATCCGCTGGTGCGCTGCTTCCGGGCCCGTAGCGTGCAGCTCACCGCCGAGGGGATCACCGGCTACGCCGACGGGGAGCGGGTGCTGGACCTGCCGGTCACCGTCACCGCCGTGCCCGCCGCCGCCCACCTGCTGCGCTGACCGCCACCGTCGGGCCCGGTGGCCCGGTGGCCCGGTGGCCGGTGGGCCGGTGGGCCGGTGGCCCGCTGGCCCGCTGGGGCGGTCAGGCCGCCAGCCGGTCCAGCCACTCGGTGAGCAGGGCGCGTTCGGCGTCGGTGAGGGCGGTGGCCCACTGGGGCAGGGCGGCCCGCAGGGCGACCGCGTGCCGGACCGGGTCGGCGGCGGCCGGCAGCGCCCGGGCGGCCACGGAGTCGCTTACCAGCGTGGCCAACAGCGCCTGGCGGGTCCGGGCGGACAGGTCGGGGTCCCGCGTCGCCGGGTCCGCCCGGATCAGGGCGAGGGTGACCCCGCAGGCGGCGGCGTGCAGCATGCCGGTCGCCTCGGGCACGCCGGTGCGCAGCCGGCCCGCCTCGGCCACCCGCAGGACCAGGTGGTGCAGGATGTCGGCGGCGACCCGGGCGGCGGTGGGGGTCCGGCCCGGCTGCGGGTCGCCGTACATCAGGGCGTGGCAGGCCGGGTTGGTCAGGCCGAAGCCGACCTGGACGTCCCAGCCCCGGCGCAGGTCGTCTACCGGGTCGCCGGTCAGCTCGCCGGAGGACTCGGCGTGCAGGTAGGCGGCGAATCGGTAGCTGGCCGCCGCGTCGAGCAGGCCCCGCATGTCGCCGAACTGCCGGTAGATGGTCGGGGCCTGCACTCCGGCGACCCGGCCCACCGCCCGGGTGGTGACCGCCTCCCGGCCGCCCTCGGCCAGCAGCGCGGCGGCGGCCCGCACGATGCGGTCCCGGGCCGGACCCACCTCGGTGATCATGGCAGCGACGATAACCCGATCGTCACAGCGGCGCTAACCGACGGTGCTAACGGGAGGTGGTTAGCGCCAGGTCGAGCACTGCGCCGAGGCCGCTGCGCCGCCCCGGTCCGACCGCCGGCAGCACCAGCGCCGCGCAGCCGGCCGCGACCGCGCCGGCGTCGGCAGGTGTGTCGCCGACCATCAGCGTCTCCTCCGGGTCCACCCCGAGCATCCCGCAGGCCCGCAGGAAGATCCCCGGGTCGGGCTTGCAGCGCCCCACCTCGTAGGAGAGCGCGTACGCGTCGACCAGCTCGTCGAGCCCCCAGGCGACGAAGAGCGGCCGGAGGTCGAAGCCGATGTTGCTGACCACCGCGACCTTCACGCCGGCCTGCCGCAGCGCCGTCAGGGTCGGCCCGGTGTCCGGGTACGGCACCCAGCCCTCGGGGACCAGCACCCGCTGGTACAGCGCCTCGGCCAACCCGTCGATGCCGGTGTCGACCGTCTCGGCCAGCCCGGTGTACGCCGCCCGGTGGGCGTGTTCGTACAGGTCCCGGTCGGCCCAGAGCTCGGCCAGCCGGGGCGGCACCCGGGCCGGCAGGGGTCCGCCCGCCCGGCCGGCCATCACCAGCCGGTCGGCCAGCGAGGTGGCCCGGATCCGGTCGAGGGTGACCCCGCACGCCGCCGCGGCGGCGAGCACCCACTCGTGGGGCTCCTCCACCTGGGCGAGGGTGCCGTGGAAGTCGAAGAGGACCGCCGCGACGGACCGGCGGTGTGGCTCGGCGGCACGGGTCGTGGGAGATTCGGCATGGTCCGGCACGCCGTGCACCCTACCGACCGCCCCCGACCACCCGCCCGCACGGCCTTGCCGGGTGGCCCGTGGCAGGACGCACTAATCTTGGTGACATGTCGAGTCCCGCCGAGCGCTACGCCGCGGCGCGCCGCCGGGCCGCGCAGGCCTCCGAGTTCCCGGCGCTTGACGAGTTCGCCCTCGGGGTGGGGTTCGACCTCGACGACTTCCAGCGCGAGGCGTGCCAGGCCCTGGAGAAGGGCAGCGGGGTCCTGGTCTGTGCCCCCACCGGCGCGGGCAAGACGGTGGTCGGCGAGTTCGCCGTACATCTGGCGTTGCGGGGTGCCCCTGCGGGCCCGGCGGTCGCCGACGGCCCGGCACCGGCGCGGCGCAAGTGCTTCTACACCACCCCGATCAAGGCGCTGTCCAACCAGAAGTACCACGACCTGGTGGAGCGCTACGGCACCGAGCAGGTCGGGCTGCTCACCGGCGACAACGCGATCAACGGCGACGCGCCGGTGGTGGTGATGACCACCGAGGTGCTGCGCAACATGCTCTACGCCGGTTCGGCCACCCTCGACGGCCTGGCCTACGTGGTGATGGACGAGGTGCACTACCTGGCCGACCGGTTCCGGGGCGGGGTGTGGGAAGAGGTGATCATCCACCTGCCGGCCTCGGTCACCCTGGTCTCCCTGTCGGCCACCGTCTCCAACGCCGAGGAGTTCGCCGACTGGCTGGTCACCGTGCGCGGCGAGACCGCGGTGGTGGTCAGCGAGCACCGTCCGGTGCCGCTGTGGCAGCACATGCTGGTCGGCAAGCGGATGTTCGACCTGTTCCACGACGCCGACGCCGCCCGCAAGCACGACGTCCACCCCGAGTTGCTGCGCTACACCCGGGACACGCTGCGCCGGCTGGAGGTCAGCGACACCCGCGGCGGCGGGTGGGGCCGTCGGGGTCCCCGGTGGCGGGGGCCGTTGCGTCCCGACATCGTCGACCGGCTGGACCGGGAGGGCCTGCTGCCGGCGATCCTGTTCATTTTCAGCCGGGCCGGCTGCGCCGCCGCCGTCCAGCAGTGCCTCGCCGCCGGGCTGCGACTGACCTCGCCGGAGGAGCGGGCGGAGATCCGCCGGGTGGTGGAGTCGCGGGTCACCGCGATCCCCGGCGAGGACCTGACGGTGCTCGGTTACTGGGAGTGGCTCGACGGCCTGGAGCGCGGCCTGGCCGCCCACCACGCCGGCATGCTGCCGGTCTTCAAGGAGGTCGTCGAGGAGCTGTTCGTCCGGGGCCTGGTCAAGGCGGTCTTCGCCACCGAGACCCTGGCGCTGGGGATCAACATGCCGGCCCGCTGTGTGGTCCTGGAACGGCTGGTCAAGTACAACGGCGAGGCGCACGTCGACCTGACCCCGGGGGAGTACACCCAGCTCACCGGCCGGGCCGGGCGGCGGGGCATCGACGTCGAGGGCCACGCCGTGGTGGTCTGGTCACCGGAGACCGATCCCCGGCACGTGGCCGGATTGGCCTCCACCCGCACCTACCCGCTGCGGTCCAGCTTCCGGCCGTCGTACAACATGGCGGTCAACCTGGTCGGTACGGTCGGCACCGCGCCGGCACGGGAGCTGCTGGAGTCCTCGTTCGCCCAGTTCCAGGCCGACCGGTCGGTGGTCGGCCTGGCCCGGCAGGTGCAGCGCAACACCGAGACCATCGAGGCGTACGGCGTGGAGGCCGAGTGCCACCACGGTGACTTCGACGAGTACTTCGCCCTGCGGGTGGCCATCGGCGAACGGGAGCGGTCCATCGCCCGGCAGGGGCAGAGCCAGCGCCGGGCGGCCGCCGTGGCCGCCCTGGAACGGCTGCGGGTCGGCGACGTGATCCGGGTGCCGGCCGGCCGCCGGGCCGGGTTGGCGGTGGTGCTCGATCCGGCCACCGGCGGGTTCGGTGAGCCGCGCCCGCTGGTGTTGACCCAGGACCGCTGGGCCGGCCGGGTCAGCCCCGGTGACTTCACCACCCCGGCCGAGGTGCTCACCCGCATCCGGGTGCCCAAGCACTTCAACCACCGGTCGCCGGCCGCCCGCCGGGACCTCGCCGCGCAGGTCAGCGGCACCGGTCTGGACCGGCGCAGCCGGCGGGGGGCCCGGGGACGCGGCAACGGCGAGGACGACCGGCTCACCCAGCTGCGGGCCGAGCTGCGCCGGCACCCCTGCCACGCCTGCCCGGACCGGGAGGAGCACGCCCGCTGGGCGGAGCGGCGTCGCCGCCTGGAGCGTGACACCGACGAGCTGCGGCAACGGGTCTCCGGCCGGACCGGCTCGCTGGCCCGAACCTTCGACCGGATCGTGGCGTTGCTGACCGCCCGGGGCTACCTCACCGCCGACGGTGAGGTCACCGCCGCCGGGCGGATGCTGAGCCGGATCTGGACCGAGGCGGACCTGCTGGTCGCCGAGTGTCTGCGCGGTGGCGTCTGGGACGGTCTGGCCCCGGCGGAGCTGGCCGCGGCCGTCTCGGTGATCGTCTTCGAGGCACGCCGGGACGTCGACGAACGCGCCTCGCTGCCCCGGGGCGGGGTGGCCGAGGCGGTGGAGGAGACGCTGAAGCTGTGGAGCGGCATCGAGTCCGACGAGGCCGCCCGGGGGTTGACCGTCACCCGCGAGCCGGATCTCGGCTTCGCCTGGCCGATCTACCGGTGGGCCCGTGGCGAGACGCTGGCGAAGGTGCTGGCCAGCGGCCACGAGATCGACGGTGAGATGCCCGCCGGTGACTTCGTCCGGTGGGCCCGGCAGGTCGTCGACCTGCTGGGTCAGCTCGCCGACTCCGGTGGGGCCTCGACCGAGCTGCGGGCCACCGCCCGGCAGGCGATCGCCACCGTCAACCGAGGGGTGCTCGCCTACCACGCCGCGACCTGAAACGACGCACCCGTCTGTCACCGAAACGGCACCCCCCGAAACTTTCGGGGGGTGCCGTTTGGCCTGTTCAGAGGGGCCGCCATCATGGACACGGCCTGGGGAGCGCCGACGAGAAGTTTGATCCGTGGGGAGATCTCTGTCATGGCGCAGATCAGTCATTTCGAGTACGGGTGGATCACCCCGGCGCTCAGCTACGCGCTGTCGGTGCTGGGGTCGGTGCTGGGGCTGGTCTGCGCCGGCCGGATCCGTACCGCGTCCAGCACCGGCCAACGCATCTGGTGGGGGTCGCTGAGCGCCTGGGCACTCGGGGGCACCGCCATCTGGGCGATGCACTTCATGGCGATGCTCGGCTTCGCGGTCTCCGGCACCCGGATCCGCTACGACGTGCCGATCACCATCGCCAGCACGGTGATCGCCGTGGTCGCCGTCGGCATCGGCCTGGCCATCGTCGGCACCGGTCGGCTCACCGCCCCGAGGCTCCTCGTCGGCGGCCTGTTCACCGGTGCCGGTGTCGCGGCGATGCACTACACCGGCATGGCGGCGATGCGCCTCAACGGCACCTTCGGCTACGACACGCTTCGGGTGGTGCTGTCGGTGGTGATCGCGGTGGTGGCCGCCACGGTGGCGCTCTGGCTGGCGATGACCGTCCGGCGTCCGCTGGCCATCGCCGGTTCGGCGCTGCTGATGGGGGTCGCGGTCAACGGCATGCACTTCACCGGCATGAGCGCGCTCTCGGTGCACCTGCACCCGCGTACCGGCGTGGTGAGCGGGGCCGGGGTGAGTACCCTGCTGACCCCGATCGTACTGGCGGTGATCTTCGTGGTGGTCGGGCTGGTCTACGCCCTGCTCGCCGCCCCCACCGACGAGGACCGGGCCGCCGCGGCCTACCTGGACTCCCGCTACGCGGCGGCGGAACAGACCCCCGCGCCGCCGGAGCCGATCGACCCGGTCGGGCTGCGGGGCCGGTCGACCCTGGGGCAGCCGGGGACCCCGTTCCCGTCCCGGCGCAACCCGCCGCCCCGCTGACGCCGGCCTCCGGGTCAGGCCTGGTCGGTGAGGGCGTCGACCAGGCGGCGGCAGGAGCCGGCCAGGTTCCACCGCTGCGCCAGGGCCAGCAATCGCTCCGGGTCGGCCGGCTCGGTGGGTAGCCGGGTGTCCAGCTCCGGCAGGGGCACGTCCCGGGCGACCCCGACCACCTTCGGTGCCACGGCGAGGTAGTCGCGGGCGGCCACCAGCCTGGCCCGCAGCCCCGGCGCGAAACCCGCCCCCGGCTCGTCCAGCGCGGCGAGGACACCGGCCAGGCTGCCGTGTCGGTCGATCAGCCGGGCGGCGGTCTTGTCGCCGACCCCGGGCACCCCGGGCAGGCCGTCGCTGGGGTCGCCGCGCAGCGCCGCGAAGTCGGCGTACCCCGCGGCCGGCACCCCGTAACGGGCCCGCACCGCCGCGTCGTCGCAGTCGTCCAGCTTGGCCACCCCACGGCCGACGTAGAGCAGCCGGACCCCCCGGGCGTCGTCGACGAGCTGGAACAGGTCCCGGTCGCCGGAGACCACCTCCACCGGTGCGGGCTCGGTCACCGACAGGGTGCCGAGCACGTCGTCGGCCTCGTAACCGGCCGCGCCGACCGCCGGGATGCCGATCGCGGCGAGCACCTCCAGGATCACCGGGACCTGCGGGGTGAGGGTGTCCGGCACCTCCTCGCCACCGGCCGGGGCGACCCGGTGTGCCTTGTACGACGGCAGCAGCGCCACCCGCCACGCCGGCCGCCAGTCGTGGTCCAGCGCGCAGAGCAGCCGGTCCGGTCGGCGGCTGCGCACCAGCGAGGCGAGCATGTCCAGGAAGCCGCGCACCGCGTTGACCGGGCTGCCGTCGGGGGCCCGGGCGGCCGACTCGGGAACGCCGAAGTAGGCCCGGAAGTAGAGGCTCGGCGCGTCGACGAGCAACAGGGGTCGGTGTGCCACGCCCGACAGCCTGGCACAACCCACCGACGAAAACCGGCTCCCGGTGGTCGCGTCCCGTCCGGGTGGCCACCCGACCAGGAATGCCGAACGAACGTTAAGCTGTCGACGACGGGTGGCCCCACTGCCCGACCGGCCACCCCGGCAACGGCTCAACACCCCACGGAGCTCACCCCGCCATGACTGTCGACCGGATCCTACCCACCGACGAGGCACACGACCTGCTCGACCTCGCCACCGAACTCGCCGACCGGGAGCTCGCGCCGAACGCGGCCGGCTACGAACAGCGCGCCGAGTTCCCCCGCGAGGTGCTGCGGACGCTGGGCCGGGCCGGCCTGCTCGGGCTGCCCTACCCCGAGGAGCACGGGGGCGCCGCCCAGCCGTACGAGGTGTACCTGCAGGTGCTGGAGATCCTGGCCAGCCGCTGGCTGGCGGTGGCCGAGGCGGTCAGCGTGCACACCCTGTCCTGCTACCCGCTTGCCGAGTTCGGCAGCGACGAGCAGCGCAGCCGACTGCCGGAGCTGATCGGCGGCGAGCTGATCGGGGCGTACTGCCTCTCCGAACCCCAGGGCGGCTCGGACGCCGCGGCCCTGACCACCCGGGCCGTCCGCGACGGCGACGCGTACCTGGTCACCGGCACCAAGGCCTGGATCACCCACGCCCGGGTGGCCGACTTCTACAACATCTTCTGCCGCACCGGCGGACCCGGCCCCAAGGGCATCTCCTGCCTGTTGGCCGACCGGGACACCCCGGGCATCGTCCCGCAGGCCGCCGAGAAGACCATGGGGCTGCACGCCTCCCCGGTGGCCCAGATCGCCTTCGACGACGCCCGGGTCCCCGCCGACCGGCTGATCGGCGGTGCGGGGGCGGGCTTCACCATCGCCATGTCCGCCCTGGACTCCGGGCGGCTCGGCATCGCCGCCTGCGCCGTCGGCCTGGCCCAGGCCGCCCTCGACTACGCCGTCGGGTACGCCCGCGAACGGCAGCAGTTCGGCCAGCCGATCATCGCCTTCCAGGGACTCGGGTTCCTGCTGGCCGACGCGGCCACCCAGATCTCCGCCGCCCGCGCGCTGACGCTGCACGCGGCCCGGCTGCGCGACGCGGGCCGGCCGTACTCGACCGAGGCGGCGAAGGCGAAGCTGTTCGCCACCGACGTGGCGATGCGGGTGACCACCGACGCGGTGCAGGTCCTCGGCGGTGCCGGCTACGTCGCCGACCACCCGCTGGAGCGGTACCTGCGGGAGGCGAAGGTGCTGCAGATCGTCGAGGGCACCAACCAGATCCAGCGGATGGTCATCTCCCGGGCCCTGGCCAAGGGCTGAGCACCGGTCACCGGTCGGCGGTACGTCGTCGCGGGAGAGCGCTTTTCCGGGTAGGTTGCACGCCGTGGAGGAGATCGACCGGTCCATCGTCACCGCGCTGACCGCCGACGGCCGCCTGTCCTACACGGACCTGGCGGAGAAGGTCGGCCTGTCGGTGTCCGCGGTGCACCAGCGGGTCCGCCGGTTGGAGCAGCGCGGCGTGCTCAAGGGCTACACCGCGCGGGTGTCGTTCGAGGCGCTCGACCTGCCGCTGACCGCCTTCGTGGCGATCCGGCCCTTCGACCCGTCGCAACCCGACGACGCCCCGGAACGGCTCGCCCACCTGCCCGAGATCGACTCGTGCTACTCGGTGGCCGGTGACGACTTCTACCTGCTGCTGGTGCGGGTGGCCAGCCCGGTGGACCTGGAACGGGTGCTGCAGGAGATCCGCACCTCGGCGAACGTGACCACCCGGACCACGGTGGTGCTCTCCACCCCGTACGAGAGCCGCCCGCCCCGGATCAGTGCCGCGCCGTCACCGCGGACCCGGACCCGACCGGCGGGGGAGCCTGGTTCCACCGCAGGATGACCCGCCGCCCGTGCTCGTGCCCCAGGGCGCTGACCGTGGCGGTGTCCAGCCGCAGCAGCCCGCCGCCGGCCGCCGGCAGGCCGATCCACCGGGCACCGGCGACCCGCAGGCTGTGCGCGTGGGCCACCAGCGCCACGTCGCCCTGCTCCAGCAGCCCGGTGACCCGGGCCAGGATCCGGTCGAGGCGGGCACCTACCTGTTCGGGCGACTCCCCGTCGGGGCAGCCGTCGGTCCAGATGACCCAGTCGGGGCGTTCGCCGCGGATCTCGGCGGTGGTGCGCCCCTCGTACCGGCCGTAGTTCCACTCGACGAGGTCGTCGTCGACGTCGTCCACCCGCAGCCCGGCCAGATCGGCGGTGCGCAGGGCACGGGCGCGGGGACTGGCCAGGACGGCCGCGAAGCGGTGCCCGGCGAGGGCGGCCCGCAGCGCGCGGGCCTGCCGGACCCCGTTGTCGGTGAGCCCCAGGTCGGTGTACGAGGTGTGGCGGCGGCTGGCGCTCCACTCGGTCTCGCCGTGTCGGATCAGCATGATCTCACCCATCCGCCCACCCTAAGCCGGTAAGGAAGGGCCCCCTGTTAACGCCTTCGGTAGAGAAGGGAACCCCGCTCACCGCGGAGCGTCGACCGCGGCGGGCGGCGGTGCACCGCGCGGACCGGAGCGAGAAACGGCGGGCGGCGAGCGGTGGCGGCGAAGTGCGGTGAGAGGTGGCGGGTAGCGGCGAAGGTGGCGAGGTGCGGCGAGAACGGGGCGCGCGGTGACGCAGGATGGCGGGCGGTTTCGAGGGATCGGACGGAACGGTTCGGCAGCCGCCGACGTCCCAGGAGGCATGACGAAGCTTCCCGCCGTACCCGTCGTGGTGCTCCTGCCCCTGCTGCTGACCACCGTGGCCTGTGCCGCGCGGGACGACGCCGGTGGGGGCGCGGACGGTGGGCCGCCGGCGTACCCGGCGGACGCGGTGGTGCTGCGGGTGGACCAGGTGGGCGGCTTCGTCACCCCGACGATGATGCTGACCCGGCTGCCCACTGTCAGCGTGTATGGCGACGGACGGGTGATCACCGAGGGGCCGCAGATCGAGATCTACCCCGGCCCGGCCCTGCCGAACGTCCAGGTGGCCACGATCGGTGCCGATCAGGTGGCCGACCTGGTCGACCGGGCCCGTGCCGCCGGGGTGGGCAGCGCCGCCGACCTGGGCAGCCCGAACGTCACCGACCTGCCCACCACCAGGTTCCAACTGTCCGGTGCCACCGGCGTCGAGGAGACCGAGGTCGAGGCGCTGCTGGCCGGGCCGGAGGCGGAGACCGAGCTGACCGCCGCGCAACGCCAGGCCCGCCAGCGACTGCGGATCTTCGCGGAGTCGTTGACCACACCGCCCACCGCCGAGGACGCCCCGCCGGCCGGTTCGCCGACCGTCGAGGGCACCCCGCCGGTCACGCCGCCCACCGTCGAGGGTGCCCCGCCGGTCACGCCGCCGACCGTCGGCGATGCCCCGCCGGCCACGCCGCCGACCGTCGGCGGTGCTGAGCCGGTCGAGACGACCGCGTACCAGGCGACCGGGCTGGCGGTCGTCGCGCAGCCGTGGGTCGAGCCTGAGGGAATCGCGGCACCGCAGGTCCTCGCCTGGCCCGGTCCGGGCCTGCCCGGGCAGGAGATCGGACCGAGCGGCGACCTGGGCTGCGTGACGGTCACCGGGGCCGCGCTGGAGCAGGTACGGCAGGCCGCTGCCGGGGCCAACGCGGCCACCGGGTGGATCTCGGACGGCAGGCGCTGGACGCTGACCTTCCGCCCCCTGCTGCCCGACGAGACCGACTGCGCCAGCCTCACCGCCGCCCGCTGACCCGCCCGCTGACCCGCCGCAGACCCGCCGGGCTACCGTCCGGCGGGGAGTTTCACCCGGTCGACGAGGTTCGCGACGGCCACCATGTCGAGGAAGGCATGCACCCGGAACACCTGGTTCGCCCGCATCCGCAGGATCCAGCAGTACTCGTTGTGGTACGCCAGGCCGTCCAGGGCGACGGCGTCGGCCTCGAAGTGGACGATCACCGTGTCCCCGTCGGTCCAGACCTGCAGGGGGCGCATGCGCAGGATGGTCCTGAGCCGGTCGAGGATCGGTGCGGAGCCCTCCGCGAGGAACTCCGCCCTGCTGTCGTAGGTCCGGCCGTTGACGATGCTCCACCGTACGTCGTCGGCGAGGATGTCGTAGAAGCTGCCACCGCTGTTCTGCCGGGCGAAGGCGGCCATGACGAGCTGCCGGTTGCGCTCCTCGCGGCCCCGGCCCCGACCACCGCCGGGACTGCCGTCGGGAGTACCGGGCGGGCCGGCGTGGCCGGGACTGGCGGTGGTCGAGAGCCCCAGCGCGGCCCCGGTGGCGATGGAGGCCGAGAGCAGCAGGGCCCGCCTGTTCGAGGTGGTCATGTCAGTTCCCTTCACTGTTTCGGGTGGGAGTTCGCGATGCCTCCCGCAGGCCAAGCGGTCAGCGGGGCTGTCCTGGCGGCGCCGACACCGGAGGCCGGGACGTCGTCGCAGCCGTCACCGGTGCCGCCGGGGCAGATCGTCGGAGCGCGTCGACCCGGCGTCGAGCCGGGGCGCGGCGGCCAGCATGGTGAGCAGTCGTAGCGCGTCGGCGTCCCGGCTGTGTGGCTGCGCGCGGTAGACGATCACCTGCTGGCCGGTCGTCCCACGGACGTCGAACGCGGTGTACGCCAGCGTCAGCTTGCCGACCGCGCGGTGTCGGAAGGTCTTCGCCTCGTGGGTCTTGCCCCGCACGTCGTGGCGCCGCCACAACCGGCGGAACGTCCCGCTCGCCGATTCCAGCTCGGCGACGAGTTCAGCGGTACGCCGGTCGGTCGGGTCGTGCCCGTGGGCGAGCCGCAGGTTCGCCACGCACGTCTCGGCGGCCCGCTGCCAGTCGACGAAGAAGACCGGCCCGGTAGGGTCGAGAAAGGTCATCCGGGCCAGGTTGGCGGTGTCGGCGAAGTCGGCGAACAACGCCCCCGCGATCGCGTTGTGGGCCAGCAGGTCCAACCGCCGGTTGAGGACGATCGCGGGCAGGTCCGGCCAGGCGTCGAGCAGCTGCCGCAGCCCCGCATCGACGTGCTCCACGGCCGCCGCCGGCGGGTTGTCGAGCGGTACCCCGGCCAACCGGAACAGGTGCTCCCGGGCGTCGGCGTCGAGGTCCAGCGCGCGGGCGATCCCACCCAGCACCGACGCCGACGGGTGCCGCTCCCGGCCCTGTTCCAGCCGGGCGTAGTAGTCGGCGCTCACCCCGGCGAGCACCGCGACCTCCTCCCGGCGCAGGCCCGCCACCCGGCGGGCGCGGTGCGAGACCAACCCGACGTCCTCCGGCCGGAGCCGGGCCCGCCGGGCGGTGAGGAAACTCCCCAGTACGGTGACCGCCATACCGCCCACGGTAGGCGGGACGCGACGCCGGCAGCCAGGGTGCGTCACACCCCGGAACAGTCCGCCCTGGTCGGTCCCGGCCGCCCCCACCGAGGGTGGAGGCATGACCCAGCTCGACGAGAACGTCCTGACCGAGATCGCCGCCGCCGACCATCGGCCGCTGCTCTTCGTCAACGCGACCATCCACACCCTCGACCCGCTCATCGGTGACCTCACCGGCGCGGACCTGCTGCTCGGCGGTGCCGTCGTGGTCGGGGTCGGCCCCGGCCTGCACACCGCCGCCGGCGACGACAACGCCATCGTCGTGGACTGCACCGGCCTGACCATCGTGCCCGGCGTCACCGACGGCGTCGCCCTCGCCGGCCTGCGCAGCCGGGCCGCCGACCGGGTCGGCACCCTGACCCCCGGCAACCCGGCCACCTTCGCGGTGCTCACCGCCGCCCCCGCCGGGACCTCCGCGCTGCACCGGCTCGTCTGGCGGTACGAGCAGGCCGCCGCCGTCGTCGTCGACGGCCGGTTCCACGCGCTCAACGGCCGCCGCCTGGTCACCGAACCCCCGGTGGCCCGCGAGTCGGGGCAGCCCCGCCAGGTGACGAGCCCCCACCTCGGGATGTGGATCGACGAGAGCGGCTTCCTGCACCAGGAGTTGACCGCCGACGGCCGGTACGACGAGACCCGCGGCGGCCGGCCGCACGCGTACCAGGGTTCGTTCTGGATCACCGGTGACCGGATCGTCTACCTCGACGACCTGGGCTTCTGGGCGTACGGCGAGTTCGTCGACGGGGTGCTGCACCACGCCGGCTACGTCCTGCACCGCAAGTGACGACCATAGGAGACCGACCATGATGCTCTTCACCGGTGGCGCCGTCGTCACCATGGACCCCACCGTCGGTGACCTGGCCCGTGGCGACGTGCTGGTCGACGGCGACCGGATCGTCGCCGTCGGAACCGACCTCACCTCCCATCCGGGTGCCGCCACCGCCGAGATCGTCGACACCACCGACCGGATCGTCGCCCCCGGTCTCGTCGACACCCACCGGCATGCCTGGCAGGCCCAGTTGCGCCGCAGCATCCCCGACGTGGGGGACCTGGGCGCGTACGTGACGTCGACCCTCGGCCGGATCGCCCCGGCGTACTCCCCGCACGACATGTACGTCGGCACCCGGCTGGCCGCGTTGACCGCGCTCGACGCCGGCATCACCACGATGCTCGACTTCTCGCACAACTCGCGCACCGCCGCCCACTCCGACGCCGCCGTCCAGGCCCTGTTGGACACCGGTATCCGGGGCGTGCACGCCTCGATGGGCCCGCACTTCGGCGACTGGGACCGGCAGTGGCCCGCCGACCTGGGTCGGCTGCACACCGCGTACCACGGTGGTGGTGGTGGGCTGGTCACCCTGCGGCTGGCGGCCCTGGCGACCGACGAGATCGCCGGACCCCGACCGGCGTACGGTCGGGAACTGGCCGCCGTCGCCCGTGACCTGGATATCGGTGTCAGCATCGACGCGGTCTTCGGCGCGGCCTCGTCGGCGGCGATCCTGCGCTGGGCCGACGACGGCCTGCTCGGCCCGCAGGTGACGCTGATCCACGCCACCGGGCTCAGCGCCGACGCGTGGCGGGCGATCGCCGACACCGGTACGACCGTCTCGCTGGCACCGACCTCGGACGCCCAGATCGGCCTGGAGACCGCGGTGCCGGCGGTCGACGAGGCGCTCGCCGTCGGCGTCCGCCCCGGCCTCAGCATCGACGTCGAGGTGGCCCTGGCCAGCGACATGTTCACCCAGATGCGGACCCTGCACACGATCCAGCGGATGCGCGCCGTCAACGCCGCCTACGGCACCGACGCGGTGCCGGAGCGGATCACCACTCGGGACGTGCTGGACTTCGCCACCCGGCAGGGTGCCCGTACCAACGGTCTGGGCGAGGTGACCGGCTCGCTCACCCCGGGCCGGCAGGCGGACCTGATCGTGGTCGACGCCGCGGCCGTCAACACCATGCCGCTCAACGACGCCGTCGGCACCCTGGTCCTCGGCGCGGACGCCCGCAACATCGAGACGGTGCTGGTGGCGGGCCGGGTCCGCAAGGCCGCGGGTGAGCTGGTGGGGGTGGACCTTGCCCAGTTGCGCGCCGAGGTCACCGCCTCCCGGGATGCGATCCTGGCGGCCGTCGGGGTGTGAGCTACCGCGCCCACCGGTGACTGAACCGTCACCGGTGGGCGCGCGTAGTGACGGCGCCAGCATCCGTCACGAGGGAGTCCCGAGATGCCGCCCACCCCACCTGACCTGCCCACGTTCGACGTCACCGACTGGGACGCCCCACAGGTCAGCCAGGCCGCCACCATGCAGTCACCGCAGCCGCAGCCCCAACCGTCGGGCCGCAGCTTCCACGAGGGGGTCAAGGAGGTCGTCATCGGCTTCCGGCGGGGACTGAACCCGCTGGATCCCGAGACGCGGGCGAAGGTCGACGAGCTGGTCGGCCAGCTCAACCTCGGTGACAAACCGACGGAGGGCTACGAGGCCGAAGACGAGGCGGTCACGGGGGACCTGCCGCTGGAGCCCAGGGAGCGGGACCGCCGGAACGTCTACTACCTCCAGGAGATGCGGAAGCACCTGGAGAAGGCCGGTAGCGCGCAGACGACGCTCGGTCAGACGGTCCAGGCCGCGATCGACACCTTCAACCGTCCCCGCGGCGACCGAAGCCTACCCAGGCACGCCACGGCGGAAAAACTGCTCAGCAGGGCGTCGACCCGACGGCAGCCCGGCGGGCACGTGCCGTACCGCCCGGCGGGTGGTCAGTTCGGCGGGCCGGCCTCCGGCCAGGGTGGTCGGAGCGGGCCGGGCCGGGTGTAGCTCGGGGCCGCCTGCCTGGCGTCGCCACGACGTCGCCGGGCGGGCGGCGGCCAGGATCGGCGGAATGCGAGAGGGCCGGTGGATGACGATCACACCGTGCCGTCACCGCCCCACTCGCCCGCTACCGCCGGCTGAGGCAACCGGTCAACCCACCTGGAGGCGGTCCCGCCAGCGGGCGATGGTCCGCTTGTACGGCTCGGGCATGCGCAGGGCCGGCACCTCGTCGTAGGAGAAGACGCCCAACTCCTTGTGCTCGGCGGAGTAGACGAGCGGTTCCTCGCCGAGGTACCGGGTCCCGTAACTGACGATGAAGACGTGTCGGGTCGGCGTGATCTCGTAGACCCAGGTGTCGACGATGTCGACGGTGGTGACGGTCAGCCCGAGCTCTTCCGCGACCTCCCGGCAGACCCCGTCCTCGGGCGTCTCGCCGACCTCCAGCTTGCCGCCGGGCAGCTCCCACTCGTCGCGTTCGTTGCGGAGCAGCGGCACCCGACCGTGGTGGTCCACGACCAGCTTCACCGAGATCGGAAGCTGGTACTCGACGTACCCGGGGCCGCGCTGCACCAGATATGGCGGACGTTCGGTCATCGGATTCCTTCCAGATTCAGCCGTGTCGGAGCAACACGGCGGCGACATCGTCGGCGCGTTTGAACCGACCAGCCCTGCCACCGGGGGCGGCCTCGGCGTCCCGGATGAGTTTTTCCAGGTATGCCAGGCCCTGCCGGAGGCTCACCTCGACAACCTTCGGCCAGTCGGCACAGATGTGGTAGTCGGTGACAAGCCGCGCGAATCCGTCGGTGCAGAGCAGGATGGCGGTGTCCACGCCCCACCGACCGACGACGCTGTACGGGCGCAGGGCCCGGCGGGGATGCCCGGAGAAGACAGATTCGACGTCCCCGGCAGCCATGGTGTGCAGTCGCCGCTGGTGCATGGCGCGGGTCACCTCCGCCCGGTCCACGCCACCGGCGGCGACGGCCGTGGCCTCCCGCCGGTCGAAGTACCCCGTGGCGAGTACGGCGGATTCCGCACCGGTGACGACAGCGGTGGCGTCGCCGATGCGACCGATGTTGTAATGCGTGCCCTGGTCGACGCAGAGGACGATGGAACAGGCAGGTGGCACGCGTTCGTCGGGAAAGCCGAGCGTGATCTGTCGCCGGGCCACCTCGTCGGCGATCGTGCTCAGTAATGCTGCCGCCGGACCCCGGTAGTGGCCGGCTCCTGCCTGGGCAAGTAGCTCGTCGACGGTGTCGACGAGCCATTGGACGTCGCTCTCGGCGGGCAGGACGGCGTCGTGGTAAAGATCGGTGGCTCCGTCGGTCACCCAGGCCAGGGTGCCTCGGTAACCGACCCGATCCTCGTTCGGGCGTGTGCCACCAGGGGTGGTGATCGAGTCCCGCACTCTCATCACTGGTCCGTCTCTCACGACATCCAGGTCACCGGCAGGAAAACACCCATCCCGATCAGCCCACAACTGAACAGGACAGCAGTGGCCACCCGGCCGACTCTGCTGTTGTTGACCAGAGAAAAGGTACCGAACACGATGCCGATCGCACCGGACGCCACGAGGAGCAGACGGATGCCGTCCACGCCTCGCACCTGCCCGGCCAGGTTGCTGGCGGTGGCGAGAAAGGCCACGACTGCGGCCAGCAGACCGAGAAGCTGCAACTGCTGCACCTTGAACTCGGTGAGTTCGGTGCGGAACCGGGAGTGCGCCTGCGCCCAGCGGGCCCGTTCCTCGAGAAGATCGATGCGTACCCGGGTGGTTTGGTACTGAGTTATCCGGCGTAGATGGTCGCGGGAGGAGCGCGGCTCCAGCTCGATCGCCTGGGAGACCGCCGAGCGCGCGGCCTCGAACTCACCACGCAACGCCAGCACCCGGCCTTTCGTCTCGAAGTAGTGTGCTACTCGGCCTTGGGACAGGGTGATCGCACGGTCGACGTTACGTTCCACCTCGTCAAGGTCCCGGACGCCGCCGTCGGGACTCTCCAGGCGCTCCAGATACTCGACCCAGAAGGCTGCGAGCTGGTGCACGACCGCTGCCACCTTCGGCATCGCGGCGACCGCCTGTCGGGAGTATTCGACCGCGCTGCGCAGGGACGCGAGATCGCCGCGCGTCCGAGCCACGATGGCCCGGAAGGTGTGGAAGTACGGCTCGTCGGCGAATTCGTCCTCGTACCGGCGGACCGTGCTTGCGTACTCGCCGGCCCGTTCCTCCCGTCGAAGGCGGAGCAGGAGCGCGTACAGAGCGGCGAAGCGCAGCCGTCGGCGGACGGAGGTGTCGTCGACGATGCGCTGCAGGCCGGCCTCCGGGTCCGGAAAGGGCTCGATGGCCGCCCGAATCGCCAGGGGAAAGTCTCGGTCCGCCGGGGCGGGCACGCCGGCCAGGGCGGTGGTGAGGGCAACGTGCTCAGGCTGGCGGCGCGAAGACTGCCGAGGTCTAGGCGTACGCACTCGGGAATCCTTGGTTCAACCACGCGTGTGGGTGATCGTCGTCGACAGTGCCGAGCAACCGGATGAGTTGGCGGCTACCGGTGAAGGCGGTGCGACCGTGCAGGATCCGGTGGTTGTGCAGAATGTAGCCCTCGCCCACCTGCAGTGTCAGCTGCCGCGTGGTCTGCGCGATGAGCTGCCGTAGCGCCATCACCGCGTCGGTCGGCCCGTCCGGACGGGCGATCTCATCGTCACGGTACCGAAACTGGGCGAGCCCGTCGGAGTCGAGCGTCGCAATCACCGGGCCGACTCTGCCGTTGGCATCCGTCAGACGCAACCGTGCGACGGTTGCAGAACCACAACGGTCCACAAGAGACGCAGAGAGAGTCGCCCCGTCTACCAGTAGGGCGTGGCCGCCCACCGAGGCGGGTTGCACCATCACGCTGGCCACGATTGCCGGTGGTCGTGGATGAAGGCTGCGATCGGTGTGTGGACGCAGCGCGGCGCAGGAGAACGCGGCCAGATTGGCCGATCCGCTGGCCCCACGGCTGGCCCTGATGACGGTCAGCCCCGCTCTGGTTTCGTGTGGATGCTTGAAGGGGCGAGTCCAGGATTGGAGAAACTCGGTCAACTCCGCCACGGCGCACTGTTTGACCAACACCAGGCCATCTCTGGCCAGGACGGCCGGTGCCAGTGTGCGTTCGATCTCGGTGTCGCCGTCGGCCCGCAGTAGTCGCATCTTCCGTCCGTTAGGTAGACGGGGGTGCCCTGCTTTATCGATTGATGCTAATCGACGGCACGGGTCTTGTGGGGCGTTGGGCCGAGCGTGTCGGTGGCTCGTCGCCTGCTCTGCGTCGGTAGGGGTGGCGGTGCGGCGGGGCGGAGGCCGGCGAACTGGACGTAGATCTCGCGTTTGGCGGTGGCCAGGCCCGCCTGGTCGACGACGTAGCCGGTCAGCCAGACCCAGCCGTGGTACGTCGGCTGGTCGCTGACGGAGACCACGCGGAAGATGAGGGCGCGGGCCCCGGCGAACTGCACCGAGGCCCGGCGGTCCACGATCAGCAGGTCACCGGGGCGCGGGCGGCCCAGGGTCGGCGCACCGCTCACCAGCGGCCCTGGTGGGGCGGGGTGAACTCCTCCGGCGGGCGACACTCCCGGGCGTGCATGGTCTGCCAGTCCCGCAGCGCCCGCTTGAGCCGGTCGTTCTCCTGACCGAGCAGCCGTACCTCCTCGTGCAGGGTGGCCAGCTCGTCGGCCAGCCTGGCCTGGAAGTCGCGTACCTCGGCGGGGTCGAGGCCGCGCCACCGCGGCTCGAACCGCCGGTAGCGCACCTCGCGGGGCGTCAGCCGGGCCGGCCGGCCGGTCCCGAGGGGCTGGCCGGAGCGGTACACCTGAGCCACGACGATCCTTTCCGGAGCATGGGGGAGCGCGGGACGTGCCGCGGTGGGGTGGAGGCGGGGCCGTCCACCGCCGGCTGCGGACGGCCCCGCCGGCCACGCCGTCGCAGCCCCAATCGGCGGTACGACCACACGGCCAGCCCTGAACGGCCGGAACAGGTACGGGCACGACGCACGCACCCGCCCCGACGGAGGGGGTGAGCCGTACCCGTTGCCACGCGAGGACGACTCTCGGTAAACATAACTAGGGAACATGGTGAAGTCAAAGAACTTTGTGGAGATGTTTTGGTTGTGGTCGAATCGGGTTGCCACGCGAGGAGTGACATGCCCGAGTCAGCCGGATATCTACGCATCGCCGACGACGTCATCACCGACGTGCAGGCCGGCAGGCTCAAGCCAGGTGACCGCCTGCCCTCGGTCGACGAGACCCGCAAGCGCTACGGGGTCAGCTACGGGACCGTCCAGTTGGCCTACGTGCGGCTGGAGGCGTTGCGGGTGATTCGGCGGCACCAGGGCAAGGGCGTCTTCGTGAACGACCCTCGGCTGTGGATGCGCGAGCCCTGACGCCGTATCGATGGGGCCGCAACTCTTGAGAGTGCACCTTGCCTGATCGGATCTTCGTGCCCAACAGGGAAGGGCTATGCCGACTACCGCCGACTACGTCCGCATCGCCGATGACATCGTCGCCGCAGTGCACACCGGCCGCTTGAAGTCGGGCGACAAGCTGCCCTCGATCGCCGAGTTGGAGGAGATTCACGAGGTCAGCCCATCCACGATCAAGATGGCCTACGTCCGCCTGGAAGGTCTACGGGTGATTCGGCGGCACCAGGGCAAGGGCGTGTTCGTGAACGATCCCCGGCTGTGGATGCGCGAACCTTGAACCTCGCTCGGCCAAACCTGCATACCTCGGCTGGGCGGACGACAGCCTGCGCCGACTCCCGAGGAGCGCCATGCCTTCGACCCCTGACTACATACGTATCGCCGAGGACATCGTCGCCGCCGTCAAGAGCAAACGGCTCAATCCCGGGGAGAAGCTGCCCTCGATCGCCCAACTGGCGGCGGACAACGCCGTCGGGACCACCACGATCCAGATGGTCTACGTCCGGCTGGAGGCGTTGCGGGTGATTCGGCGGCACCAGGGCAAGGGCGTCTTCGTGAACGACCCTCGACTGTGGACGCGCGAGCCCTGACGCTCCGGCAGCGCCGGCAGGCGACAGCTTCCTGGTTGTAGTGGTCTCGGGCGGACAGGTGGGGACAACATCCTGGTTGTTGTGGGACATCTGTGACGGTGGTGCCCCACGGCGCTCGGTGAGTGTCACAACGGGCGGCGATCGGGCCGGGGTCGGGGCCGTCAGCCGGTGGCGGGCACCTCGCGGGGGCGTGGGGAGGGTGGACCGGCGAGTGCTTCGGGTGGTCCAGCGGGGCGCGACGTGGTAGGTCGGTCTGAGTGAGCTGCTTGGGTATTTTGGATCTTCGTGTCCGAGGACGGGACGATCCGAGAGGTAGCGCTGATGGTCAACGGGGTGCGGGTGGGGCTGCCGCAGTGGCGGGGACGGGCCGAGTCGGACGTCGACACCCTGCGTGCGGAGATCACCGACTGGGTGACCTCCACCGCGCTGCGGGATCTGGTGGAGTGCTTCGGGCAGCGGTGGCCCACCGGTGACATCGGCGCGGTGTTGACCGGGCTGGAGGAGATCTCGGCCCGGCACTGGGACTTCCGGCGTGGCCGGGAGCGGGCTGCGGCCGTACCCACGGAATTTTCGGTGGAGGTGACCGCGCGGGTGGTGGCGGCGGCTGCCGCGCTCGGGTTGCGCCACCGTGACCTGCCCGACGGGCGGGCCTACGATCACGTGCTGATCCACGGCGGGCTGCTGCGGGGTTGCCTGGCGCGGGCCGGTCACGCGGCCGGGCTGCTGGACGGGAGTATCGACAGTCCGGAGGTCTGCGGGCTGGGCAGCTTCCGGCCGCTGACCGCGCCGGAGCGGGCGATGGCGGTGGAGTGGGCGCTGGGGGAGTGCGGCGACGAGTTCGACGCCATGGACATCGCCGTGCGCGCGAGCTTTCCCGACGCGGTGCGCGGTGGCGACTCCGGGGCGATGGTGGCCGACCGGCCGCAGGACTCCTGCCGGACCCGGGAGTACCGGACGCCGGGGGGTACGCGGATCCGGGTCCTCGCCGCGCCCTCCTCCGACCCGGGGCGTCGGGCCAACACCGCCGACACCTGCACCTTCTGGGCGGAGTCGGTGGGGCGGCTGGGACCGGGACAGCGGGTCCTGCTGGTCACCACGGAGCATTTCGTGCCGTTCCAGCATGCCGACGCGATCCGGGTGCTCGGCATCCCGTACGGCTGTGCGGTGGAGACGATCGGTGTCGACCCGGCGGGCATGATGAACGGCCGACCCGGTCCGGCCCTCACCGCCGCCCACTACCTCCAGGAGGTACGGTCGGCCATCCGGTCGATGCGACTGCTGGTCGCGGGGCTGTGACCGATCGGCCTCTTCCCGGCAATGGGAACGTGCTCGCACTGCTCCCCGAAAGCGCCTCAGCGCTGACGACAACCTGGCGCGGTGATCAAACCGCGAGGTGATAGTCCGGAACCGCAGGTACGCGTTCGGCAGCTGCGGTAGCCAGGGAGCGGACGATGGCACCGGCAGGTATGACGGCCCGTGAGATGTGGATGCCCTCCAGACAGGTGTCACACCAGAAAGAGGCGTATCCGACGTCCATGTCGGGCGGTCCCGTGAAAACGAGCCGTAGCGTGGAGCGGCCGCAGTTCGGGCAGGGCAGATCGGATGAACCTGGCGAAGTACGGTAGACGTGATCGTAGGCTTCAAGCCAGTCGTCGAAACTCGCCATCAACGGCTCCCGTCAGGTCGCTGGGGCTGATTCTCCCACCACTGTTGCTCATGGATGTAGGCACGGTCCTCGAAGGCCTCGGCCTGCTTGGCTGTCGGGTAGGGGAGGCCGCTCCGAAGCTCCGAGACGTGGAAGCGTTCGTGTTCAAGGGTACGGGCCAAGTCCTCTTCGCTGCGGAAAGCATCGCGGCAAAGCGTGACGGATTGGTCCGGTTTGGTTACCCCGCATACGCCCGACATTCTGTTGTTGATACTGACCTGGATGTCCGAGATATCGATGTGGTACTTGCTTGCGATCGTCTGCACCGACTGAAGGTTCATCGGCATTCGTGGCCCGGCGCCTCTTCTACGTACCCTGCTCAGAGTGTCGACGTCGGCTGGCGCTGACCCCAGCCGTTGGAGTGCTTGTTTGAGGTTGTTGATGAGGTCGGCGAGGCGGCGGGTGGTGGGGATGAGGTGGCGGAGGCTGGTGATGAGGGCGCGGAGGAGTTTGGTGATGCGGGCGGCCCAGGCGGCGACGAGGGTGGTGACCTGTTCGATGACGAGGGGGGTGGCGAGGCCGGCGGTGGCGACGAGTTCGATGGCGTACACGGTGAGGCGGGAGACGCAGGTGGCGATGGCGTCGCGGACGAGGAGTCGGACGGCGGCGACGAGGCCAGCGCTGGTTTCGGTGATGGTGGCGAGGGTGTCGGCGGCGTGGGCGAGGCCGGTGATGGCCTGGTGTTGTTGGTGGGCCCAGGTGCGGTAGGCGGTGGCGGCGGGGCCGTGCCAGTCGGTGAGGTCGGTGCGGGTGTCGCGGGTGAGGTCGGCGGCGTCGTCGTGGAGGCTGGCGGCGGTGTTGCGCCAGGTGTGGGCGTGGGCGGTGATCTGGGCGGGGTCGCCGGCGAGCCAGTCGAGGGCTTCGGTGAGGGGTTTGACGTGTTCGATGAGCCAGGCGATGCCGTACTGCAGGAGGGCGCCGGCGGGGTCGGAGACCAGGGCGAGGCTGTCGAGGCTGGCGCTGATGACGCCGAGGGTGCCGTCGATCCAGTTGCCGTCGCGGATGCCGGTGTGGATGAGCTCGATGTCCTCCAGGATCCAGACGCCGGCCCAGGGGGTGGGTCCGGTCTCTGCCGCCGCGGCGACCAGCGGGTTGGTCACCGCCGCTGCCGGACCACATCGGGCAGAATCGTCCGCTCCCGCACGCGGGCCCCCTCTGTGGACACTCGTGACAACGAGTGACTGTAACGTACCGCTGGGGGTTCGATGAACTGCCTGGACCTCGCGCTCCCAGGGCACGGGTGACCCAGCCAAAGTGCGGTTCCGTTTCGCCGAGATCCGGCGTCTGTTCCGTACTGCGCTCGCGTAGTGCGGGCGGCCCTGTCCTCAAGGGCCCCGACGGGTGACGGATAGCTGACAGCGGCGGTGCGAGTGGGGTCGTTCTGTCCGATGGGGACGGCAGGATGAGGTTTCCCCTTGGAGGTGCCTCGTGCCGTACGTCAGAGCACATACCCGTCGAGATGGTGCCCGGGTCCGTGCCCACCACCGCAAGCGGCGGCGTGCCACGGGGGCGACCCGGCGTCGTGGCCGGGCCGGTGCGGCCACCACCGGCAGCATGGTGCCCTGGCTGGGCGCGGCCGGGCTGGTCGTGCTGCTCCTGCTCGCGGTGCTGAACTTCGTGCAGCGGCACCCGTACTGGTCGATCTTCCTGCTGTTGCTGATCGTCGCTGGTGCTGTCGCGGTTCTGCGGGCTCGCGCGGGGCGGCGGGCGCAGCGTCGGGCCGAGCAGCTTGAGCGGGACCGGGCTATCGGCGTCACCGACGGGATGACCGGGTCCGAGTTCGAGCACTGGTTCGCCCGGTTGATGGAGGCGTCCGGGTTCCGCGACGTCCAGGTCCGCGGGGGCGCGGGGGACCGGGGTGCCGACGTCGTGGCGAAGACGCCCGACGGGCGTCGGGTGGTGGTCCAGTGCAAGCGACAGAGCCTGCACAACCGGGTGGGCAGCGCGGCGATCCAGCGTTTCGCCGGAACGTGTCGGGACATCCACGGCGGCCAGTTGTGCATGATCGTGACGAATGGGTTCTTCACCGCTGGCGACGGGGTGCGACTCGCCCAGCAGCTCGACATCCTGCTGATCGATCGGCGGGCGTTGGAGGCGTGGGCGTGGACGCGGGTCCCCCCAACGGGGCTTCTCGTCGCTGGTTGAGAGGGCGCACTGGTACGGGCTTGGGGGCGGGCCGCTGGTCAGCGTCGTGGGCCGTTTCCGTCGGCGCAGCGGCGACCGGAGCGATCGGGTGGGAGGGGCGGGGGCGTCGCCGGTGCGGAGGAGTTCCCGGCGGCCGGCGGCGATGTGTCAGGGTGTCTCCGCGCGAACCAGTCCATGGCGGCGGCAGCTGCTGCTGCGGTGGCTGACTGCTGAGCGGGCGTCGGCACGGGAGGCCCGTACGTGAGCTTTTTGATGACGATCAGCTCTGCCACCTGATCGTTGAGTGTGCTGATGGACTCCTGGATCGCGCTGTCCAGCGTGGCCCGGTTGAGCTGCGCCCGCCGCAGGTCGACCAGGTCCTGGACGATCCCGGTCGTCCACAACTCCCGGCTCGCCCAGTCCTGCTCGAGCTGCTTGACCCTGGCACGTACGTCCGAGTCGCGGGCCACCTCCCGCTGCACCCAGGAGGGAAGCCGATCGAGGTCCTGCCGCACCGCCTCGTCGAGGAACCTGCGGGTCCGGTCGACAAGCGACGGTGGGTCCGGTTGTTCGGCGGCACTCGGTGACATCTGCTCTCCCAGGTGCAGGACGGTCTTCTGCCCGCTCTACGGGGGACGGGGGAGGGTGGTTCGGAAACTGGGAGCATCGGTTGCCGGGTCTTGCACCCCGGCCGTGGCGGTGCGCCGTCACGATCCGGCACTGACCGGAGTGGAACGGGACTGCCTCGACGCCGCAGCCGCCCTCGTCGCCCGCCGGACCTCTGACGTCCCATCGGACACCCGCCGCTGACCCCACCGGCGAACCGAGCGGGTACGAGCCGCGTGTCGAGTGCGTCGGGTGGTTGGTCGACGAACGGCGAAAGCGGCTTCACCGGCGGTTGCCCGGTGGTGGCAGGCTCGTCGTCGTGAATGCTTTTCTTGCCCAGCTTCCCGCGCTACTCGGTGTGCTGGTCGGCACGCTGGGGACCATCCTCGCCACCTCGCTGGCCGACCGCGGCCGGTGGCGGCGTGGCCAGCGGGTCCGCTGGGACGAGCGCCGGCTGGAGGCGTACGTCGAGTTGTCCCGGGCCGTCAAGGAGATCCACGCCGTGTCGATGCGGATGCTCGTCGCGGCGCGACCGGACCGGTCGGGCCACGCCATCGAACGCGAGGAAGGGTTGGCGCGGCTCGCCGAGGCGGACGTGCGGAACACCCTGGCCTGGGAGAACGTGCTGCTGCTCGGGGACGCCGCCACTGTCGAGGCCGGCCGGGGCTGGCGGGAGGCGGTCTGGCGGATCGAGCGGATGGCCCATGACCCGAACGGGCAGGACGATCACGGGACGAGGCTCGTCGACCTGAAGGGCCGGGCCGATCGGGCCAGGGACGCCTTCTACCAGGCTGCCCGGACCGGCCTGGGTGTCCCGGGTGGTTCGGTGGCGCAGTCCGACTGGCTGGCGGCCCGCCACGAACACCGGGTGGGCGCGGGCCTGGCGTCGTCCTGGCACTCCTGATCGCGGCGGGCCCAGCGGCAGAAGCTCGGGGTGGGGCCGGTCATCGGCGTGAACCGAGGACGGCGGCGCACCCCGCGGCGTCATGATGGCCCTCGGGGTGCGGGCCGGGTCGAGGAGGTGCGGGATGGGCGACGAGCTGCGGCGACGCTCGGCGGAGGAGGTGTTCCGGGAGCATCTGCGGTTGGCCGCGGAGCACCGGTTCGTCGAGGATATAGAGCGTAACCTCGCCCCGGACTGCGTGATCCTGGAACGTCGGGGGGTGTTCCGGGGGCCCGGCGGGGCGCGGCAACTGGCCCGGTGGCTCGCCGAGGAGCTGCCGGGCGGCCGGTACACGTACCAGAATGTGCTGGTCGACGGGCGGTTCGCGTTCCTGGAGTGGACGGCGCAGGCCGACGGGGCCCGGGTGCGCGACGGCGCGGACTCGTTCGTCATCGAGGACGGGTGGATCGTGGCCCAGACGATCCACTACACCGTGGAGCCCGCCCGACCGGTCGGATGGGGTATGAATGAGGGCCACCGTCGTCTCTTGATCCACTGAGGAGTTCCGTGGCCGTTCCACCCCTTCCCCCCGAGCACGTACTGCTGGCCCGGGAGAAGCTGGTCCTCGACCACTTCCACGACGAGGTCCGCCAGGACTGGGACCAGGTGCTGTCGACGTTCCCGCACCCGCACTACGAGTTGATCGCCTCGATGCGGGTGCACGACGGCGACCGGGCGGTGCGGGACTACTACCACGAGACCAGGGTCGCCTTTCCCGACCAGGATCACGAGATCATCGCGATCCGGCACAGCCACGACGCGGTGATCGTCGAGTTCTGGCTGACCGGCACCCATCTCGGCCCACTGGGCAAGATCCCGGCCACCGGAGGCCGGCACCGGACCCGGATGACCGCCTACTTCATCTTCGACGCCGACGAGAACCTGGTCACCGAGCGGGTCTACTTCGACCAGCTGAGCATCCTCAAGCAGGTTGTCGCCGGCCTGGACCGGCGTCGGCCCCGTGACCTGCTCACCCTGCTCAAGGTCGTTCGTGGGATGCTGGCGATGGCCGGCGGCGAGCCGGACCCCCGGCTGCAGGCCGGCGGCCAGCCCGGGACGCCACCCGCTGTCGCAGAATAGTCTCACAACCGTCGCATAATCTGTCTCACCCGGCGGCGAGGTGGCGGTAGACGGTGGCCCGGGAGACCCCCAGGTGGGCCGCGATCTCGTCGGCCGAGTGCGCGCCGTCGGCGTACATCCGGCGGGCCGTGGCGACCTGGGCGGGGCTCATCGCCGGGGGGCGTCCGGACCGCCGCCGGCCGCCGCCCGGCCCCGGGCCGGGGCGCGTCGCGCTCCGGCCCCCGTCGCCCGCCCCGGTCGCCTCGACCCTGACCTCGACCGCGGCCCCCGCCCGTGACCTGGGCGCACCGTCGGCCGGGGCCGGCGGGCCGTCGGTTGCCGCCGGCGCACCGCCGGTCCTCGCCGGCGGGTCGTCGGCGAAGAGCCGGCGGGGGCCGTCCAGCATGTCGGCCCGCAACACCTCGTCCGGTACGTCGTCGAAGAAGACCACCGGGTCGCTGCACATGGCGATCGCCTGCACCGCCCGGACCTGGTCCCGACGGCTGGCGTTCGGGCCCGCGACCAACTCGTTGGCGCGCATCGCGATGCGCATCAGCCGCTGGAAGGTGGGGCCGTGACTGAGCATGTTGATGTCGTGGAAGAGCATGCCCAGCGACCGGCGGTGCCGCAGCATGGTGTCGATCCAGCCCTCGACGAGCACCCACCGGGCCCGCTCCGGCGCGTGCCTCCCGGCCTCGACCAGCAGCCCCTCCAGATCGGTGAGCATCGGCTCGACCAGGTCGAGCACCAGGTGTTCCTTGGTGGGGAAGTGGTAGAGGATGGCGGCCTTGGTCAGCCGGAGCCGGTCGGCGATCTCGCGCAGCGAGGTGCGTTGGTAGCCCTGTTCGGCGAAGCGCTCCAACGCGGCCCGCAGGATCCGGCTGCGGGTGTCGTCGGGTGGGGCGGTGTCCACCGGTCCAGCGTAGTCCGCTTGCTGACCGGTGCTTGAAATGCCTGACCGTCGGTCAGTACCGTGGCTGTGTCCGGTCCACCACGACGGGGAGTGCCACATGACCGTGATCTCAGTCGACGACCTGGTGAAGAGCTTCGGCCGTACCCGCGCCCTGGACGGCCTCGACCTGCACGTCGAGGCGGGGGAGGTGCACGGCTTCCTCGGCCCCAACGGCAGCGGCAAGTCGACCACCATCCGGATCCTGCTCGGCCTGCTGCGCCACGACTCCGGCACGGTCCGCCTGCTCGGCGGCGACCCGTGGCGGGACGCGGTCGCCCTGCACCGGCGGTTGGCGTACGTGCCCGGCGACGTCAACCTGTGGCCGAACCTCACCGGAGGCCAGGCGATCGACCTGTTCGGCGCGTTGCGCGGCGGCCTGGACCGGCGTCGTCGGGACGAGCTGCTGAGCCGCTTCGAGCTGGACCCGACGAAGAGGTGCCGGGCGTACTCCAAGGGCAACCGGCAGAAGGTGGCGATCGTCGCGGCCCTCGCCTCCGATGTGGAGCTGCTGGTGCTGGACGAGCCGACCTCCGGACTCGATCCGCTGATGGAGTCGGTCTTCCAGGCCGAGGTACGCCGGTTCAGCCAGGCCGGCGGCACGGTCCTGCTCTCCAGCCACGTGCTGGCCGAGGTGGAGGCGCTCTGCGACCGGGTGAGCATCATCCGCGACGGCCGGACCGTCGAGCACGGCACCCTGGCCGAGCTGCGGCACCTCACCCGTACCTCGGTCACCGTCGAGACCGACCGGCCACTGACCGGGCTGGACCGGCTCACCGGGGTGAACGTGGCCACCGCCGGTGCCCACCGCGCCCATTTGGAGGTGGAACAGGAGCACCTCGCCGGACTTCTCGCCCACCTGCTGCCGCTGGGCGTCCGGACGCTCACCAGCACCCCGCCGACCCTGGAGGAGCTGTTCCTGCGCCACTACGGCGGGCCGGGGCCCGACCTGGCCACGCCGCCCCCACCGGTGCCGCCAGCTCCGCCCGCCGTACCGGCGGACGTGCGGGGTGAGCGGTGAGCGCCGTGACCGGCACCGGCCGGCTGGTCCGGCTGGCGCTGCGCCGGGACCGGGTCAAGCTCGGCCTCTGGGTGTTCGGCACGCCGCTGCTGGCCAACGCGCTGGCCGCGAGCATCGCCGGGATCTACCCCGGTGAGTCCGAACGCGTCGCCTACGCCCGCACCGCGACCAGCAGCCTGGTCGCCCGCGCCTTCAACGGGCCGGTACACGGCACCAGCCTCGGCTCGGTGGTGACCACCGAGTCCTTCCTCACCCTGTCGGTGCTGGCCGCCCTGCTGAGCACCTTCGCCGTCGTGCGGCACACCCGGCAGAACGAGGAGACCGGCCGGGCCGAACTGCTCGGCTCCGCCGTGGTCGGCCGGTACGCGTTGCTCACCGCCGCCCTGCTGGTGGTGATCGGAGCGAACCTGCTGACCACCGTCGGGGTCGCGGTGGCGCTGGTCGCCGCGGGACTGCCGGTGGCCGGATCGGTCGCCGCCGCGGCGGCCGTCGGCTCGATCGGTATCTCGTTCGCCGCGGTCGCCGGCCTCACCGCGCAGTTCTCCGGTACGTCCCGGGGCGCCAACGCCCTCGCCGCGCTGGCCGTCGGGGTCGCCTTCGCGCTGCGCGCCGCCGGTGACGTCTTCGGGCAGGTCAGCCCGGACGGGTTGAGCTACACCAGCGGCTGGCCGTCCTGGCTCTCCCCGCTCGGTTGGGGCAACCAGCTCCGCCCGTTCGACGGGGAACGGTGGTGGGTGCTGCTGCTGCCGGTCGGGTTGCTGGTGGTCGCGGTGGTGGCGGCGTACCGGTTGACCGACCGGCGGGATCTCGGCGCGGGACTGCTCGCCGACCGGCCCGGCCCGGCCACCGCCACGGCGGCCATGCGCAGCCCGATCGGGCTGGCGTGGCACCTGCAACGCGGGGTGCTGCTCGGCTGGGCGGTCGGCATCGGGGTGCTCGGCCTCGCGATGGGCGCGGTCTCCGACGAGATCGACGACATGGTCGCGGAGAACCCCACGGCGGCCGAGATGGTCAACCAGCTCGGCGGTGGCGCGGTGCTCGTCGAGGCGTACCTGTCGGCGATGCTGGCGCTGTTCGCCCTGACCATCGGCGGGTACGTGGTGCAGGCGCTGCTGCGGGCGCGTACCGAGGAGACCGACGGGGTGTTGGAGGCGGTGCTGGCCACCTCGGTCGACCGCTACGCCTGGCTCGGCGCGCACCTGCTCAACACCGTCCTCGGCGCCACCCTGCTGACGGTGGTCGGTGGGGCCAGCACCGGGCTCGGACAGGGGCTGGTCACCGGGGACCCGGTGGGCCGGACGGTCGACCTGAGCGCGGCGGCCCTGGTCCGGCTGCCCGCGCTGCTGGTGCTGGCCGGGATCGTGGTGGTGCTGATCGGGGTGCTGCCCCGCTGGTCGGTGCCGCTGTCCTGGGCGACGCTGCTGCTGTTTCTGCTGGTGGGGCAGCTCGGCGCGGTGTTGGAGCTGCCCCAGCCGGTGCTCGACGTCTCCCCGTTCACCCACGTGCCGGCGGCACCCGCGGTCGACGCGACGGCGCTGCCGCTGGTGGTGCTGACCGCGGTCGCGGCGGCACTGGCCGGGGCCGGACTGGTCGCCTTCCGTCGCCGCGACCTGACCCCCTGACCAGCGTGCCTGCCCGCGTCGCGGCCGGGCTGACCCGCGTGCCCATGCCCGCGCGCGGCGGGGCTGACCCGCGTGCCCATGCCCGCGTGGCAGCTGGGCCGATCCACCTGACCGCTCACGTGGCGGCCGGGCCGAGTCGCGTGCCCGCACGCGTCGGGCGGTGAGCGGGGTACCCCTCTCGACCGGATGCGTTAAGAGGGGGCCCTTCCTTACTCCAAAATGGCGGTGAAGCGTTGTTCGGCCAGGTCGAGCTGGTCGAAGATGTGCTGCTTGACCGGCGCGGACAGGGGGGTGTCCGGCCGGCCGGCCAGCTCCCGCAGCAGCGGCACCAGCGGGCGGTACTTGGCCGCCCAGTGGGCCACCCGGGGACCGACGGCGTGGATCACCCCGACCCCGTTGTCGGTGAAGTCCGAGAGCTTGATGACCCGGGCCCACGGCTCGGTGTCCAGGCTGGCCGCCACGTGCTCGCGGTACTGGGTGTTGCGGTCGCGGGTCGGGTCGTACACCGGGTTGGTGACCGCGGCGACCAGCCGGGCGACCCGGGGGCCGAAGCGTCGGGCCAGCACCGCCAGCGCCGCCGTGCGGGCCCGGACCCCGGCGGTGTCCGCGTCGACCGGGCCGTGGGCGGTGACCGGCTGCGCCCCCGACGTCACCGCGACGCCGGCCGGGTCGAGGGCGGCCAGCTCCGCCGGATGGTCCTCGACCGCGTCGTGCAGCAGCCCGGCCACGATCACGTCCACGTCGCGCACCTGGTAGTGGTGCGTCATCCGGATCGCCACCCGCAGCAGGTGGTTGAGGTACGGCTCGCGGACCCGCCGGTCGTCGCGGTGCAGCTCGGCGGCGAGATCGAGCGCCTCGGTCAGCCGTTGCCGGTCGGCCGGGTCGAACGCCGCGATCTCCAGGGCGAACCGGGCCCGCAGGCCGGCCTCACCGTGGATCTCGGTGATCGCGTGCATCGGCATGGAGGCCAGGTACGCCGGGAATTCCATCCGTAACTTATAACTTAGTACGTACCGTCAGCGGTGCACGGGATAGTCGGAGACGGTGAGCGGGCCGGTGGAGAGCGACCCGTCCGCCCGGGGCACCCCCAGCCGGCGGCTGTCGTGCAGGAAGGACACCCCGTCGACGTCCGGCCGGGCGGTCAGTGTGCAGACCACCTGACCGAAGGCGAGCATCTCGTCGGTGCGGCCGGTGTCGACCAGCCCGTCGGCGACGTCGACCAACGCCTCCCGGCCGACCAGACGTACCCCGGTGATCCGGCTGGCCCCGGTGAGCGCGGTGCTCAACCCCGCCTCGCGTTCGGCGCTGGTCGGCCCGTCGGCGAGGAACCGGATCTGGTCGACGGGCGTCGCCGCGTCCGACACCTGTCGGTCGACCCGCACGAGCTGCTCGTCGCGGACGAAACAGATCGTCTCGGTCAACTGCCCGGTCGGTTGGGCGGCCGGGCTGGTGCCCACCGGATGCGGGCCGCCGGGCCGGTCGATGACCCGGGGCCGGTCCTCCGCCGAAACCCCGCAGCCGGCCAGCAGCATCGCGGTGACCGCCAGCAGCCCCAGGTCCCGGGTCAGCCGTGGTTGCACCCGCGCCCGCGTCCTCATCCGCCCTCCCGGGCCAGGCGCACCTGGAAGCGGGCGCCGCCGCCGGGCCGGTCGGTCACCTGGGCGGTGCCGTCGTGCGCGGCGGCGTGCTGGGCCACCAGGGCGAGCCCCAGGCCGGTCCCGTCGCCGGCGCCCCGCACGTGGGCGGCGCGCCCCCGGACGAACCGGTCGAAGATCACCTCACGGTCCTCCGGGCGGATGCCGGGCCCCTCGTCCTCGACGGTCAGCAGGTGGTCGTCAGGTCCGGTGCCGAGGCGGACCGCGCACACCCCGCCGCCGTACCGCTGCGCGTTGTCGACCAGGTTGGACAGCAGCTGGGTGATCCGTCGCCGGTCGACCCGCCAGACCGGGTCGGCGCCCCCGTCGAGGGTCACCACGTCGCCCGGCACGCCCTGCGACTGGCACACCTGACGGGCCAGGTCCACCATGTCGACCGGTCGGCGGTCGGGGGGCTGGTCGCTGCGGGCCAGCTCGATCAGGTCGTTGACCAGGGCCTGGAACCGGGAGATCTCGGCGTTCACCAGGTCCACCGCGGTGCCGCTGCGCTCGTCGAGCCGGTCCCGGCGACGACTGAGCACACTGGCCGCGGCCTCCAGGGTCTGCAGCGGGGAACGCAGCTCGTGGCTGACGTCGGCGGCGAACCGGCGGTCCCGTTGCATCCGGGCGGAGAGCTGGTCGACCATGCCGTTGAAGGAGGCCGTGAGCCGGGCCAGGTCCGGCTCGGTGGCGGGGTCGAGCCGGGCGGTCAGGTTACCGGAGGTGATCTCCTCGGCCGCGTCGGTGACCGAGCGCAACGGCCGGAGCACGTACCCGGTGGCGTGCCGGCCCAGGGCGGCGGCGGCGACCGCGGTGCTCAGCGCGACCAGGGTCAGCACGATGGCCAGCACCCGCAGGGTGTGCTGCAGCTCGGCCAGCGAGTCCACCTCGTAGAAGGTCGTGCCGTCGGCCAGCGGCACCCCGACCACCAGGGCCGGCGCGCCGCCGGCCTGGACCCGTTGCACGGCGGGCTCGCCCTGCTGGGTGAGCTGTTGCAGGGCGGCGGGGATGGCCGAGGTGATGCCGGCGTCCAGGTTGCGCGCGTACCAGGTGCCGTCGCGGTGCAGCACCGCGCGCCGGTCCCCGCCGGTGTCCAGCGAACGCAGGATCTCCAGGATGTCCGGTTGCTCGGCGGCCAGGCCCGACTGCACCACGGTCGAGTCCAGGTACGCCGCCTGTACGGCGGTGCGTTCCCGCTCGGCCAGCAGCGAGCCCCGGGTCACCTGGTAGCTCACCAGCGCGATCGCGGTGGACAGGGCCAACGCGCCGGCGGTGAAACCGGCCGTCACCCGGGTCCGCAGGCCGGTGCTTCTCACCGCTGCAACTTGTAGCCGAGGCCCCGGACGGTGAGCAGGTACCGGGGGCGGGTGGTGTCCTGCTCGATCTTCTGCCGCAGTCGGCCCACGTGCACGTCGACCAGGCGTTCGTCGCCGACGGTGTGGTCCCACACCCGTTGCAGCAGCTGCTGGCGGGACAGGATCCGGCCCGGGTGCTGGGCCAGCTCGCAGAGCAACCGGAACTCGGTGCGGGTGACCGACACCGGCTCGCCGCGTAGGCGTACCTCACCGCCGTCGGGGACTATCTCCAACTCGCCGAAGACCAGGCTCGGCACCGTCGGCTGTGCCCCGACCACCCGGCCGCGCCGGCGCAGGGCCCGCAGCCGGGCCGACAACTCCTTGATCGCCACCGGTTTGACCAGGTAGTCGTCGGCGCCGGCCTCCAGCGCCGCGACGATGTCGTGGGTGTCGTCGCGGGCGCTGACCACCACGATGGCTACGCCGTCGTTGCGGCGTAGCTGCCGGATGCACTCGAAACCGTCCACTCCGGGCAGCATCAGGTCCACCAGAACGGTCTCCGCCGGCCGGCTGCGCTGCTCGAGCAGCCCCTCCTCGGCGGTGGCGACCCCCCGTGCCTGGTAGCCCTCGTCCTCCAGGGCGAGCAGCAGCGACAGGCGGATCCGGTCATCGTCCTCGATCACCAGCACTCCGGTCATCTGGCCATCATCCGGGCCGTCGGTGGTGTGGCCAAATCGCCCCCGATTCGTCCGCCGCCGTCCGGTTGTCATGAAACCGTCACATCTCTGCGTGGTCGTTGCCACATGTCTGCCGCAAGCTCGGCGCAGCCGCCGAGCAACGGTCGGGCGGCCGGTGGTCACGACGTGCCGGACGTGGGAGGTGCGGATGAGCAGGGCCCGGAACACCGGACGGATCGATCCGGCCCGGCCGCCCGCGACCGAACTGGTCGAGGTGGCGTTGACCGAGCCGCTCGACCTGGCCGCCGTGGCAGAACTCGGTGCGGTCCTGGACCGGGTGCTCGCGCTACGCCCGACGCGGTTGGTGATCGACCTGACCTCCTGCGCCAACATCGACGCCGCCGGTATCGCGCTGCTGCTCGACGCGCACCGCCGGATGTTCTCCCTCGGTGGCCGGCTCGTCCTGCGCTCACCGTCGTCCCGGCTGAGCCGGCTGCTCCAGGTCGCCCAGGTCGACCAGGTCCTGTACGTCGTACCGGCACGGGCGGTCGCATCGACCGGCCACGACGGTACGGCTGTCGGTTCGAGGGCGGAGACCCGGGGTTGACCGCGTCCGGCGGCGGCCCGCGAGGGGTGCCGGGCGGGGACGGCACCGGTTCGGGCCGGCCCCGCCACGCACCAACCGTCCACCCGGTCCGGGTGGGCGGACGCGTCACCGGAGGTGCCACATGACTGTCGTACCCGGCCTGCGCCCCGACACCGTGCAGCTCATCTGTGACTGTTGCGGCAACACCCAGACCGAACGCACCACGCACCTGCGGGAGCCGGACCTGGTCTGGCCGGTGATCGCCGAGAGCGCCTGGAGCGGGTCCGCGTTCGCCACCGGGCCGCACCGCTGTCCGCGCTGCCCGACCGGCCCGCTGGACACCCCGACCGGGGGCCAGTCGGCCGGTCCGGTCGAGGCGCGGACCTGGCAGGTGGCGGTCGACCGGCTGCCCGGGGCGGTGGTGGTCCGGCCCAACGGCGACATCGACCTGGCGGTGGCCGAGCCGCTGCGCGAGGCGCTGGCCGAGGCGATCACGGCCGACCGTCCGGTGCTGCTCGACCTCTCCCGGGTGGACCTGATCGACTCCACCGGGCTCGGCATCCTGGTCCGGGCCCACAACGACGCCCGGCAACGGGGTCTCCCGCTGTGCCTGGTGGCGCCGTCGCGGTTCGTGCTCACCGTGCTGCACACCATGCGGCTGGACACCGTCTTCCTCACCTTCGACGAACGCGACCAGGCCCTGGCCGGACTGGCCGCCGCCCGTTCGGACTGACCCTCGGCGCGGGCCCGCACCGTCCCGCGCCGGTCCGGTGGCCGCCCGGCCCGGAACCCGCCCCTCCTCCCGTCGGACTCGCACCGGTCCGGTGGGAACGTCGGCGACGTTCCGTCTCCGGTCGCCACCACGGTCGCACCGGGCCGACACCGTGACGGTGTCGGCCCGGTGCGACCACGCGGACCGAGCGGCGGGACGCGGCGGGGATCGCCGGCCCGACCCTGGCCCGGCGACGTGGCGTCGGGAGTCAGACCGGCAGTCGGTCGGCGCCGGCCAGCAGCGGTACGGTCAGCGGCACCAGCGCCGCGGGCAGCACCGGCCCGGCCCGCAGGGTCGGGGTCCAGCCGGCGTCGGAGCCCAGGTCCGGCTCGTGGGCGGCGTTGTAGGCCGCGACCAGGTCCACCGGGCGGGCCCGGTCACCGGTGGCGCGTACCCAGTTGCCCCGGGTGGTGATCGCGGTGCCGCCCCAGTCGTACAGCAGGTCCGCGGCGGCGATGTCGGCGCCGAGGGCGAAGTAGTTGTTCTCCGCGTACACCGCCGACTGCACGCCGACGCCGACGGCGTACTCGAAGCCGGGGCCGGCCAGCCGGTAGAAGTTGTTGTAGAGGTCCACCTGGCCGAAGCGCACCCGGGGCAGCCGTTGCAGCACGCCGTCGAAGACGTTGTGGTGCAGGGTGACGTTGAGCCGGCCGACGTCCGGTCCGACGGTGTTGGAGGAGCCGATCAGCATCAGCTTGTCCCGCCCGACGAACCGGTTGAACGAGGCGGTGACCAGGTTGGCGGTGTGGGTGATGTCCAGCGACCCGTCGTGCACCTGGTACGGCCGGCCGAAGTAGCTCGGCTGGGCGCTGTCCGGGTTGTCGCCGTCGGTGAAGGTGTTGTGGTCGACCCAGACGTTCGCGCTGCGCCGCACCGAGATCTGGTCGTACTGGGAGTTCCAGTTGCCGGTCTCACCGTCGGTGGGTGACCAGGCCGGGAAGCAGTCCCGGGCGTCGTCGAAGGTGAGGTTGCGCACGATGACGTTGTTCGCGGTGTCGATCATCAGGGTCAGCCCGGTCAACGTGGCCCCGCGCAGCCCCACGATTGTGGTGTTCGGCCCGACGTTGATCTGCGTCTGCCGGGTCTGGTTGGCCACCGAACGCACCCGGGCGGCCTCCAACGGCCCGCTGGGCGCCACCCGTCCCCAGCCCGCCGGGTCGTACGCGGCCAGGTAGGCGGGCAGGGAGTACTCCGGGTCGGCGAGGTCGTCGCAGCCCAGCGGTGCGCCGTCGGGGCCCTCGAAGCCGTCGACGGCCCCCTCGACGTAGATGATCTTCGGGGTGGCGTTGAACCGGTTGGTGGCGTTGTCACCGCCGAGCGCCCGGACCAGTCCGGCCCGGTCGCGTACCAGGTGGACCTGGTCGGCGGTGGCCGTGGAACCGCCGGTGGTGCCCGGTCCGGCCGCGGCCCAGCCGTCACCGGCCGGCAGTGCCTGGCGACCGAGCAGCCGCGCGGCGAGGGGGACCTTCGGTTGCGCGCCTGCGGCGGCCGTGTGTGCCGCGACCGACGCGGCGGTGTGTGTCCCGGTCGTCGCGGTGCGGGCAGCGGTGGTGGTCCCGGCCGCCGCGGCGGGCGCGGCGCTGGTCAGGAGCAGGGCCGCGGCCATCGCCGCGCTGGTGGTGGTACGGCGCATGGGCGTTCTCCGAGCTTCTCGGGGATGAGTTTCGAAGTGATGTGCCTCGATGTCTAACGGTAGGGAGAAACGCGCAAAAGAGTCAATGACTTTTATGTGCAGCTATGTTGCAGTAAATCCGGTCAGGTCAACCCGGTGCGGCCCGACCGCCCACGGCACCGGCAGCTCCGACAGCAGCAGGCCGCCCTCAGCCGCCTGACGCAGGGCGGCGTTGACGCCCCGGATGCTGCGTACCCGGTCCGCCCCGGTGCCGGTGGTCACCAGCCGGTCGTCGTCGAGCAGGGTCGGCTCGGGGGCACCGGTGACCGCCTCCAGCACGGCGGTGAACGGCGCGGTGCGTGCCAGCGGCGCGATCAGCGGCACCCCGACCGGGTCGGCCCGGTGGTCGAGCAGGTTCGCCAGCAGGCCGCGACGTCCCGGCACGGTCCGCAGTCCGGCCTCACCGGGCAGCCGCAGTCGGTCGGTCGGGTACTCCAGCACGGCCCGGCCGGCGGTGCCGGTCACGATCACCTCACCGGGGACGAAGTCCTCCCCGGCCAGGGTCACCGCGACCACGATGGGCGGCCCGTCGACCGGCACCACGCGCAGGGTGGCGGTGTCGTCGACCTCGATCGGCCGGACCCGGTAGCGTTCCAGCTCGATCTCGGCCGGGACCACCGGCGCGCCGGTGGCCAGCTCGGCGACGGCCAGGGACTGCATGACCGCGTGCGCCAGCGGGTTCGCCAACGCGCCGTCGAGCACCGGCCGACCGTCGAGGGTACGCCGGCCCGCCCACGGAGCGCGGGCGTAGTAGCCGTCGGAGCGCTGCCAGGAGGCGACGGTGCTGATGTCGGTGACCGTGCCCAGCCGGCCGGCGTCGATCGCGGCGGCCAACTCGGCCAGGGCGGCCGAGCCGAGCGCCTGGAACCCGACCTGGCAGACCCGACCGGTGCGGGCCAGCAGGTCGACCAGCCGCCGGTGTTCCGCCATGGACAGCACCGGAGGCTTCTCCATCAGCAGGTCGGCCCCGGCGGCCAGCACGTCCGAGGCGATCGGCAGATGGGTGTGCGGTGGGGTGCAGAGCACCACCACGTCCGGCTCGGCGGCGGCCAGCATCGCCCGGTGGTCGGTGCCCACCAGCGTGTCGGCGGGCACCGGCGCCTCCGGCTCGTCCTCGACCGGTCGCACGTCGACCAGCCCGACCAGCCGTACCCGGCCGGCGGCCTGCAATCCGGCGATCACCCGACGGTGCGACCGCCCGTGCCCGTTCGCGCCGATCAACGCCACCCGGGTGACCGGGCCGGGCGTGCCGGCGGGTGCGTCGCGGGTCACGCCGCACCGGCCAGGGTCGCCTCGACGCCGTGCCGGGACAGCGCGGTCAGCCACTCGGTGACGTCGGTACGCACCTGGTCGTCGGCGGCGACCTCGACGGGGAAGACCTCGGCCAGGGCGAACAGCGCCTGCACCGTCCGCGCCGGACTGTCGCCGGCCCCGGCCAGGGCCGCCCGGATCTGCTCGGCCAGCGGATCCTGCAGGGGCAGTGCGGTGCCGTCGTCGGCCCGCCCGCCGACGAACCGGATCCAGGCCGCCACCACCAACGCCGCCCACCGCGCCGACCGGCCGGCGGCGCGCAGGTCGGCCACGGTGTGCAGGATCCGCTGGGGCAGCTTCTGCGAGCCGTCCATGGCCACCTGGAGGGTGCGGTGCCGGATCGCCGGGTTGGCGAAGCGGGCCAGCACCTCGTCGCCGTACCCGGTCACCGAGACCCCCTCCGGCCCGGTGAAACTCGCCGCGATCTCCTCGTCGATCAGCCGCCGCAGCACGGTGCCCAGGTGCGGCATGGCCAGCGCGTCGGCGATCGTCTCGTACCCGGCCAGCGCGCCCAGGTAGGCGATGGCCGAGTGCACCCCGTTGAGGGTGCGCAGCTTCAACCGCTCCCACGCCCCGGCGTCGTCGGTGAGCACCGCGCCGGCCCGCTCCCAGGCCGGCCGGCCGCCGGGGAAGTCGTCCTCGACCACCCACTGCCGGTACGGCTCCGCCGCCACCGCGGCCAGGTCGCTGACCCCGAGGGCCTGCCGGGCGGCGGTCAGCGTCTCGGCCGTGCTGGCCGGCACGATCCGGTCCACCATGGTCGCCGGGAAGGTGACCTGGCCGGACACCCAGTCGAGCAGCCCGTCGGGCACCCGCGCCCGCTCCAGCCCCTGGTACACCAGGGAACGCAGCCGGCTGCCGTTGGCCGGCAGGTTGTCGCAGCTGACCAGCGCGACCGGCCCGGCCTGCGCCGCCGCCCGGGCCTGCAGGCCGCGCAGCAGCAGCCCCGGCACGGTCGTCGGCGGACGGTCACCGCGCAGGTCGGCGACGAGCGCCGGGTCGGGGCGCAGCCGCCCGGTGGCCGGGTCGAGCTGGTACGCCTTCTCGGTCACCGTCAGGGTGACCACCCGTACCGCCGGGTCGGCCAGCAGGTCCACCACGGCCTGCGGGTCACCGGCGGCGTGCCGCACCCCGGCCAGCGCCCCCACCACCCGGGTGCTGCTGCCGGTGGCGGCGAGGGTGGTCACGCTGAACAGCGAGTCCTGGGCGGCCAGGGTCTCGACCACGTCGGTGCTGCGCGGCGCGACCCCGACGATGCCCCAGTCGCCGCCGGCGACACCGAGCGCCTCCTCGGTGTAGACCGCCTGGTGGGCCCGGTGGAATGCGCCGAGGCCCAGGTGGACGATGCCGACCGGCACCTCACCGGGACGCACCAGGGGTCGGCTCTCCACGGGCAACCGGTGCAGGGTGCCGAGCCCGAGCCGGTCCACGCCGACGGTCACCGCCATGCCGGGCCGTCCGGGAAGCGGAACTCGGCGATCGACGCCGGTTTCATGGTGGCGCTGTAGCCGGGGCTGGTCGGCAGCAGGTAGCGGCCTTCCCGGGTGCGTACCGGGTCGACGAAGTGCTCGTGCAGGTGGTCGACGTACTCGACCATCCGACCGTCCAGGCTGGTGCCGACCCGCAGGTAGTCGAAGATCGCCAGGTGCTGGACGTACTCGCACAGGCCGACACCGCCGGCGTGCGGACAGATCGGTACGCCGAACTTGGCCGCCATCACGATCTCGGCCAGCACCTCGTTGACCCCGCCGACCCGGCAGGCGTCGATCTGCATCACGCCGATCGCCTCGGCCTGCAGCAACTGCTTGAAGATCACCCGGTTGGCCGCCACCTCGCCGGTGGCCACCCGGCACCGCCCGCCGGTCAGCTCGGTCACCGCCTTGGCGATCCGGGCGTGGCCGAGGATGTCGTCGGCGTGCGTCGGCTCCTCGATCCAGTACGGGTCGGCTCCGGCCAACGCCGCCATGTTGCCGATCGCCTCGTCGACGTCCCACACCTGGTTGGCGTCCATCATCAGCAGCGCGTCCGGGCCGATCTCCTCCCGGATGATCGTCGCCCGGCGCACGTCGTCGTCGAGCGGCCCGCCGACCTTCATCTTCATCGCCCGCCAACCCTGCGCGTACGCCTCGCGGGTCAACGCCCGGACCTTGTCGTCGGGGTAGCCGAGCCACCCGACCGAGGTGGTGTACGAGGGGAAACCGTCGCGTTCCAGCACGGCCAGCCGGTCGGCCGCCCCGTCGAGGCCCTTGTCCAGGATCGCGGCGGCCTCGTCCGGGGTGAGCGCGTCGGTGATGTGGTGGAAGTCGATGCTGGCCACCAGCTCCTCGGTGGGGGCCTCGGCGAGGAACCGCCACATCGGCTTGCCGGCGAGTTTGGCCCGCAGGTCCCACACGGCGTTGACAAGCGCGCCGGTGGCCATGTGGATGACGCCCTTCTCCGGGCCCAGCCAGCGCAGCTGCACGTCGGCGCTGAGCGAGCGCCAGAACGCCACCGGCTCGGCGGTGATCTCCTCGACGGTCCGGCCGCGCACGTGGTGGGCCAGGGCCCGTACCGCCGCGCAGGTGATCTCGTTGCCCCGGCCGTTGGTGAAGGTGAACCCGGCCCCGGTCACTCCGGCGTCGGTGGTCAACTCGACGTACGTCGCCGAGTAGTCACCCTTGTTGATGGCGTCGGAACCGTCGCCGGCCGCCGCGGTGGGGAACCGGACGTCGTGCACGTCGACGGAGGTGATGGTGACGGTCACTGGGAACGTTCTCCGATCTTGTAGACCCTGCGGGGCAGCCGGTACGCCAGGTCGACGATGGTCTCGGCGGCCTCGTCCTCGTCGAGGCGGTGCTCGGCGACCAGCCGGGCCAGGAAACCCGCGTCGACCCGACGGGCCACGTCGTGGCGTACCGGGATGGAACAGAACGCGCGGGTGTCGTCGACGAACCCGGCGGTGTTGTAGAAACCGGCGGTCTCGGTGACCGACTCGCGGAAGCGGCGCAGCACCTCGGGGGAGTCCAGGAACCACCAGGGCGCCCCGAGGTACAGCGCGGCGTAGCCGCCGGCCAGGGGGGCCAGCTCCCGGGTGAAGGTGTACTCGTCGAGGGTGTAGACCACCACCCGCAGCCGGGGGTCGTTGCCGTGCGCGTCCAGCAGCGGGGTGAGCGCGTGCAGGTACTCGGTGGCCTGCGGGATGTCGCCGCCGACGTCGCGGCCGTGCCGGGCGTACAGCCAGCGGTTGTGGTTGCGCACCGAGCCGGGGTGCAGCTGCATCACCAGCCCGTCGTCGATCGACATCCGGGCGAACTCCACGAGCATGTGGGCCCGGAACGCCTCGGCGTCGGCGGCGTCGGCCGTGCCCCGCCGGCCCCGGTCGTACAGCGCCGCCGCCTCGGCCCGGTCGAGCGCGAGGGTACGGGCGGTGGGGTGACCGTGGTCGGAGCAGGTCGCCCCGGCGGCGACGAAGGCCTCCCGGCGTCGGCGCAGCGCCGCCAGGTAGCCGGCGTACGTGCCGGTGTCCTCCCCGGCGATCGCGCCGAGCCGTTCGACGTTGCCCGCCCAGTCCTCGAACTCCATGTCCACCACGTTGTCCGGCCGGAACGTGGTGATCACCCGCCCACCCGGGCCGCCCCAGCCGTCGGCGGCCAGTTTGGCGTGCCAGGCCAGGTCGTCCAGGGGCGACTCGGTGGTGGCCAGCACCTCGATGCCGAAGCGCTCGAACAGGGCCCGGGGGCGGAACTCCGGCTCGGCCAGCCGGGCGGCGATGGCGTCGTAGACCTCGTCGGCGGTCGCCGGGCCCAGCGCGGTGCTCAGCCCGAACACCTCCCGGAAGGTCTGCTCCAGCCACAACCGGGACGGGGTGCCCCGGAACAGGTGCCAGTGCGCGGCGAAGAGCCGCCAGATGGCCCGGCCGTCGGTCTCGGTCGGGCTGCCGTCGACCGTCGGCACGCCGAGACGCCCCGGCGGCACACCCTGGCTGAGCAGCATCCGGGTGAGGTAGTGGTCGGGCACGATGAGCAGCTGCGCCGGGTCCGGGAACGGCCGGTCCTCGGCCAGGATGGCCGGGTCGACGTGGCCGTGCGGGGAGATGATCGGCTGCTCGGCGGCGAGCGCGTGCAGGCGCCGGGCCAGCGTACGCACGCCCGGGTCGGCGGGGAACAGCAGATCCTGTCGGGGATCGGGCACGGGTACGGCTCCTTGCGGACTCAACGGAGGGTGATCAGGTCGGCGACCCGGACGGCCTGCCCGGTCTCGAAGGACCGGTTGGCGGCCAGGCCGGTGAGCAGGGCGAGCGCGCCGTCGCGGGCGGTGGCGGCCCGGCCCAGCGGGTCGGCCTGACCGCCGAAGAGCACCGCGGTCATCCGGGCGTCCGCGCCGCCGTGGCCCTCCCGGGAGTAGCCGTCGACCTCGATGCGCCGCGGCGGTTCCCAGTACGGCCGCAGCGTCAACGTCGCCGACCCGCCCTCGGCGGCGGCCTCGGTGCCGTGCAGCGCGGCGCCCTTGAGCGCTCCGGCGGCGGCCGGGCTGACGAACTCGCTCTCGACGACCTCCAGCTCCAACCGGCCCCGGCTGCCGTTGACCATCACCCGGTAGCCCTCCCAGGGCGCGTACGCGGTCAGGTGGTAGGTCATCGTCGCGCCGGAGGAGTACGTCGCCAGCACCGCCATGTCGTCCTCGATGGTCACCCCGGGGGCGAAGACGTTGCGGTCACGCTGGTAGCCGTCCTCGCCCTCGGCGTCGAGGTACAACTCGCGCAGCCGGGGGTGCTCGGCCAGCCGCAGCGCGAACGGGTCGTCGGCGGCGGTGGGGGAGCCGTGCACCCGGTCGTAGTCCCGGGCGTAGCCGTGACGCCGGCCGGGCTCGCCGTAGAAGAACAGTCGGCCGGCGGCGTACACCTGCACCGGGGTGGCGTCGAGCCACCAGTTGACCAGGTCGAAGTGGTGACTGGCCTTGTGCACCATCAGCCCACCGGAGTTGGCCTTCTCCCGGTGCCAGCGACGGAAGTAGTCCGCGCCGTGACGCACGTCGAGCAGCCACTCGAAGTGCACCGAGCCGATCTCGCCGACCGCTCCCTCGGCGAGCAGCCGGCGCAGCTGCTCGTGCAGCGGGTTGTACCGGTAGTTGAAGGCCACCGACACCTTCCGGCCGGTCCGCTCTACCGCGTTCAGGATCCGCTGGCAGCGTGGCGCGTCGACGGTCATCGGCTTCTCGGTGACCACGTCGCACCCGGCGTGCAGGGCGGCCACCACGTACTCGTCGTGGGTGACGTCGGTGGTGGTCACCAGCACCACGTCGACCCGTTCCTTGTCGAGCATGTGGGCGAAGTCGGTGGCGGAGTACGTCGGCACCGGCGGGTGGCCCAGCTCGCCGAGCCACCGGTTGTGCGCGTCCATCCGGGCCTGGTTGACGTCGGCGAAGGCGACCAGCTGCGCCGTGGCGGCGTGCTCGCGGACCAGGGCGCGGACGAACATCTCGGCCCGCGCACCGGTGCCGACGACGGCGTGCCGGACCCGCGCCTGGTTGTTCGATGACATTCCGACGACCTCCAAGCGCTGCAAAGGTTTGCAGTGAAGTAACCATGTTCGATCGGCCGCCGTCAACGATGCGGACGAATCCTGCCCCTTTTACCCCAGAAAGTGGGGATAGGTGGGCATGGTGAGCGCGCTGCCGAAACACAGCTGTAATCAACGGCCGTTGACACTGGAGCAACCGTTTGCATTAATTGGCCCACTTGAGTGACCGCAGCCACACCGGGACGAGGGGGCCGTCGTGCCAGTCACCATCCGCGACGTCGCGCGGGCCTCCGGTGTCCACATCTCCACCGTGTCCCGTACCTTCTCCGCACCACACCTGGTCAACCCGGAGACCCGGGTCCGGGTGCTGGCCTGCGCGGAGGACCTGGGCTACCGGCCCAACCGGGCAGCCCGGGCCCTGATCACCGGGCGTACCCACAACATCGGGCTGATCATCGCCGACATCGCCAACCCCTTCTTCCCGCCGCTGATCAAGGCGGCGGAGAGCCAGGCGCGGCACCGCGACTACCACGTCTTCGTGGCCGACACCAACGAGGACCCGACCACCGAGGAGGAGCTGGTCCACGCCCTGGCCAAGCAGGTCGACGGGGTGCTGCTGTGCAGCCCGCGGATGAGCAACAGCCTCATCGAGCAGCTCAGCCGGGAGGTTCCGCTGGTGGTGATAAACCGCCAGGTGGCCGGGCTGCCCTGCGTGATGATGGACGTCGGTCAGGGCGCGCGGGCGGCCGTCGAGCACCTGACCGGCCTCGGCCACCGCGCGATCGGGCTGCTCGGTGGCCCCCGGGGGTCGTGGACCAACCGCGAGATCCGCCGGGCCGCCGGTGCGGCGGCCCGCTCCGGTGGGGCGGAGTTGACCCTGCTCGGCCCCAACCCGCCCACCGTGGCCGGTGGCGGAGCACAGGCCGACCAGGTCCGCCGCAGCGGGGTGACCGCGGTGCTTGCCTACAACGACCTGCTGGCGATCGGACTCATCGAGGGGCTCGACACCCTCGGGGTCCGGGTGCCGCAGGAGATCAGCGTCGTCGGGATCGACGACATCGCCCTGAGCCGGCTCACCCGGCCCAAGTTGACGACGGTGGCCACCCCGACCGGGGCCGCCGGCCGGTCGGCCGTCGACATGCTGCTGCAACAGGACACCGACACCCCACGCCGGGGTGTCGCTCGGAGCACGGCATCCGGCGACCGACGTACCACCGCACAGTTAATGCTCCAGACCGAGTTGGTCATCCGCGACTCGACCGGGCCGGCACCAGCCGCCGGTCGCCCCCGAGCCGAGGCCGCCGGTGCCGGCCCGGGCCCGCATCGCCTTGCGGACCCGGGCTGCCCAAGCGCGGCCACCGGCGAGGTAGTCGCCTCCTAACGCCAAGGAGTGAGCGCACATGCACCCCGCAACGTCCCCCACCACCGGCGCGTCCGCCGAGCCCCCACACGGTACCCCCGTACCCCGACGTCGACTCCTGCGCCGGCTGGTCGCCGCCGCCGTGGCCGTACCACTGCTGCTCGGTGGGGCCGTGGCCTGCGGCAGCGACGACGAGGCCGGCTCCGACGGCAAGGTCGAACTCTCCATCTTCTGGTGGGGCGGTGACGCCCGCAACCAGCTCACCGAGCAGGCGCTGGCGCTCTACACCCAGAAGAACCCGAACGTCACCTTCAAGAAGACCTGGCAGGCCAACCAGGGTTACTTCGACAAGCTGGCCACGCTCACCGCCGGCGGCAGCCCGCCGGACATCTTCCAGATCGACGACAACTACCTGGCCGAGTACGCCGCCCGCAACACCACCCTCGACCTGACCGAGGCCAAGGACAACGGCAAGCTCGACGTCTCGAAGTTCCCGGAGAGCCTCTGGCAGTACGGCGTGGTCGACGGCAAGCTCGCCGGGCTGGCCGCCGGGGAGAACACCCAGGGCCTGGTCTACAACAAGACCCTGCTCACCAAGAACAGCCTGCCCGAGCCGACCACCGGCCAGAGCTGGGAGGAACACATCGCCTGGGCCCAGCAGGTCGCGGAGAAGACCAAGGTCCCCGGCACCATGGACCCGAGCGCCGACTACAAGGCCTTCTGGGTGTGGCTGCGCCAGCAGGGCAAGGATCTCTACAAGGGCAACCAGCTCGGCTTCACCGCCGAGGACGTGACCAAGTGGTTCGAGCTGTGGAAGGGCGCCCGCGACCGGGGGGCCACCCCGACCGCCGACGTGATCCACGAGGGCAACGCCACCGACATCACCAAGCAGCTCGTCGTCACCGGCAAGGCCGGCACCAGCTGGGTGTGGGTCAACCAGATGCCGGAGCTGAAGAAGAACACCAACGACGAGTTGGGCGTGGTCGCCTACCCGGGTGACCCGAGCGCACAGTGGGCCCGGGCCTCCATGTACTGGTCGGTGTTCCGGGGCAGCAAGCACTCCGACACCGCGGTCGACGTGCTCAACTTCCTAGTCAACGATCCGGAGGCGGTCAAGATCCTGGGCACCGACCGGGGACTGCCGTCCAACCTGGACCTGCGCAAGGCGGTCGGTGACCAGATCACCGACCCGGCGATGAAGCAGTCCATCGAGGTGGAGACCGCGCTCGCGGAGAGCTTCGGCGCCTCCCCCCAGGTGCCGATCAAGGGCCACAGCAAGGTACGCGCCGAGCTGATCAAGGCCGCCGAGGAGGCCCAGTACGGTCGCCTCACCCCCGCCAAGGCCGCCGAACAGTTCGTCACCGCCGCCACGGCTGCGGTCGCCTGACCACCGAGGTTCGGAGAGGAGCCGGCTCGTGGCCCTGACCACGGTGCCCGGACCGACCCGACGTGGTGACGGTTCCGTCCGGCCCCCCGCCAAGCGGCGCGGGGCCGGACGGGACCGGCACGGCGAAGGTCTGGCCGGATACGTCTTTCTGTCGCCCTGGCTCATCGGTCTGATGGGCGTGACGGCGATCCCCATGCTGTTGTCGCTGTACCTCAGCTTCACCAACTACGACATCCTGACCCCGCTGGGTGAGGTCGAGTGGGTGGGGCTGGCCAACTACGAGCGGATGTTCACCGGCGACCCGTCGTACTGGCACGCGGTCCGGGTGACGCTGACGTTCGCGCTGGTCGCCGTACCGCTGAAGCTGGCCGCCGCGCTCGGGGTGGCGCTGCTGCTCAACCGGGCCTGGCGCGGCGTCGGGCTGTTCCGCAGCCTGTTCTACCTGCCGTCGTTGCTCGGTGGCAGCGTCGCGCTGGCCATCGTCTGGGTCAACATGTTCAACCGCGACGGCGCGTTCAACTCCTTCCTGAGCCTTTTCGGCATCCAGGGCAAGCCCTGGGTGAACGACCCGGACTGGGCCCTGCAGACCCTGATGGTGCTGGCCATCTGGCAGTTCGGCGCACCGATGGTGATCTTCCTGGCCGGGCTCAAGCAGGTGCCGACCGAGCTCTACGAGGCCGCCTCGGTCGACGGGGCCAGCAAGCTCAGCCAGTTCTGGCACGTCACCCTGCCGATGCTCTCCCCGGTGATCTTCTTCAACCTGGTGCTGGAGACCATCAACGGCTTCCAGGGCTTCACCGCGGCCTTCGTGCTCAGCAACGGCACCGGTGGACCTGTCGACTCCACCCTGATGTACACGTTGAACCTCTACATCGCAGGCTTCACCGACCTGGAGATGGGCTACGCCTCCGCCATGGCGTGGGTGTTCCTGATCGCCATCGCGGCGATCACGGCGATCTTCTTCAGCACCGGGCGGTTCTGGGTGCACTACTCGGACGGAGAGCGGTGATGGTGGCGGTGACCTCGACGGTGCCCCGGCGGGCCGACCGGAAACCCGGCGGCCGCCAGGCGGTACGCCTGCTCGTCCTGATCGCGATCGTCGGGGTGGTGCTCTACCCGCTGATCTGGATGATCGGCACCTCGTTCAAGTCGCAGGCGGAGATCGTCAACAACATCGGGCTGCTGCCGGAGGAGTTCACCCCCGGCAACTACACCGCCGGGTGGACCAACTTCGACTTCAGCTTCGGGCGGTTCTTCCTCAACAGCGCGATGGTCAGCCTGCTGACCGTGGTCGGCAACGCGATCTCCTGCCTGCTGGCCGCGTACGCCTTCGCCCGGCTGCGGTTCCGGCTGCGCGGGGTGTGGTTCGCCGTGATGATCGGCACCCTGCTGCTACCCGGGCACGTGCTGATCATCCCGCAGTACATCCTCTTCCGCAGCCTGGGCCTGGTCGGCGGCGAGTGGCCGTACCTGCCGCTGCTGATCCCGCAGTTCCTGGCCACCGAGGCGTTCTTCGTCTTCCTGATGGTGCAGTTCATGCGGGGCATCCCCCGTGAACTCGACGAGGCTGCCAAGATCGACGGCGCCAGCGCGTTCGGCATCTTCCGGCACGTCATCCTGCCGTTGAGCCGACCGGCGTTGGTCACCACCGCGATCTTCTCGTTCATCTGGACCTGGAACGACTTCTTCCGGCAGCTGGTCTTCCTCTCCGACCTCAAGGACTACACCGTCCCGGTGGCGTTGACCCTGTTCATCGACTCCACCAGCGCCAGCGCGGTCGGGCCGATGTTCGCCATGTCGGTGCTGTCGCTGCTGCCGGTGTTCCTGTTCTTCCTGGCCTTCCAACGGATGCTCGTCGAGGGCATCAACACCAGCGGGCTGAAGGGCTGAGCGCATGACCGTGGAGGTTGTCCCGGCGGCCCGGGACTGGCGGGACCTGGTACGCGACGCCGCCGACCTGGCCCTGCTCGGGATCGTGGTGGTACTGGCCTCGGTGCCGGTGCTGACCGCCGCCGGCGCGGTGGGCACGGCCAGCGCCGCCGTGCACGACTGGACGACCACCGGCAGTTGGCCGTCGGCCCGGCGTACGCTGTCGCGGTTCGGCCGGTCCCTGCTGCCCGGCGCGGCGGTCACCGCCGTGACCGGCGTGATCGTCGCGCTGCTCGCCGCCGACCTGCTGGCGCTGGCCGGCGGCCGGGTCCCCGGCGGTACCCCGGCCCTGCTGGTCACCGCCGCGGTGACGGTGGCCCTGACCGGGTACGCCGCCCTGGTGGTGGTCGAGGTGGGCCGCACCGGCGGGCTCGGCTGGTGGGCGGCGGCCCGCACCGCCGCCCGGACCTGTCCGGCCCGCCCCGGCACCTGGGCGGCGATGTCCGGGCTCACCCTGCTGGTGGCCTTCCTCGCCGCCCTGGTCCATCCGGTGGCGGTGCCGATCCTGCTCGGGTACGCCGTCGCCGCCCTGCACGCGGTGGCCCGGCACCGGCGGGTGGCGGCGTGACCGCCGACGAGGTGGTGCTGAGCGTCGACGCGACGCCGGTGGCCAGCTACGTGATCGAGCCCGACCTGGACCCGCGCCACGGCCCCCGGCCCTACCTGCACCCGGTGCGTACCCTCGGCGGGACGCCGGTCACCGACACCCTGCCGGCCGACCACGTCTGGCACCTCGGGGCCTCGCTGGCCGTGCAGGACGTCGACGGCACCAACCTGTGGGGCGGCCGGACCTACGTCCGCGACGCCGGCTACACCTGGCGCGACGACCACGGCCGGATCGCCCACACCGACTGGCTGCACCGCGACGCCGACCGGTTGGCCCACCGGCTGCAGTGGCGGGACCGCAGCGGTGGGGTGCTGCTGACCGAGCAGCGGCAGCTCACCGCCACCCGTCTCGCCGGCGTGCCGGGGGCCTGGCGGTTGACCGTGGACTACACTCTCACCGCTCCGGCCGGCTCCGACGTGCACCTGGGCAGTCCGGCCACCAACGGCCGACCCGGCGGGGCGGGGTACGGCGGGTTCTTCTGGCGCTGCGCGCCGACGGTCGACCCGGTCACCTTCACCGCCGAGGCCGAGGGCGAGGAACGGGTGAACGGCAGTGCCGCGCCGTGGTTGGCCTTCGGTGGCACCGGGCCGGGCGGCGGGGCGTACACCCTGGTCTTCTCGGGCCTGGGGCCGGGCGACCGGTGGTTCGTGCGGACCGCGATGTACCCGGGGGTGTGCGTGGCTTTCGCGTTCGACCGGCCGGCGGTGGTCCCCGCCGGCGGCAGCCGAGTGGGACACCACCGGATAACGCTTGTCGACACGCTTGTCGACCGGGACACCGCGGCGATGCTGGCCGCCGCCGGCCAGGACGAGGAGGGCCGGCGGTGAACCCGGAGGTGGTGACCGTCGGGGAGACCATGGTGGTGATGAGCCCGGACCCGGTGGGGAACCTGGCCGACGCCGACCGGGTCGCCGTCGGTGTCGGTGGCGCGGAATCCAACGTGGCCATGGGCCTGGCCGCCCTCGGTCACCCGACGGCCTGGGTGAGTCGGGTCGGCGCCGACCCGTTCGGCCAGCTGGTGGTCCGCCGGATCGCCGCCGCCGGGGTCGACGTCGGGTCGGTCGACGTCGACCCGGACGCGCCGACCGGGCTCTACCTCAAGGACCCCCGGCCGGCCGGCACCGAGGTCCACTACTACCGGGCCGGCTCGGCGGCGTCCCGGCTGGCCCCGGGGGCGCTGGACACCCCGCGGCTGGCCGGTGCCCGGCTGGTGCACCTGTCCGGGATCACCGCCGCGCTCTCGACCACCTGCCGGGAGCTGGTCGAGCAGACCCTCGGCCGGCGTCCGCTGCCCGGCGCGCTGGTCAGCTTCGACGTCAACCACCGGGTACGGCTCTGGCCGGCGGCCACCGCGGCCCCGGTGCTGCGGCAGCTCGCCGACGCCGCCGACCTGGTGCTGGTCGGGCTGGACGAGGCCCAGCGGCTCTGGCACACCGACGACCCGCAGGCGGTCCGCCGGCTGCTGCCCGGCCCGGCGACGGTGGTGGTCAAGGACGGCGCGGTCGGTGCCACCGCACTGCCCCGGACCGGACCGGAGACGTTCGTGCCGGCGCTACGGGTGCCGGTGGTGGAGCCGGTAGGCGCCGGGGACGCCTTCGCCGCCGGCTACCTGTCGGCGGTCCTGCGCGGCCTGGACCCCCGTGCCGCGCTGCGGCTGGGGCATCTCTGCGCGGCCCGTACCCTCGCGGTGGCCGGGGACACCGCACCGCCGCCGGACCGCACACTCTGCGCCGACCTCATCGACCGCTCCGACCAGGACTGGTCCGCCCTCGAACCGCCGGACTGGTCCACCCCCGACGCGGCCCGGTGAACACCGCCGGGTGCGGGTCGCCCGGGTCAGTCCGGCGGCGCGACGCCGACACTGTCGCGGCGGATCAACTCGGCGGGCAGCACCTCGACCCGGTGCCGGTCGGCGGCCGGGTCCAGGGCCATCGTCATCGCCCGTGCGCCCAGCTCGACCATGGACAACCGGACGGTGGTCAGCGCCGGGGTGACGTCCGCGGCGATCGGCATGTCGTCGAAGCCGGCGAGGGAGAGCCGCTCGGGCACCGCGATGCCCCGGGCGCGCAGCACGGAGAGGGCGCCGACGGCCATCGAGTCGTTCAGGGCGACGACCGCGGTCAGCCGCGGTGCCGCGTCGAGCAGTTCCGCCATCGCCAGGGCGCCGCCGTCGCGGTCGAACCCGGCGTAGCGGATCCACTCCTCGCGCAGGTCGGCACCCTCTTCGGCCAGCGCCTGACGCAGCCCGCCGAGCCGGTCGGTGGTGGTGGTGAGCACCCGGGGGCCGGCGATCACCCCGATCCGCCGGTGGCCGAGCCGGAGCAGCTCCCGCCCGAGTAGTCGCGCCCCGGCCGAGTTGGCCGGCATCACCGCGTCGCCGGCGTGGTCGTGCCGGCCGATCACCGCCACCCGGCCGCCGGTCGCCTCGTAGGCGGCCAGCTTCTCGTTGAGCCGTTCGGTGAAGGCGCTGTCGTGGTAGCCGGATCCGGCCAGGACGACCGCGGCCACCTGCTGGCCGCGCAGCAACTCGACGTACTCCAGCTCGCGCTCCGGGTCGCGGTAGCTGTTGCAGATGATGACCAGCCGGCCGCGGTCGATGGCCACCCGTTGCAGCCCCCTGGTGACCTCGGCGAAGTAGGGGTCGGAGACGTCGTGCACGATGACGCCGACCGCGGTGCGCTGCGGCCGGGCCAACAACTGGGCGTGCGCGTTGGGTACGTACCGAAGGTCGGCGACGGCGCGCAGGACCCGTTCGCGCAGCTCCTCGGCGACCGGTTTGCTGCTGCCGTTGATCACCCGCGACGCCGTGGCGGGGGAGACCCCCGCCCGACGGGCGACGTCGGCGAGCGTCGCCATGGTCACCCCCGGAACCGTTGTCGGACCGCGCCGCCCGCAGTCGCGACGACAGGCTACCGCAGCGTCCCGGGTGTGATCACGCCCTGCGAACCGTCCTGCGGCGGGCGGGGCCTTGCCGGGGGTACGGGCCGGCATCTAAGCTCCAGGAAAGCGCTTACCTGTGGCGGCGTGCGGCGTCGCCGGCGCCGACGGAAGGAACCCCATGACCCGAAGGCCGATCGGCATCATCGTCAACGGCGTCACCGGCCGGATGGGCTACCGCCAGCATCTGGTCCGGTCGCTGTTGGCCATTCGCGAGCAGGGCGGCGTCGCCCTGCCCGACGGCACCCGGATCTGGCCGGAGCCGGTCCTGGTCGGACGTAACGAGGCCAAGCTGCGTGAGGTCGCGACCCGGCACGGCCTGACCGAGTGGACCACCGACCTGAGCGCCGCGCTGGCCCGCGACGACGTCGAGATCTACTTCGACTCCCAGGTCACCCAGCAGCGGGAGAAGGCGATCCGGCAGGCCATCGAGGCCGGCAAGCACGTCTACACCGAGAAGCCGCTGGCCGAGGAGACCGACGCCGCCCTGGACCTGGCCCGGGTCGCCGACGCCGCCGGCATCCGCACCGGCGTGGTGCAGGACAAGCTCTTCCTGCCCGGCCTGCGCAAACTCAAGCGGCTCGTCGACGGTGGCTTCTTCGGCCGGATCCTGTCGGTGCGCGGCGAGTTCGGCTACTGGGTCTTCGAGGGCGACTGGCAGCCGGCCCAACGTCCCTCGTGGAACTACCGGGCCGAGGACGGCGGCGGCATCGTGGTCGACATGTTCCCGCACTGGCACTACGTGCTGGAGGAGCTGTTCGGCCCGGTCCGGGCGGTCAGCGCCGTGATCGCCACCCACATCCCCGAGCGCGTCGACGAGGCCGGCCGCGGCTACCCGGCCACCGCCGACGACGCCGCGTACGGCACCTTCGAGCTGGCCGGCGGGATCGTCGCCCAGCTCAACTCCTCCTGGTGCGTGCGGGTCAACCGGGACGAACTCGTCGAGTTCCAGGTCGACGGCACCGAGGGCAGCGCCGTGGCCGGACTGCGCAACTGCAAGGTCCAGCACCGGGCGGTCACCCCGAAGCCGGTCTGGAACCCGGACCTGCCGGCCACCGAGAACTTCCGGGACCAGTGGACCGCCGTGCCGGACAACGAGGAGTTCGACAACGGGTTCAAGGTCCAGTGGGAGGCGTTCCTGCGCCACGTGGTGGCCGGTGAGCCCTTCCGGTGGGACTTCCTGGCCGGGGCCCGGGGTGTGCAACTGGCCGAGCTGGGCCTGCGCTCGGCCCGCGAGGGCCGCCGCGTCGAGGTGCCGGAGCTGCGCCGGTGACCGCCGAGGTCCGGCTCCCCGACGGCAGTCGGCACCGGCTGCGCGGCGGCACGGCCTTCGCTCGCCCCGCCGGCCCCGCCACCAGCCGGGTGGCGTACGCCGCCGCGCACGTGGTCGCCGATCCCACCGCGGAGAACACCCCCGGTGCCCCGGCCGTGGTCGACTGGGACCGGACCCTGGCCATCCGGCACCACCTGTGGTCGTACGGGTTGGGCGTGGCCGAGGCGATGGACACCGCCCAGCGGGGCATGGGACTTGACTACCCGGCCACCCGGGAGCTGATCCGGCGCAGCGCCGCCGAGGCGCGGGGAGTCGGCGGCCGGATCGTCGCCGGGGTGGCCACCGACCAGCTGCCTCCCGGCCCGGCCAGCCTGGACGCCATCACCGGCGCGTACCGGGAGCAGCTCGCCGACACCCTCGCCGACGGTGCCCGGCCCGTGCTGATGTGCAGCCGGCACCTGGCCGCCGCCGCCGACGGCCCAGAGGACTACCTGCGGGTCTACGCCGACCTGCTCACCACCACCGACCAGCCGGTGGTGCTGCACTGGCTCGGCGACATGTTCGACCCGGCGCTGGCCGGCTACTGGGGCTCGACCGACCTGGACCTGGCCACCGAGACGGTGCTCCAGTTGATCAAAGACCACGCCGACCGGGTCGACGGGATCAAGGTCTCCCTGCTCGACGCCGACCGGGAGGTGGCGCTGCGCCGTCGGCTGCCCGCCGGGGTGCGGCTCTACACCGGCGACGACTTCAACTACCCGGAGCTGATCCGGGGCGACGAGGTGGGCCACTCCGACGCGCTGCTCGGGGTCTTCGCCGCCATCGCCCCGGCCGCCGCGGCGGCCCTGGCCGCCCTGGACCGCGGCGACCTGACCGGCTACGACGAGGCCTTCGGCCCCACCCTGCCGCTGGCCCGGCACCTGTTCGCCGCACCGACCTGGCACTACAAGACCGGGATCGTCTTCCTGGCCTGGCTCGCCGGCCACCAGGACCACTTCGTCATGGTCGGTGGCCAGCAGGCCGGTCGTTCCCCGGCGCACCTGGCCCGGCTGCTCGTCCTGGCCGACCAGGCCGGCCTGCTCCCCGACGCCGACCGCGCCGCCGCCCGCGCCCGCGCCTACCTCACCCTCGCCGGGGTGGTCCAGTGAGGGTGAGGAGTGCAGCGCAGCGGAGCCCCGCAGTCCCGATCGAAAGGGCAAACCAGTGAGTGGGTTGGCGCGGTTCTCGTTCAACCAGGCCACCGCGAAGCACTGGCCGCTGGCCGAGGTGGTGGCCGGTTGTGTCGACGCCGGGGTGCCCGGCGTCGGGCTGTGGCGCGAACCGGTCCAGGAGTACGGCCTGGCGCGGGCGGCCAAACTGGTCCGGGACGCCGGGCTGAGCGTCACCTCGCTGTGCCGGGGCGGCTTCTTCACCACCGACGGCTGGCGGGACGAGAACCGCCGCGCCATCGAGGAGGCCGCCACCCTGGGCACCTCCGTGCTGGTGCTGGTCTCCGGCGGACTGCCCGCCGGCAGCCGGGACCTCGACGGTGCCCGGCGGATGGTCGCCGATGCCGTCGCCGACCTGGCCCCGGAGGCCGCCGCCGCCGGGGTGACCCTCGCCATCGAGCCGTTGCACCCGATGTTCTGCTCCGACCGGTGTGTCGTGGCCACCCTCGGACAGGCCCTGGACATCGCCGAACGGTTCGACCCGGGCACGGTCGGGGTGGTGGTCGACACGTACCACCTGTGGTGGGACGACGCCGTCTACCACCAGATCGATCGCGCCGGCAGCCGGATCGCCGCCTTCCAGGTGGCCGACTGGATCACCCCGCTGCCCGAGGGGGTGCTGCTCGGCCGGGGACTGCCCGGCGACGGCTGCGTCGACCTGCGTCGGTTCCGGCAGGCGGTCGACGCGGCCGGCTACCACGGGCCGATCGAGGTGGAGGTCTTCAACGCCGAGGTGTGGGCCCGTCCCGGCCCGGAGATCCTCGCCGCGGCGATCGCGGCCCACCGCGACCACGTGCTCTGACCAGCGGACGCCCCGCCCGCCGCGCCGAACAGCGGACCGCCCCGCCCAGCCACCTGGTCGGGGTCGGGCCGTCGTCCTGAGTGGCTTGACCCACTTCCCGGGGCCCTGGCCGATTCGTCCCCCGCAGCGGGTGCACGATGTGCGCAGGGCACAGGGAGGCGACGGCGATGGTGCGGTGGGGGTGGTTGCGTCAGGCCGCCGTACGGGTGTGGCGGGGCTGGCCACAGATCGTGGAGGGCACGCTCGCCGCCACCGGAGCCTGGGTGGCGGCGAGCGTGCTGGTCAGCCATCCGCAGCCGTTCTTCGCCCCCGCCGCGGCGTTGATCGTCCTCGGGCAGGCCCGGGGGCAGCGCACCCGGCGGGCGGTCGAGGTGGTGCTCGGCGTGGCCGCCGGGGTGCTGGTGGCCGACGTGGTGGTGCAGGCCCTCGGTGCGCGCAGCACGGTGACCGTCTTCACGGTCATCCTGCTGACCATCGTCGGGGCGGTGGCGATCGGCGCGAGCGGGGTCGCCGTGGTGCAGGCCGCCGTCTCCGCCCTGTACCTGGTGGTGATCTCCCCACCGGGGGAGTCGCTGATCCCGTTCCGGTTCGTCGACGCGCTGATCGGTGGGGCGGTGGCGCTGGTGGTGAGTCAGCTCGCCGCAGTCCGGCACCCCCTCGCCCCACTGGTGGCCGAGTTCCGTACCACCTTCGCCGACCTGGCGACGGCGCTGCGGGAGGTGGCCGACGCGCTCGACACGAGCGACCAGAATGCCGCCCGGGCCGCGCTGGAGCGGGCCCGCGGGATGGACGCGGCGGTGGAGCGGCTGCGTACCGGGGTGCTCGCGGCGGGCGAGGCGTTGACCCTGCACCTGCGTCGCGGGCGGCACCTGGGCCGGCTGCGGGCGGTGGACGCCGCGATCGGTCAGTGCGACTACGCGGTACGCAACGTGCGGGTGCTGGCGCGGGCCGGGGTGACCCTGATCCGCCTGACCGACCCGGTCCCCGCCGAACTGGTAAGCGCGGTGCGGCTGCTGGCCGACGCGGTGGACGCCGCCGGGGAGACCATCGCGGCCGACCTCGACGGCCGGCAGGACGTCGCCGACCAACGCTGCGGCCAGGCCGAGCGGGCCGCGCTGGAGGCCGTCGAGGTCGCCGGGCGGCTCTTCGCCCCCGGGCAGACCCTGCAACTGGCGATGATCGTCGGGCAGGTCCGGTCCACCGCGGTCGACCTGCTGCGCAGCGTGGGCGCGGACGACGACGCCGTCATCCTCGCCCGGGTCGACGCGGCGCTCGGCCTGCCCGCGGTCTGACCCGGGTCCGCCGGAGCCCGGTTCCGCTGCCCGGCCGGGCAGCTCCCGGTAAGGGGGCGGGGCCGGGCAGCTCCGGGTAAGGGGCGGAGTCGGTGGCGGGTACTGTCCCGTCGGTGTCGACCGTTCGATCCGAGTGACCGTGAGGGAGCGTGACGTGCGCAACGCCGACGCCCGGCCCACCGCCAAGATCCCCGGGCCTGCGGCCGTGCCCCGCCAGGTGCGCAACGCCCGCAACGCCGTGGCGGCCGTGTTCGCTTTCAACGGCCTGGCCATCGCCACCTGGTTCGCCCGGGTGCCGGCGGTACGCGACGCGTTGTCGCTCAGCGCCGGACGGCTCGGCCTGCTGTTGCTGGCCATGTCGATCGGGTCGATCGTGGCGCTGGCCACTGCCGGCCTGGCCACCCAACGGCTCGGCACGGCCCGTACCGTGGGCGTCGCGGGTCTGCTGATCGCCGGTGGGCTGGCCGGCACCGGGGCAGCCGCCGGACTGACCGGATGGCTGCCTGCGGTCGCCGTCGCCCTGTTCGCCTTCGGGTACGGCTTCGGCACCTGTGAGGTGGCGATCAACGTCGAGGGTGCGGCGGTCGAGCGTCGGCTCGGGCGGACCGTGATGCCCCGGTTCCATGCCGCCTTCAGCCTCGGTACGGTCGTCGGCGCGGGTCTCGGCGCCCTCGCCGCCGGGGCCGGCGTGCCGGTGGCCGCGCACCTGGTGGGCATGGCGGTGGTGGTGGCGGTCGGCATCCTGGTGGCGCTCGGTTCGTTCCTGCCCACGCCCGACACCGCGGAGCCGGACACCGCCGCGGCGCACGGGCGCTCCGGTGGCCTGCTGGCCGCCTGGCGGGAGCCCCGGACCCTGCTCATCGGTCTGCTGGTGCTGGCGGCGGCGTTCGCCGAGGGCAGCGCCAGCGACTGGCTGGCGGTCGCCTTCGTCGACGGGTACGGGTTCAGCGAGGCGGCCGGCGCGGCGGTCTTCGCGGTCTTCGTCGTCGGGATGACCGTCGGGCGGACCGCCGGGACCGTGGCCATCGACCGCTGGGGGCGGGTGCCGGTGCTGCTGACCTGCACGCTGCTCGCCGTCGTGGGGGCCGCGGTCGCGGTGTTGGGCGGCAACGGCCCGGTGGCCGTCGCCGGGGTCGCCGTCTGGGGGCTCGGCGCGTCGTTGGGCTTCCCGGTCGGGATGAGCGCCGCCGCCGACGACGAGGACCGGGCCCCGGCCCGGGTAAGCGTGGTCGCCGCGATCGGGTACACCGCGTTCCTGGCCGGCCCGCCGCTGCTCGGTCTGCTCGGTGACCAGGTGGGCACCCGGTACGCGTTGCTGGTGGTGCCGGTGCTGCTGCTGCCCACCCTGGCGTTGGTCCCCGCCGTCCGTCCACCGGCCCGTTGACCGGCGTCCAGGTTCCTCCCACCCGGCTCGCAGGCGGCTGGCAGGTGGGCGTGCTGCACTGGGGTGCCGAACAGAGGAGTCGGAGATGGCCTGGTGGAACCGACGGTCCCGGTCCGACGGGACGATCCCGACGAAACTCGACCGGGAGGCGACCCCGGAGGACCTGGCCGCCCTGGCGGAGTTCGTGACCAGCCGGCAGGGGGTGGAGTTCTACCTGGAGCCGGAGACCACCGCCACCGACACCACGGTGATGGCGATCGCCTTCGACGGGGAGTGGATCCGGCGGCGTACCGGATCTCCGCAGGTGGCGGCGAAGCTCGCGCACCGGCATGCCGTACCGCTGTACGAGGCCGCGCGCACCGGCTACCCGGAGCGGATGCGGGTCTGGAACCGCGCCCACCCCGAGCGCCGCCGCTGAGGCCTACCCGGCGAGCGCCCGGGCGAGGGCGAAGCCGAGCCAGGCCGCGCCGAGCCCGACGGTCACGCTGAGGACGATGTTGGCCAACGCCACCGACCGGGCCCCGGTACGGGCCAGCCGCAGCGTCTCGTAACCGCAGGTGGACCAGGTGGTCAACGCGCCGCAGAAGCCGGTGCCGAGCAGCGCGCCGAGGGCCGGGGCGACGGGCACCCCGACCAGCGCGCCGAGCAGGAACGAACCGGCCACGTTGACGGTCAGGGTGCCCAGCGGTAACCGGGTCCGGTGCGCCGACTGCACCGCCCGGTCGACCAGGTACCGCAGCGGTGCACCGACCGCCGCGCCCAGCGCCACGAGCAGCGCGGTCACCACCAGCCCGCCCGGCGCTGCAGCAGCCCGGTCACCGGGCCGCCCGGCGGTCCAGCAGCGCGTTCGTCGTGACGTCGCCGAGCCAGACCGCCGCCAGCGCGCCGAGCACGGTGGCCACCAGGTACCCGCCGGCGACCCCGAACGCCCCGGCCTGCGCCGCCCGGTGCACGTCGAGGACGTACGCGGAGAAGCTGGTGAAGCCACCCAACACCCCGACACCCAGGAACGGCCGCAGCAGCGGGTTGGCCCGACACCGCTCGACCAGCACCATCAGCACCCCGATCAGCAGGCAGCCGAGCACGTTGACGCCGAAGGTCGCCCAGGCGAATCCGGTGGCCGCGTTCGGTGCCGCCGCCTGCGCGCCGGCCCGGGTCAACGCGCCCAGCACGCCGCCGGCCGCGATCACCGCCAGCAGCACCGCCGTCGGGCCGGGCGGCACCGACCGGTCGTCGGGCTGGCCGAGATCGACGTCCGGGTCGATGCGGGGCTCGGGTGCTCCGGTCACGCGCCACTCCGTCGGATCTCTGGGCACCGGTCCCGGTCAGCCTAGACCCGGTGCGGCCGCGCCCCGTCGGTCGACGGCCCGCCCGGCAGCGGGCGGGCCGCCAGCCCGCCGAGAACGGCACCGAGGATCGCGCTGAGGGTGACCACCCCGCTGACCACCTCCGGGGTCCAGCGCAGCTGGTCGGCCAGGGCCAGCCCGAGCAGGTGACCGGACCAGACCAGGCCGGCGAAGACCGCCCCGGCCACCGGCAGCCGCAGCGCGGCGGACCGGCCCCGTACCGCGTCGAGCCGGTGCAGCAGCAGGTCGGCCAGGCCGGCTCCGCAGATCGCGCCGAGGGCCGCGACGGTCTGGACGGTCGGGAACTCGTACATCCCCAACGCGAACACGGCCACTCCGGCGACCACCGCCACCCCGGCGCCGGGCACCGCCCGCCGGCGGTGCACCAGCAGGTACGGCACCACCAGCAGCACCGTGGTGACCAGGTACGCGTCCACCCCGAGCACCGCCACCAGCTGTCCGGTGGTCGGACCCAACGGTCGGGTCGGGGCCAGGGTGAGCAGCGCCGACGAGTGGCTGAGCAGGATGGTGGGGGTCATCGCCGCCAAGGTCAGCGCGGCGACCCCGGTCACCGTGCGCAGACCACCCTCGCCCCGGGCCCACCAGGACCGCAGCGGGCTGCTGACCACCAGCAGGGCCGCGCCGTCGAGCAGCAGGTGACTGGGGCTGAAGGAGGCGTCCAGGCCCACCTCCACGCCCAGGGTCTCGTGCCAGGTCAGGTCGGCCAGGGCGGCCAGCCCGAAGGCGACCACGCCGAGCGCGCCGGTCCGGTAGCCCGCCGGCCAGCCGTCGCGCCACCAGCGGGGGGCGACCATCCGACGCCGGTACGCCAGCCAGAACGTCCACGCCGCGGTCGCGGCGAAACCGGCGTACAGCAGGCCGTGCCAGGGCGTGAAGAAGCCCTCGATGGTCTCGATCACGTTGGTGTGCGCCCAGCCGTCGGCCTGCGCGCCGCCCACCAGGCAGGCGGCGAGCAGGACGGTGACCAGGTCCTCGCCCCGGGTGGCCGGGGGCGCGGTCGGCCGCCGGATCTCCCGGCCGGACAGTTGCGCGGTCGCCGCCGCGACTCCACCGTGTACCACTCGCGTCTCCCTCCGACCTGACCGGACAGTGCCTGCCCCGACCGGGGGCACTGGGTCATTGTGCCGTTCCTCTGCGTGACGATGGGGGAGCCGCGCGGCAGGGGGTGAACCGGCGACGGCGACGGTCGGCGTACCGTGTCCGGGCGGCGCCGGGTGGTGCCGCGTGGCCCGGCGGCGCCGGGAGGTTCCGGCGGTGCCGGCTGTGCCGGGGAGAGGAGTCGGTTCGGTGTCGCACGATGAGCAGCCCGCACCGGAGTCGGCCGGTGGTGACCCGTCGGCGACGCTCCGGACCGCCGCGCACGACATGTTCGACGCCGACGTGGCCTCGCGGGGGCTCGGCATCGAGTTGGTCGGCGTCGCCGACGGCACGGCGCAGGCCCGGATGCGGGTGACCCCGGCGATGCTCAACGGTCACGCCATCGCCCACGGTGGCTTCGTCTTCCTGCTGGCCGACACGGCCTTCGCGCTTGCCTGCAACAGCCGGGGACCGGTCACCGTCGCCGCCGGTGGGGAGATCACCTTCGTCCGGCCGGCACACGCCGGTGACCTGCTCGTCGCCCGGGCCACCGAGCGCACCCGGTACGGGCGCAGCGGCATCTACGACGTCACGGTCACCCGCGACGACGAGGTGGTCGCGGAGTTCCGGGGTCGCAGCCGGAGCCTGCCTCCGGCCGACTGATCCAGCCGGAGCCTGCCTCCGGCCGACTGACCCGGCCGGTCAGGCGGCTGCCGGCCGAGTCGAGGGCGGTGGGGGCCGGTCGGCCTGCCGGGGGCCGCCGACGGGTCCCGCCGTGCGCCTGCCCTTCGTCGCGTTCGTCGCCGTCGTCAGGGACTCGGCCCGACCGAGTGGCACCACCGGGGCAAGTGGGCGGACCGGATCCGGATGTTCCTCGACCGGGGCACCGGTGCGGGTGACTCCCGGTGCGAGACCCGATCGGCCGGGCGCCCGGTCGTCCCGGCCGTCGGCGAGTGGGTAGCCGTCGCCCCGCCGGTCGCCACCGGCCGGCCGTTCCGCGTCGGAACCGGCGGGTGTCCGGGCCGCCGGTGGCGTGGCGTCCGCCCCGGCGCCGCGCGCTCTGGTCAGTAGAGCGCCGCGCGCCTCGGTCGACAGAGCGTCGCGGGTCTCGGTCAGCACGGTGTCGCGGGTCTCGCGTAGTACGGTGCCGCGGGTCTCGCGTAGTACGGTGCCGCGCGCGCCGGTCAGCACGGCGTCGCGGGTCTTGCGCGGTGCGGCGTCCCGGGTTCCCGGCACCGGCGTGGCGAGGTCCGCTCCGGCCTGGTCCGCGTCGTCGGTGCCGGCCGGCCCGGTCAGCGCCCGGCGGGCGAACTCCGCGCGTACCGACCGGGGCAGCCGTTCGACGGCGACCCGCCGTAGCGCCGGTTCGGCGATCGCGTACCCGCCGGCTCCCGGCCGGCGGACCAGCAGCCCGTGCAGAACCAGCTCCCGCAGCACCGGCGCGCTGCGGCCCGCCGGCCAGTCCAGCAGCCGGTCCACCGTGGCCGCCCGGAAGTCACCGTCGAGGCTCGCACCGGCCATGAACACGGCCCGTTGTCCGCCGTCCAGGAGGTCGAGGCGGGCCTCGGCGGTGCGGCGTACCGACTCGGGCATCGGCAGGTCCGCCGCCGGGTCGAGCCCGTCCTCGGCGACCAGTCGGGCGTACGCGGTGGCGTGCCCCGGGTTGCCGGCGACCAGCGGCAGCAGCCGGTCCACCGGGACCGCTGGCCGACCGGCCCGGACCAGCAGGTGGCGCAGCAACCGTCCGGTCTGCACCGTCGGCAGCGGAGCCAGCACGATCCGGTGCCGGTGCCGCTGACCGGCCGGGCCGGGCAGCACGTCGGCCCAGCGGGGGCGGTTGGTCACCACCACCGCCAGGGGCAGGCTCCGCCAGGTGGCCGAGAGGAACAGGTCCCGCAGGAAGTCGTCGACCCTCGGGTCGGCCCGGTCCAGGTCGTCGACGGCCACCACCACCGGTTGCCGAGCCGCCTGGGCGAGCAGCACCTGCCGGAACGTCGTGGCGCCCTCGCTCGCCGCGGCGGATCCGTCGGGTGCGGTCAGCAGGGCGGTCAACGCCCGTACCGCGCACGGAAGCCGGTGCGCCGGCACCAGGTCGGCCAGGGTGGCGGTCAACCGGGCGGTCACCGCGACCGGTCCGTCGGTCGGGTGGATCGCGGCGAACTCGCGCACCAGGTCCGCAACCGGGGCCAACACCTGCTCGGCGTACGGCGGGCAGTACGCGACGCACCAGCGCGGCGACCCGCCGTCCGGGCCCGGTACGGCCCGCACCAACTCGTGCAGCAGCCGGCTGCGGCCACTGCCGATCGGGCCGATCAGGGACACCCAGCGCGGGCTGCGCTCGCGTGCCGCGCGGACGATCTGGTCGCGGGCGTCGGCCAACTCCCGGCGCCGCCCCACCAGCGGTCCCCGGTGTTTGGCCGGCCCGGTCCGGCCGGGATCCTCGGCCCGCCAGAGCTCGAGGGGTGCGGCCTTGCCGGGCACCGTGACCGGTGGCAGTCGCCGTGCCATGGTCAGCCCGGCGGTGGCCCGGCGGGTCGCCGCACAGAACACGACCGCGCCGGGGGGCGCGTACGCCTGCAGCCGGGCGGCCAGGGTGATCACCGCGCCGCTGGCCGTGCCGTGCCCACCGTCGCGGCTGCCCGGCAGGTCGACGACCGCCTCCCCGGTGGCGACGCCGACCCGGATGCGTACCGCGGTGCCCGTGGCCAGTGGCTTCCGGTCGACGGCCCGCTGGATCTCCAGACCGGCCCGCACCGCCCGGTACGCGTCGAAGCCGTCGGAGTGGCGGGCGCCGAACAGGGCCATCACCGCGTCCCCGACGTACTTCTCGACCACGCCGTCCCAGCGGTGCAGCACCCGGGCGACGGCCTCGAAGTAGGCCTGCTGCAACGACCGGACGTCCTCCGGGTCGAGCCGGTCGACCAGGGCGGTCGATCCGACGATGTCGGCGAAGAGGACGGTGACCGTCCGTCGCTCCTCCGGTATCGGCCAGCTCGGCGTCACCAACCCGGTTCCGGTGACGATCATCGATGTGGGCATCGCAACCACCTTTCCCCCGCGTGGTCCCTGACGGCCCTAGGAGATTCCCATTCCTGGACCGACAGGGGATCGGCAGAACGACGTATGTCGGCCAGGTGTAACCTTTGGTCGTAATGTCGACGCGGGGAGTACCACAAGGGCGATAAGCCCGTAGAGGGCTACGGCGCCCGTTGACTAGGCTGCGTTCCATGGCCAGCGATGTGGACAGCGCACCGCTCGTCGGCCGCGCCCACCAGGTGGCCCTGCTGCGATCCGCACTCCTCGACGACGTCCGTCAGGGGCACACCGCGGCGGTCTTCGTCACCGGGGAGAGCGGGGTCGGCAAGACCCGACTACTACGCGAGGTGGGTGCCCTGCTGCGTGAGCGGGGGGCGCTCGTGCTGACCGGTTCCTGCCTCGACATCGGTGACGCCTCACCGCTGCACCCGTTGCTGCAGGCCCTGCGTCGCCTCGACACCGCCGCCGCGGGCGCGCGGACGTCCTCCTCGGTGCGCGGCATGCTGCAGATGTTTGCTGCTGAGACGCCCACCGACGGTGCCGGCGCGTTGCTGGAGCGGGTCTCCCGGGGGCTGCACCTGATCGCCGAGGGTCGCCCCCTGGTGCTGGTGCTGGACGATCTGCAGTGGGTCGACCGGACCACCCGGCAGTTGCTGCTGTACCTGCTCGCCGGGTTGGGGGATCTGCAGCTGTCGGTGTTGGCGGCGGTGCGGGCGGAGTCGTTGCAGGGTGCGCACCCGTTGCGGCGGGTCCTGACCGAGCTGCGGCGGTTGCGTTCGGTGCGGGTGGTGGACCTGGCGCCGTTGGACCGGGCCGGGACCGAGCAGCTCGCCGCCGCGGTGGTGGGGCCGGCGTTGACCGCCGAGGCGGCCGAGTTGGTCTGGCAGCGCAGTGGCGGCAACCCGTTCGTGGCCGAGGAGTTGGCCCGAGATGTGCGGGATGGGCGGGACGGGCTTTCCGACACATTGCGGGAGATCTTCCTGGCCCGGGTGGATGCGCTGCCCGAGCACGCGCACCAGGTGGTGCACGCGGTCGCGGCCGGGGTGGAGCCGGTGGAGCACTGGCTGTTGGCCCGGGTGGTCCGGCTGCCGGAGGAGGAGCTGATCGAGGCGGTCCGGGCGGCGGTGGCGCACCGGCTGCTGGTCGGGGCCGACGAGGGGTACCGGCTACGGCACCGGCTGGTGGCCGAGGTGCTGGCGCACGAGCTGCTGCCGGCCGAGCGTCGGGTGTTGCACCGGCGCTACGCCGAGGCGCTGACCTCGGCCGAGGCGGAGCTGCACCAGGCGCGGTTGGCCCACCACTGGCGGTTGGCCGGGGAGCCGGCCCGGGCGTTGCCGGCCGCGATGGCCGCCGCCGGTGAGGCGCAGCGCCTGCACGGGTACGCCGAGGCGCATCGGCACTGGTCGGTGGCGTTGCAGCTGGCCGACGGCGCGGACGGGCCCCGGGACGTGGACCGGGCCGTCCTGCTGGAGCACGCGGCCGAGTCGGCGCACCAGTGCGGTGAGCACGCGCGGGCGCTGGCCCTGCTGGAGGAGTTGGGGGCGGTCGGCGCCGGTCCGCCGTCGTGCTCGTTGCGGATCCGGCGGGCGCGGTACCTGGCGGCGGCGGGCCGCTCGGCGCCGGCGGAGACCGAGTACCGGCTGGTCCTGGAGGACCCGGACTGCACGCCGGGGGAACGGGCCACCGCCGCGGCGTACCTGGCGGAGCTGCTGGTGCAGATGGGCCGGTACGCCGACGCCGGGCAGCGGGCCCGGGTGGCGTTGCAGCTGTGTGCGGACGTGGCGGGGTCGACCTCGGAGGTGGTCCGGGCCAGTGCGGCGCTGGGGTTCAGCGAGGCGTACCTGGAGGACCCGGATGCCGGTCTGACGGTGATGCGTGAGGCGTTGACCGTCGCCGAGCGTTCCGGCCGGCCGGATGACGTGGCCTGCGCGTACCTGCATCTGGCGGAGTTCCTGACCGGTCCGCTGAACGTGATCGAGGAGGGTGTGGTGGTGGCCCGCCGGGGTGCCGAGCGGGTCGCCGAGCTGGGGTTGGGGCGCACGTACGAGACCCGGCTGCTGGCCATCGCCACCAACGGGTTGTTCCGGGTGGGGCAGTGGGCCGAGGCGGAGAAGGTCGTCGCGGCGGCGTTGCGCCACCGTCCGTCCGGGGCCGACGCGGTGGAGTTGCTGCTGGCCCGGTGCCGGTTGTCGGTGGGCTACGGCGACGTCGAGGCCGCCGACCGGGACCTGGACGCGGTGGCCACCGTCCTGGCCGGTGGCGGGGCACGGCACGTGTTGCCGATGTTGACGCTGCGGGCCGGCCTGGCGATGTGGCAGGGCCGACACGACGTGGCCCGGCAGGCGGTGCAGCGGGGCCTTACCGAGAGCCGCTCCGACGACGTGGTGATCCTCGCCGCGCTGGTGTGGCACGGATTGCGGGCCGAGGCGGAGGCCCACGCCAGCCGTACCGTGGCGGTCGACCGTACGGCGGTGCGGCGGCTGCGGGAGGCGATGGACCGGATCGCCGCGCGCAGCGCCGGCGCGTCCCGGCAGGTGCGTAGCGTGGTGGACAACTTCCTGGCGCTCTGCGCCGCGGAGATCAGCCGTTTCGACGGCGGCAGCGACCCGGAGCTGTGGGCCCGGTCGGCGCTGGCCTGGGACCGGGACAACCACCCGTATCCGGCGGCGTACTCGCGGCTGCGGCAGGCCGAGGCCCTGCTGGCCCGGCGGGCCCGCCCGGCCACCGCCAGCAGGCTGCTGCGCGAGGCACACCAGATCGCACAGAACCTGGGAGCCGTGCCACTGACCTCGGAGATCAGGGACCTGGCCGCCCGGGGCCGGGTGACCCTGGCCGAGCGCGACCCGGGCACGGACCGGCGGTCCGGCGCGGCCGCGTCGCCGGCCGACTCCGGCGGTGACGACCTGGCCGGGCTGACCAGCCGGGAACGCGAGGTGCTCGCCGCGGTCGCGGAGGGGCTGACCAACAAGGAGATCGGTCAGCGGTTGTTCATCAGCGAACGCACCATCGGGGTGCACGTGTCACACATCTTCGACAAGCTCCAGGTACGCACCCGGGTCCAGGCCAGCGCCATCTTCCTGCGCAATCGTCCGGAGTAGTCGCGCCACAACCGGCGGTAATCGTCATCCGGTGTTCGCAATACGTCATTCTACTGATCCCGTCGGTGGGTGCCGCCTGCGAGGCTGTCCAGCGTCGCCGCCGGCACGGGGGTGCCCCGGACACAGTGGAGGAAAAAATGGCCGAACCGGTGTGGGGACCCGTTCACCGGGACATCGTCGACCTGCTTGCCGATCATCCGGCGGACGTGCCGGCGGTGGTCGATCACCTCACGAAGTTGCAGGACCTCCTCGTCCGGCTGCCTCCGCTGGAGGCGAGCTGTCCGTTGGCCGACTTCAACCGGCTGTATCTGGTGATCACCGAAAGCGTGCTGGACGGCCTGTACGACGGGCGCTTCGCCGACCCGGTGTTCCTGTCCCGCCTGGACGTCGAGTTCGCGGCCCGCTACTTCGACGCGTTGCGGCTCTGGACCGAGTCCAGCTCGACCACGCCCCAGGCCTGGGCGTGCCTGTTCGAGCGGATGCGGGGCCCGGACGCCCGACCGTTGCCCTCGGCTGCCGCCGGGGTCAACGCGCACATCAACTTCGACCTGCCCTTCGCCCTGGTCACCACCTTCGACCACCTGGAGTCCGAGCCGGTCGACGGCAGTGACCAGCACCGGGACTATCTGGAGATCAACGCGATCTTCGCCGACCGGATCCCGATGTTGCGCCGGGGCTACCTGGACCGCTGGCAGCTGATCATCGACATGCTCAACGGTGACTTCGACGACTGGTACCAGGGCGAGTTGGTGGAGTACACCCGCGACGTCGCCTGGCGCAACGCGCAGAAGATCTGGCGGTGCCGGCACGATCCGCACGCCCGTGACGGTGAGCGGGCCCGGCTGGACCAGACCGCCGCGTCGTTCGGTCGGCTGCTGCTCTCGCCCCTCGGGGCGCTGTTGCAGTAGTCGGGACGGGGGGTCCCCGCGCCCTGGCACCACGGGGCGCGGGGACATCGACGACGTCCCCGACGGGGGGGAAGGTCGGGGGCAGGGGGAAAGGACCGACCACCGGGGGACAGGTGGTCGGTCCAGGGGGCTGGTGGGGCCGGTCGACCCGGGGGGAGTCGGCCGGCCCGCACCGGCTTCGTGCTCACGAACCTCCGGCCCCGCGCAGCCGGCTACCGTGGGTCAGTTGCTGGCCGCGCGTGCCGGGCCGCCGCCTACTGCGACGGCTGCGGCAGCTCACAGTCGACCTTGGGGTTGGCACCGACGTAGTTCAGTGGCCCCGCCACGATGGTCACCAGGATGGTGCCCAACTCGGCACAGTTGGTCTCGTCGTTGCCGCTGTAGTAGCCCCGCTGGCCGGCGGCGATGGCTCCGATGATGAGCCAGATGACGAGGATGATCCCCAAGAACGACGGGCCACGACGCATGGCTGCCTCCCGATTTGCTTGCGCTGATTGAGATGAGCCGGGTTGTACCCAGTCGTGGCGGGCGGCTAACGGTGCCGCGCCCCGCCGGGGACAATTGCCGACAGCGCCTCGGCTCAGGGAAGGATCTGCTCCGCCTCGGTTCGGGCGCCGGCCAGGACCTTGGCCTGTTGCGGCCAGGTGGCCAGGCCCGGAGCACCGCGTAGCCCGGCGGCCCGGACGGTCTCCCGCAGCGCCGCCTCGTCCAACGAGGCAAGCTGCCGGTAGGTGCGGATGCCGGCAGCCTGCAGGGCGGTGGCCAGTTTCGGCCCGATGCCCTGGATCCGGCGGAAGTCGTCGACCGGCTCCGCCTCCTGCTCGGCGGTCGTGGGCACCACCGGGGTGGCGTCGACTCCGGTCTCGCCGGTGGTGGGCGGTGCCGGCCGGGGCTCGACCGGCTCGGCCTCGGCGACCGGCGTCTCCGGCACGCGTGCCCCGGTCACCGGGGTCGGGGCTGCATCCGAGGTCCCGGTCGCCTGCGCGGCGATGTCCGATCCGGGGGCCGCCGGGCCGTCGGTGCCCGCGGGGTCGGTCTCCGGTACGCCGCCGGACGTCGCGGCGGGTGCCGGCGCGTCGACGGACGTCTCCGGTGCCGGCGCGTCGTCGGCGGTGCCGTCCGGGGCCGGTGCCTCGTCGGTGCGCAGGTCGGACGACCGGCGCGGCCGGGGCACCTCGGTGGTCGCGGCAGCGCTGCTGTCGCCCCCGGTCGTTCCCGGCTCGCCGACGACCGGCTCGGTGGCGACCGGCTCGGTGGCGACGGGCTCGGTGGCGACGGGCTCGGTGGCGACCGGCTCGCCGACGACCGGCTCGGTGGCGACGGGTTCGGTGGCGACGGGTTCGGCGGCGACCGGCTCCGTGGTGACGGGCTCGCCGGCGACGGGTTCGGTGGCGACCGGCTTGTCGGTGGTCGCGGTCGAGGTGGGTTCGGGTGCGGTGGTGGTGGTCCGGTCGGGGGCGGTGTCCGGGGTGACCGCATCGGTGGTCGCGGTGTCCGGCGTGCTCTCGTCCTCGGTCGGCTCCCGGTCGACCACGGCCTTCGGCTGCTCGGTGTCGACGGTGGCCGGCACGGGCACCGGGTCGACCGTGGCGGCCCGGGGCTCGGTGGCGACGGCGGCGACCGGCGGTTCGGTGTCGGCCGGGGTGGTGGCCGGCACCCCACCGAACGAGGTGATGCCGGCGACCGGGTCACCGTCCACGATGGAGTGCTCGGCGGGACGGGTGTCCTGCCGTCCACGCAGGTACCAGCCACCGACCAGCCCGACAGCCAGTGCCAGGATCGCCGTCAGTATGTGCCCGAAAGTCAACGCCACGGGAGAACCGCCCTCACCTTGGTCGAAAGTCGCGAAGAAAACTCGGGGCAGCTTCGCATACCGACGACCCGGGTGACAGCGCGGCTCACCGCGACACGTACCGGTGCGGGGGTCTGTTTCGGCCAGGGTCTCCGACCGGCGACGTACGGTGACCGGACGGGCGGGAAGGCTCAGTCGTCCTCGCCGCGGTAGGTGTAGAAGTCGTCGACGAACTTGCGCCGCAGCGGCGGCACCCGGCTGGTGACCCGGAAGTAGCCGCGCGCGCCGAGCAGCGCCAGCCGGCCGAACACCGGACGGTACAACCGGTCGTCACCGTTGGTGCCGTTGCGGGCCAGTGAGTCGGCGACCCGCGCGAAGCCGTACGGCAGCATCAGGCGCTCGTAGTCGGCCACCGCGTCGAGCAGCGTCTTGCCGCCGGCCGCTGCCTGGGCGAGCTGCCGGCAGAGCAGCGCGGCGTCGCGCAGGGCGGTGTTCGCGCCGACCCCGCGTCCCGGGGTCATGGTGTGGATGGCGTCGCCGAGCAGGGTGACCGAGCTGGCCGGCCACGGTGCCACCGGCTCCGAGGTGGACACCCTGATCGGCATGGCGCTGGCCGGGTCGGCGCGGGCCAGCAGCTCACGCAGATGCGGATGCCAGCCCTGGGTGAGGTCGAGGGCCAGCGCGATCAGCTCCCCGCCCCGCATCCGCATGACGTCGGCGGGGAACCGCCGCGCGGTGCTCCAGATGACGATGTTGATGTAGTCGCGGGTGGTGTCGTGACGCAGCCCCGGCCAGCGGGCGAGCAGTTCGGCGTCGGCCGGATCGACGTCCGGCTTGAGCCGGCCGGCACCGTCCCACTTGAACTCCATCACGTGCAGCACGCCCATGATCCCGCCGGTGGCGAAGATCAGTGAGATGCCCTGCCGGATCCGCTCGGGCACCAGGCTCCGGGTGTGGTCGGTGAGCGGGATCCGTACCGCGATGTTGACCGTGCCGGCGTCGGAGACGACCGCCTCAGGCAGGTACTGGCGGCGGATCACCGAGTGGGTGCCGTCCGCGCCTACCAGCAGGTCGCCGACCGCGGTGTCGCCGTCGTCGAAGTACGCCGTGACGGTCCCGTTGTCGTGCTGGACGTAGTGGGTGCAGGTCTTGTCGAAGTGGACCACGTCCTCCATGCCGGTGAGCAGGACCTGCCGCAGGGTCATCCGGGCCACCGAGCGTTCGGTCTTCACCGGGTCGGTGTCCGGGCGCAGCGTGAACGAGGCGGTCTCGCGGAGCCGCTCGGTGATCACGTTGAAGTACCGGGGGGACCGCGCGCAGGTGGCGAGGAAGACGTCGAACAGCTCCGGCGGCAGGCACTCCCGCAGCGCCGAGCTGCCGGTGGGGCCGATGCCGATCCGGTAACTGAGCAGGCCGTCGGTGCGGGTGCGGTACCGCTCGTACACCGCTACGTCGATGCCGGCCCGGCGCAGCCCGTGGGCCAGGCACAGCCCCCCGGTGCCGGCGCCGATCACCAGGACCCGGGGTGGCCTGGCCGGCCTCACCGCGTCCACCCCGCTCAGCCGGCAGCGCCGGTCGTGGTCACCGCGTCGCTTGCGTTCCAGGTGTAGAAACACCCGGCGATCGCGTCGCGCGGTGAGCGCCAGGTCGGCAGGTACGGCGAGGTGTGCGCGGACAGCCGCTCGTTGACCTCGCGGAACAGCGGGTGGTTGCGGGCCTCGGCCAGCGCGTCGGGGGCCACGTCGGCGGTCTCCATCAGGTGTACGCACAGGTCATGCAGGCAGTACAGGGAACGGTGCCGTACCCCGGTCAGGCCGGGTAGGTCGGTCGCGTCGGACTCGTTGAAGATCTGGGCCACCCGCCCCTCCGAACCCGGGATGATCCGGCTGACGATCAGTAGACGACTCATGACAGTCCTTCCTGTCGTTGGCGCCGCCGACCGGATCGCCGGTGCCACGGACACCTGTGCCGTCACTCTGCCCAGCGGCCAGTCACCCGGTCGTCACGGATACCACCGCAACGGTGACGCCGCCGGCCGATCCGCACCGCACCGGTGGTTGCGGGTGTTCAGCGGGGGCGGGGTGCGCGGCGGTCCGCCGGGTTGCCGGGCGGCCGGCCGGTGCCCGCGCGGGTGGCCTGCCGGATCGGCGCGAGGGTCTCGTCGAGCAGCGCGGCCATCGCCGCGGAGGGCTCCAGGTGCAGTTCCCGCAGGAGCAGGTCACGGTAGACGTAGAAGGCGTGCACCGCCTCGAAGGCGTTGCCCTCGGCCAGGTGGATCCGGACCACCAGCCGGTGCGGGGTCTCCCGCAGCGGTTCGGCGGCCATCGCCTCCAGGGCCGCCTCCAGGGCGTCACCGTGCCGACCGGCGGCCAGGTGGTGCCCGGCGACCTGCTCCAGCATGTGCAGCCGGAGCTGCCGCAGCCGTTCCCGCTCCAGCAGCACCCAGTCGTCGTACCAGCCGGGCAGCAGGTCGTGCCGGCCGGCGGCCAGCGCCCCGGCGGCGATCTGCGCGTCGGCGCCGTCGCGGACCCGGGCGGCGGTGTGCACCAGGTCGTCGACGTCGAGCTGGACCACCGGGTCGAGGCGGACGGTGTCACCGGTGGCCACCAGCGGGCAGCACGGGTCCTGCCGTAACCGCCACAGGGCGGTACGCAGTGAGGAGAGGGCCCGCTCCTCGGGTGCCTCCGGCCAGAGCAGGCCGGCCAGGTTGCTGCGGGTGGCGTCCGGGCGTAGCCCGATCAGGGCGATGACCCGTTGCAGGCCACGCGGCACCACCACCGGCGCGCCGGCACGCAGCAGGCGGAACCCGCCGAGCAGGTGCAGCGACACCGGCTGGTCGCGGACGGACGGGCGCGGATCACGGCTCACGGACGCGGCACCCCCTGCAGCGGAACCGGAGTCCCGACTCTCCTGTGTCCCCGTCGCGGTGTCGCCGACCCCACTGTCGGGGCGACACCGCACCGACGGGTGAGTGGCCGCCGGGCTGGCCGTGACGAACCCTAACAACCGCAGTTACGCTGAGTCAACGTACTGGTCGGACTTGTGACCGGTGCCGTCGACCGGCGTACCCGCTCTGAACAGCGAAGAAGTCTCCCCGCGTCGAAGCGGTGCACAGCTGGGGCAGGGATTGTTCATAGCTTGCGTCAACGCAACGTCACCAGATCGGGTGGCTCCACGGCGGCCGGTGGTGACGCCGCGGTGACGGCGGTCCGCGCATCGTGGCCTGACCGTCCGAGGTGGCCCGCCGGGTCACGCGATCCGTCCGACGTGACCCGCCCGGGTCACGCCCACCGACGTGCCGTGGGGGTGCCGTTCATGGAGCGTTCGCTGATCATCGCGAAGGTGGTCCCGACCGCGGAGGAGCAGGTGGCCGAGATCTTCGCCGAGTCCGACGCGACCGAACTGCCGCAGCTGGCCGGGGTCCGCCGCCGGTCGCTCTACCGCCTGCACGACCTCTACGTCCACCTGCTGGAGACCGAGATGCCGGGCCACGGGGCGGTGGAGGCGGTCCGGGAACACCCCGAGTTCGCCCGGGTCAGCGCCCGGCTGCGGCCCTACGTCTCGCCGTACCTGTCGACCTGGCGGGCGCCCCGCGACGCGATGGCCCACCGGTTCTACCAGTGGGACGCCCCGGACGCCGGGCGGCAACCGTGACCGCCACCGCGCCCCACGACGGGCAGCTCTGGTCCCGCTGCGCCGGCTGCGCCAGCCTGCTGTACCGCAAACGGCTGCTGCGCAATCTCGACGTCTGTCCCGAGTGCGGGGTGCCGGCCCGGCTCGGTGCCCCGGAACGGCTGCGGCAGCTGGTCGACCCGGCCACCTTCGTGGCGTTGCCGGAGCGTACCCCCGACGTGGACCCGATCGACTTCGTCGACGTGCTGCCGTACCCGCACCGGGTAAGCGCGGCCCGCGCCGCCACCGGGTTGGCCGAGGCGGTGCTGGTCGGCACCGCCGCGGTCGGCGGGCACCGGGTCGCGCTGGCGGTGATGGACTTCCGGTTCCTCGGCGGCAGTCTCGGCTGCGCGGTGGGTGAGCTGATCACCCGGACCGCCGAGCGGGCGCTGGCCGAGCGGATCCCGCTGGTGCTGGTCACCGCCAGCGGTGGGGCGCGGATGCAGGAGGGCGCGCTGTCGCTGATGCAGATGGCCACGGTCAGCCAGGCGGTGGCCGCGCTGCGGGAGGCCGGCGTGCTGACCGTCAGCGTGCTCACCGATCCGACGTACGGCGGGGTGGCGGCGTCGTTCGCCACCAACACCGACCTGGTGCTTGCCGAGTCCGGGGCGCGGATGGGCTTCGCCGGTCCCCGGGTCATCCGGCAGGTCACCGGCCGGGGGTTGCCCGAGGGGTTCCAGACCGCCGACTTCCTGCTGCGCCACGGTCAGGTCGACATGGTGGTGCCCCGGCGGGCCCTGCGGGGCCGGCTGACGGCGCTGCTCGCCGCGACCGTCCGACCCACCGGCCCCCGGACCGGCGGACCCGGGGCCCCGACGGTCTCCGCCGCACCACCGACCGGGTCCGCGCCGGTGCCGGCCCCCGCCGGCGGCGCGCGGTCGGCCCCGTCCGGTGACGCCTGGGAGACGGTACGCACCGCCCGGCATCCGGGCCGGCCGACCACCCTGGACTACCTGGACAGTGTCTTCGACGGCTTCGTCGAGCTGCACGGCGACCGGCTGGGCGGGGACTGCCCGGCGGTGGTCGGCGGCCTGGCCCGGCTGGACGACCGGCACCTGATGGTGATCGGTCACCAGAAGGGGCACACCACCGCCGAGTTGGTGGCCCGCAACTTCGGCATGGCCAGTCCGGCCGGGCACCGCAAGGCGTTGCGGCTGATGCGGCTCGCCGCCCGGCTGGGTCTGCCGGTGGTCACCCTCGTCGACACCCCCGGCGCCGATCCCGGGGTCGCCGCCGAGGAGCACGGTCAGGCAGCCGCGATCGCCGAGAACATCCTGACCATGAGCTGCCTGCCCGTCCCGGTGGTCGCGGTGATCACGGGGGAGGGCGGCAGCGGTGGCGCGCTGGCGTTCGCGGTGGCCGACCGGGTGCTGATGCTGCAGCACGCGGTCTACTCGGTGATCAGCCCGGAGGGCTGCGCGGCGATCCTCTGGCCGGACCGGTCGGCGGCCCCGCAGGCGGCCCGCGCGTTGCGGCTCACCGCCGGGGACCTGTGCCGGCTGGGCATCGTCGACGACGTGGTGCCCGAACCGACGCCGGCGGCCCACCAGGATCCGGCCGCCGCCGCGCAGGCGCTGCGCGGGATGCTGCTGGCGAACCTGCTGCCGCTGCTGGAGGTGGCACCCACGACGTTGGTACGCAGTCGCCGGGCCCGGTTCCGCCGGTTCGGTGCGGCCCGCAGCACGTCCTCGGGGACCTCGCGGTGAGCGCCCCGGCCGACGACGCCGTCCTGGCCGAGCTGCGTCGGCAGGTCCGATACCTGGTCGCCGAACTGGCCGGCCCGGTCCGCCGGGTGCGGGTACGCAGCGGACAGACCACCCTGGAGGTGGAGTGGCACGGTACGGGCCAGCCGGTGCCGGCACCCCGTACCGAGCCGGCCGTGGCCCCGACCGAGGAGCCACCCGACGGCTCCTCGACCGCCGTGACACCCGCGGCGGGGCAGGCGGTGGCTGCGGTGGTGGTCCGGGCGCCGGTGGTGGGGACCTTCTACCGCTGCCCGGAGCCGGGTGCCGCCCCCTTCGTCGCCGTCGGTGACCTGGTCCGCGCCGGCCAGGTGGTCGGCATCGTCGAGGCGATGAAGCTGATGAACGAGGTGGTCACCGACACCGCCGGCCGGGTGGTCGAGCTGGTCGCCGCCGACGGCCAACCCGTCGAGTACGACCAGCCGCTGGTCGCCGTGGCGCCGGCGTGAGGGCCCCGGGTGCGGCGATGTTCGACAAGGTGTTGATCGCCAACCGGGGCGAGATCGCGCTGCGGGTGCTGCGGGCCTGCCGGGAACTGGGCATCCGGACGGTGGTGGTGCACTCCACGGTGGACGCCGACTCGGCGGCGGTACGACTGGCCGACGAGACGGTCCAGATCGGGCCGGCCGCGAGCCGACGCAGCTACCTCAACGCGGCGGCGATCGTCGAGGCGGCCCGGCAGACCGGTGCCCAGGCGGTGCACCCCGGCTACGGTTTCCTCTCCGAGGACGCCGACTTCGCCGAGATCTGCGCGGACAACGGGCTGGTCTTCGTCGGTCCGCCGCCGCACGTGATGGCCGCGTTGGCCGACAAGTCCACCGCGCGGGCGCTGATGCAGCGGGCCGGCCTGCCCCTGCCGCAGGGCAGCGTGCAGACCATCTCGACGCTGGCCCACGCGCTGGAGGTGGCCGACGCCATCGGGTACCCGGTGATCGTCAAGGCGGCGGCCGGTGGCGGTGGCCGGGGCATGACCGTGGTCGGCTCGGCCGCCGAACTGCCCCGGGCGTACGCCCGCACCCGGGCCGCGGCGCAGGTCGCCTTCGGCGACGACCGGGTCTACCTGGAGCGGTACCTGACCGACGCCCGGCACGTCGAGGTGCAGGTGCTCTGCGACGGCCACGGCAACGGCGTGCACCTGGGCACCCGGGACTGCTCGGTGCAGCGCCGGCACCAGAAGCTGGTCGAGGAGGCTCCCGCGCCCGGCCTGGCCGAGTCGACCCTGCAGACCCTCGCCGAGCTGGCGTTGCGCGGGGTGCTGGACGTCGGTTTCACCGGTGCCGGCACGGTGGAGTTCCTGGTCGACGCGGCCGACGGCATCCACTTCCTGGAGATCAACTCCCGGATCCAGGTCGAGCATCCGGTCACCGAGATGGTCACCGGCATCGACGTCGTACACGAACAGTTGTCCATCGCCACCGGGGCACCGTTGCGGTGCCGTCAGTCCGACGTCCGCCTGACCGGGGTGGCGGTGGAGTGCCGGGTCAACGTGGAGGACCCGGAGCGTGACTTCGCGCCCACCCCCGGGCGGCTGGACCGGTTCCAGCCACCCGGGGGGCCGTTCACCCGGGTCGACACCCACGGTCGGGTCGGCTACCGGGTCGGCCCGGACTACGACTCCCTCCTGGCCAAGGTGGTGGTCTGGGCCCCGGACCGCCAGTTGGCGCTCGACCGGCTGGACCGGGCGCTTGCCGAGTTCGACATCGCCGGACCGGGGGTGCGGACCACCATCCCGTTCGTCCGCCGGGTCCTGACCGATCAGGCGTTCCGGGCCGGCCGGCACACCACCGGCCTGGTCGACCGGCTGCTGGCCGCCGACGCCACCGGTGCTGTCGCGCCGCCGTCGCCGGCCCGCCCGGTCGACCCCGGCCCAACCGTGCCCACCCCCGCCGCTGCCGTCCCGGCAGCACCCACCGACTGAGAGGAGAGCCCGATGACCGTCACCCGTGGCCACCCGCTGACCGCCGAGATCACCGACATCCTGGTGACCCACTGCGGCCTGGACCCCGACGCCGCCGCCCGGGCGCCGGCGGCCTCGCTGGAGGAGCTGGGCATGGACTCGCTGGCCCTGCTGGAACTCACCGCCGTGGTCGCCGACCGGTACCAGGCCCGGATCCCCGAGCAGGCCGCCCAGCTGAGCATTCCCGCCATCGCCGACCTGGTCGCCGAGGCCGGTGCGCCGCCGGCCGACCCGCCCGGGCACACCGAGAACAGCATCGTCATCGCCGCCCCGCTGAGCCTGGTCTGGGAGCTGACCAACGACGTGGCGAACTGGCCGGACCTGTTCACCGAGTACGCCTCGGTGCAGATCCTCGAACGCGACGGCCGTACCGTGCGGTTCCGGTTGACCATGCACCCGGACGCCGACGGCACGGTGTGGAGCTGGGTGAGCGAACGCACCGTCGACTGGGAGAAGCGCGAGGTACGCGCGCACCGGGTGGAGACCGGTCCGTTCGAGTACATGCGCATCCACTGGTGCTACGACAGCGAACCCGACGGCACCCGGATGACCTGGGTGCAGGACTTCGCGATGCGCCCGCAGGCGCCACTGTCCAACGCCGGCATGACCGAGCGGATCAACACCAACAGCCGCGTCCAGTTGGCGGTCATCAAGGACCGGATCGAACAGGTGGCCCGGCAGCGGGCCGCCGCGACGGGAGTCGACGATGAGTGAGCCCACCGCCCGTACGGTCGCCCTGGCCGACGTACCGGCCGACCGCCGCCGCGGCGGCGCGATCCGGGTGCTGCTCGGTCCCCGTACCGTCGGCAGCACCTCGGGTTTCCTCGGCGTGGCCAGCCTCGAACCGGGGGAGCGGATCGCCGAGCACTACCACCCCTACAGCGAGGAGTTCCTCTACGTCGCCGCGGGGCGGATCACCGTGGACCTCGACGACCGGCCGACGCCGCTGCACGCCGGCGAGGGGCTGTACGTGCCGGTGAACGTCCGGCACCGGCTGCGCAACACCGGCGACATCCCGGCCGAGGTGGTGTTCCACCTCGGACCGTTGGCACCCCGCCCCGAACTGGGGCACGTCGACACCGAGGTCGCCACCCAGCGGAGCCCGTCGTGACCGGGCGCCGGGCGGTGGTGACCGGGATCGGCGTGGTCGCACCGGGCGGCGTCACCCGGGACCGGTTCTGGAAGACGATCACCGAGGGGCGCACCGCCACCCGGCGGATCAGCTTCTTCGACCCGTCACCGTTCCGGTCCCAGATCGCCGCCGAGTGCGACTTCGACCCGGACGCCGCCGGGATCACCCTCGCCGAACGCCAACGCGCCGACCGGTACGTCCAGTTCGCCCTGGCCTGCTCCGCCGAGGCGCTGGCCGACAGCGGGCTGGACCTCACCGACGCCGAGCGGGCCGCCACCGCGGTGGTGCTGGGCAGCGCGGTCGGCGGCACCATGGCCCTGGAACAGGAGTACGTCACGGTAAGCGACTCCGGCCGGCGCTGGCTGGTCGACCACCGTCTCGGCGGGCCGTACCTCTACCAGGCGCTGGTGCCCAGCAGCCTGGCCGCCGACGTGGCCTGCCGGCACGACCTGCACGGCCCCGCCCAGGTGGTCTCCACCGGCTGCACCTCCGGCATCGACGCCATCGGCTACGCCCACCAGCTGATCGTCGACGGCGAGGCGGAGATCGCCCTGGCCGGGGCGGCCGACTCGCCGATCTCCCCGGTCACCGTCGCCTCCTTCGACGCGATCAGGGCGACCAGCCCGGACAACGACGACCCGGCCCACGCCTCCCGGCCGTTCGACGCCGACCGGCACGGGTTCGTCCTGGCCGAGGGGGCGGCGGTGCTGGTGCTGGAGGAGGCCGGGCACGCCCGGCGGCGCGGCGCGCACGTCTACTGCGAGGTCGCCGGCTACGCCAACCGCAGCAACGGCTACCACATGACCGGTCTGCGCCCGGACGGTCTGGAGATGGGCCTGGCCATCGCCGACGCCATGCGTCAGGCCCGGCTCGCCCCGGAGCAGGTCTCCTACATCAGCGCCCACGGCTCCGGCACCCGGCAGAACGACAGGCACGAGACGGCCGCGTTCAAACGGGCCCTGGGCGAGGCGGTGTACCGGATCCCGGTCAGCTCGATCAAGTCGATGGTCGGGCACTCGCTCGGCGCGATCGGCTCGATCGAGATGGCCGCCTGCGCGCTGGCCATCGAGTACGGGGTGGTGCCCCCGACGGCCAACTGGACCACCCGGGACCCGGAGTGCGACCTGGACTACGTGCCGAACGAGGGCCGGGAGGTGCCGGTGGACGTGGCACTCTCGGTCGGCAGCGGCTTCGGTGGCTTCCAGTCCGCGATGGTGTTCCAGCGGGTGGGCGCGGCGTGACCGCCCGGGCCGTGGTCACCGGCATCGGGGTGGTCGCCCCGAGCGGCATCGGGGCGGCCGCGCACTGGCGTACGGTGTGTGACGGCACCCGGCGCACCGGCCCGGTCACCCTCTTCGACGCCGCCGGCTACCCCACCCGGGTCGCCGGTGAGGTCGCCGGTTTCGACGCCGGCGGGTACGCCGACACCCGGCAACTGGTGCAGACCGACCGCTGGACCCACCTGGGCTTCGCGGCCACCCGGCTGGCCCTGGCCGACGCCGGTCTGCCCGAGCGCGCCCCCGACCCGTACGGCTACGGGATCACCCTGGCCAGTTCCTCCGGCGGCAACCTGTTCGGCCAACGGGAGCTGCAACGCCTCTGGGGTGGTGCCGCGCGCACCGTCGGGGCGTACCAGTCGATCGCCTGGTTCTACGCGGCGAGTGTCGGGCAGCTCTCCATCCACCACCAGTTCAAGGGCCCGTGCGGGGTGCTGGTCGCCGAGTCCGCCGGTGGGCTGGACAGCCTGGCCCACGCCGCGCGTACCGTGCGCCGGGGCACCCCGGTGGTGATCGCCGGAGCCACCGAGTGTCCACTGAGCCCGTACGCGCTCGCCTGTCAGCTGGCCTCCGGGCTGCTCAGCGAGGTGACCGAGCCGAACGACGCGTACCTGCCGTTCGACGCCGCCGCCAGCGGCTACGTCCCGGCCGAGGGGGGAGCGGTCTTCGTGGTGGAGGACCTCGGGCACGCCCTGGCCCGGGGCGCCCGGGTGTACGGCGAGATCACCGGCTGGGCGGCCACCCACGACGCCCGCCACACCGACGCCGGTGACCCCGGGGCGGTCGACCCGACCTGGTACGCGCACGCCCTTCGGCAGGCGCTGCAGCGGGCCGGGTCCACCCCGGACGAGGTGGACGTGGTGCTGCCCGACGCGGTGGGGGTGCCCCGGTACGACCGGGCCGAGGCCGACGCGCTGCGGGCCGTCTTCGGCGACCGGCCCGTGCCGGTGAGCACCGCGAAGCCGTTGACCGGCCGGGCCCACCAGGGTGGTTCGGCGCTGGACGTGGCGACCGCACTGCTCGCCTTCCGGCACGACACCCTGCCCGCCTCGGCCGGGCCGCGGCAGCCCGCCGCCGGCTGCGAGCTGGACTTCCTGCGCGAGCCGCGTCGGCCGCGTACCCGGGTGGCGCTGCTCGGCGCGCGGGGATTCGACGGATTCAACAGCGCGTTGGTGTTGCGTGGCGCACCAGCACCACGACAGGAGGAAGCATGACCGAACACCGAGCCCGAGTGGTCTTCCTGGTCCGGGTGCCCGAGGCCCGCACCGCGGACTTCCTGCGGGCCTACGAGCAGGTGCGGCACCTGGTCGCCGCGGGCGTCCCCGGCCACCTGGTCGACCAGGTCTGCCGTTCGGCCACCGACCCGGAGCAGTGGCTGATCACCAGCGAGTGGGCCGCCCTGAGCGACTTCGAGGCGTGGGAACGCAGCCCGGAGCACCGGGACCTGGTCCGGCCGATGCGGGACTGTTTCACCGACGCCCGCTCCCTGCGCTTCCACATCCACGCCCAGACCCCGGTCCCGGTCCCGCGCACGCCGGTGTCCTTCGGTACGACGGATTGAACCAGCCGCCTCCGGTCCCGTAGTAGGAGCGTGACCAGCTACGACGAGTTCCTGACCGGCCTGCACGGGGACCGGCAGGCCGACCTTGCCGCCGGTGGCGACGGTAGCAGCCTCATTCCCACGATCACCCCCTCGCGGGATACGCTGCGGCAGTGGGCCAGCCGGCGAAAGATCGACTGGAGCCTGTACCGTCCCGACCTGAAGGTCAAGCAGGGGCGGTTCACCAACGCGCACCTACGGGAGTTCGAGCGCGAGCACCGCCTTCTCCCCGAGGGCCTCGCCTTCCGACGGGAGGGCCCCAACGCCGCCATCGTCGGGGTGCGGATGAATCTCCCGGCCAGTACGGAACTCACCCCGATGGGTCTCGCCGCCTACGTCAACTCGCACGGCGGGTCCACCGCCGCCCTTGGGCAGTACGTCACCGAGGAGGAGCTGAGATGGTACGAGCGGCGTCGCCGCCTGCCCGCCGGAACGTACTCACTGATCCACGGCCCCGACGGCACGGTGTCGGACATCCGGCGGACAGACCACCTCCGCGCCGAGGCCGCCCAGCTCACCCACGCGCCCGGCGGGCCGGTCGGCGCCGCCCCGCCGGGGCTGCCGCCCGTGGCCCCGACCCACTGGTCGATCCCCGGATCCGGGCACACTCCCGCGGGCCCACCCGGCGGTGGCCTTCAACGGTGACGCGGTGGGCACGACCCGCTGCCGTTGACCGAGGGTGTGCGTCACACGACGGAGCATGACCGGGGGTCTGTCAAGATCCAGCTTGGACGGCCATAATGTGCGCCATGGTTACCTGGGAATACGCCCTACTGGTCCGCCGCTACCAGGGGCAGGGCCGCAGCTTCAGTGTCTCGTTCATCTGGTACGGCCCGGACGGGTCCCGACTGGACATCACCGCGTACGGCGACACCGCCATCGCGCACCTCAACCGGGCCGGCCGGGAGGGCTGGGAGCTGGTCTCGGCCGCCGAGGACGTCAACAACGTGCAGGGCAGCACCGAGGTGCACCGTTACCACCTCAAACGCCCGCTCGACTGAGCGGCCCCATACCACTCTCCAACGCCCGCTCGACTGAGCGGTGGCGTGCCCCGGGGCCGGCAGCGCTCGTGCCTGCCGGCCCCGGGGCGGCGTCGCCTCAGGACAGCTCGACCGAGGGGTAGAGCGGGAAGGCGGCGAGCAGCTCGCCGGCCCGCTGACTGACCTTCTCGGCCACGGCGTCGTCAAGGACGTACTTGGCCTTGGAGGCGGTGCCGTCGGCGCCCGCGCCCGGGGTGGTCTGGCCGAGCACGGTGTGGATCAGCTCGGCGGTCTCGTCCATCTGCGCCGTGCCCAGCCCCCGGGTGGTCAGCGCCGGGGTGCCGATCCGGATGCCGGAGGTGTACCACGCGCCGTTGGGGTCCTGCGGCACCGCGTTGCGGTTGGTGACGATCCCCGAGTCCAGCAGCGCCTGCTCGGCCTGCCGGCCGGTCAGCCCGTACGAGGTGACGTCGATGAGCACCAGGTGGTTGTCGGTGCCACCGGTGACCAGCTTCGCGCCCCGGCGCAGCAGCCCGTCGGCCAGCGCCTGGGCGTTGTTCACGATCCGCTGGGCGTAGTCGGCGAAGTCGGGGCGGCGGGCCTCGGCCAGCGCGACCGCCTTGGCGGCCATCACGTGCGGCAGCGGACCGCCGAGCACCATCGGGCAGCCCCGGTCGACCTGGTCGGCCAGCTCCGGGCCGCAGAGCACCATGCCGCCGCGCGGGCCACGCAGCGACTTGTGGGTGGTGGTGGTGACGATGTGCGCGTGCGGCACCGGGTCGAAGTCGCCGGTGAAGACCTTCCCGGCGACCAGGCCGGCGAAGTGGGCCATGTCCACCATGAAGGTCGCGCCCACCGAGTCGGCGATCTCCCGCAGGATCCGGAAGTTGACCTTCCGCGGGTACGCGGAGTAGCCGCCGACCAGGATCAACGGCTTGAACTCCCGGGCGGTCTCGGCGACCTTGTCGTAGTCGATCAGCCCGGTGGCCGGGTCGGTGCCGTAGCTGCGCTGGTCGAACATCTTGCCGGAGATGTTGGGCCGGAACCCGTGGGTCAGGTGCCCGCCGGCGTCCAGCGACATGCCCAGCATCCGCTGGTTGCCCAGCTCCCGACGCAGCGCGTACCAGTCCTGCTCGGTCAGGTCGTTGACGTGCCTGGCCTGCGCCCGGCGCAGCGCCGGGGCCTCCACCCGGTCGGCCAGCACCGCCCAGAACGCCACCAGGTTGGCGTCGATGCCCGAGTGCGGCTGCACGTAGGCGTGCGCCGCCCCGAACAGTTCGCGGGCGTGCTCGGCGGCGAGCGCCTCGACGGTGTCGACGTTCTGGCACCCGGCGTAGAACCGGCGGCCGACGGTGCCCTCGGCGTACTTGTCGCTGAACCAGTTGCCCATGGCCAGCAGGGTGGCCGGGGAGGCGTAGTTCTCGCTGGCGATCAGCTTGAGCGACTCCCGCTGGTCGGTGAGCTCCGCCCCGATCGCCGCGGCGACCCGGGGCTCGACGGAGCGGACCACCTCAAGGGCACTGCGGAAGGCGGTGGACTCGGCGCTCGACGACGACATGCGACCTCCTGGTGATGGTGAAGAAGGCCCAGGCGCTCGGCGTACGTCCGTGTGACGGGACCGCTCCCCGATGGTTCTCCATCTTCACGCGCCAGTCACGGTCCACCGGTCATCCTACCGGTTCCCGACCCCGACGTCCGGGCGCGGGCTCGCGGCAGGTCGGGTCGTTGCCTAGGATCGTCGCCATGGCCGGGGAGGAGGGCGGGCGGTTGCTCGCCATCAGCGACCTGCACGTCGGGCACCCGGAGAACCGGGCGGTGGTCGAGGGGCTGCGCCCCGAGACACCTGATGACTGGCTGCTGGTCGCCGGGGACGTCGCCGACACCCTGGCCGACGTGGAGTGGGTGCTCGGGCTGCTCGTCGAGCGGTTCGCGAAGGTGGTCTGGGCGCCGGGCAACCACGAGCTCTGGACGCCGCCTACCGACCCGGTCACCCTGCGCGGCGTGGCACGCTACCAGCGGCTGGTCGAGCTGTGTCGGGGGTTGGGCGTGGTCAGCCCGGAGGACGAGTATCCGGTCTGGACCGGTGCCGGCGGCCCGGCGCTGGTGGCCCCGCTCTTCCTGCTCTACGACTACACCTGGTTGCCGGAGGGGTTCGACACCCCCGAGACGGCGCTGGCCGAGGCGTACCGGACGGGGGTGGTCTGCACCGACGAGTTCCTGCTCCACCCGGACCCGTACCCGAGCCGGTCGGCCTGGAGCGCGGCCCGGGTGGCCCAGACCGCGCGGCGACTGGCCGAGCGCGACCCGGCGCTGCCCACCGTCCTGGTCAACCACTATCCGCTGGTCCGGGAGCCGACCCGGGTGCTGTACTACCCGGTCTTCGCCCAGTGGTGCGGCACCGAGGCCACCGCCGACTGGCACCTGCGCTTCGACGCCACCGTGGTCGTCTACGGTCACCTGCACATCCCGCGGACCACCTGGCACGACGGGGTGCGCTTCGAGGAGGTCTCGGTCGGCTACCCCCGGGAGTGGCGCAAGCGGGCCACCCCGCCGGGGCAGCTGCGCCGCATCCTGCCCGCCCCACCACCCTGACCCGCCCCTGGCTCAGACCGCAGCCAGGGTGGGTGGGATCTCGTCGAGCAGCTCGCGGGCCAGGAACCCGATCCGCCCGTACCGGGGGACCAGGCGTTGGCCACTGACGGCGTGCGCGTACGCGGCCCAGCAGGCGGCCTGGTCCGGCTGCGCGCCCCGGGAGAGCAGCCCGGCCAGCAGCCCGGCCCGGACGTCACCGCTGCCGGAGGTGCCCAGTCCGGCATCGCCGCTCTCCTCCCGCCAGCCGCGTCCGTCCGGGGTGGCGATGTGGCCGTACAGCGAGACCACCGCGTCGTAGCGCCGGGCCAGCTCGGCCGCGTCGGCGTCCAGATCGTCGCCGGGCTCCCGGTCGAGCAGGTGCCGGGCCTCGGTCAGGTTGGGGGTGAGCACCGCCGGACGGCCCGAGCCGACCAGCAGGTCCGGACTGTGGCTCAGGGCCCCCAGCGCGTACGCGTCGAGCACCAGGGCGGTCTGCCGGTCGGCCGCGTCGAGCACCAGGCGCAGCAGCTCACGGGTCTGGTCGATGTCGGTGAGTCCCGGCCCGACGGCCACCACGTCGGCGGCGGCCACCAGCTCGCCGAGCTGCTGGCTGGCCCGCCCGGCGACCGCACCGTCGGCGGTCTCCGGCAGCCCCACCACCATCGCCTCGGGCACCTGGATGCTCAGCGCCGCCGCGGTGGACTCGGCCGCGGCCAGTTGCAGCACCCCGGCCCCGGCCCGCAGCGCGGCCACCCCGGCCAACAGCACCGCGCCCGGGGTGAAGCGGGCCCCACCCACCACCAGGACGGTGCCCCGGGCCTGCTTGCCGCCGGAGGGCACCGGCAGCGCCCACTCCCGCAGCAGCCCGGCGGTGATCACCCTGGTCTCAGACCGGCTCGGCATGGACCTCGTCCTCCCTGGTCGGTTCCGCACCCTGCTGGCGCAGGTGCCCGATGTCGTTGAAGCTGTCCGGGGTCAACCGCCCCGCGGCGTCGGCGGACCAGCCGGTGACCGAGCAGTTGGCGATCACGTGTCGTCGGGTCAACGCCATCAGCTCCGCCTCGGTCAACTCCTCCACCAGATAACGGAGCAGGAAGACCAACGCGTCGTGGCCGAAGAGCAGCACCCGCTGCCCGGCGTGGTCGCGGCGCAGGTCACCGAGGAGGGCCCGCAGCCGCAGCGCCACGTCCGTCCAGGACTCGCCGCCCGGCGGCCGGTAGTAGAACTTGCCCAGCCGGTCCCGCCGGGCCGCCTCGGTGCCGAAGCGCTGCCGTACCCCGTGCGCGGTCAGCCCGTCCAGCACGCCCAGGTCCCGATCGCGCAGCCGCTCGTCGCGGCGGAGCGGGATGTCGGTGCCGGTCAGCGCCAGCTCGGCGGTGCGCACCGCCCGCAGGTACGGCGAGACCACGGCCAGGTCCGGGCGCTGCCGCTGGGGAAGCCCGGCCAACCACCGCCCGGTGGCCCGGGCCTGCTCCTCGCCGGTGGCCGACAGCGGCACCTCGGCGTCGGAGTGGGTCAGCTCGATCTCCTCGGCGCCGGCCGTCTCGGCCGTGGTGGCCGCGACGTTCGCTGTGCTCTCGCCGTGCCGGACGATCCAGAGCGTCGACAGTTCCGCCATGCCGTCCCCGGTACCCGCCGGGCCGGGCCGGTAACCCGCCGTCCGGGCCATCCCGCCGGCCCCGCCCAGGTCATCCCGCCCGCCGCCGTCCGGGCCATCCCGCCGGGCCGGGTCGCCGGACCGGGGCCGTCGACCGAGGGTGACCGGCGACGCTCCGGTGTGGACACCGGTGTTCCGCTACTCTGACCGGGCCCCGCAGACAACCGAGGAGCGCTCGTGTCCCAGCCCGACGGCGTCGACAGCCGCACCGCAGGCGGGGCGCAGCGCCTGGACCCCGAGGTGGCGCACAACGCCCGGGTGTGGAACTACTGGCTGGGCGGCAAGGACAACTTCGCGTCCGACCGGGCCGTCGGTGACCACATCCGCACGGTGTTCCCGGTCATCGGCGACGTCGCCCGGGCCGACCGGCGGTTCCTCGCCCGGGTGGTCCGGTTCCTCGCCGCCGAGCGGGGCGTCCGGCAGTTCCTCGACATCGGCACCGGCCTGCCCACCGCCGACAACACCCACCAACTCGCCCAGCGGATCGCGCCGGAGTCCCGGGTCGTCTACGTGGACAACGACCCGATGGTGCTGGTGCACGCCCGGGCCCTGCTGACCAGCTCCGCCGAGGGCGCCACCGACTACCTCGACGCCGACGTGCACCGCCCCGAGCAGATCCTCGCCGCCGCCGCCCGGACCCTGGACCTCGACCGGCCGGTGGCGGTGATGCTGCTGGGCATCCTCAACTTCGTCGCCGACACCGACCAGGCCACGGAGATCGTGCGCCGGCTGATGGACGCGCTGCCGGCCGGTAGTTTCCTGGCTTTGACCCATCCCACCGTCGAGTTGGGCGGCGAGGCGAACGTGGCGGCGATGGCGTTCTGGAACGAGCACGCCGCCCCGCCGATCCGGGCCCGTACCGGCGCCGAGATCGCCGGCTTCTTCGCCGGACTGGACTGGGTCGAGCCGGGTCTGGTCTCCTGCGCCCGGTGGCGACCGGTCGAGGGCGACGACACCAGCGTCCCGCAGTACGGCGGGGTGGCCCGCAAGCCCTGACCCCGGCTCACGTCCAGGGGCTCAGCGTGCCGTCGAACTCCTCGAAGACCAGCCAGGTACGCGTGGACAGCACCCCGGCGATGCCCTGGATCCGGCCCAGCACCACGTCGCGCAGGGCGGCGTTGTCCGGGGCCCGGACCAGCGCCAGCACGTCGTGGTCGCCGCCGAGCAGCGCGGCGTGTTCGATGTAGCGCACCTGCGCCAACTCCGCCGACACCTCCCGCCAGGTGTTCTGCTCGATGGTCAGCGCCACGTACGCCGAGGTGCCCAGCCCGGCCTGCTCCGGGGCGACCTGCGCCCGGAAGCCGGTGATCACCTGGTCGCGCAGCAGTCGCTCCAGCCGGGCGTACGCGTTGGTGCGCGAGACGTGTACCCGCTCGGCCAGGGTCCGCACCGACAGCCGGCCGTCGCGGGCCAGCTCGGCGACGATCCGCCGGTCCACCTCGTCCAGCGGCCCGGCCGAACGTCCCGCCTCGCCGGGCACGGCAGCCATATCGGTGGTCTCCTGGCCCATCAGAGCCTCCTTCCGGTGCCATTCGTCCCGCCTTCCCGGCGGATGTTGAGTCAATCATCCAACAGCTGGACCATAGGCCCACCACACGTCCAGGAGGTCCCCGCCGTGACGACCACACCCCAGGCGGTCCGCAGGGCATCCCCGCGCACCCGCCGCCCGGCGAAGAAGACGGCCACCGCTGTCGAGGCCGAGCAGACCGGCGGGCTGTCCGCCGCCGAGCCGGTCCGGCTGCTCGATCCCGACGGCACCGTGCTGCCGGCCCGCGCCGACTATCCGGTGCCCGCCGCCGACGCGCTGCGCGAGCTGTACCGCCGCATGGTCGTCGGACGCCGCTTCGACACCCAGGCCACCGCGCTCACCAAGCAGGGCCGGCTGGCCGTCTACCCGTCGGCCCGGGGGCAGGAGGCCTGCCAGGTCGCGCCGATGCTGGCCCTGCGCGACACCGACTGGGTCTTCCCCACCTACCGGGAGTCGATGGCGCTGGTCAGCCGGGGCCTCGACCCGGTCGAGGTGCTCACCCTGCTGCGCGGCGACTGGCACTGCGGGTACGACGCGGCGGCGGTGCGTACCGCACCCCAGTGCACCCCGCTGGCGACCCAGTGCGTACACGCCGCCGGGCTCGCCCACGGCGAGGCGTACCAGGGACGGGACACCGTGGCGCTGGCCTTCATCGGCGACGGCGCGACCAGCGAGGGTGACTTCCACGAGGGGTTGAACTTCGCCGCCGTGTTCAAGGCCCCCGTGGTCTACCTGGTGCAGAACAACAAGTACGCGATCAGCGTGCCGTTGTCCCGGCAGACCGCCGCCGCCAGCCTGGCGGACAAGGGCGTCGGCTACGGGGTGCCCGCCGAGCAGGTCGACGGCAACGACCCGGCGGCCGTGCTCGCCGTGCTCACCCGGGCCGTCGAGCACGCCCGCTCCGGTCGGGGCCCGTTCCTGATCGAGGCGCACACCTACCGGATGGAGCCGCACACCAACGCCGACGACGCCACCCGTTACCGCGACGCCGCCGAGGTCGACGCCTGGCGCGACCGGGACCCGATCGCCCGGCTGGAGGCGTACCTGCGGGCCACCGACGCCCTCGACGACGCCGCGGTGGCCGCGGTGGCCGACGAGGCCGAGGCGTACGCGGCCACGCTGCGGGAGCGGATGAACGCCACCCCCACGGTCGACCCGATGAGCCTGTTCGACCACGTCTACGCCGAGCCCACCCCGCAGCTGGTCGAGCAGCGCGACCAGGTGCGCGCGGAGCTGGCCGCGGCGGCCGAGGAGGCCGGACACTGATGGCACCGACCACGATGGCCAAGGCGCTCAACGCCGCGCTCGCCGACGCGCTGGCTGCCGACGACCGGGTGCTGGTCTTCGGCGAGGACGTCGGGCAGCTCGGCGGGGTCTTCCGGATCACCGACGGCCTGCAGGCCCGCTTCGGCGACCGGCGCTGCTTCGACACCCCGCTGGCCGAGGCCGGCATCGTCGGCTTCGCCGTCGGACTGGCCATGTCCGGACTGCGTCCGGTGGTGGAGATGCAGTTCGACGCGTTCGCGTACCCGGCCTTCGAGCAGATCGCCTCGCACGTGGCGAAGCTGCGCAACCGGACCCGGGGCGCGCTCAGCGTGCCGATGGTGATCCGGGTGCCGTACGCCGGCGGCATCGGCGGGGTGGAGCACCACTGCGACTCCTCCGAGGCGTACTACGCGCACACCCCCGGGTTGAAGGTGGTCACCCCGGCCACGGTCGCCGACGCGTACTCGCTGCTGCGGGCGGCGATCGACGACCCGGACCCGGTGGTGTTCCTGGAGCCGAAGAAGCTCTACTTCTCCAGCGCCGAGGCCCAGCTGCCCGCCAGCTGCGAGCCCATCGGCCGGGCGGTGGTACGCCGTCCGGGCCGTGACGCCACGCTGATCGCGTACGGCCCGTCGGTGCCGGTCGCGCTGGAGTCCGCCGAGGCGGCCCGCGCCGAGGGCTGGGACCTGGAGGTGGTCGACGTGCGCAGCATCGTGCCGTTCGACGACGCCACGGTCACCGGGTCGGTCCGCCGGACCGGCCGCGCCGTGGTGGTCACCGAGGCGCAGGGCTTCGCCGGGGTGGGCGCGGAGATCGCCGCCCGGGTGCAGGAGCGTTGCTTCCACGCGCTGCACGCCCCGGTGCTGCGGGTCAGCGGCCTGGACATCCCGTACCCGGCACCGATGCTGGAGCACACCCACCTGCCAAGCGTCGACCGGGTCCTCGACGCGGTGGCCCGGCTGCAGTGGGACGACCAGCCCGATTCCCGCTGGGTGGCGGCATGAACGAGCATCGCGAGCGAATCATCGACGCAGGTCCTCGTGCCGTCGGCGAGCGTAGCGAGGTGGCGGCATGAGCGAGCAGGTTTTCCTCCTGCCGGACCTGGGGGAGGGGTTGAGCGAGGCGGAGATCGTGCGGTGGCGGGTGGCCGTCGGCGATGCGGTCGGCGTGGACCAGAGCGTGGTCGAGGTGGAGACCGCCAAGGCCGTGGTCGACGTGCCCTGCCCGTACGCCGGCCGGGTGGTCGCCCTGCACGGCGCGGAGGGTGAGGTCCGCCCGGTCGGCCAGCCGCTGATCACCATCGCCGCCGACACCGACGAGCCCGCCGGGCACGCCACCTACCGCGAGGAGGAACGGGCCGGCTCCGGCAACGTGCTGATCGGGTACGGCACCGGTCACGGTGGTCCCGCCCGGCGTCGCCGGCGGACGCTCGCCGTCGCCTCGGCGGAAACCCCCGCTGTTCCGGCTCCGGCCGCCGGGGCGTCGACCGTCCCGGCCACGTCGTCCGGACCGCTGCCACCGACCCCGGCAGTCGTAGCGTCGGCGGCACCGACGCCGGCCCTGGTCATCTCTCCGATCGTGCGCCGGCTGGCGCGGGAACGCGGCGTCGACCTGGGCACGCTCACCGGTACCGGCCCCGGTGGTGTCGTACGCCGTGCCGACGTGGAGGCCGCCGACCCGGCCGGTGCCCGGCTGGCGGCCGTCCCGGACCTCCCGGCCGCGCCCGAGCCGGCCGACCCGGGTGACCCCGGTGACCTGGTCATCGAGCTGACCGGGATCCGCCGGGTGATCGCCGACAAGCTATCCCGCAGCCGGCGGGAGATCCCCGAGGTGACCATCTGGGTCGACGTGGACGCCACCGAGCTGCTGGCCACCCGGACGGCGATCAACGCGGCCCGGCCCGGGCAGCCGGTCAGCATCCTGGCCCTGCTGGCCCGGGTCTGCCTCGCCGGCCTACGGAGGTTCCCGCAACTCAACGCGCACGTCGACACCGCCGGAGGGCGGATCGTGCAGTCCCGTGCGGTGCACCTGGGCATCGCCTGCCAGACCGACCGGGGGCTGCTGGTGCCGGTGCTGCGCGACGCGCACCAGCTCACCACCGGTGAGCTCGCCGCCGAGTTGGCCGACACCACCGCCGCGGCGCGGGCCGGCACGCTGCCGCCGGCCCGGCTCACCGGTGGCACCTTCACCCTCAACAACTACGGCGTGTTCGGGGTCGACGGCTCCACCCCGATCATCAACCACCCGGAGGCGGCGCTGCTCGGGGTGGGGCGCATCGTGGACAAGCCCTGGGTGGTCGACGGGCAGCTCGCGGTCCGCAAGGTCACCCAGCTCAGCCTCACCTTCGACCACCGGGTCTGCGACGGCGGGGTGGCCGGCGGCTTCCTGCGGCACGTCGCCGACTGCGTCGAGCGACCGGCGTTGCTGATCGCCGCCGTCTGACCCACCTGCGCCCCCGGTTCCCCGTTCCGTCCTCCCGCCCCAGGGGTCGGAGCGGGGGACCGGAGCACCTCGGCAGCGCTCGGACCCGTCAGTGCGTGGGCCGCAGTGTCCGGCCTTGCCGCTGTCCCCGGCCTCGCCCCTGCTCCTGGTGGTGCTGCGCCGGTGACCGCCGTGGGCGGCTGTCCTCGGTGGCTCGCGGGTGCGCGGGGCGGTCCGACCGCATGGTGGCAACCAGGGAGGTCTGCCATTGGCGATCGTCGGGCGACGCGGCCTGCCGTGGTCGGTGGTACGCGGAACGGGAGGAGACAGGGGTCCAGTCGTCCATGTCACGGTCAGTCATCGGTGCGGTGTTCCTTCGTTCCTTCGGTGGGGCCTCGGGGCGGGCAGCCAGGCTGCCCGGCCGGACAGGTTGTCGCGACGTGTGCGTGCCTCTCAACGGTGCCGTCGAGGCAATGGTTCGACAGAACGGCGAAGGGTGATGGTCGTTACTCTGCGAGGCCGGTGAGCGCACGGCCCGTTCGGGCCGTCGGCCCCGCCGGGCGCGACCGCAGCCGTCGTCCGGGCGTCGGCGGTCGGTTTCCCGCGACGAGGGCGGGGAAACCCCTGGCGCGGCCGACCCGGTCGTGGCGGCCCGTGCCGGGCCGCGCGTCGTCGGGAGGGGGCACGTCGATGCCGTTTGAGGGACTGCGCCCGTCGGTACGGGAGCTTCGGGCGGCCGTTGCCGGGGCACCGCTGTACTGCGACGCGACCGCGTACGGCCTCGTCGGAGACGGGGTCACGAACGACCAGCCGGCGCTGGCCGCGCTGGTGGACCGGCTCGGCGACGGTTACGCCGCCGACGGGCGGGCCCGGGTCATCCACTGCCCGCCGGGGATCTACTCCATCCGGGACGCCGGCACCATCTGGCGCAGCGGGGTGTCCCTGGTCGGTGCCGGCCCGGGGGCGACCCGGTTCCTGCTCAGCAACGAGGGCAACCGCGCCGAGCCGACCCCGCTGGCCTTCTGGACCACCGTGCAGCACGGCGCCGACCGGGACCGGCACATCGCCGACTGCACCTTCGCCGACTTCGAGATCGACGGCTCCGGCGTGGCCATGGCCGAGTACAACTACCTGGCCAAGGGGCTGGGGCTGCAGTACGTGGCGCGTGGGGTGTTCCGCAACCTCTACATCCACCACACCGCCGCCACCGGCCTGGGCTGCGACTTCCTGCAGGACAGCGTGATCGAGTCGGTGGTGGTGGTCGGCTGCGGCCGGCTGGACAACGGTGAGGAGATGGGTGGCGCGGGCATCGGGGTGGGCATCGGTGGCTGGGGTTCGGTCGAGCGGCTCACCATCGCCAACTGCACCACCGTGGGCAACGGCACCAACGGCATCTTCCTGGAGCTGCAGAAGGACTACTGGACCCCACCGCGCGGTTACCGGATCATCGGCTGCCACAGCCAGGGCAACCGGTTCGGCATCTCCGACTGGGGCGCCGACGGCCTGATCGTCTCGGCCTGCACGATGACCGGCAACCTGGAGGCCGGTTTCGACGTCTCCGCCGAGGGCACCGCCGGGGTCGCCGGTCGTGGTGGGCTGCTGACCGACTGCGTGATCGACGGCAACATCCGCGACGGGGTGAGCATGGGCAACACCCCGGGGCCGTACACGGTGCGGGGCAACCGGATCACCGGCAACGGAGCCTACGGCTTCCACCAGCACAACCTCGGCCACGGCTACCAGGACCCGGCGATGGACGTGGTGATCGAGAGCAACGACCTCTGGGGCAACGGCCTGGACGGGATCCGCATCGACCGCCCGATGACCGACACCGTGCTGCTCAACAACCGGATCCGCAACAACGGCCGGCAGTGCGCGCAGGCGTACGCAGGTGGGGGAGACTCGGTCCGCTACAGCGAGCGCTCCCTGGTGGACCGGATGGCGGACTGGCCGCACGACGCCCACCGGGGCAAGGTGCTACGGGTCGGCGGGCGTACCGCGGTGGTGGCCGCCAACACCGGCACCGAGTTGACCCTCGCCCCGGTACGCCCCGACGGGCTGACCGCGTGGAGCGGTGACACCCCGCTGCCCGGCACCGGGTACGAGCTGCCGGCGTCGCCGTCGGTACGCGCCGGTGTCACCGTCAACGCGCCGGTGGACTCGGCGACGGTGCGGGGCAACCGGATGTGGGACAACCACGCGCAGCGCACCCAGACGCACGGCCTGTGGGTCACCGAGCGGGGCAGCTTCGTGGGCTGCCGGGTGGAGGACAACGACCTGGCCGGCAACGCCGAGCAGGCCGTCCGACTGGACACCCCACCGGTGGGCGGCCGGTGGGACCGCAACCACACCGAACCGGACCTGTGACGCCAGACCGTCGTCGCCTCGCTTTCCCGGACAATCGGGCAATTGTCGGATCTAATCACTGCGGTAAATGTGTAAAACCTGCAACGGTGGCCCCCGATGGTCGCGACAATGAGCGGGACGGCAGTGAGACGGGGGGATGTCATGCGATTGAGGCGGCGGTTGGGTCTACTGACGGTGGCGATCGTGGTCGCACCGTCGGCGGTCGCCGGGTGCACCGTGCAGCGCGGCGGCGCCGAGCGGGCCGAGGCCGAGGCGAAACCGCCTGAGGTCAGCGAGGTGACACCGGCCGACCGGTCCCGGGACACTCCGGTCAGCGCCGAGGTGGGCGCCACCGTGACCGGAGGTCGGATCACCGGCGTGCGGATCACCGACGACAAGGGCGGGCAGGTGCCTGCCGAGCCCCGCGAGGACGGCTCGACCTGGGTGCCGAACCAGCCCCTGAAACCCAAACGCACCTATACCGCCGAGGTCACCGCGACAGGCGACTCCGGGCGGACCACCACCCGGAAGACCACTTTCACCACCATGGCGGAATCGTCGAAACCGGCGGTCACCAGTACGCTCTATTTCGTCGGTAACCGGACGTACGGCACCGCGATGCCGGTGACGGTGGCATTCGACCCGCCCATTCCCAAGGAAGCCCGGGCGGACGTACAACGACGGTTGTTCGTCAAGACCGACCCCCCGCAACCCGGTGTCTGGTCCTGGATCGGCGACGGCACCCAGGTCTACTACCGCGCGCCGGACTTCTGGCGGACCGGCACCCGGATCAGCGTCCGGTCGGCGTTGCAGGGCCTGCCGATCGGCAAGAACCTCGTCGGCGACGCCGACCGCACCGCCACCTCGAAGATCGGCAGGCAGGTCTCCCTGGAGGTCGACAACGCCACCAAGCAGATGTCGGTCTTCCAGGACGGCAAGCTCGCCCGCAGGATCCCGGTCAGCCTCGGCAAGCCGAGCACCCCCAGCTCCAGCGGCAAGATGGTGATCATGGAGAAGCACGAGTTCACCACCTTCGACACCCGGGGTGAACCGGACGGCGGCTACGTCGTCGACGTCGAGGACGCCCAGCGGTACACCTGGGGTGGGGAGTTCATCCACGCCGCACCCTGGTCCGAGGGCGACCAGGGCAACACCAACGTCTCGCACGGCTGCGCCAACGTCTCCTCCAGCGCCGCCGACTGGCTGATGGGGGTGACCCAGGTCGGTGACCTGATCACCGTCAAGGGCACCGAGGTGCCGCTGCAACCCGGCAACGGCTGGACCGCCTGGAACGTCAGCTGGGACGAGTACGTCAAGGGCAGCGCCCTGCCGGTGCCGGCCGGGCTGCAACCGTCCGCGCCCAGCCAGGGCGACCCGGGCAAGATGGCCGGCGGCTCGCCGGCACCGGTCCCCTCCGCGTCCGGCGGCTGACCCGGGCGGGTCCTGTCCCTCCGCGTCCGGCGGCTGACCCGGGCGGGTCCTACCCGGACGACGGTGTCCCGTTGACTGCGGCGGCGGGGCGGGGGTTGACCCCGACAGCCTGCTGACCAGGGTCATCCCTGCGGAGGAGACCGGGGGTGTTCAGGGTCTACCCGGGGTGGACCCTGAATTCGGCCCGTGGACGGGTGGAACTGTCGGTGGTCGAGGATAGGTTTCTGCCATGGCAGAGCGCACCGAGGACCGGTTCGACGTGCGGACGAGGATCGGCGACCACGTGGTGGACGTGTGGGCGGTCGGCGAGGTCGACCTGGCCACGGTCGGCCAGCTGCGCGGCGCGCTGTGGGCCGCACCGGCCCGGCCGGTGCTGCGGCTGCACCTGTCCGGCGTGCGCCTGCTCTCGGCCACCGGGGTCCGGGCTCTGGTCGCTGCGCACCTGCGGATCCGGGCCCGCGGCGGCGAGTTGGTGCTGGTCGACCCGGATCCGGTGGTCAGCCGGGTGCTGCGCGCCACCGGCCTGCACCGGGTCATCCCGATCGAGACGAGCACGACGGCGGCCAGGGACTGCGCCCTGGCCGCCGCCTGACCCACCGACCGCCGCGGGTGATCGGACCCGTCCGGTCCGTGCGCTCGGTACCTGCGGTGTTCGCTGCGCTCAGCGTCTGTGGTGTGCGTTGCGCTCAGCGTCTTGTGGTGTTCGCTGCGCTCAGCGCACGTCGAGTAGGTCGACCACGAAGACCAGGGTCTCGCCCGGCTTGATCAGGCCGCCGGCGCCCTGGTTGCCGTAGCCCAGATGCGGCGGGATGGTCAGCCGGCGGCGACCGCCGACCCGCATCCCGACGACACCCTGGTCCCAGCCGGCGATGACCCGTCCGCCACCCAGCGGGAACTCGAAGGGCTGGCCCCGGTTCCACGAGGCGTCGAACTCGCCGCCGGTGGAGTGGGCCACCCCGACGTAGTGCACCCGGGCGGTCTGTCCGGCGCGGGCCTCCGGCCCCTCGCCGACAGTGATGTCCTCGATCACGAGGTCGGCCGGTGGCGCGCCCTCGATCGGGCCTACCTCGGGCTTGTCCATGCGTGGGCCTCCTACCTCGATCCGTCTGATCCGTCACGGTTGATCCTGCCCGATCGTGAACCACCGATCCCCGGCGGCATCCCGGCAACCGTCGATGGTGGGCGCCACCCGCAGGTGACGCCCACCACCGAACGGAACCCGCCCCGCCGGGCAGGGCACCGGCCGGTTCAGCGCAGCCAGGGCAGGCGCCGTACCAGGGGCAGATTTGCCCAGACCCGGCCCAGGCCGAGCGTGTCACCGGCGTCGACCAGCGCCAGGCCGGCCAGCAACGCCGCGTTCACCAGGTGCTCGTCCATGAAGGGGTTGTTCTCCGGAGGTAGTACGGCGGTCCACATCAGCACGTAGAGCAGCCCACCGGCGACCGCCGCGACCCGCATGCCGATGCCGAGCAGCAGGGCCGTGCCGATGCCGGCGAGCCCCGCCATGAACAGCCAGTCGGCCCAGGCCGCACCGGCGATGCCCTGGTAGAGCCCCTGGAAGGGGCCGCTGGCGGCGAAGCCGAGGAAACCCTTGGTGGGGCTGCCGCCGTTGAGCCAGGCGTTCTCCGACCCGGTGGCGAAGCCCAGGCCGAACAGCTTGTCGACGAAGGCCCACAGGAACGTCCAGCCCAGGGCGATCCGGATGCCCGCGAAGACGTACCGGGCGGCCCGCTGCCGGGGGTGCTCGACCGTCGTGGCTCCGCTGGCGGTGGTGGTCCGCTCGATGGTGGCGGTCATGGTTTCCACGTCCCTTCCTGTGCCGCGCCCCGCACGTCGGGTGGCACACCCCCATCACACGCCGCCGCGGGGTCCTCGGGCAGGGCCGACCGGGCCGGTGTCCGCCGGGACCTTCGACCCGTGGTTCCCGGGGCAGTCGACCCCGTCGGGGTCCGCATCGCCTCGACCCCGTCGGGGTCCGGATCGCCTCGACCCCGTCGGGGTCCGGATCGCCTCGACCTCGCCCGGCGTCAGCGCCCGTCGACGGTGACGCCGGTGGGGGCGGCGGCGACGGTGGCCACCGGTACGCCCTCGCGTACCGCCCACCGCAGCGCGTGCCGCACGTCGGCCACCGGCAGCGGCCGCCGGGCCGTCACGGCGACCACGGTGTGCACGGCGAAGGTGACGAACGGGTACGACCGGGCCAGTCCGGCCAGTGACTCGTGTACCCGGTGCGCGGCTCCGACCGCCTGCTCCTCGGTCAGCGCCGGCAGGACCAGCAGGTACTCCCGTTCGTCGAGGCGTACTGCCCGGTCGGCCGGGCCGAGCGTGGCGGTCAGCGCGCCGAGCACCGCCTGGGTCTCCCGGGCGACGCTGCGTCGGATCACCCGGTCCGGTGAGCCGGCCGGATCGTCGACCCGGACGCCGATCAGCGCCACCGGCAGGACGCCGGAGGCGGTCACCCCGTCGGCGGAGGTCCAGCGGGCCATCGCCGGCTCGTCGAGCAGCCGGGTCGGCTCGTCGGTAGTCTCCGCTGACGCCGTCGCGGCGGGGCGGGCTCCGCCTACCCGTCCGGCCAGCAGCCGTACCGCCGCCTCGGCCCGGGCCTCACCCGGGGTGGCGGGCAGGTCCCGGACCCGGCTGACCGTCTCGTCCACCACGGACCGGACCGGAGCGGGCAGTTGGTCGTCGAAGAGTTCGCGTAGCCGCAGCACCTCGTGCAGTGCCTCGTCCCGGCGAAAGCTCCAGCCGCCGGCGAACAGCCGCCCCGCCTCCAGGGTGACCGCGTCCGGGGCCACCTCACCGAGGTCGTGGGCCACCAGCACCGCCCCGAAGCGCGGGGTCAGCGCCAGCACTGTCCACTCCCGGGCCAGCTCGTGCTGCTCGTCGACAGTCACGCCGGACACCCCGGCGGGCAACTGCGGTGGGGCGCCACCGACCATGCCGACGACGGTGACCGCCGACCGGGCGGCGATCCGCGCGTAGCGGCGTCGCTCCCGGTCGAAGTACGGCAGGCGCTGGAACAGCGCGAAGACGACCAGCGGACCGTCCTCGGCAGTGGCCAGCGCGGCCTGTTCGATGGCATGCGAAACGGTGACCAGGCTGCGCTTGGTCAGTCGATCGGGGACCGGTCCATGGGGCAGCACCCCGCGAGCCTAACGGGCCGCCGCGCCCGTGCCGCCTCGGCCATGATCCGGGGCCTAGACTCGGGCCGGTCGACGGCACACGAATGGACCAGGCGGATGGCGCGCACCGACAGTGACGACGGCGCGTGGTTGCGCGCGCTGCCCGACGACACCGGACGTGGCCCGGTGCTGCGCCGCCACGGGCACCTGGTGCACACCGACCGGCGACTCGGTGAGCTGGTGCACCGCCGTCCACCCGGGGTGACCGGTAACCAGTGGAGCGCGGCCGTGCGGGCGGGGCTCGACCTGGTCGTCTGCGCCGCCGACACCGGGCACCCGAGGTTCGCCGTCGAGGTCGGCCCGCCGGCGGTGCCCGGTGGTGCGCAGCAGCGGGAGCGGCGGATGACCGACGTGGTCTGTGCGGCCGTCGGCCTGCCGCTGCTGCGGATCAGCTCGCCGACGCTGCGTGCCGGGTCGCACGGTCGGCAGATCGTCGGGTACCTGCTCGATGCCCGGCACTACGCGGCGCTCACGTCCGCGGAGCCGGTGACACCGACCCCGCACAGCCCGCCGCCGGTGGGGTTCCGCGACATCCTCGGCCGGCTGCCGGACGGGCGCCGCGGCCCCGTCAACGACCTGGGCGCGCTGGCCCGGGCCGCGGCCGTCGAGGCGTACGTCAGCGGTCACCTGGTCGACCCGATCGTGCGTGGTCTGCACGTGCGGTGGACCGACGGACCGGCCGAGGGGTGGAGCTGGGTCACGGTGGGGCCGGACTCCTGTCTGGTGGAACGGGTGTCGGTGCGTGACCACCGGGTCGTCCGGGGGGTGCCGACCGCCCGGTTGGCCGAGGACCTGGCGGCCGTGGCGATCGGCGAACGGCTGCGTGGGTTCGACACCGTGCCGACGGATGTGGTCTCCCGGTCGCAGTTGCGGGCCGACATCCTGGCGTTGCGGTCGCGGCGGGACGAGTTCGCCGACGGCTTCGCCTTCGAACATCTCTGCGTGGACTGATCACCACCTCCGGGTGAGCGTCCCAGGTCACCGGGGGTGAGAACCGGCCCGTTCGCGGCCGGCGGCGGGCGCGCCGAAAATTCCTCCGAGGATCGCGGGTACGGGTTGAACCCTGGCCGCCGTGGCTCCGTACTCATGCGCGAATGGACAGGATCTTCCACCCGCGCCCCAGGCGTGGGCGACGGTGCGGAAAGGGCATCGTCGGTCATCGACGTGCGGCCGGAGGTGTCGCAGTGCTCCTCGACGCGGCGTTCACCTGAATTCCCGTCGGTCCGCCGAGGACACGAGTCAACTACCGGATCGAGAAGGAGAACAATTCGATGCGCAGGTCCACACGGGCGCGACGGTCATCCGGTAACGCGCGGAGCAAGCGGGTGATCGCCGCGGTCGGTACGCTTGCGGTCTTCGGCGGCATCGTCGCCGTTACCCAGATCTCGTCCGCCGGAGACAAGCCGTCGCGTACCCGGACGGTCGCTGCCGAGTGCGTCGCGCCGAGCCCCGGGGCCACCGCCAGCAGTGCCGCGGGGGTCACGGTCAACCAGCAGAACGGGCGGGACGTCCGCAACTACTGGGGTGACGGTCAGATGTCCGTCGCGGAATGCCGTTCGCTGCGGGCCGGTAACGCGGTGTCCACGATCAGCTGCCCGGACGTGACCGCGAAGCTGCCCCGGGAGATCCCGGCCCGTGCCCAGAACGAGGTCTCGCGCAACCTGACCCTGCTCGGCAGCCAGATCAACGACGCCAACCGGCGGCTGGCGGCGGAGGGGCGCAACGGGCAGGCCTTCATCAACAATGCGATCCTCGGTCCGCTGGCGGACAAGCGGCGGGCGACGCTGAACCGGATCGCCACCGCCATCGGCCGGGTCGCCGACCGCCCGCAGGGCCTCGACGAGCTGGCCACCTGCACCGTGGTCAACGCCAACCCGAACAACGGCAACAACGGCGGCGGCAACGGCAACAACGGCGGCAACGGCAACAACAACGGTGGCAACAACGGGGGCGGTAACAACGGGGGTGGCAACAACAACCCCAACAACGGCCTCGACGTGCTGGCCCAGAACTGTGAGAACAGCCGGTTGCAGCCGCACGACGGCTTCCAGAACGGCAACCGGTGCATCAGCACCGCGTTCGGTGAGGTCGGCGCCGCCGGCAACAACCCCTCGTTGTTGATCACCGAGTTCCCCCAGCAGGTGCAGGCCAACCAGGCCTTCACCCTGCGGATCTCGACCCGCAACCTGGTGCGGGACCGCTTCCTCGCGGCCGGCCAGGGCGGGTACTACCTGGAGAGCTCGGTGCTCAACGGTGAGGGGCTGACCCGAGGTCACTTCCACACCGCCTGCCGGATGCTCGGCAACACCGACCAGGCACCCGACCCGGCACCCGCCCCGGCGTTCTTCGTGGCGACCGAGGACGGCGGCGGCGGTCGCAACCCCGACGAGGTGGCGATCCAGGTGGCCGGACTGCCGCAGCAGGGCACCGCGCAGTGTGCGGTCTGGGCCGGCGACGGTTCCCACCGGCTGCCGATGATGGAGCGGGCCAACCAGACCCCGGCCTTCGACGTGGTCCGGATCGAAGTCAACTGAGCCGGCGCGGCCGGGAGTAGTGACGGCGGGGCCGTCCGGGGAATCCCCGGACGGCCCCGTTGGTCGTCGCGAGTGGGATCGGAACCGTCCCGGGCCGGGATTGGCTCACGCCCTTGGCTGGTCCGACCGGCGCCGTATGCCCGCACCGTACGCGAGTGGGTTGGTGGATATTCTGCCGGCCGCAGTGCGCCAGCGGTGGAAATTGCGCGCCGAATCCCGCCGGGGCAGCGCTGATTTCTCAGCCCTGGCCCCGGCCCCGGTGCCGTCGAACCCCCGGCTCAGCGGCTCTTGTACGCCTCGACCACCGAGACCGGGATCCGCCCCCGCTCGGAGATTTCGTAGCCGTTCTTGGCCGCCCATTCCCGGATGGCCCGGTTCTGCTCGCGGTCCATTCCGGAGATGGGACGGCCAGCTCGCCGGCTGGTCCGGGCAGCCTCGGCCGGCGCGCGACCGACCCGCCGACCGGCATTGATGTAGGGGTCGAGCGCCTTCCGCAGCACCCCGGCGTTCTCGTCGGACACGTCGATGGTGTACGCGACGCCGTCCAGACTGAACTCGACGGTGCGATCGGCCTTTCCGCCGTCGAGATCGTCGGTCAGAACAGTGATTACTTTCCTGGCCATCGCCGATTACTCCTTGTGTGTGGCTGGTGTGGGTAAAAGTCTGACCCACCACCGGGCAAATCCGCAACAATATGCGGCGTATTCGAATCGGCGGGTCGCGGTTTGCCGGGTCCTCGGGTCGACGTGGGCGTGGAAAGTTCATCGCCGCTGACGCAATAGCCACGCAGGCAGGCGGGGCGGTGGACCCCTGCCGGGGCCTGCTGGTGTCGTGGGTCACACCCCGGAACAACAGGAACGATCGGTTACTTGAGTCAGACACGCTCAAGTCAATCTGATGGCAGGTGTCCGATGGCTACTCTTCCGGTACTTCCGCTTACCGACGCCGTCCTGTTGCCCGGCATGGTCATCCCGGTGACCCTCGACCCGAGCACCCAGGCCGCCGTGGACGCGGCCCGCGCCAGTGGTGACCGTCAGCTCCTGGCCGTACCCCGCATCGACGGCGAGTACGGCCCGGTCGGCGTGGTCGCCACCATCGAGAAGACCGGCCGGCTGCCCAGTGGCGAGCCCGCCGCGGTGATTCGAGGGCTGTCCCGGGCCCGCATCGGTTCCGGTGTCCCCGGCCCCGGTGCCGCCCTCTGGGTCGAGGCGACCGAACTGTCCGAGCCCGCCCCGGCCGGCCGGGCCCGGGACCTTGCCCGTGAGTATCGCGCCCTGATGACCTCGGTCCTGCAGCAGCGGGGCGCGTGGCAGGTCATCGACGCCATGGAGCGGATGACCGACCTCTCCGAGCTGGCCGACGCGGCCGGCTACGCGCCCTGGCTCAGCCTGGCGCAGAAGACCGAGCTGCTCGCCGCCGCCGACGTCACCGCCCGGCTGGAGCTGCTGGTCGGCTGGGTCCGGGAACACCTGGCCGAGCAGGAGGTCACCGAGCAGATCAACACCGACGTCCGGGAGGGGTTGGAGAAGTCCCAGCGGGAGTTCCTGCTCCGCCAGCAGCTCGCCGCGATCCGCAAGGAGCTGGGCGAGGACGAGCCGGACGGCTCCGCCGACTACCGGTCCCGGGTGGAGTCCGCCGACCTGCCGGAGAAGATCCGCGAGGCGGCGCTTCGTGAGGTGGGCAAGCTGGAGCGGGCCAGCGACGCGTCCCCGGAGTCGGGCTGGATCCGTACCTGGTTGGACACCGTCCTGGAGATGCCGTGGGGCGTGCGTACCGCCGACCACACCGACCTCGGCGCGGCCCGCGCGGTGCTCGACGCCGACCACGCCGGCCTGGCCGACGTCAAGGACCGGATCCTGGAGTACCTCGCGGTGCGCAACCGCCGGGCCGAGCGCAACCTCGGCGTGGTCGGCGGGCGCGGTTCCGGAGCGGTGCTCGCCCTCGCCGGCCCGCCCGGAGTCGGCAAGACCAGCCTCGGTGAGTCCGTCGCCCGGGCGCTCGGCCGCACCTTCGTCCGGGTCTCGCTCGGCGGTGTCCGGGACGAGGCGGAGATCCGCGGTCACCGACGCACCTACGTGGGCGCGTTGCCCGGGCGGATCGTCCGGGCCCTGCGCGAGGCCGGGTCGATGAACCCGGTGATCCTGCTCGACGAGGTCGACAAGCTGGCCACCGGCTACGCCGGTGATCCCGCCGCCGCCCTCCTGGAGGTGCTCGACCCGGCGCAGAACCACACCTTCCGGGACCACTACCTGGAGGTCGACCTCGACCTGTCCGACGTGCTCTTCCTGGCCACCGCCAACGTGGTGGAGTCGATCCCCGGCCCGTTGCTGGACCGGATGGAACTGGTCACCCTGGACGGGTACACCGAGGACGAGAAGGTCGCCATCGCCCGGGACCACCTGCTGCCCCGGCAGCTGCAGCGGGCCGGGCTGACCGCCGACGAGGTCACCGTCGCCGACGGGGCGCTGGCCCGCATCGCCGGGGAACACACCCGGGAGGCCGGTGTCCGGCAGTTGGAGCGTGCCCTGGCGAAGATCCTGCGCAAGGTGGCCGTGGCCCTGGCCACCGACCCGACCCCGGTCCGGGTGGACGCCGACGACCTCGCCCGTTATCTGGGCCGCCCCCGGTTCACCCCGGAGTCGGCCGAACGTACCGCGGTCGCCGGGGTGGCCACCGGCCTGGCGGTCACCGGTGCCGGTGGCGACGTGCTCTTCATCGAGGCCACCAGCATGCCGGGGGAGCCGGGGCTGACCCTCACCGGGCAACTCGGCGAGGTGATGAAGGAGTCGGCGCAGATCGCCCTCTCCTACCTGCGCTCCAACGGTCGCCGACTGGGACTGGACCCCAACGCCCTCGCCGGGCGGCGGATCCACCTGCACGTGCCGGCCGGGGCGGTGCCCAAGGACGGCCCCAGCGCCGGGATCACCATGGTCACCGCCCTGGCCTCGCTGGCCAGCGGCCGGCCGGTCCGCCCCGAGTTCGGGATGACCGGCGAGGTGACTCTCTCCGGCCGGGTGCTGCCCATCGGCGGGGTGAAGCAGAAGCTGCTCGCCGCCCACCGGGCCGGCCTGACCGAGGTGATCATCCCGGCCCGCAACGAGCCGGACCTCGACGACCTGCCCGCCGAGGTCCGCGAGGCGCTCACCGTGCACGTCCTGGCCGACGTCGCCGACGTGCTCGCGCTGGCGCTACGCCCGGCTGAGGTCGACGCCGGGACCCTCGGCGGGGTCGACGCCGGGACCCTCGGCGGTCAGCCACTCAGCGCCGCCTGACCGGATTCCCCGGCCCCTGTCGTCCCGGCGGCGGGGGCCCGGGGCTGCCGGCCCGTCGGTGTACGGCGGGTGCTCGGCGATGCGCGGCGGCTGCCGGGCGGTGCTAGGCGATGCTGGGCGGTGCTCGGCGGCTGCTGGGCGGTGCGCGGCGGCTGCCGGGCGGTGCTCGGCGGTGCTGGGCGGTGCGGAGCGCGGCGTCGGCGCCCGTAGCCTTGGGCGTGAATTCCCGAAGACCAGCCTGACCGCTCGGAGGCGACTCACCCGTGAACGTGTTTCTGTGGATCCTGCAGGTCCTGCTCGCCGGGCTCTTCGCCGGCGCGGGGCTGACCAAGCTGACCCAACCCAAGGAGAAGCTGCTCGACCGGATGAGCTGGGTCAGGAACGTGCCCCCCAGCCAGGTCAAGGCCCTCGGCGCGGCCGAGGTGCTGGCCGCGGTCGGGCTGGTCCTACCCGGCCTCACCGGCATCGCCACGGTGCTCACCCCGCTGGCCGCCGTCGGGCTGGCGATCGTGATGGTCGGCGCGATCGTGGTGCACCTGCGAGCCAAGGAGCACCCGGTCACCGCGATGACCGTCGTGCTGCTGATCCTGTCGGCGGTCGTCGCCTGGGGCCGCTTCGGGCCGTACCCGCTCTGACGGGGCGACCGCCCAGCCACCGGCCGCACCGCCCCCCGAACTGGCTGCCCGTCGGTTCGGGGGGTGTGAGCGGGGTGCCCCTCTCTACCGGAAGCGATAAGAGGGGGCCCTTCCTTACACCATCAGCGGGTTTCGGCGCCGCGGTCGCGGCGGACGGTCGTCTTGCGGCCCTTGATGGTGCTGCCGCGTAGTCCGGCGATCACCTCGTCGGCCACCGCGTTCGGCACCTCCACCAGCGAGAACCGGTCGGCGATCTCGATCGAGCCGATGTCACGTCCGTTGATCCCGGTCTCGCCGGTGATCGCCCCGACGAGGTCCTGCGGGCGTACCCCGGCCCGCCGGCCCAACCCGATGAACACCTGCGTGGTGGCACCCCCCGAGCGGGCCCGGGAGCCACGGCGGTCACCGCCGCGCGGGTCACCGCCGGAGCGGCTCTCCCGTTGCGGGCGGACCGCTACCTGCGGGATCTCCTCCTGGTCCTCGTCGGAGCCCGGCGAGGCGGCCTCGTGGGCCAGCTTCACCGCGGCGAGGGCCACCTCCATCAGGTCGAACTCGTCGGACAACGACTCCACGATCACCCGGAACGGGTCCAGGTCGTCCTCCAGCAGCGACTCCCGCAGCGCCGCCTGGGTCAGCTCCAACCGCCGGGTACGCAGGTCCGCCGCCGTGGGGATCTTGTCGATGACGATGCGCTGCCCGGTGACCCGCTCGATGGTCTTGAGCATGCGGTGCTCGCGCGGCTCAGCCAGGGTGATCGCCACCCCCTCCCGGCCGGCCCGTCCCACCCGACCGATGCGGTGCACGTACGACTCCGGGGCTGACGGCACGTCGTAGTTGACCACGTGGGTGAGTTGCTCGACGTCCAGCCCCCGGGCCGCCACGTCGGTGGCCACCAGCAGGTCGGCCGTGCCGGCGCGCAGTCGACCCATCACCCGGTCCCGCTGCTCCTGGCTCATCCCGCCGTGCAGCGCCTCGGCCCGGTAGCCGCGCCCGTTCATCGTCTCGGTGAGCCGGTCCACCTCCTCACGGCTGCGGCAGAACACGATCGCCGCGGTCGGTGACTCCACGTCCAGCACCCGGCCCAGGGCCGCCGGCTTGTGTGCCCGGGCGACCAGGTACGCGCTCTGGCGTACCAGGGGCGCCTCGCCGGCCATCGGCTGTTGCCGGCCGATCTGGATGCGTACCGGGTCGGTCAGGTGCTGGCGGGCCATCCCGTCGATCCTCGACGGCATGGTGGCCGAGAAGAGCACGGTCTGCCTCTGCGCCGGGGCGTGCTCCAGGATCGCCTCGATGTCCTCGGCGAAGCCCATGTCGAGCATCTCGTCGGCCTCGTCCAGCACCACCGTGGCCAGGCCACCCAGGCGCAGGGTGCCCCGGGCGATGTGGTCCAGCGCCCGACCCGGGGTGGCCACCACCACGTCGACGCCCAGGTCCAGGGCGCGCAGCTGCCGGCCGATCGGCTGGCCGCCGTAGATCGGCAGCACCCGGGTGCCGAGGTCCTTGCCGTACCGGTGGAAGGCCTCGGAGACCTGCACGGCCAGCTCCCGGGTGGGCACCAGCACCAGCGCCACCGGCCCGGCGTTCGAGCCGCCCGTGGCCATCCGCTGCAGCAGCGGCAGCGCGAACGCGGCGGTCTTGCCCGTGCCGGTGGCCGCCTGGCCCAGCAGGTCACGGCCGGCGAGCAGAGGCGGGATGGCCTCCCGCTGGATCGGTGTCGGCTCCTCGTAGCCGAGCGCGGCGAGCGCGCCGAGCAGCTCGGCGCGTAGCCCGAGATCCGCGAAGGCGTTCGCCTCCTCGGAGTCGCCGGAGATGGTGGATTCGGTCGGCACGGGTGCGGAACTCATGGGTAAAGCTTTTCATCACCCCTCGCGGCCGGTTGCGGCGACCGGCCAAACACCGTCCGGGGGCCTGCCGGACCCGGTCGGCCGGTGCCGTTCGTCGTTACGGAGACCTTTGGAGGTACCGGGAAGCTTTCTCGCACTTTGCTGCTTTTTGTGGGCATATCGTGGCCAGCATCGAGTCCGCACCGTGGCGTACCGGGACAGGGGGGTCGACCATGCGAGTGCCGAGCCGAAGCCACGGCCCCCGGCCCACTCCGGGCCCCTGCGCCCCGACCGACCTCGCCGGCTACCGGGACGCCGTGGCGGAGCTGAGCACCGAACTGGGCGCCCTGGCCGACGCCATGTCAGGTGCGGCCCGGCAGCGGCTGCTCGACGAACGGCTCCGCCGACCCGACCTGGCCACGGTGCTCGACGCCACCCCGCAGGGCCTGGTCGGCACCCGGGAGACCCTGTTGCTGGAGCTGGCCCGACAACGTCCGGAGGCCGACCTGAGCGGGCTGGCCGGACTGGTCCGTGGCCACCTGCTCTCCCGGATCGACGCCGTGTGGTGGGCCGACGTGGCGGCCTTCGCCACCGACACCGCCGTGCACACCAGTCCGGAGCTGGTCGACCTGGAGTGGCTGCGCCGTCGGGGCCTGATCGGTTTCGGCTACCGGCAACAGCCGGTCTCCCCGCTCGGCCGGGGACTGCGCGCGGCACACCGCGGGCTCCGACCGCACGCCGCGCCCCGGACCGCCGGCCTGCCGTTCCGGCGGGGCCGCCGGGAGATCATCGCGCTGCTCAACGACCTCGCCCGCGAGTTCGCCGCGGGCGCCCCGCCGGGCACCCCGCCGCTCTGGGTAACCGACCTGGCGCACAGCGTCGAGCACCAGCACCGGCTGCGCCGCCTCGGCGCGCCCACCTGGCGCTCCGGCGCGCACAGCCAGGGGTACGCCGTCGACCTGGAACTCGACTGGTTCGCCCGCTTCGGCGCCCGGGACACCCTCGCCGGCATCCTGCGGGCACGGCAGGCCGCCGGCGAGATCAACCTGATCGACCAGGGGTCGGCCTGGCACGTCTGTCTCGCCCCGACCGCCCGCCGCCGCCTGCGCCGCGCCTACGAGGCCGAGATGGGGGTGTAGGGCCCCGGGCGTCAGCCGGTCAGCACCAGCGCGCCGAGGGCGGCCAGGGTGCCGGTGACCGCCACGGTCGCACTGGCCGCCACGAACCGCAGCAGCGGCACCCGTACCCCGGCGGCCCGGCACCGCTCATACCAGAGCAGGGTGGCCAGCGACGCCCACGGTGCCGCCAACGCGCCCACGTTCGTGCCGATCAGCAACGCCAGCAGACGGGTGTGGTCGTCGGCGGCGATCGCCGCCTCCCCGGCCAGGTACGCCGGCAGGTTGTTCACCAGGTTGGCCAGCAGCGCCCCGGTACCACCGGCGCGTACCGTCGCCGCCGCCGAGCCGCCGGCGCCGACCAGGGCGCCCACCACGTCGTCCAGACCGGCCCGGCCGAGGGTCTGCACGACCAGGAACAGCCCGGTCACCAGCAGCAGCAGCCGCCACGGCAGCAGCGCCGGACGCAGGGTGGCCCGGGACCGGACGCCGAAGGCGGCCAGCACCACGGCGGCGGCCACCGCCGAGGCGATCCCGATCTCCACCCCGGTGACGATGCCGGCCACGAAGAGCAGACAGCCCAGCACCGTCATCCGGTACAGCGGGCGGTCGGGAATCACCGGCGAAGCCGGGACGTCGAACCGGCGGGGAGCGGTGCGCCAGTACCAGCACCAGAGCAGGACCGCGGTGACCGCGATCGCGGCGAGCTGCGGGGCCCACATCCGGGACGCGTACGCCAGCGGGGTCAGGTCGAGTCGGTCGGCGGCGAGCAGGTTCGTCAGGTTGGACACCGGCAACAGCAGGCTGGCGGTGTTGGCCAGCCAGACGGTGGTCACCGCCAGCGGCAGGGGCGCCGCCCCGATCCGGCGGGCCAGGGCCAGCAACACCGGGGTGAGCAGCACCGCCGTGGTGTCCAGGTTGAGCAGGACGGTGGTGACCGCAGCGAAGCCGACACAGAGCAGGAAGAGCGTCCGACGGTCACCCCGGGCGGCGATGGCCAGTCGGGTGGCCAGCACGTCGAAGACCCCGGCCGCCGCGGTCAGCTCGGCCAGCACCACCACGGTGGCCAGGAACAGCAGCAGCGGCAGGATCCGCCGCACGGTCGCGGTGGCCTCGGCGTGGGGCAGCAACCCGGACAGCACACACCCGGCGCCGGCGACGGCGAGCACGATCGCCACCAGGTCCAGCGGGTGCGGGCGGACACGACCAGCGGTGGCGGATGGGGTACCGCCGGTGACCTTCACGTCCGACGATCCTTGCAGGTGCCGTCGGACGGCCCGTCGGCGACCCACCGGTGACGGCGTTGACCGCGGCGGACCGCCGGCCGGCGCGGTCGCGGCGGGTGCCCGGCCCCGGGTCACCCGCCGCGCCGACTACCAGCTCAGGTACGTCGGCTGGGTCTGCGCGTTGAACTCGTCGTACCGGGTCAGGTGGGCCGACCAGGTACGCCAGTCGCGCAGCTCCAGCACGTCAAGTCCCTTCTGGATGTCGCTGGAGTAGATGTACCCGTTGTAGTAGTACGTCGACCAGGCCCCGCCGGTGATCCGCTGGGTCTCCGACAGCGGGCCGCGCTCCCAGAAGGCGATCTCCGTCGGCCGGGTCGAGTCGGTGAAGTCCCAGACCGAGACGCCACCCTGGTACCACGCCTGGACCATGACGTCGCGTCCGAGGACCGGCACCAGCGAGCCGTTGTGGGCCACGCAGTTCTCGGTGTCGGTGTTGACCCGGGGGATCTTGTAGTAGCTGCGGAAGACGAGTTTGCGGGCGTCGCCCCGGCCGGTGAGGTCGTAGATGGCGTTGGCACCCCGCTGTGGCCCGATGGCCTCGTTGCAGGTGGCACCCCCGCCGCCACCCAGCTCGTCGGTGAAGACGACCTTGGTGCCGGCGTTGTTGAACGTGGCCGAGTGCCAGAAGGCGAAGTTCTCGGTGTCCCGGACCCGGTTGATCACCCGGGGGGCCTCCGGCCGGGTGATGTCCAGCAGCACCCCGTCACCCATGCAGGCGCCGGCGGCCAGGTTCTTCGCCGGGTACGCCGTGATGTCGTGGCAGCCGCTGGTCTCGGCGGAGTATCCGCCGGCGGGGTTGCCACCGTCGGGGAAGAGGTTCGGCGTGGCCACCACGGCGGCGTCGGTGGGCGTGCGCAGCGGCACCCGCACGATGGAGATCGAGTCGTGCGGCGGCCGGCAGTCCGGGTAGTCCTCCCGGGGCCGGTACGACGAGACGTAGAGGTAGACCGACCTCCGGTCGCGCGCCGGGACCAGGGTGTGGGTGTGCGAGCCGCAGGCGGTCTCGACGGCCTTGAGGTAGCGCGGGGTGGCCTTGTCGCTGATGTCGAAGATCTTGATGCCCTCCCAGGACTGCGGCTCGGTCGCGGGCAACGGCGCGCTGGCGCAGCTGGCGTCGCTGCGTCCCTCGTCGGTGGAGAGGAAGAGCAGGTCACCGTAGATGGAGATGTCGTTCTGCGAGCCGGGGCAGTGCACCTGGGAGACGATCGTCGGCGCGCTGGGCCGGGCGATGTCGTAGATGACGAAGCCCTGGTAGTTGCCGACGAACGCGTACCGACCCTGGAAGGCGATGTCGGTGCCGAGGGCGGAGGTGGTGTCGAACGGCGCCTGCTTGGGCAGGTTTGCCACCTGGCGCAGGTTGGGGCTGCTGGAGATCTCGTCGACGCCGGGGACGGCCGCCGGTACCGCCGTCGACGCGCCGGTGACCCGGCCCGGGGTGGCGCCGCTGAGCGCGGCACCGCCCGGTGCGGCACTGCCCGGGGTGGCGCCGCCCGGTGCGACGGCGAGCAGGGCGGCCAGCAGGAGCCCGGCGGCGGCCGCGCCGGTCACGCGGAGCTGGCGGAGGCGAGGCGGGGAGGATCTGCTCATCGACGACACCCTTCGATGCGGAGTGTGGCGGTATCGTCACCATATCTATCATAGCCATCGATGTGGTGTCCTCCGCGTTACGGACTGTGCGACACCGGCTCCGTCCGTGGTGGCCCCGACGGGAGGGGTGCGGGTGACCGCTCGACGTACCGGGGCGCTGGTGGCCGTCCTCGCGGTCCTGCTGCTGGTCGCGTTCGTGGCCCTGCGCCGGCCACCGGCACCCGTCGGCACCGCCCCGTCCGGCGCGGCGTCCGGCACGGCGGCCGGCACCCCGCCGTCGGTCAGCCCACCGCCACCGGCCGGCGGGGACCGGCCCGTGATCGTGCCCGGTCTGCCCGGTGGGCCGGCCGCCACGATGGACGGCTCGGCCCTGCGGGACGCGGCGACTCCCCGCTACACCGCGCTGGACGTCTGGTTCGTCCGGATGATGATCCCGCACCACGGCCAGGCCCTGGAGATGGCCGCGCTGGCCCCGCAGCGGGCGGCCGACCCGCGGGTGCGGGCCCTGGCCGAGCGGGTCCGCAGCGCCCAGGGGCCGGAGATCGGGGTGCTGGAGAGCTGGCTGGACGCCCGGGGTCTACCTCGGGAGGTGGCCGGGCACGACCACGCCACGATGCGGGGCATGCAGTCGGCGGCGGCGCTGCGGCGGCTCGCCGACGCCCGGGGCGCGGACTTCGACCGGTTGTTCGTGCAGATGATGGGTGCGCACCACCGGGGGGCCGTCGAGATGGCCCGCGACCTGCTCAGGGTCGGTGTGGACCGGACCCTGCGCGAGTTCGCCGACGCGGTCGTCGCCGAGCAGCGCGTCGAGATCGTCCGGATGGGCGAGCTGCTCGACGACTGATCCGCACGGCGGTCGGCCGTCGGCTGCGCCGTCAATCCTCCTTCCAGCCCAGGTCAGCGCGGTTGGTAGATGATCCACCTCACTTTCAATCCCTATTTAGTAGATAGGTTTTATGGGTTAGCCTCCTCGGTGAGATCGGCCGCCGACCTGCGCCGATCACCGACAGTGACCGGTGCGCCGACGCGCGTACGGGGAACCGGCAGGGAAGGCCAAGCATGTCCGTGGAGCAGCCGTCGCCCGGCGACACCACCTTCGACCTCACCGACGTCGACCGGGCCCGAGCGGACCTGGTCCGCGCCGTCCGTACCCTCTTCGCCGCCGGGGTGATGTCCCACAGCGGGCACGGCAACATCAGCGTCCGGCTCGCCGCCTCCCCGGAGCACGTCGTGCTCAACCGGGGTGACCTGCTGGTCACCCCGGCCGCCGGTGACCCGACCGCCGGGCAGCGGGTGATCAGCTCCGACGTGGTGGTGGTCGACCTCGACGGCCGGGTGGTCCTCGGTGAACCGGGTCGGTTCACCGCCGGCATCACCCGGATGCACACCGAGGTCTACCGGCTGCGTCCGGACGTCGGCGCGATCATCCACACCCACTCGCCGCAGGCCACCGGGTACGCCATCGCGGCCACCCCGTTACCGGCCCGCTACGAGGCACTGATCGTCCACGGGCAGCCGGTGGACGTGCCGGTGGCGCCCTGGGGACCCCGCGGCAGTGCCGAGGCGGTCCAGGGCATCGTCGACACCTTCGCCCGGCACCCGCGTACCCAGGCGGTCCTGCTGGCCAACCACGGCCTGCTGGTGGCCGGCACCGACGCCGGACATGCCGCGCGGCTGGTGGTCGCCATCGAGGAGGCGGCGGTCTCCACCCTGGCCTCGACCGCCCTCGGTGGCCCGGCCGACCTGCCGGCCGCCGCACGGCACGAGAAGCCGCTCGCCTTCTGATCCCCGACCAGACCCCTACCCCTCACCCGTACTGGAGACACCCACCATGAACAGCACCACCGCCCGCCGCCGTACCGCCGGACTGCTCGCCGGCCTGCTCGCCCTGGCGGCCGCCGGCTGCGGGTCGGCCGACGGGGCCGGCGCGACCGCCGCCGCCGACGCCGACGGGGTACGGACCCTGCGGATCGCCTCCTCGCCGCTGTCCCACCTCTCCGCGCTCTACGTGGGGGAGAAGCAGGGCATCTTCGCCAAACACCGGATCGCGCTGGAGTGGGACACCACCAACGCCGACCTGCTCTCGGTCCCGTCGGTGCTGGCCGGCAAGGTCGACATCGCCACCGGTGACCTCACCACGCTGGTCGCCGCCACCTCGCAGGGCCTGGACGTCAAGGCGATCGTGCCCGCCTCGGCCTCCACCGGCCAGCGCGGCGCGGGCAAGGACTACGGCGCCCTGGTGGTCGCCGCCGACAGCGGCATCGACCGGCCCCGGCAGCTCGCCGGGCGGACCGTCTCGGCGAACAGCCTGACCAACATCGCCGCCGCGGCCGCCCGCGAGGCGGTACGCGCCGACGGCGGCGACGAGTCCAGCGTCAAGCTGCTCGAACTGCCCTTCCCCGACGCGCCGGCCGCGCTCGCCGCCGGGAAGGTCGACGCCGCCTGGCTGGTCGAGCCGTTCCTCACCCTGGCCAAGAGCCAGGGGGCGAAGGAGATCGGCTGGGGCTTCAGCGACCTCGCCGACGACCTGACCGTCTCGGCGTACTTCACCTCCGGCGCGTTCGCCGAGAAGAACCCGGAGCTGGTGCGGGACTTCCGCAGCGCGGTACGGGAGTCCTTCGCCCACGCCCGGGACAACGAGGCCGCGGTCCGGGAGATCATCCCCACCTTCACCACCATCAAGCCCGAACTCGCCGCGAAGATCACCATCACCGGTTGGCAGGACGAGGTGAGCGTGGACGCGCTCGACAAGCTCGCCGACTACGCCCTGCGGGACAAGGTGATCACCACCAAGCCCGACCTCTCCGCGCTCGTACTGCCGTGAGTGCCGCGCGTGCCGACCGGCTGCGCGGTCTGCTCGGCGCGGCCGGTCTCGCGGTCGCCTTCGAGGTCGTGCCCCGCGCCGGCCTGGTCTCCGGCGAGCACCTGCCGCCGCTGAGCACCGTCGTCGCCGCACTCGCCGAGCGGGCCGGCGGGCCGCAGCTGTGGCGCACCGTCGGCGCCACCGTCGCAGGGTGGTCGCTCGGACTGCTGCTCGCCGTCGTCGCGGCGGTAGCCGTGGGCCTGGTCGTCGGGTCGATCGACGTGCTGCGGGCCGCCACCGCCTCCACCATCGACTTCCTCCGCCCGATCCCGTCGGTGGTCTTCATCCCGCTGGTGGTGCTGCTCGCCGGTGCCGGCCTCGGCGCCACCCTCTTCCTGGTCGGCTACGCCTGCTTCTGGCTGGTGCTGATCCAGGTGCTCTACGGGGTCCGCGACGTCGATCCGGTCGCCCGCGACGCGGCGCGCTCGGCCGGCCTGGGACGCCTCGCCCAACTGCGCCACCTGGTCTGGCCCACCGTGCTGCCGTACCTGGTCACCGGGTTGCGGCTGGCCGCGTCGGTGGCGTTGGTGCTCACCGTCACCGCCGGTCTGGTGATCGGCTCCCCGGGACTGGGTCGGGAGATCTGGCTCGCCCAGGCCGGTGCCGACATCCCCGGCATGTACGGCCTGATCCTGGTCACCGGGGTCCTCGGCGTCGGCGTGAACGCGCTGGTCCGGCTGGCCGAGCGTCGGCTGCTGCACTGGCACGTCTCGGTACGTCGGGAGGTGGCCACCGGATGACCGCGACACCCTCGGGGCACCCGCTGCGGCACCGGGCCGGTCGGCTGCTGACCGCCCTCGGCCTGCCGGTGTTCCTGGTGGCCCTGTGGTGGGTGGCCAGCGCCGGCAGCACCAACCCGTTCTACCCGCCGCTGTCGACCGTCCTGGATGCCTTCGGGCGGGTCTGGTTCTCCGACCGGTTCCTGCTCGACGTCCTGCCCAGCCTGCGTCGCTTCGCCCTCGGGCTGCTGCTCGCGGTGCTGGTCGGGGTCGGCGCCGGACTGCTCGTCGGCTCCTCGCGGGTGTTGCGCACGCTGCTGGAGCCCGCACTGGCGTTCTTCCGCGCGCTGCCCTCCCCGGTCCTGGTGCCGGTGCTGCTGGTGCTCGTCGGCGTCGGCGACGCCATGAAGATCGCCGTGATCGCGTTCGGCTGCCTCTGGCCGGTGCTGCTCAACACCGTCGACGGGGTACGCGGCACCGACCAGCTCCAGCTCGACGCCGCCCGGGTCTGCGGGCTGTCCCGCACGGCCACCTTCGGTCACCTGGTGCTGCCCTCGGCGTCCCCGCAGATCGCCGCCGGCATCCGGCAGGCCCTCGGCATCGGGATCATCCTCATGGTGGTCAGCGAGATGGTGGTCAGCACCGACGGCCTCGGCCACGCGGTGGTGCGCTTCCAACGCAGCTTCGCCCTGCCCGAGATGTGGAGTGGAATGATCTTCCTGGGTCTGCTCGGTTTCCTGCTCGCCAAGGCCCTCGAGGTCGTCGAACGCCGGGTGCTGGCCTGGCACCACGGGGTGCGCCGGGCCACCGGGAGCCCGTCGTGACCGCCGCCGGGCCGCTGCTGCGCGTCGACCGGCTGCGCAAGGTCTACCCCTCGTCCACCCGGCCGGTGGTCGCCGTCGACGGGCTCACCCTCGACGTGGCCGCCGGCGAGTTCGTCTGCGTGGTGGGCCCCTCCGGCGGCGGCAAGTCCACCCTGCTCAAGATGGTCTCCGGACTGCTCCCACCGACCGCCGGCCAGGTCCTGCTCGACGGGGTCGCCGTCACCGGACCGGTGCCCGGGCTCGCCGTGGTCTTCCAGGAGTACGGTCGCAGCCTCTACCCGTGGAAGACCGTCCGGGACAACGTGGCCCTGCCGTTGCTGCCCCGCCGGCTGTCCCGCGCGCAGCGGCACCGGCGGGCCGAGGCGGCGCTGACCTCCGTCGGGCTGGCCGACGCCGCCCGCGCCTATCCCTGGCAGCTCTCCGGCGGGATGCAGCAGCGGGTGGCGATCGCCCGGGCGCTCGTCGGCGAACCCCGGGTCCTGCTGATGGACGAGCCGTTCGCCGCGGTCGACGCCCAGACCCGCGCCGACCTGGAGGACCTGGTCCGGGCCCTCTGGCAGCGGCTGGGCATCACCGTGCTGTTCGTCACCCACGACATCGACGAGTCGGTCTACCTCGGTGAGCGGGTGCTCGTGCTCAGCCGGGCGCCGGCCACCATCCGCGCCGACCTCACCGTCGACCTGCCCACCGAGCGCGACCAGCCCACCACCCGCGCCGACGCCCGCTTCGCCGCGCTGCGCAGCGAGGTGTTCCGGCTCGTCGCCGCGGAGAGCGTACCCGAACCAGGAGAACCCCGATGAGCCTCGACGTGCCCGCCCCGATCCGGATCGGCGACGTCACCATCCACCCGCTGGTCGAGGAGCCCCGCTACCTCGCCGCGCCCCACGTGTTCTTCCCGCAGCTCGACGAGGACCCCCAACCGGCCGACGCGTGGTACCTGCAGCCACCGCACGTGGACGCCGCCACCGGGCAGATCGTGCTCAACATCCAGCCCCTGCTGGTGCTGACCGGCGACCGGGTGATCCTGCTGGACACCGGTGGCGGCAACGGCAAGGTCCGCACCTCGCCCGGCTTCCACCTGCGACAACGGCCCTTCTGGGACAACTTCTCCCGGCTCGGCCTGACCCCCGACGACGTCGACACCGTCGTCCTGACCCACCTGCACGTCGACCACGTCGGCTTCGCCACCACCGCCGACGGCGACGGCTGGGTGCCGTCCTTCCGCAACGCCCGCTACCTGCTGACCCGACAGGAGTTCGACTTCTGGACCGGCCCCGGCGGGCGGGCGGGCCTGGAGCGCACCGGCGACTACGTCGCCGACAGCGTCCTGCCGCTGCACACCGCCGGAGTCCTCGACTTCGTCGCCCCCGACCTCACCCTCACCCCCGAGGTACGCCTCGTGCCGGCCTTCGGGCACACCCCGGGCAACCTCTTCGTCGAGATCGCCTCGCGGGGCGAACGGGCCGTCTACGCCGGCGACGGCATCCACCACGCCGTGCAGCTGGCCCACCCGGAGTGGAGCACCCGGTACTGTGTGGACGGCCACGGGTCCGCCGCGCAGCGTCGGGCGCTGCTCGACTCGATCGCCGACACCGCGACGATCCTCATCCCCGCCCACTTCCCGGTCCCCACCGCCGGCCGGGTCGTCCGCGACGGCGACGCCTTCCGGTACGTGTTCCACACCGATGGCTGAGACCGGGACCGGACCGGTGCCGGTTGTCGACTTCCACAGCCACCACGTGGCCCCGGGCGTACCGGCCGTGGTGCCGGTCGGCGCCGGCGACGAGTTGCGCCGTTCCTGGCGGCGGGTGGCCCGGGCCGTCGGCGACGTCGGGGCGACGCTTACCGGGATGGACCGCCTCGGCATCACCCGCCGGGTGCTCAGCGCCCCACCGGCGATGGTCACCCCCGACGGTACGACGATCACCCCGCGGACCGTCGGCGTGCTCAACGACCACCTGGCCGAGGTGGTCGCCGCGAACCCCGACCGGTTCGCCGGGTTGGCCACCGTCGACGCCTACGCCGGACGGGCCGGGGCCCGTACCGTGGCCGACGCCGTCGCCGCCGGGCTCGGCGGGATCGTGGTCGACTGCGCCCACCAGGGCCGCTACCTGGACGATCCGCGGTGCCGGCCCACCCTGGAGGCCGCCGCCGAGGCCGGGCTGGTGGTCTTCGTCCACCCGGTCAGCCCCGCCGCGCTCGCCGCCGACCTGCGCCCGCTCGGCCGCCCCGGCACCTCCCTGGCCCGGGGTACGGCCGTCTCGGCGAGCCTGCTGGCGCTGCTGGGGGCCGGCACCCTCGACGCGGTACCCGGTCTACGGGTGGTCTTCCCGATGCTCGGCGCCGCCGGCCTGCACCTGGCGGCCGGCTCCGACGCCGTGGAACGGATCGCCGCCGGGGTCGCGCCGACGGAGCGCTGGCACGTGTACGTCGACACGATGGGCTTCGCCCCGGCGGCGATCCGGTTCGCCGTGGAGCTGCTCGGCGCGGATCACGTGGTGGCCGGCAGTGACTGGCCGGTGCCCGACCGCCCGGCCGACCGTACCCGGGTCGTCGACGCCCTCACCCGCGCCGGCCTCACCACGGCGCAACACCACCAGATCACCCACCGGACGGCAGCCGCCCTGCTCCGCCGGCATCCGGTCGGCCCGGCGGTGACCGAGCCGAAACGGTCCTCCACTCGTTGAACCAGCGTGGAACAGGTGGCGCCAGGCAGCGGGCGGTCCGGGTGCGGACTGACCCAGCTGCCTAGGACGCTCTGCGCGCTGTGCCCGGTACGACAGCTGATCCGATGGTCCGGTCGTGACTGACCTGGTCCGCCGCATGGTGCGGACACCCGGGGCGGTGCTGCGGATGCATCGTCGGGGCGGGATGCCGGCGGTGCGTACCGCGCTCTGGGCCGTCCGGTCGGTGCGGCTGGTCCGGCGGCAGCTCGTCCGCCGGACGATGGCCGAGGTCCACCTGCCGGCGCCGCCGCCCGGAGCCGCCGGGCAGCGGACGGTGCTGCTCGGCGCGCTGCGTCGCAGCGAGGCCAACTGCCTGGAGCGGTCGCTGGTCCTGCAACGCTGGTACGGCGGTCAGCGCATCGCCCGTACGGTGGTGATCGGGGTGACCGCGCCGAGCACGGGCTTCCACGCCCACGCCTGGCTGGACGGGGAACCCGACGGCGAGGCGGCGGCGATGACCGAGATCCTGCGCCGCCCCGCCCCGCCGGCCTGGCTCGCCGCCGCCGGGGAACCCTGACCGGGCGGTAGGCGCCCGATCAGCCCCGGTCCGGGTTCGGTCATCGGTGGCCGGTCAGGACGAGATCCTGCTGGCGTGGGCCCCGGTGGGCCCGGTGGTGGGAGGCGATCACGCAGGTCGTCCCGGTGCGATGGGCCAGGGCCTGCCAGAGCCGTTCGCGGGACCCCTCGTCCAGCGACCGGTCGGGCTCGTCGAGGATCAGCAGGGCGGGTTCGCCCAACAGGGCCCGGGCGATGCTCACCCGGGCCCGCATGCCGGCCGAACAGCGCCCCGCCGGGACGGTGGCGTAACCGGTGATGTCCAGCTCCTCCTCCACCCGGGCCACCGCGGTGCGGGCCGCCCGCCAGGGCAACCGGAGCCGAGCCACCAGGGCGAGGTTGTCCCGGGCGGTGAGCGTGCCGTAGAGACCCTGTTCCGGGGCGAGGCAGACACCGGTGAGCCGCCGGGCGGCCAACGATCCGACCGGGTGACCGGCGACGGTGGCCCGCCCGGCGCTCAGCGCGAGCGTCCCGGACAGACACCGCAGCAGGGTGGTCTTGCCGGCCCCGTTCGGCCCGCTCAGGAACAGTTGGGTGCCGGCCGGCACCGACAGGTCGAGCCCGTCGAACACCCACCGGCGGCCGAAACGTCGGGCGGCCTGCCGCAGATCGAGCATGAGCTGACGCCTCCGGTGCCGGTGCGGGGGTTCAGAGCCGCTCGACCGTCGGGCCGTGGCAGCGGTTGCGGGTGTCGAAGACGTACCGGGCGTGCCGGGTGACCAGGTCGTAGTCGATGCTGTCGTGGTCGGTGACCACCACCACCGCGTCGGCCTGGCGCAGCTCCTGCTCGGTCAGCTCCACCACGACCACCCCGTCGGGCAGCAGGTGCGCCTCGGCGTACGGCTCCACCGCGTGCACCTGCGCGCCGAGCGCCCGCAGCCGGCGGGCCACCTCGACGGCGGGGGAGTCGCGCAGGTCACCCGTGTTCTTCTTGTACGCCAACCCGAGCAGCAGCAGCCGGGCTCCGCTGACCGCCCGGCCGGTCCGGTTCAGTCCGGTCATCACCCGTTGGGCGACGTGCTCGGGCATCTCGTGGTTGATGTCGTTGGCCAGCTCGATGAAGCGGAACTGCCTACCCAGTTTCCGGCGTACCTGCCAGGACAGGTAGCAGGGGTCGATGGGCAGGCAGTGCCCGCCCACCCCCGGGCCGGGCTGGAACGACATGAACCCGAACGGCTTGGTGCCGGCGGCCTCGATGGCCTGCCAGACGTCGACGTCCAGCGGGTGCGACAGCATCGTCAGCTCGTTGATCAGCGCGATGTTCACCTGCCGGAAGGTGTTCTCGATCAGCTTGGTCAGCTCGGCCACCCGGGTGGAGCCCACCGGCACGGTGCGCTCCACCAGCCGCCGGTAGAACTCGTCCACCCGGTGCAGCGCCGCGTCGTCGAGGCCGGAGACCACCTTCGGGGTGTTCTCCAGCCGCCACACCGGGTTGCCCGGGTCGATGCGCTCCGGGCTGTAGCCGAGGTGGAAGTCGCCGGGGCTGTGCAGCCCGCTGGCTGTCTCCAGCAGTGGACGCAGCAGTTCGTCGGTGGTGCCGGGGTACGTCGTCGACTCCAGCACCACGGTGCAGCCGCGTCGGACGTACGGGCCGATGCCGAGGCCTGCCTGTTCCACGAAGCTCAGGTCCGGGGTGCCGTCGCGCAGCGGCGTCGGCACGGTGATCACGCAGATGTCGAAGCCCTCGGCGTCGGCGTACTCGGTGCTCGGGTGGTACCGGCCGCTGGACAGCGCCCGGCCCAGCCGGTCGGCACCGACGTCCTCGACGAACGACTCGCCGACGGTGAGCCGCTTGATCCGACCGGCGTCGACGTCGAGGCCCACCACGTCCAACCCCGCCTCGACGGCCCGCATGGCCAGGGGCAGGCCCACGTAGCCCTGGCCGATGACGACCAGCTTGTCCGCGTTCATCCGAGCCCTCCGGCAGCAGGAGTGAAGCATCCTGCTTTTCACACTAGAGCGGCGTCGATGATCCTATGTCGGTTTTGGGGTTATTGAGGCTGGTGGGGTGGTCACTCGCCCCCGCCGGAGCCCGCACCGGAGTCGTTGGTCGGCGGCGGATCGTTGGTCGGCGGTGTCGTGGACGGTGCCGGCGGCTCCTCGGTCGGGGCCGGCGGAGGCGACGACGGCGCCGACGAGCTGGTCGGCGGGCGGGTGGGGAGCTGGCTCGGCTCCGGCTCCGGCTCCGCCGACGGGCTGGGCTCGGCCGACGGGCTGGGCTCGGCTGATTCCCGGCCGGTCGGCTCGGCGGGCCGGACCGGCCGGTCCCCGCCGGTGGTGGGCGCCTGGGTGGCGGTGCTCTGCTCCGGCGCGCTGCTGGGCACCACGGCGGGTGCGGTGTCCTGGATCTCCACCCCGCGGGGCGACTCGTCGCGGTTGCCGCCGGTCGCGCCCAGTGCCGCGCCGAGCGCACCCAGCGCGACCAGGACGGCCACGGCCGCGCCGATCAGGGTGCCCCGGCGGCTGTGGGCGCCACCGGTGGCCACCGCCGCGCCGACCGGGCGTTCGGCCCGGGTGCCCGGCCCGGTGGAACCCCGCAGCCGCACCGGTGCCGCGACCACCGCCGTGGCCGCCGCGTCGCCGGCCAACGCGGCCCGGGCCGCCTCGGCCATCTGGGCGCCGGTGTCGAACCGGTCCGCCGGGTCCTTGGCCAGGGCCCGGGTCACCAGCGCGCGGACCGCCGCCGGGATCTCCTCGGGCAGCGGAGGTGGCTCGTCGTCGAGGTGCCGCACGGCCACCTGGAGCGGGTTGTCGCCGGTGAACGGCGGGCCGCCGGTGAGGCAGCAGTAGGCGACGGCGCCGAGGGCGTAGATGTCGGTCGCGCCGGTGACCGGCCGGCCCGCCGCCTGCTCGGGGGCCATGTACAGGGCGGTGCCGGGCACCGCGTTGGTGCTGGTGATGCTGGTCACGTTGGTCGAGCGGGCCACTCCGAAGTCGACGAGCACGACCGTGCCGTCGGCCTGGACCAGCAGGTTGCTCGGCTTGACGTCGCGGTGCACGATCCCGCCGTTGTGCGCGGCGTGCAGGGCCTGGCCGGCCTGGCTGACCACCGACATCGTCTCGGCGACGTCGAGTCGACCGGCGGCCTCGATCCGCTTGGACAACGGCTGGCCCTCGACGAACTCCATCACCAGGTAGTCGGCCCGGCCACCGTCGTCGAGCCGGTCCTCGCCGACGTCGTAGACCTGCACGATGCCGGGGTGGCGCAACGCGGCCATGATCCGGGCCTCGGCCCGGAACCGGGCGATGAAGTCCGGGTCGGACACCAGCGCGGGCAGCAGGACCTTGACCGCGACCTGCCGGCCGAGCACCACGTCCGTCGCGAGCCAGACATCACCCATACCGCCGGTGGCGACGCGTTCGTCCAGCCGGTAGCGACCGCTGAGTACGACCTCCGAAGACAACACGGCCCTACGGTACCCACAGCGGCTGACGGCGGCGCACCCGCAAGGGTGGCCGCCGACGTCTGTCGGTGCGCCTGCGGTGCCGACCTTACCGAACGATACCGCCCGGCGGGTGACGAACCGACGGCACAGGGTGATCCGACCTGTCCATCGGGCGGCCGTGCGCCGAGCCGCCGGCCCACGGCAACCGCCGATGGCGTCCCCGGCGGACCTGGTGTTACGTTGACTCGCCGCGCAGCCGGCTGGATATTTGTCACTCTCATCCGGAGCCATGCCACCTTGTCCGTTCAGCGATCCGCTCCTACCGTTGGCCCGACCCGGGCCCACCGAGGACGCGGTGGCACGACCGGATCCGACGGGCACCCGCCCCGGCAGACGCCCGGCACACCGCCGCCCGGTCCGCACGGTGCCGGGCACGACCAGGGCAGCGGGGGGCTGATGGTGGGGAAGTGGGCCCGGACACCGGGTCGATTCGACGCGGGACGGGCGGCCGGATCCGGCCCGGACCGCCGAGTCGCCGGATCCGGCCCGGACCGCCGGGCGGCGGGACCGGACCGGTCATGAGCGCCGAGCTCACCGAGGCGGTCCTCGCCGCCCAGGCCGGCGACGAGGAGGCGTTCCGTTTCCTGTACCGCAGCCTGCAACCCGGACTGTTGAGGTACCTCACCGCGCTGGTCGGCGCCGACGCCGAGGACGTCGCCTCGGAGACCTGGCTGCAGGTCTCCCGCGACCTGCCCGGTTTCGCCGGCGGCGAGTTCCGCGCCTGGACCGTCACCATCGCCCGCAACCGCGCCCTGGACCATCTTCGCCGGCAACGCCGCCGCCCCTCCCTGCCGGTGCCGGTGCACGCGCTGACCGACCTGGCCGACGACGCCGACACCGAGCAACGCGTCGGTGAGACCCTCGGCACCGAGAACGCGCTGGCGCTGATCGCCACCCTGCCGCCCCGCGAGGCCGAGGCGGTGCTGCTACGGGCGGTGGTCGGCCTGGACGCCGAGACCGCCGGCCGGGTCCTCGGCCGGCGTCCGGGGGCGGTGCGCACCGCCGCCCACCGCGGGCTGCGTCGCCTCGCCGCCCTGCTGCAACGATCCGAGCCGGCCTCCCCACCAGCTCCCAGCCCGCGGGCGCTGCCGGGCCCACGTACCGCTTCCCGGCCGCGACCGGAGGCCTCCCGGGCCGAGTCGGCGGACGGTTGACGTGAGGGGAGACTGGATGAACGGTGGCCGGTCTGACCGGTCCGGCCGGCCCGCGAGCCGGTCCGAGACCGACCGGCTGCTCGACGCCGCCCGGGCCGGGGACCCACCGCGCCCCGGTGACCCACTGGCCGGGTTGCTGTCCGCGGCAGCGGCCCCGGCCCGTCCCGACGAGCTGACCGGGGAGGATGCCGCGCTCGCGGCCTTCCGTGCCGCCCGCGATGCCGCCCCGGTCGCCACGGGTCCTCGCCGCCGGACCCGCCGGGTCGGGATCGTGGCCTGGCTCGCCGCGCTCGCCGCGACCGCGACGGCGGGGGTGGCTGTCGCGGCGGCCACCATCGACCGCCGCGACGACCCACCGGTACCGCCGCCCCGTCCGAGCGCCCCGGTCTCGGAGCCCGCCTCCGCACCGTCGACGGCGGGCCAGGAGGGTGAACCCACCCCGAGCCGCCCTCCGGCGTCCCCGACCCCCTCGCCGTCGCCGACCCCCGCGCCCAGCCGGACCGACTCGCCCACCCCGACCGGGTCGGTGACCCCCGGTAACGTCGGCCAGCTGCGCGGTCACTGCAACGCCTACCTGTCCAAGAAACCCGCGCAACGGCAACGGGCGCTGCAGAGCCCCGGCTTCGCCGGCCTGGTGACGGCCGCCGGCGGCGCCGACCGGGTCGAGGAGTACTGCCGGGCGCTGACCTCGACCAGCCCCGCGGCCCCCTCGGCGGATAGCCCGTCCGCGACCCGGTCCGCGTCGGCGAGCCCCTCTCCCACCCGCTCGGCGTCGGCCGACGACTGAGCTGCGGCCGCGGACCCCACGGCGCCCGGATCGGCGGCGCCCGGATCGGCGGCGCCCGGATCGGCGGCGCGCGGGCCTGCGGCGCACCGACCGGGCGGACCGCGGCGGAGAAAAAGGTTCGGCTCGGGTCAGCGGAATTCTTCTGCTAGACAGAAGATGGTGGGGCCATGACCACTCCGGTCGGCAACGGTCGGTGAGGTCGGACCAGCGCTGGGGAGGAGGGCCCGCTCGTGGTGATGTCACCCGGGTTGGACCGCACGACGGTGATCCGGCAGGTGGAGGCCGCCGCCGGGCACATCGGCCGGATCTGTTTCAAGACCGGGCCACCGAGATTCACCGGTGTCGAACTGGAATGGACCGTGCACGACGCCGCCGACCCCACCCGCCCGGTCGACCGGGAGCGGCTACGGGCGGCACTGGGGGGCCACAGCCCCGTCACCATCCATCCGACCAGCCCCGCCCAACAGCTCCGGCACGGCAGCACCGTGACCGTCGAGCCGGGCGGGCAGCTTGAGATATCCACCGCGCCACAGGACTCGGTCGGCGCGCTGATCACCGCCACGGACGCCGACATCGACCAGGTGCGTGGCCTGCTCGCCGCCGCCGGGTTGATGCTCGGTGACACCGGCATCGACCCGTACCGACCACCCCGCCCGGTCGTCGAGACACCCCGCTACCGGGCCATGCGCTGCGTCTTCGACCGCCACGGCCCGCACGGGGCCACCATGATGTACAGCACCGCCGGCCTGCAGGTCTGCCTGGACGCGGGCGAGCCGGCGGAGCTGGGCGACCGGTGGGCCGCGGCGCACGCCGTGGGGCCGCCGCTGCTGGCCGCCTTCGCCACCGCCGGTGACCACGCCGGCCGGCGCACCGGGTGGGCGTCGGCCCGGATGGCCGCCTGGCTGGGCATCGACCCGGCCCGGACCCGGCCGGCCTGGACACCTGACGACCCGCGACCGGACCCGGTGGCGGACTGGACCGGGTACGCCCTCGGCGCACCCCTGCTCTGCCTCCGGCACGACGGCCCCGACTGGACACCCCCCGCGGGGGTCACCTTCGCCGACTGGATCGACGGCGCGTTGCCGCAGCCACCCACCACCGACGACCTGGAGTACCACCTGAGCACCCTGTTCCCACCGGTGCGCCCCCGTGGCTACCTGGAGCTGCGGTACCTGGACACCCAGCCGGGCCCGGACTGGCAGGTGCCGGCGACGGTGCTGGCCGCGCTCTTCGCCGATCCGGCCACGGTCCGCGCCGCCCGGGTCGCCGGCGCCGCGGTGGCCGACCGTTGGCACGCCGCCGCCCGGTACGGCCTGCGTGACCGGCCACTGGCCCGGGCGGCGACCGCCCTGTTCGACCTGGCCCTGACGGCCCTGCCCCGGCTGGACCTGCCGGCGGCGCTGCACCAGCGGATGCAACGAGCGATCCAGCGGCGGCACACCGTCGCGGAGAGGGGACCCCGGTGACCGAGACGACGACCACCGCCGACCTGGACGTCGCGCGGCTGCGTGACCGCATCGCCGCGGAACTGGACCGCACCCGGGCCCGGACCGTGCTGCTGACCAGCGCCGTCGACGACGACGAGCTGACCCGGCAGCACTCGCCGCTGATGTCCCCACTGGTCTGGGACCTCGCCCACGTGGGCAACCAGGAGGAGCTCTGGCTGGTCCGGGACGTGGGCGGCCGGGAGCCGGTCCGGTGTGACATCGACGAGTTGTACGACGCGTTCAAACAGCCCCGCCGGGACCGGCCCCGCCTGCCGCTGCTGGCCCCCACCGAGGCCCGCGCCTACCTGGGTACCGTCCGGGACAAGGTCCTCGACCTGCTGGACGGGATCCGGTTCACCGACCGTCCGTTGGTCACCGACGGGTTCGCCTTCGGCATGATCGTGCAGCACGAGCAGCAGCACGACGAGACCATGCTCGCCACCCACCAGCTGCGCGCCGGAGCACCGGCGTTGACCGCGCCGCCGCCACCGCAGCCGCGGGTCCGGGTCGCCGACGAGGTGCTGGTGCCCGCCGGGCCGTTCACCATGGGTACCAGCACCGACGCCTGGGCGTTGGACAACGAACGCCCCGCGCACCGCGTCGACCTGCCCGCGTACGTCATCGACGCCGCGCCGGTGACCAACGGGGCGTACCGGGCGTTCATCGCCGACGGCGGGTACGACGACCCCCGTTGGTGGAGCGAGGCCGGCTGGCAGCACCGTCACGAGGCGGGCTTGACCGCCCCGTTGCACTGGCGGCCCGACGGCAGCGGGTGGGCGTACCGACGCTTCGGCCGGTGGTCGCCGGTGCGCGACGACGAGCCGGTGGTGCACGTCAGCTTCCACGAGGCGCAGGCCTACGCCACCTGGGCCGGCAAGCGGCTGCCCACCGAGGCCGAATGGGAGAAGGCGGCCCGGTGGGACCCGGCGACCGGGCGTTCCCGCCGTTGGCCCTGGGGCGACGCCGACCCGACCACCGAGCACGCCAACCTGGGGCAGCGGCACCTGTGGCCGGCGCCGGTGGGTGCCTACCCGGCCGGCGCCTCGCCGCTGGGCGTGCACCAGCTGATCGGCGACGTCTGGGAGTGGACCGCCTCGACCTTCCGGGGGTATCCGGGCTTCGCCGCCTTCCCGTACCAGGAATACTCGCAGGTGTTCTTCGGACCGGACCACCGGGTGCTGCGGGGTGGTTCGTTCGGCACCGACCGGGCGGCCTGCCGGGGCACCTTCCGCAACTGGGACTACCCGATCCGACGGCAGATCTTCAGCGGTTTCCGGTGTGCCCGGGACGCCACGGACGCCGAGGTGCGCGGGTGAGCGGCGGTCCGCGCTGATGTGCCGGCACCTGGCGTACCTGGGTCCGCCGGTGACCCTGCGGGCGTTGCTGTACGACCCGCCGCACTCCCTGCTGCGCCAGTCCTGGGCACCCCGGGACATGCGCGGCGGCGGGACGGTCAACGCCGACGGGTTCGGCGTCGGCTGGTACCCGACGGCGTCGGCCGGCACCGCGGCGCTGCGCTACCGGCGGGCGCAGCCGTTCTGGACCGACACCACGTTGGCGGAGTTGGCCGCGGTGACCACGGCCGGTGGGGTGCTGGCCGCGGTCCGGTCGGCGACCGTCGGCATGCCGGTGCTGGAGACCGCCGCCGCCCCGTTCGCCGACGGACCCTGGTTGTTCAGCCACAACGGGGTGGTCCGGGGGTGGCCGGACTCGGTGGCCGGGTTGGCCGGTGACCTGCCGGTGACCGACCTGCTGACGCTGGACGCCCCGACCGACGCCGCCCTGCTCTGGGCGCTGGTCCGGCACCGACTGCGTGCCGGCGAGGAGCCGGCGCGGGCGGTGGCCGACACGGTGGCCGCCGTCGCGGCGGCGGCGCCGGGGTCCCGGCTGAACCTGTTGTTGACCGACGGGCGGCAGGTGGTGGCCAGTGTGGCCGGCCACGCGCTGTCGGTACGGGCCGGCGACGGCGCGGTGCTGCTGGCCTCGGAACCCACCGATGACGAGCCCGGCTGGCGCGGTGTGCCGGACGGGCAACTGGTGCTGGCCACCGCGGGCGGGGTGCGTTTCCGGGCCCTGCCGGCACCGGCGGGCCGACCAACCGACACAGACCACACGGAAGGGGCCGGAGATGAACGCGGAGCCACTGGAGATCTACCTGGAGGAGCGGGACCTCGACCGCGGTCTGCGCCACGACGTGCGGACCGGCCTGACCGCCAGCCCGAAGTGGCTGCCGCCGAAGTGGTTCTACGACGCCCGGGGCAGTGAGCTGTTCGAGGAGATCACCCGGCTGCCCGAGTACTACCCGACCCGGGCCGAACGCACGGTCCTGCAGCGGCGGGCCGCCGAGATCGCCGGGCTGACCGGGGCGAAGACCCTGATCGAGTTGGGTTCGGGATCGTCGGAGAAGACCCGGCTGCTGCTGGACGCGTTCACCCGGCGCGGCGGGTTGGGCACCTTCGTGCCGCTGGACGTCTCGGTAAGCGCGCTGCGGCAGTCCACCGAGCAGATCGCCACCGACTATCCGGGCCTGCGAGTACGCGGCATCGTCGGCGACTTCACCCGGCATCTCGACCGGATGCCCACCGGTGGCCGACGGCTGGTGGTCTTCCTCGGCGGCACCATCGGCAACCTGCTGCCGGCCGAGCGGGCCGCCTTCCTGGCCGCCACCCGGGCCGGCCTGGAGGCCGGGGACTGGCTGCTGATCGGTACCGACCTGGTCAAGGACCCGCAGGTGGTGGTCCCGGCCTACGACGACGCGGCGGGGGTGACGGCCGAGTTCAACCGCAACGTGTTGCGGGTGCTCAACCGGGAACTCGGGGCGGACTTCGAGCCGGAGGCCTTCGACCACGTCGCGCTCTGGGACGCCGAGCGGGAGTGGATCGAGATGCGGTTGCGGGCCCGGCGGGCGATGCGGGTCCGGGTGCTCGACCTGAGCGTCGACTTCGCCGCCGGGGAGGAACTGCGTACCGAGGTGTCGGCGAAGTTCCGTCCGGCGGGCATCGCCGCGGAGCTGACCGGCGCGGGGTTCGCCGCCGAGCAGCACTGGACCGATCCCGAAGGGCTGTTCGGGGTGACTCTCGCCCGGGCGGACTGACTCGCGCCAGGCCCCCGGGGTGACGCCCTTCACCCAGGGGCCTTCTGGCGGGCCGGGGTGGGCTAGGCTGACGGCGCGAAGGGGAGTAGCCCCCAATGTCGTGGTCGACATACTGGCGCGTTCCGCGTCCGGCCACGCGGCCCTGTTCCCAGGGCGGGCGAGACCTTCGACTCAGGCTGTCGCAGCCGGGTCGAGGGCGCCTGTGATCCTCTTCCCGGCCTGGATCGGGAAGGTGTTCCTGTGGAAGGCTTCTTCGTCGCGCTGGTGGTCAGCTTCGGCGTGATCTTCGTCGCGGAGCTGGGGGACAAGTCCCAGCTCATGGCACTGACGTTCGCGACCCGGTTCAAGACGGTGCCGGTGTTGATCGGCATCACCATCGCCACCGCGGTGGTGCACCTGGTCTCGGTGGCCATCGGCTACGGCCTGGGCGCGACCCTGCCCACCGGGTGGATCTCGCTGGTCGCCGGCCTGGCGTTCCTCGGCTTCGGCGCGTGGACCCTGCGCGGAGACAGCCTCACCGAGGAGGAGAAGCGCAAGGCCGAGCGGTCGACCAAGTCCGCCATCGTCACCGTCGGTATCGCCTTCTTCCTGGCCGAGCTGGGTGACAAGACGATGCTGGCCACCATCACCCTGGCCACCCAGTACGGCTGGTTCGGCACCTGGATCGGCTCGACCGTCGGCATGGTCGTCGCGGACGCGTTGGCCATCCTGGTCGGCCGGTTGCTCGGCAGGAAGCTGCCGGAGCGCACCATCAAGTACGGTGCGGCGGCGCTCTTCACCATCTGCGGTCTCTGGCTGATCCTGGAGGCCGTCCGGGAGCTGACCTGAGTTCCGTCGGTGGGGTGCGCCGGCGGCGCACCCCACCGACGGGTCAGTGACCGTTCGGGCGGTCCTGGTAGACGTCGGGCACCCCGTCGCCGTCGGCGTCGACCCGCTCGCGCAGGGCGATGCGCCGGTAGGCGCGGTTGCGCCGGCTGAGCACCACCGCGGCCAGCGTCGCCGAGAGCACCGAGCCGGCCAGCACCGCGGTCTTGACGTGGTCGTCGGCCAGGCTGCCGCTGCCGAAGGCCAGTTCGCCGATGAGCAGCGACACGGTGAAGCCGATCCCGGCCAGCAGCGCCACCCCGAGCAGGTCCCACCAGCCGATGTCCTCGTCGAGCTTGGCGCGGGTGAACCTGGCCAGCAGGTAGGTCGAGCCGAGGATGCCCAGCGGCTTGCCCAGCACCAGGCCGGCGACGACGCCGAGCACGATCGGGTCGGTGAGCACCGCGGCCAGGTCGGCGTCGCGCAGCGACACCCCGGCGGCGAAGAAGGCGAAGACCGGCACCGCGAAGCCGGCCGAGATCGGCCGCCACCGGTGCTCCAGGTGCTCGGCGAGCCCGGGTCGGTGCTCCCCGCCGGGCGGCCCGACCTTGCCGCGACGGTCGCCGAGCACCGGGACGGTGAAGCCGAGCAGGACACCGGCGACGGTGGCGTGCACCCCGGAGGCGTGCACCAGCGTCCAGGCGGTGAACGCCAGCGGCAGCAACGCCCACCACCAGGTGCGTCGCCGCTGCACCAGGAGGCCGAAGGCGGCGATCGGCAGCAGTGCGGCCAGCAGCGGCAGCGGGCTGAAGTCGGCGGTGTAGAAGATCGCGATGATGCTGATCGCCAGCAGGTCGTCGACCACGGCCAGGGTGAGCAGGAAGGCCCGCAGTCCCTGCGGCAGGTACGCCCCGACCACGGCCAGCACCGCCAGCGCGAAGGCGATGTCGGTAGCGGTGGGGATCGCCCAGCCCTCCAGCGCGTCGCCGCCGGCGGCGAGGTTGACCGCGACGTAGATCAGCGCGGGGGCCACCATGCCGCCGACCGCGGCCACCACGGGCAGCGCCGCGCGGCGGGGGTCGCGCAGCTCACCGGCGACGAACTCGCGTTTGAGCTCCAGGCCCACCACGAAGAAGAAGATCGCCAGCAGACCGTCGGCGGCCCACGCGGACAGCGACAGGTCCAGGTGCAGGCCGTCCGCGCCGGGTAGCGGCACCCAGGCGCCGAGGTCGGCGTACCGGTCCCCCCAGGGGGAGTTCGCCCAGACCAGGGCGATCACCGCGCCGGCCAGCAGCAGCCCGCCGCCGACGGTCTCGGTGCGCAGGATGTCGGCCAGGAAGCGGGCCTCCGGCCAGGAGGTACGTCGGAACAGTCGGCCGATGCCCCGGGGGCGGTCGGGACTCGGACGGGGTTCGGTCATGGTGGTGGGCCGCCTTGCTGTCGGGAACGGTCGTAGCCATCGCCGACCAGACTTCCCGGCACACCAGGTCAGACTCTAGCCACCCGGGGCCGGGTGGGCGAGCGGGGCGGCGTGGGAGGCTCGTCTCACCCGGCCTCACCGGGGGGTGGCCAGGGTACTCAGCGCGGGCCGCTGGGCGCAGAGCGCGGCCAACTGGGCGATCAGGTCGTCGACCGCCGCGTACGGGTCGAGTCGCCGGGCGTCCTGCGGGCTGAGCGGGGGCACGCCGACGTGCGAGATGAGCGGGTGGATGGGCCGGGTGTCGATCTCGTCGGCGCCGAAGAGGTCCTCGTGCAGCTTCTCACCGGGCCGCAGCCCGGTGAAGACGATCCCGGCGTTGGTGGCGGACTCGTCGGCCAGCCGGCGGGCGACGTCGGCGATGCGGACCGGTTCGCCCATGTCGAGCACGAGGGCCTCGCCGCCCCGGCCGATCGTGGCGGCCTGCAACACCAGGTGCACCGCCTCCTGCTTGGTCATGAAGTAGCGGGTGACGTCGGGGTGGGTCACCGTGATCGGCAGTCCGGCCGCCAGCTGGGACCGGAAGGCGGTCAGCACCGAGCCCCGGCTGCTGAGCACGTTGCCGAACCGGACGCTGAGGTACCGGGCGCCGGAGCGGGCGGCGTAGTGGGCGGTCAGCTGTTCGGTCAGCCGCTTGGAGTAGCCGAGCACACTGATCGGGTCGGCCGCCTTGTCGGTGGAGATGTTGACGAACTCGGCGACGTCGCGGCAGGCCTCCAGCACGTTCAGGGTGCCCAGGATGTTGGTCTTGACCGCCTCTCCCGGGTGCCGTTGCAGCAGGGGCAGGTGCTTCAGCGCCGCGGCGTGGAAGACGATCTCCGGCCGGCGTTCGGCGATGATCCGACTGACCTGCTCGGCGTCGCGGATGTCGGCCAGGATCAGCTCCGGACCGTCGAGCAACGCCCGCCCGTACAGTGACATCTGCAGGGCGTGCAGCGCCGACTCGTCACGGTCGAGCATCATCAGCTCACCCGGTTCGCAGCGGGCGATCTGCTGGCACAGTTCGCTGCCGATGGAGCCACCGGCTCCGGTGACCAGCACCCGGCGACCGCGCAGACCGTTGCGTTCGCGGGTCGGCGCGACCGCCCGTGGGGCCCGGCCGAGCAGGTCGGTGAGCTGGATGTCGCGTACGTCGGTGACCGCCGGCGGGCGGTCCAGCAGGTCGTGCAGCGGCGGCAGCACCTTGAAGGTGGCGCCGGCGCGCACGGTCCGGTCGCGTACGTCGCGGAGCAGGCCGGTGTCGGAGCCGACCATGCAGAAGATCACCGTGTCGGCTCCGGTGCGCTGCAGGGCCGCGCCGATCTGGTGCCGGCCGCCGAGTACCCGTACGCCGTCGAGTCGCAGGTCCCGCTTGCCGAGTTCGTCGTCGAGCAGCCCGACCGGCAGGTACCGGCCGAGCGGGTCGGCGCGCAGCGCCCGCACCAGCCGGGCGGTGGTGGCGTCCACGCCGTAGATCAGCGCGCGGGTTGCCGGCTGACTCGTCCCCGGGTGCCGGTCCCGGTGGTACCGGTAGGCCGACCGACCGACCGCCATGATCAACAGTGCGATGACCGCACCGACCACGGGGGTGGTGGCGGGCACCGGCCGCTCCGGCATCGGCAGGATCACCAGCAGCGCGCTGGCGGCCGCCAGCGCGGCGGTGCCGGCCAGCTCGCGGGCCTCGTCGAGGCTGCCCACCGGGTCGTGCCCGCGCAGGCTGCGGCGGACCTGACCGATGCTGGCGTGCACCGCCGCGCAGGCCAGTGCGGTGACCAGCACCCACCCGCACTGGCCGGCGGTGAGCGTGAACTCGAAGCGGGTCCATGCGGCGGTCGACAGTCCCCCGCACCAGGCGAGGGTGTCCAGCGTTAACCAGGACAGGGCACCGCGGCGGCGCGGGACCGGGCGACGGCGCCGGTCACCGGTTGCTGCGGGTGTGGTCGGTGCTGCGGTGTCCATGCTCTGCCCTCGGCTTCTAGGCCCGGATGAGTGGTTTACGGCCGGGTGAGGTGCCGCATCGTCTACATTCGTTTCGTCCGGTAACGGGGCATTAGTCATCAATCAAAGCCCGTCATAAACTTTGTCATAGACATGGGGTGTTCCGGGGGATTTCCCGGCCGCCGGTGTCGGCTCGAGGAGGTACAGCTGATGGATGTTCGTGACTACTTGCACGCGGTTCGCCGCCACTGGTGGATCGTGCTGGTCACGGTCATGGTGGCGCTGGGCCTCACCACCCTGGTCACGCTGCGCGCACAACCCCGGTACGCCGCCTCGGTGACCTTCTTCGTCACCACCCCCAACCAGGGCGTCAGCGAGGCGTACCAGGGCAGCATCTTCATGCAGCAGCGGGTCAAGTCCTACGTCGACCTGTTGCAGAGCGACCGGTTGGCGGCCAGCGTGGTGGAGCGCCAGCCGCTGGGCCTGACGGCCGAGGGGGTGCGCAGCCGGATCGCGGCGCAGACCGTCCCCGACACGGTGCTGCTGCGGGCCACGGTGACCGACACCGACGCGACCCGGGCGCTGCGGCTGACCGAGGCGGTGGCGGCGGGCTTCGTCGAACTGATCAAGCAGGTGGAGACCCCACCGGAGGGGCGCACCGCCCCGATCAAGGTCGAGGTGATCGGCGGCCCCCGGGTCGGCTCCACCCCGGTCTCCCCGCAACCGCTGCGCAACTACGGACTCGGCACGCTGGGCGGGCTGCTCGCCGGGGTCGCGCTGGCGGTGTTGCGGACCAAACTCGACACCCGGCTGCGCGACGCCATCAGCCTGCAACGCGCCACCGGTAGCCCGCTGTTGGGCGAGATCCCCTTCGACGGCACCGCCCGGACCGATCCGTTGATCGTCGGCGAGGCCGCCAACTCCCCCCGCGCCGAGGCGATCCGGAAGCTGCGTACCAACCTGCGCTTCGTCGACGTGCACGAACCCGCCCGGGTGATCGCGGTGACCAGCGCCCTGCAGGGCGAGGGCAAGACCACCATCAGCTGCAACCTGGCGATCGCCCTGGCCGAGGCCGGCTGGCGGGTCGCGCTGGTCGACGCCGACCTGCGTCGCCCCAAGGTCGCCGAGTACCTGAACCTGGAGTCCAGCGTCGGGCTCACCGACGTGCTCGTCGGTGACGTGCAGGTCGGCGACGTGGTGCAGCGCTGGGGTGACAAGTCGCTGCTGGTGCTGCCCAGCGGGTCGACCCCGCCGAACCCCAGTGAGCTGCTCGGGTCCAAGGCGATGGCGGACCTGTTGGTGGTGCTGAGGGAGTCCGCCGACATCGTGATCATCGACACCGCGCCGCTGAGCAGCGTCACCGACGGAGTGGTGGTCGCCGTCCAGGCCGACGGCGCCCTGCTGGTCAGCCAGCACGGTCGCACCGACCGGGGCCAGGTCAGTGCGGCGGCGCACGCCCTGCAGTCGGTCTCCGTGCGGCTGCTCGGCTGCGTGCTCAACCAGGCGAAGCTGGGCAAGGCCGACGCGTACCGGTACGAGAGCTACCGGATCGAGGTGCCCGCCGCCCGGTCGGCCCCGTCCGGCCAGCACGGCGCGTTCCTCGGGCCGGACCGGGTCGCCGATCCGACCCAGGAGCTCACCCGGCTGCCTCGATGAGCGCCGCGACCGGCAGCACGCACCGCTCTATCACGCGCGCACACTGGCGGAAATCCGCGAGCGGGCCGCCGAGCGGGTCGGCCAGGTCGTCGTCGGCGGGAGCGGCCGGCTGCAGCCGCCCCCGCGCCTGGGCGGCGGCGCGTACCGCCGCCCGTAGCGGCTGGCCGGTGGCGGCCTCCGGTCGCGGCGCCAGCTCGGCCAGCCGGGCGAACTGGCGCAGCGTGAACACCCGGTGCAGCGCCGCGGGCGCCAGCGCGACGCAGGCCGAGCGTTGGTTGCGGGTGGCGGTCAGCACCAGCGCCGCGTCCAGGAGCTGCCCGGGGGCGACCCGGCGGCTGCGGAAGTCCGCCGGCACCGCACCGGTGCCGGCGGCGACCTCGGCGGCGTACGGATGCATCGGCCGGCCCTCGACGGCGTGGGTGCCGGCGCTGGCCACCGCGACCGGCAGCTTGGCAAGCAGGTCGGCGGCGAGGTACTCGGCCATCGGCGAGCGGCACAGGTTGGCGTGGCACACGAACAGGATCCGGTCGACCATCGGGGCCCCTCTCCACGGTGCGGTCGAACGAGGCGTCGTCGACCGGTCGGCGTGGCTCGGCGGCCTCCGGTCGGTCGGTGAGGGGATGCCGGCATCGTATGCGCCGGCGCGCCGGGAGCCGGGCCCCGCCGCGCCGGGAAGGAGAGCGGACCGGTGAGAATCGGGATGCTGTCGTACCACTTTCCGCCGGAGCCGGCCTTCCTGGCGGGCAGCCTGGCCGAGGAGCTGGCCGCGCGCGGACACCAGGTACGGGTGTTGACCGGCTTCCCCGACTACCCCGGCGGGCACGTCTACCCGGGCTGGCGGCAGCGGTGGCACCACGAGACGCACAGTCAGGGGCTGACCGTCCGTCGGGTGCCCCGGCTCACCGGTGACGGCACGACCCGGGGCCCGCTGGTGAGCCACCTCTCCTTCGCCGCCAGCGCGGCGGGGGTCGCCCGACGGTTCCTGCGGGGCGTCGACGCGTTGTACGTCTGCCAGCATCCGGCGGGCGTGTTCGCCACCGCCGCGGTCCGCCGGGTACTGGGCGCGGTGCCGACCGTGCTGCACGTACAGGGGCTCTGGCCGGGGGCGTGGGCCGCCGACACCCCGGGGCGTTGGGCGGACCGGCTCGCCACGGCCACCCGGGGGGCGTACCGGTCGGCGGACCGGGTCGTGGTGGGCACGTCGGCCATGCGGGACCTGGTGGTCGCCGACGGTGCTCGCGAGGACCGGGTCCGGGTGGTGCTCAGCTGGACCGACGAGCGTCTGTTCCGGCCGGTCAGCGCGAGCCCGGAGGTCCGCCGGCTGGTCGGTGGGGATGGTCGCTGTGTGGTGCTGCATGCCGGCACCATCGGCGCCGGGCAGCGTCTGGAGACCGCGATACGGGCGGCGGTGCCGCTGGAGCGGACCATGGAGCTGGTCCTGGTCGGCTCGGGGGAGCGGGAACAACGGGTCCGGGAGTTCGCCGCCGAGGTGGGGGCGCGCAACGTCCGGTTCGTGCCCCGCCGGCCGGCGCTGGAGATGCCCGAGTGGTACGCCGCCGCCGACTACCAGCTCGTGGCGACCCGTGATCTGCCCGAGCTGTCCGGCACCGTACCGACGAAGCTGCCGGCAGCGTTGGCCTGTGCCGCGCCGGTCGTGGTCTCCGCCGGTGGCGACACGGCCGAGTTCGTCGAGTCCGCCCGGGCCGGGCTGTCCTGCCCGCCGGAGGACTGGGCGGCGTTGGCCGACCGGTTCTGGCTGGCCGCCGCGATCCCGGCCAGCGCCCGTCTGGAGATGGGGCGGCGGGGTCGGGACGCCTATCTGCGGCAGATGTCGCTGCGGGCCGGGGTGGACCGCGTCGAGCGCCTGCTGCACGAGGTCGCCACCGAGTCAATGGAGAAAAGCTCTCAACTGCAACATTAGTCACCGATGTAACTGATAATCACGTACCGGACATGTTATGAAGTAGCGGACTGACTGACTACTTTTTGCATGCTTTTCGGATCGGAGGGTGACGGTGGTGCGGTGGACGACCCCGAGGCCACGCCTGTCCCGGCGTCGCCGGCGGATCCGGCGTCGCCGGGCGCTGCTCGCCACTCTGGTCGCGTGCTGCCTGCTGGTGGTGTCCGTCGGCTGGGTGGGCCTGCGTGGTTGGCAAGCCCGCGCCCACCTGCTCAACGCCGCCGAACTCGCCCAGGAACTCAGCGCCCAGCTGACCCAGGGCGACACCGACCGGGCCCAACGGACCCTCTCGGCCCTGCAGGAACAGGCCCGCCAGGCCCGCGCCGCGACCGCGGGTCCGACCTGGTCGATCGCCGGGTGGCTGCCGTACGTCGGCGACGACCTGGACACGGTCGGGCAGATCGCGGCGGTGATCGACGACCTGTCCCGGCACGCGTTCCCGTCGCTGCTGCGGGTGGACCTCACCGCGCTTCTGCCCCGGGGCGGGAAACTCGACCTCTCCGCGCTCAAAGCGGTCGCCGGTCCGCTGACCGCCGGGGACGAGGCGGTACAGCGGAACCGGGCCAGGTTGGCGGGTCTGTCCACCGACGGTCTGCTGCCCCAGGTCGGTGCCGCGCTGACCGCGCTACGGCAGGAGACGGACCGGTTGTCGCAGCTGACCGCGACGGCCAGCCAGGGCGCCCGGGTGCTGCCCGCCCTGCTGGGCGCCGACGGGCCGCGGTCCTATCTGCTGGTCTCCCAGAACCTGGCCGAGGTCCGGGCCACCGGCGGCATGCTGGGGGCGTACGCGTTGATCCGGGCCGACGACGGCCGGGTACGCATCGTCTCCCAGGGCAGTTCCTCGGCGACCCTGCTGCGGTTCGACCCACCTGTCGACCTGCTCAGCACCGAGATGCGGCACCTGTACACCGACCTGCCCGGGGTCTTCCCGGGTGACGTGAACCTCACCCCGCACTTCCCGACGGCGGCGAAGCTCTACCGGGAGATGGTCCGGCGGCGGACCGGTACCACTGTCGACGGGGTGCTGGCGGTGGATCCGGTCGCGCTGTCGTACCTGCTGGCGGCCACCGGACCGGTCACCGTGCCGGACGGCCCGAAACTGACCGCGCAGACCGCGGTCCGCACCCTGCTCTCCGACGCCTACCTGCGCCTCGACACCGTCGAGCAGGACGAGTTCTTCTCGGCCGCGGCGTCGGCGGTGTTCAACAGCCTGCTGGCGCGCCAGGTAAGCCTTCCGGGTGTTTTGTCGGCATTGAGCCGTTCCGTACATGAACGCCGGATATTGTTTTGGAGTGCCAGGGCAGCGGAGCAGCAGATCCTGACCACCAGCCGGGTGGCCGGGACGTTGCCGGAGCAGGAGAAGGAGCCGACCGTCGGTGTCTTCCTCAACGACGGCACGGGCGCGAAGCTCAGCTACTACCTCACGCAGACGGCGAACCTGACGGTCGGCGCGTGCCGTCCCGACGGTAGGCGTTCGCTTCGGCTGCGGCTCACCCTGCACTCGTCGGTACCGCGCGACGGACTCACCTCCTCGGTGCTCGGGCCGGCGAAACACGTCCCGCCGTACACCGTCCGCACGCTGGTCAACGTCTTCAGTCCAGCAGGCGGCACGGTGCTGGGCGGACGGCTCGACGGGACCGAGGTGGCGCTCGGCAGCGGCACCGAACGGGGACGGCACGTCGTCGTCGCCAACGTAGAGCTGGGCCCGGGAAAGTCCCGGACCCTCGAGGTCGACCTGCTGACCGCGGTGGACACCACCGTCGGCACGGCGCACCTCTGGCACACACCCACCGCCACCCCGTGGACCACCCAGATAGATACCGCACCAGCCTGTCACTAGTAGGAGGGAACCATCATGCGGCTAACCCGCATCATCATGGCGCTCACGGTCGGTCTGGCCGTGGTGGCCGCACCGGCCGTGGCGGCCGCGGCAGCGCCGCAGCCGACACCGTCACAGAGCGTCTCGCCCACGGACTACCCGCCCCAGCCGCCGGCCCTGACGGTGACCCCGACCACCACCACCGTCGGTAACACCGTCACCCTCACCGGTGCCGGGTTCCTGCCCGGCGAGACCGTGGTCATCAGCGTCACGGTCAACCCGGTGCTGCCGTCGATCACCGTGGTGGCCGACGCCAACGGCCGGTTCTCGGTGCCCTACACCCCCACCATCGAGGGCACGTACACCTTCACCGCGGTGGGTCAGACCTCCGGTCGGACCGCGTCGACCACCCTGCGGGTGCTGCCCCGACCGCAGCCCTCGCCCAGCCACACCTGGCCGCCGCACCACGGTGGCAAGCCGCCGCACAAGGGTGGCTGGCTGCCGGTGACCGGCGACAACGTCGGCACCCCGGTGAAGGTCGGTGGTGGCCTGGTCGGCGCGGGAGCCGTCCTGATGCTGCTGACCCTGGCCTGGCGCCGGCGCAGCCGCTTCGGCTCGGCGGGTGACTGACCTCCCCCGGTGAGGCCGGGCAGGGCCCGGAACACCGCCGACGGCGTCCACCACGGCATGTGGTGGACGCCGTCGGCGTGCCGCTCTCCGCCGGCTACCGCCCGCTGTCACCCGACGCCGACGGGTGTGCGCGTGCGACCCGGATGTCCAGCAGGGCGGCGACCAGGGCCACCGCGATGATGCCGGTGGCCAACAGCAGCGCGTGGCGGAAGGCGGTGGTCCAGTCACCGGTGGCGGCGAGGTTGCCGAACAGGACCGTACCGACCGCGGCGATGCCGGTGGCCGAGCCGATCCGTTGTCCGGTCTGGAGCATGCCCGCGCCGCTGCCGGCCTGGGGCACCGGCACCCGGGCCAGGGTGAGCGTCTGGTTCGGCGAGATCACCAGCCCGCTGCCGAGCCCGGCGACCAGCAGCGGCGCGGCGAGTACCAGCGGCACGGGCGCGTCGGGTGCGAGCCGGGACAACCCGAGCACGGCGCCCAGCCCGAGCACCACCACGACCAGACCGACGGCGACAAGTGGCCGGCCGCGCCGGTTGACGATCCGGCCACCGAGGGCGGAGGTGACCGCCGAACCCAGCGCGAACGGGGTGATCGCCAGGCCGGCGACCAGGGCGCTGTAGCCCAGCCCGTTCTGCAGGTAGAGGGTGAAGATGAAGAAGACCGCGGTGAAGCCGCCGAAGTAGGCCAGGGCGATCAACGCGCCCAGCAGGTACGACCGGATCCGCAGCAGACGCAGGTCGAACAGGGGGCTGCGGGTCCGGGCATAGTGACGTTCCCAGAACCCGAAGGCGACCAGGGTCGCCAGCCCGAGCGGCACCAGTAGCCACTTCGCCGGACTCTGCCACTGCTCGCGCTGCACCAGGGGCAGCAGCAGCGCGACGACACCGAGTCCGAGCAGCCCGACCCCGACCGGATCCAGTCCCCGCCCCTCGGGCCGGCCGGCTGGCCGGCCCGGGACGAGCCGCCAACCGAGCAGGACCGCGACCACCCCCACCGGCACGTTGACGAAGAAGACCCAACGCCAGCCCTGCTGCTCCCCGCCGAGAGCGATGAGCATGCCTCCCAGCAGCGGACCCACCGCGGTGGACACCCCGATGGTGGCCCCGAGCAGACCGAACGGGCGGGCCCGTTCCGGCCCCCGGAACAGCTCCTGGATCATTCCCGTGACCTGGGGGTTCACCACCCCGGCGGCGGCGCCCTGCAGCAGCCGGGCGGCCACCAGCCACTCGGGGGAGCGGGCCAGGCCGGCCAGCGCGCTGGTCACGGTGAACAGTGCCACCCCGCAGACGAAGGCACCGCGGCGGCCCCGCAGGTCGCCGAAGCGTCCGGCGGGGACCAGGACCAGACCGAAGGTCAGCGCGTACCCCGACAGCACCCACTGCAGGTCGCTCGTGGTGGCACCGAGCGCGCGGTCGATCGACGGCACGGCGACGTTGACGATGCTGACGTCGAGCAGGGTCATGAACGCCGCGACCAGGCCGACGCCGAGCGCCTGCCACCGTCGCCGGTCGGCCCCGTCGGGCCGGGTACCGGTGCCGGTCACGCCAGCTGACGGGCACACCACCGGGGGCCGAAGTCCAGGCCGGCCAGCGGGGAGTCCTCCCGGTGCAGCAGGTTGCGCTCGGTGAGCTGGCGCAGGGGCGCGTGGACCTGCTCCTCGGTCAGCCCCGCCTCCTCGGCGATCAGCTCGGGGTAGGGCACCTGGCCGCGCGTCTCCAGCGTGGCCACCGCCTCGTAGACGAGCAGTTCGAGGTCTGACAACTGCACCTGCGGCATGGCCCCGCCTCCTTCGACTCCGAGCCGCCCGGGCAGCACCGGCGGCACGCGCCGCGCGGGTACCCGGTGTCGTGCCGAAGATGCCCGCCGGCGGCCAGCCGCCCGGTAGACACCTAGCATCCTAGGACGCCGTGCAGGTGGTGACCCCACCCACCAGTCACGCCCAGAACCGCAACAGCAGAAACCGGAAGAACCTATCGAGGCCAGTCGGCCAGCCGGCGGCGTAGCCGCCGCACCTGGGCCTCGTCCAGTCCGTACCGGGCGAACCGGCGATCGGGGAGCCGGTCGAGGTACCGCCCGGCGGCCCGGACGTCCTCGTCGTCCAGGCCCGGGTCGAGCTGTCGGGCCAGCCGGAGCAGCTCACCCACGGGGTAGTGGTCCAGGGCGGCGGCGACGTCGATGAAGTCGCGTACCTCCCGGCGGTTGACCAGGGCGGCGGTCTTGTTCGCGACCAGGTCGTGGACGTCCATCACCGGCCCGAGATCCATCACCACCGGGCTGCGGTGCCGGTCGAGCCGGGCCAGGCTCAACCGGATCCGTCGCCCGTCCCGGCTGACCAGGAAGTCCTTCATGTCCTGTGCGAAGCCGTCGAACAGGTCGGCCAGGTCGCTGTCCGGGTCGGCGTCGACGACCTGGAAGCCGGCCCGGTGCAGGGCGGTGCGGACCTCGGTGGCGGCGGCCAGCGCCGCTCCCGGTACGTCGGCGAACAGGTCGACGTCCTCGGTGGGGCGGGTGACCAGGCCGTGTGCCGCCCAGGCCACGCCACCGCCGAGGACGAAGCGGTGCGGGCCGGCGGCGGTCAGGGCCACCCGGGCCACCTCGCGGTAGAAATCGTGCGGGTGACTGGCGGTCACGTGGTGCGCAGGGTCCGGTGCCGGCTCTCCCACGCCTGGCGTACGCCGCGGGGGAGGTTGAGGGCGCGCCACCGGCGCCGCAGCACCCCGCCGTTGATCAACTCGCGGAGGTCGTCGGCGCGGGTGCTCTCCCGCAGGACGTTCTCGTACATCCAGAGCAGCTGGTCGGGGTCGGTAAGGTCGAAGGTGCGGTCGGCGTGCCACATCAGGCGGACCGGCAGCTCGACCAGGCCGTGGGTGGGGCCGGTGAGCTCGGCGAGGGTCCGGGTCACGACGGCGGGGCGGCCGGGGCGGGCCAGGTGGGCCACGCCGGCCGCGACGGGTACGACGCCCTGCATGCTGTCAGGGTAGCGCCGCAGGTGGGATGCGCGGGTGGCCTGTCGGTCAGCGCGGTGGCGGGGGTGGTCCGGGGCGGCCCCGTCGTCGGTCCCGGGCGGTGTGGCAGACGGCCGAGGCGAGCAGGAACCACCAGAGCAGTCCGATCGGCAGCAGGGTCGTCGTAGTGCGCCCGGGTGTGCCGGTCAGGGGTGTGGTGAGCAGTAGCAGGGCGCTGCCCAGCGTGCCGGCGGTGACGGTGGTGCGCCAGGGGCGGGGCAGCCGGCGGGCGGTGGGCAGGCCCAGGGCGGTGGTGGCCAGGGCGGTGGCGCTCAGGAGCAGGGCCGGGGTCAGTGCCGACATGGTGGCGGGGTTGCCGTCCTGGCAGGTGGCAAACCAGGTTGGGTCGGTGTGCTCGCGTACTGGTGTCCGGTGACCTATGGTCGGAGGGGTCGGCCGGTGGCAGAGGGGGTGACGTCGTGGGGTTTCGGACGTTCATCTCGGGCTGGCCGGTCTACCGGCAGCTGACCGGTACGGATCCGCTGGGGCGGGGTGCGGCGGCGCAGTCGCCGCGGTCGGCGGCGTTGACTGCCCGTACCGAGGCCGCCGAGGGGGTGGCGCGGTCGGTCTGTCCGTACTGTGCGGTGGGGTGTGGGCAGCGGGTGTTCCACTCCGAGGGGCGGGTCACCCAGATCGAGGGTGATCCGGACAGTCCGATCTCGCGGGGGCGGCTCTGTCCGAAGGGCGCGGCGAGTCGGAGTCTGGTGACGAGTCCGTTGCGGGTGACGAAGGTTCGTTACCGGCGGCCGTACGGCACCGAGTGGGAGGATCTGGAGCTCGACGTCGCCCTGGACATGATCGCTGATCGGGTGTTGGCGGCCCGGGCGCAGACCTGGGAGGACGCTGACGCGCAGGGGCGGCCGTTGAACCGTACGTTGGGTGTGGCCAGCCTGGGTGGGGCGACGCTGGACAACGAGGAGAACTACCTCATCAAGAAGTTGTTCACCGCGTTGGGGGCGTTGCAGATCGAGAATCAGGCGCGTATTTGACACTCCGCCACCGTCCCCGGTCTGGGGGCTTCCTTCGGTCGCGGCGGTGCGACGGATTTTCAGCAGGATCTGGTCAACGCTGACGTCATCGTCATTCAGGGTTCCAACATGGCTGAGGCCCATCCGGTGGGTTTCCAGTGGGTGATGGAGGCCAAGAAGCGCGGTGCGACGGTTTTTCACGTGGATCCGCGGTTCACCCGGACGAGTGCGTTGGCTGATGAGTTCGTGCCGATCCGGGCGGGTACGGATATCGCGTTGTTGGGTGGGGTGGTGCGGTACATCCTGGACAACGAGTTGGATTTCCGGGAGTACGTGTTGGCCTACACCAACGCGTCGGCGATCGTGAGTGAGTCGTTCGTGGACGCGGAGGACAACGACGGCATCTTCTCGGGGTTCGATCCGGAGACGTTGAGTTATGTGCAGGACAGTTGGCAGTACGCGGGGCAGGAGTCGGCCTCGGGTAGTGGGCACACGGCCAAGGAGCGGGATTCGGCGGCGGGGTTGGAGCACGAGTCGCATGGTGCGGAGGTGTCGGGGGAGCGGTTGCGGGATGACACGTTGCAGCATCCGCGGTGTGTGTACCAGATCCTGAAGCGGCATTTCGCGCGGTACACGCCGGAGATGGTGGAGCGGGTCTGTGGTGTTCCGCAGGAGATGTTCCTGCGGTTGGCGCGGGCGTGGGCGGAGAACTCGGGTCGGGAGCGGACCGGGGCGTTGGTGTATTCGGTGGGGTGGACGCAGCACAGTGTCGGGGTGCAGTACATCCGGACCGGGGCGATCATTCAGACGTTGTTGGGCAACATGGGTCGGCCGGGTGGTGGGATTCTGGCGTTGCGGGGGCACGCCAGTATTCAGGGGTCGACGGACATTCCGACGTTGTTCAATCTGTTGCCGGGGTATCTTCCGATGCCGCATGCGGCGGATCATCGGACTTTCGACGACTGGGTGGGCAGCATCGTCCGTCCGGGGCAGAGGGGTTTCTGGGGTAACGCGCGGGCGTACGCGGCGAGTTTGTTGAAGGCGTACTGGGGGGACGCGGCGACGCCGGAGAACGATTTCGGGTATGGCTGGTTGCCGCGGATGACCGGTGATCACGGCACGTACCAGCAGGTGTTGAACATGATCGACGGGAAGGTGAAGGGGTACTTCCTGTTGGGGCAGAATCCGGCGGTGGGTTCGGCGCACGGGCGGGCGCAGCGGCTGGGGATGGCGAATCTGGACTGGCTGGTGGTGCGGGATCTGTTCGAGATCGAGAGTGCCAGTTTCTGGCGGGATTCGCCGGAGGTGGCCACCGGGGAGATCGTGCCGGCGGAGTGTCGTACCGAGGTGTTTCTGTTGCCGGCGGCCTCGCATGTGGAGAAGGAGGGCACGTTCACCCAGACGCAGCGGTTGGTGCAGTGGCGGGAGAAGGCGGTGGATCCGCCGGGTGACTGTCGGTCGGAGTTGTGGTTCTTCTTCCATCTGGGGCGGGTGCTGCGGGAGAAGTTGGCGGCCTCGACGTTGCCGAGGGATCGGGCGTTGTTGGATCTGGCGTGGGACTATCCGACGGATGGGCCGTACGCGGAGCCGAGCGCGGAGGCGGTGTTGCGGGAGATCAACGGTTTCGATGTGGTGTCGGGTCGGCCGTTGTCGTCGTTCGCGGAGGCGCGGGACGACGGGTCGACGGCGGTGGGGTGTTGGATCTACTGCGGGGTTTTCGCCGACGGGGTGAATCAGGCGGCGCGTCGTCGGCCGGGCCGGGAGCAGGACTGGGTGGCTGCGGAGTGGGGTTGGGCGTGGCCGGCGAATCGGCGGATGTTGTACAACCGGGCGTCGGCTGATCCGCAGGGGCGGCCGTGGAGTGAGCGTAAGCGGTATGTGTGGTGGGACGCCGGGCGTGGGGAGTGGACGGGGTACGACGTGCCGGATTTCGAGCGGACGAAGCCGCCGTCGTACCGGCCGCCGGTGGGGGCGTCGGGGGTGGCGGGTATCGCTGGTGACGATCCGTTCGTGATGCAGGGTGACGGGAAGGCGTGGTTGTTCGCGCCGAGTGGGGTGTTGGACGGGCCGTTGCCGACGCACTACGAGCCGGCGGAGTCGCCGTTGCGTAATCCGTTGTACGGCCAGCAGGCGAATCCGACGCGGAAGGTGTACGACCATCCGGTGAATCCGATGAATCCGAGTCCGCCGCAGCCGCATGCCGGGGTGTTTCCGTTCGTGTTCACGGTGAGTCGGCTGACGGAGCATCACACGGCGGGTGGGATGAGTCGGACGGTGGCGCCGTTGGCGGAGTTGCAGCCGGAGATGTTCGTGGAGGTGTCGCCGGAGTTGGCGGGGTTGGTGGGGTTGGCGCATCTGGGGTGGGCGCATCTGGTCAGTGCGCGGTCGGTGATCGAGGCGCGGGTGTTGGTGACGGAGCGGTTGCGGCCGTTGCGGGTGGATGGTCGGGTGATCCATCAGGTGTGGTTGCCGTATCACTTCGGGTCGGCGGGGTTGGTGACGGGTGATTCGGCGAATGATCTGTTCGGGATCACGTTGGATCCGAACGTGTTGATCCAGGAGAGCAAGGTCGGTACGTGTGATGTGCGGCCGGGGCGGCGGCCGAGGGGGCCTGGGTTGCGGGATCTGGTGGTGGACTACCAGCGTCGGGCGGGGTTGGTGCCGCCGGGGGTGCCGCCGGTTCTGACGACCGGGCCGGGGTGGGTCGAGACGTCCCGGTCGGCGGATGAGAGTGACCGGGGTGGTCGTGGGTCGGTGGCGGGGGAGGGTGGGCGGGATGGTTGAGGTTGCCGGTGGGCGGGATCCGGCGGGGGAGGCGGGTTGGTCCGGTGCCGCGCCCCGGATGGGGTTCTTCACCGATACGAGTGTCTGTATCGGGTGTAAGGCGTGTGAGGTGGCGTGCAAGGAGTGGAATGACGTGCCGGGGTCGGGGTTCGACCTGCTGGGCATGTCGTATGACAACACGGGGGCGTTGACGGCGGATTCGTGGCGGCATGTGGCGTTCGTGGAGCAGCCGGCGGTTGCGGGGTCGGCGTCGGTGGCCTCGGGTGGGGCGCAGTTTGTGGGGATGCCGGGTTCGGGGCCGCCGGGGCGGGAGTCCGGGGTGGCGGGGCGGACGGATTTCCGCTGGTTGATGATGTCGGATGTCTGTAAGCACTGCACGGATGCGGCATGTCTGGATGTGTGTCCGACGGGGGCGTTGTTCCGGACGGAGTTCGGGTCGGTGGTGGTGCAGGAGGACATCTGCAACGGGTGTGGGTACTGCGTGTCGGCGTGTCCGTACGGGGTGATCGATCGGCGGGCGGGTGATGGGCGGGCGTGGAAGTGCACGTTGTGTTATGACCGGTTGGGTGCGGGGTTGACGCCGGCGTGTGCGCAGGCGTGTCCGACGGAGTCGATCCAGTACGGGCCGTTGGAGGAGTTGCGTCAGCGGGCGGCGGAGCGGGTGTCGGTGTTGCGCGGGCGGGGGGTGCCGCAGGCCCGGTTGTACGGTCATGATCCGGCGGATGGTGTGGGTGGTGACGGTGCGTTCTTCCTGTTGTTGGATGAGCCGGAGGTGTACGGGTTGCCGCCTGATCCGCGGGTGACGACGCGGGATCTGCCGGCGATGTGGCGGCGGGCGGGGTGGGCGGGGTTGGCGATGGTGGCGGCGGCGGTGGCCGCGTTTGTCGGGGGGTCGTCGTGACGGTGTCGGGTGGGGCGGGTCGGCGGCGGCGGCGTTCCGGTGGGGGTGGGGAGGCGTTGGCGGTGCCGGCGGCGGAGTTCACCTCGTACTACGGGCGGCCGGTGTTGAAGCCGCCGGTGTGGACGTGGGAGATCGCGGCGTATCTGTTCACGGGTGGGTTGGCGGCCGGGTCGTCGGTGTTGGCGGCGGGTGCGCAGGTGACGGGTCGGCCGGCGTTGCGGCGGGTGGGGCGGGTGGCGGCGTTGGCGGGGGTGGTGGCCAGTGGGGTGTTGCTGGTGGCGGATCTGGGGCGGCCGGCGCGGTTCCATCACATGTTGCGGGTGGTGAAGCCGACGTCGCCGATGTCGGTGGGGACGTGGATCCTGAGTGTGTTCGGTCCGGCGGCGGGGGTGGCGGCGGTGGCCGAGGTGGTGCCCTGGTTGCCGGATCGGGGGGTGTCCGGGGTGGGGCGTCGGGTGGTGCCGCCGGTGGGGCATGCCGCGGGGTGGGTGGCGGCGGTGACGGCGCCGGCGTTGGCGACGTACACGGGGGTGTTGTTGGCGGACACGGCGGTGCCGTCGTGGCATGAGGCGTATCCGGAGTTGCCGGTGATTTTCGCTGGTAGCGCATTGGCCAGTGGCGCGGGGGTGGGGTTGGTGGCGGCGCCGTCGGGTGAGAGTGGTCCGGCGCGGCGGATGGCGGTGGCCGGGGCGGCGTTGGAGTTGGTGGGTGCGCATCGGGTGGAGACCCGGTTGGGTTTGCTCAGTGAGCCGTACCGGTCGGGGGTGGCGGGCCGGTTGTTGCGGGCCGCCAGGGTGTTGACGGTGCTGGGTGCGGTGGGTGCGGTGGCTGGTCGGCGTAGCCGGGTGGTGTCGGTGGTGTCGGGGGTGGCGTTGTTGGCGGCGTCGGTGGCGACCCGGTTCGGGGTGTTCCACGCGGGGGTGGTGTCGGCGCGGGATCCGCGGTACACGGTGGTGCCGCAGCGGCAGCGGTTGGCGCGGCGGGTGGCGGGGGCCGGTTCGGGTTCCTGAGCGGCGGGCCGGGTCGGGTTGTGGTTCACTGCTGCGTGGAGGCGTTCAGGCGGCTGGTGCCCCTCCCGGTCTTCAACACCGGTGTGGTCCGGGATCCGGGCCAGGCGGGTTCGATTCCCGTCCGTCTCCGTCAGCTGGTGATTCGGGGGTGCTGTCGCGGTGGGTGATGTGCGCCGTCGGGTGCCGCGTACCGACGTGTTGTTGGTGGAGCCGCGGTTGGCCGCGGCGGTGGCGGTGGTGGGTCGGGAGCGGGTCAAGCAGGCGATCGGGCGGGCGCAGCAGCGGGCCCGGCGGGGTGAGATCGACCCGGGTGCGGTGGTGGAGGCGGCGGTGGCGGAGCTGCCGGCGGGGCCGCGGGTGGTGTTGAACGCCACGGGTGTGGTGGTGCACACGAATCTGGGTCGGGCGCCGTTGTCGGCTGCGGCGGTGGAGGCGGTGGTGGCCGCGGCCGGGTACACCGATGTGGAGTTCGATCTGGTCACGGGTGGGCGGGCCCGGCGGGGTCGGGATGCGGTGGAGGCGTTGGCGGCGGCGGTGCCGGCGGCGGGTGCGGTGCATGTGGTGAACAACGGGGCGGCGGCGTTGGTGTTGGCGGCGACGGTGTTGGCCTCGGGTGGTGAGATCGTGGTGAGCCGGGGTGAGCTGGTGGAGATCGGTGACGGGTTCCGGTTGCCGGATCTGCTGGTCAGCACGGGTGCCCGGTTGCGTGAGGTGGGCACCACCAACCGGACCACGTTGGCCGATTATGCGGCTGCGGTGGGTGCGGGGACGGGTTTCGTGTTGAAGGTGCATCCGTCGAATTTCGTGGTGTCGGGGTTCACCGGGCAGGTGTCGGTGCGGGAGTTGGCCTCGTTGGGTGTGCCGGTGGTGGTGGACATCGGTTCGGGGTTGTTGGCCCCTGACGCGTTGTTGCCTGACGAGCCGGATGCGGCCAGTGTCCTGGCTGCGGGGGCGACGTTGGTGACCGCCAGTGGGGACAAGTTGTTGGGTGGGCCGCAGGCCGGGTTGTTGTTGGGTGCGGTGGAGGTGGTCCAGCGGTTGCGGCGGCATCCGTTGGCGCGGGCGTTGCGGGTGGACAAGTTGACGTTGGCGGCGTTGGCGGCGACGGTGGGTGCGCCGGTGACGCCGGTGTCGGCGGCGTTGCACGCCGATGTGGGTGTGTTGCGGCGGCGGTCGCAGGGGTTGTGTGCCGGTTTGGTGGCGGCGGGTCGGCCGGCTGAGGTGGTGGCGAGTGTGGCGGTGGTCGGTGGTGGTGGGGCGCCGGGGGTACGGCTGGAGTCGTGGGCGGTGAGTGTGCCGGAGCAGGTGGCGGGGCCGTTGCGGACCGGGTCGCCGCCGGTGGTGGGTCGGGTGTCGCGGGGGCGGTTGTTGGTGGATCTGCGGTGTGTGCCGGTGGAGGCCGACCGGGTGGTCCTCGACGCGGTGTTGCGGGCCTGGCCGGTGGGTTGACATGTGGGTGGTGGCCACCGCCGGTCATGTCGATCACGGGAAGTCGACGTTGGTGCGGGCGTTGACGGGGATGGAGCCGGACCGGTGGGCTGAGGAGCGTCGCCGGGGGATGACCATCGACCTGGGGTTCGCGTGGACGACGCTGCCTGGTGGGGCGACGGTGGCGTTCGTGGATGTGCCGGGGCATGAGCGGTTCGTGCCGAACATGCTGGCCGGGGTGGGGCCGGTGCCGGCGGTGCTGGTGGTGGTGGCCGCTGACGAGGGGTGGATGCCGCAGTCGGCGGAGCATCTGGCGGCGTTGGACGCGCTGGGGGTGTCGGCGGGGCTGCTGGTGGTGACGCGTGCCGATCTGGCCGATCCTCGGATGGCGTTGACGCGGGCCCGGGAGGAGCTTGCCGGTACGTCGTTGGCGGGTGTGGAGGCGGTGGCGGTCAGCGCGGTGACCGGCGCGGGGCTGCCACGGTTGCGGGAGGCGTTGGGGCGGTTGGTGGCCGGTATGGCGCCGCCGGTGGTCGATGCGCCGGTGCGCCTGTGGGTGGATCGGTCGTTCACGGTGCGGGGGGCGGGCACGGTGGTCACCGGCACCCTTGCCGCGGGTCGGCTGCGGGTGGACGACGTCCTGGAGGTGACGGGGCTGGGCGCGCCGGTGCGGGTGCGGGGGTTGCAGTCGTTGGGGGTGGCGCGGTCGGAGGTGTCGGCGGTGGCGCGGGTGGCGGTGAACCTGCGTGGGGTTCCCCGGGAGCGGGTGGGTCGGGGGGATGCGTTGTTGAGTCCGGGCCGGTTCGCCTTGAGCGCGGTGTGGGATGTGCGTCTCAGCGGTGTGCCGGTGGCGCAGTTGCCGGCGACGGCGATGGTGCACGTCGGGTCGGCGCAGGTGGCGGTGCGGTTGCGGCCGTTGGGGGTGGACACGGTGCGGCTGCGGTTGGATCGGCCGTTGCCGGTGCTGGTGGGGGACCGGGCGTTGTTGCGGGATCCGGGTCGGCGGTGTGTGGTCGCCGGGGTGCGGGTGTTGGACACCGATCCGCCGGTGTTGCGTCGTCGGGGTGCGGCGGCGGCCCGGGCGGTGGTGTTGGCCGATGTGGACGGGGTTGCGGATCTGGTGGGGGAGGTGCGGCGGCGTCGTCTGGTGCGGGCGGGGGACCTGCGCCGGATGGGGGTGTCGACGGCGGGTGCGGTGCCGGTGGCCGGTGACTGGTTGGCCGACGTCGACTACTGGGCGCGGTGTCGGGTGGCGTTGGCGGTGGAGGTCGAGCGGTACGGGCGGGAGCGGCCGTTGGAGCCGGGGCCGCCGGTGGAGGTGCTGCGGCGGCGTCTGGGGTTGCCGGAGCGGGTGTTGGTGGTGGCGTTGGTGCGGGCGCCGTTGCGGGTGGTCGACGGTCGGGTGGTGGCCGAGGGTGCCGGTGGGTTGCCGGTGCCGGTGGCGCGGGCGGTGGACCGGTTGCGGGTGGAGTTCGCCGGGTGTCGGTTCCGGGCGCCGGAGGCCGACCGGTTGGCCGGGTGGGGGTTGGGGCCGCGGGAGGTGGCCGCGGCGGTGCGGGCCGGGGTGTTGCTGCGGTTGCCGGGCAACGTGGTGTTGTTGCCGGGGGTGCCGCAGGAGGCGGCGCGGGTGTTGGCGGGTCTGCCGCAGCCGTTCACGGTCGGTGCGGCGCGGCGGGCGTTGGACACCACCCGTCGGGTGGCGGTGCCGTTGTTGGAGTTGTTGGATGCCACGGGGGTGACCCGTCGGCATGCCGACGACAGTCGGTCGGTGGTGGGTTGAGGTTCGCCGGCGGGGGTCTGCGGTGGTGGTTAGGGTCAGGTGGTGGACCCTTCGGCGGTCTGGCGGGACCGTAACCACCGGTGGCGGATCGAGGCGTACCGGGTGCCGGATCTGCGGTTCGCGGTGGTGGCGACCAACGGTACGACCGAGTCGGCGCCGTTGTGGTTGTTCGGGATGCCGGCGTTGGCGCGGTGGTTGATGACCCATGCGATCTCGTTGGACGATCTGGAGGTCGACTGACGGGTTTCCCCCGTCCGGAGGACACCTCTGCCGAATCGGACAGAAGTGGCAGGTGAAGTCGTATCGTCGGGTGGGTGAATGACCGGGGGTGGCGTACCTTCTTCGCGGTGCTCGCCGGGCTCGCGGTGATCTACTTCGGTACCACCGGGCGGGGGCCGGACGAGCCGGCTGGGGTCTCCGGTGGGCTGATCGTGTTGGCGCTGCTCGCGGCGTTGCTGGTGTGGTATCTGACCCGGCCGGGTAACGCCGCCTAGGCGGTCGCCTGGCGGCTGATGTCGGTGGCGGCCTTCTCGTCGAGGGTGACGCGGACCAGGGCGCTGGCGAGGCGGCCGAGGTCGGCGGGTGCGACCAGGTGGGCCAGCTGTGGCGCGGAGGTGGGCAGGCCCAGCCGGCGGGCACCGGCGAGGGCCCGGCGGTCCAGGAAGGGCCGCAGGTCCGGCCAGACGCTCTGGGCCTCGCGGAGGAAGATGTCGGCGCCGGTGGGTCCGATGCCGGGGAATTCGGTGAGCGCGCGGCGCAGCGCCGTGCGGTCGGCGCCGGTGTCGGCGTGTAGCCGCCGCAGGTCGCCGTGCCAGCGCTGCTGGCAGTGTGTGGCGGCGGTGCCGAGCATGGTGGCGGTGCGTTCGTCGTAGCGGCGGTAGTGGGCCGCCCCGAGGGCGTCGACGCGGTCGGACCAGCTCGCCGCGGCCATGGCGTGCGGGGTGCGGTAGCCGGCGGCGAACAGGTGCCGGGCGGCGCTGACCGCCAGGGATGCCCGGATGCGGGTGCTGAGCAGGGTGGTGAGCACCAGCAGCTGGTACAGCGGGGCGGGCCGGTCGGTGAGGGTGATGCCGGCGTCGTCGGCGAAGGTGCGGCCGTGGCGGTCCAGCAGGGCCCGGGCGGTGCGGTGCGGGTCGGTCATGTCCGGTGGGTACCCGCCGGGGCGGCCGCGATGCCGGTGTCCGCGGCGGGTATCCCGTGTCGGTGGTGCTCAGCGGCGTGGGCCGGTACGGCAGGTCACTTGGGGGCGCCGGCTTCCCGTTCGCCCTTGGGGCCGTAGGTGCGGTCGCCGCGGACCACGCCGCGTTGGCCGCGGTCCTCGCGCAGCACCTGGTTGGCCACGTCGTTGGCCTCGCTGTCGGTGGCGCGTCCGGAGTTCTCGACGGCGGTACGCAGCCGCGCGCGTTGTTTGTCGTAGGCGTTGCTGCCTGGTCGTGGTCCCGCCATGGTGGGCCTCCCCGTGGGTGGTGTGCGTGTGCCGCGGTGGGTCTACCCGGCGGGGGCGCACCCATGCCCGGGTGTGGTGGGCGCGGGTCAGTGCGGGGCGCGGACCACGGCGACCGGGCAGGCGCTGTGGTGTAGTACCGCCTGGCTGACCGAGCCGAGCAGCAGCCCGCCGAGCGCGCCGTGGCCGTGGCCGCCGACGACCAGCAGTTGCGCCTGCCGGGAGGCGTCGAGCAGGGCGGTGCGGGTGCGGGCGGGCACCGGGTGGCGGTGGACGGTCAGGTCGGGCAGGCGGTGGGTGAGGTCGGCGACGGCGTCGGCGACGATCTGGTCGTGGATCTGGCGTAGTCGTTGCTTGTCGTAGACGACCGGTTGCATGTCGCCGGGGGAGGTGGCGGTGGGATGCCGGTAGGCGTGCAGCGCGACGAGGTCGGTGCCGCGCAGGGTGGCCTCCTGGGCGGCGAAGTCGACGGCGGCGGCGGAGACCGGTGAGCCGTCGACGCCGACGACGACGGGTCCGTGGGGGTGGTCGGCGCCCCGGGCGATGAGCACCGGGCCGGGGGCGTAGGTGGTGACCTGGACGGCGACGGAGCCGACGAGCAGGGCCCCGAAGCCGCCGAGACCCCGGTCGCCGAGCACGATCATCGCCGCGGTGGGGGCTTCGCCGAGCAGGACCGCCGAGGCCTCACCGTCGATGATCTCCCCGGTGACGGGCAGGTCCGGTATGGTGCGTCGGGCGGTGTCGACGGCCTCGGTGACCAGCTGTTCGGCCTGGGGGCGCAGTGCGCTGCCGGATGGGCCACCGGTGGGCAGGTGCAGCCTCGGCCAGATGAAGGCGTGTACCACCCGCAGTGGCCGTTGGTGGCGGTGGGCCTGGGTGGCGGCCAGGCCGACGGCCCGCAGTGCCTGCGGTGAGCCGTCCACGCCGACGACCACCGCCGCGTTGTGTGCCGAGTTCACCGGTCACCTCCTGCCCACCTGGGTTCCGGGGGTCAGTATCGCCGTCGCCGTGGTGTCGCCGGGCCGATACCGGGGCACCGGTGCCTCCTGGGGTGTCGGGTGGCCGGCCGGCGACGCCCGGACGGAGACGGCCAGTGCCGGCGGCGGTCGGTGGGCCACCGTCCGTATGATGCTTGCCCTACGGCAAGAACATGTGCGGAGGACGACCATGCCGGATGCGCCCGCAGGGGTGTCGCGTGCGCTGCGGGCGGCGCCGCCCGACCAGTTGGCCGAGGCCGCCGACGCCGCGATCCGTCTGGCGTTGGCGGCCTGCCGCACCGACGTGTTCATCGCCGACTACCAGATCAGCGGCCTGTGGCCGGTGCTGGGCGGGCCGTTGACCGATGCCGGCCAGCAGCTGGCCCAGCGGTGTTTCAGCAGCCAACAGCCGGTGTTGGACACCGGTGAGGACGGCCGGTGCCGGGTGTTCGTGCCGTTGTCGGTGTGGGGGGAGCGCCTCGGTGCGCTGCTGGTGGAGCTGCCCCGGGTGCCGGGGGCCGACACCGTCGAGCAGCTCGGTGACGTCGCCGGTGAGCTGGCGGTGGCGTTACGCGCGGCGGACCGGGAGACCGACCGGTACCGGCGGGTACGGCGCCGCGAGCGGTTGAGCATGGCCGCGGAGATGCAGTGGGACCTGCTGCCGGGGCGCAGCGTCGACCAGCCGGGGTTTCTGTTGGCCGGCCAGTTGGAGCCGGCGTACACCGTCGGCGGTGACCACTTCGACTGGTCCCTGGACGGTGACCGGTTGACGGTCACGGTGCTCAACGGGGCGGGCAGTGGCCTGCCGTCGGCGTTGTTGACGGCGGTGACGGTCAACGCGATGCGCAATGCCCGACGGTCCGGGGGTGCGCTGGTCGAGCAGGCCGAGTTGGCCTCGGACACGATCTTCTACCAGCACCGGGGTGGCCGGCACGTGGCGACGCTGCTGTTGGAGGTCGACGTGCGCGCCGGGCGGGTGCGGGCGGTCGACGCCGGTTCCCCGCACGTGCTGCGGCTACGCGGCGGTGCCGTGACGGCGATCACCCTGGAGCAGCAGCTGCCGCTGGGCATGTTCGCCGAGACCCGCTACGACGTGCAGGAGTTCGACCTGGTCGCCGGGGACCGGCTGTTCGTCGTCTCCGACGGTGTCTACGCCGCGTCACCGGGCGGGGCGGAGCCGTACGGGCAGCGGGCCATGGCGCGGGCGATGCGGGCCACGCGGCTGCAGCCGGCGACCGAGGCGGTTGGTACGGTGATGCGGGAGCTGCACGCCTACCATGCCGATGCGGATCTGCGTGACGACGCGGTCGTGGTCTGCCTCGACTGGCACGGCACGCACGACCAGGCCGGCTGATGCGGGCGGTAATCGAGTTGTCGGTCGAGAACGAGCGGGACGATCGCAGGGGACACCGGGTGGAGCGACCTCCGAACCTTGCCGTGGCGATCGAGGCGGCAGCCGAGGCGTTGGTCGGTGTGCTGGAGTCGGCGGTGACCCGGCACGACCTGACCGTCTCACCGACGCAGCTGCGGGTGTTGGCGTTGATCAGCACCCGGCCGGAGTTGAACGTCAACCGCCTGGCGGAGCTGCTCGACGTGGTGCCGTCCTCGGCCAGTCGGCTCTGTGACCGGTTGGAGGCCACCGGGCTGGTGCGGCGGGTGGCCGATCCCCGGGACCGCCGCGAGGTCCGGTTGGTGCCCACCGCGGCGGCCGAGACGTTGTTGGGTGAGGTCAAACAGCGGCGGCACCGGGCGGTGCAGGCGGTGTTGGACCGGATGCCGGGGCGGGCCCAGCACGAGCTGCTGCTGGCGTTGCTGGCCTTCGGTCAGGCCGTCGAGGTGCCCGCGGCCGCGCCGGAGAACACCGCCCGCACGGCCTGACCTTCGCTGTTGAGTGCTGTCACCCGCGGTGACCGTCACCGTCACCGGCCGGGGGGTGCGACAACGCCCGTTATAGTGGCAGCGCAAGTCACCGGCCCGCGATCGACCGATCGTGGGCCGCATTCAGGCGCAGGTGCCGCCCGGGGCCGGCAGGCACGGTGGGCGCGGCGTCACGCACGTGCGATCGCGTGTCCGCTGTCCGCGGGCGAGGCGCGCACGCCCGCGGGGGGAGGTACGGTGTCGCGTTGGCCCGCTCGGGCGGAGCATCGACCGACCGCCGAATCCGGGCAGCTGGGCCCGGCGGGTCGGGTGTTGACCGTGCCCAATGTGATCAGTTTCGTACGGCTGCTCGGGGTGCCCCTGTTCCTGTACCTCTTCCTGGTCGTCGAGGCGGATGTGGCCGCGATCGTGGTGTTGGCCGTGGGCGGCACCACCGACTGGGTGGACGGCTGGGCGGCGCGGCGGCTGGGTCAGGTCAGCCGGCTGGGGGAGTTGCTCGACCCGTTCGCCGACCGGCTGTACATTCTGGCCACCCTGCTGGCGTTCACCGTGCGGGAGGTGGTGCCGTGGCAGTTCACCGTGGCGCTGCTGGCCCGGGAGCTGCTGCTGTTGGGGTCGCTGACGGTGCTGCGTCGCCACGGGTACGGTCCGCCGCCGGTGCACTACGTGGGTAAGTCCGCCACGTTCCTGCTGCTCGCGGCGTTTCCGCTGTTGCTGCTGGCCGCGGCGGTGCCGGGCACGGCCACCGTGGCGGCGGCGGCCGGTTGGTCGCTTGCCTGGTGGGGGCTGGTGCTGTATTGGGTGGCCGGGGCGTTGTACGTGGTGCAGGCGGGGCGTCTGGTGCGGGCCCGGTCGGCGGGCCGGTCGTGACCGGGCCGGCCGGTGAGGACCGGGAACCCGCCACCGAACGCGTGTACGTGCCGGATTTCCTGACCGAGTTGTTCCGTAACCCGCTGGATCCGGGTTACGCCGAGGCGGCGGCCCGGCCGCGGCCCACCGGCGGTGTCGGCTGGTCGGCGCGGCTGGTCAGCGTGGTGGTGCTGGTGGCGTTGGGGTTCCTGTTCGCGGTGGCCTACCGCCAGACCGTGGCCGAGGAGCCGGGGCGCAGCCAGGCCCGGGCCGGGTTGGTGGAGCAGATCAACCAGCGGCAGCAGCAGTCCGACGAGTTGACCACGCGTGCCGACGAGTTGCGCGACGAGGTCACCCGGCTGCGGGGGTTGGCGTTGAGCGGCTCCGACGCGGCGCGGCTGCGGGAGCTGGAGGCGGGCACCGGGGTGGGCCGGGTACGCGGTGACGGGGTGGTGGTCCGGTTGGCCGACCCGCCGGAGAACCCGAACGCCGTCACCGGCGGCGACGGCGCCAACGGTCCGGACCGGGTGATCTACAGCGACCTGCAGCGGGTCGCCAACGGCCTGTGGGGGGTGGGCGCCGAGGCGGTGGCGATCAACGGTCAGCGGTTGACGGCCACCTCGACGATCCGGTCGGCCGGTGACGCGATCCTGGTGGACTTCCGGCCGGTGACGGGGCCCTACGAGGTGTCGGCAATCGGCGGGCGGGACCTGCGGCAGCGTTTCGAGGACAGCACCACGGCGGCGTTGATGCGCCGGGTGGCCGACACCACGGGGATCTCGTTCGGGGTGCGCACGGCGCGGGAGCTGACCCTGCCGGCCGCCGCCGAGCCGCGGCTACGCTACGCCCGTCCGCCGGTGAGTCCGGGTCCGTCGCCGACGGCGGCGGATGAGCGAACCAGTCCTGAGTCGTCCGATGCGCGGACGTCTCCCAGCCCCAGTGGAGGTGGCCGGTGATCGCGGTGTTGGCGTTGCTCGCCGGTGTGGTGCTCGGGGTGTATCTCGATCCCACCGTTCCGTCGGCGTTGCAGCCGTATCTGCCGATCGCCGTGGTCGCGGCGTTGGACGCGGTGTTCGGTGGGGTCCGGGCGAAACTGGACCGGATCTTCGACGACAAGCAGTTCGTGATCTCGTTCATCTCCAACGTGCTGGTCGCGGGACTGATCGTGTACCTGGGTGACCAGTTGGGGGTGGGTGGGCAGTTGTCCACCGGTGTGGTGGTCGTGCTGGGGGTGCGGATCTTCGGCAACGTGGCGGCGATCCGCCGGCACCTGTTCCGGGCGTAGGTTGGTGGCGTGAGCGAGGAACACACCGAGACGGGCACGGGTTGGCCGGTGCCGCCGGCCGCGCCGGCGCCGGCCACGCCGGCGGATCCCCGGCCGGACTCCGAGGACCCGGACGAGCTGAGTCCGTTGGCGCCGCGCGAGCCGGCGCCGCGGCCGGAGGCCGAGCCGGCCGATCCGCCGCGGCCGGCCGAGCCACCGCCGGCCACCGACGACAGCGCGGCCACGACGGTGGTGCTGCCGCCGCCGGTGGCGCCGTCGCGGCGGTTGTCCTCGGCCGGGGTGGTGATCGCGGTGCTGCTGGCGTTGCTGGGCTTCACCCTGGTGGTGCAGTTGAAGACGACCTCGACGGATCCGTCGTTGTCGGCGGCCCGGCAGGAGGACCTGGTGCGGATCCTGTCGGACCTGGACCAGCGGGAGAGCCGGCTGCGGCAGGACATCGCCGCGTTGGAGGACAGCCAACGGCAGTTGACCTCGGGCGTGGAGGGCAGGCAGGCGGCGTTGGAGGAGGCCCGGCGGCGCGCCGACGAGCTGGGGATCCTGGCGGGTACGTTACCGGCGAAGGGCCCGGGGTTGTCGGTGCGGTTCGAGTCGGTGGCCGGCCCGGTGGAGGCGTTTCGGATCCTGGACGCGGTGCAGGAGCTTCGGGGCGCCGGGGCCGAGGCGATGCAGATCTCCGATGCCGGTGGCGCCGGGGTGCGGGTGATCGCCTCCACGTACTTCCTCGATGCCTCCGGTGGTGGTCTGGTGGTGGACGGCCGGCGGTTGTCGGGGCCGTTGACGATCCTGGTGATCGGTGATCCGGACACGATGCGCACGGCGTTGCGGATTCCCGGCGGGGTGGTCTCGGCGGTGGAGCGGGCCGGCGGTAACGTGATCGTCGAGGAGCGTGAGGTTGTCGAGGTGTCGGCGCTGCACGATCCGATCGAGCTGGAGCACGCCCGTCCGGTCACCTGACCGGCGCGGCTGGCGCCGGGTGACCGGTGCACTGATGGATGAGGACGCGTCTGGTGATTCCTGAACAGCTGCGTTACACCGCCGAGCACGAGTGGGTGGCTGGTGATGACGCCGGGACGGTGCGGATCGGTATCACCCATTTCGCGCAGGATGCCCTTGGGGACATCGTGTACGTCCAGCTGCCCGACGAGGGCGCGGTGGTCGCCGCCGGTGAGTCGCTGGGTGAGATCGAGTCGACCAAGAGCGTGTCGGAGATCTACGCGCCGGTGGGCGGTAGGGTGACGGCGCGCAACGTCGCGTTGGCCGACACCCCTGAGGTGATCAACACCGATCCGTACGGTGCGGGTTGGCTGGTGGAGATCGCGTGTGACGATCCGGCGGTGGTGCGGACCCTGCTGACCGCCGACGCCTACCGCGAGCTTACGGAGAACTGAGTTGCCGGCCGGTCGTGGTGGGGCTTGTCTCCGCGCGTCCGGTTGCCCTGCATTTCGGCGCTGGCTAGGCTCGCCCAGTCGACCGAGAACCCAATAGTTGAGCGTTGTGGAATTGCCTTCCCTGGCACGGGGAGCCAGCCGCCGGGTGTGTGACTGCCCGGCGGCCAGACCCGCCACCACCCGACGCCGACCGATCAAGATCCGTGAGGTGGTCCCATGACGCGGCCAGACGACGAGTTCCCCCCACTCGACGTCACTTCGACGCTCAATCTCGGCTCGCTCGACGAAGTGCTGGAGGGCCCGGACACCGATGTGGTGCCGAGCCGGATGTCCGGTTCGTTGCCGCCGGGAATGGCGTTGCTGGTGGTACGGCGCGGTCCGAACGCCGGCGCCCGGTTCCTGCTCGACCACGACGTGACGACCAGCGGTCGGCACCCCGACAGCGACATCTTCCTCGACGACGTGACGGTGTCGCGGCGGCACGCGGAGTTCCACCGCGACGGTGGCACGTTCACGGTGCGGGACGTGGGTAGCCTGAACGGCACGTACGTCAATCGCGAGCGGGTGGAGGCAGCGACGTTGAGCAATGGTGACGAGGTGCAGATCGGCAAGTTCCGGGTGGTGTTCATCGCCGGTCCGCGTCCGGAGGAGGAGGCCGGCCGGGGGTGAACGAGCCTGCGGCTTCCATTGCGCCGGGAGCGGCCCGGTCACACCCGCTGATGAGCATCGGCGAGGTGCTGGCCCAGCTGCGGGTGGAGTTCCCGGACATCACCATCTCGAAGTTGCGGTTCCTGGAGGCCGAGGGGCTGGTGGAGCCGGAACGGACGGCTTCGGGTTACCGCAAGTACAGCTGGGACGATGTGGCGCGGCTGCGGTTCGTGTTGACCGCGCAGCGCGACCAGTACCTGCCGTTGCGGGTGATCCGTGAGCAGTTGACGCAGTGGGACGCCTCGGCCGACGGTCCGGGTCCGCCGCGCCCGACGTTGGTGGCGGTGGGCCCGGACGGTGCGGTGCCGGGTCGGCCGGCCGTCGAGGCGCCGGCGGAGTCGTCGCAGGTGCGGATGGGTCGGGTGGACCTGGTCGCGCGTAGTGGGATCGACGAGTCGACGTTGGGCGAGTTGGAGCGGCTCGGGGTGCTGGTGTCCGATCCGCCGGGCTGGTACGACGGCGACGCGTTGATCATCGCCCGGGCGGTGGCGGGGCTGGCCGAGTACGGCATCCAGCCGCGTCACCTGCGCGGGTACCGTACGGCCGCGGACCGGGAGGTCGGGTTGTTCGCCCAGCTGGTGGCGCCGTTGGCGCGCCAGAGCGATCCGGCGGCGCGGGCGCGGGCGGCGGAGACGGCCCGTGAGCTGGTGACGTTGTCGCAGCAGTTGCACGCGGCGTTGGTGCGGGTGGGGTTACGGTCGACGTTGGGCCGCTGAGTGCCGTCGGCTCGTGCGCGGTGATCTGTCCCGGCACGCGTGTCGTAGGCTTGCCGGGGTAACCCTTCGCCGATGCGGCGGGCGGCGGTGGCGGCGCGTTGCCCGGCCGGTTCGCGGCCCGTGTACCGTTCAGGCGAAGGGCGGGGCGGGCGTAGGTGACAACGACACGGAGGCGGCGGTGCGCGAGCTGAGCGTGGTCGGAGTTCGGGTGGAGCTGCCCAGCAACCAGCCGATCGTCCTGCTCAGGGAGGTCGAGGGCGACCGTTATCTGCCGATCTGGATCGGTGCGGTCGAGGCCACCGCGATCGCCTACGAGCAGCAGGGCGTCAAGCCGGCACGGCCGTTGACGCACGACCTGCTGCGGGACGTGTTGGCGGCGCTGGAGGCGCCGTTGCGGGCGGTGGAGATCACCGAGCTGAAGGAGAGCGTCTTCTACGCGGATCTGCTGCTGGGTGACGGGGTGCGGGTGTCCGCGCGGCCCAGTGACTCGATCGCGTTGGCGTTGCGGGTGGGGGCGCCGATTCGTTGTGCCGAGCAGGTCCTCAGCGAGGCGGGGATCGTCATCCCGGACGAGCAGGAGGACGAGGTGGAGAAGTTCCGCGAGTTCCTGGAGCAGGTGAGTCCGGAGGACTTCGCGGGTTGAGTCCGCTCCCGGTCCGACCGGCCCCCGGCGCGGGGGTCCGGTCGTCTGTCGGCGACCGGGGAGTGTCGCTGCGCGGCGTGTCGCGCCGGTTTCTCCACGGTAACTCTTCAAGGTCGCTATAGGGTTGCCGTGTCGAGGGGTGCGCGTGCGTGGAAACGGCGTGTCACCGCACTGGCGGGGAGGGTGGCCGGATGCATGAGCCGCATGATTCCGATCCGGGTGGTCCGCAAGGGGCCCCGGGTGTGGTGCCGGTGGACGGGCTGGCTGACGGTGACGGTTCGGTGGGCTACCGGGGTGTGACGGCGTGTCACGCGGTGGGCATCAGCTACCGGCAGTTGGACTACTGGGCGCGTACGGCGTTGGTGGTGCCGAGTGTGCGCGACGCCTCCGGCTCGGGAACGTCCCGGCTGTACTCGTTCCGCGACCTGGTGGTGTTGAAGGTCGTGAAACGGCTGCTGGACGCGGGGGTGTCCCTGCAGAACATCCGCAAGGCGATCGAGGCCCTGCGCTCGCGTGGGGTGGCCGACCTGGCCGGGATCACGTTGATCTCCGACGGCACGACGGTGTACGAGTGCCGCTCGACCGAGGAGGTCGTCGACCTGCTGCAGGGCGGCCAGGGAGTCTTCGGCATCGCCATCGGCGGGGCGTTCAAGGAGATCCAGGGCTCGTTGTCGCACCTGCCGGCGGAGCCCGCCGCGACCGGTGATCCGGAGCCGGTGGTGTCGCAGCCGGCCGGTGACGAGCTGGCCGCGCGCCGGGCCCGACGTCGAGCGGGCTAGACACCACCGGCGGCGGTGACCGTCGGTCATGGTCGCCGGCCACGTCGGGTCCGGCCGGCGGGACCGGCCCGCGCCGCGGTTCGCGCCGCTGGCCGCCGGTGACTTCTGCCCATCTGGTCCATCCGCAGTGGATGATGTCTCACCCGCGGCAGGCCTCCCTGAGCAGCCACAATCACCGAGGGTGAGGATGCTGTCGGGAACCCGATAGGGCGGCGATGGCCGGAAAGGATCGACACGCTATGGTCCGACGACGGTCCGCTGTGGCCCGTTCGTCGACGGCGACGGGTGGACCGGGCAGGATCCCCTCCTCCGGAAGGAACCACCGTGACGGTTACCGAAGAGACCACCCCCACGTCGCACTACGAACGCATCGGCGGCGCCGCCTCGGTCAAGGCCGCCGTGGACCTGTTCTACGACCGGGTGCTGGCCGACCCCGAGGTGGCCGGATACTTCACCGACGTGAACATGACCGGTCAGCGGCGACACCTGGCGGCGATGCTGACGGTGGTGCTCGGCGGACCCAACGAGTACACCGGCCGTGACCTGGCCCAGGCCCACCAGCCGCTGGGCATCACCGAGGCGCAGTACGCCACCGTCGGCGGGCACCTGACGGCGACGCTGACGCAGCTGGGCGTGCCGGCGGACACGCTGGCGTACGTGGCGGACGTGCTGGCCCAGGTACAGGACCAGGTGGTGGCCACCGGGACCCGACCGGGCGTCTGAGCGGTGGACCCGGCGGCACTCAAACAGAGTTGGAACCTGGTCGCCGCCCACGGCGACCAGGTTCCGTTGTACTTCTACTCGACGTTGTTCCTGGCCCACCCCGAAACCCGGCAGATGTTCCCGACCAACATGGCCGGGCAACGCGATCGTCTGGTCGGCGCGTTGGGGCACATCGTGTCCCACGTCGACCAGGTCGACCACCTGGTCGGTTTCCTGCGGGAACTGGGCGCCGACCACCGCAAGTTCGCGGTACGCGCCGAGCACTACCCGGCCGTCGGTGAGGCGCTGCTGGCCACGCTGCGGCACTTCCTGGCCGAGCGGTGGACCGAGGACCTGGCCCGGGACTGGTCCGCGGCGTACACCCTGATCGCCAAGGTGATGACCGAGGCGGCGCAGGCGGCCGAGGCGCAGACCCCACCATGGTGGGTGGCCGAGATCGTCGCCCACGAGCGGCGGGCCTTCGACGTGGCGGTGCTGACCGTCCGCCCGCAGTACCTGCTGCCGTTCGCGGCGGGCCAGTCGGTCGGAGTGTCACATCCGGCGGTGCGGTCGTGGCGGTACTACTCACCGGCCAACGCCCCCCGCGCCGACGGCACCCTGGAGTTCCACGTCCGGGCCGCACCCGGCGGTGCGGTGTCGTCGCGACTGGTGTACGGCTGCGCCGTGGGCGACCAGCTGCACCTGGCCGCACCGGTGGGACAGCGCCTGACCCTGTGGTCGGCCGGCTCGTCGGACCTGCTGCTGCTGGCCGCCGGCACCGGATGGGCGCCGGTGAAAGCCCTGGTGGAACAGGTCGCGGCCGAGGACACCGGCCGGCAGGTGGCGTTGTACGTGGGCGCCCGCTCGGCCAGCGAGTTCTACGACGCCGACGGCATCGACAAGTTGGCGGCGTCCTGCCCGTGGCTGTCGGTCACCCAGGTGGTGGCCGCCGACGCCCGCCGCCCGGGTGAGTTCACCCACGCGGTGGACCGGGCCCTGGCCGACGCCGACTGGCGGTCCCGGCAGGTGTTCGTCTGCGGCGCCGACGCGATGGTGTCGCACGCGGTGTCGACGTTGACCCGGGCGGGCTACCACGAATCCCAGGTCCACCACGAAGGCCTCGGCACCCAGTGGTACGGCCCGACGTGGCGGATCGCGCAGGCAGGCTCCGTCCCCGACAGTTCCGGAGGTGCGCGGTGAGTGCGACCCCAATCGGCAGCTACGACGGGGTGCAGGTGTCCGGTGGCGTACAGGTACGGATGACCTCCGACCGGGTACGCCGGTGGGAGTTCGGCTCGGCGTCGTTCACCCGACGCGGCTACGACCACACCGACGTGGACCGCTTCCGCATGCAGGTGGCCGACGAACTGGACCTGCTGTCCACGCAGATCGCGAACCTGCGCGCCGAGAACGAACGCCTCAACGACCACGTCGAGCTGCACCGGCACGGGGTGATCCCCAGCGCGGGCGCGGCGAAACCACCGGCGGCCAAGGAGGTCAACCTGCTCTCGGCGGCCCAACGCGAGGCCGAGCAGATCATCGCCCAGGCCCACGACTACGCCCGCCGGGTCGCCGAGTACGCCCGCACCCAGTACGAGGCGTACCTGCAGGCCGCCGCCGAGGAGGCCAAGGCCGAGGCGCAGCGGGCGGTGCAGGAGTACCGCAGCTCGGCCGGGGCGGGCTTCGACGACCAGGTGGCCACCCGGGAGGCGCTGCGGATCTTCGGCGAGATGATGATGTCGCACATGCAGGCCGCGGCACGCCACCTCGACGACGGCAGCCAGCAGCTGGCCCGCACGATGGACCGGCTGCACCAGCAGTCGACGCCGGTGGCGTCGGTGGGCACGACGACCCCGCCGGCCCTGCCGCGCCACCAGCAACGGTGAACCCACCCCGGTCACCGCCCGTGGTGACCGGGGTACCGCCGACGGTGCGTGAGGCACCATGGACGGGTGGAACGGACCTTCGAGGCGGTGATCCGGCTGCTGGCAGCCGGTGAGGTGGTGGTGCTCAGCGGCGCGGGCCTGTCCACCGACTCCGGCATCCCCGACTACCGGGGACCCGGCGCGGTGGCCCGGCGGCACACCCCGATGACGTACCAGACGTTCCGCGGTGACCCCGCGGCCCGACAACGCTACTGGGCGCGCAGCCACCTGGGTTGGCACCTGATGACCCGGGCCAGGCCGAACGCCGGACACCGGGCGGTGGCCCGGCTGCAACACGCCGGCCTGGTCCCGGTGGTGCTCACCCAGAACGTCGACGGCCTGCACACCGCCGCCGGCAGCGACCCGGTGGTGGAGCTGCACGGCCGCCTCGACCAGGTGGTCTGCCTGGCCTGCGGCCGGCGGGGCAGCCGCGCCCAACTGCACCGGCGGCTACTCGCGGCCAACCCCGGCTTCACCGCCGCCGACGCGGCGGTCAACCCCGACGGTGACGTGGATCTCCCCGACGAACACGTGGCCACGTTCCGCACCGTCGACTGCGCGGACTGCGGCAGCGGGCCACTCAAACCGGACGTGGTGTTCTTCGGCGAGACCGTGCCACCGGCCCGGGTGGCCCACTGCACGGCCCTGGTCGAGCGGGCCCACGCCGTGCTGGTGCTCGGCTCGTCGTTGACGGTGCTCTCCGGCCGCCGATTCGTCATCCAGGCCGCGAAACAGGACATCCCGGTGGTGATCGTCAACCAGGGGCCGACCCGCGGCGACCGATACGCCCGGCACATCCTGAACGCCCCGCTGGGCACCGTCCTGCCGGCCCTGACCGACCGGCTCACCACCGGCGTCGCCGCCGACCCGGCACCCACCCCCGCAACCGTGTGACAGCCGGCGGTGGGGGAGCGCCGGCACCGGCCACCACGGCGCTGGTAGCGTTGACCATGCCGGTACCACCCACGGGGGAGAGACCGCCCGAGAAACACCGGCGGCGCCGAAGGGGCATATCCTCCCCGGAACCTCTCAGGCAAAAGGACCTCGTGGGCAGGCACTGTGGAACACCAGCGCAGCCCGCGGCGGTGTGACTCAGGGGGAGGCCGACGTGTCGACCTCACCCGCTGGGAGCGCAACCCATGTCCGTAGAGCAGTTCGCCGACCGGCACATCGGCCCCGACCCCGACGCCGAAGCCCGCATGCTGGAAGCCGTCGGCTACGCCACCGTCGACGACCTGATGGACGCCGCCATCCCCGAGACCATCCGCTGGCACGGCCAACTCGACCTGCCCCCCGCGGCCAGCGAAGCCGAGGCCACCGCCGAACTACGGGCCCTGGCCGCCGACAACACCGTCGCGGTGTCGATGATCGGCCTGGGCTACCACGGCACCCACACCCCGGCGGTGATCCGCCGCAACGTGCTGGAGAACCCCGCCTGGTACACCGCCTACACCCCCTACCAGCCGGAGATCAGCCAGGGCCGGCTGGAGGCACTGCTGAACTTCCAGACCATGGTCGCCGACCTGACCGGCCTGACCACCGCCAACGCCTCCATGCTCGACGAGGGCACCGCCGCGGCCGAGGCGATGACCCTGGCCCGGCGGGCCTCGACCAACCGCAGCCCGGTGTACGTCGTCGACGCCGACACCCTGCCGCAGACCATCGCCGTCATCACCAGCCGCGCCGCCCCCCTGGGCATCCAGGTACGCGTGCTCGACCTCGACACCGAGGCGCTGCCGGCGGACTACTTCGGCCTGCACCTGCAGTACCCGGGAGCAAGCGGCGCGGTCCGCGACCACCAGAAGCTGGTCGACGCCGCCCACACCGGCGGCGCACTGGTGTGCGTGGCCGCCGACCTGCTGGCGTTGACGCTGCTGCGCCCCCCGGGTGAGATCGGCGCGGACATCGCCGCCGGCACCACCCAACGCTTCGGCGTGCCGATGGGATTCGGCGGACCACACGCCGGCTACCTGGCGGTCCGCGCCGGCCTGGAACGGATGCTGCCCGGCCGGCTGGTCGGCCTGTCCCGCGACGCCGCCGGTGACCCCGCCTACCGGCTGGCGTTGCAGACCCGCGAACAGCACATCCGACGGGAGAAGGCCACCAGCAACATCTGCACCGCACAGGTGCTGCTGGCCGTGGTCGCCGGCATGTACGCCGTCTACCACGGCCCGGACGGCCTACGGGCCATCGCCCGGCACACCCACACCACGGCCACCCGCCTGGCCGCCAGCCTACGTGCCCTCGACGGCGTCCACGTCGTCCACCACGAGTTCTTCGACACCGTACTGACCCGGGTACCCGGGCGGGCCGAGGCCGTGGTCACCGCCGCCGCCGACCACGGCGTCAACCTGCGGCTGGTCGACGCCGACCACGTCGGGATCTCCTGCGACGAGACCACCACCGACGCGCACCTGCGTCAGGTGTGGCGGGCCTTCGCCGACACCACCGACACCACCGGCACCACCGGTGTCGCCGACCTTCCCGACGCCCCACCCACCGCCCTGCCGGCGACGCTGCTACGCACCAGCGACTTCCTCACCCACCCCGTCTTCGGCGCCCACCACAGCGAGACGGCCATGCTGCGCTACCTGCGCCGACTGGCCGACCTCGACTTCGCCCTGGACCGCGGCATGATCCCGCTGGGCTCGTGCACCATGAAACTCAACGCCACCACCGAGATGGAACCGATCAGCTGGCCCGCGTTCGCCGACGTGCACCCCTTCGCGCCGGCCCACCAGACCACCGGCTACCAGCGGCTCATCGCCCAACTGGAAGGCTGGCTGGCCGAGGTCACCGGCTACGACGCGGTAAGCGTGCAACCCAACGCCGGCTCCCAGGGGGAGTTGGCCGGCCTACTGGCCATCCGCGCCTACCACGTCCAACGCGGCCACGGCCACCGCGACGTGTGCCTCATCCCGTCGTCGGCCCACGGCACCAACGCCGCGTCGGCGGTGATGGCCGGCATGCGGGTGGTCGTGGTCGGCTGCGACACCGACGGCAACGTCGACCTGACCGACCTCGACACCAAGATCGACACCCACCGCGACGCCCTCGCCGCGATCATGGTCACCTACCCGTCCACCCACGGCGTGTACGAACCCGGCATCGCCGCCCTCTGCGCCAAGGTCCACGACGCCGGCGGACAGGTCTACGTCGACGGCGCCAACCTCAACGCCCTACTCGGCTACGCCCGACCGGGCCACTTCGGCGCCGACGTGTCCCACCTCAACCTGCACAAGACCTTCTGCATCCCACACGGCGGCGGCGGACCCGGCGTCGGACCCGTCGCCGTACGCGCCCACCTCGCCCCGTACCTACCCGGCGACCCCACCGGCGACCACGGCACCGACCGGCCGGCGATCTCCGCGGCCCGGCACGGATCAGCGGGCATCCTGCCCATCCCGTGGGCGTACCTGCGGATGATGGGCCCCACCGGCCTGACCCGCGCCACCGCCGTGGCCGTCCTGGCCGCCAACTACGTCGCCACCCGCCTACGCGCCCACTACCCGGTGCTCTACACCGGCAACAAGGGCCTGGTCGCCCACGAATGCGTCCTGGACCTGCGACCGCTGACCAAAACCACCGGAATCACCGTCGACGACGTGGCCAAACGCCTCATGGACTACGGCTTCCACGCCCCCACCATGTCGTTCCCGGTCGCCGGCACCCTCATGGTCGAACCCACCGAAAGCGAAAACCTCGGCGAACTGGACCGCTTCTGCGACGCCATGATCGCCATCCGCGCCGAAATCGACCAGGTCGCCACCGGCAGATGGCCGACCCAGGACAACCCCCTACGCAACGCCCCCCACACCGCCGCCATGGTCACCGCCGACCACTGGCCACACCCCTACCCACGGTCCGTCGGCGCCTACCCCGACGGCGTGGACCCCAAGAACAAGTACTGGCCACCGGTACGCCGCATCGACGGCGCCTACGGTGACCGGAACCTCGTCTGCTCCTGCCCGTCACCCCAGGCCTACGAGGACTGACGTACGCTGCGCCGCAGGACACCACGATCCGTCGGGCCGCCCCGGGCGGGGAGCACGACCGAAACGGACCACGTCACACCACGATCACCGACCGTGACCGGTCAGGCGACCAGAGCATGTCGGGCCGGGCCACGGTGCGGGGCGATGGAACTGCCGTCAGGCAACAACTCGCCGGTGTCCTCGAAGAGAATGACGCCGTTGCAGAGCAGACTCCAGCCCTGCTCGGGAAAGCAGGCGATGACCCGCGCGGCCTCCCGGTCGGTGGCGTCAGCGGAGGGGCAGGTGGTTTGGTGCTGGCACATCGGGTTCTCCGGACTGTGGGGGCACTGTGTCATGGTTCACATGACCAGTGACGCACAGTACCAAGCCCCCGCGCGCCGTATCGACCGGCTTCCGCCGTGGCGCCACCGAAATCCACTGAACGGACGAGGAAGGTCGGGCCGACTGGCGTGGAAACGCTCCCACAGCGATTGATTGACGTCCCCGCCGCACCGGTGAACTGCCGCCACCGGCTCACCGAACACACCCGCTGGCAATGGCACCTCACCGACGGCGGCAACCCCGCCGGAGACCTCGAAACCTTCCTCGCCGCCCACGACCTGTCCCTCCACGACCTCACCCGCCCCACCACCACCCACCACCACACCCGCCGCACCTGCGGCGCCGCCCTCTACGTCTCCGCCGCCGCCGGCGCCCACCTCGCCCACGCACCCACCGGCGCACCCACCCCCATACCCGCACTACCCGACATCGTCGCCATCGTCTACCACCACACCGACACCCCCACCCCACCCACCAACCCCACCACCCGCCGCCCCTGGACCCTCGGCGACTGGACACCCAGCTGGACCCCCACCACCCACGCCCACGCCATCGACACCGTCCGCACCGCCATCAGCCACGGCACCGTCTACCAGACCAACCTCGTCGGCCACGCCAGCGCCCCCTACACCGGCGACCCCCTACCCGCCCTCACCCGCCTCGGCGCCCTACCCGGCGCCCGCTACGGCGGCACCCTCACCGGCCCCGGCTGGGCCCTCGGCTGCGCCTCCCCGGAAACCCTCATCGAAATCACCGGCACCCGCCTCACCACCCGACCCATCAAAGGCACCCGACCCGCCACCCCCACCGGCCGCCACGACCTCCTCACCTCCACCAAAGAACGCGCCGAACACATCATGATCGTCGACCTCGAACGCAACGACCTCGCCCGCGTCGCCCGCACCGGCACCGTCACCGTCGACGACCTCTACGCCATCCGCCGCTGGTGCAACCTCTGGCAAGCCGAATCCACCATCTCCGCCACCCTCGCCGACGGCCTCGGCCTCGCCGACCTCCTCCGCGCCATCTGCCCCGGCGGATCCGTCACCGGCGCACCCAAACACGCCGCCCTCCACCAGATCGCCACCCTCGAACCCGTCGGCCGCGGCGCCAGCATGGGCGCCCTCGGCTGGATCACCCCCGGCCACCTCGACCTCGGCCTCACCATCCGCACCGCCGCCGCCGACACCCACCGCCTCCACCTCTGGGCCGGCGGCGGCATCACCTGGCACAGCGACCCCACCGCCGAAGTCGCCGAAGCCGCCGCCAAAGCCGCACCCCTACGCGCCACCCTCACCACCGCCTGACCCCACCACCACGCCGGCGATACCCTCCCAGACATGACCATGCGCGCCATCCGAACCATCGGCGACCCCGTCCTACGCACCCCCGCCGAACAAATCACCACCTTCGACACCGAACTCCGCAACCTCGTCACCGACCTCATGGACACCCTGCTCGGCGCCCCCGGCCGCGCCGGCGTCGCCGCACCCCAGATCGGCATCAGCGCCCAGGTCTTCGTCTACGACGCCGACGGCCACCGCGGCCACCTCGTCAACCCCACCCTCGACCTCTCCGACGACACCGAAGACGACGACGAAGGCTGCCTGTCCATCCCCGGCCTGTACTTCCCGACCCGCCGCGCCCGCCACGCCACCGCCCACGGCCTCGACCAACACGGCCAACCCGTCACCATCACCGGCAGCGGCTTCCTCGCCCGCGCCCTCCAACACGAAACCGACCACCTCCGCGGCCGGCTCTACGTCGACACCCTCCACGGCGACACCCGACGCCGCGCCCTACGCGAAATCCGCGCCGGCCGCTACCACTCCCGCCCCCGCTGACCCCTCACCGCCCACGCCACGACCGCAACCACACACCCACCCCCGCCACCGCCACGAACACCAGCACCGAACAGCACACCAACCTGAACATCCCGACACCCTCCCACCGCCACGTAAGGTGCACACGTGCGCCTGGCCACCTTCAACGTCCTGCACGGCCGATCCGCCACCGACGGCCTCGTCGACCCCGACCGCCTCACCGCCGCCGTCACCGCCCTCGACGCCGACATCCTCGCCCTCCAGGAAGTCGACCGCGACCAACACCGCAGCGGCCACCTCGACCTCACCACCGTCGCCGCCCACGCCCTCGACGCCGACCACCACCGCTTCGCCGCCGCCCTCGTCGGCACCCCCGGCGCCCACTTCCGCCCCCTACGCCACGACGACGACGGACACGGCGAACCCTGCTACGGCGTCGGCCTCGTCACCCGCCACCCCGTCCACAGCTGGCACATCACCCGACTACGCCCCGCCCCCGTACGCTCCCCGGTCTACCTACCCGGCCCCGGCGGCGGACCCGTCCTCCTGCGCGACGAACCCCGCGTCGTCCTCGCCGCCGTCCTCGACACCCCCCACGGCCGCATCACCGTCGCCGCCACCCACCTGTCCTTCGTCCCCGGCTGGAACATCCACCAACTCCGCCAGGTCGTCCGCGCCCTGCGCGCCCTACCCGCCCCCCGCATCCTGCTCGGCGACCTCAACCTCCCCGCCGGCCCCGCCCACCTCGTCACCGGCTGGCACCCCCTGGCCCGCCACCCCACCTACCCCGCACACCTACCCCGCGTCCAACTCGACCACATCCTCGCCGACCCCCACGGCCGCCACCGCCTCCCACCGGTCACCCACACCACCACCCCACCCTCGACCATCTCCGACCACCGCCCCCTCGTCGTCGACCTCGGCTGACCACCGTCAACCCTCCACATACCACCCGACCCGCCAGCTCCGCCCCCTCCCGCAGCGGCAACGACGGCACCACGTCCGCACCGAAGCCACCGGCAGCCCCGCCGAGGACACCCTGCGCCCGCACGCAGCCCTGAACTCCGTCACGCCCCGACCGCCAACAACCCCGACAACACCCGGTGCGTCCGATTCGACCGCACCGCCGCCCGCTGCTGGCCCGCGGTGACCTCGATATACGTCTGCGACGACGCCAACGACGCATGCCCCAACAACCGCATGATCTCCGCCGCGCTCGCCCCGTCCTCGGCCAACCGGGTCGCGAAGGTGTGCCGCAACGCGTGCAACCGCGCCCCCGCCGGCACCCGGTCACCGATGCCCGCCCGCCGGTAACAGGAGTCCACCAGATACTGCAGACCACCCCGACGCAACGCCGCACCCCGCCGGTCGACAAGCAACGGCGAGTCCGGACGGACACTACGGGCCCCGAAGCGTCGGGCCCGGCTCTGCAGGTACGCCACCACCAACCGATCCAACTCCGGCTCGACCGGCACCACCCGGGGCCGACCACCCTTGCCGGCCACCTGCACCCGCCGCTCACCGTCCCGCCCGGTCACCGAGGCCACCCGCAACGCCAACAACTCCGCCAACCGCAACCCCGCACAGAGCGCCAACGCGAGCACCGCCACGTCCCGTTCCGGCCAGGGGTCCCGCTGCCGACCGTCCTGGCGCGCCACCGACGCCAGCAACTGCTCGGGGGTGTCCTCACCGCGTAACGGTTTCGGCTGGGGGAGCGGGGCCTTCGGCCGCCCCACCGCCGGCATCGGATTACCGGCCACGACGCCCTCAGCGACCAGGAACGTGAAGAACGCGTTCCAACTGGACCAGGCGCGGTGCACCGACGCCGCCGCCCGGGGAGTGGCGAACCGGGCGAACGCCGCCCGCAGCAGGCGGGGGGAGAGGTCGGTGATCACGACCTGGTCGAGAGCGACGGCGGGCTCGGCCTGCGCGCCGGCCAGGGCGGCCACGGTACGCAGATCCCGCCGGTAGGCCTGCAGGGTGTGGGGGGAAGGCTTACGGGTGGCCCGGGCGGTCAGGAACTCCTCGATGAGCCGCTCCACCGATTCATCCCGTTCTTCATGCATAAGGGATATTATGCATGATTCTCATGTGGAAGGGGAGACCGTCGACAGGGGACCGGCCCCGCCGTTGCAGGGGTCGGAGTCGATCCCGTCGAGCGTGATCGACCCTGCCGGAGGGCCGGCCGGTGCTGGTGGCACGCGCTCCTCGGTCGGACGTGACGGTCTGAGGCGCGGCGGGGTGCCCGCCAGCGCGGGGCGCGACTGCGGCGCGGTGGCCCACGGCCGACCATGTCAGACGTCCGCGCCGAAGCCCGGCCGCACCCGGTGGTCCCGCTGGCGTGCTGACGGACGTCGTGGCTGCCGCGCCCGGCGTCGGCCGCTGGCGTGGTGCGAGCGGCCGACGAAGCCTCGGGTTCGGACGGCACCCGGAGGTCTGTCGTCTCCGCCGGTGGTCGGGATTCGTGAGGACCGGCGAACCCCGGCCCGGGGGATGCCTTTTCCGCTCAACTTTACATAATGTGCATTATCGAACCTGGCTCGATGGTGTCCGGGTCGGCTCACCGAGCAACCGTCGGGCAGATGTCCGATGCGACCGGCGCGGGTCACAGGCCGCCGGCGACACGCAGCACGGCGCCGGTGGTGTACGAGGCGTCCGGGCCGAGCAGGAAGGCGATGGCGCCGGCGACCTCGGTGGCGTCGCCGGCGCGGCCCAGCGGGATGCGGTCGGCGGCGCGCTCGGGGCGGTCGGGCATGCCGGAGACGGCGTGGATGTCGGTGCGGATGATGCCGGGGGCGACGGCGTTGACCCGGATGCCGCGGGGGGCGAGTTCCTTGGCGAGGCCGATGGTGAGGGTGTCGGTGGCGGCTTTGACGGCGGCGTAGTGGATGTACTCCCCCGGGCCGCCGAGGGTGGCGGCGGCGGAGGAGACGTTGACGACGGCACCGCCGGTGTTCATGCGGCGGGCGGCCTGTTGGGCGCAGAGGACGTAGCCGACGAGGTTGACCTCGACGACGGTGCGCAGGTCGTCGACGCGCAGGTCGGTGATGGGGCCGATGGGGCTGGTGACGCCGGCGTTGTTGACCAGGCCGGTGAGGTCGCCGAGGTCGGCGGCGGCGTCGAAGAGGCCGGTGACCTGGTCGGGGTCGGTGGTGTCGACGGCCAGGGCGATGCCGCGTCGGCCGGTGGCGTGGATGTCGGCCAGGACCTGTCGGGCGGAGTGGTGGTCGCGGCGGTAGCAGAAGGCGATGTCGTGGCCCTGGTGGGCGAGTCGGCGGGCGGTGGCGGCGCCGATGCCTCGGCTGCCGCCGGTGATGACGGTGACGGGTGCCACGGTTGTGCTCCTGCGGTGTGGTGGGAGGCCAATGTAGCGCGTGGTGGTCCCGCCGGGTCCGGTGTCGCAGTGGGCTGGTATCAAGGCAGGGTTCAGACAGGTGTACGGAAGAGGTTGCTGATGGGTGCTGCGGGCCAGGGTTTGTCCACTGACGAGGTGCAGGGCATCCGGGAGGCGTTGGCGGCGGGGCGGAAGCCGAAGGTGGTGTTCACCGCGTCGGCGGGTCAGATCGCCGGTCAGGTGGGCCAGGTGGTGGAGTTGACCGATCCGGCGGTGTCGGACGAGTTCGTGGTGGTGCGCTTCGGGCGGGACGAGTTGCCCTTCTCCCCTGCCGACGTGGCGGTGGCGCCGCGGGGTGCGGGGCGTCGGGTGGCGGAGCCGAAGGCGGAGGCCGAGGCTGAACCGGAGGCGGAGGCGGTGGTGGCTGCGGTGGTCGAGCCGGAGTTCGTGTTGGATCAGCAGCCGCCCCGGCAGCGGCGGGAGGAGCCGCAGTCGCCGGTGGTGGAGGCGGCGAAGCCGGCGCGTCGGCCGGTGAAGGCGGTGAAGGCGAAGGCGCCGACGGGGCTGACGGTGACGTTGGCGTATGCCGATGGTGAGTGGACGGTGGCGGCGCAGCAGGGCAGCAAGTCGTTGGCGAAGCCGTACGTGGTGAAGCCGGCGGAGGCGTTGCGGATGGTGGCGTTGGTGGATGTGCCGGGGGTGCAGGAGGCGGTGGAGCAGATTCTGTCGGCGGAGCGGTCGGAGGCCGAGCAGCAGGCGGAGAAGTTGCGGGCGGAGTTGGCCGAGATCGAGGCCCGGTTGGCGGAGTTGCGCGAGGCGGGTTGAGTTGAGGGTGTGGCGGGGCCCGGGGCGTGTTGTCCCGGGCTTCGTCGTGTCAGGTGGTGTGGGTGGTGGGGTGGTGGTGGACGGGGAAGTTGACGGAGTTGGCGATGAAGCAGAGGCGGTGGGCTTCGTCGTGCAGGGCGGTGGCGGTGGTGGTGTCGGTGGTGTGGGTGATGGTGACGTGGGGGTGGAGGGTGGCCTCGGTGAAGTGGCCGTTTCCGGTGCGGTCGGTGGTCATGGTGCCGGTGGCGTGGTCGGTGTAGTGGGTGACGACGATGCCGTTGTCGGCGCAGAGGTGCAGGTAGGCGAGCATGTGGCATTGGGAGAGGGCGGCGAGGAGGAGTTGTTCGGGGTTCCAGCGGGTGGGGTCGCCGCGGAAGGTGGGGTCGGAGCTGCCGGGGATGGGTGGGCGGCCGTCGGTGGTGATGTCGTGGTCGCGGCGGTAGGTGCGGTAGCCGTTGGTGCCGGTGCCGAGGTTTCCGGTCCAGGTGACGGTGGTCTGGTAGGTGTGGTTCATGGGCGAAGGCTAGCGGTGGGTGTCGACGCCTGGCGGGGTCAGTGGGGTGGGATGTGGGCGACGCCGATGCGTTTGCGGAAGACCCAGTAGGTCCAGCCCTGGTAGGCCAGGACGATCGGGGTGAACAGGACGGCGACCCAGGTCATGATCGTCAGGGTGTAGCCGGTGGAGGCGGCGTTGGTGGCGGTGAGGGTGCCGGTGGGGTCGGCGGTGGAGGGCAGCACGTTGGGGAAGAGTGCGGCGAAGAGGGTGGCGACGGTGAGGCCGATGGCCAGGGCGGTGCCGGTGAAGGCCCGGCCTTCGCGGTGGGCGTGGGCGGCGGCGAGTCCGGCGAGTAGGGCGAGGGTGGCGGCCACGGCGAGGATGACGGCGGTGGTGCTGGAGCGGATGGTGAGGGTCCAGGTGAGGAAGGTGATGGCGAGTCCGGCGGTGCCGATGGCGAGCCGGGTGGCGAGTCGGCGGGCGCGGTGGCGGATGTCGCCGACGGTTTTGAGGGCGATGAAGACGGCGCCGTGGGTGAGGAAGAGGGCGGCGGTGGTGGTGCCGCCGAGTAGGGCGTAGGGGTTCAGCAGGTCAAGCAGGCCGCCGATGTATTCGTGGTCGGCGTCCAGGGGTACGCCGCGCAGGATGTTGGCGAAGGTGATTCCCCAGAGGATCGCGGGGATGAGGGAGCCGAGGGTGATGGCGGTGTCCCAGCGGTGTTTCCAGGCGGCCTCGGGGCGCTTGTGGCGGTATTCGAAGGCGACCCCCCGGGCGATCAGGGCCAGCAGGATCAGCAGTAGGGGTAGGTAGAAGCCGGAGAAGAGGGTGGCGTACCACTCGGGGAAGGCGGCGAACATGGCGCCGGCGGCGGTGATGAGCCAGACCTCGTTGCCGTCCCAGACGGGCCCGATGGTGTTGATCATGACTCGGCGTTCGCGGTCGTCGCGGCCGAGGACGGGCAGCAGCATGCCGACGCCGAAGTCGAAGCCTTCGAGGATGAAGTAGCCGGTGAAGAGTACGGCGATGAGGAGAAACCAGACGGTGGTGAGGTCCACGGTGGGGCTCCGGGGTCAGTAGGCGAAGGCGAGGGGGCGGTCGGTGTCGTCGTCGGTGTCGTGGGTGTCGGGTGGTTCGGTGATCTCGGGTACGCCGGCTCTGGCGTAGCGGAGCAGGAGCTTGACCTCGATGACGGCGAGGGTGGCGTAGATGAGGGTGAAGGCGGCGAAGCTGGTGAGGACCTCGGCGAGGCTGACGCTGCGGGATACCCCGTCGCGGGTGAGCATCTCCCCGAAGACGATCCAGGGTTGACGGCCCATCTCGGTGAAGATCCAGCCGAAGGAGTTGGCCAGCAGGGGCAGGATCGGCATGATCACGGCGGCGCGCAGCAGCCACCGGCTGCGTGGGGTGCGGCCTCGGCGCTGGGCCCAGAGCACCCAGAGGGCGATGGCGGCGGCGGCGAGCCCGAACCCGATCATGAAGCGGAAGCTCCAGTAGGCGACGGGGATGATCGGGGCGTAGTTGCCGGGGCCGTACTGGGCGGCGTACTGGGCCTGGAGGTCGTTGATGCCGTGGACGGTGCCGTCGGGGTCCCCGGTGCTGAGGAAGGAGAGCAGGTGGGGGATCTTCAGGGCGAAGACCTCCCGGCTGCCGTCGAGGCTGCCGACGGTGAGTACGGAGAAGGCGGCGGGGCTTTCGGTGGTGTAGAGGCCTTCGGCGGCGGCCATCTTCATGGGCTGCACCTCGGTCATGATCTTGCTCTGGATGTCGCCGGTGACCAGGAGCCCGGCGGTGGAGATCAGGGCGACCAGGGCGCCCATCTTGGCGGCGAAGCGGTAGGCCGGGGTGTCGGGGTTGTCCGGGCGGCGCACCAGGTGCCAGACGGCGACGGCGACGAGCAGGCTGCCGGCGACGAGGAAGCTGCCGGCGATGGTGTGGGGGAAGGTGATGAGGGCGACCTTGTTGGTCAGGACGGCGACGAAGTCGGTGAGTTCGGCGCGGCCGGTGTCGGGGTTGATGCGGTAGCCGACGGGGTTCTGCATCCAGGAGTTGGCGGCGAGGATGAAGTAGGCGCTGAGGTTGCTGCCGATGGCGGCGGCCCAGATGCTGGCCAGGTGCAGGCGTCGGGGTAGGCGGTCCCAGCCGAAGATCCACAGGCCGATGAAGGTGGATTCGAGGAAGAAGGCGACGAGGGCTTCGATGGCCAGGGGGGCGCCGAAGATGTCGCCGACGAAGCGGGAGTAGTCGCTCCAGTTCATGCCGAACTGGAATTCCTGCACGATGCCGGTGACGACGCCCATGGCGAAGTTGATGAGGAAGAGTTTGCCGTAGAACTTGGTGAGTTTGAGGTATTTTTCGTTGCCGGTGCGGTGCCAGAGGGTCTGCAGGATGGCGACCAGGACGGAGAGTCCGATGGTCAGTGGTACGAAGAGAAAGTGGTAGACGGTGGTGACACCGAACTGCCAGCGGGCGACGTCCAACGCGTCCACCAGGACCCCCAGGTCTGCTTACTACAGGACGTAGTAAATACTACCTGCCGTCGTAGAAGTCTGGGCAGGGGCGGAGGTCCCGAACCCGACCGGGACCAATGACCTTGATCACCTACGGCCGGCGCCGGTGAACGTCGGACGACCGGCCGAGCCCACCGCGTGCCTCGACATGGCAGCATCGAGCGCTGATGGACACCCCGCACTCCCCCTGGCGCCCGCCCCTGCTGTGGCGGGCCGCGCTGCTGCTCGCCCGCTGCGTCGTGGCCCTGCTCGCCCGGCTGCGGGTCACCGGCGACGTACCCGAGTCGTGGCGGCGGGGGCCGCTGATCCTGGCCGCCAACCACATCAACCCGTTCGACCCGATCGTGCTGGCCGCGGCCTGCCGCGCCCGGGGGGTCGCCCCCCGGTTCATGGCAACCGGCGGGCTGTTCCGCGCTCCCCTGCTGGGCGCGGCGATGCGCCACGCCGGACACATCCGGGTCGACCGGGGCACCGCCGCGGTCAGCCGGGCCCTGGTGGCCGCCGCCGAGGCGGCCAGCGACTCGGCGGTGCTGGTCTACCCGGAGGGGCGCATCGGCCTGGACCCGCACCTGTGGCCCGAACGCGGCAAGACCGGCACCGCCCGGCTCGCCCTGGCCAGCGGTGCGCCGGTGGTGCCGGTCGCCCAGTGGGGCTCCCACGAGGTGCTGCCCTACCGCACCACCGCCGGGGCGGTGCTGCGGGGCATCACCCGGGCGCTGTGGCGCCGGCCGGTGATCCGGGTGCACTTCGGGCCCGCGGTGGCGCTGGCGGACCTGCCCGCCGACTCCCCCGGCGCGGCCCGGCGCGCCACCGACCGGATCATCGACGCGATCACCGACGCGCTGGTGCCGTTGCGCCGCGACGAGCCCGAGGGCCCGCGGCACGTCGATCCCAGCCGGCCGGTCGACACCAGCCGCACCCACCGGTACCGTCCGCGCGCCCGCTGAACCACACAGAGAACCGAGGAGACCGATGGCCGAGACGGTCACCCCCAGCCGGTGCGAGCCGGCCAGCACCCGCCGGGAACGCAGCGGCTGGTACCTCTACGACTGGGCCATGTCGGCGTTCTCCACCACCGTGTTGACGGTCTTCCTCGGCCCGTTCCTGACCACGGTGGCGAAGCAGGCCGCCGGGTGCGCGTTGGGTGCGCCGGACTGCACCGGGTACGTGTACCCGTTGGGGATCAAGGTGGCCGCCGGGTCGTACTTTCCGTACCTGGTGTCGTTGTCGGTGTTGTTGACCGTGTTCGTGCTGCCGGTCGTCGGCGCGATCGCCGACCGGTCGGCGCACAAGAAGCGGCTGCTGGGTGCCGCGGCGTTCACCGGCGCGGCCGCCACCGTCGCGATGGTCTTCGTCACCGGCGACCGGTACCTGCTCGGCGGCGCCCTGTTCGTGGTCGCCAACATCGCCTTCGGTGCCGGGGTGGTGGTGTACAACTCGTTCCTGCCGCAGTTGGGTGGCCCGGACGAGCGGGACGCGATCTCCAGCCGGGGCTGGGCGTTGGGTTATCTCGGTGGTGGGTTGCTGCTGGCGTTGAACCTGGTCGTGGTGATGATGTTCAGCCGCGACGGTGACGACCAGCGGACCCTGGACCTGGCCCGGGCCTCGATCGTGTCGGCCGGGCTGTGGTGGGCGGCGTTCACCCTGCTGCCGCTGCGCTGGCTGCGCGAGCACCCGAGCGCGGGGGCCCTGGCCGGCGGTAACCCGGTCACCGACGGGTTCCGGCAGTTGGGTCGTACGCTGCGCCAGATCAGGGCGTACCCGTTGACGCTGTTCTTCCTGCTGGCGTTCCTGGTCTACAACGACGGCATCCAGACGGTGATCGCCCTGGCCAGCCAGTACGGCACCGAGGAGCTGCGGCTGGACCAGGGCACCCTGATCGTGACGATCCTGCTGGTGCAGTTCCTGGCCTTCGGTGGGGCGTTGCTGCTGGGGGCATTGGCCGGGCGGATCGGGGCGTGGAAGACGATCCTGCTGAGCCTGGTGCTGTGGACCGGGGTGATCCTCGGCGCGTTCTGGTTGCCCGCCGAGGCGCCGGTGCCGTTCATGGTCCTCGGTGCGGCGATCGGTCTGGTCCTGGGCGGCAGTCAGGCGTTGAGCCGGTCGTTGTTCAGTCAGCTCATCCCGGCCGGCAAGGAGGGCGAGTACTACGGCTTCTACGAGATCAGCGACAAGGGCACCAGTTGGTTGGGTCCGTTGGCCTTCGGGCTGGTGTTCCAGCTCACCAACTCCTACCGGGTGGGTCTGGTCTCCCTGCTGATCTTCTTCGTGGTCGGGTTCGCGCTGCTGGCCGCGGTGCCGGTGCGTCGGGCGATCCTGGCCGCCGGCAACACCCCGCCCCGGGTGCTGTGACGACCCGAACGATCCGCATGCGTCGATGAGCTAGGCTGCCCGACCGTGACCGACGACGCCGCCACCGCACCGACCTGCCTGGCCCGAGGGCTGTCCGGCTCGGTCGGCGACCCCGGTGGGCGGGGTGCCGACGGCCGTCCACGGCACGCCGCGGCGCTGACGTTCTTCTGGGGGCCGATGGACTGCGGCAAGTCCACGATGGCGTTGCAGATGAACTACAACCACGCCCGGCAGGGCCGCCGGGGTCTGGTCACCACCCGCATCGACAGGTCGTTGGGTCCGCAGGTCACCACCCGCATCGGCCTGGCGCACACCGCCATCGAGGTCACCGACACCCTCGACCTGCGCACGCTGGTGCGTCAGGCCCGCGACGACGGGGTACGGGTGGACTACCTGATCTGCGACGAGGCCAGCTTCTACGAGGTGGCGCACGTCGAGCAGATGGCCGAGCTGGTCGACCGGTACGACGTCGACGTGTACGCCTTCGGTCTGGCCACCGACTTCCGGTCGTGTCTGTTCCCGGCCGCGCAGCGGCTGTTCGAACTGGCCGACAAGGTGGCCCGGATCCAGGTCGAGGTGCTGTGCTGGTGTGGTCGGGAGGGGCTGCTCAACGCCCGGGTCGTCGACGGTGAGGTGGTGCGCTCCGGTGCGCAGGTCGTCATCGGTGACACGGTGCCCACCGGGCAGGTGCGCTACCAGGTGCTGTGCCGACGTCACCACCGCACCGGTGACCTCGGTGGTCAGTAGGGGTCGCCGCAGACCTTCCAGCCGTCGCCGTCGCGGACCACCGTCAGGTCCCGGTCCTCGGCGCGGCCGCTGTCGCGGTCCAGCCGGGCGGTTACCGTGGCCCGGGGCCGTCCGTCGCGGGTGTTCACCGACACCTGCCGGATCTGGTGGCCGGTGAGCAGCGGCGGGGTCCGCACCCACTGGTCGAACCCGAGCCGGCTCCACCGGGTACGGGTCTCGGCGCAGAGCCGTTCGTAGGCGGCGTCGGTGTCGCCGGCGGCCAACTCCCGCAGGAACCCGTCGGCGGCCTCCCGGGCCGGGCCGCTTGCCTGCCGGACGACCTGCACGTTCCACAGCCCCAGTCCGGCCACGCCGACGCAGCACAGCGCCACCGCGCAGCCGGCCAGCAGCAGACCGGCCCGCAGCGGCCGTCGCCGTCGGGCCGGTCGGACCCAGCCGGTCTCCCCCACGCCTTACGACCGTAGAGAACCCCCGGGGCCGGGCGCAGCGACTTGGCCCGGTCGCCCGGACCTGCGCCGCGACGACACCGCACGTCGAGGCCCATCATGGCCTCGACGTGCGGTGTGTTGAGCGCCGGTCAGCTGCGGCGGCGGGCGCGGGCGGCCCAGATGACGTACGCCGGGTCGCGGTCGAGGTTGTGCCGGTCGCGGTCGTAGCGGCGGGTGGTGCGCGGGTCGGCGTGGCCCATGGCGTCCTGGACGTCCTCCAGCGGTACGCCTTCGGCGCGGGCGGTGGTGGCGAAGGCGTGCCGCAGCGAGTGTGGGGACAGTTTCGCCCAGGCGGGCAGCCCGGCGGTCTGGGCGAGGCGGCGCACCAGCCGGAACACCGCGTGCCGGTCCAGGCGGCCACCGCGGGCGGTGACCAGCAGGGGCCCGGTCAGCTCGGCCACCGTCGTCTGCTGGGCGGTGGCGCGGGCGGTGAGGTAGGCGTCGACGGCGTACGCGGTGCCGGGGGTCAGGGCGCGGCGGCGGGCCCGGCCGCCCTTGCCGACGAACCGGATGCTGCGGTGGCCGCGTTCGGCGCCCAGGTCGGCCAGGTCCAGCGACACCAGCTCCCCCACCCGTAGGCCCAGGTCGGCCAGCAGGGCGATGGCGGCCCGGTTGCGGGCGGCGGTCGGTCCGGTGTCGGCGTCGGCGGCGGCCAGCAGCGCGTCGACCTCGTCGGGGCTGAGCCCGACCGTGTTGGAGTGGTCGCGGTCGATGCGCGGGCGGTCGGCGCCGGAGACCGGGTTGGCCTCGACCGCGCGGAGTTTGACCAGGAAGTCGTACCAGCTGGACAGGGCGGACAGGCGGCGGGCCACGGTGGCCGGGGTCAACGGTCGGCCGCTGCGCGCGCCGAGGGTGGACTCCAGGTGCCGGCCGTAGTCGTTGACGTCGAGGAAGCTGGCCCGCAGTGGGTCCAGGCCGCGGGTGGCGCACCAGGTGAGCCAGCCGGTGATGTCGCGGCGGTAGGCGTCGCGGGTGTGGTCGGACAGCCGCCGGTTACGCAGCCACGCCTCGGTGAAGTCGGCCGGGCCGTCGCCCACGGCGAGGCGGGTCGACGAGCGCGCCGGAACATGCGAAGACCACATGTGAAAAATGTTCTCAGCCCTTGCGGCGCAACGCCATCCGCCGCGCCGCCGGAGGTACGTGCCCTCCCGCCGGTCGGTGTCGCGGGCCGTTGCGTCGCCCGCGACACCGACCGGTGGTGGTCGGGTCCGCCCGGTGGGGCGGTCGCGGCTCAGGCGTCGATCTGCCGGCGGCCGTTACCGGCCGCGGCGATGGCGACCCGGCGCGGCTTGGCCCGCTCGGCCACCGGGATGCGCAACGTCAACACCCCGTTGTCGTAGCTGGCCTGCAGGTTGTCGGTGTCCAGGGTGTCGCCGAGGAACAGTTGACGGGTGAAGGTGCCCATCGGCCGTTCGGCGGCGACCATCTCGACGGCCTCACCGGCGGGCCGGCGGCGCTCGGCGCGTACGGTCAGCACGTTGCGCTCGACGGTGCAGTCGATGCTGTCCGGGTCCACCCCGGGCAGGTCGAACGCGGCGTAGAAGTGCTCGCCGTCGCGGTAGGCGTCCAGGTGCATCACGGCCGGACGGGCGGTGGTGCCGAAGAACTGCTCGGTCAGCCGGTCGATCTCCCGGAACGGGTCGGTACGCATCAGCATGGCGGTGCCTCCTCGGTTCTCCTGTGCCGAAGGTGTCGAGTTGAGTCGAGGTGACTCAAGTCCTCCCCTCTTTATGTAGCGCGCCGCGCCGCCGCCGTCAAGTCGACCGGCGTCACACCCGGGTCCTACCCTGACCCGGTGCTGTCTGCGATCACCGGGTTGTCCCGCCACTTCACCGCGGACACCCTGCGGGCGTACCTGCTCGACCGCGCGACCCGGGCCGACAACGGCTGCCTGGTCGTGCGCGGCTACGGCGACCAGCGCGGGGTGTACCAGAAGGTCGCCGGCCGGGCGTGGGCGCACATCGCGGCGTACGTGGTCTTCGTCGGCGGCTACGACCCGAGCCTGGAGGTCCACCACGACTGCGGAGTGCCCGACTGCATCGAGCCGACCCACCTGCGTCAGGTCACCCACGCGGACAACTGCCGCGAGCGCACCCAGCGCCCGCAGTGCCGCAACGGTCATGACCGGGAGGTCGATCCGGCCACGGGCCGGCTGCGGCGGGTCTGCCGGGTCTGCAACCGGGAGGCCCAGCGGCGGTGGCGGGAACGGCAGGCCGCGCAGGTGGCCGAGGCGCGCGCGTCGTACGGGCGGGGTTCCTGACCGAGGCGGGGCCCGCCCGCAGCATCGGCCGATCGGTCGTCGGTGGCCGCCGACCGGCCATTTCCATGTGCGGGCGCCCGATCGCGACGGTTACGAAGTACGGGTGGCCAACGAGATGACCGTTCCCCTGCTGCCCTGCCCGTCTGTCGACGACATCGTCGCCTTCTACCAGGTGCTCGGCTTCCACACCACCTACCAGCAGCGCAAGCCCAACCCGGCCGTGGGGTTGCAACGCGAGGACCTGCATCTGCAGTTCTTCGAGATCGCGGGCTTCGATCCGGCGCAGTCCTACGGTTCGTGTGTCGTGCTGACCCCGGACACCGGACAGCTGTACCGGGCCTTCGCGGCGGGAATGCGCGCCGCGTACGGCAAGGTGCTGGTCTCCGGGATGCCGCGGATGACCCGGCCCCGGGCGCGCAGGAACGCCGACGGGCTGAGCGGCTTCAGCGTCATCGACCCGGGCGGCAACTGGATCCGCGTCTTCCAGAAAACCCCGGCCTCCCCCGCGCCGGAGCGGACCGGGCGGCTGGGCAGGGCGATGGCGAACGCCGTCGTGCAGTCAGACTCCCGAGGGGACGCCCGACAGGCGGCGCGGATCCTTGACAGCGCGTTGGCTCGTCCCGAGGCGGATGACGACCCGGTCGCGTTGGTGGAGGTGCTCGTCTACCGCGCTGAGGTGGCGATGGTCCTGAACGATCCGGCCACGGCAGTCGAGATGCTGGCCCGCGTGGACCATGTCGCGTTGAGCGCGGACGACGCCACCCGGGCCGCTGCCGCGTACGAGGCCGCCACCGACCTTGCGGCAGCCCTGTCCTAGCTCCCCTGTTCAGCCGACACCGTGCCCCGGCGGAGACCGTGAGCCCAGGGCCGGTGTCGGCTGCGTGCCGCGGTGCTCGGCACCTGCGGGTGCTTCGGCTCACCCTACGGATGCACCAGCGTAAGTCATTACGCACAAGAACAGTCATTATGATGTGTTGACCAAATGTCCGCTTTGTGGGTTTTGATTTATCGGTTTGTCATTACCGGTAATTCGTTTATTGGGGGTTGAGGGAATGGGTGGAGGGATGGATAGTGGTGGGCGTCCCCCGGGGAGGGAGCCCGATGGCCGCGATCCACGAGGCGCTGACCGCCCTACGGGCCGAGAGCGCCGCCTTCGTCGCGGCCCTCGACCAACTGAGCCCGCCGGACTGGGAGCAGCCCACCCGCTGCACACCCTGGCGGGTCCGGGACGTGGTCGGCCACGTCGTCACCGTGCTGGCCCGCGTGGCCGACGCGACCGGCGGCCCGCGACCGCACCGGCCGGAGATCACCGCCACCGACTACTACCGCCCCGACCACCGGTTCAGTGCCGCCGCCAACGACGAGCGGATCGCCACGGCCCGCAGCCGCGCCACCGAGGCCGACACCACCCAACTGGGGCGCGACCTGTCGACCACGGTGGCCACCGTGGTCACGGCCAGCCGCCACGAACCCGCCGACCGGACCGTGCGGACCCGGCACGGCGACGCCATGCTGTTGACCGACTTCCTCACCACCCGCGTGGTCGAGCTCGCCGTGCACGGCCTCGACGTCGCCGATGCACTGCGACAACCACCGTGGCTGACCACACCGGCCGCCCACCACCTGCAACGGTTGCTCCTCGGCCCGCACTGGCGGACCGCCGCCGACATCCTCGGCTGGCCCCCGGTGACCCTGCTGCGCAGGGCAACCGGCCGCGCACCGCTCGGCCCGGACGAGTCGGCCGCGCTGGCGCGGCTCGGACTACGCGGCCTGGCCCTCGGCTGACCCCGGGACGCACGGCAGTCCGCGCCGTACACCCGTCAGTTCTGCGGTGTCGTCGCCGCGGGCCGAGACCAGGACGTACCCGGCTACCCCACCATTATCCCACCAGCACCGCCTTCCACTACAGCAGGTAGCCGATTGCGGGCTCTTCGGTGACCGCTACGGTGCACGGCATGGTTCCTGACGAGGAGAAGGTCGTCCGTCGCGGGCGGGTCCGGTTGTGGACCGAGCGGTTCGGGCACCCGGGTGACCCCACCGTGCTGCTGGTCATGGGCACCTCGACGCCCGGCATCGGCTGGCCCGACGAACTGGTGGAAGCCCTCGTGGACAGCGGCCGGCAGGTGATCCGCTTCGATCACCGGGACACCGGCCGCTCCGACACGGTCGATTTCGCCGCACACCCGTACGCGCTGGCCGACCTGGCCGCCGACACCGTCGCCGTGCTGGACGGTCACGGCGTCGCCGCCGCGCACCTGGTCGGGACGTCGTTGGGCGCGGCGATCGGGCAGTGGCTCGCCGTGCACCAGCCGGCCCGGGTCCGCACGCTGACCGCCATGGCCTCCTCTCCCATGGGAAACAATCCGGGCCCGGCGTGGGCGCGGGCGCTGACGGGGCAACCAGCCGTCGCCGACGAGCTTCCGCCGCCGACGGCACGGTTCCTCGACCACGTGCGGGCCTCGGCGACGGCACCCCGTACCACGCCCGAGCAGCGCGTCGACGCCGACGTCCGGACGTGGCGGGTGCTCAACGGCGATGTGCTGCCGTTCGACGAGGCCGCCGCGCGACGGTTCGTCGCCCACTGTCACGACCGGGCCCGCGACCTCACCGCCGCCGCGAACCACGATCTGGCCGGACGACGCTGGAGCGACGACCGGCGCGCTCCCCTGTCCGGCATCACCGCGGCGACCCTGGTGCTGCACGGCAGCGACGACCCGCTGTTGCCTACCGCCCACGGTGCGGCCCTCGCGGCGCTGATCCCGGGCGCCCGTCTGGAGATCGTGCCGGGCATGGGTCACCACCCGTTCTTCGCGCCGGGACTCACCGAGCGGATCGCCGGCGCGATCATCGGCCACACCAGCTGACCCCACGCTGGCGGCGGGCAGGTCGTCGGCGGCCGGTCAGCCGGTCGGTTCGCGCAGCACCGCCACCGCACCGGCGGGCAGGTCGACACCGCCGACGACGGTGGCGCCGGTGAGCAGGTCCACCCCGTCGGCCGGTACCCGCTGGGTGCGGTCGGTGTGGTTGAGCAGGAACAACCAGCTCGCCCCGGGGCCGCGGCGGCGCACCGCCTCCACCCCGGCCGGTGCGCCCGGGCAGACCGGGCCCACCCCGGCGTGGCCGGCCACCCGCGTCACCAGCCGCTGGTATGTGGCGTCGTCGGGCCGGGTGGACAGGTACCAGGCGGTGCCGGCGCCGAAGCGGTGCCGGGTCACCGCCGGCTGCCCGGCCAGCGGGCCACCGGTGTAGGTGGCCACGGGCCGCGCGCCGGTCAGGCGTACCGTCTCGGTCCAGATTCGGGCGGTGCCGCCGTCGGACAACCCGGCCTCGTCGTCGTCGGCCAGGGGATGGAACTCCTCCACCCGGACGCCGAGGACCTCCCGCAACGCCCCGGGATAGCCGTCGAGGTGGACCCGGGCGTGGGCGTCGGCGACCCCGCTGAGGTACGTCGCCAGCAGGTGCCCGCCGCCGTGGACGTGGGCGTAGACCCACTCGGCGGTGCGCTCGTCGACCAGGTAGTGGGCCGGCAGCACCAGCAGGGCGTACCGGTCGAGCCGGTCACCGCCGACGGTGACGTCACAGCTCAGGCCGGCCCGCCACAGTGCCCGGTGGACGGCGGCGACCTCCTCGTGGTGGTCCAGGTGGGGCGAGGGCAGCCCGGGATGGCGCAACGCCCAGCTGCTGGCGGCGTCGACGGCCACCGCGATCCGGGCCTCGACGGTGCCGCGGACCTCGGCCAGCCTCGCCAGGGCGTCGCCGAGTCGCACCGTCTCCCGGTACACCCGGGAGTCCGCGCCGGCGTGCGGCACCAGTGCGGAGTGGAACCGTTCCGCGCCGCCCCGGGGGGCCCGCCACTGGAAGAACATCGCCCCGAGCGAGCCGCGGGCGACGTGGCCCAGGGCGTGGCGCAGAAGCCGGCCGGGTTCCTTGGTGTGCATCCGCCCGCCGGGCGTGTAGATGAGGTTCGGGGCGGTCTCCATCAACAGCCACGCCCCGGTGCCGTCGGGGTCGCCGTGGCGGGCCCAGCCGCGGGCCAGGTCCGCGCCGAGGGCGCTCTGCTGTTCGGCGCGGATGTCGACGGCCGACGGGTAGTGGTCGACGGCGACCAGGTCGACCTCGCGGGCCCAGCGGGCGTGGTCGACCGGCACCCAGTCACCCAGCACGTAGTTGGTGGTGACCGGTACCCGGGGGTTGGCCGCGCGCAGCAGGTCACGTTGCTCGGTGTAGGCGGCCAGCAGGGTGTCGGACCAGAACCGGCGGAAGTCCAGCAGCTGGCCGGGGTTGGGCAGGTACTGGGTGGCGCGGGGGGTGCCGATCTGGGCCCAGTCGGTGTAGTGCTGGCTCCAGAAGCTGGTGCACCAGGCGTCGTTGAGGCCGTCCAGGTCGCCGTGGCGCTCGGCCAGCCAGCGGCGGAAGGCGACCTCGGTGTGCCGGCAGTGGCAGCTGGTGCCGTACTCGTTGTGCACGTGCCACAGCGCGACCGCCGGGTGGGTGGCGTAGCGGGCCGCCAGGACGCCGGTGATGCCGGCGGCGGCGGCCCGGTAGGCCGGTGCGGCGGCGCAGTAGGTGTCGCGGCTGCCGTGGTGCAGTCGTACCCCGTCGGCGGTGACCGGCAGCGCGTCCGGGTGGGCCAGCGAGAACCAGGGTGGTGGACTGGCGGTGGGGGTGGCCAGCACGACCTGGATGTCGGCGGCGTGCAGCAGGTCGAGGACCTCGTCGAGCCAGTCGAGGGTGTACCGGCCGGGTTCGGGTTCCAGCCGGGACCAGGCGAACACGCCGACGGTGACCAGGTTGACCCGGGCCCGGCGCATCAGGTCGACGTCGTCGCGCCACACCTGTGCCGGCCACTGTTCGGGGTTGTAGTCGCCGCCGTAGCGCAGCCGGGGGTCCTCGCGCATGTGCTGCCTGTTCGTCGGAGGGGTGGTGGCGCCCGGCGCGCGGGGCACCCCACGCGCCGGGCGTCGGTTCAGCCCTTGACCGCGCCGGTGATGACGCCCTTGGTGAAGTGGCGTTGCACGAACGGGTACGCGATGACCGCCGGTAGCACGGTCACCACCACCACGGCCATCTTGACCGCCAGGGTGGGTGGGTAGGCGGTGACACCGGGCAGGCTGACCGAGGCCCCGGAGACGTTCGGGGACTGGCCGGCCAGGATGTAGGACTGCAGGACCCGCTGGATGGGGAACTTGCTGTTGTCGTCGATGTAGAGCACCGAGTTGAAGTAGGCGTTCCAGTAGCCGACGGCGTAGAAGAGGCCGACGACGGCGATCACCGCCCGCGACAGCGGCAGCATGATCTGCCACAGGACGCGGAACTCCCCCGCCCCGTCGATGCGGGCGCTGTCGAGCAGCTCACCGGGGACGTTCATGAAGAACGCCCGGATCACCACCAGGTTGAACACGCTGATCGCGCTGGGCAGGATCAGCGACCAGAGGCTGTCCTTGAGGCCCAGGCCGGTGACGACCAGGTAGCTGGGCACCAGCCCGGGGAAGATCAGGAAGGTGCCGAGGAACAGGAACAGCAGGCTGCGGTGGGCCACCGAGCCGGGCCGGGACAGCCCGTACGCGGCCAGGACGGTCAGCACCAGGCTGACGGCGGTACCGACGACGGTGACCAGGGTGCTGATCCACACCGCCTGGGTGATGGTGCCACCGGAGAAGATCGAGATGTACGCCGACGGGTCGAACTCGCGGGGTACCACGACCATGCCACCGGTGTCGTTGATGGTCTGGCGGGAGGACAGGCTGGTGACCACCACCGACCACATGGGAAACAGCACCGCCAGGACGAGCAGGGTGAGCATCGCACCCTTGCCGGCCTGTCCGGCGGCGGTGGGAGGTTCTTCCCAGGCGGGGCGGCCGGTGCGCCGCCGGGGCAGGCGTGCGGTGGGGGTGGGGCCGGCCGGCACCGGGCCGGCGGGGCTGATCTGGGTGCTCATGAGCGGGAGTAGACCCCCTGTTCGCCCAGCTTGTGGGCCATCTTGTTGGCCGCGACGATGAGGATCAGGCCGATCACGGCCTTGAACAGTCCGGCGGCGGCGCCCTGTCCCCACTGCTGGGTGGCGATCGCGTTGTGGTAGACGAAGGTGTCCAGGACCTCGGCGGCCTGCCGGCCCACCGCGTCGCGTTGCAGGATGAACTGTTCGAAGCCGACCGACAGGGCGTCGCCCAGGCGCAGGATGAGCAGCAGGACGATCACCGGTCGCAGGCCCGGCAGGGTGATGTGCCAGAGCCTGCGCCACCGTCCGGCGCCGTCGGCGGCGGCCGCCTCGTACAGGTTGGGGTCGATCGCCGACAGCGCGGCGAGGAAGACGATGGCGCCCCAGCCGACGTCCTTCCAGACCGACTCGGCGGTGACCAGCAGGATGAAGGTGTCGGGGTTGGTCATGATGTTCCAGGGTTCCAGCCCGGCCTGGCGCATCTCCTGGGCCAGGAGGCCGGCGCCGCCGAACATCTGCACGAAGAACGTGACGACCAGCACCCAGCTGAAGAAGTGCGGCAGGTAGACCACGCTCTGCACGAAGCCGCGGATCCGGCCGGAGAGCACGCTGTTGAGCAGGATGGCCAGGAAGATCGGCAGGGGGAAGAAGAAGACCAGCTGGAACGCGGTGATGGTCAGGGTGTTGCGCACGGCGTCCCAGAACAGCGGGTCGCGGAAGAGGATCTCGAAGTTGCCGAAGCCTACCCACTGGCTGTAGAGGAACGCCTCCAGGGGATCCTCGCCGAGGAACGGGTTGTAGTCCTGGAAGGCGATGACGTTGCCCAGGGTGGGCAGGTAGTGGAAGACCAGCAGCAGTACGGCGGCCGGGGCGGTCATCGCCAGCAGCGGCCAGTCCCGGCGCAGCCGTGCGCCCAGGGTGCGGCGGGTCCGGGTGGGCGTGGTGGTGGCCGGGCCGTCCCCGGCCGGCAGGTGCCGGTCGACCGGGGACGGCGCGGGTGTGTCGGTGCGACTCATCGGCCGTTGTCGGACAGGGCCTTCTCGTGGAAGGCCCGCCCCTCTTCGCCGCCGCCGGAGAGGAACTCCTTGGTCACCTGGGCCATGTCGGTCAGGGGACGCCGGCCGCGCAGGATGTCGCGGATCTTGTCGTCGGTGGGCTGCAGCTGCTTGGACCAGTTGGCCGGCAGTTCCAGTTTGATCCCGGCGAACAGGTCGGTCTCGCGCAGGCCGATGAACTTCTTGTGGTACTCGATGTACTCCTGGACGTAGGTGGGGGCGTCGCTGCGGCGGATCTTGACCGGGGGGCGACCGGCCAGGCCGTTGACCTGTCCGGCGAACTCCTTGCGGAACTGTTCGGTGGACGCGGGGGTGCCGTCGGCGCCCCGGGTGAAGTGGGTGCCCTGCACGCCGTACTCGCGCAGTTCGAACTCGCGGCTGCCGAAGGGTGCCGCGCACCAGTTCATCACCCGTAGCAGTTCCTGCACCCGTTCGGTGCCCAGGCCCTTCTTGACGAAGGTGTAGAAGACCGGGATGTCCTTGCCCCACACGACCGGGTCCTTGCCGCCGACGCCGAACAGCGGCACGGGCTGCATGGTGTAGCCGGGGGTGACCTTGGACTGTTCGCCCTGCATGCCCTCCCAGGCGCCGGCGCCGTCCTGGAACATGAGGATCTTGCCGCCGTTGAAGAGTTGTTTCTCGTCGGCGCCCTTGCTGGCCACGGTGTCGGGGTGTACCAGCCCCTCGGCGAACAGCCGGGCGGTGAACTCCAGGGCGGCGGTGAACTCGGCGGTCTCGTACTTGTGTTCCAGGCCGCCGTCGGGCTTCTTGCGCCAGGTCTGGTGGCAGCCGTGGAACTGCTGCACCATGTCGAAGACCGTGCCGAAGGCCCAGACGCCCCGGTCGGCGTTGGTGGCCTTCTTGCCGAACTCGTACAGTTCGTCGATCGAGGTGGGGGTGCCCAGGCCGGCGGCGTCGACGAGGTCCTTGCGCTGGAACAGCAGCCAGGCGAACGGACCGTCGGGTGGGAACGGGGCGGCGTAGAGGCGGCCGCCCCAGACGCAGTACTCCCAGCTGCTGGTGGGCAGGGCCGCCAGGTACGGGTAGGCGGCGGCCTTGTCGCCCTGCAGGTGGTCGGTGAGGTCCTCGAAGAGTGCCTTGGTGGCGTCGGAGAACCGGGCGATCTTGTCGACCTCCCAGTTGGGGACGCTGAGCAGGTCGGGCACGTCGCGGGCGCCGAGCAGGGCGCTGAGCTTGTCGGCGAAGGTGTTGCCGTCCTGGACGCTGACCACCATCTCGCCGCCGAGCTTGGCGTTGATGGCCTGCATGTAGGCGTTGCGGTCGTTGGCCGGTGGGGTCGGTCCCCACCAGGGGCTGATGGCCCGGATCGGCTGTCCGCTGCGGATGGGCTGTTCGGTGACCGCGTCGACCAGGTCGGTGGGGTATTTCAGGTAGCCGCTGGGGATCGAGCCCTCGCCGGGGATGTCCGGCTTGAGCAGCTCGGCGGGCTGGTACGCGGGCAGCACCGCCTTGATCGCGTCGGCCTTGGTGGCGCTGCCCTGGCTGCCCACCTCCTTGCTGCAGCCGGCCAGGGTGGTGCCACCGATCGTGGCGGCGGCGCCGAGGCCGATCAGACGCAGCACGGTACGGCGGTCGGTGGATGCGCCCGGTGGGGACGGTGTCACGGCGCACTCCCTTCATCGGTTGGGGACGGGTTTGCGGAGCAGGTTCGTCCGGCTAGGATTAGTTGGTGTTCTAGCCGAACAAACTAATCGACGGTGATGCGACCCACAAGGGAGCGGTGACGGCCGTACCGGCACCGCCGGGGTCGCGCCCACCGGTGCAGGGAGCGGGCAGACTGTGATCAGCGTCCACAACGAACCACAGCCGACGGAGCTCGGTGACGTCCGGATGGCCAACCGGGCCGTGGTCCTGCGCCACGTGCGCGTGCACGCGCCCTGCTCGCGGGCGGACATCGCCGCCCACACCGGACTGAACAAGGCCACCGTCTCCAGCCTGGTCACCGAGCTGATCGAGGGCCGGCTGGTCCGCGAGACCGGGCTGACCGAGCACCGGATCGGCCGGCCCGCCACCATGCTGGTGCTCGACGGTGAGCCGTACGCGGCGTTGGGCATGGAGATCGGCGGCGACGAGCTGACCGTCGTCGCGATCGACCTGGCCGGGACCCGGCTGCTGACCTGGCGGCGGGCCTTCGCCGCGCCGGCGGCGGCTCCCGGTGACACGGTGCGCGCGCTGGCCGCGTTGGCCCGCCGGGCGCTGAACCGGGTCACCGGTCAGGGCCGCACGGTGCTCGGCCTCACCGTCGGGGTGCCCGGACTGGTCGACGCCGCCGGTCGGGTCGAGCTGTCCACCGCCCTGCGGTGGCGGGGGGTCGACCTGGCCGGTGAGCTGCGGGCCGCCCTGGGTGACCCGGAGTACGTCGTCGGCGTGGACAACGAGGCGAACCTGGCCGCCCTGGCCGAGCACCGCCACGGCGCGTACGCCGGCACCGGCCACCTGGTGCACCTCACCGGCGGCACCGGGGTCGGCGCCGGGATCATCTGCGCCGGACGGCTGCTGCGGGGTGGCCGGGGGTTGGCCGGCGAACTCGGCCACCTGCCGTTGGCCGCCGAGGGGCCGCGGTGCGCCTGTGGGCGTCTCGGGTGTGTGGAGGCGTGGGTCGGGCTGCCCGCGGTGATCGCCCGGGTGTTGCCCGACACCGTCGCCGACGGCCCGGTGACCGACTTCCTGCCGGAGCTCGACCGGGTCGAGACGCTGGCCCGTCAGGGTGATCCGGCGGTGCTGGCGCAGCTGGCCGGGATCGGTCGGCACCTGGGCCACGCGGTGTCGATGGTGGCCAACCTGGTCGATCCGGAGGTAGTGGTGGTCGGCGGGCACTTCGCGACCCTGGGCGCCTGGCTGCTGCCCACCGCGCGCCAGGAGCTCGCCGACCGAGCTGTGGGCGGTTGCCGGTTGGCCGCCTCGGTGCTGGGCGCGCAGGCCACCGCCCTGGGTGGGGCGACCGCCGCACTCGCAGCCATCGAAAGTGGTCGACTTCCGGCGCGGTGAGGCACCGCCGGGGCACCGGATCCGCCGGTCGCCGGCCCTTGACCACATCGGCACGGTGGTGCCAACCTCGAAGCGCCGCCCCGTCGTCCGGGCAACCCGGGTCGGCTGGTTCCACCGGGCCGTCGAAGCGCTTCACCGCGTCCACCGTCGACGGTCCGACCACCACACCGCGATGCCACCTCGTCACGACGCCCGTCGAAGCGCTTCGACACCGCGCCGGACGTGCGGCGAGCACGGAAGGCAACCGCCATGACCGACCACACCGACCGCAGCACCGACCCGTGGCCCGCCGCCCGGGTCGACGACCTGCTGGGCCAGCTCACCCTGCCGGAGAAACTCGGTCTGCTGCACCAGTGGCAGGCGCCGGTGGACCGGCTCGGCCTGCCGCCGTTCCGCACCGGCACCGAGGCCCTGCACGGGGTGGCCTGGCTCGGCCCGGCCACGGTCTTCCCCCAGGTGATCGGCCTGGCCAGCACCTGGGACGCCGAGCTGATCCGGGCCGTGGGCGCCGCCGTCGGCACCGAGGTACGCGTCAGACACCACCACGACCCCGACCGGGTCGGGCTCAACGTGTGGGCGCCGGTGGTCAACCCGCTGCGCGACCCCCGCTGGGGCCGCAACGAGGAGGGCTGGGCCGAGGACCCGTGGCTGACCGGCCTGCTCGCCACCGCCTACGCCCGGGGCCTGCGCGGCGAGGACCCCCACCGGTGGCGCACCGCACCCACCCTGAAGCACTTCTGCGGCTACAACAACGAGACCGACCGGGCCACCACCAGCAGCGACCTACCCGCCCGGGTGCTGCACGAGTACGAACTACCGGCCTTCCGCGCCCCCCTGGCCGCCGGCGCGGCGGTGGCGGTGATGGCCTCCTACAACCTGGTCAACGGGATCCCGGCGCACCTGAGCCCGCTGATCGCCCAGCAGCTGCGCCGGTGGGCGCCGACGGAGATCATGGTCGTCGGCGACGCCGGCGCCGTGACCAACATCGCCGGCGTGCAGGCCCACCTGCCCGACCATGTCGCCGGGTTCGCCGCCGCGCTACGCGCCGGCATCGACAGCTTCACCGAGGACGACACCGACAGCGCACCCACCATCAACCGGCTGACCGAGGCGCTGCACCGCGACCTGGTCACCGAGGCCGACGTGGACCGGGCCGTCCGGCGGATCCTGACCGTCCGGGCCCACCTGGGCGACCTGGGCCCCGACACCGACGACCCGTGGGCCCACCCGGCACCACAGGCGCTCGACTGTCCGGCACACCGGCAGTTGGCGCGTACCGCCGCCGCCCGGTCGGTCGTGCTGCTGCGCAACGACGGGCTGCTGCCCCTGGACCCGGCCACCACCGGGCAGGTGGCGGTGCTCGGCCCGCTCGCCGACACGGTGTACCAGGACTGGTACAGCGGCACCCCGCCGTACGCGGTCACCACCTACGCCGGGCTGGCCCAGCGGCTGCCCGCGGTGACCACCCACGCCGGGGCGGACCGGATCGCGTTACGCCTCGGCGACCGGCACGTCGGCGGCCCGGCCGGCGCCGACGGCGGCCCGTTGACCCTCGGCGCCGACCCGGCCGGCTTCGACGTGTTCGACTGGGGGGCCGGGCTGCTGGCGCTGCGGTCGGTGGCCAACGGCCGGCACGTCGGCGTCGACGACGACGCGCGGCTGGTCAACGACCGCCCGGGCCCCGGCGGCTGGGTGGTGCGGGAGACGTTCCGCTGGCACCGCCGCCCCGACCACACCGTCCTGCTGCACCACGTGGCCGGCGACCGGTACGTCACCGTCGGCACCGACGGTGTGCTGCGCGCCGACGCCACCGGGCCGCACGAGGCCACCGCGTTCGCCGTCGACCTGCTCGTCGACGGCGCCGCCGAGGCCGCCGCGGTGGCCGCCGCGGCCGACGTGGCCGTGGTGGCGCTGGGCAACCATCCGATGGTCAACGGACGGGAGACCGAGGACCGCGTCGACCTGGCGTTGCCCGCGGCGCAGGAGGCGCTACTGCGGGCGGTACGCGCGGCCAACCCGCGTACCGTGCTGGTGCTCACCAGCAGCTACCCCTACGCCGTCGGCTGGGCCGACCGGCACGTACCGGCGGTGCTCTGGTCGGCCCACGGCGGCCAGGAACACGGCACGGGGGTGGCGGCGGTGCTGACCGGCGAGACCGAGCCGGCCGGCCGGCTCACCCAGACCTGGTACGCCGACGCCGCAGACCTGCCCGACCTGCTCGACTACGACGTCATCGGCGCCGACGCCACCTACCTGTACCACCGGGGCGACCCGCTGTACCCGTTCGGCCACGGGCTGAGCTACACCACCGTCGACTACGCTGATCTTCACCTGAGCGCGACGACGATGACCGTGGGTGAGGAGGTCGTGGTGAGCGTCGAGGTCACCAACAGCGGGAGCCGCCCCGGCGAGGAAGTGGTGCAGCTCTACACCCGGCAGCGCCGCTCGGCGGTCAAGCAGCCGTTGCGGCAGCTACGTGACTTCGCCCGGGTCAGCCTGGATCCCGGGCAGCGGCGGGTGGTCCGGCTGCGGCTGCGCGCGGCGGACCTGGGCTACTGGGACGAGTCCCGCGAGGCCCACGTGGTGGAGACCGCCACCCACAGTGTCCTGGTCGGCCGCTCCTGCCGGGACGTGCGGCTGGTCGGCACGGTCGCGGTCCGGGCCGACGAACCGGCGACCCGGCCCGAGGTCGTGCCGGCGATGCGCAGCGGCGGCCCGCGGTGAGCCCCGCGACCGGTCGGCGGTGCGGCCGGTGAAGTCACCCGACCAGGTCACCATCACCGACGTCGCCCGGCACGCCGGGGTGGCCGGCAGCACCGTGTCGTACGTGCTCAGCGGCAAACGGGCCATCTCCGAGGTCACCCGCAACCGGGTGCTGGCCAGCGTCCGGGCGTTGGGGTACCACCCCAACGCCGGGGCACGGGCCCTGGCCAGCCGCCGGGCCAACGTGATCGCGTTGGTGCTGCCGCTGCGCTCCGGGATGCAGGTGCCGGTGGTGATGCAGTTCGCCATGGCGGTGGTGACCACCGCCCGGGGCTTCGACCACGACGTGCTGCTGGTGACCTCCGACGAGGGCCCGGCCGGACTGCGGCGCATCGCGGCCAGCGCCATGGTCGACGGCATCGTGCTGATGGACGTGGAGCTGGACGACTGCCGGGTGCCGCTGCTGCGGGAGCTGGCCCGGCCCAGTGTGCTGATCGGTTTTCCCGCCGACGCCGCCGGGTTGACCTGCGTGGACCTGGACTTCCACCAGGCCGGTCAGCTCTGCGTGCAGCACCTGGCGGGGCTGGGACACCGGCGGATCGCCCTGTTGGGCGCCCCGGCTGCCGTCTACGACCGGGGCACCGGGTTTGCCCACCGTACCCGGGCCGGTGTCGTCGAGGCCGCCGCGGCGTGTGGTGTGCAGGCGGTGGCCCGGCCCTGCGAGGAGGGCGCGGCGGCGGTGCGCCAGACGTTGGTGGAGCTGTGGGAGCAGCATCCGGACCTGTCGGCGCTGGTGGTGCAGAACGAGGCGGCGGTCGGCCCGGTGTTGGCCGCGTTGCCGGGGCTGGGTCGACGGGTGCCGCAGGACGTCTCGGTGGTGGGCATCTGCCCGGACCAGTTCGCCGAGCAGGCCAGCCCGATGGTCACCTCGGTGCCGGTGCCGGCCGAGGAGCTGGCCCGTCAGGCGGTGCACCTGCTGATGGGCAAGCTGCGTGACGAGGTGGTGCCGCCGGCCACTCTGCTGGCACCACGGTTGACCGTACGCGACAGCACCGCCGCTCCGGTGCGGCCCGGCCCACCGGCGGTGCCGGTCACAGCTGGCTGAACCACTGCCGCACCGCCTCGACCCCACCGCCGCCGAGGGCCACCATCAACGCCAGGCGGGCCTTGCCGGCGGGCAGGTCCCGGGCGTGGATGGCACCCATGCCGGCGGCGAGCCCGTCGGGGGGCAGCAGGTCGCCCCAGTCGTGGCCGTCGCTTCGGCGGCGGGCGGCCACCACCGGCGGGGATGCCCCACTCGGTGCACTCGGCGACCGCGCCCAGCAGGCCGACCGGCACGTTGCCGACCCCGGTGCCCTCCAGCACGATGCCGGCGGCTCCGGCGTCGACGGCCGCGGTCACCAGGGTCGCGTCGATGCCGGGGTAGCACCTGATCAGCGCCACGTCGCGGGCAGGCTGCCCGGATGGGCCCGGTGGGCGTGGCGGCGGCGTGCCGACGATGCGGATCCGGCCGTCGTCGAGGCGGGCCACCGGTGGGTGCGGTGCGGAGGTCAGGGCGGTGTGGCCGCCGGTGGTGACCCAGCGGGCGGCGGGCAGGTCACCGTCGGCGCACACCAGCACCCCGTGGTGGCGCAGCGCCGGGTCGGCGGCGGCGGTGAGCGCGGTACGCAGGGCGGCCGGTGCGTCGGCGTCACGCTGGTGGGCGCGCCGTACGGCGGTGGCCAGCACCACCGTGCCGGGCAGGTCCGGGGCCAGCAGCAGGTCGGTCAGGAAGGCGGTCTCCTCGACGGTGTCGATGCCGTGGGTGAGCACCACCGCGTCGTGGCCGTCGTCGAGCAGTCCGGCGCGGACCCGCCGGGCCAGGGTGAGCTGGTCGCCGCTGTCGAGGTCCCAGCTGGGGCCGACGGTCAGGTCCCGCACGTCGACCTCGGTGCCCGGCGGGGGTGGGCCGGCCGTGGCCAGCAGTTCGGCGCCGGTGAGCACCACCGGTGTGTCGCCACGGCGGGCGTGGGCCATGGTGTCGCCGGTGGCCAGCATCAGGATCCGGGTGGTCACCGGAGTTCCCTTCCGGTGTCGGTCATGGCTGGTGGGAGTCCAGGCGTCGTTCCAGCCCGTCGATGCGTGCCAGCAGGGGACGCAGGCGCTCGTCGAGGGCGGCGGCGAGCAGCCGCGCCGGGTCGCCGGCCGGGGTGGGCGCCGGTGCCTGGGCGCGCAGGTGCGCGTAGCCGGCCAGGGCCGCGGTGACCGCCCGGCGGGTCAGTCGCGCCTCGGCGCCGGCGGTGCGCAGCACCTGCCCGGCGGCCCCGTCGGGCTCGGTGACCAACCCGAGCAGCAGGTGTTCACAGCCGACGTAGTTGTGTCCCAGGGCGATCGCCTCGGTCACCGTCAGCTCCAGGGCGCTGGCCGCGGCCACGCTGAAGCGTCGGTCGTCGTCGGCGGTGGGGTCCCGCTGGCCGGTGAGGTCCCGGCGTAGCTGCCCGGGATCGACGTCGATGGCGCGCAGCACGTGCAGCGCCAGGTTCTCCCCTTCGTCGATCATGGCGGTGAGCAGGCTGACGGTGTCGATCCCGGGCGTCCGGTCGGGGGTGTCGGCGGCGGCGAGTACCGCGCGGGCCCGGGGGGTGAAGGCGGGCAGTTGGGCGGCCAGGTCGGCGTCGGGCAGGTCGGTCAGGGTGGTGCGACGGATCGCGGTGATCCGCCGGACCGCCTGTTCCAGGGCACGTTGGCAGATCGCCGACACCGGCAGCCCGGCCTGCCGTACCGCGTCGGCGAGGTCGTCGGGCAGATAGACGTTGACCTTCGGCATGACGTCACCTCCTTCGGTAACCCCACTGTAACCCCTCATGGGGTTACAGTGGGGGTCCCGGTGGGGTGGATGTGGGCGTAGAGTCACCACCGGCACACACCGGCGGGGAAAGCGGGGCGTCGCGATGGTCAGCACGGCAGCGATGGTGGGCATCGCACTGGTCGCCCTCGGCATGGTGCTGACCCCCGGGCCCAACATGGTCTACCTGGTCTCCCGCTCGGTGGCCCAGGGCCGCCGCGCCGGACTGGTCTCCCTGCTCGGCGTCGCCGCCGGCTTCGGGGTCTACCTGCTCGCCGCCGTGGCCGGCATCGCCACCGTCTTCGTGCTGGTCCCCACCCTGTACCTGGTGGTCAAACTGGCCGGCGCCGGCTACCTGCTCTGGTTGGCCTGGCGCACCCTGCGTCCCGGCGGCACCTCGGTGTTCACCCCGACACCCCTGCCGGCCGACCCGGCCCGCCGGCTGTTCACCATGGGCCTGGTCACCAACCTGCTCAACCCGAAGATCGCCATCCTGTACGTGTCGCTGCTGCCCCAGTTCATCGACCCGCAGGGCGCCCCGGTGGCGGTGCAGAGCCTCATCCTCGGCGCCACCCAGATCGTCGTGGCGTTGACCGTCAACACGCTGATCGTGTTCGGCGCCGGCACCATCGCCGCCTTCCTGGCCACCCGCCCCGGCTGGCTGCGCGTGCAGCGCTACGTCATGGGCAGCGTCCTGGCCGCCCTGGCGGTCCGCATCGCCACCGACCGGTCCCGGGCCGCCGTGGCCACCGGCTGACCCGCGCCCCGCCCGGGCGTCGGCCAGCGGCGCTAGACTTCGGCCCCGATGGACGACCCGCACCCCACCACCGACACCCGCCCCTGCGCCCACTGTGGACGTGACGTGCCGCAGCGCGTCGGCGCGGGCCGCCCGTTCCGGTACTGCCGCGACAACGACGGCGCCTGCCAGCGGGCCTCCCGCAACACCCGGATGCGTCACCGCCACGCCCCCGGCCTGCCCGGGCAGGTGGCCCGCACCTGGGAGGCCGTCGACCGCCTCGACCAGATCGTGGCGACCCTCACCGAGACCCTGCACGCCGAGCTGTCCCCCACCGGCGTGGAACGGCAACTCGCCCAGCTGCGCGCCGAGGCCGCCGCGCAGATCGCCCAGGCACACACCGAACGCGACGAGGCCCGCGCCGACGCCGACACCGCCCGCGCCGACGCCACGAAGGCCCGCCAGCAGGCCGAGGCCGCCGTAGCCGAGGCCGCCGACGCCCGCCGGGCCGCCGACCAGGCCACCGCCCGGGCCGCCGCGGCCGTCGACCGGGCCGAGCAGGCCGAGCAGGCCCGCGACACCGCCCACCGCGAGACCAGCGCCGCGCAGGCGCTGCGGGTGCAGGCCGAACGCGACCGTGACGCCGCCCGCCACGAGCTGCGTACCGTGCGCGCCGAGGTCGACACCGAGCGGCACCGCACCGCCGAGCTGACCACCGAACGCGACACCGCCCGCGCCGAGGTCGCCCGGGTGACCGCCGTGGCCGACGAGGCCACCGGCCACGCCGAGCAGGTACGCGCCGCGCTCACCCAGGCCCACGCCGACCTGGCCGCCGCGCGCACCGACGCCGCCGACCTGACCGCCGAGATCGCGACGGTGCGCGCCGAGGCCGACCGGCTGCGCCAGCACGTCGCCGAGGCCACCGACGCCGTGGCGCAGGCCGGCACGGCCCGCGACACCGCCCGCGCCGAGGCCGAGCAGGCCCGCGTCGAGGTCGCCACGGCCACGGCCCGCGCCGACGGACTCGCCGCCGACCTGAGCCTGGCCCGGCAGGCCGCCGCCGCCGCCGAGCAGCGCCTGGGTGACCTGCAGGCCCGGCTGCGTGCGGCCGAGGACGACCGGGACCAGGCCACCCGACGCACCGCGCAACTGGTCGACCAGGTCAGCGACCTGGCCTCGGCCCTGGCGCGGCTCGGTGCGCCCCGACCCGGCTGATCCGCCGCCGACGGCGCGGGCCGGCTACCCTGGGGTGGGCCCGCGCGACACGACGACCATCACCGTGGGCGGGAATGGCCCGACGACCACGCACCGTTACACCGAGAAGTCCAGCACCACGAACGAGGGGAAGTCGATCATGGGCGAGCGCATGCTGCGCGGCAGCCGTCTGGGTGCGGTCAGCTACGAATCCGACCGCAACACGGAGCTCGCGCCGCGCCAGACCCGGGAGTACCTCTGCGCCAAGGGCCACCAGTTCGAGGTGCCGTTCGCCGTCGACGCCGAGGTCCCGGTGACCTGGGAATGCAAGTTCGACGGCAGCGTGGCCCGGCTGGTCGACGGCAACGAGCCGGAGCAGAAGAAGGCCAAGCCGCCACGCACCCACTGGGACATGCTCCTGGAACGGCGATCCGTCGCCGAACTGGAAGACATCCTCGCCGAGCGGCTGCAGGAGGTCCGCACCCGCCGCGGCCGCGCCTGACCGCCAGCACACCCTCGCCCCGGACAGCACCGCTGTCCGGGGCGAGACGCATCTGCGGGCAGGCAGCCCGGTGCCAGCCTCAGTGCCGGCCGGGCTCGACGATCTCACCCTCGATGGCCCGACCCGCGTCGACCACCGGCTCCGGCGCCACCGGCTGCTCCTCGGCGGCACCCCGGTACACCCGCACCTTGCGCGGCCCGAACAGGTCACCGGCCACCATCGACGACACCCGACGCTCCGCGGCCCGCTGCACCCCGACACCGGCCAGCCGCCGCACCGGCGGCACCAGCAACACCAACCCCACCACACCACTGAACAACCCCGGCGTGGCCAACAACAACGCCCCCGACAACCCCAACAGGCCGTCGGTGACCTGCCGACCCGGCGGCTGACCCGACTCCGCGGCCGCCCGGAACCCCCGCCACGCCCGCATCCCCTCACGGCGCAGCAACACCAGACCCACCAACGACGCCGCGAACACCAGCAGCAACGCCGACGGGTACCCGATCCACCGGCCCACCGCGACGAAAACCGCCACCTCCGCGACCACCACCAGCAGCATCCCCAGCGGCACGAACCTCAGTCCTCGGCGCATGTCACCTCATCTGCGTCGACGTCCTCGCCCCTCCAGCATGACACGCCGCCTCTCACGGCCACCGCACCTGCCGGACCGGAGCACGCCGCCGGTCCCGCACCGCCCACCCGGTGATCCGCCACAACGCCTCCGCGACGATCAACGGGCTCATCTTGCTGGCCCCCCGCTCCCGCTCGGCGAACGTGATCGGCACCTCCACGATCCGCAACCCCGCCCGATGCGCCAACCGGCACAACTCCACCTGGAACGAGTACCCCTGCGAACACACCGACTCCAGGTTCAGCGCCGACAACGCCGCACTGCGGTACACCCGGTACCCACCGGTGGCATCCGACACCGGCACCCCCAACGCCCACCGCGCATACAGGTTGCCACCCCGCGACAGCAACAACCGCCGCACCGGCCAGTTCACCACCCGCGCCCCGGCGGTCCACCGCGACCCGATCACCACATCGGCGTCCCGGGCCGCGGCCAGCAACCGGGGCAGATCCTCCGGCGCGTGCGACCCGTCGGCGTCCATCTCCACCACCGCGTCGTACCCGCGCTCACGCGCCCACGCGAACCCGGCCAGATACGCCGCCCCCAGACCCTCCTTGCCCCGCCGGTGCAACACGTGCACCCGCCGGTCGGCCGCCGCCATCGCCTCGGCTATCCGCCCGGTGCCGTCGGGACTGTTGTCGTCGGCGACCAACACCTCCACCTGCGGCGCCGCCCGGTGCAGCCGCGCCACCACCGACGGCAGGTTGTCGGCCTCGTCGTAGGTCGGGATGACCACCAACACCCGCCCCACCCCGAGGTGGCCCACCGCCGGCTGACCGTGCGTTCCGCCCACCACTCCTCCGCCTCCGCCGGTCGATCACCGGCCACGCCTGGGGCTGGCGGCACGGCACCGTCGTCGGCTACCGCACCCGGCCCGCCCGGCGCCGCAGCACCGCCGCGGCCACCAGCACCGCGCACGCCGACACGGTCAACGCCACCTCCGGCCACACCCCCACCCGGGTGGCCACCGTCCGCCCGTCACCGAGCTGCATCTGCCGGACCACCACCGCCTCGGTGTTGAACCCGGTGGCACCGAGTACCCGCCCGTCGGGGGTCACGAACCCGGACACACCGACCGTGGACGCCATCAACGCCGCCCGGCCGTGCTCCACCGCCCGCAACCGCACCATCGCCAACTGCTGACGGGCCTCGGCCACGTCGAACGTGGCGTTGTTGGTCTGCACCACCAACAACTGCGCCCCACCGACCACCGTGTCCCGCACCAGGGCGTCGTAGGCCACCTCGAAACAGATCACGTCACCGACCACCGCCGGCCCCGTGGCCAACACCCCCGGCTCCGTACCCGCCACGAAATCCGCCCGCACCCGGTCGACCTGCGCACTGACCATCCGCGCCAACCGGCGCATCGGCACGTACTCGGCAAACGGCACCGGATGCCGCTTCGTGTACACCTGCCCCAGATCGGCGCCGCTGCCCGGCCGCCACAGGATGCCCGCGTTGCGGACCTGCCCCGGCTGGTCACCGGCCAACACCGCACCCACCAGGATCGGCGCGCCCACCGCGTCGGCGGCCTGCGAGATCCGCGCCCCCGCGCCGGCGTCCCGCAACGGGTCGATGTCACTGGAGTTCTCCGGCCACACCACCAGGTCCGGACGCTGCTGCGTACCCCCGTCGACCCGCGCGGCCAACCGCAACGTCGCCTCGACATGGTTGGTCAACACCGCCTGCCGCTGGGCGTTGAAATCCAACCCCAACCGCGGCACGTTGCCCTGCACGATCGCCACCGTCACCCGGTCACCACCGCCACGCACCCCCACCGGCACCAGCAGCCCCACCCCGGCCACCGCCACCACCGCCACGGCCACCGCCGCCACCGACCGCCACGCCGACCGGCCCGCAGGCCACCGCCGCCACCCCAGCCACACCAGCAACCCGCCGAGCACCGCCACCGTGAACGTCACCAACGGCGCACCACCCACCGCCGCCAACCGCAACACCGGCGAGTCGTCCTGACCGAACGCCAACCGCCCCCACGGGAACCCACCGAACGGCACCCGACCCCGCAGCGCCTCCTGACCCACCCACAACACCCCGGTCACCACCGGCCAACCCCACCGCAGCCGGTCCACCACCGGCGACACCCATGCCGAGGCCACCGCCAACACCGCCACATACCCGGCCTGGAACACCGACAACAACACCCACGGCAGATAACCGGTGTGCAGGTTCGTCCACGCCAACAACGGCGCGAAGAACACCACACCGGTCAGAAACCCCAGACCCGCCGCCGCCGGCAACCGCCGCCGGTGCGCCACCGCCGCCAACAGGGCAACCCCCACCAGCGCCAACGGCCACCACCCGTACGGCGCAAACGCCACCAACAACGCCAACCCGGACAACACCGCACCCGGCACCGCCCACCACACCGGCACGGGACCCGCCGGGCCACCCGCCACCGACGCCACATCCCGCCCGACCCGCACCGCGTCGCGTTCCCCGACCGTCACCGGCCGAAGATTACCCGCCCCCACCTCACCCGCCGAGCGCCCCCACGGACACGAAATCGGGGCGCGGCGTATGCCGCGCCCCGATGCTCCCAGGCCCTTCCCGGCCGGTGGGGCGAGAATGCGGCACGCCGACCTTCGGACCGACCCGACGTGGACTGGCTGCCCCACGCCTGGCCGTTGTCTACTGGCCGTGCACCTCACCCTGCCCGTACACCGGTAACCGCGACCGGTTCGCGCCGCCCCGCCGACCCCCGCCCGCTGGACCTGGCCGCCGCGACACATCGCACCGTGTCGCTCGGCCAGCGGACGAAGAGACGAAGCGAACAACAGCCGCTTCCCGTGGTAGGACTCAAAGACGGTACGACCCCGACCCCCGCCGTTGTCAACCCACACCGGCCTGTCGTGTGCCGCGCCACGGCGTGTCGCACCACCTTCGCCCGCGGCGAACCGCTCACCGGCGCAACCCCCAACCCACCAACTCCCGCGCCACCTTCGGATGATCCACCGCCAACAACCCCGCAGCCGCCAACACGTACTCCACATCCACCACCGGCCGCGCCGCCCGCGGCACCGCCCACCCCCCGGCGTGATCCGCGAGCACCCCCGCCACCACCTGCACCCCGTCACCGCCGGCATGGCGCACCACCCCACCCGAGGCCACCACCACCCGCACATCCCGCAGATCCCGACCCCACCGCTCCCCACCCGCGGCACCCCGGGCATGCCGGCGCACCGCCACCACCGCCGCCAACTGCGCCAACCGCCGGTCCACCGCCCGCTGCGCCGGCTCCACCGGCACGAACCCCACCTCCGCGGCCCGCGCCTGCGCCGCCGCGGCCAACACCACCTGCTCGTCGGCGTCCACCAGCCGCTCCCGCACCGCCGCCCGCACCACCTGAGGCGCACTCCACCGCACCCCCAGGTCCCCCTCGACCGTCCGGGCCCGCCACCACGCCCCCGCCACCTGCCGCCCCGGACCACCGGCCCGCTCATCCGGCACCAACACCGAATACACGTCCGTGGTCGCCCCACCCACATCCACCACCAGCAGATCCCCACCCACCACCCCGGCGAGCACCTCCACCCCGGTCAACACCGCATCCGGCGTCGCCGCCCGCACCAACCGCGCGAACCGCGACCCCCGCGACAGCCGCTTACCACCGATGACATGCCGCAGGAACACCTCCCGGATCGCCGCCCGCGCCGAATCCGGCGCCAACACCCCGATCCGGGGCAACACGTTCCCGGCCACCGTCACCGGCACCCCCGCACCGGCCAACAGCTGCCCCAACGCCCCACCCACCGCCGCGTTACCGGCCACCACCACCGGCACCCGCCACCGCGCCCGCGCCAACCGCGTCGCGTTGTGCGTCACCACCTCCGCGTCACCGCCATCGGTGCCGCCGGTCAACAACACCACATCCGGACGCGCCGCCCGCAACGCCGACAGCTGCGCCGCCCCCAACCGCCCCGCCGCCACGTGCACCACATCCGCACCCGCGGACAACCCCACCCGCCGACCCGCCCGCGCCGTCACCAACTCCTCGTGACCCACCACCGCCAACCGCAACCCACCACCGGCCGACGAACACACGTACCACGGCACGTCACCACCCGGCCGGCCCCCACCCGCCGCCACCACCGCCGCGTCCAGGCCGTGCAGCACATCCGTACCCGACGTCGTCGGCACCGACGCCGCACCCACCAGCACACCGGCATCCAGGTCGACCACCACCACCTTCGTGAACGTCGACCCCACATCCGCGCAGACCGCGACCCTCACGCCGCCGCCACGACCACCGTGCCGGTCGCCGTCACCGCCACCAACGGCGGCACCAACACCTGCGCCGCCGACCCACCACTGCCCCGACACACCACCCGCGCCACGAACTCCACCACCCGACTACGCGAACCCACCCGCGTCACCGTCGCCGTCACCTCCACCACGTCACCGGCGCGCACCGCCGCCCGGAACTGCACATCCGCGTACGAGGCGAACAACCCCTCATCACCATCGGTACGGATACACACCTCTGTGGCCACATCCCCGAACAACCCCAACACGTACGCCCCATCGACCAGGTTCCCCGCATAGTGCGCATGCGAGTACGGCACGTACCGGCGATGGGTGACCGTCAGACCCAGCCGAGGATCACCCACGGGGTGCTGACCGGGCACGCCCTCACGGCGCTCACTCATGGGGTGTCCACCTTCCTGCTCGTGATCAACGCGTGGACGAGGTAACTGGCGACCTCACCCGGGGTGGTGCCCCGACCGAAGATCCGATCCACCCCCAGCTCCCCGGTCATCGTCTCGTCGAACCGCGGACCACCCACGATCAGCAACGGCCGCCGCCCCGCCGGCATCGCCTCCCGGAACGCCGCCGACATCTCCCGCGTGTTGTGCAGATGCGCGTCCCGCTGCGTCACCACCTGCGACACCAACACCGCGTCCGCCCGCTCCACCCGGGCCGCCTCCACCAACTCCGGCACACTGACCTGCGCGCCCAGATTCGTCACCTTCAACTCCCGGTAGTACTCCAGCCCCTTCTCCCCCGCGATGCCCTTGACGTTCAGGATCGCGTCGATGCCCACCGTGTGCGCATCCGTACCGATACACGCCCCCACCACCGACAACTTGCGCCGCAACCGCCGCTTCACCACCGCGTTGACCTCCTTGGCGCCCAACAACGGAAAGTCCCGCTCCACCACCTGCACCGCGTTCAGATCCACCAGGTGGTTCACCCGCCCGTACACCACGAAGAACGTGAACCCGTCACCGATCGGCTTGGCGTGCACCAACATCGCCGGGTCCAGGCCCATCCGGTTGGCCAACTGCACCGCCGCACCCTCGGCCCGCTTGTCATGCGCCACCGGCAACGTGAACGACACCTGCACCATCCCGTCACCGGTGGTGTCCCCGTACGGCCGCACCACCCGCTTCTCACCCCCGCTGCGCTCACTCATGAGGGGCACTCCAGGATCTCCGTGGCCGGGTTGTAGTAGCCGTCCTCGTGCCGCGCGACACCGTCGAGGCCCTTGCCCCGGTCCGCCGGCCGCTTCATGATCCCGAACGTGCCCTCGGCGATCGCCGTCAACAACGACTGCTGCCCGATCCGCTCCAGCAACTCCACCGCGTCGGCGAGCACCCGGTGCGCCCGCTGCTGGACGAACCCGCCCGGCGCCGGCACGAAATCCTCATGCAACCCACCCGCCGCGCCCAACACGTACCGCACGTTCTGCAACGCGATGTCCCGATCCGACAACCACGGCGTCACCACCGCCTCGGTCATCATCCCCACCAGCAGGATGCCCTGACCGGTCATGGCACCCACCAGATTGAAGAACCCGTCCAGCAGATTCCCCCGGAACACGTCACCGGTCATGTGCTTCGTCGGCGGCATCCACTTCAACGGTGCATCCGGAAACAACTCCCGCGCCAACAACGCGTGCGCCAACTCCAACCGCAACGACTCCGGCACATCCGGGTTGATCTCGAACGCGTGCCCCAACCCCAGCAGGTCGTCGGTCAGCCCCGCCTCGTGCGCGAAGAACTCGTTCAACAGCTGCGACACCGTCACCGTGTGCGCCTCCTCGACCGCGTCCGCGGTCGTGAGGTAGTTGTCCTCACCGGTGTTGATGATGATCCCCGCCCGCGCGTGCACCTGCCGCGAGAACCGCTGGTCCACGAACGTGCGGATCGGGTTGATGTCGCGGAACAGAATCCCGTACATCGAATCGTTGAGCATCATGTCCAGCCGCTCCAGACCCGCCAACGTCGCCATCTCCGGCATGCACAGCCCCGACGCGTAGTTCGTCAGCCGCACGTACCGGCCCAGCTCCTTCGACGTCTCGTCCAGCGCCGCCCGCATCAACCGGAAGTTCTCCTGCGTCGCGTACGTCCCGGCGAACCCCTCCCGGGTCGCCCCCTCCGGCACATAGTCCAACAACGACTGCCCCGTCGACCGGATCACCGCGATCACGTCCGCACCCGCCCGCGCCGCCGCCTGCGCCTGCGGAATGTCCTCGTAGATGTCCCCCGTCGCCACGATCAGATAGATCCACGGCCGCCGCGGCGGATCCCCGAACCGCTTGACCAGGCGATCCCGCTCCACCCGACGCCTGTCGATCCGCCGGACCCCCGCCGCCACCGCCCGCCGCGACACCCGCCGCGCCACCGTCGCGGCCTTCCCGACCGGCACCTCGAACCGCACCGACCCGGACGCCGCCAACTGCGCCAACAACGTCACATCCCCGACGCCCTCACGCGCCAGCGCGTCGAACACCGGCACCGCCACCCCGCTACCCAACCCCACATCGGCCACCACCGCGTCCACCAGCCGGTTCACCCACGGAATACCATCCGGATCCGCCCCCGACACCCCCGCCAGCCGCAACACCGCCCGCTCCACCGACACCGTCGTGTGGCTACGCGCCAGATCCACCACCGGCTGCCCCACCCGACGCGCCAACTCCCGCGCCCGGCCCACCACCACCGGATCCAGCCCCAGCTTGCCCGTCACGACACCCCCTCCTGATAGATCACGTCACCCCGCAACACCGTGGCCCGACACACCGGCAACGGCGTCGGATCCCCCACCCCCCGCACCTCCGGATCCGCCGCCTCCAACACCGGCAGACCACCGGACACCCCCGCCGGCGTCGACCACACCGCGAACGTCGCCGGCGCACCCAACGCCAACACCCCCTCACGATCCATCCGCACCGCCCGCCACCCACCCCGGGTATGCGCCGCGAACGCCGCCCGCACACTCATCCGCTGCGCCGCACTGTGATGCGCCACCGCCGCCCGCACCGAACCCCACGGATCCAACGGCGTCACCGGCGAATCCGACCCGAACGCCAACGCCACCCCCACCGAATGCATCGCACCCACCGGATTCGACGCCAACGACCGCGCCAACCCCAACCGCGACTCGTACATCCGACCCGCACCACCCCACAACCGGTCGAACGCCGGCTGCATCGACGCCACCACCCCGAACTCCACGAACCCCGCGATCAACCGCCGGTCCGCCAACTCCGCGTGCTCCACCCGATGCCGCGCCGCCCGCACCCGATCCGTACCCAACCGCTGCGCCGCCCCCGCCAACCCCGCCAACACCGTCGACAACGCCGCGTCACCGATCGCGTGGAAACCACCCTGCAACCCGTACTCCGCACACCCCAACAAATGATCACGAACCTGCTCGGCACTCAGATAACCGTGCCCACAACCCCCACCGTCGACATACGGCACCGACAACTGCGCCGTGCGCGCCCCCAACGCCCCGTCCACGAACAGATCCCCACCCGCACCCACCGCACCCAACTCCCGGGCCCGCCGCGCACCACCCCACTCACCCCAGTACCCGTACACCTCCGGCACCCCGACCCCCGACAACGCCAACAGACCCGTGAAATCCTCCTCGTCGGAGATCTCCGGACCACCACACTCGTGCACCGCCGCGATCCCCACCGACGCCGCCTGCCGCAACGCCACCCGCTGCGCCGCCACCCGCTGCGCCCGCGACACCGCACCCTGCGCCGCCGCCCGCACCACGTGATGCGCGTCCCGCCGCAACCACCCCGACACGTCGTACCCCGCCACCCCCACCACCTGCGGACACGCCGCCAACAACGCCCGCGACACCAACGCCGAGTGAATCGAGGCCTGCGACAGATACACCCGCCGACCACCCGCCGCCCGACCCACCGCATCGGCATCCGGCAACACCGCGTCAGCCCACCGCGACTCGTCCCAGCCATGACCCAACACCACCGCGTCGGCCGGCAACCCCGCCGCGAACACCGCCACCGCGTCCAACAACTGCCCCGCCGACCGCACCGCCGACAGGTCCAGGCCCGACAACACCAACCCCGTGTCCGTCACGTGCACATGCGCGTCCACGAACGCCGGCGTCACCAACGCCCCGTCCAACTCCACCACCCGGTCCGCCACCGGCGCGTCGGCGTCCACCCCCAACCAGGCGATCCGACCATCACGCACCAACAGCGCCGTCGCGCCAGGCTCCGCCGGACAGTGCAGCACTCCACCGCGGTACAACGTCGAGGCAATCGTCATGGCGGTCAGTCTGCCGCCAACCGCGCCTCGAAGAGCCCACGCACCCCCGGCTCCGCGCGCACCAACTCCAACGCCAACTCCGCGTGCCCCGGGACGTACCCGTTGCCCACCAGCATCGTCACGTCCGCCGCCAACCCCTCGGCACCCAGCGCGGCCGCCGCGAAACTCGTCGCCATCGAGAAGAACACCACCGTGCCGCCGTCCGCCGTGGCCAACACCGCGCCGTGCTCACACCCCGGCACGTCCACACAGACCACGGTCACGTCCGCCGGCGTCCCCAACGCCGTGGTCACCGCCGTCGACAACGCCACCGGATCCCGCGCGTCGGCCACCGCCACCACCGACGCCAGGCCCGCCGCCACCAGCGCGTCGCGCTGCGCCGCCACCGGCACCACCCCGACGGTACGACCCGCACCCGCCCGCCGCGCCGCCGCCAACGACAGCGACCCGCTCTTACCGGCACCACCGATCACCGCCACCGACACCGGACGCGCATCCCCCTCGCGCTCCCGCCGGGCCACCTGCTCGGCGACCACCCGCGCGGTCAACGCCGGCGCCCCACACACGTCCAACACCGACAGCGACAACTCGGGGTCGAGATCCGCCGGCAACACCGCCGCCAGAGACCGCGCGAACAGGATGGCGTAGCCGTCGCACGGCACCTGCTCGCTGCAGCCGTCCCACCCGACGAGGTCGTCGGTGATCGTCAAGGGTGTCCAGGTCAACGACACCAACGTCGCCACCCGGTCCCCGGGCCGCAACCCCAACGGTGACCGCCGGCCGACCTCCTCGACCGTGCCGATCAACATCCCACCCGAACCGGTCACCGGGTTCTGCATCTTGCCCCGGGCCGCGATGATCTCCCGCACCTCGGCGCGGACCTTCTCCCCATCCCCGCCATGGGATTCCCAGAGCTGGCGAAAGCTCGCCGCGTCCAGGTTCAACCGCTGCACTCGGACCCGTACCTCGTTCGCCCCGACCGCGGGGTCGGCGTCCAACCGCCACGCCGCCTGCGGCAGCACCCCCACCGGCTCCACGACCCGGTGCAGACCAACCGGTGACGTCACGCCAACCTCCCCCAGCCGACCGAAACCCCGCCCCAGGCTCGCACAGCGGGAAAACTTACGGCAGACTAATTTCTCAACCGAATAATTTCCAGTACCCTACGAACTCGCCACACACCACCAGAGGAGGGGCCGTGACCCAGACCCAACCGGCGGAGACCATCCCCGGGCCCCACCTGACCCCCGCCGCCGGCCAACCCTACGAATACCGCCGCGCCCCCCTGGTCGAACCCGACTGGACCCGCTTCCCCGGCTGGCGTCACGTCACCCGCGACCAGTGGGAATCCGCCCAATGGCAACGCGTCAACTGCGTCAAGAACCCCACCCAGCTGCGCGCCGTCCTCGGCGACACCGTCGACGAAAGCTTCTACACCGACCTCGCCGCCGACCAACGCGCCCTGGCCACCATGTCCATGCTGGTGACCCCCCAGATGCTCAACACCATGGTGCCGTCCGCGCCACCGACCACCGAGGCCTTCCACGCCGACCCGATCCGCCGCTACATGATCCCGGTCGCCTCCGACCGGCGCACCGACTGGCCCTCACACCCCTACGCCAGCCGCGACTCGCTACACGAACACGACATGTGGGTCGCCGAAGGCCTCACCCACCGCTACCCCACCAAGGTCCTCGCCGAACTGCTCTCCACCTGCCCCCAGTACTGCGGGCACTGCACCCGGATGGACCTGGTAGGCAACTCCACCCCCGCCGTCGACAAACTCAAGCTCACCCTCAAACCCGTCGACCGCTACGACGCCCACATCACCTACCTCAAGGCCCACCCCGGGGTACGCGACGTCGTCGTCTCCGGCGGTGACGTCGCCAACGTCCCCTGGCGCAACCTGGAGTCGTACCTGATGCGGCTGCTGGGCATCGAAACCGTCCGCGACATCCGGCTCGCCACCAAGGCGCTGATGGGACTGCCCCAGCACTGGCTGCAGCCCGACGTCGTCGAGGGCCTGGAGCGGGTCGCCCGCACCGCCGCCCGCCGCGGCGTCAACCTCGCCATCCACACCCACGTCAACCACGCCCAGTCGCTGACCCCCCTGGTCGCCAGGGCCGCCCAGACCGCCCTCGACGTCGGCGTCCGCGACGTACGCAACCAGGGCGTCCTACTGCGCGGCGTCAACGACACCAGCGCCGACCTGCTCGACCTCTGCTTCGCCCTGCAGGGTGAGGCCGGGATACTGCCGTACTACTTCTACCTGTGCGACATGATCCCCAACGCGGAACACTGGCGGGTCCCGGTCTGGCAGGCCCAGCAGCTCCAGCACGACATCATGGGCTACCTGCCCGGATACGCCACCCCACGGATGGTCTGCGACGTCCCGTTCGTCGGCAAACGCTGGGTGCACATGCTCACCGAGTACGACCGCGAACGCGGGATCTCCTACTGGACCAAGAACTACCGCACCTCCATCGAGTCCGCCGACCTGACGGCCCTGGAGAAGCGCTACGCCTACTACGACCCGATCGACACCCTGCCCGACACCGGCCGGCAGTGGTGGCACGAACACCGCGACGACTGACCCGGCACCAGACACGACGCGGCGGCCCCGGAGGATCGATCCTCCGGGGCCGCCGCGTCGCGGTGACTACTACTTCGTGAACGCGTCGCGTACGTCGCGCCCGGCGTCCTTGACGTGCTCGCCGGCCTGCCGGGCCCGCGCCTCACCCTGCTGGGCGGCGCCCTCGGCCTGCAGCCGGTCGTTGTCGGTCGCGTCGCCGATGCGCTCCTTGGCGGCGCCGGTCAGCTCGTCGGCCTTGTTCTTCGCCTTGTCGGTGAAACCCATGTCGCCTCCCTCGGTCCGCTCCCTGGTCAAGGGTGCTTGTTTCGTTGTTGTTCTGGGTTCCCGGTGCCGGCTTGCCGGAAACCTGCCGGGGTTGGTGAGCGGAGGCTCATATCCGCTAGGGCATCCTAGGACACTAGGTGAAGAGAGCGACCCGCCGTGGTCGGTAAGTAGGCCCTCCCGGAACGTGGCCCGATCCCGCACGGACCGGCCGCGAGTCGAGAGTCAAGGTTGGCTTATATAAGCCGTGCGTGATAGAAAGCTCGGGTGCACGCGTTCGACGTTCTCGGTGACCCGGTGCGGCGGCGGATCCTCGAGTTGCTCGCCGAGGGCGAGCTGACCGCCGGTGCGGTCAGCGCCGCCATCGGCCGGGAGTTCCGGATCTCCCAGCCGGCGGTCTCCCAGCACCTGCGGGTGCTGCGCGACAACGGCTTCGCCACCGTCCGACCGGAGGGCACCCGCCGGCTGTACGCGATGAACCCGCAACCGCTGCGGGAGATCGACAGCTGGCTGGACAGCTTCCGCCGGTTCTGGACGCCGCCACTGCTCGCCCTCGACACCGAGTTGGCCCGGGGCCGGCGGGAACGCCGGCTGCGCGCCGAGGCCGACAGGCAGAACAGCGACGAACCTTCGACAGGAGAATCATGATCGATGTGACGTACCAGGTCAGCGCCGTCCAGCGGCGGGTCGGCACCCGTACGCTGCCCGCCGGGCAGGCCCGGGTGAGCACCATCAGCCGGACCTACGACGCCGCGCCGGAGGACGTCTGGGACGCCTGCACCAACCCCGAACGGATCCCCCGCTGGTTCCTGCCGGTCACCGGTGACCTACGCCTGCACGGCCGCTACCAGCTCGCGGGCAACGCCGGCGGCACCGTGCAACGGTGCGACCCACCCAAGGGCTTCACCGCCACCTGGGAGTACGGCGGCGACGTCAGCTGGATCGAGCTGCGCCTGGCCGGCACCCCCGACGGGGGCACCCGGTTCGAGCTGGAGCACATCGCCCACGTCGACGACGAGCGGTGGGACCAGTTCGGCCCGGGCGCGGTCGGGGTCGGCTGGGAGCTGGGGCTGCTCGGGCTGGCCCTGCACCTGGCCGGCGGTGGTGCGCCCGTCGACCCGGCCGAGGTCGCCACCTGGACCGCCTCGGAGCAGGGCCGCGACTTCGCCACCCGGGCCGCCCAGGGGTGGGGTGAGGCGGACGCCGCCGGCGGCAGCGACCCGGCGAAGGCACACGCCGCGGCGGCCCGGACGGCTGCCTTCTACACCGGTGCCGAGCCCGCCTGAGAAGGGCACGGCCGGGCGGATGCCGTTGGCGGGTCGGACGGGTAACGTGCTGCGGCGTGACCGCCGTACCGTTCTCCCACTGCTCCTACTGCGGCACCGGATACCCGGCGGCCGCCGGCTGGCCGCGGGTCTGCGCGACCTGCGGCCAGACCGTGTGGCGCAACCCGCTGCCGGTCGCGGTCGCCGTCCTGCCGGTCCGCACCGCCACCGGACTGGGCGTGGTGCTGGTCCGCCGCGACATCGAACCGGCCCGGGGTGAACTGGCCCTGCCCGGAGGCTTCATCGAGTACGGCGAGGAGTGGTCCGAGGCGCTGGTCCGGGAGCTGCGGGAAGAGACCGGTCTGCTCGCCCCGGCCGGACAGGCCCGCCTCTTCGCGGTGCACGGCGCTCCCGCCGGCGGCACCATCATGATCTTCGGCACGCTGCCCGAGCGCGACGCGGACGAGCTGCCGCCGTCGGCGCCGACCGAGGAGGCGACCGAGTGGCTGGTCGTCACCGAACCGGTCGAGCTCGCCTTCTCCACCCACACCCGGGTGCTCGCCGACTTCTTCGCCGGACACCGCGACCGGTAGGGGCCCGGCGCCCGGCCGGCCGACGGTGGCGGCGTAGGGCGGTCGGGATCACCGGCCCAGCAGGTCGGCGTGGGCGGCGCGGAGGCGGTCCAGCGTCGGGTCACCGCCCGGTGTGGACCTGCGGTCGAGCTCGGCCCAGGCCTCGGCGAGCGCCTCGGTGACCGCCCGCAGCTCGGCCGCGTGTCGGCGGACGCTCTGCTGGTGGCTGGCGTCGAGGCGGCGGGCCCAGCCGGCGGTCACCGTGGCGAGGCGTTCGGCGTCGGCGCGGGCCTGGGCCTGGGTGCGGGCCGCGCCGGCCGGGACGATCGCGGCGACCGGCCGGCTGTCCCGGTCCCGGGTGATCGTCGTGACGGTGTCGGTCAGCTCGGCCATCGCGACGAGCTGGGTCAGCCGGGTGCGGACCTCACGCAACGGCAGGGCGTGGGGCTGACCGGCGGCATGGGGCTGACCGGCGGCATGGGGAAGGGCGTGGGCAACCATGACCCCATGGTGCGCCCGGGGTACGACATTCCGGCCCGACGACCGTCGATGCGCCGCCTACGGTGACCGTGCAGGTCACGGCGATGGAGGGCAGGATGGCCTGCATGAAGTGGGTCAACCGTGCCATCCCTGTCACCCTCGCCGCCCTGGCCGGGCTCGCCGCCCGTGACCTGCTCCAGCGCGACCACGCCCTGCTGCGCAACTATCCCCTCGTCGGCCGGGCCCGGTACCTGCTGGAGTCGATCGGCCCGGAGCTGCGCCAGTACATCGTCGCCGGCAACGACGAGGAACGCCCGTTCACTCGGGACCAGCGGCGCTGGGTCTACGCCTCGGCCAAACAGGAGAACAACTACTTCGGGTTCGGCACCGACAACGACGTCGAGCACACCTCCGGCTACCCGGTGATCATGCACCGGACGTTCGGCCGGACCGCGCCGCCGTCCGCGCCCGCCGCCGGCCAGGACGTGCGGCTGCCGTGCGCCAAGGTGCTCGGTGGGGCGCGGGGCCGGGCCCGGGCCTTCCGCCCGGCCTCGGTGGTGAACATCGCCGGAATGAGCTTCGGCTCGCTGTCCGGTCCAGCGGTCGCGGCGCTCAACGAAGGCGCGGGGCTGGCCGGCTGCCTGCACAACACCGGCGAGGGCGGGCTGTCGCCGTACCACCGGCGGGGCGGGGAGCTGGTCTTCCAGCTCGGTACGGCGTACTTCGGTTGCCGGGACGAGCGCGGCCGGTTCAGCCTCGACCGGCTCAAGGACGTGGTGGCCGGCGCCCCGGTACGCGCGTTGGAGATCAAACTGAGCCAGGGTGCCAAACCCAGCCTCGGTGGGCTGCTGCCCGGGGCGAAGGTGTCGGCGGAGATCGCCGCCACCCGGGGCATCCCGGCCGGGCAGGACTGCGTCAGCCCGTCACGGCACGCCGAGTTCTCCGACTGCGACAGCCTGCTCGACTGGGTGGAGCTGCTGGCCGCCGAGACCGGTCTGCCGGTGGGGATCAAGTCCGCCGTCGGTGACCTGGGTTTCTGGACGGAGCTGGCCGACCTGATGCGCGACACCGGCCGGGGCGTGGACTACGTGAACGTCGACGGCGGCGAGGGCGGCACCGGCGCCGCCCCACTGATCTTCACCGACTCGGTGTCGCTGCCGTTCCAGCAGGGCTTCGCCCGGGTGTACCGGACCTTCGCCGAACGCGGCCTGCACGAGGACGTGGTCTTCTCCGGCAGCGGCAAACTGGGCCTGCCGGACAACGCGGTGGTGGCCTTCGCCCTCGGCTGTGACCTGGTCTCGGTGGGCCGGGAGGCGATGCTGGCGATCGGCTGCATCCAGGCCCAGCAGTGCCACGCCGACTCCTGCCCGACCGGGGTGGCCACCCAGAACCGGTGGCTGACCCGGGGCCTGGACCCGAGGTCGAAGGCGGTCCGGGCGGCGAACTACCTGCGGACCCTGCGCCGGGACCTGATCAAGGTGGCCGAGGCGTGCGGGGTGGAGCATCCGGGCCTGATCGGCACCGACTCGGTGGAGATGCTCGACGGGCGTACCTCCTCGACCCCGCTGCGGCAGGTGTACGGCTACCAGCCGGAGTGGGGGCTGCCGTCGGCGGCCGACCAGGCCGCGATCGTCGCGTTGATGGCCGGTACCGCGCCGCGCGGCGGCAGCGCCGAACCGTCCGCCACGGCCGTCGGCTGAACCGGTGCCGGGCACGTGGCCGTCGAGGTCCCGACCGGTGAGGGCATAGACTGTCGGGCGTGAGGCGTTCGCGGTGATCGACCAGGCACCGACCGGGTCGTACGGTCACCTCTGCTGGGCCTACGACGACCCGTCCGCCTTCGTGGCCCGCGCCGGGGAGTTCGTCGACGAGGGGCTGACCACCGGGCAACGCGTCTGGTACGTGGCCGACGACGGTCCGCCACCCGCGCTGCGTCGGCTCGCCGGCCTGACCGAGGCGATCCGACGCGACGCCGTCCGGGTCGTCCCGCTGTCGACCACCTACCTCGGTGCCCGCCGGGTCGACCCGCAGGCCCAGGTGAGCGCCTACGCGGCGCTCACCGAGCAGGCGCTGGCCGCCGGCTTCACCGGGTTGCGGGTGGTGGCCGACGTGACCTCGCTGGTGCGGGGGCCGGCGGAGCGTGCCGCGTTCGCCCGGTACGAGCACCTGGTCGACCGGTACATGCGGGCCCGACCGATGTCCGCGCTGTGTGCCTTCGACCGGCGGGTGCTCGGTGACCGGGCGGTCGACGAGCTGGCCTGCCTGCATCCCGAGACCAACGCGTCGGTGCTGTTCCGGCTGTTCGCCGCCGGGCCCGGTGAGGAGTGCGCCCTGGTGGGTGAGTTGGATCCGACCAACCACGAGTTGTTCCGGGCCGCGCTGACACACGCCGATCCCCGCGGCGTCGACGGCCGGTTGGAGGTGAGCGCCGCCGAGCTGCGCTACATCGACCACCGGTCCCTGATCCACCTGGACGAGCACGCCGGCCGGCACGGGGTGACCGCGGTGCTGCGGACCTCGCGCACCGCCGCCGCGCGCCTGGTCGAGGTGCTGAGCCTGTCCCGCGTCCGGGTGGAGACGGCGCGATGAGGACCGGGGCGGCGGCCGGACACCAGGGCTACTACCACGAGGCGGTCCGCTACGCCGGCGACGAGGACCTGCTCGCCGTGGTGGTGCCGTTCCTGCTCGGCGGGGTGGCGGCGGGTGAGCCGACGATGGTCGCCCTGGGCAAGCGCACCGCCGCGTTGGTCCGGGCGGAGCTGCCGGCCGACTGTGCGGTCACCTACCTGCCCGGTGGACGGATGTACGCCCGTCCCACCGCCGCGATCCGGTCCTATCAGCGGCTGTTCGGCTCGTTTGTGGCCGAGGGGGCCCGGCAGATCCGCGTCGTCGGCGAGGTGCCGACGGTCGCGCTCGGCCCCACCTGGGACTGGTGGGCGCGGTACGAGTCGGCGATCAACCACGCCTATGACGAGTTCCCGTTGTGGAGCATGTGCGCGTACGACCTGCGCACCACTCCCCCCGCGGTGCTCGACGACGTCGCCCGCACCCATCCCCGGGTGGCCACGGCCGACGGCCGGCACGTGCCGAGCCCCGGTTACCAGGACCCGGTGACGTACCTCGGCCAGCCGCGACCGGTGCTGGCCGACCCGGTGCAGCAGTCGACGCCGGTCGCGGAGTTGACCGACCCGACCCCGGTGCAGGCCCGCGCGGCGGTCTACGCCGCCGATGACGGTCGGCTGCCGGTCGACGACGTCGAGGATCTGGTGGTGGCGGTGAGCGAGGCGGTGACCAACGCCCTGCGCCATGGCCAGCCACCGGTCCGGTTCCGGCTCTGGCGGGCCCCCGACCGGATGGTCGTCACCGTCGCCGACGCCGGCGACGGTCCGAAGGACCCGTTCGTCGGGCTCCTGCCGGCCGGCGGTGACGCCCCGGGTGGGCTCGGCCTGTGGATCACCTACCAGTCCTGCAACCACGTCACGATGCAGCGGGGTCCCGGTGGGTTCACGCTGCGGTTGACCGCCGGGAACCCGCACGTCGCCCGGTGAGGCGTCGAGCGGTGTCGACTCAGCTCGCCGGGCCCGCGGTGTCGGTGGTACGGGTCTCGACCACCACGGCGATGCCGTCGAGCACCCGCTGCAGGCCGAACTCGAAGGCGTGCTCCGGGTGGTAGGCCGCGCCGTGGGCCTGGCCGGCGGCGGTGCCCACCCGGGTCGCGGTGGGATAGGTGTCGTCGCCGACGTACCGCTTCAGGTAGGGGGCGTGCGACTGCCACCACTGTCCCTCGGTCAGGCCGGTGTCGCGTTCCAGGTTCACCTGGTCCCAGGCGGCCCGGGCGGCGCTCTTGACGTGCCCGAGCACCAGGGTGAGCACGCTGTCCATCTCCAGGTCGGTCAGGCCGACGCCGTCGACGGCGCGTAGTTCGTAGTCGTACTTGGCCATCAGGTTGGGGCCGAGCACCGGACGGGACGTCTCGGCCTGCAGCAGCCACGGGTGACGTCGGTACAGCGCCCAGTTCTCCCGGGCCACCTGCTCCAGCCGGGCCCGCCAGCCGGTCGGCTCGGCCGGTCGTGCGGTCTCGGCGTACACGGTGTCGACCATGACGTCGAGCAGTTCGGCCTTGCCCGGCACGTAGGTGTAGACCGACATGGTGCCGACGGCGAGGGCGTCGCTCACCCGCCGCATGGTGAGGGCGCCGAGGCCTTCGGCATCGGCGATCTTGATGCCCTGGCGGACGATCCGGTCGACGCTGAGCGCCGGGCCGCCGCCCCGGCTGACCGGCTCCCGGGTGCGCCAGAGGATCGCCAGGCTCCGGGCCGGGTCGACGACGGTTCTGCGGTCACCGGGCATGCCGACCATCCTGCCCGATCCCGGTCGGCCCACCGAGCCGGGTGGGACCGCCGCCACGTATGGGATTCCCACCGGGCGGGTAGGGAGGGGCCATGACCTTCTCCATCGTCGCCCGCTGTCCCCGTACCGGCCAGCTCGGGGTGGCGGCCCTGACCGCCACCGCCGGGGTGGGCAAGCTGCTCTCCCACGTGCGCAACGGTGCCGGGGCGGTGGCCACCCAGGCCACCCACAACCCCTTCCTGGCCTACGACGGCCTGCCGATGCTCGCCGAGGGGCGCTCTCCCCGCGAGGTCTTCGACGAACTGCTGGCCAACGACCCGGGACGGGACGTCCGCCAGGCCGGTGTCGTCGACGCCCAGGGCCGCTCCCACGCGTTCACCGGTGCCAGGACGCTGCCCTGGTCGGGCCAGCACGTCGGGTCCGGTTTCGCCGCCCAGGGCAACCGGTTGGCCGGCCCCGAGACCCTGGCGGCCATCGTCCGCGGTTACCAGCAGGACCCGGAGGCCGACCTGGTCGAACGGTTGCTCTGCGCCATCGAGGCGGGCGAGGACAGCGGCGGGGACCGCAAGGGGGCCGGCTCGGCGACCATCACGGTCATCTCCGAGGAGCCGTACCCGCTGTGGGACCTGCGGGTCGACGACGCCGACGACCCGGCCCGGGAGTTGCGGCGCCTCTACGGGGTGTTCCAGGAGCAGATGCTGCCGATCGTGCGGGGCCTGCCCACGCGCGACGACCCGATGGGGGAATCGGCGCGCCAGGTCCTCGCCGGCGGCACGGCGGGCGCCTGACCGGCACCGCCGCGACGCCCAGGTACCTTCGGCGCACGGACGGCCCGGCGGAGCCGGCTCGGTGCCGCGCCGCTCAGTGCGCGGGCACGGCCACCGGATCCGGCTCCAGGCCGGCGAGCCGACCGGGTCGCACCACGACCAGCAGGACCGCGGTGGCGGCCAGCATTCCGCCGGCCACCACGACGGCCATCGCCGTCGCCCCGGTGCCCAGCACCCCCACCAGCGGGGCCGCCAGCGCGCCCACCCCGAACTGCACCGCCCCGAGCAGGGCCGAGGCGGTGCCGGCCGCCTCACCGTGCCGGGACAACGCCAGGGCCGGCGCGTTCGGCATGGCCAGACCCGCCGCCGCCAGTACCACCCACAACGACACCAACAGACTCGGCAGCCCACCGAACCCGGTCGCGGCCACCGCGAGCAGCACCAATCCGGCGCCGGTGCCGACGCCCAGGGCCACCATCAGGATCCGCTGCGGCGACCACCACCGCAGCAGCCGCACGTTGAACTGGGTCGCCCCGATCAACCCGATCGCGCCCGCGCCGAAGGCCAGTCCGAACTCCTGTTCGTTGAGCCCGTACTGTCCCTGCAGCACGAACGACGACCCGGAGACGTAGGCGAACAGCGCCGCCATGGCCAGCCCGGCGACCAGGACCAGACCCACGAAGGTACGGTCACGCAGCAGCGAGCCGTACACCCGGGCGGTCGCCACCACTCCCCCACGCCGTCGTCGGGCCGGCGGCAGCGTCTCGGCCAGGCCGACCACGGCGACCCCGACCAGCAGCAACCCGAAGACGGCCAGCGCGACGAACACGCCCTGCCAGTTCGTCCAGCGCAGCAGCCCACCGCCGAGGGTCGGGGCGAGCACCGGTGCCGCACCCATCACCAGCAGCAGCCGGGACAGCAGGCGGGCGAAGGCCACCCCACCGAACAGGTCCCGTACCACGGCCATCGCCACCACCGAGGTCGCCGCCACCCCGAGACCCTGCACCACCCGCAGCGCGCCGAGCACCGCGATGGTCGGCGCGACCACGCAGAGCAGCGAGGCCACGACGTGCAGCACGATGCCGGCGATCAGCGGCCGGCGCCGCCCGACGGCGTCGGAGAGCGGGCCGATCAGCAACTGGCCGACCGCCAACCCCGCCAGGGTGCCGGTGAGGGTCAGCTGCACCGCCGCCGAGGTGGTCCGGAAGTCCTCGACGATCGCCGGGAACGCGGGCAGGTACATGTCGATGGTCAGCGGGCCCAGCGCCACCAGCGAGCCGAGCACCAGGACCAGGCGCAGCCGCTGCCCGGTGCTCATCAGCTCGCCCGGGGTCAGCGCCGCCGCCGGCGGGCCGACGGTCTTGCTCGGTGCGGTCATCGGCTCGGCTCCGACCATGGGTCAGGGGTACCGGCGGGAAGCCGGCGTCCGGTGGGGATCAGCGCAACAGTCACACTCTGCTGCAAATCCTCGACCCGCGCGCTGATTCCCGCTTTCCGGAGTAAGCACGGTCACAGCGACTCGTCGGTCACGTTCAGCCCTCGTCGGCGCGCATCGCCTCGACCGCCGTACCGGCGTAGTGGCAGGCCACCCGGTGTCCGTCGGCCACCGGGGCGAGCAGCGGTTCGGTGTCGGCGCAGTCCGCCCGGGCCTGCGGGCAGCGGGTACGGAACCGGCAGCCGCTGGGCGGGTTCGTCGGACTGGGGATGTCACCATGCAGGATGATCCGCCGCCGGTGCCGTTCGACCTGCGGATCGGCGACCGGGATCGCCGAGAGCAACGCGGCGGTGTACGGGTGGGCGGGCGCCCGGTACAGCTGCGCCGGGGTGCCGGTCTCCACGATCCGACCCAGGTACATCACCGCGACCCGGTCGCTCATGTGCTCCACGGCCGCCAGGTCGTGGGCGATGAACAGGTACGTCAACGACAGGTCCCGTTGCAGGCTGCGCAGCAGGTTCATGATCTGCGCCTGGACGCTGAGATCGAGCGAGGCGATCGGCTCGTCCAGGACGATCAGGTCCGGCTCACCGGCCAGGGCACGGGCGATGCCGACCCGCTGCCGTTGCCCACCCGAGAGCTCGTGCGGGTGCCGCCCGGCCACCTCGGCGCGTAGACCCACCAGGTCCAGCAGCTCACCGACCCGACGCCGACGCGCCTGGGCGGAGTCGGCCAGCCGGTGCACGACCAGCGGCTCGGCGATGCTCTCGCCGATGGTGCGGCGCGGGTCCAGCGACGCCTGCGGGTCCTGGAAGACCATCGCCACCCGGCGGCGCAGCCCCCGCAGCCGACGTCGGGACCACCCGGTGACGTCCTGGCCCGCCACCCGGATCAGGCCGGCGCTCGGGTCGACCAGCCGCAGCAACGCCAGCCCGGTGGTCGACTTGCCGCTGCCGGACTCCCCGACCAGCCCGAGGGTCTCCCCCCGCCGGATGCGCAGTGAGACCCCGTCGACGGCGCGTACCGGCGGGCCGCCGCGCACCGGGAACCACACCCTGAGGTCGTCGAGCTCGGCGACGTGCGCCGCCTCGGCCGCGGTGCTCATCACGCCTCCGACCGTGGATAGAAGGTACGGACCCGGTGGCCCGGGCTGATCTCGGTCAGCGGCGGCAGCTCGTTTTCGCAGCGGGCGTCGCCGCGTACCGGGCAGCGGGGCCAGAACGCGCAGCCGGCGGGGAGGTCCAGTGGGTTCGGTGGGGAGCCCTGGATGGCCGGCAGGTCACCACCGGAGCGCGCCGGGTCGGGCCGGGCGGCCAGCAACGCCCGGGTGTACGGGTGCGACGGACTGGCGAACACCTCGTCGACCGTGCCCTGCTCGACGATCCGTCCGCCGTACATGACCGCCACGGTGTCGGCGACCCCGGCCACCACCCCCAGGTCGTGGGTGATCCAGACGACCGCGGTACCGAGTCGGCGTTGCAGGTCGGCGACGAGTTCGATGATCTGGGCCTGGGTGGTGACGTCCAGGGCGGTGGTCGGCTCGTCGGCGATCAGCAGGTCCGGTTCGCAGGCCAACGCCATGGCGATGACGGCCCGCTGCCGCATCCCCCCGGAGAACTGGTGCGGGTGCTCGTCGACCCGCCGGTCCGCCGAGGGGATACCGACCAGGTCGAGCAGTTCCACCGCCCGTCGGCGGGCCTGCCGACGGGTCAGCCCCAGGTGTTCCTCGCCGGCCTCGGCGACCTGCCGGCCGACGGTCAGCACCGGGTTGAGCGAGGTCATCGGGTCCTGGAAGACGAACCCGACGTGCCGACCGCGCATCCGGCGTCGCCGCTGCTCGGGCAGGGTGGTGAACTCCTCGCCGAGCAGCCGGACCTGCCCGGTGACCCGGGCCGTGCGGGGTGCCAGACCGGTCGCGGCCAGCACCGTCATGCTCTTGCCGCTGCCGGACTCGCCGACCAGGGCGAGGGTCTGCCCGGCCCGTACCGACCAGTCGACGCCGGCGACCGCGTGGGCCGGGCCACGACGGGTGCCCAGGGTCACCGTCAGACCCTCGATGGCGAGTACCTCCCGGGTGGTCGTCATCGGCTGCTCCTCCTGGCCTCGTTGACGGTGAGCTGACGCGGGTCCAGCACGTCGCGCAGCGCGTCACCGACCAGGTTGAACGCCAGCACGGTGAGGAAGATCGCGGCTCCGGGGAAGAACCCCAGCCACCAGGCGTCGGTGACGAACCCCCGGCCGTCGAAGAGCATCCTGCCCCAGGCCGGGTCGGGTGGCTGGATGCCGAGGCCGAGGAAGGAGAGCGCGGCCTCGGAGAGGATCGCGAAGGCCAGCGACAGCGAGGTCTGCACGATCAGCGGCGCCGCCACGTTCGGCAGCACGTGCCGGCGCATGATGCGCAGGTCGGAGGTGCCGATGGAGATGGCGGCCCGGACGAAGTCCTGTTCCCGGACCGCCAGCACGCTGGCCCGGGTGACCCGGGCGAAGATCGGCGTGTAGACCACCCCGATCGCCACCATCGCGGTACGCAGGCCGGGCCCGAGCACCGCCACGATGGCCACGGCCAGCAGCAGCACCGGGAACGCGAACAACACGTCCATGCCGCGCATCAGCACGTTGTCGGCCCAGCCCCGGTAGTACCCGGCCAGCAGCCCGACGGTGACCCCGACGGTCAGCGCGATGCCCACGCTGACCAGGCCGACCTGCAACGACACCCGGGCGGCGACCAGCACCCGACTGAGCACGTCGCGGCCGAGTTCGTCGGTGCCGAACGGGTGGTCCAGGCTGGGCGGTTGCAACATCCGGTCCACGTCGACCTCGTTGATCCCGGCCGGGGCGAGCCACTGCCCGGCCACCCCGACCACGAGCAGGACCAGCAGCACCAGGGCGCCGCCCAGGGCGAGCGGGTCATGGCGCAGCGCCGTCAACACCCGGCGCCAGGTGCCGTCGTCGGGGCCGGTCGACGCGGCGTCGCGGTGGCCGGTCATCGGAGGGTGATCCGCGGGTCGAGGCGGGCGTAGAGGATGTCCACCAGCAGGTTCACCAGCAGGAACAGGCTGGCGACGAAGAGCACGGCGCCCTGCAGCACCGGATAGTCGCGGGCCTGGACCGCGTCGTAGGTCAGCCGGCCGACGCCCGGCCAGGCGAACAGCACCTCGATCACGATCACCCCGCCCACCAGGCTGGCCACCTGCACCGCCACCACGGTCACCACCGGGATCAACGCGTTGCGCAGCACGTGCCGTGACACCACCACCCGGGGCCGCAGGCCCTTGGCCTCCGCGGTGCGTACGTAGTCCTCGGAGAGCACCTCCAGGACCGAGGACCGGATGAAGCGGGTCAGGATCGAGGCGGTCACCAGCCCGACCGAGGCCGCCGGCAGGATCACGTGGGAGGCCCACCGCAGCGGGTCGTCGGTCAACGCCACGTACCCCGACGGGGGAAGCCAGCCGAGGACGCCGGCGAAGAGCAGGATCGCCATGATGCCCATCCAGAAGTCGGGCACCGAGACCCCGAACTGGCTGAACACCCGGGCGGCGTGGTCCAGCAGCGAGCCACTGCGCACCGCGGAGAGCACGCCCAGCGGGACGGCGACCAGCAGGGCCAGCAGCACCGCGGTCACCGCCAGGGAGAGCGTCGCGGGCAGCCGGTCCAGCACGATGGTGGTGACCGGCTGCCCGCTGCGGAAGCTGACGCCGAGGTCGCCGGTGAGGGCGTGCGCGACATAGCTGAGGTACTGCTCCACCAGGGGCCGGTCCAGCCCGGAGCGTTCCCGCAGCGCGTCGTACGTCTCCTGGTCGAACCGGGTCCCGAGCGCCACCCGGACGGGATCGCCCGGGACCAGTTGCAGCAGCAGGAAGACGACGAGCGTCACCCCGAGCAGCACGACGGCCGACTGCAACAGTCGACGGAGGATGAACCGACCCACGTCGCGTCTCCCCGCCGACTCAGCCGGTCAGGCCGACGTCGCGGAACCGGATAGCCCGGTCGGTGCGGACCTGGTAGCCGCTCACCTGCGTCGACCAGCCCTGCACCACGTTCGGGTTGTACAGGTAGACGTAGCTGGCGTCGTCGACGATCTGCTTCGCCGCCTGCTGGTACGTCTGCCTGCGGGCCGCCTCGTCGGTCTGGGTACGGGCCTGGTCGAGCAGCCGGTCCACGGCCGGGTTGCTGTACTTGTGGAAGTTGAACGTCCCGCCGGTGCGGTGCTGGGCGTAGTAGAACTCGTCCGGGTCGATGTTGCCGAGCCAGCCCAGCAGGAACGCGTCGAAGGTGCCCTTGCCCTGTTCGTCGAGCCACTGGGCGAAGTCCAGGGTGCGGATCTTGACGTCGATCCCGATCTCGCCGAGCTGGGACGCGATGACCTGCGCGGCGCTGACCGTCTCGGGGTACTCGCTGGTCACCATCAGGTCCAGGCTCAGGTCGCGCACGCCGGCCTGGTCCAGCAGCTGACGGGCCTGGGCGACGTCGTGGCGGTACGGCGCGTACTCGTAGTACCAGTTGCTGCCCTGCGGGATGGCGGTCTGGTTCGCCGTGGCCTGACCGAACTTGGCCGCCCGGGTGATCGCCTCCCGGTCCAGGGCGAAGGCGACGGCCCGGCGGACCGCCACGTTGTCGAAGGGGGCCCGGCCCTGGTTGAGGGCGAGGTACCAGTAGTCGGTCGAGGGCGCCGACTCCACGGTGAGCCGGTCGTCCTGTTTGAGCGAGTCGACCTGCTGCGGGGGCAGGTTGTCGGTCCAGTCGACCTCGCCGCCGCGCAGGTTCTGCAGGGCCACCGTCGGGTCGGAGACGAAGGTGAACCGCACCCCGTCGAGCCGGGTCGGGCCCGCCCAGTAGTGCTCGTTGCGGGTCAGCTGGATGCTGTCGCCGGAGGTGTAGCTCGCCACCGCGAACGGCCCGGTGCCGACCGGCTTGGTGGTGATCTCGCCGGACTCGACGTTGGACTTCTTGACGATCGCCACGCCCTTGAAGCCACCGAGGTTGGCCAGCAGGTTCGGGGTGGGCGCGGTCAGGGTGACCACCACGGTGGCCGGGTCGGTGGCGGTCACCGACCGGACGGTCTCGAACTTGTACGCGGCGTTGAGCTTCCCGTCGATGATCCGGGTGTAGGAGTAGACCACGTCGTCGGCGGTCAGCGGTGAGCCGTCGGAGAACCGCACCCCCTCACGCAGGGTGAAGGTCCAGGTCAACTGGTCGTCGCTGGTGGTCCACCTCGTCGCCAACGCCGGTGCCATCTTCAGGTCGGCGTCCGGCTCGACCAGGGTGTCGTAGACGTTCTCCAGCACCTGGAAGCTGTAGTAGGCCGAGGTGCGGTGCGGGTCGAGCTGGTCCGGTTCGCCGCCGATGGCGGCGTTGAGGATCCCTCCGGTGCCGCCGGTCGGGTCGGCTCCCCCGACGTCGACGCTCTCACCGGAGCTGCAGCCGACCAACCCCACAAGGGAGAGTGCGACGAACGCTCCGACCAATCTGGATCTGGTCATGGACCTGCTCCCCCTCCGTCGACCGGACCCGCGACCCTGCCGCGTCCTGTCCGGTCTGCTTGCCCCACCCCGTCGGTCGGGCAAACCTGTTCGGCCAGGAACTCTCCCGCCGGCCGTCGTCAGCGGCACGTCCCGGCCACGTCGAGAGTCGGCCGGCAGTCGGTGCGGCCGTGGTCGGGGAACCGGCGGGCGCCGGCACCCTGTAGGCCGAGCACGTCGTCGGGATTGGAGTACGGGCACGAGGTCAGCGACAGACAGCCGCAGCCGATGCAGTCGGCGAAGCGGTCCCGCAGCGCGGTGAGTTCCTCGATCCGGCCGGTCAGCTCGTCGCGCCACTGCCGGGAGATCCGGGCCCAGTCCCGGGCGGTGGCCACCTGTCCCTCGGGGAACTGGTCGAGGGCCTCCTTGACCCGGCGCAGCGGCACCCCGAGCCGCTGGGCGGTGCGGATGAAGGCGATGACCCGCAGCGTGTCGCGCCGGTACTCGCGCCGGTTCGCACTGGTCCGGCGGCTGCGGATCAACCCGAGCCGCTCGTAGTAGTGCAGCGCCGAGACGGCCACCCCGGCCCGCTCGGCCACCTGTCCGGGCCGCAACCAGATCATCGTGGCGTCGAGCTGCGGCATGGCGTCCCCTCTGCGGTCCGGTGTCCTGACCCGCCCAGCCTCCGACCTCAACCGCGGTTGATGTCAACCCGGCAGGCGTGGAGGTCGCTCAGGTGCCCGCCAGGGCCGAGCGGACCAGCCCGGCCAGCCGGCGCAGCCCGTCGCCGGCCCAGATCGAGTGGTGGGTGCCGGGTACCAGGTGTTCGGTCAGGTCGGTCACGGTCGGCGCCCACCGCAGGTGCGGCCCGTCCGAGTCCGCGGCGACCAGGTGCACCACCGGGCCGTGGTACGCGCCGGTCACCTGGTAGCCGTAGGACGCCTCGACGTGGGCGTGGAACACCGCGTACCGCCCGGTCAGCAGTTCCTCGTCCAGATCCGGCGGCACGACGCCGGCGCGTACCGCCGCGGTGAAGACCGCCGCCGCGTCGGCGTCGGCCGGCAGCCCGGTCAGGACGCCGTCCAACGACGGTGGTGGTGTCCCGCCGGCGGCGAGCAGGTCGTGCAGGAACCGCTCGGCGATCTCCCGTTCGTCCGGCAGCGCGGCGAGGTGCGGCACACTGACGTCGACCAGCACCACCCGGGGCACCCGCGCCCCGGCCGCGGTGAGCCGTTTTGCCAGGTCCAGGGCGATGACCCCGCCGAGCGACCAGCCGAGCAGCAGGAAGTCCCCGGCCGGCCGGAACGCCCGCAGGGTGTCGGCGTACTCGGCGCAGAGCGCGGGCAGCGAGGTCACCGGCTCGCGGTCGTCGTCGAAGCCGGGGGCCTCGATGCCGTACACCGGACGGTCGTCGCCGAGGATCCCGGCCAGCGGCTGGTACGGGTACGCCGACCCGGAGCCGGGGTGCACGCAGAACAGGGGTGTCCCGCTGCCGCCGGTGGCCAGCGGGACGATCCGGTCGAGGTCGAGTGACGTCGTCACGCCTCGCTGCCCCCCGTCTTCTGGTCGACCGCCGCCGCGACCGCCCGCACGGTCGGGTTGCCGTACATCGTCCGGACGCTGAGCTTGATGCCGAAGCCCTTGTTGATCCGGCTGACCACCCGCATCGCCTGCAACGAGTTGCCGCCGACGGCGAAGAAGGACTCCTGCGCGCCGACGCCGTCGCGGGAGAGCACCTCGCCGAAGATGTCGGCCACCCGCTGCTCGGTCGGCGTCCGGGGCGCGTCGTCTGCGACGTCGGCCGTCGGACCGGCCGGGGCGGCACCGTCGCCGGGCCCCTCCAGGGTTTCCAGGCGCAGGTCGGCGCTCCACCGCACCCGCTCACCGGTGCGCACGACGTACCCGCCGGGGCGGAACGGGTCGGCGACGGCCTGCGGGTCGGTGCCGGTCGGCTCGACGACGCGCAGCAGCTCACCGGGCACCCCCCGGGGCAGCAGGTTCAGCGTCGGGTCGACGACGTAGACCGGTCCGGTCGCGTCGGCGTCCCGGCCGGCGGCGAGGAGCTGCTCGGCCTCGGCGCCGGCCACCAGCGCCAGCTGCGACAACCGCCGGTCCGGGTCGGCGGCGGCGCCGCGCAGGACCGTCTCCAGGTGGCCGAGCAGCGCCTCGATGCGCCACCTGTCGAACAGGTCGCTGGCGTACTCGACGTTGGCCCGCAGTCCGCCGCCGGTGTCGATGAGGTTGATCGCCATGTCGAAGCGGGAGGTGCGCGACTCCAGCGGCACGTACTCGGCGGTCACCTCGGGCAGGTCCAGGTTCTCCCCCGAGTTGCTCTCGCCGAGCAGTTGGAGGCTGACGTCGAACAACGGGTTGCGGTCGGCGTCACGCACCGGGCGTACCGCGTCGACCACCTGGTTGAACGCGACCTCCTGGTGCTCGTAGAGCTCCAGCGTGCCGTCGGCGACCCGGTCGATCAGCTCGCCGAAGGTCGGGTCCCCGGACAGGTCGGTGCGCAGCACCGTCATGTTGACGAACATACCGACCAGCGCCTCGAGCTCCGGTTCCGGCCGGCCCAGCATGGGCACCCCGACCGGTACGTCCACCGCGCCGGTGTAGCGGGAGAGCACCAGGTCGAACGCGGCGGCGAGCACCATGAAGGGCGAGGCGTTGTGGTCGTCGGCCAGCCGCTGGACGAGCCCGCGCAGGTCGGCGGGGAACTGCCGGATCAGCGTCGCGCCCCGGTGCTCGGCTGCGCCCGGGCGGGGCCGGTCGGCCGGCAGGTCCAGCACCGGCAGGCCGGCCAGCCGCTCCCGCCAGAACGCCAGATCCTCGGCGAGCACCGCACCGGTGAGCCGGTCCCGCTGGGCCTGGGCGTAGCCGGTGAAGTCCAGGTCGGCGTCGTCGAAGGTGGGCTCGCCGCCGGCGTACAGGCTCCGGTACGCCCCGGCCAGCTCGGTGTTGACCACCGCGGCCGACCAGCCGTCGGTGACGATGTGGTGGAAGCCCTGGCAGAACACGTACTCGTCGTCGGCCACCCGCAGCAGCGCGAACCGGCACAGCGGCCCGGCGGCCAGGTCGAACGGCTCGTCGCGGCGGGCGTCGATCTCGGCCCGGACCCGCTGCTCCCGCTCGGCCGGCGGCAGCGTACGCAGGTCGGTCACCGGCAGCGGCACCTCGCCGGCGGGGGTCACCCGCTGGTACGGCTCGCCCTCGACGTGGTCGATGGTCACCCGCAGCGCCTCGTGCCGGGCCACCACCAGCGTCAGGGCGCGGCGCAGCAGGTCCACCCGCAGCGGCCCGCGCAGCCGCCACACCATCAGCACGGTGTAGGTGGCCTCGCCGGGGGCGAGTTGGTCGAGGAACCACAGTTGTTCCTGGGCGAGGGAGAGCCGCCGGACCCGGGTGTCGGGGCGGTCGTCGGATCCGATGTCGACCGTCATGTCGTCCTCCTTGGGTCAGTCGGTGCCGGCCGGCGCGGGGTCGCCTACCGGTTCGGGCATCGTGCGTAGCCGCACCACCGACGACAGGGCCAGCGGTACGACCATCGCCGCCGAGCCGACCGCCACCACGGTCAGCGCGGCACGCAGGCTCATCGCGCCACCGATCAGGCCGGCGACCAGGCCGCCGAGCGCCGCCCCGCCGAACAGCAGGGTGCGGAAGGCCGCGTTCATCCGGCCCATCAGCGCGGTCGGGGTGCTGGTCTGGCGGATGGTCAGCTGCACCACGTTGGACAGCCCCGAGCCGAGGTAGCCCAGCAGCAGCGAGAGCATGAACAGGCCGACCACCACCGGCCGGGGGCCGTCGGCAAGCGGGATCAGCAGCGGGGTGGTGTAGATGGCGGCCAGGGCCACCCCGTAGACCAGGCCGACCGGGAACCGGCGGATGATCGCCCGGGAGACCAGGGCACCCACCAGCGCACCGACCGCCGACACCGACAGGATCAACCCGACGGTGGCTGCGTTCAGGCCCTTGTCCCGCACGGCGTAGAGCAGGAACAGCGTCGACACGCAGGTGAGGGAGAAGTTGGTGAACGGGGCCAGCAGGGCCAGCGGCCGCAGCAGCCGGTGGCCGAACACCCAGCGCACACCCTCGAGGAGTTCCCGGCCGACGTGGCGTTGCGCCGCCCGGGGCGGGGCCGGCTCCGGGGTGCGGATCCAGAGCAGCATGGCCAGCGAGGCCAGGTACGACAGGGCGTCGACCACCAGCGCGGTGGGCGGGCCGAGCCAGCCGATCAGCACCCCGGCCGCGCCGGGGCCGGCCACGTCGGCGGTGGACTGGGTGACGCCCATCTTCTGGTTGGCCTCGACGAACCGCGTCGGGTGCTTGACCAGGGTGGGCACGAACGACAGCCAGCTCACCTCGAACAGCACCGAGAAGATCCCGACCACACAGGCAATGACCATCAGGCCGCCGATGGGCAGCAGGTCGTAGAAGGCCAGCAGCGGCACCATCGCGATCGCGACCAGCCGGACGCTGTTGGCCAGCAGCATGATCGGCTTTCGCCGGTAGCGGTCCACCCAGACGCCGAAGAGCATCGCCAGGAACAGGTACGGCGCCCACTGCAGGAACCGCAGCAGACCCACCTGCTGGGCGGTGGCGTTGAAGTAGATCACCGCGGTCAGCGGCAGGGCCAGGTTGGTGATCTGGCTGCCGAACAGCGACAGCGCCTCGCCGGACCAGAACTTGAGGAAGTCCTGGTTGTGCCAGAGCGACCGGTCCGACGCGGCGGGGGGCTCCGGCGCGACGGTGCCGTCGGGGTGGTCCACGACGGTCATGGCAGTCTCCTCTCGCCGGTGCCGACCAGCTCACCCAGCCAGGACACGAACGCCGACGTGCGCAGGACCCCGGAGTGGCCGCCGGGGAAGCTGCGCACCGTGCAGGGCTGCTCGGTGTGCCGCCGCCAGGCGGTGACGCCGTCGGCCGGGGCCAACGTGTCGGTGTCGCCCCGGGCGGCGAGGATCGGGACCGGCAGCCGGGCTGCGGCGGTGGTGTCGAAGCCGGTGAGCAGCCGCATGTCGGTCACCACCGTCTCGGCGACGATCTCGCGCCAGTCGTCCGACGGGGCGGCGGCCAGCGCGTCGGGGTCGATGTCGGCCAGGTACGCCGCCGCGTCGGCGGGGGTGCCGGTGGCCCGCGTCGGCACCTCCAGCAGCGCGGGTGCGGTGGCGCCGACCGGCACCAGGGCACTGACCCGCACGGTCGGGGGCAGGCGCAGGGCGGTGGCGTACGCGACGTAGGCGCCGAAACTGTGCCCGAGCAGCACCGTGCCGGCGGCCCCCCGGTCGACGATCTGCTTCGCGCAGCCGTCGACGAGGGCGTCGAACGACTCCGCCGGCACGCCGAAGCCACGCCCGGTGCGGCCCGGGTAGCGCACCAGCCACGCCCCGGCGCCGACCGCGTCGACCAGGGGCTGGAACTCGCCGCCGAAGGAACCGGCACCGCAGAAGATCGCGATGTCGTCCACGGTCACCTCCCGGCCGGGGAGGTCACCGGTGCCGCCGGTCGCCGGCGCAGCCGCAGGAACACCAGGCAGAGCAGGGCGAACAGGGCCCAGCACAGCCACATCGGCGGGCCGGCCAGCAGGGTCACGGCGAGCACCGTCACGGCGCAGGCCACGCTCACCCACCGGGCCAGCTCGCCGGAGGCCAGTTTGGCGAACGCGGCGGCGCCGACGCCGTACAGCACGAAGTAGATGCCGCCGGAGACGACGAACAGCACCTGGAAGCCGACCAGTCCGCTGGTGGAGAGCACCACGATCGCGGTCAGGGCCGCCCCGACCGCCAGGACCGCGGTGACCGGGTTGCGGTCGTGCTCGCGGACCCGGCTCAGCGGCGCGGGCAGGTAGCCGCTGCGGGCCATGCCGAAGACCAGCCGGGACAACGCGAACACCGAGGCGCAGACGTTGGCGGTGATGCACGCGACGGCCAGCAGCAGCATGATCGGCCGGCCCAGGTCACCGAGGGCGTGCTGGGCGAGGATCAGCAGCGGCGCCGACTCCAGGGCCTTCTCGGCGGGGTCCACCACGGCGAAGAGGCTCAACAGCAGCAGCGCGTAGAGCGCCACCACGATCACGTACGAGGCGGCGAAGATCCGCGGGATGAGGTCGGGGCGCTTGTGTTCCTCGAAGGTGAACGCCACCGTCTCCCAGCCGGTGAAGGCCACGTACACGGCGGTGAGCACCGCGCCGAGGGTGCCGAAGCGGGGCAGCGTGGTGGCCGGTGCGGTCACCCCGTTGGCCTTCAGCGCGAAGACCGCGGTGCAGAGCACCAGGGCGAACAGCGCGACGATCAGGCCGACCTGCAGCCGGCCCGACACGTTGGCGCCCAGGCACGCCACCACCGTGGCACCGACCAGCACGGCCACCGGGAACACCCAGTTGAGGCTGGCCACGCCGGAGAACTCGGCGACGTAGCGGCCACCGGTGATGGCGGTCGCCGGGATGCCGGCCACCAGCGCCAGGGCGGCCAGCATCCCGGCGGTACGGCCGACCGCCGGGCCGAAGGTGATCCCGGAGTAGTGCGCGACCCCGGAGGCCGACGGGTGGTGCCGGCCGAGCCAGGCGTAGCAGTAGAGCAGCGGGACGACCGAGACCGCCGCGACGGCCCAGGGTATCCACGCCGACCGGCCCAGTTCGTGGTAGCTGGTGCCGGGCAGGATCATCATCCCGCTGCCCAGGATGGTGGCCAGCGCCACGAAGGTGCCGACCGTACCGCCCATCCTCCGCTGAAGATCGCTCACACCCGCTCCACCTGGTCGGTCAGGGCTCCGGTGACCACCCGTTCGAGCAGCCCTACCGATGTCTCGTCGATGCCGTGGCCGCCGTCGGTGACGATCACCTGGAAGTCGCCGTCGACCCGCCGCCACCAGTCGACGCACCGCTCGGGTGGGATGAACGCGTCGCCGCGCATGGACAGCAGGTGCAGGGTGGCGACGGCGTCGCCGGCGGCCACCTGCTCGGCCAGCCGGTCGGCGACCCGGGCCTCGTCGCGCAGCCCGTCGGCGATCTCGGCGAGCATGTCCTCGTCGTCGAGCAGGTCCTGCGGGAAGCCGTCGTGGGCCAGCAGGGTGCCGATCTCGGCGTCGGAGAGGTCGGTCATGGTCGGGATGCGGCCGGCCTGGTCCGGGCAGGGGGTGTTGACGGCCAGCACCCGCACCGGCAGCCCCAGCGCAGCGGCGAGGCCGTCGGCGATCCGGACCGCGGAGAGCCCACCCATGCAGTGGCCGAACAGCAGCACCCGGCCGACCGGGTGGTCCGCGGTGGCCTGCCGCAGCCGCTCGACGGTGGCCGCCCGCCACCGCCCCGACTCGACCGCGTCGACCGAGTCGGGGTTGGCCAGGGCCAGGTACACCAGGCCGCGCCGGGCGGCGAGTTTCTCCACCTGCTCCAGGGTGGTGCCGCCGGAGCCGGCCGCCGGGAACGCGGCGACCAGGTCCACGGGGTCGGCATGCGGGCTCATGCGCCGAGGTCCCGGGCCTTGACCACCTCGACCGGCAGTTCGGTCAGGCCCAGCATGAAGTTGGAGTGCAACCGTTGCGGGGTGCCCACCACGGTGAATGCCTTGTCCCAGGCGGCCAGTTCCTCGAGGAACATCTGAATCTCCAAGGTCGCCGCCGGTGCGCCGATGCAGCGGTGCACCCCCGCGCCGAAGGCGATCTGCTTGTTGTCGGGTCGGTCGATTATGAACGAGTCGGGGTTGTCGAACACCGTCGAATCGCGGTTGGCCGACATGTTCCACAGGGTGACGAAGCTGTCGGCGGGGATGGTGTACCCACCTATCTCGACATCGGAAACCGTCAACCGCTGGACATAACTGTTTGTCGAGGTCCAGCGCAGGAACTCGTTGGTGGCGACGTCGCTGGAGACGTTTCCGTCGACCAGTTTGCGCCACTGCGCGGGCTCGTCGTGAATGGTGCTCACGCAGAGGCTCGCCGTGTGCGGGGTGGTCTCGTTGCCGCCGACGGCCACGTTCAGGCCGTTGAGCAGCGCCACGTCCCGGGTCAGCTGGCCGGAGGCGACGCACTGCGCCAGGAAGCCGATCATGTCCTGGTCGTCGCCGGTGCGCAGCCGCTGGCCGATCAGGTCGTCGATGAAGTCCAGGACGTCGAGCTGGGCGTCGACAAGCGAGTCCAACGGGGAGTCCCCGACGTAGGCCTGGTCGCGGTAGCCGATCATCACCCGGGTGTGGTCCAGCAGGGTGGTGGCGTCGTCCGGGCCGATGCCGAAGAGCACCTCCAACACGCCCTTGGGCAGCGCGGGCGCCACGACGGTGCTGAAGTCGAGGCGGTCGCCCACCGACAGCTGACCCAGCGCGTCGCGGATGTTGCGCCGGACGGTCTCGCCGATGCGGGCCAGCATCGCCCGACTGAAACCGCTGGTCTTGATGGGTTTCTTGATGATGCCGTGGGCCGGTTCGTCGGCCACGATGAGCATCCGACCGGAGGCGGAGTCCTTCTCCGGCCGGTACGACCCGTCGACCATGGTGCCGTAGGCGGAACTGAGCCGGACGTGGTCGACGTAGGCGGTGTACACGTCGGCGTAGCGGGTCAACGCGTAGAACGCGTATCCGTCGGAACGGCGGTGCAGCGACACCGGGGCGTTCTCGCGCAGGTCGGCCAGGTAGGCGTACGGGTCGTCCTCGGCGAAGAACCGCGCCGAGTACAGCGGACTGTCCTCAACGACCAACATGCTGCGCTCCGATCAGCTCGACGATGCCCGCCGGGGTACGCCCGCCGAAGAACACGTGTCCGGGCACCTGGACGCCGGTCTGCTGGCGCAGCATCGCCCGGCAGCGCAGCACCGACAAAGAGTCGACACCGGCGGAGAAGATGTCGGTGTCCGGCGCGACCTCCTTGTCGGCCACCTTCCGCACGCAATCGATGATCATTTCTACCGAAATCCCGCTCACTTCGGTCCGTCCCTTTCTTCCCGGTGGAGGCTGATCAGGGCGGCGGTGTCGACCTTGCCGCCGGTCTTGGTGGGGAAACGCTCGATCAGGTGCACCCTGATCGCCGGTGAGAACTGCCGGACCACGGACTCGACGCCGACCTGCACGTCGCGGTCACCCGGGGTGTCGGCGGTGCGGACGAAGGCGACCGTCAGCCGCTCGTCCTGGACGACCCGACAGTCGAGCACGCCGGCCAGGCCGGTCACCCGGTGCTCCAGGGCGGCGGCGTCGACCCGTACCCCGTTGACCTTGATCTGGCTGTCGCGGCGGCCGGCGTAGACCAGGTCGCCGTCCTGGTCGTCGACCAGGTCACCGGTGCGGTACGACGGCCGGCCCTCGGGGTCGGTGAACCGGCGGCTGACCGTACCGTCGCGCAGGTAGCCCAGGCAGACCAGCGGACCGCCGACGACCAGTTCGGGCCGGTCGGTACCGGGCTCGTCGAGATCGCGCAGGGTCTGCTCGCAGCCGTCCAACGCCCGACCGATGGGGATCGTCGCCGACGGCAGGGTCTCCGGCAGGTCGTAGCGGTGGGTGGCGAAGGTCGCCTCGGTGGGGCCGTACAGGTTGACGAACCGGTTGGTCAGGCCGGCCCGGCGGGCCTGCCGGTAGGTGGTGGCCCGGAACTGCTCACCGCCGCTGAAGATCCACCCGATGCCCGCCAGGCACTCCGGCATCGCCTCGACCAGCGTGGCGACGACGGCGGCCGGCAGCAGCACCCGGTCGACGGCGTACTTCTCGACCAGTTCCGGCCAGGCGAAGACGTCCTCGTTGACGTTCGGCAGGCAGACCACCCGTCCGCCGACCGCGACCGCCTTCCAGGTGTCGAACCACCACCCGTCGTACGCCGACAGGGCGAAACTGCCGGCGGTCAGCCGGTCGGTCACCGGCACGTCCAGGCCCCGGCAGCCGAACAACGCCACCAGGTTGCCCCGGGTCACCGCGACGGCCTTGCGGCTGCCGGTGCTGCCGGAGGTGAAGTTGACCGCCACGACCTCGGCGGGGATCCGCTGCGGCGGCAACGACTCGGCCGCGCGTTCCCGTTCGTCGACGGTCGGTCGCGGCGCGACGGTCACCGCGAGGGTGAGCTCGGGCCGGACCAGGTCCAGCTCGGCCGGGCCGAGCGTGCCGTCGTCGGCGATCGCCACGCAGCCGGTCCGCCAGGCCGCCAGCTGACCCGCGAAGCAGCCCAGCTTCGCCGGGGAGCAGACCCGCACCACCCGGACCGGACCGGCCGAGGTGATGCGCTCCTCGATCGTCGCGGCCAGCGCGTCGACCTGCTCCCAGGTGTACTCGGTACCGTCCTCGACCCAGAGCGTCCCGGTCGACCGCCAGCGGTCGCCGTGGAGCAGGTCGTGCCACTCGTCGGTCACAGTCGCAACCCCAGTTCGTCGATGACCATGCTGATGCTGATCACGCTCAGCCGGACGTCCCACTTGTCAGGTGTCTGTGCCGCGACCAACGCGTCGAGCGCGTCCGGCCGGAACACGCCGCTGTCGGCGACCAGTTCCCGCCAGGCCGCCAGGGTGGGTTGGTCGGCGATCGCCGACAGGCCGTACGCGGTGAAGCCCTGTTTCGCCCGGTGCAGCACGGGCTGCGGGACGATCCCGTCGTAGGCCTGCTTGAGGCACGCCTTGCCCTCGAAGTCGACGACCTTCTGCGTGTCGGCGGTACGCAGCCCCAGGTCCACCACGGAGTTGCCGAGGAACGGGTAGCGGCCCTCGACCGAGTTGGCCATCAGCATGGTGTCCCCGTGGTCGCCGAGCAGGTGCCCGCCGAGCTGGACGTACACGTCGGCGATCGAGCGCAGCTGCATCGGGGTCAGCTCGCCCAGCTCGTGGTCGTCGAAGGGGATCAGCCGGTCCCGCCAGAACTCCTGGCCGGCCAGGGCGGCGGTGGTGCCCGGGGCGAGGCAGAGCTCCCGTCGGCGTTCGACCTTGCGCCAGTCGACCTCCCAGGCGAAGTCCGCCCGACCCCAGGCCTGCTCGTTCTCGGCGCGCGGATCGCGGGTGCGGCGACGGGCCCCGTCGAAGGCGTACGAGTCGTAGCCGAAGAACAGCTCGTCGGCGCCCTCGCCGGAGATCACCCCCTTGAGCCCGGTGAGCCGGACCTGCCGCGAGAGCATCAGGGCGGCCACGTTGTAGGTCTCCCGCTGCGGATAGCAGCAGTGCCGCACCATCTGCTCGAACTCCGCGGCGACGTGTGCGGGGCTGCACCGGATCTGGTGGTGTTCGCTGCCCACCGCGTCGGCCACCTCACGCTGGAACCGGCCCTCGTCCAACGCGGCGTCGTCGAAGAGCACCGAGAAGGTACGCGGCGGTTTCTCCTGCAGTCGGGCGGCCTCCATGACCAGCGTGGTGGAGTCGAAGCCGCCGCTGAGGTAGGCGCCGATCTCCACGTCGGCGCGCAGCCGGTCGGCCACCGCCCGCTGCACGGTGTCCCGGATCTCCTCGGCCGAGGCCGGCTGGTCGGCGACGGCGAACTCGCCGTAGCGCCAGTACCGCAGGGTCGTCGGGGTGTGCGCGCCGAAGCGGACCAGGCAGCCCGGTGGCACCGCTCGCACGCCGCGCACCAGGGTCCGGGGGGCCACCACGTTGCCCAGCGACAGGTACTGGTCGACCGCGCCGACGTCGAGGTGCCACTGCACGGGAACGCTGCTGACCAGCGGTTTCAGCTCCGAGCAGAAGTGCGTAAGGCCGTCGACGTCGGCGTAGTACAGCGGGCAGACGCCGAACCGGTCCCGGCCGAGGTACAGCTGGTTCTCCGCCCGGTCGAAGATGGCCGTGGCGAACTGCCCGTCGATCAGGGCGAGCCCGTCCGGGCCGTAGCGGGCGAACAGCTCCGGTACGACCGCCACGTCGACCCGGTTCGCCGGACGGGGACCGCCGAGCCGGGTGCGCAGCTCCGGCTCGTTGAACACCTCGCCGTTGGTCATCGCCACGTACCGCCCGCTGCGGTCCTCGGCGGGCTGCCAGCCGTCGGCGAGCGCGGTCATGCCGAGCCGGCCGAGCTTCATGGACAGGATCGGGGTGTTGAACGAGTACGTCTCGTCCGGTCCCCGGTGGACCAGCCGCGACTGCATCGCCGCGGTGACGCCCCGGTCGAGGGTCCCGTCGGGAGCGAAGGTCCCGCACAGACCGCACATCGTCACACGCTCCGTTCCGGCAGCCGGTCGGTCAGGGCCCGCAGGTCCTCGGCGCGCAGCACGTCACGGACCCCGACGTCGACCCAGCCCAGCTCCTTGAGCCGGGTGACCAGGACGACGGCCGAGGCGGAGTCGCCGCCGACGTCGAAGAAGTTGTCGTTCGGGCCGACGTCCTCCACGCCGGTGAGGGTCCGCACCAGGCGCAGCACCTCCTGGCCGGCGTCGGTGGCCGGGGCGGTGGGTCCACCCGTCTCGGCGGCGGCCAGCCGGCCCGCCTGCAGCGCGTCCCGGTCGACCTTGCCGTTGCGGGTGTGCGGGAAGACCTCCACCCGGGTGAAGACCGAGGGGATCTTGTACGGGTCGAGCTGGCCCTCCAGGTGTCGGCGGACCGCGCGGGCGTCGGCGTCGCCCTGGTAGTAGCAGACCAGGGCGGCCAGGTCGGCGGCGTCCGCGCCGTCGTGGGTCTCGGCCACCACCACCGCGTCGCGGACCTCGGGCAGCCGGCACACGGCGCTCTCGATCTCACCGGGGTCGAGCCGGTAGCCGCGTACCTTCACCTGGCGGTCGCGTCGTTCCACGTAGTACAGCCGGCCCGCGCGGGCCTCCACGACGTCACCGGTGTGGTAGGCGGCCGTCTCCCCGGGCGTGCCGAAGGGCTGTACGCCCCGTTCGGTGAGGTAGCCGGCGGCCACGCTGTTGCCGGTGATCACCAGCTCGCCCCGGGTGGCCGTGGCGGCCGGGTCGTCGAGGTCGCGGATCTGGTAGTCGCAGTCGCCCACCAGCTCGCCCAGCGGCACCGACTCGGCGCAGTCGTCGGCGTCGAGCGGGTCGGTAATCAGGTTGCACACGGTCGTCTCGGTCAGCCCGTACGCGTTGTGGAAGCTCGCCACCGTCGACCACCGGCGCAGCACGGCCGGCCGGCACGCGCCACCACCGTTGATCACGTGCTTGAGGCTCATCGCCGTGGTGGGTTCGGTAACGGTGAGCGCGAACGGGGTGGTCTTGAGGTGGGTGACGCCGAAACGCTCCAGGGTGTTCTGCAGCACCGGTCCGGGCGCGAGGTACGCCTCGTCCAGCACCACCAGGCGCGCCCCCGCGGTCAACGTCCAGAGGATCTCGGTGATGCAGCCGTCGAAGGTCAACCGGGCGAACTGCAGGGTCGTGTCGCCGGGGCTGATGCCCAGCCGGTCGACGTGGTCGCGGATCACCGCCGCCAGCGGGGCGGTACGGACCAGGACGCACTTCGGTTTTCCGGTCGAGCCCGAGGTCTGGATGGCGTAGCACAGCTCACCGGCGGCGAACGGGAGGTCCGTCGGGGCCGCGTCGGCACAGCGCCACCGGTCCGGCACCTCGGTCAGCCGTACCGGGTCGTCGCCCGCACCCGGACGCGCCAGCACCCGGACGCCGAGCAGGCGCAGCTTCTCGGAGTTCGACGCCTCGCTGTCGCGGCGGTCGACGAAGACGAACGGCCGGCCGGCGCGCATCGCCCCGACCATGGCCACGATCGCGCCGGCGCCCCGGTCGGCCTGGATGCCGACGAACTCGCCGGGCACGGTACCGGCCTCGATCCGGTGCGCGACGTCCTCGACGAGCTCACCGAACCTGCGGTAGCTGATGGTGGTGTCCACGGTGCGCAGGGCGTCGCGGTCCGGATGGTCGCGCACGGCGCGGGCGACTCCGTCGACGACGGACATCTGCAGGGTTTCCATCTCGCCTCGGCTTCCTCTCGGTTGGCGGACGCGCCGCGCGCGGGCGTCTGGAGCTGTCGTTCAGATCGACCGGACGTAACCGCCGTCGCAGGGGATCCCCACGCCGGTCAGGTACGCCGCCCGGTCACTGGCCAGGAAGGACACCAACTCCCCCACGTCCTGCGGGGTTCCGTACCGGCCCACCGGGATGGCGGCCAGCGTCGCGGTGCGTACCGCGTCGGGGTCGCTGCCGGCGCGGGCGGCGCCGGCGGCCTCGACCGACCGGAGCCGATCGGTGTCGATCTTGCCGGGGATGACGTGGTTGACCGTGATGCCGAACCGGCCCACGCTCTCGGCCAGCAGTTTCAGGTAGGACTGCACCGCGGCCCGGACCACCGAGGAGGCGGCCAGGCCGGTGATCGGCGTGGCCAGCGAGCTGGAGGTGACCGCGACCAGCCGCCCCCACCGGTTGTCCCGCATCGTCGGGAGCACCGCCTCGACCGCGCTGTGCAGCGACAGGAGCATCAGGTCGACCGCCTGCCGCAGCTGCTCGGTGGAGAGGCCCTCGACCGTGCCGGCCGCCGCGCCCGGCGAGTTGAGCAGCATGACGTCGTACGGTCCGGTCTCGGCGACCCGCTTGCCGACCTCGTCGGGTCGGGCGAAGTCGCAGGCGAACGAGGAGTGCCCGGTGCCGGGCAGGCCACCGGCCGTCTCGGCGGCCCGCGCCGGATCGGTGCCCTGCACGGTCACCGAGTGACCGTCGCGGGCCAGGCAGCGCGCCACCCCGAGACCGATCCCCCGGGTGCCGCAGAGCACCAGGGCACGTCGCCCGGCCGAGCCGTCCACCGTCATCTCCCCGCCCACCTGACCGTTCACCGGACCGGGTGGGTGAGCGTGCCGACGTGTTCCACCACGGCCTGGACCGTGTCGCCGGGGTTGATCACGGCGGCGCCGGGCGTGCCGGTGCAGATGACCGTGCCGGGACGCAGCGTCCGTCCGGCGCTGAAGTACTCCACCAGGTAGCCCAGGTCGTACTTCATGTCCGCCGGGGTGGCCGAGGCGATCTTCTCCCCGTTGCGCACCGTGGTGATCTGCAGGGACTGCAGGAGGTCGTCGCCGAACTCGTCCAGACCGACCAGCACCGGTCCCAGACTGCAGAAGGTGTCGAAGCCCTTGGCCCACGGGATGTAGCGGGGGTTCTCCCGGATCACGTCCTCGGCGGTCATGTCGACCACGGCGGTGACCCCGGCCACCACGGAGCGCCAGTCCTCGCGGGAGACGTTCTTGGCGGTGCGACCGACGACCAGACCCAGTTCCGCCTCGGCGGTCACCCTGGTGGACTGTCGGGGCAGCTCGATGGTGCCACCGTTGCCCACCAGGGTGCCGCTGGGCCGCAGGTACGAACCGGGACCGGAGGCGGGCTGGGAGGTGTTCAGGTCCTCGGAGTGGTGCCGGTAGTTGAGCCCGGCGCCCCAGATGTCGGCGTCGGCGTCGGCGATCGCCCCGGCCACCGCCAGGTCGACCTCGACGGTCTCCAGCCGGTCGACCTGGTCGTCGACGGCGGCGGCGATCGCGCGCAGCTGGGGTACGCCCACGATGTCGGCGAGGCGGGTGACGCTCTCGTATCCGGAAATGCTCGTCAGCCGGAACCAGGCGTCGTGACGCCCCACGACGATCTGCGTCGCTCCGGACTCTCCCACTCTGGCCAGTCGCACTGTCTTCTCCCGTGTCACGTCGGCTAGGCGGCGATCTTGTCCAGCAGCACGGCCCCGTTCGGGAAGCTGCTGGACGTGGTGGTGAAGGGGCTCGGGGCGGTGGTGAAACTGTTGGCCGCGGCGTAGAAGTCGGCCTTGCGGGCGCTCTGCCTGGCGATCCGGACCGCCGCCTCCATCAGGCACGCGGGGTCGGTGTCGCACTGGGCGGCCAGCTCCGCGATCAGCGGGAAGAAACCGGAGTGGATGCCGATGACCCCACCGAGCACCTGCATGGTGCGGTCCTCGGGAATGACGTCCATGTTGGCCCGGCAGTACTCGGCCAGCCTGGCCAGTTCCCGGTAGTCGAACAGGTCGTCCTGGGAGAGTTTGATGATGCCGGCCAGCGCCTCGATGGCCGCGTTGCCCGAGCCCCGACCGACGCCGTTGAGGGTGCCGTCCACCATGGTGGCGCCGGCCTCGATGGCGACCATGGTGTTGACGTTGGCCATGCCGAGGTTGTCGTGGCCGTGGAAACCCACGACCGGGAAGCGCTGCTTGACCGCGGCGACGTACCGCTGCACGTCGGAGGGGAGCATCGCGCCGTAGGAGTCGACCACGTAGACCCCGGCCACCGCCGGGCTCACCCCGTCGAGCATGTCGACGAGCTGGTCGACCGGGGTGGCGCTGGTCTTCATCAGGTTCAGGTAGACCTGTCCGCACAGGTCGGTGGCCCGGTTGAGGTAGTCCAGGTGCTGCCCGACCCGGTCGGGCTCCAGGCCGACCCGGACGAACGACATGCCCCGGTAGGTCATCTCGGCGATGGTCTCCAGCCGGGTGAACTCGGGTTGGGCGAACATGCCCCACGGTTTGTTCGTCAGGGTCGAGTTGGCAAGTTCGCACCAGCGGTGGTGGTTGATGCTGCCGGCCTTGGCCCCGGCCCGCTCCGCCTCCAGCCCGATCCCGTGGCCGATCTCGACCCGCGGTATTCGGCTCTCGTTCAGATTGGCGAGAAGATGGGACACGAAGCCCTCGTCGAAATTGAAGTCGACGGCGTACGAACCTTCGCGCAGTGTGCAGTCGAGCAGCTCGACGCCCGACTTGTCTGCGAGCAGACCACTTGCCAACAACATTCCGTGCACCCCTCGATCGAAACGTCGCCCGCCACACCGCGGGCCCGTTTGACGTACTGACTGATGATTGGATCGGCACAGCAGCAATGACGTATGCCAATCTGCCACTTTGCCCGATTTACGTTTTCGCGGACCGACCTCCTCTCTGGGGCGACTTCTTTCGGGCAGGATTCAGCTGCGCCTCGACAGCGCCTCGGCAAAGCTCGAAAGTTTCGTCCCCGCCTTTGGTTCGGTCAATCTCTATTGCTGTAAGCGAGATTATGGCCCGCCGTCGATGCCCGCAAGACTCCGCCCCCCGTGGGAATGGCGCGTTCTGCACAACCGTCCTCCAGACTTCTGGTTTAGCCCGACGAGACAGCGTGTGACGTGCGCGAATGTGACCGACCGCCGGACGCCGAACGGTGCACTCGACTGTGGACGAAGCCCCGACCGAGAACTGCGACCGTTTCCGCAGAATGTCGATAGCTGACCGTTTACCGCCCGGAAATCTGGGTACCGGGCCCGGTTCTGTCGATGACCACGCGGGTGGACGGCGCCGCCACCACTGGCGTGACCCCGCCCACGTCCAGGCGAAATCCCAGGTCAGCGTCGAACCAACCGCCGTCGGCAGCCGTTTGACCGGCGACTGTCCGGGGGTAGTGCCGAGCACCGAACCGGCCCGCCCGGTGATCGACACCGGGTGGTACCGGTCGGAGCGGAAAGAGGACCGAACAGATGCGCCACTGGTGGAGGTCGGCCGGCCGACGGTTGCGGCAGGACTGGATGCGGGTGGTCGAGGCGGCGGTGGCCGCCACCATCGCCTGGTTCGTCGCCGCCCGACTGATCGGGCACCCGGACCCGTTCTTCGCCCCGACGGCCGCGCTGGTCGTCCTGGGCGAGGCGCGGGGCAAGCGGATCCGGCAGAGCGTCGAGATCATCCTCGGGGTGGCGGCCGGGGTGCTGGTGGCCGAACTGGCCGTGCAGGCGCTCGGCTCCGGCACGGTTGCCGTCTTCACCGTGCTTGCCCTGACCATCGGTCTGATGACCGCCATCGGGGCGAGCAGCACCCTGGTCGTGCAGGCCGCGGTCTCGGCCCTCTACCTGGTCGCGGTGGCCGCGCCGGCGGGCAACCTCGTGCCGTTCCGGTTCGTCGACGCGATGGTCGGCGGTGCGGTGGCGCTGGCCGTGGCCCAGTTGCTGGCCCTCCGCAGCCCCCTGGACGAGCTGGTCACGCAGGTACGGCAGTCCTTCGCCGACCTGCACGAGGTGCTGCACGAGATCAACGGATCCCTGCAGCGGTGCGACGAACCGGCCGCCCAGGCGGCGCTGGAGCGGGCCCGGGAGGTGGACGGCTGCGTGGAGCGGCTACAGACCGCCGTGTCGGCCGCGGCCGAGTCGCTGCGGCTGGGGCTGCGGCACCGCCGCCGGATCGACCAGGTACGCCAGGTGCAGGCCTCGGCCCGGCAGCTCGACTACGCGGCCCGCAACATCCGGGTGCTGGCCCGCGCCGGGGCGACCCTGGCCCGGCAGCACACCGCCACCCCACTGGAGCTGGGCGACGCGATCCGGGCACTCGCCGAGGCCGTCCACGCCGCGGGCGAGGCACTCGCCACCGACCTGGCCTGCCGCGCCGACGCCGACCGGCACGCCGAACAGGCCGACACGGCGGCCCTGCGGGCGGTACGGCTGGCCGCCGGGCTGCTCGACTCGGACCAACCGCTGCCGGTGACCATGATCGTCGGCCAGATCCGGGCCACCGCCATCGACCTGATGCGCGGGGTGGGTCAGGACGCCGGCGGGGTGCTGGACCGGGTGGACGAGGCGCTGGGCCTGACCGGCGTCGACCGGCCGGGCGGCCAGGAAGCAGGGCCGGGCGGTCAGGAACCGTCGAAACGGTCGGTCAACGCGTAGCGCAGCAGCACCACGTCGCCGAGTTGACGGACCTCGGCCAGCCGGGCCCGGCTGCCGGAGTGCCAGGGGAAACTGCCGTCACCGACGAACCGGGGCGCCCGGCGGTCACCGACGAAGAAGGGCGCGACCACCAGGTGCAGCTCGTCGGCGAGGCCGGCGGTGAGGAACTGCGCGTGCATCGACGAGCCGCCCTCCACCATCAGCCGACGCACCCCCCGGGCGGCCAGGTCACGCAGGGTCCGCCCCAGGTCCACCGGGTCACCCATCTCCACCACGCTGGCCAGGTGGCCGAGGCGTTCCTGGGCCTTGGCCACCGCCGACGACGCGCAGTAGACGATCCGGTCGGTCTCGCCGGTGGTGAAGAACCGCGCCTGCGGGTCCAGGTCACCCCGGCCGGTCACGGTGACCCGTACCGGTGAGGCCGGTCGCCCGGCGGCGACCCGCGCGCGACGCCGCCGGGCCGAGCGCACCAGCAGCCGCGGATCGTCCCGGCGGACCGTCTGCGCGCCTACCAGGATCGCGTCACAACTGGCCCGGACCGCGTCGATGCGGTCCAGGTCCTCGTCGTTGGAGAGCATCAACCGCTCCTCGGTGGCGTCGTCGATGTACCCGTCGATCGAGGCCGCACAGCTGAGCAGTACGTACGGTCGCTCACCCACCGACTCGGCTCCCCCGCCCGGCACCGCTGATCCCGGACCCGGCCGCCGCGCCGCTCAACCCACGAAGGGCAGGTCGGCGGTACGGGCCCGGCTGGCCTTGGCGGCCAGGTACTCCGCGTTGGCCGGGGAGAGGAACACCCCGGTCGGCACCACCTGGCTGACCGTGATGCCGAGCTTGTCGAGCTGCTCGGCCTTGTCCGGGTTGTTGCTCAGCAGGTCGATCCGGGACACCCCGAGGGTGGCCAGCATCTGGGCGGCGACGGTGTAGTCCCGCTCGTCCTCGCCCCGGCCCAGCGCCACGTTGGCCTGGTAGGTGTCCAGTCCGGCGTCCTGCAACGCGTAGGCGTCGAGCTTGGCGTACAGGCCGATGCCCCGGCCCTCCTGCCGCAGGTAGAGCAGGAAACCGCCGACCTCGGCGATGCGTTCGACCGCCTCCCGCAGCTGCGGGCCGCAGTCGCACCGCTGGCTGCCGAACACGTCACCGGTCAGGCACTCGCTGTGCGGACGTACCAGTGTCGGTGGCCCGTCCGCGGCCGCCTGACGTTCGACGGCGCCGGCCCAGTCACCGAGACCGAGCGCGAGGTGCTCCCGACCGTCCACCAGCGCCTCGAAGGTGAAGACGCGGGCGGTGGTGGCGTACCCGTCGGGGAAGCAGAGCGGCACGGTGACCTGGGTACGGACCGTTGCGACAGGCATTTCGTACATGGGGCTCCTTGTCAGACGCTGCCGGCCACGCCGACACCTTTCGTACCGGTGTACGGATACTCAACCATCCGTCACGGGTTCTCGCAGGACAGGCCGCCGGAACCGCCAGGCCAGCAGCACGGCGGCACCGGGCAGGCTGGACACCAGCACCAGCGCCCCGTACACCATCGCGGTGGCCACGCCCTCGGCGGCGCTCAGGCCGGCGGCGGCGAACGCCCACGCGGCCACCCCCTCGCGGGGGCCGAACCCGGCGACGTTCAGCGGCAGGCCCATGGCGAGCAGGGCCAGCAGGATCAGCGGCACCAGCCGGGACAGTGGCGCCTCGGCACCCACGGTCCGGGCCGCGACCAGGAAGGTGGCCAGGTGGCCGGCGACGGCCAGCACCGAGGCCACCAGCACCCCGGGCCAGGTCCGCCCGGCCAGCAGCCCACCGCGTACGTCGGCGACCGAGGCCCGCACCGCCCGGGCCCACCGCGACGGCCCGGAGCGGGGCAGCAACCGGGCCAGCAGGACCAGGCCGAGCAGGACCAGTGCCGACACCACCAGTGCCGCCGGCAGGAACCGGCGCACCGGTGACGGCAGGGTGCCGAGCACCAGCACCGCGACCGCGACCAGGACGACCTGCCCGGCGACGCGTTCCCACACCACGGCCCGCACGCCCCGGCCGAGGTCGCCGACGTCGCGGCCGTGGCGTACCGCGCGGTGCACGTCGCCGAGCACCCCGCCGGGCAGCGTGGCGTTGAGGAAGACGGCACGGTAGCAGTGCGCCACCGCGGTGCCCAGCGGCAGCCGGACGCCCAGGCCGCCGGCGACCAGGCTCCACCGCCAGGCGCAGCACAGCGTGGTCAGCGCGCCGAGGCCGAGCGCCGCGGCGAGGACCGGCGCGTCGATCAGGCGCAGCCCGGCCAGGACCGGGCCGCTGCCGACCTGCCAGACCAGCAGGCCGAGCAGGGCCAGGCCGCCGACGGTACGCAGCCACGCGCCACGGGAGGAGGTCCGCGACCGCTCACCGCCCGCCACCCGAACCTCCCGAAGATCATGAACCTCACCCGCAGGTACGCGGGCCGGGGCCGAAGGGTTCACCCGCCGGCCGGCCCGGACGGGGAGCCCACCGCGGCGCCGGCGAGCAGGTCGGCGTGCTCGACCACCACCCGCAGCCGCCCGTCGGCGGCCTCGGCCCGGCGCCGACGCGTGTACCCGTCGGCCGCCGCGGCCAACTCCGGCCGCTGCTCGACGGCGGCGGTCAGCCACTCGGTGAGCCACCGCACCGCCAGCGCCGCCTGGTCCGCGCCGAGCAGCCAGTCGCTGGAGCGGACCTGGACGTCGACCCCGTGCCGGGTGAAGGCCGCCACGCAGGCCTCCACCGCGTCCGGCCCGAGCAGGCGCCGGCCATCCACGGTACGCCGCTGGTGGGCGTTGAACGCGGCGTTGAACTCGTCGTCGAGCGGATCAGCCGGCTCGATGCGCACCCGGCCGACGACCGAGACCATGAACAGTGCCGGAACGCCGGCGCCGGCGCAGGCCGCGACGATCCGCTCCAGTTCCTCGGCGGTGAGCATGTCCAGCAGCGCGGAGGCGGTGACCAGGTCGGCGGCGGCCAGGTCGGCGGCGGTGAGCCGGGAGATGTCGCGCCGACAGGGCTCGGCGGTGACCGGTGCGCCGTCGGCGGCCGTGGTCACCATGCCGGCGGCGGCCCGGGCCAGCAGGTCGTCGTCGCGGTCGTAGAGCACCCAGTGCTGCGGGCCGGCCAGCCGGGGGGCCAGCCACCGCCCCATCGAGCCGGTGCCGGTGCCCAGGTCGTGGACCGACCGGATGGCCCCGCCGGCCGGCGGGGTGCGCAGCGGCTCGACGAGGTCGGCCGCGCGGGCGGCCGCGTCGGCGGCCTCCCGCAGCCCCAACCAGTCCGCGAAGGTGAGGTGCTCGGTCATGTCGCCTCTTCCAGAACCTGTGCGATGACGGCCGACGGGTGCGACCAGTCGGTGAGGGTGTCGCGGCGGCGGTGGGCGGCCTGCCGCAACCGGGTCCGTAGCGTGTCGTCGTCGAGCCAGCGGCGCAGCGCCTCGGCCAGCGCCGCCGGCTGCCCGGCTGGCACCAGCAGGCCCGGCCGCTGCCCGTCGGCGGTCTCCCCCAGCGCCTCGGGTACCCCGCCGACGGAGCTGGCCAGCACCGGCAGGCCCCGGGCCAGCGCCTCGGTGACCACCATCCCGTACGTCTCGGCGTGCGAGGGCAGCACCAGCAGGTCGGCGGCGGCGTACGCGGCGGCGAGCCCACCTGCGGTACGCGGGCCGACCAGGTGTATCCGGGCGTCGAGCCGGTGGGCCCGGATCAGCGCGCGGACCCGGTCGACGAAGCCCGCATCGACGGTCAGCGACCCGACCAGGGTGCAGCTCCACCCGTCGTCGTCGAGCGCGGCGAGGGCCTCGACCAGCACGTCCTGCCCCTTGTGCGGGGCCAGGGCGGCGACACAGAGCAGCGCCGAGCCGGTGTCGCTGCCGGTGGCCGGCGGCGCGGGGTCCACCCCGGGGCGGGCGACCCGGACCCGGTCGGCCGGCAGCGCGTACCGGTCGAGCAGTTCGCGTCGGGTCCACCCGCTGGTGGTGACCACCGCCGCCGCCGTGGCCAGGGCGCGGGCCTCGGCGTCGTCGTGCAACGGCATGTGCACCAGCACGACCAGGCGCAGCCGGTCGGCGTGCGCGGCGAGGACCGCCGGCACCGTCGAGGCGACCAGCCCGTCCAGCAGCACCACGCCGCCCACCGGCAGCCCGGCGAGCACCCGGTCCAGGGCGCTGCGGGCCGGCTCGTCGGGGTGCGGCCAACCGCCCGCCAGGGCGTGTTCCCGTACCGTCCAGCCGGCGGCGGTGAGCCCGGACAGGACCCGCCGGTCGTAGTGGTTGCCGCCGCTGGGGGTCCCCGGGTCGTCGATGTCGCCCGGCAGCACCACGTGCACCACGCGGGGCCCGACGGGACCTCGACCGGCGTCGGGCTCCGTGCCGCGCACGGGTCAGAGGGTCCGCTCGTAGCTGCACCAGGCCACGTGCGACTCGTGCAGGGTGACGGTGATGCCGGCCAGGTCGCGGGCCGACTCGCCGAGGGCACCGGCGTGCGCCCGGTCGGCGAGGCGGTCGGCGATGGTGCGGGCGAGGACCTCGGTGGTGGTGTTCTGCCCGGCGAAGTCGGGCTCGTCGTCGAGGTTGCGGTAGTTGAGCTGCGCCAGGACGGCCTTCAGCTCGTCGGTGACCAGGCCGATGTCGGCCACGATGCCGTTGTCGTCGAGCTCGGCCCGGCGCAGCGTGGCGTCCACCACGAACGTCGCACCGTGCAGCTTCTGGGCCGGGCCGAACACCTCGCCCTGGAAACTGTGGGCGATCATGATGTGGTCCCGAACGGTGACGCTGAACATGGTCTCACTCTCCGTCGTAGCTGATCAGGTGGCACAACGCGGGCAGCCGCCCGGCGGACAGGTCGGCGAGCACCTCGGGCAGGTCCGCGAAGGCGGACGTGCCGGTGATCAGGGCGTCGAACGCCGGGTCGGCGAGCAGGTCGAGGGCGACGGCGAGCCGGTCGGCGTAGCGGCGGCTGGCACGGCGGGCCGGCGCGACCATGCCGACCTGGCTGCTGCGCACGGTCAGCCGGCCGGAGTGGAAGGCCCCGCCCAGGTGCAGGGTCACCGGGCGGTCGCCGTACCAGCTCAGCTCCAGCACGGTGCCCTCCGGGGCGAGCAGCTCCAGGCCCCGTTGCAGCCCGTCGGCGCTGGCGCTGGCGTGTACCACCAGGTCCCGGCCGGTCGCGGCGTCGGCCGGGTGGGCGAAGTCCACCCCGAGCACGGCGGCGACGTCCGCCCGGCCCGCGTCGGTGTCGACCAACTGCACCCGGACGCCGGGGAAGCGGGCGAGCAGGGCGGCCACGCCACAGCCGACCATGCCGGCGCCGATCACGGTGACCCGGTCACCGACCAGCGGTGGGGCGTCCCACAGCGCGTTGACGGCGGTCTCCACGGTGCCGGCCAGCACCGCACGCGCCGCCGGCACCCCGTCGGGTACGCACACCACCGCGTCGGCGGGCACCACGTACGCGCTCTGGTGCGGGTACAGGCAGAAGACGGTACGGCCGAGCAGGTCGGCGCGGCCGGCCTCGACGACGCCGACGTTGAGGTAGCCGTACTTCACCGGGGCCGGGAAGTCGCCCTCCTGGAACGGGGCGCGCATGGTGGCGTGCTGGTCGGCCGGCACCCGGCCGGTGAAGACAAGCGTCTCGGTGCCCCGGCTGACCCCGGTGTGCAGGGTGCGGACCAGCACCTCGTCGGGGCCGGGCGTCGGCAGCGACACCGGCCGGATCTCACCCTCGCCGGGCGCGCGCAACCAGAAGGCCCGAGCCTCACGTGTCACCGGTGTCTCCTCGTCTGCCGCTGGCGGAGCCGTCCCGCTCCCGGTCGGCGGAGTTTTCGATCATAGTCACGTGGCACGGGCGCCACCGGTTCGAACACTGTCCGTGGCCACCGTCACCATCCGGCTCGTCGCGCGTACCCCGCGTCCGCCCCGGTGGTAGGCCCACGGCGGGGAAGATCGTCGCTGTCGGCTATCCCACCGGCGCGGCGGTGGAACCGGAGGGCCCCGGCGAGCGACTATCGGTTCATGGGGTGTGAGCAGTGGCGGGAGATCCTGTCGGCACAGTTGGACGGTGAGGAGACGCCGGCCGAACGGGTCGCCGCCCAGGGGCATCTGGACGGCTGCGCGGCCTGCCGGGGCTGGTGGGAGGCGGCGGCGGGGGTCACCAGGCGGGCGCGTACCCGGGTGGTGCCGGTGGTTCCCGACCTGACCGACGCGATCCTGGCGGCGGCGCCGCCGACGGTGCGGCCCCGCCGCCGGCTGCCGGCCTGGCTGCCGGTGCCCGGCGCGGCGGCCGGCCGGTGGGCGTCGGGTCTGGCCTGGGACCGCTGGCGGCCCCGGGTGGTGACGCTGCTGCGGGCCGCCCTCGGCCTGCTCGGCGCGGTGCAGCTGGTGCTCGGTCTGGTGCAGGTCGCGCGGGGCGGAACCGACCACGTGCACGCCACCGGCCAGCACCTGTGGCACGAGGCCGCCGCCTGGAACGTCGCCGTCGGGGCGGGTTTCGTCTTCGTCGCCCTGCGCCGGACCCCGCCGGCCGGGCTGCTGCCGATGCTCAGCGCGTTCGTCGCCACCCTGCTGCTGCTGTCGGTGAACGACCTGGTCACCTCCCAGGTCGCCGTGCAGCGGCTGGCCAGTCACGGGTTTCTGGTCGGGGGGTACCTGATCACCGTGTTGCTGTCGCGTCCGGGGCTGCGTCCGAACGGGCCGCCGCCGCAGCAGCGTCGACCGTCGGGATCACGCTGGCGGCTCCAGCTCGACGACGCCCCACCACCGCCGGCACCGCTGCGGCTGGTCCCGCCGTACTCCGCCCAGGCCAGCGAGCGCCGCGCCGCGTAACGCGGCCGGGGTGACGGGCCGGGTGGCACCCCGCCCGGGCCGCCGGGTGGCACCGCGGACCGGGCGGCGGGTGGGTCAGGCGGTGCCGCGCCGGGACAGCGGCACCGGCCGGGCCACCGGGGGTGCCATCGCGGCGACCAGGTCCTCCCGGGCCCGGGCCACCCGGGACCGGATGGTGCCCACCGGGCAGCCGCACACCCGGGCCGCCTCGGCGTAGGACAGGCCGAGGATCTGGGTGGCGACGAACGCCTCCCGCCGGTCCGGGGAGAGCCCGTCGACGATGCTGCGCAACGTCACCTCGTCGTCGTGGCCGGAGGCCGCCGGGGCGCCGGTCTCGTCGGCGAAGCGGTGCCAGTCCGCCACACCGGTGGTCCGGGGACGGGTCACGGCGGCCCGGACGTGGTCGACGGCCACCCGCCGGGCGATGGCGAACAACCAGGTCCGCGCGGACGATCGGCCGGCGAAGCCGGGCAGGCTCCGCCAGGCCCGCAGGTACGTCTCCTGCACCAGGTCGTCGACCTCGCGTACCTCGGACAGGTGGGTCAGGAACCGGCGTACGTCGTGCTGGGTGGCCCGGACCAGGGCCGCCGCGGCGGCGTGATCACCCCGCCCCGCGGCCAGGGCATACCCGGTGATTTCGTCAGCCGACTCTGGACCGGTCACTGTGCCACCTCTCCGCCGACCGTTGCCACCGACCATTGGTCGCTGCCGGCCCCGGTGGGGTTCCCGCCGATCTGCTTGTTCTCGGTCGTCACCGTCGGTTACCGTCGCCGCCCGGAGGTCGCCCCGCGGCAGCCGGGCCGGTGGGCGGGACGGGAGAGCTGATGCGGGAGCTGATCGCGGTCGTCGGTCGACTGCTCGGCGGAGGTGGCACACGGGTTCTCACCCCGCTGGGCGCGGGTACCGACCACCTCGCGTACGACGTCGACGGCGAGTTCGTGCTCCGGGTCCGCCGCGACCGGCAAGCGGCGGACGGGCCGGCCGGGGACGGGCCGGCCGGGGACGGGCCGGCAGTGAACGGGCCGGCGGCGATCCGGCGGGAGATCCGGGTCCTCGACGCCGTCGCCCGGGTGTCGCCGATCCCGGTGCCGGAGGTCGTGGCCGCCGCACCCGACGACGGCCTGCTGGTGGTGCGCCGGTTGGCCGGCACGTCCCTGCTGGACCAGCCGTGCCCGACCCCCGGTCGGCTGGTCGGTCAACTCGCCGACTTCCTGCACGCCGTGCACTCCCTCGATGCCGGCCTCGGCGAACCGGACGAGCAGCCGCTGGCCGCCTACCTCGCCGAGGCCGTCGCGGCGCTGCCGCGGATCACCCCGGTGCTCTCGGCGGACCAGCACCGCCTGGTGGTGGACTTCCTGAGCCGTACTCCCCCGCCGGAGCCACCGGCGACCGTGTTCTGCCACGCCGACCTGGGCGCCGAGCACCTGCTGGCCGGGGCGGACCGGACCCGGCTGACCGGGGTGCTCGACTGGTCCGACGCCGCCCGCACCGACCCGGCGAGGGACCTCGGTCGCCTCTACCGGGACCTCGGCCCGTCCCCCGCCGCACGGATCGGCGCGCGCCTGACCGGCACCGGAGCCGGCGACCTGGTGGCGCGGGCCGCCTTCCACGCCCGCTGCGCGCTGATCGAGGATCTGGACTTCGGGCTGACCGAGGGCGACCACCGGTACGTCGCGGCCGCCCTCGCCCGACTGCACCGGACCTTCACCGGTGCGCCACCGGAGCACGGGTGAGCCGCAGCCCTTTGGCGACCGGCGGCGGTAGCCGACGGGGTCAACTGTTGTACGGCAGGGTGGGGAACCACCCGAAGCCGAACCGGGCCGGCAGGCGCAGGTCCCAGTAGACCACCGTGAACACCCCGAGCGCGATCAGCAGGGTCCCGCTGATCACCGCGGTCCGGGTGGGCGAGCCGGCCAGCCACCGCAGCAGCCGCCCCCGACTGCCCACGATGAGCAGGGCGAACAGCGCCGCGACGAACACGATGTTGCCCACCGACTGCAACACGAACGCGGCGGCACCGTACAACGGGTTGCCGGTCTCGACCGCCCACTCGAACAGCTTGCGGAACAGCGGGAAGGGGCGGCCGATCAGGAACCCGCCGATCAACGCGCCGAGGGTGACCACCCGGGCCATCGGTCGGCGGGCGAACGGGTCGGGCAGCACACCCAGCACGGCCAGCCCCAGGTAGGTGAAGGCCAGGCCGACGAGGCCGAAGACCACGGCGGACTGGATGAGCCGGACCGGCATGCCGCCGGCGGTGGCGCTGGACAGCTGGGGCAACCGGTCGCCGAGCAGCACCCCGACGAAGCCGTACGCCGCCGAGACGACCACCGCGCCCACCACCAGCCACCCCAGCGGCCGCAGCAGCACCCGCAGGCCGGTACGGGTCGGCACCGCCCCGCTCGGTTCCCCGCCGGGACGGGTACCGGCGTGGCTCATCGGCCCGATCGAGGCGGCCATCGCGATGTTGCAGGCGGTGAAGGTGCCGGCCAGTCCGGAGACGAACGCGAAGAACATTCCGGCGAACGTGCCGCCGATGGCGGTGGCCTTGGCGTCGTGACCCAGCAGGGCGTTGGCCACGGTGTCGCCGATGACGTGGTCCACGAACTCGAAGGACCAGAGGACGGCCAGCGCGAACCCGGCCGCCACGCTCACGCCGATCAGCCGGCCCCGGTGGGCCGGACGGGGCTCCCCGACGGCCCCGGTCACCCGGTCACGGTCCATGACGGACATGGATTCTCCTCTCGGTTGGTACCTCTGGTGTCCGACCTCGCTTCATCGGCCACCGATGTCAGCGCTGGGCGGGTGACATCAACGCCCATCATCGGTGCCGACGTCCGGCGGTGGCATCTTCGTCGTTGCTCTGCCGGGTCCGGCCCGGCCACCGGGCACCAGCACGGCGGGGTGAGACGATCAGTACCCAGGGTGGTCGAACGCCCATCGGGGGACCGAAGGAGCATGATCAGGCATGGATCGCGACATTCTCTCGTTCTACGCCCGCCCCACGGCGACGGTTCCGGCCGGCCGACACGCGCAGAGCTTCGTCGGCCTGCCCGACGACGTCGGCGGGCTGGTCCGGATCGTCCAGCACCTGGTGGTCTACGACGTGGCCGCTGCCGACCTCTACGGCTTCGACGTGCCCCCGCACCGCGCCGACGAGATCCACCTGCGCAGCACCGAGGAGAAGCTCGACGCCGTACTGGCCCTGGACGACCGGCCGCTGGCCGTGGCGCGTCCGGTGCCGCAGCGCCTGGTCGGGCGGTGCCACCACTACGTACTGCTGCTGGTGTCGCTGCTGCGCTCCCGGGGCGTCCCGGCGCGCGCCCGGTGCGGCTTCGGGGCGTACTTCAACCCGCCGCACTTCGAGGACCACTGGGTCTGCGAGTACTGGAACGCGGCCGAGGAACGGTGGGCCCTGGCCGATCCGCAGCTCGACGAGGTGTGGCGGGCGACGCTCGGTGTCGACCACGACATCCTGGACATGCCCCGGGACCAGTTCCTGGTCGCCGGCGACGCCTGGATCCAGTGCCGCAGGCAGGAGCAGGACCCCGACCGGTTCGGCGTGGGGTTCGTCGACCTGCACGGGCTCTGGTACGTCGCCGGCAACGTGGTCCGTGACCTGGCCGCGCTGAACAGGGTGGAGCTGCTGCCGTGGGACGTCTGGGGCGCCCAGCCGCAGCCCGACCAGTGGCTCGACGACGACCAGCTGGCCTTCTTCGACCGGCTCGCCGCGCTCGGCCGCGACCCGGACAGCTCCTTCGCCGAGCTGCGTGAGCTCTTCGACACCGACGACCGGGTACGCGTACCCGGGCAGGTCTTCAACTCGCTGCGGGAGCGCCCCGAGCCGCTGCGGTACTGACCGCAGCGGGATCGGCCCGAAAACGGGCTACTCATAAAACCTATCGGGTTAGTAGAGTACGCTTCCGCGCCGACATCTGTCGATGCGATCGACTCGGCACGGCCGACCCGAGGAGCACGTCCATGCATACCGTCGCCACCCGCCGCCCCGCCCGCCGAGACCGCCTGGTCACGGCCCTGCTCACCATCGTGGCGCTGGCCGCGACCGTCGGCCTCACCGGTTGCGGTGACGCCGACGCCGGTGGTGCTGGTGACCGGCCACTGCGGATCGGCTACCAGCGGTTCGGCGGTCTGAGCCTGGTCAAGGCGCGAAACGCCGCCCCGGAGGCGCAGTGGTCGTTGTTCGAGAGTGGTCCGGCGTTGACCGAGGCGCTCAAGGCCGGTTCGATCGACCTCGGGCAGACCGGCGAGGCGCCACCGGTCTTCGCCGCCGCCGCGAAGATCCCCTTCTCGATCGTCGGCAGCTCCGCGCCGGTGCCCCGGGGCGAGGCGGTGCTGGTCAGGGCCGACAGCCCGTACCGCAGCTTCGCCGACCTCAAAGGACGCACGGTCGCCCTGAACAAGGGCTCCAATGTGCACTGGCTGCTGGTGAAGCTGTTGGCGGCCCACGGGATGACCCTGACCGACATCGAGGTGCGGTACCTCAAGCCGGCCGAGGGGCGGCCGGCGTTCGACAACGGGCAGGTCGACGCCTGGATCATCTGGGACCCGTACTTCGCCCTGGCCGAGCGCCCCGAGGTGCGGGTACTCGCCGACGCCACCGGTCTGGCCAGCAACCGCGAGTACCTGCTCGCCGCGCCCGGGGTGCTCAAGGACCGGGCGGAGGCCCTGCGCGCCTTCCTGGCCACCTACCGCGAGGTCACCGACTGGGGCATCGCCCACCCCGACGAGCGCGCCCGGGTCCTCGCGCCGGAGCTGAAGATCCCCGAGGAGACCGCCCACCGGGCCCTGGCGCGCAGCGCCCAGCCGCTGGCTCCGCTCACCCCCGCGATCGGCGACGAACTACAGGCCATCGCGGACGGTTTCGTCGCCCTGGACCTCATCCCCGGCCCGGTCGACCTGCGGTCCCGCCTCGACGACCGGTACGCCGAGGTGCTCGGGTGAGCGGCACGACGCTGGCCCGGTCGCCCCTGCCGACCCCCGCCGCCGTGGCAGCCCCGGCGGCCCGACCGACCCGGTCGGGGCGGCGGTGGCGGCGAGCCGTCAGTCCGGCGCTGCTGCTCGCCGGCTGGGAGCTGGCCGCCCGCTCCGGTCTGCTGCCGGCGGAGAAGCTGCCGGCGGCGAGCACCGTGCTCCACACCGGATGGCGGCTGGCCCGCGACGGCACCCTGGCCGGCCACCTGTTCGACTCGCTCGCCCGGGCCGGTCTCGGCCTGCTGATCGGCGGCGGACTCGCCCTGCTCCTGGGCGGCCTGGCCGGCCTGCTGCGACTCGGTGACGACCTGGTCGACCCACCCGTGCAGATGGCCCGGATGCTGCCCCACCTCGGGCTCGTCCCACTGCTGATCATCTGGGTCGGGATCGGCGAGCCCCTGAAGATCACCCTGGTCGCGCTGGGCGCGTTCTTCCCGATCTACTTCAACACCTACGCGGGCATCCGGGACATCGACGAACGACTGGTCGAGGCGGCCCGTACCTGCGGGCTGGGGCAACTCGCCCGGTTGCGGCACGTCATCCTGCCCGGCGCGCTGCCGGCACTCTTCCTCGGCCTGCGACTGGCCATCGGGGCCGCCTGGCTCAGCCTGGTCGTCGGTGAACAGGTGAACGCCCAGAGCGGCATCGGCTTCCTGATGATGGAGGCCCGTGAGTTCAGCCAGACCGACGTGGTGGTGCTCGGGCTGCTCGTCTACGCGTTGCTCGGGCTGGCGTCCGACCTGGCCCTTCGGGTGGTCGAGAGGAGGACGCTCTCGTGGCGACGCGGACTACGGGCGAGCTGAGCAGGTCCGCGCCGGTGCTGACCGCCCACCGGGTACGCCGGGCGTTCGGGCCGACCGTGGTGCTGGCCGGCGTCGAGCTGCGGATCGCCCCCGGCGAGGTGGTCGCGCTGCTGGGCGGCAGCGGCTCGGGCAAGAGCACCCTGCTGCGGGTGCTCGCCGGGCTGGACCGGGAGGCCACCGGTGAGACCACCGTACACGGTACGGCCGCCGTGGTGTTCCAGGAACACCGGCTGCTGCCCTGGAAGCGGGTGGCCGCCAACGTCGCACTCGGGCTGACCGGTCCGGACGTCCTCGGCCGGGTCGACCGGGCGTTGGCCGAGGTCGGGCTCGCCGACCGGCACCGGGCCTGGCCCGCCGAACTCTCCGGCGGGCAGGCCCAGCGGGTGGCCGTGGCCCGTGCGCTGGTCCGTGAGCCCGACCTGCTCCTGCTCGACGAGCCGTTCGGCGCCCTCGACGCGCTCACCCGGCTGCGGATGCAGGCGCTGCTGCGTCGGCTGCGTGCCGAGCACGGCTTCGCCGCGCTGCTGGTCACGCACGACGTGGAGGAGGCGCTGTTGCTGGCCGACCGGGTGCTGCTGCTCGACGGCGGGGTGATCGCCGAGGAGGTGACCGTCGCGCTCGGTACCACCCGCACCCCCGATGCCGAGGCCTTCGGCGTACTACGTCGCCATCTGCTCGACCGCCTGGGCGTACCCGCGTCCTGACCCGACCGGAGGACCGATGACCCGCTGGACCCCCGACCCGACCTTCTACCCCTCCCCCCGGCTGGCGGCGACCGCACCTGCCGAGAAGCTCGCCTACGTGGCGGCCTTCGACCGCAGCGCGCAGCGCCCCGACGCGATCGTGGTGCTCGACACCGACCCCGACTCCCCCGACTACGGGCGGGTGGTCGGCTGGACCGACCTGCCGTACACCGGCGACGAGGTCCACCACTTCGGCTGGAACGCGTGCAGCAGTGCGCTCTGCCCGACCGCCCCGCACCCGCACGTGGAGCGGCGTTACCTGATCGTGCCCGGCCTGCGGTCGTCCCGGATCCATGTCGTCGACACCCGGCCCGACCCGCGTACGCCGACGGTGGTCAAGGTGATCGACGCGCGGGAGCTGGCCGAGCGGGCCGGTTACTCCCGGCCGCACACCGTGCACTGTGGCCCGGACGGCATCTACGTCTCCGCGCTGGGCGGCGCCGACGGTGCCGAGGGCCCCGGCGGCATCGCGGTGCTCGACCACACCAGCTTCGACGTACGCGGGGCGTGGGAGTCCGACCGGGGGCCGCAGGAGTTCGCGTACGACTTCTGGTGGCACCTCAACCACGACGTGCTGGTGACCAGCGAATGGGGCACCCCGTCGATGATCGAGGATGGGATCGTCGGTGAGCTGCTGCTGGGCCGCCGCTACGGGCACGCGATCCACGTCTGGGATCTGGCCAGCCGCCGGCACGTGCAGCGGCTGGACCTCGGTGACGCGTACCAGATGCCGTTGGAGCTGCGTCCGGCGCACGACCCGACGCGCACGTACGGGTTCGTCGGGGTGGTGATCAACGTCGAGGACCTGTCCGCCTCGGTCTGGCTCTGGCACCGCGACGGTGCCGGCTGGGCGGTCACCAAGGTCATCGACATACCCGCCGAGCCGGCCGACCCCGCCGACCTGCCCGACCTGCTCGCGCCGTTCGGTGCGGTGCCGCCGCTGGTCACCGACATCGACCTGTCGGTGGACGACCGGTTCCTCTACGTCTCCTGCTGGGGCACGGGTGAGCTGCGCCAGTACGACGTCAGCGACCCGTTCCACCCGGTGCTGACCGGTTCGGTGCGCCTCGGCGGCATCGTCCGGCGTACCCCTCATCCGGGTGCGCCGGACGAGCCTCTCGCGGGCGGCCCGCAGATGGTCGAGGTGAGCCGCGACGGTCGCCGGGTGTACGTCTCCAACTCGCTCTACGGCTCCTGGGACGACCAGTTCTACCCGGACGGGGTCGGCGCGTGGCTGGCCAGACTCGACGTCGACACCGACGCCGGTGGCCTGCGGCCGGACCTGCGGTTCTTTCCGCGCGGGGCGGACTTCCGGGGGCTGCGCGTGCACCAGACCCGGTTGCAGGGCGGGGACGCCTCCTCCGACTCGTACTGTTTCCCGTGACCGGGGCGACCTGGGTGGTGTTGGCCGTCCTCGGCGCGGCGCACGGGCTGAACCCGGCCATGGGGTGGCTCTTCGCGGTGGCCCGGGGCCTGCAGGAGGGCCACCGGTCGGCGCTGCTCTGGTCGCTGCCGCCGATCGCACTGGGTCACCTGGCCTCGGTCGGTGTGGTCGCCGCGCTGGTCAGCGCCACCCGTTCGGTCAGCACGGGTAGCGTCGTGGCGGTCGCCGGTGGGCTGCTGCTGGTCGGCTTCGGGTTGTGGCGGTTGCTCTCCGAGCGTCACTTCCGGTGGGTCGGGATGCGGTTGTCGGCCACCCAGTTGGTCGGCTGGTCGTTTCTGATGTCCTCGGCGCACGGTGCCGGGTTGATGCTGCTGCCGGTGCTGCTGGCCCATCCGCCGGCAGGTGACGCAGCGGGGCACGGCGGGCACCTGGCCGCCGCCGGGGCCGGGGCGCTGCCAGGGTTGGCCGCGGCCGGGGTGCACACGGTCGCCATGTTCGGCGTCGCCCTCGTCGTCGCCCTGCTGGTACACGAGGTGCTCGGGGTGGGGATGCTGCGCCGCGCCTGGTTCAACGTCGACCGGCTCTGGGCCGGGGTGCTGGTGACCGCGGGCCTGGTCACGCTGTTGCGGGCCTGACCCGCGGACCACCACCCGGTGCCGCCCACCACCCGGCCCGGCCTAGACTGGAACGACGTTCCACTCTAGGAGGCCGCATGCTGCCCCGATCCTGGCTCTACGTCCCGGGCCACCGCGAGCGGATGCTCGCCCGCGCCCTGACCAGCGACGCCGACGCGCTCATCGCCGATCTGGAGGACGGTGTCGCCGCGGCGGAACGCCCACAGGCCCGCGAGTTGCTGACCCGCTGGCTCGGTGACCGGCCGGTCGACGGGCCGGCGGTCTGGGTACGCGTCTGCCCGAGCGCGCTGGACGAGGACCTCGACGCGGTCGTCCGTCCCGGGCTCGACGGGATCGTGGTGGCCAAGGTCGACGACGCCGAACTGCTGCACCGGGTGGACGCCACGCTGACCCGGCTGGAGCAGGAGCGGGGGTTGCCCGTCGGGCGGATCGCGGTGTCCCCCCGGGTCGAGTCGGCCCGGGGGCTGCGCCGGATCGACGCGATCGCGGCGGCCCCCCGGATGCTGCTGCTCGGCCTCGGTGAGGCCGACCTCGTCGCCGACCTGGGCCTGCGGCCGGGACCGGACGGGCTGGAGCTGCTGCCGGCACGCTTCGAGGTGGTGGCCGCCTCCGCCGCCGCCGGGCTGGCCGCGCCGGTCGGGCCGGCCTCGGTGAACTACCGCGACCTGGACCGGCTGCGCGCCGAGACGACCGCCCTGCGGCACCTGGGCTTCGGTGGCCGGACCGCCATCCACCCGGCCCAGCTGCCGGTGATCAACGAGGTCTTCACCCCCTCGGCCGACGAGGTCGCGGCGGCCGAGCGGGTACTGGCGGCGTACGCGGCCGGCGACGGCGGCGCGGTGGCGGTGGCCGGTACCGGCACGATGGTCGACGAGGCGGTGGCCCGCTCCGCCCGCGCGGTGCTGGCCCGCGCCCGCCGTTGACCACCACGCATCCCCAATGTTCCGACCAGCGGACCGGTGTTGCGCACAGCGGTCCGGGGGCCTTAGCCTGGGCCGCAGCCGCTAGGAGGGGTGTGCGATGACCCATGACCTGCTCATCACCAACGCGCGAGTGGTGCGACCCGGGACAGCGGATCCCGTCCCGGCCGCCATCGCGGTCGACGGTGGCACCATCACCGCGATCGGGCCGCAGCTGCGACCCGAGGACGCCCGGGAGGTCGTCGACGCCCGAGGCCGGCTGGCCTTCCCCGGCGCCGTCGACGGCCACCAGCACTGGGGCATCTACAACCCGCTGGACGTCGACACCGACAGCGAGTCGCGGGCGTCGGCACAGGGCGGGGTGACCACCGGCCTGACCTACATGCGCACCGGCCAGTACTACCTCAACCGGGGCGGCAGCTACGCCGAGTTCTTCCCCGAGGTGCTCAAGCTCAGCCAGGACCGCTCGTACGTCGACTACGCGTTCCACCTCGCCCCCATGCAGGCCGGGCACATCGACGAGCTGGGCCAACTGGTCGACGACTTCGGGGTCTCCTCGTTCAAGATCTTCATGTTCTACGGCTCACACGGGCTGCACGGCCGCTCGGCCGACCAGTCGTCGTTCCTGATGACCCCGCCCGGCGAGCGCTACGACCTGGCACACTTCGAGTTCGTCATGCGGGGCGTGCAGCGGGTCCGCGCCGAACGGCCCGAGCTGGCCGACGGGATCAGCCTCTCGCTGCACTGCGAGACGGCCGAGATCATGGCCGCCTACACCAAGCTGGTCGAGGAGGCCGGCGATCTGAAGGGCCTGGCCGCGTACAGCGCGTCACGGCCGGCACACTCGGAGGGGCTGGCCATCACCATGGCCTCGTACCTGGCCCACGAGACCGGCCTGCCGGCGATCAACCTGCTGCACCTGTCCGGCGAGAAGGCGATGTCCGCGGCGCTGCGGATGGCCCAGGCCTTCCCGCACGTGGACTTCCGCCGCGAGGTCACCATCGGCCACCTGCTGGCCACCTACGACACCGCCGCCGGGCTGGGCGGCAAGGTCAACCCGCCGCTGCGGGCCGAGTCGGACCGGCTGGCGCTCTGGCAGGCGGTGCTGGACGGGCACGTCGACTGGGTGGTCTCCGACCACGCCTGCTGCCGCGACGAGGCCAAGTTCGGCACCGACCGCGACGACGTGTTCCTGGCCAAGTCCGGCTTCGGCGGGGCCGAGTACCTGCTGCCGGGTCTGATCACCGAGGGCCGGCGGCACGGCCTGCCGCTGGGCCGGGTCGCCGAGCTGCTCAGCGCCAACCCGGCCAAGCGCTACGGGCTCTGGCCACGCAAGGGCGACCTCGCGCCGGGCTTCGACGCCGACATCGTGCTCGTCGACCCGGACCGGACCTGGACGGTACGGGCCCAGGAGAGCGACTCCACCCAGGAGTACACCCCGTTCGAGGGTTTCGAGCTGACCGCCCGGGTCGACGAAGTCTGGCTGCGCGGCAACCGGATCCTGCGCGACGGCGCGGTGGTCGGCACCCCGACCGGCCGCTACCTGCGCCGCCCGGTCCGCGACTGACCCGGTCCCGGCCGGTCGGCCCCACCCCGACCGGCCGGGACCGGCACCACACCTGGACACCCAACCCGCCCAGCGGCGGGCGACGGCTGGTCGGGGACGGCTGGTCGGGCGGCGCGCGTGGCAGGCTGATCGGGCGGCGGGGCGTGGGGGCGGCAAAGATCTTGGAAAGAAATGTGCCCCTCCGGGGGGCCGCTTTCTTCCAAGATCCCCCGCCTGCTGTCGACGCCTCGCAGACGAGAAACCGGGACGAGCGGGTGCAAGGTGGTTCGGTTGTGCGGCCAGCCACCGGGCTGGCTGGCCAACTCGGCCTCCCCATCGCCCCGCCTCCCGGCCCCCGACCTCCCCGCCCCTCCCCGCCCCAACCGGAGCGCCGCGCTCTCTCCGTACCCGAATGGGGTAGATCTTGGACACTTACCGTCCAAATAGAACGGTAAGTGTCCAAGATTCACCTCGGGGACCGCTTCAAGCGGTGGGTGGGCGTGGGGCGCGTGGGCAGTTGTGGGCGAGGAACGGGAGGAATGGGTGCAAAGTGGGGCGGTTGTTTGGTCAGCTCATTGCTGCCGCCCCTCGCGCAGCGGCACCCTGGGCAGGAGCGCTGCGTCAGCGGCCCGAGGTCGGGGCCACCAGCGCTGACCCACCCCGAGTCGAGACCAGCGTCGACCCCACCCGGGGCCCAGGCCACCAGCATCGACCCGACCCGAGGTCGGGGCCACCAGCATCGACCCGACCCGAGGTCGGGGCCACCAGCATCGACCCGACCCGAGGTCGGGGCCACCAACGTCGACCCCACCCGGGGCCCAGGCCACCAGCATCGACCCGGTCCGAGGTCGGGGCACCGGCGGCGACCGGCCCGAGGTGGGCAGCGGTGGGTCAGCGGCTGCCGTGATCCGCCGCGTGGCGGCCGGCGAGGAAGCCCAGGCCGAGGGCGGCCAGCAGACCGTTGCCGGCCAGGTAGCCGCCGGCACCGTGGCCGGAGATCCCGACGGCGGCGCCACCTGCGGCGTACAGGCCGGGCACCGGGGTCCCGCCGCGTAGCACCCGGGCGTGCCGGTCGACCAGGAGCCCGCCCTGGGTGTGGAAGAGCGCGCCGGTGACCCGGACCGCCGCGAACGGTGGCCGCAACGGGCCCGCCCACGTGGTACGGCCGAAGCGGTCGGCCCCGGCACCGGAGGCGGCGGCGTTCGCCTCGTTCATGGTGGCGGTCAACGCGTCCACCGGCAGCCCGGTGGCGGCGGCCAGTTGGGCCAGGTCGTCGGCCCAGCGCACCGCACCGGCCTCCACCACGTCCAGGTAGTCCTTGAATGCCAGGCAGGCCTGGTGGATCCGCTGGTCGTAGACGGCCCAGGCCCGGCCGCCGGGGCGGGCCAGCACCTTGACGGCGTACTCGGAGTAGCCGACCGTCTCGTCGCCGAAGCGCCGGCCGGCGGCGTCGGCCAACCAGCCGCCGTGCATGACCACCGCCCAGGTGAGCAGGATCGACTCCGGCACGGCCAGCGACCCGTGCCCCTGGTACGCGTCGAGGCAGCCGGTGTCCAGGCCCAGCCGCTCGGCCAGGTGCAGCGCGTCGCCCCGGGAGGCCTCCCCGCCGTGGTAGACCCCGCCGGCGATCTCCGGCAGGTGCCGGCCGACCAGGTCGGCGTCGGCGGCGAAGCCGTTGGTGGCCAGCACCACGGCTGCCGTGTCGATCTCCTCCCGGCTGCCGTCGGGTCGTTGCAGCACGGCGGCGCGCACCGCGCCGCGCTCGTCGGTGCGCACGTCGACCAGCCGGGCCGGTACCACCAGGTGCAGGTCGTCCAGGTTCGCCGCGGCGTCCAGCAGCGCCCGGTGCAGGCTCGCCCCGGAGCGGTCCGGCACGCTGTGGCACCGGTACGCCGAGTGCCCGGGGTAGCTGAAGTCGGTGACCAGTTCCAGCGGTACCCCGCAGGCGTCGGCCAGCCAGTCGACCAGCTCGGCGGCGACGGTGGTGAGCGCGACCGCGACCACCGGGTCGGCCTGGCCGTGGGTCTTGGCCCGGATGTCGTCGAGGAACCGGGCCGGCGAGTCGGTGACCTGCGCCTCGGCCTGCCAGCGGGTGCCGGCGGCCGGGATCATCGAGGTGCTCATCGCGGTGTTGCTGCCCTGCCGGAAGGTCTCCCGCGCCTCGGCCAGCACCACCGTCCGGCCGGCCTGGGCGGCGGCGAGCGCGGCGGCGAGGCCGGCGCCACCGGCACCGGCCACCACCACGTCACAGTCGCTCACCCCGACACCGCCGACGCGGGGTCGCCCCACGGACCGACGGTGGTGTCCAGGTCGTAGAGGCGGGCCGCGTTGCGCCAGAGGATCTTCTCCCGGGCCTCGGCGTCGAGGAAGTCGGCGTCCCGGATCCAGTTCGCCGCCCCGCCCGGGTGGTCCCAGGCGAACGGGTGGTCGGTGCCGATGGTCAGCTGGTCCACCCCGACCCGTTCGACGACCAGTTCCAGGGCCCGCACGTCGTGCACCAGCACGTCGTAGAAGAGGTTGCCGGCGGCCAGGTACTCGCTGGGTGGCCGGGCCATGCTGCGCTGGGCCGCGCCGATCATGTGCCACCGGTGGTCGAAGCGGCCCAGCGAGTGGATCGCGATGCCGCCGCCGTGGGTGAAGCACATCCGCAGGTCGGGATGGCGGTCCAGCAGGCCGGAGTGGATCACCGACATCAGCCCGATGCTGGCCTCCACCGGCGCGGCGAAGGAACTCTCGAAGTAGTACCGGCTGAGCCGGTCGCCCGCGCCGAGCTTGTCGAAGAAGGCCGGGTGCACGTTCACCGTGACCCCGGCCTCGGCCATCGCCTCCAGCACCGGCAGGATCTGCGGATCGTCCAGGTTGCGGCCGTTGACCGCCGGGGTGATGACGAAGTGCCGCAGGCCCAGTTCCCGGACCGCGTGGTCCAGGGTGGCCAGGGCGGCGTCGCGGTCCTGCAGGGGCAGCTGGGCCAGCCCCCGGTAGCGTTGCGGCGCGGCGGCCTGCAACTCGGCCAGCTCGGTGTTGAGCTCCCGGCAGAAGGCCGCGCCCCGGGCCGCGTCGAGGTGGTAGTTGAACAGGAAGCCGGCGACCTGCACCGCTTCGAAGGCGATGCCCTGGGCGGCGGTCCGACCGGCGAGCCGGGCCGTCGGATCGTCCAGGTCGACCTCCGGCGGGTCGAAGGCCAGCACGGTACGCCCCAACGCGAAGGCCCGTTTCCCGTTGCCCTCGGTCAGCGCCCGCCAGCCGTACCAGTCCCGCCCGGCGCGACCGGCCGCGAGCAGCCCCCGGGGCCAGAAGTGGGTGTGCGTGTCGATCGCCGGTACGCTCATGCGGTTTTCACGATCTTGCCGTCCTGGACCAGGATCTCCCCGTCCACCTCGACGGTCGGGGTGAGCAGCAGCAGGTCGACGTGGATCGGGGCCTTGACCGTGCCGCCGACGACGCTGTTGCCGAGGGCGAAGTGGACGGTGCCTACCTGCTTCTTGTCCTCGGTGATGTTGCCGAGGAACCGGGCCGCCGGGTTGGTGCCGATGGACAGCTCGCCCAGGTTGTCGCCGTTCTCCACCCCGTCGATCATCTGGCGCAGCTCGTCGGCCTGTGCGCCGCCCTCGATCCGGACCGCCCGGCCGTCGGTGAAGTGCACCCGGATCGGCTCGCGCAGCTTGCCGAGCTGGTGGGCCGAGCCGTCGGCGACCAGCACGCCCTGCCCGGTGCCGGTGGCCGGCGCGCTCCACGCCTCGCCGCTGGGGTAGCTGGAGATCTGGCCGGGCTCCCGGGCGAAGGACGCCCCGACGCCGCAGGTGACCCCCTCCAGCGAGGCGGTCAGGTCGGAACCCTGGGCGGAGGTGATCCGCATCCGGGAGCCGGCGGTGATCGCGTCGGAGAGCGGCTTGGTGATCCGGTAGACCTCCTCGTAGTCGGCCACCCCGGCCCCACCGGTCAGCTCGGCCCGGGTCACCCCGGTCATCACGATGGCCCGCGCGCCCCGGTTGAGGGCCTGCTTCAGCTCCGGGGTGAAGCTCAGCGCGGTCGAGGTCGGCGAGATGATCACGTCGGCGCCGGCCAGGGCGGCTGCCATCACCGTGTTGGCCGGCTCGCCGGCGCGGACCCGGGCCGGCTGCACCACCAGGGTGCCCTCGGCCCCGGCCGAGGCGACGGCGGCCAGCAGCGCGTCCACCACCGCCTGGTCGGAGTTGTGGTCGGCGGCGACCAGTACCTGCTCGCCGGGGCGTACCGCGAGGGAGGTGTCGACGACGTTGCGGGCGGCCTTGGCGACCTGGAGTGCGGCCCAGTCGGTCATGCGTGGTCCTCTCGCAGCAGGGTCGCGCCGGCCTTGGTGGTCCAGCCACGTTGGAAGGTGAACGCGTCGACGATCTCCAGCGGCTGGAAGCCGTCGAGGTCCTCGTTGAACGCGTCGGTCTTGATCTCCACGCCGCCGGTGCCCCGCCAGGCGTCGATGGTGGTGGCCCGGTCCAGGTCGAGGGCGAACAACTGCCGCTGGTCGGCCACGTCCGGGCTGGGCGACGGGATGTGCCGGTAGGTGTAGACGCGGTGGCCGTGCGAGGGGATCGCGTCGTCGTCGATCTTCTCGGTGAGCTGGATGTCGACGTTGAAGATCCGGTGGCTGAACCGGTCGACGGTGCCGCGCAACCGGGTGCCGGGCCCGACCGGGCCGAGCGCCGGGTTGGCCGGCTGGATCTTCGTCTTGTGGATCAGGCCCTGCTTCTTGGCGAAGCCCATGTAGTGGCCGAAGACCACCGACCAGTCCTCGCTGACCCAGATGAAGGCGCTGAACCGGCCGGGCTGCCCCTGGTAGGTGCAGTAGAGGCCGAGGATGCCCTCCTGGTACTGGGAGGCCTGCGGTTCCACCCAGGCCTGGTCGGGCTGGCTCTCGCTGACCTTGACCATGTCGGCCACGTACGCGTAGGCGAGCGCGTCCGGGTGCAGTTCGAGCCCGTCCGGCAGGTACGCCCGGGCCTTGTCCGGGTCAACCCGGTAGACGACCTGGATCGCGTCGGCGCTGATGTGGTGCGGCGGCGGGTCGACGAGCGCCGCTCGGCCGGTCGGGGAGAGTGGATTGCCGAACCCTCGGAGCGTGGACATGTCTATCCTTCCGCTGAGCGAAACGCCGTTCCAGAAAAACTAGGCGTGATCGTCGAACCCTGTCAAGGGCGGCCCACCGCCGCCACCAGCACCTTCAGCCCAGAGTCGAGCCGCCTGCGTCGCCGGAACCGGCGACCGAAGTCCGCCCGTCGCCGGAACCGGCGACCGAACTCCGCGCGCCGTCCAGGAAGGCCGCGGCGTTCTCCCGGACGACCATGTCCTTCTCCCGGCTGGTCAGGAAGGGCTGCTCGGCGATCCAGCGCACCGCGCCGATCTCGGGGATGTCCCCGCCGTACGGGTGGTCGGTGCCGATCACCACCCGGTCGGTGCCGACCCGTTCCACCAGCAGCCGCAACGCGCGCTCGTCGTGCACCAGGCAGTCGTAGTGGAACCGCCGCAGGTAGCGGTCCGGGGCCTCGGCCAGCAGCCCGCTGTCGCGCCCCTGCAGGTAGCGCAGGTTGAGCCGGCCGATGCCGTAGGGCAGCCAACCGCCGCCGTGTGAGCAGCAGATCCGCGCCTGCGGGTACCTGTCCAGCAGCCCGGAGTAGATGAGCGAGGCCAGCGCCAGGCCGGCCTCCAGCGGCACCCCGACGGAGTTGTCGAACATGTGCCGGCAGGTGCGCTCCCGACCGGCCCGGGTGTACCAGTTGGCGTGGATGACGATCGCGGCCCCGGCCGCCAGCACCTGCTCCAGGATGCCGACCACCTTCGGGTCGTCGAGGTTGGCGTCCTCGACGTTGGTGCCGATGCTGAACGCGTACAGGCCGAGGTCCTTGACCGCGTGGTCGAGCACCCGCAGCGCGGCGTCGTGGTCCTGCAACGGCAGCAGGCCCAGGCCGGTGAAGGACCCGCCGGAGGCGGCCTGGGCGTCGGCCAGGTCGGCGTTGACGTCGCGGCAGTACGCCTCGGCCTCGGCGGCCGGCAGCTCGTACCCCCAGAGGAAGACCGGGACCATGGCCGCCTCGCGGACGATGCCCTCGGCGGCCCGGCGCTCGCGGCGCTCGGTCAGGTCGGTGCGGAACAGGTCGACCGGGGCCGGGGCGTCGCGGTCGCCGGCCACGATCCGGGGCGTGGCGGCGGTCAGGTCGGAGTCCCAGGCGTGCCAGCGACGGCCCGCCCGGACGGCGGTGGCGAACTCCCGGGGCCACCAGTGGCTGTGCAGGTCGACGGCCTGACCAGGTCGATGCATTGCGAACACCCCTCTTGTTCCGTATGACGAAACGGTGTTTCATAACGTAGCGCAGCTGACGGGGTCGGGACAGGGCCGAGACGACGACCGGGGAGACGTGACCATGACTTTCACCTACGGCAGCGACGTGATGGTGGCGCTGCTCCAGCGCCTGGGAATCCGCTACGTGGCCGCCAACCCGGGCGCCTCCTTCCGGGGCCTGCACGACTCGTTGACCACCGCCGGCCAACCCGAGTTGATCTCGGCGCTGCACGAGGGCGTGGCCATCGCCATCGCCCACGGCTACGCCAAGGCCTCCGGCGAGATGATGGCCGCCGCCGTACACAACCTGGTAGGCCTGCAGAACGCCACGATGGCGACCTTCAACGCGTACGCCGACCACGCGCCGATCCTGGTCCTCGGCGGCTCCGGACCGGCCGACCAGGCCCACCGCCGCCCCTGGATCGACTGGGTGCACACCGCCAACCAGCAGGGCCAGGTGGTCCGTGACGTGGTCAAGTGGGACGCCGAACCGGCCTCCATCGAGGCCGTGCCGGACCTGCTGCTGCGCGCCCACCAGCTGGCCGCGGCCCAACCCCAGGGCCCGACGTACGTCGCCCTCGACGCCCTGCTGCAGGAACGCCCCGCGCCCCCGATCGACCTCGGCGACTGGGGACCGGCCCCGATCGCCGCGCCCACCGCGCCACTGGACCGCCTCGAAGCCGTCGCCGACCTGCTGCTCGGCGCGGAGTCCCCGGTGATCCTGGCCGACCACGTCGGGCGCAGCCGGGCCGGCTTCGACGCGCTGCGCCGGCTCGCCGAGACCCTCGCCGCGCCCGTGGTCGACCTGGGCGGGCGACACAACTTCCCCACCGGCCACTGGGCCGACTGCACCGGCGACCGGGCCGGCCGGCTCGCCGAGGCCGACGTGATCCTCGCCCTGGACTGCCGCGACGTGCGCTGGGCGCTGTCGCGGGTCGACAACGTCAAACGCGGCCACCACATGCTCTCCCGCCCCGACGCCCGGCTCGCGGTGATCACCCTCAACGACCTCAAGCACAACGGCTTCCTCGACCTGGAACCGCCGATCCGGGCCCACGAGCACCTGCTCGCCGACACCGCCGTGGCCCTGCCGGTCCTGGCCGACCTGGTCGACGAGCGGGTGGCCGCCCGCCGCGACGCCGTCGCCGCCCGCAGAAAGTGGCTGACCGGCCACACCGCCGGCCTGCGCGCCGCCCTCGGCGCACCACCGGAGTCACCCACCGGCGGCATCTCCGAGGGGGTACTCGCCGCCGCCACCTACGACGCGGTCCGCGACGGCCCCTGGCAGATCGGCTTCAACATGTTCCGGGGCTGGCCCCGGCGTACCTGGGACATGGTCGACTACAACTGCCACCTGGGCGGCTCCGGCGGCGGCGGGCTCGGCTTCGGCGCCGGCGGCACGATCGGCGCGGCGCTGCACCACCGCGACGACGACACCGTCGTGGTCGGGCTGCAACCCGACGGCGACCTGCTCTACACCCCGCAGGCGCTCTGGACCGCCGCCCACCACCAGATCCCGGTCCTCATGGTGGTGGTCGACAACCGCAGCTACGGCGCGGACTGGCTGCACCAGAAGCGGGTCGTCGACACCCGCGGCGGCGACCTGGAACGGGCCCGGCACGGCATGGACCTGACCGGCCCGCACGTCGACCACGCCGCGATGGCCCGCGCCCAGGGCGTCGAGGCGTTCGGCCCGGTCGAGGACCGCGCCGCGCTGCCCGGCGTGCTCGCCGAGGCCGTCAAGGCCGTCCGTGGTGGCAACCCCGTCCTGGTCGACGTGGTCGTCGACCTGCCCGTCGCGACCGAGAGCTGAGGACATGCCCGACTCCCCCACCCCCGCCGACCGGTTCGCCGCCGTGCTGGCCGCCACCGACCTGCCGGTGCACACCGCCGGAGTCTGGGACGGCCTCAGCGCCACGCTGGCCGCCCAGGCCGGATTCCGCTGCCTGTTCGCCTCCGGCTTCGCCGTCTCGGCCTCACTCGGCCTGCCCGACGCCGACCTCTACACCCGCGCCGACATGACCCGCGCCGTCCAGGTCGCCACCCGCGCCTCCGGGCTGCCGGTCATCGCCGACCTGGACACCGGCTGGGGCAACGCGGTGAACACCTTCCACGCCGCCCGCGACTTCGAACAGGCCGGCGCGGCGGCGCTGATGCTGGAGGACCAGATCTCGCCGAAACCCGGCCCGCTCAGCGAACAGTCCGGCGTCGCCCTGGTACCCCTGCCGCAGGCCGCCGCCAAGGTACGCGCCTGCGTCGACGCCCGGCACGACCCACGTACCGCCGTGGTGGCCCGGACCAACGCCGACACCGTCGACGAGGTGCTGCGCCGCGCCGAGGCGTACGCGACGGCCGGCGCGGACGTCATCTTCCCGATGCGCCACGACGAGACGTTCCCCTTCGAGGCGTGGCAGGCCGCCCGCGAGGCAGGTGGCGGCCGGCCGCTGGCCGCAGCCGTCGCCCCGGGCAGCTGGCTGGAGCGGGAACTCACCGACGAGATCGCCCGCGAACTGGGCATCGCCGTGGTCATCTACGGCCTGCAGGGACTGCTGCACACCGCCCGTACCCTCGCCGGGGCGTACACCGGGTTGCTCAGCGACCCGGCGGCGGTGGCCCGGGACGGGGTTCCGCTGCGCGAGTTCACCCGGGCCATCGGCTACGCCGAGGTCGAGCGGCTGCGCACCGCGTACCTCGGTGGGGACGCCGGATGAGCGCGACGCAGCCGGGGCACGGCGGGCGGCCAGACGGCGCGGCGCAGGCCGGGCACGGTGGGTCGCCGGACGGCGCGGCGCAGGCCGGGCACGGTGGGTCGCCGGACGGCGCGGCGCGGGCGGGTGACCGCGCGCGGCCGGGGTTCGGTGGGCCGGTGCTGGCGGCCGCGCACGAGTTGATCGCGCCGTTGGACGACGCGCAGATCGCGCAGATCCGGGCCGCCGCCGCACCCGACGAGGTGCTGGTCGCCCGGGACCGCGCCGAACAGCTGCGGTACGCCCCCGACGCGGTGGTGCTCTTCGGCGACGTCCAACCGGAGGTGCTCGACGCCGCGCCGAAGCTGCGCTGGGTACAGTCGGTAGGCGCCGGCGTCGACCGGATCGCCCGCCACCTGGGCGACCGGGACGTCCGGTTGGTCTCGGCCAAGGGCGGCATCGTCGGGGCGCACCTGGCCGAACACGCCTTCGCCCTGCTGCTGGCCCTGACCCGGGGCATCGCGGCGAGCCTGCGCGAACCGGCCTGGACCGACCCGCACCGCATCGAGATCCGGGCCCGGCAGTGGGAGTTCACCGACCGGACCATGCTGGTCGTCGGGTACGGCGGCGCGGGTCGGGCGGTCGCCCGACGGGCCCGGGGCTTCGAGTTCGCCCGGATCGTCGCCGTGGAACCGGAGTCCGTCGAACCGGGCCCCGACGTCGACGAGCTGATCGCCCCGGACCGCCTCGACGAGGTGCTGCCCACCGCCGATGTCGTGGTGCTCACCGTGCCGCTGACCCCGGCCACCCGACAGCTGCTCGACGCCCGCCGGATCGCCACCATGAAACCCGGCGCGATCGTGGTCAACGTCAGTCGGGGCGGGCTGATCGACGAGGCGGCGCTGCGGGACGCACTCGTCGACGGCCGGCTCGGCGGTGCCGGCCTGGACGTGGTGGTCGACGAACCCCTGGCCGCCGACGATCCACTCTGGCACCTGCCGAACGTAGTGGTCACCCCGCACATCGCCGGCGGTTCGCCCCGTCGGGCGGAACGGGTGGTCGACCAGTTCTGCGCCAACCTGCACCGCTGGCGCGCCGGTGAGCCCCTGCTCGGCGAATACGACCTCACCAAGGGCTACTGACCCGCCCCTTCCGATGATCGACTCGGTTGGGCCGATATGGCGGTGTCCGAGGCTGGTTGATACCGCCATATCTACCCAACCGAGTCGATCAACCCCGACACGACGCGGTCAGTTTCAGCAGGTCACGGATGTCGGCGGCGGTGAGCTGGGCGGAGCCGAACTCACCGCCGTCGAGGACGCTGCCGAACAGCCCGCCTTGCGGGCCTTCAGCGCCATCACCTTCTCCTCGATGGTGTCCCGGGCGACCATCCGGTACGCCATGACGCTGCGGGTCTGACCGATGCGGTGGGCCCGGTCGACGGCCTGCGCATTGGTGGGCGGGTTCCACCACGGGTCGAGCAGGCGATCCGGGTCTCGCCCCTCCCACCGGCCGGCGGCTGCTCGATGTCGAACTGGAGCGCGACCCGCGCCCCCACGCCGGACTCCGCCGGGGCAGGCGGCGCGGCGACGGCCTTCACCAGGGCGGACAATCCGGTCTCCCAGGCGGCCTTACGGCGTTTCGCCGTCCGCGCTGCCGGCTGGGGCTCTGGTGCCTGTCGGGGCCTGGGGATGCTCGGCTCCGCCGCGATGTCCATGCTGACCAGGGCGGCGAACGCCAAGGCCGCAGGATGGTCACAGGAACCGGCCCGGCTACACGTGCACGAGCCGTCGAAGACGACCATGGCCCCAACGGAGTCGGTCGTCACCGACACCGCCACCGCGCTGCCCGGCCCCAGGTCAAGAAGTGTGCTCCCCGCGCAGGCGGGGGTGACCCTCGTCCGCGGAATAGACAACGCCTCCCACTTTGGTGCTCCCCGCGCAGGCGGGGCAACTCCCCGATTCCTCAGTGCTGTTGCGAGGCGGGCTTTCCGGCGGACCACAGTGACTCGAAATGCTCGACATAGCGATCGAACGCTCCCCCGTCCTGTCCACGCCGCAGGTGCAGCACCACGGAGTCCTGACCGAGACTCGCACCGATGTGCGTGGCGACGATGGCCTCGTCGTCAAAGATCCAGACCGACATGGCGATGTGGCGATCAGAAAGACGCACCGGAACCGCGGCGTTGACCTTGGCGATCTCCGCCCGCGTGGTCGCGATGCGCGTAGCCAGCGTCAGCGGCGTGCTTTCGACTCGCTCACGCTCAGCGGTGACCGGGCTGTCCGGGTCGCCGAGCAGAAATCGCACGTCGGCTCCGGCAGCGACCTTGGCCGTCAGGGTGGCGGTGACGCCGGGCACCTCCAGCCACAGGAAGTAACTGGTGTAGCCACCGAACCACAGCCGGGAGCTGGAGCGCTCGATCGCCTCGCGAAAGACTGAACGCGGCAGGTCGGCCCGTCGTGGATAGACGCCGACCACCTCGCGATCAGCCCCAACCTTCACGGAACGTCGGATCATCTCAGGCCACAGCACTCCCACATCCTTACCTAGGACCCCGGCTACTCGCATCCTGGAACGGGGGTGAGGTAGCCGGCCCCGGCTGATCCAGCGTTCCACGGTCTTCGCATCCACATCGCACTTTCCGGCCAGGTCAGCGACGGTCAGACCCGACTCCACGATCGCCATCTTGAGTGCATCGTTTCGCGCCACAGCAGGGGACCTTTCCACGACGTCCCTCGATAGTCCCACGCGAGCGGTTCTACCGTCCGTGACGCGCTGGCAGCGTGTCGCACATGCCGTGCGCCCACTGCGAGAGCCAGCATCACGGGCTCTCAGCAGGGTCCCGGCTTTCGGTCTCGTCGGGAGGTGAAGGGATTCGTGGAAGTCGTCGTGTCGGTCGTGTTCGGTGGGTTGGTGCCGGGGTTCCTGCTCGGGTTGTTTGCGTTTCGGGTCAAGGCGCGGTGGTGTCCGCGTTGCGGGGAGTCCACCGAGACGATGCCCCCGACCACGGAGCCGCACCGGTGACCCGGCCGACCGTCCACGGCGGCGAGCAGCTGCCGATCGGGCGGCGGGTGGCCCGCTGGCGGGTACGCCGCAGACTCACCCAACAGATGCTCGCCGACCGCCTCGGCAAGTCCAAGAGCTGGGTCGACAAGGTCGAACGCGGCGTCCGCGCCCTCGACCGCTACTCGGTGGTGCGGGACATCGCCACCGTCCTCCACATCGACCCCACCGAACTACTCGACCCGCACGAACCCGCCCCCACCCCGCCGGTGACGAGCCTGGACGGGGTCGACACCATCCGGACCGCGCTCGCCCGCTACCACCACCAGCCGACCCACCTGCCCGTCGACCAGCTACGCCGACACACCGGCCACGCCTGGCTCGCCTACCACCACGCCCAGTACCCGCAGCTCCTACGAACCCTGCCCACCCTGCTCGACACCACCCACCACACACCGGCACTGCGCGCGTCGGCGTACCAGATCACCGCCCTGGTACTGGTCAAACTCGGCGCGGCCGACCTGAGCTGGCTCGCCGCCGACCGCGCCGCCACCACCGACCCCACGAGCAACGCCACCATCGCCGTCGCCCAGGCGCTACGCGCCCTCGGCCGCGACCGACTCGCCCTCACCGCCACCCTCGACGCCACCGACACCACCACCGACCACCGGGTACGCGGCACCCTGCTACTCCAGGCCGGACTCGGCCGGTGACCCCACCGCCGCCGGCCAGGCCCTGATCGCCGCCGACAGCATCGCCCCCGCCGAGGTCCGCCACCGCCCGTACGCCCGTACCGCGATCACCGAGATCACCCGCGGCGAGCCGGCGGCGGCCGACGTGGCGCGACTGGCCACCCTCGTCGGCCTGACCCGCTGACCACCCACCACACCGAAAGGAACCCTCGAACCGTGGCCGAAGACCTGGGGTCCAGCGTCCCCCGCCGACACCTCGGACGCATCCTGCGCGAGCTGCGCCTCGACGCCGGCATCACCCTCGACGCCGCCAGCGACGCCATCGCCTGCAGCCGACAAAAGGTCTGGCGCATCGAAACCGGCCTCGGCACCACCCGCGCGGTCGACGTACGCGCCCTCTGCGACCTCTACAACACCGACCCCGACCTCACCGCCGCCCTGGTCACCGTGGCCGCCGAAACCAAAGCCACCGGCTGGTGGCACGCCCACGACAACCCCGTCCCCGCCTGGTTCACCCCGTACCCGGGCCTGGAAAACGCCGCCGCCCGGATCCGCAGCTACCAGCAGGCCCTCCTGCCCGGCCTGCTGCGGACCCCCGCCTACCACCAGGCCGTCCACCCCCACCGGCCCGACCACCCCGAACACCTCCACGAGGTACGCCACCCGCCCGGCAACCTGCTCACCCGGCGGCTGCCCCCACCACCACGGCTCTACGTGGTGCTCTCCGAGGCGGTGCTGCTGCGCCGGGTCGGCGAGCCGGGAGTCATGGCCGAGCAGCTGACCCACCTGCTGAGGCTGACCGAGCTGCCGCACGTCGCCGTCCGGGTGCTGCCGCTTTCCGCCGGAGTCCCCGAGGCCGCCCTCGCCGGACCGTTCACCATGCTCGACTTCACCCCCGGCAGGCGCGTCACCCCCGACCCGCCGGTGGTGTACCGGGCATCTCTCACCGGCGACCTCTACCTCGACCGGCCCGGGGAGATCACCAGCTACGAACGCCTCTGGCTGGCCATCGCCACCCATGCGCTCAACGAAGACATCTCGGTACGCCTCATCGAGAAGATCAACCACCAGGTACACGCGCGCCCGGGAGAGGGGGATCGCTGGTCCGTGGCTGCCGGGCAACACCCACTGTAGAAAGGTACGAAATCGCCACGGTGGAGGAGGCCGACATGATCGACCGAGCCGGACTTGCCGAGTTCCTACGCCGGCGGCGTGAGTCGCTGCAGCCTGAGGACGTCGGTGTTCCTCGCGGACGGCGGCGCAGGACCGCCGGGCTCCGCCGGGAGGAGGTGGCCGCGTTGTGTCACATCTCCGCCGACTACTACAGCCGGCTGGAGCAGGGGCGCGGGCCCCTCCCGTCCGACCGTCTGATCGCCGCCATCGCCCAGGGACTGCACCTCACGCTCGACGAACGCGACCACCTGTTCCGGCTCGCCGGACACCAGCCTCCGCCGCGCGGCGCGACCAGCGAGCACATCAGTCCGGGACTGCTGCGCATCTTCGACCGGCTCGCCGACAGTCCCGCCGAGATCGTCACGGAGCTCAGCGAGACGCTGCGGCAGACCCCGCCGAGCGTCGCACTCGTGGGCGACAACACCCGGTACTCCGGCCCTGCCCGAAGCATGCCCTTCCGGTGGTTCACCGACCCGAATACCCGCGCCACGTACCTCCCGGAGGACCACGAGCGCATGTCACGGGTCTTCGCCTCAGGGGCGCGCAGGGTGGCCACGCTGCGCGGACCTGGGTCGAAGGCAGCGCGCCTTGTCGAACTTCTGCTCCGGGAGAGCCCCGAGTTCGCCGACCTGTGGCACCGGCATGAGGTCGGCGCGACCTTCGCCGACGTCAAACGCTTCGTGCATCCGGAGGTCGGCGTACTGGAACTCAGCTGCCAGGTGCTCGACGACCCGGCACAGTCGCACCGGCTGCTGGTCTACACCGCCACCCCGGGCAGCGAGAGCCACCGCCGGCTCAGGTTGCTGTCGGAGGTCGGTGCGCGGGACATACCCGGCGGTGTCTCGGTGGGAGAGTGGTTCCCGCAGCCGGACTGTGGCCCGACCCGGGCGTCGACCGATCGTCAGCCCCGATGAACCTCCGCGATCTCGCGGGGGGTCAGGCCGCCGGCCTGGTTCTCGCCGCCGGGGCAGGGCGCCGCTACGGCGGCCCGAAGGCACCTGTGTTTCTCGGGCAGGCGCTGCGGGTGCTGCGCGAGGGCGGCTGCGACCCGGTTCTCGCGGTCCTCGGTGCCGGAGCCCGCCAGGCCCGGGCAACCGTCGACCTGGCGGGTGTCCAGGTCCTCGATAATCCGGGCTGGGCCGAGGGCATGGCCTCGTCGTTGCGGCTCGGGCTCACCACGGCCGCCCGCCTGCCGGGCGTCTCGGCCGTGTGCGTACACCTGGTCGACATGCCCGGGGTCTCCGCTACGGCGGTGATGCGGCTGCTGGCCCGGGCAGACCCGGGCTGCCTGGTCCGAGCCTGCTACGACGGCGAGGCGGGCCATCCGGTGGTACTCGGTCGTGACCACTGGGCCGAGATCGTCTCGACCGTGCGTGGCGACCGGGGCGCCCGGGCGTACCTACGCCGGCACGCTGCCCAGGTCGACCTGGTCGAGTGCGGTGACGTGGCCGCCGGGTACGACATCGACGAACGGTGACCACTGGCCGGGGCTGGTTGCGTTCACAGCAGCTTGTCGAGGGTGATGGGGAGGCTGCGGATCCGCTTACCGGTGGCGTTGAAGATGGCGTTGCCGACAGCGGCCGCCGAGCCGACGGTGCCGAGTTCGCCGACACCCCGCGCGCCGAGGTTGTTGATGACGGGGTCGGGCCGGTCGAGGCAGTGGACGTCGAGGTCGGGAACATCGGCGTTGACCGGCACCAGGTAGTCGGCCATGTTGCCGGCGGCCAGCCGGCCGGTGGCCTCCTCGAGCGGGTCGTCCTCCAGCAGGGCGTGGCCGATGCCGAAGATGATGCCGCCGACGATCTGGCTCCGGGTGGCCTGGGCGTTGACCACCCGGCCGATGTCCACGACCGTGGTGAAGCGGGTCACGCGGGGCTCTCCGGTGTACCGGTTGACCCTGACCTCGCAGAAGTGTGCGCCGAAGCTGTGGAACCGGTACCGGGTGGCCTCCGGGCCGGGTTGAACCGTCGCGGTGGCCTCGACGTTGCGGCGGCCCACCGTGGTGAGCAGGCGGCCGAAGGACATCGAGAGGCCTCCCCCGCGCAACGTGCCCTTCTGGTAGCTCAGGTCCTCGCTGTTCGTACCGTGCCAGGGTGACTGGGGGCTCGTGACGGCGACGTTGACGAGTTCGGCGATCGCGGCGTTGGCGGCGGCCTCGACCGCCGGCACGCTGGTGGAGGTGCCGGCCGACGCCACGGACGGTGCGCCCGGCGGCAGTGCGGTGTCACCGAGTTCGGGTGTCACCCGCCGCAGCGGGATGCCCAGTTCGTGGGCGCCGGTGATGGCCAGCATGGTCAACGCGCCGGTGCCCGTGTCGGCGGTCGCGGAGGAGACCACGGCGGTGTCGTCGTCGAGCAGCCGGACCCGGGCCTGGATGGCCTCCGGCCTGCGGGCTCCGGGGTAGATGGCGGTGGCCATTCCCATCCCGACCAGCCAGTGTCCGTCGGTCCGGCTGCGGGGCCTGGCGCGTCGGGCCGACCAGCCGAAGCGTCGGGCGCCCACGCGGTAGCACTCGTCGAGGTGCTTGCTCGACCACGGCAGGCCCGACCCGGGTACGGCGGTGGCGTAGTTGCGCAGCCGTAGCTCGACCGGGTCGATACCGGTGGCGACGGCGAGTTCGTCCATCGCGGTCTCCAACGCGAAGGACCCGGGGGCCTCGGTGGGGCCCCGCATGGCGCAGGTCGGTGGCACGTCGAGCATGACGTGCCGCTGGTCGATGGACAGGTTGGGGGTCCGGTACAGCACGGCCGAGGTGTCCACGGCCGGCTGCATGTGCCGGTAGCCGACGGGCGGCATCGAGGCGTCGGTGACATGACTGACCGCGTTGAGGACCCCGTCCCGGGAGGCGCCCAGCGTGACGGTCTGGTTGATCGCACTGCGGTGGCCGACCACGGTGAACACCTGTTCCCGGGAGAGGACCAGCCTGACCGGGCGGTTCAGCTCGCGGGCCGCGGCTGCGGCCAGGGCGGCGTCGTACCACGGCATCACCCGGCTGCCGAAACCACCGCCGACGTACGTGCTGATCAGCCGTACCGCCGTTGGCGGCAGGCCGAGCCGTGCGGCTGCCGCCGTGGCGGAGAGGTGGGGTAGCTGTGCGCCGCTGTACAGCGTGAGCTGGGTTCGGTCGTTGTTCCACTCGGCGAGGACGGCGTGGGGTTCCATCGCGACGGCGTGCTGCATCGGCTGGTGGAAGGATGCCTCCACGACGATGTCGCTGGCGGCCAGGGCGGTCTCGATCGAGTCGACGCCGGGGGCGAGGACGATGGCCCTGGGGGCGGGCCAGGTCGGCCCCCCGTCGGCAGGCACGCGGGGCTCGTCGGTGAGCGAGGTACGCGGCCGTTGCTCGTGGTAGGTCGTGGTGATCAGCGTTGCGGCGTCCCGTGCCTGCATGGCGGTCTCGGCGACGACCATGGCGATGATCTGTCCCCGGAAGCGGATCTGGGTGTCCTGCAGGGGTGCGTAGTTCTCCCCGACGCCGGGCACCGGCTGGAGCGCGAGTTTGTGGAACGGGCTGTACACCCCGATGACGCCTGGGGCGTTCTGCGCCGCGACGGTGTCCATCGTGGTGATGGAGCCTCGGGCGACGGTGCTGGTGACCAGGTGGGCATGGGCCAGGTTGGCCGCCGGGTAGTCGGCCGAGTATCGGGCGGCGCCGGTGACTTTCGCCCGGCCGTCGACGCGGTCGATGTCGCGGCCGAGTGGGGAGACGGTCATCGTGGCTCCTAGCTCTGGGAAGAGGACCGTGGTCGGGTGATGCCGGCGCTGTGGTCGAGGTGTTCGGCGGTCCAGGTCGGCGGGAAGGGAGCCGACGACGGGGTGGCGCGACGGTGGATGGGGACCCCGGTACGCAGCGGCACCCCGGTGCCGCCGTGCCGGTGCGCGACGATTTCCGCCGCGATCGACAGCGCCGTCTCCTGGGGGGTACGGGCGCCGATGTCCAGCCCGATCGGCGAGTGCAGCCGGCGGAGTTCCCGGTCGGTCAGGCCGGCCTCGCGCAGCCGTACCAGGCGTTGTTCGTGGGTACGCCGTGACCCCATCGCCCCCACGTAGTCGACCGGTAGTCGCAGGGCTGCGGTGAGCAGCGGTACGTCGACCTTCGGGTCGTGGGTGAGGACACAGATCACGGTGCTGCCGTCGAGGCGCTGGGTGGCAAGGTAGCGGTGTGGCCAGTCGACGACGACCTCGTCGGCGTACGGGAATCGGGCCGGCGTGGTGAACGTGGCCCGGGCGTCGCAGACGGTCACCCGGTAGCCGAGGAAGGCACCCAGGCGGGCCAGTGCCGCGGCATGGTCGATGGCCCCGAAGATGAGCATCCGAGGCGCCGGGGTGTTGCACTCGACCAGCAGGGTCATCGGTTCCCGGCAGTAGCCGTCGGCCACCCCGATGTCCACGGTGCCGCTGGTCCCGGCGTGCAGCACGCCGGTCGCGTGTGCGGCAGCCACCTCGTCGAGCCGTTCGTCGCCGAGGGTTCCCGCCCGGTGTCCCCCGGGGCGTACCACGATCAGTTTTCCGAGGTGGGCCTCCGGGCCGCGGACGACGGTGGCGACGGCGACGGGCTCGTCCCGCGTCGCGTCGGCGTACGCCGCTTCCAGGCCGGGTTCGGCACCCGGATCGTGGTGGCGCAGGAACAGCTCGATCGTTCCGCCGCAGGTGAGGCCGACGGCGATGGCGTCGTCGTCGGTGTAGCCGAACCGCAGGGTCTTCGGGCTGCGCTCCCCCCGCAGCATCTCCTGGCACGCCTGGTAGACGGCGGAGTCGACGCAGCCGCCGGAGACGTTGCCCAGCACCGCACCGTCCGCGTCGACGACGAGCGACGCGCCGGGCTGGCGGGGCGCGCTGCCGTCCACGCGGGTGACGGTGGCGGTCACGAACGGGGTCCCACCGCGGACCCGGTCGAGGAGTTCGGTGGCGAGTTCAAGCATGAGCGCCGCCGCAGCGAGCCGGGCCGGGTGTGTGGTTCATCGGCGCTCCGTCAGCACGGTGAGGGCCCGGACCAGCGTCCGTCGCAGCAGCGCGGGCTTGAACCCGTTGTACGACAGCGGCCGGGCGCCGTCCGCGGCGGTGCGGACCGCCGCCTCGAAGACGTCGGCGGTGGCCGGTCGGCCGGCCAGGGCGTCTTCGACCGCCGGCAGCCGCCAGGGTCGGGTGCCGACCCCACCGGCGGCGATGCGGGCCTGCTTGATGGTGCGGCCCCGCCACTCGACGGCGACAGCCGCCGAGGTGAGGGCGAACTCGTACGACTGCCGGTCGCGGATCTTGAGGTAGAGGGAGTTCGCCGCCCACCTCGAGCGGGGGACCGTGATGCCGGTGATCAGCTCGCCCGGACGCAGCACGTTCTCGACGTGGGGTGTGCTGCCGGGCAGGGCGTAGAACGTGTCGAGTGGCACCGTACGGGCACCCTGGCGGGTGGCCAGGTGCACGTCGGTGCCGAGGGCTACCAACGCGACGGCCAGGTCACTGGGATGGGTCGCCACACAGGCGTCGCTGGTGCCGAGGATGGCATGCGTACGGTTGATGCCGGTCAGCGCCGAGCAACCACTGCCGGGCTCCCGTTTGTTGCAACCGGTGGTGACGTCACGGAAGTAGCCGCACCGGGTGCGCTGCAACAGGTTCCCGCCGATGCTCGCCATGTTGCGAAGCTGGGCGGACGCGCTCAGCTCCAACGCCTGGGCGATCACCGGATAGTCCCGCCGCACGTCGCGGTCGGCGGCGACATCGCTCATCCGGTCGAGCGCGCCGATGTGCAGCCCGTCCCGGTCGAGCCTGATGCCCCGCAGCGGAAGCCGGTTGATGTCCACGACCCGGGCCGGCGCCACCACGTCGAGCTTCATCAGGTCCACGAGGGTCGTGCCGCCAGCCAGGAAGGCCGTGTCCGCACCGGCGTGCGCGACGGCCTCGCGGACGGAGCGCGGCCGGCTGAAGGTGTACGCCCGCATCAGCGCATCACCTGCTGCGCGTCGCGGATCGCGTCCACGATGCCCGGATAACAACTGCACCGACAGATGTTGCCCGACATCCGCTCGCGGATCTCGTCGTCGGAGCGGGCACGGCCCTCCTGGACCATGCCGACCGCCGACATGATCTGTCCCGACGTGCAGAAGCCGCACTGGAGTGCGTCGCGCTCGATGAACGCCTGCTGCATCGGGTGCAGTCGATCACCGTGGGCCAGGCCCTCGATCGTGGTGACCGCCCGCTCGTCGACCGTGGCCGCCAGCGTCAGGCAGGACAGCACCCGCCGACCGTCGACGTGCACGGTGCACGCCCCGCACTGACCACGGTCACAGCCCTTCTTCGTGCCGGTGAGCCCCCACTCCTCGCGCAGTGTGTCGAGCAGCGTGGCACGCGGGTCCACCTGTGCCGCGACCGCCGTGCCGTTGACCTCGGCCTGGACGGTCACGAGTTCGACGCTGCCCTTCGGGGCCGCCGGCGCGGCCTGCGCCCCACCTGGCAGCAGCGGTATCGCCAACGCGGCGGCACCGCCACCCAGGACGCTCCGGCGGGCCACGCCCGATCGGCCCTGGCCATCGTCGTCGTGTGGATTCATCGGTTCTCCCCGGATAGACGTCGAACGGGGGTGCCCCATCACCCTGACCGCACCGGGAGACGGCAGCCAGGGTCTGTCGATCCGAGGTTGGGACGACAGTCGCGAGCGCAGGGCTACGTCCGGTCCTCCGACACCGGCGTGTCGAGGACTGCCGCGATACTCGTGAGGGCGTGCCGCTGTTGCTCGTTCAGGACGTCCGTCGTGTACTCGTCGACCAGGCCCGCCGCCCCGTTCAGGTCGTGCAGCACCGATCCGTCGGCGAGTTCGTCGAGCAGCGGCCGGACGGTTGCCACGAAGCTGTCGACGAACGCGGTCACCTCCGGCTCGGTGCTGTCCGGCCCGAGCCGGTCGAACCGTCTGGCGAGGTCGACCACCGCCGGCGCGGCCGTGGAGGTGCTGATCCGCTGGTAGAAGCGTTCGAGGTGCGGCATCCCGTCGACGCCGACCAGGTGCGCCAGCAGCACCGACTGGTCCCGGTCGAGCCTGGCGAGGTGCGGCGACAGCCCGGCGGTGGCGAAGACCGCGAGGAACGGGGCCAACTCCGGGGGCAGGTCCGGGGCCGCGTTCTGGGCACGCAGCCGCAGGACGAGATCGCGTTGTGCGGTCAGCCGGTCGATCTGCCCGGTCAGCTCGGCGGCCAGAACCTCCAGCAGCTCTCCCCCGTCCACCGCCGCGTCGTCGAGCAGGGCCGGCATCCGTTCCAGTGGTATCCCGACCGAAGCCAGGCGCTTGATCCGGACGACCCGGATCAGGTCGTGCACGTCGTAGCTGCGGTAGCCGTTACTGCCCCGCTCGGGCTCGGCGAGGACGCCTACCTGGTGGTAGTGGCGCAACGCCCGGACGGTGACCCCGGCGAGTCGCGCCAGCTCCCCGCTACGCACCTGCCACCACCACCTTCGCCCCGTCGCCGGCCGGTGCCGGTTCGGGTTCGAGATTACGCAGCGAGCGCGCGAACAGGCCGCGGACGAACGCGACGAGCCACACCCCGGTCAGCGCGACCGCGGCGACCCGCACGCCCGCGTACTCGGTGACCACGGCCGCGGCGACGATCCCGATCGCCGGCGCGGCGGTCACCAGAGCGTTCTGGGTACCCATGATCCGTCCCCGCAGCTTCTCGGGAATCCGCTCGATCATCAGTACGCCGATCAGGCTGCCGAAGAGTCCGCTGGCCAACCCGACGACGAACGCGCCGCCGAACACCACCCAGACCGAGGAGAGCGCGCCGATGAGCCCGAAGCCGAGTGTGCTGCCGAGCAGCCCGGCGAGGAACCAGACGCGTCGCCGGCCCCGGGTGCCGACGGTCGCGTACAGCGCGCCGCCGACGAGCATGCCGGCGGCGAGGGCGGTGAGCACGAAGCCGAGCAGGCCGGGCCGGTCGGCGAGAGTGAAGTAGACCGGCAGGATCAGCCCCTGCAGGCCGGCAAGCACGATCACCGACGCGAAGCTGAGCGTCGTCGCGACGGTCAGGAACCGGCTGCGGAACAGCACCCGCCAGCCGTCACGCAACTGCCCCCAGCCGGTCCCGGCCGACACCACCGCCGCCCCGTCCCTATCCGCCGCCGCCCGGTCGGTGGTCGCCGCCGCCCCGTTGGTGGTCGCCGCTGCTCCGTCGGTCGCCGCCGCGCCATGCGTGGCCGCCGCCCCGTCGGTGCTCGTCGCCGCGCCTTCGATGGTGGCGATGGCACCTACGTGGTGGGGAATCAGCAGGGTCAGCAGGGCCGCCGCCAGCGAGGTCGCCGCGGTGATCCACAGTACGGTGGCGCCGTCGAACAGCACCATGAGCGTCCCGGCGGCGGCCGGGCCGAGCAGCAGCGCGACCGCGCCCAGGGCCTCCCGGAGGCCGATCAGCCGTTCCGGGGTGACGCCACTGTGCCGCACGACGGCGGGCAGCAGGGTCTCCCGGGCCGTCATGCCGGGTACGTCGCCCAGCGAGCCGATGATCCCGAACAGGATGAACCACCCCAGGCTCAACCCCGAGACCAGGTCGATCACCGGCAGCGCGGCGATCGCCCCCGCCGACACCAGATCGGTCACCACCGACGAGGTACGCCTGTTGATCCGGTCGATCACCACGCCCATCAGCAGGCCGGCCAGCACCGCCGGGACGGCGGTCGCCCCGGCGACGATGCCGGTGCCGAGGATGCTGCCGGTGACCTGCAACACGATCAGCGGCAGGGCCACCCCCGCGATCGAGTTGCCGAGCAGGGAGAGCAGGTACGACGCCAGATACGCGCCGGGAATGAGCCTCATGCCCCCCAGTCAGAACCATGACGTAGGGGCGGGGTCAAGTCGGCCGCTGCCCGCCTCCGTCCGCCGATGACCGGCGCCCCACGCCCCACGCCCCGCGCCCCGCGCCCCGCGCCCAGCGCCCAGCGCCCAGCGCCCAGCGCCCAGCGCCCAGCGCCCAGCCATGATCGACTCGGTTGGGCTGATCTGGCGGTATCAACCGACCCCGGACCCCGCCATTTCTCCCCAACCGAGTCGATCAACGCACCTCGACCGGAAACCCGGCGACCCGGCGGCCGTCAGCCCGACAGAATGCCCTCATTGCCCGATTCGGCAGCGGCGATCAGGCTCTGCGCCCACTCGACGCCGGTGAGCAGGGTCCGGAGTTCACCGGTGACGTCCTCGGCGGTGGACACAGGGCAGTGGACACGGGGCAGTGGACACGGGGCAGTGGACACGGGGCAGTGGACACGGGGCAGTGGACACGGGGCAGTGGACACGGGGCAGTGGACACGGGGCAGTGGACACGGGGCAGTGGACACGGGGCAGTGGACACGGGGCAGTGGACACGGGGCAGTGGACACGGGGCAGTGGACACGGGGCGGTGGACACAGGGCAGTGGACACGGGGTGCTTCGCACGGCTGGACCGATGGTGAGCGCGGAAGGTGAGACGTACCCGTTTTCAGCTGGGATCGCTGAGGTGCTCCTGCCCGGCCCACCACGCTGTGGGCCGGGCAGGAAGCGTGCGGCACGCAGGCAGGAAGCCTGCGACGGGCCGGGCAGGAAGCGTGCGGCACGCCGGCAGGAAGCGTGTGGCCCGCCGGGCAGGAAGCGTCCGGTCGGCCCCGGCGTCAGGGCTGGCCGAGCAGTTCGGCTGACGGGCAGACGGTGCCGACGGCGTGCGCCAGGGTGGCCAGGGTGGCCTGTTGCACGGCCGCCGCCGACAGTTCGAAGCCCTCCTTGGTCACCGCCAGCGCGGCGGTCAGGTCGGCCGGCACCACCACCTCCAGGTCCCGGGCACGGGCGTCCTGGGCGGTGGCCTGCACGCAGATGTTGGTGGTGACGCCGGCCAGGATCACCCGGCGGGTGCCGGCGGTGCGCAGTACCACCTCCAGGTCGGTGCCGTAGAAGGCCGACTGGCGGGGCTTGACCACCCGTACCTCGTCGTCGCGGGCGCCGAGATCGGGGTCGAGTTCGGCGGCGGGGCCCTGGAACAGGTCGGGCATCGCCACCCCGTAGGCGGCCTCGGTGGCGGTGCCCATCGACACCCCGGGGCGTTGTTCCCGGGTGACCCAGACGACCGGGACGCGCCGGGTCCGGGCGGCCTCGGCGAACCGGGCGATCCGCTGGACCAGCGCCGGACCGTCCGGCACCGCCAGCGGCCCCTGACAGTTGACGTACTTGCGTTGCACGTCGATGACGATCAGGGTGTCGCCGGTACCGAGGGTTCGCACGGCTGCTCCTTCCGGTCGGGTCGGGGCTCCGCGCGGTTGAGGTAGCGGCCGAGGTCGGTCTCCGGGTCGAGCACCGCGTCGAGCAACTGCCGGGTGTACGCCGCGGCGGGCCGCTGGTAGATCGATTCAACCTCGTCGATCTCGACGATCTGGCCGTTGGACATTACCGCCACCCGGTCGGAGATGTAGGCTACCGCCGCCAGGTCGTGGCCGATGAACAGGTAGGTCAGGCCGAGCCGCTGCTGCAGGTCGCGCAGCAGGTTGAGGATCTGGGCCTGGATGGACAGGTCCAGGGCGGCCACCGGCTCGTCCAGCACCAGCAGGGCCGGTTCCAGGCTGAGCGCGCGGGCGATGGCGACCCGCTGGGCCTGGCCGCCGGAGAGCTGGTGCGGGTACCGGCCGGCGTACTCCGCGTCCAGACCGACCAGGTCGAGCAGCTCGGTGACCCGCTTCCGCCGGGCGGCCCGGTCGCCCATCTTGTGTACCAGCAGTGGTTCGTCGACGATCTGGCCGATGGTCATCCGGGGGTCCATCGAGGAGAACGGGTCCTGGAAGACCACCTGGAGGTTGCGGCGTACCGAGCGCATCGCCTTGCCGGAGAGGCGGGCGATGTCCACCCCGTCGATGCTGACCCGGCCGGCGGTCGGGGTGGTCAACCCGGCCATGATCATGGCGGTGGTGGACTTGCCGGAGCCGGACTCACCGACCAGGCCGAGGGTGGTGCCCTTGGCGATGGTGAACGAGATGTCGTCGACGGCCCGCAGGGTGCGGGCCTTGCGGCCGGAGCCCAACGGGTACTCCTTGACCAGGTTCTCCACCGTCACGAACACGTCGGTGTCCTCGGCGGTGCCGGCGGCCAGCGGTTCGCCGCCGTCGCGCCAGTAACCGAGGTCGCCGTCGGCGGTGAGGCGTTCGGTCCAGTGGCACGCGGCCACCTGCCCGGAGCCGGTCGGGCGCAGCAGGGGCAGCTCGGTGGCGCACTCGTCGGTGGCGAACCGGCAGCGGGGGTGGAAGGAGCAGCCGGTCGGGGTCCGCGCGGCGTTCGGCGGGCTGCCGGGGATCGCGGTCAGGGCCGAGCGCAGGGTACGCAGCCGGGGCAGCGAGCCCAGCAGTGCCGCCGTGTACGGGTGGCCGGGGTCGTGCAGCACCTGCTCGGCGGTGCCGTACTCGACGACCCGGCCGGCGTACATGACGGCGACCCGGTCGGCGACGGCGGCGGCGACCCCGATGTCGTGGGTGATCAGCACGACGCCCATGGAGAGCCGGTCGCGCAGTTCGGCCATGGTCTCCAGGACCGCGCCCCGGACGCTGGTGTCCAGCGCGGTGGTCGGCTCGTCGGCCAGGAACAGCGGTGGTTCCAGGGCGATCGCCATCGCGATCATGATGCGTTGCCGCATGCCGCCGGAGAGTTCGTGCGGGTACTGCTTGGCGCGCCGGGGCGGGTCGTCGATGCGGACCTGGGCGAGCAGCTCCACCGCCCGCTCCCAGGCGTCGCTGGCCGAGGCGCCCCGGTGCACCCGAAGGATCTCGGCGATCTGGTCGCCGACGGTGAAGCTCGGGTCGAGCGAGCTCATCGGGTCCTGGAAGACCATGCCGTAGTTCTCCGCGCAGAACCGGCGCAGCTCCTCGCCGCGCAGGCCCAGCACGTCGCGGCCCTGGAACCGGACCCGGCCGGCGGTGCGCCCGGTCTTGGGCAGCAGCCCGGCGATGGCGTGCAGGGACACGCTCTTGCCGGAGCCGGACTCGCCGAGCACCACCAGGGTCTCCCCCTGGTGCAGCGACCAGGTGGCGCCCCGGACGGCGTGCACCGTCCCCTTGGGGGTGTCGAAGGCGACGTCGAGCCCGTCGACCTCCAGCAGTGGTACGGCGTCAGCGCCGGCCATGCGGATCCCACCTCTCACTCATCCAGTCGCCGACGATGTTGACGCTCAACACCACCAGGGTGATCGCCACGCCGGGCACCAGCGGAATCCACCAGGCGGTGTCGAGGTAGCCGCGGCTGGCGCTGAGCATCTGGCCCCAGGTGGCGGTGGGTGGTGGCACGCCGAGGCCGAGGAAGCTCAGCGACGACTCGATGACGATGGCGCGGGCCACCACGAAGGTCCAGACCACGATCAGCGGGCCGGCGATGTTGGGCAGCACGTGCCGGGCCAGGATGCCCGTGCCCCGGCGGCCGATGGCCACCGCCGCCCGGAAGTAGTCGGTGGAGACCACGTGCAGGGTCTTGGCGTGTGCGAGCCGGGTGAAGGGCACCCATTCCCAGAACACCAGGATGGTGATCAGCACCGGCAGGGTGGCGCCGAAGACGGCCACCACCGACAGCGCCACGATCAGGAACGGGAAGGCGGTGAGCACGTCGACCAGGCGCATGATGACCGCCTCCAGCACCCCCCGGTAGTAGCCGGCGAGGATGCCGAGGATGGTGCCGAGCAGGCCGGCCAGGGTGGCCGCGACGAAGCCGACCATGAAGCTGACCCGGCCGCCGTAGATGGCCCGGCTGAGCAGGTCCCGGCCCAGTTCGTCGGTGCCGAGCAGGTGTTCGCCGCCGCCGCCGAACAGCGACGGCTCGGCCAGCCGGTTGAGCAGGTTCTGTTCGGTGGGGTCGAAGGGGGCCACCGCCGGGGCGAAGATGGCGGCGAGCACCCCGACGACCAGGAAACCCAGGGCGAACCGGCTGCCGAGGAACCGGGGCAGCCGCCGACGGCGGGGTGCCTTCTTCGGGGCCGGTACGGCCTCGGCGGCCGGTTCGCCGGGCCCCGGCGGCGTGACGATCAGCGGAGTGGTCATTTGGCCACCAGTTGCGACTTGAGGCGGGGGTCGACCACCTGGTACAGCAGGTCGACTATGAAGTTGATCAGCACGACGAGCACCCCGATGACGAAGACGCCCGCCTGCAGGACCGGGTAGTCGCGGGCGGCTACCGACTCGACCATCAGCCGGCCCAGGCCGGGCCAGGAGAAGACCGACTCGACCACCACCGACCCTGCGATGAACTGCCCCAGCTCCAGCCCGACCAGGCTGAGCATCGGCACGGTCACGTTGCGCAGGATGTGCCGGTAGCGGATCCGCCGGTTGCTGTAGCCCAGCGAGTTCGCCGTCCGGACGTAGCCCTTGCTCAGCTCCTCCAGGGTGTACGCCTGCACCAGGCGCATCTGCCGGGCGCAGATGAAGGCGGAGAGGGTGACCGCCGGCAGGACCAGACTGGCCACCCCCTCCCCACCGAAGCTGGGCAGCACGCCCAGGCTGACCGAGAAGACCATGATCAGCAGGATGCCGAGGACGAAGCTGGGGATGCTCTGCCCGAGGATGGCGAACCCGTTGACCGCCCGGCCGAGGAACCCGTCGCGGTGCACCGCACCGAGCACCCCGGCCGGTACGCCGATGCCGACCGCGATCACCATCGCGAGGATGGTCAGCAGCGCCGAGGCCGGCAACCGGTCCAGCACCAGCCCCATCGCGGAGCTGCGGTACTGGTAGGAGTCGCCGAAGTCGAGCACCAACAGGTCACCGAGGAAGCGCACGTACTGGAGCAGGATCGGATCGTCGAGTCCGAGGTTGCTCCGGATCGCGGCCAGGGTCTCGGGGTCCGCGTCGGTGCCGGCGATGGCCGCCACCGGGTCTCCGGAGACCCGCACCAGGAAGAACACCAGGCTCGAGATTCCGAGGATGACCAGCAGCAGTTGCAGCAGGCGCTGTCGCAGTAGCTTCGTCACGGTCGGCTCCGCCCTAGCCCCGGCTCCGGGTGATGAGCTCCCAGGCCGGGTTGCCCGCCTGGTCCACCTTGAACTCCTGGATGTTCGGTCCGCTGGCCCAGATGTCCGGCAGGGTCATCACCGCGACCTGCGGCACGTCCTCCCGGAAGATCTTCGACAGCTCGCAGGCCGCCTGCTGCCGTTCCGGGGTGCCCTCCTCGGCCGAGCGCAGCTTGGTGAACCACTCGTCGTACTGCGGGTTGGCGTACTCGATGTTGTGCGGCGTGTAGTCGCTGACCAGCCGCTCCAGCTGCACCGAGGCGTCCACGAACGGCGAGCTGCTCATGCCCCAGGCGAAGATGTCGGCGCGCGGGGTGCGGTTGTAGTAGACGTCGAGGTAGTTGGAGAACTCCATCGGCACGATCTCCACCGAGTCGACCGCGTCCAGCTTGCCGATCATGTCGCCGATGGCCTGGGCCAGCAGCGAGTCGTTGAGGATGAAGCCCTGGGAGGTCTGGAACTTCAGCTTCAGCCCGGAGACCCCGGCCTCGGTCATCAGCTGGTTGGCGGCGGCCAGGTCGAACGGCCAGCGCTTGACCTCCTCGCAGTAGCCGGACATGAACTGCGGGGCCAGTTGTCCCTCGCCGACCAGGCCCTTGCCGCCCATCACGCCCTGCACCAGACCGTCGAGGTCCAGGGACATGGCGATGGCCTGGCGGACCCGCTTGTCGTTGAGCGGCCCGTTCTCGGTGTAGAGGTCCAGGGTGTAGGTCCGGGGCTCGACCGCGTCGTAGATCTTCATGTTGTTCGACTGCAGCGAGTTGATGGCGTCGATCGGGACCTTGCTGATGATGTCCACGTCGCCGGAGCGCAGCGCGGCGACCCGGGCGGCGTCCTCGGCGATCACCTTGAAGGTGATCTTCGCGGGCTTCGGCTCGCCGTGCGCCGAGTTGGGGTTGGGCACCAGGACGAGTTCCTGGCCGGGCACGAACTTCTCCACCATGAAGGCCCCGGTGCCGATGGGCGCGACGTTGAACGCCTTCGCCCCCATCTCCTGGTGCATCTTGGGCGGCACGATCGGCATCGCGCCGAGCAGCCGGGGCAGGATCGCCTCGGGCACGTCCATCGTCATCCGGACGGTGTCGTCGCCGACGGCGGTGACCGTCTTGATGATGCTGAGCTTGCCGCGGACACCCGACTCGTTCTTCGGGTCGAGCATGAACTCGGTGGAGTAGATCACCGCGGCGACGTCCACCGGCTCGCCGTTGGGGAACTTGAGATCCGGGCGCAGCTTGAAGTCCCAGGTCAGGTCGTCGACCCGGGTCCAGGACTCGGCGACGCCGGGAACGATCTCGGCACCCTCGTCGGTGGTGTCGACGCGGGTCAGCAACGACCAGACCGGGTACGTGTAGTAGGAGCGGGGCGGGGAGGTGGCGGAGAACGCGTCGAGGTCGGGGTTGATGACTCCCACCCCGACCACGATCTCCGCGCCCGCCTCGCCGGGGGCGGAATCGGGCTCGTTATCCCCGTTGGACGAACTACAGGCAGTGACCAAAAGGGCCATCACTCCGACCAACGCAGGCACCCGCAGGGCCCTGAGCCGGCCGAGAACTCCCGTTTTCGGACTCATCCCGGGACCTCTCTTCCAAGAGATTTGAGGCTGTGCGATCCGCCAAGCGGAACAGCGTTTCTGCACACTAAGCGCGGCTCGCCGGGAGTGTCAACGGCTCTGAGGTGCCGTTATGGACTCGTGAGCAGCCCATGCGGTACGTTCAGCGAAACGCCGTTCCGCTGAATGGATCGATTTCGTGTCATCTCGACCACCCGGCACCGGCGCCCTGCTCGCCGTGACCGCGCTCTCCGCGGTCGGTTCCTCCGGCTACGGAATGCTCGCCCCGGCGATGGCCGAACTGGCCGCCGCCTACCAGGTCGACGAGGCCGCCGTCGGACTGCTCCAGGGCGTCATCGCGGTACCCGGGATCGCCCTGACCGTGCTGCTGGGGGGCCTCTCCGACCGGGTCGGCCGGGGCCGGATGGCACTGTTCTGCCTGCTGCTGTTCGTCCTCGCGGGCACCGCCTGCGCGCTTGTCGACTCGTTCGGCGTCGCGGTCGCCCTGCGGGTGGTGCAGGGGATCGGCTTCGCCGGCCTGCTGACCATCCCGCCCACGGTGATCGCCGAGACCTTCACCGGCGCCGGCCGGCAACGGGCCCTGGCGGTGAACACCCTGGTCCTGACCACCGCCAGCACCCTCGGGCCGGTGGTCGGCGGGTTCGTGGCCAGCCTCGGCGACCCACGCAACGCGTTCTGGGCCTACGCCGTCGGGATTCTGCTGGTCCCCTCGACCATCCGGGTGCTCGGCCTGACCACCGGCCGGGCCACCACCCGGGGCGGCTCCCCACGCGTCCTGCCGGACCTGCGCCGGCAGGGCACCCTCGGCACCGCCCTCGGCGCCCTCTGCCTGACCACGGTCACCATCGTGCTGATGTCGGGCACCACCGCCGCCGTGCTCCCGCTGGCCCTGGAACGGGTGTTCGAGGTGCCACTGGCCGCCCGGGGCGTCTTCGTCGGCCTCGGCAACATCGGCAGCCTGGCCGCCTCGGCGATGCTGGCGGTGCTGGCCGGCCGGCTCGCCGACCGGTACACCGCCCTGGCCGGCCTGGGCCTCTGCGCCGCCGCCCTGCTGCTGGCCGCCGCCGCGCCCGCGCTCTGGGTGGTGGTGCTCAGCACCCTGCTGCTCGGGGTCGGGGTGGGCTGCGCCTACAACGCCGCGCTGCACCACGTCTCCCGGCAGCAGATCACCGGCCGGGGGGCGCTGATCGGTGCCTGGTCGGCCTCGTCCCGCCTCGGTCAGGCCACCGGTCCGGTGATCGGTGCGGTGCTGGTCGGCGCGGTCGGGCCGATGGCCGCCTTCGGCGTCAGCGGAATCGCCGCCGCCGCCATGGTGGCCGCGCTCGCCACCGCCGCCTACCTGACCACCCGCCGCCGCGCCTGAGCCACCGGCCGTCGGTCAGGTCGGCAGGTCGTACAGGCGCAGCGCGTTGTCGCGCAGCACCGCCGCCGCCGACTCCGCGCGCAACCCCAGCTCGGCGAACTCCCGCATGGCCCGCTCCGGGTCGATCACCGGGTAGTCGGTGCCGAAGAGCACCTTCTCCCGGCCGAAGGTGTTCATGAAGTGCACGAGCGTCTCCGGCCAGTGCTTCGGCGCGTACGCGTCGACCCCGATGTAGACGTTCGGGTGCTTGTAGGCGACCGCGATCATCTCCTCGGTCCACGGCCAGCCGATGTGGATCCCCACCAGCTTCAACTCGGGGAACTCGCAGGCCACCGTGTCCAGGGTGATCGGGCGGCCCACGCTACGCAGCGGCCGGGCGTCGTCGTAGCGCAGGCAGTGGCCCACCTGCAGCTGGATCGGGATGTCCAGCTCGGCGCACTTGGCGTAGATCGGGTAGTACCGCCGGTGGTCCGGCGGCAGGCCGAACCAGTGCGGGTAGGAGTGCGCCCCGACGAAGCCGTACTCGGTGACCGCCCGTTCCAGGTGCCGCAGCTCGGCCATGCCGGCGGTCGGGTCCAGCCCGACCAGGCCGCTGAACCGGTCCGGGTGCGCGGCCACCATCTCGGCGACCACCTCGATCTGCAGGTGGAAGCTGTTGACGTCGGTGACCGGGCCGAGCTTCGCGGCGATCAGGAACGACCGCTCGATGCCGGCCCGGTCCATCTTCGCCAGGTAGTCCTCGGTGGTGACGCCGGGCAGCCGGTCCCCCGCCCCGATCTTGCGACCGAGGAAGTCCTTGCTCCAGCCCGGGCGGGCGGCCACGATCTCGGGGGTGTACGGGTTGACGACCACGTCTATCACGCCTGTGGGCACTTGAGTCTCCTTCGGGTGCTGCGCGGAAGCCGGCTCAGCCGGTCGGGCGCCGGTCGATGAGCCGGCGGGGTTTGGCGTCGGCCGCCGGGTCGTAGATCTCGTCGGCGGCGGCCACCCGTACCTGCGGGGTCAGGTGGGCCAGCTCGCGGATGCGCTCGCGCACCGCCGAGGCCACCGGGTCCGGGTCGGCCCCGGCGACCGGGGCGAACTCCACCAGGATGCCGTCACCGGAGAACGTGTCACCCGGCTTACGGTGGTCGAGGATCACCCGGTACTCCGCGACGCCGGGCAGGTCCACCAGCGCGTCGCCGAGCACCCCGAGGTTGACCAGGGTGCCGTTGACCTTGACCAGGTCCTTGGTCCGCACCGGCTGGGAGACGATCCGCTCGGCGGTACGCCCACAGGACGGGCAGGTCTGCCGGGTGAGCGCCACCAGGTCGCCGACGGCGTACCGCAGGAAGGCGGTGCCCCGGGCCCGCAGGTGGCTGATCAGCAGCAGCCCGGTCTCCCCGTCGGGAAGCGGCTGGTGGGTGACCGGATCGACCACCGCCAGGTGCACCAGCTCCGGGGTCGGGTTGTGCCAGCCGTGCCCGTCCGCGCAGGCGATCATGCTCCAGCCCTCGGTGGAGCCGTACCGGTTGGCCACCCGGGCCTGCGGCGCGCCTACCGCCGACAACCGGGCCCGCAGGTCGTCCAGGCCGGCGTCGCTGGTCGCCTCCCCGGTGACGAAACACCACCGTACGCTGGGCAGCCGCAGCTGCCGTTCGGCGGCGCGGATGAGCACCCGGCGGACGAAGCCGGCCACCCCCCAGAGCACCGTGGCCCGGTGCGCGAGCACCAGGTCGATCGCCTCGTCCAGCCGCCGGTGCACCGGCCACGCCGCGCTGCCCCGGCCGGTGTGGCCCTGGAAGATGCTGGCCCCGACGGCCGCCGCCGTCCGGTCGGCCCGGATCCGCGCGCCCATCGGGAACGGCGTCAGCGGGAACAGGTTGGCGATCACGTCGGTGCTCTCCAGCCCCAGCATCCGGGCACAGCGCCGGGCGTGCAGCAGGTACGCCCAGTCGTCGCTGGTGGTGATGTAGAGCGGGGCGGGCGCGCCGCTGGTGGTGCCGGTGGTGTAGATCAGGTACGCCAGGGTCCGTTCCTCCACCGGCAGCCGGTCCGGCGGGGCCAACCGGAACGCCTCCGGGTCGGCCAGGAAGTCCTGCTTGCCGGTGACCGGCAGCCGGTCCAGGTCGGCCACGCCCCGCACCTGCCCCGGGTCGCCACCGGCGAGGACCTGCCGGTAGTAGGGATGGTGCCGGGCGAGCAGCTGGACCTGCTCGGCGACGAGCGGATCACGAAGCCGTTGGACCTCGGCGGGATCCGCGTAGAGCAACGAGTCGCCCGAGAGGTCGAGCGTGGAGTGCACCGGCACCGACGATCCCTTCCCGGGGGCCCTCGCCCCCGTGCTACGGCCTCACCGCCCGATCGGCGGCGCCGTCCCGTTCTCCCGGTGACCCAGCTGGGCCGAGAGCTTGCGTACCGCCTCCAGCAGCGCCTGCGCGGCGGCGTCGATCTTCGGCTCGAAGCGCTTGAGCGGCCCGCAGACGCTCACCGCGGCGATCGGCGTACCCCGGTGGTCGAAGACCGGGGCGGCCACCGACGCGGCGTCCTCCTGCCGCTCGCCCAGCGAGCGGGCGTAGCCCCGTTCCCGGACCAGCCGCAGCTCCGTGCGCAGCTCGTCGGGGTCGGTGATGGTGCTCGGGGTGCGTCGCTGCAGCGGCCCGCTGGACAGGTACGCCTCCTGCTCGTCGGGGTCGAGGAAGGCCAGCAGCGCCTTGGACGACGAGCCCGCGTGCAGCGGGTAGGGGTGGCCCAGCTGCACCGACATCCGGATGTCGGTCGACGGGGTCTCCTGGTCGATGTAGACCCGGGTCCAGCCGCTGCGGATGGAGAGCGTGGAGGTCTCCTGGGTGGCCGCCACCAGCTCGTGCAGGATCGGCTGGGCCAGCCGGCGTACGTCGATGCCGTCCAGGTAGGTCAGGCCGAGCTTCAACGCCGCCGGACCCAGGGCGTACCGGCGGGTCTGTGCCTCGATCTGGATGAAGTCCTTCTCCAGCAGGGTCGACAGGATCCGGTGCACCACCGCCTTGGACAACCCGAGCGCCTTGGAGATCTCGGTGACCCCGAGGGTCGACTCGTTGCGCTCGGTGAAGAGCGTCAGCACGTCCATCGCCCGACCCACGGTGAGAATCGTCTTGCTGGTGTCGCTCACTGGAAGCCCCTCCACGACCGGATCCGACCCGCGTCCTCGCGGGCGCGGCGCACGGAATCGTACGCTCGCACCGTAGTCGTTCCTCATCGTGGAACACCGTCGGCGGCGGTCAGCGCGCCGAGAAGGTCGTCGATACTGGGTGCGTCGGGCAGCGCCCGGGCGGCCGCGGCGATCGCCTCGACCCGCTCGGCCGGCAGCACCCGGGCGGCGTTGTCCCGGAACTTGCCGGCCACCTCGTCGTCGGAGAGCGGCCGCTCGGAACCGCCCCGGTTGGCCAGCACCGCCTCCTCCAGCCAGGTGCCGTCGTGGGTGCGTACCCGCAGCACCGCCGGGAACTGGTTCGGGAAGATCGCGTCGCAGCGCGCGTCGGCGACCACGGTGACCCGTCCCATCAGCTCCCGGCGCACCGGGTCACGGGCCAGCTCGTCGGTGAAGTCGTCCAGGCCGAGCCCCAGCCCACCACCGCCGAGCAGCGCCGCCGCGATGGTGTACGGGCCGGAGAACTGCGCCTGGTACCCGGTCTCCGGGGCCTGCTTGACCGCCAGCGGCTCACCGATGGTGCGGACCGTCGCGGTGGGCACCCCGAGTTCCACGGCGGCCACGTCGGCCGCCCGCAGGCCGCGTTCGCGCAACGCGATCGCCGCGTCGATGCCGGCGTGGGTGAAGTGGTTCGCCGGGTACGGCTTGAAGAAGATCCCCGGCACCTCCCAGCGTCGACCAAGCCCCTCGGTCACCGCCTCGGCGTCGAACTCGCCACCGAGGAACGCCTGGAACAGCCCGAACCGGCCCTCCAACAGGGTTTCCGGCCCGGTGAACCCGCGCTGGGCCAACTGCGCGGCCCAGACCCCGGCGTGCGCGGCCCAGCCGCAGTGCATCCGCTTGACCGTACCGCCGGTGCGGTTGCCCTCGATGATCCCGGAGGCCATGCTCGCCGCGATGCCCAGCGCGTGCAGGATCCCGTCGGCGTCCAGCCGGTACAGCTTCGCGGCGGCGGCGGCCGAGCCGAGCGCCCCGCACAGCGAGGTGGCGTGCTGACCCCGCTCGAAGTACCTGTTGACGCCGGAGGCCCGGTCGTAGCCGGCCATCCCCACCCGGACACAGATCTCCAGGCCGACCGCGATCGCCGCGGTGACCTGCGCGCCGTCCGCGCCGACCTCGTCGCCGGCGGCGAGCGCGGCCGGCACCACGCTGGCGCTGGGGTGCAGCACCGACGGCAGGTGGGTGTCGTCGTAGTCCAGCGAGTGGGCCAGCACGCCGTGCACCAGGGCCGCCTCGCTGGCCGGCACCCGACCGGTCAGCCCGATCGCCCGCGCCGCCGGCCGGCCGCCGCGCTCACGGGCCAGCTCGATCACCGCGGCGCTGGTCGGCAGGCTGGTGGCCGCGACCGCGATGCCGAGGATGTCCAGTACGCGTTGCGCCACGCTGCGGGTCACCGCCTCGGGCAGGGGTCGCCCGCCCGGTCCGTACGCCGCGGCGAACTCGGCAAGCTGCCGCCCGAGCGTCGCGGCCGACTGGTCCGGGGTGTGCTGCCCGATGGCCGTGGCCTGCCCGGTGGCCGGCTGGTTCTGGGTGGCGGTCACGCGCCGACCACCGCGAGCGGGCGGACCGGGCTGCCGGTGGCGCCGACAATGGCCAGGTGGGCCAGGATCAGGGTGAACTCGTGCACCTCGGCGGCGGCCAGCTCCTCCAGGGCCATCGCCTCGATCAGGTTGATCCCGTGCTCGACCAGCAGCACCCGGTGGGCCGGCAGCAGGGCGTGCCCCGCCCCCGCGCTGAGCCGCTCGAAGGCGATGGTGTCCGCACCGGCCAGCCGGGCCCGCTGGGCGGCGATCCACTGTGCGCCGGCCTCGCCGACCCCGGGTACCCCGGTGTGGTGGCCGATGTAGGCGTCCCGGTCGTCGTAGCGGCTGCCCCACCCGGAGCGGATCAGCACCACGTCGCCCGGTCGTACCGGGGTGCCCTGCCGCTCGACGGCCCGGTCCAGGTCGGCCGGGGTGATCTCGTAGGCCGGTTCGAGCGTCGCCACGCCGAGCGCCGCCGGCACGTCCAGCAGCACCGCCCGCCCCACCAGCGGGGGCAGCTGGTCGATCGCGCCGGAGTCGAACCGGCCGCCGGTCTGGGCCTGCTTCGCGTCGCCACCGCCGTGCAGCCGGTCGTCGACCGCGACGTGGGCCAGCGCGTCGATGTGGGTGCCCACGTGGGTGCCCATCGAGATCAGGTCGTTGGCGGCGGACATCCCGTCGGCCCGGTAGCTGTCGCCGTGCCGGCGCGGCAGGGTGTGCCAGAACGGCGGGTGGTTCGGCGACTGGGGCATCCCGATCCGCAGCGGCCGGCCCAGGTCGAACACCCGCACTCCGGCCAGGACGGCGTCGAGCAGCAGGTCACCCCCGCGCTCGGCCAGCACTGTCTCCACGGTCATCGCACAACTCCCCGCTGTCGAAGTTCGGCCAACCGGTCCGCGTCGAGGCCCAGCTCGTCGCCGAGCACCTCGTCGGTGTCGGCCCCGATCGGCCGGCCGGTGAAACGGATCTCGCCGGGGGTGCCGGCCATCCGGTACAGCACGTTCTGCATCCGGATGCTGCCCAGCTCCGGGTCGTCGACCTTCGTGATCATGTCCAGGGCGCGTACCTGCGGGTCGTCGAGCAGCTCGTCCGGGGCGTACACCGGGGCCACCGCCGCGCCGGCCGCCGCGAAGGCGTCGGAGACCTCGTCCCGGGTACGCGCGCCGATCCAGTCGGCCACATAGGAGTCGAGCTGGTCGGCGTGGGCGGCCCGGCCGCCGCCGGTGGCGAACCACGGCTCGGCGATCACCTCGGGATGCCCGACCAGCGTCATGACCCGCTCGGCGATCGAGGTCGCCGAGGTGGAGATGGCCACCCACCGGTCGTCGCTGGTGCGGTAGGTGTTGCGGGGGGCGTTGTTCAGCGACCGGTTGCCGGTACGCTGCTGGACCACCCCGAGCTGGTCGACGTAGATGACGCTCGGGCCGACCGCCGTCATGATCGGTTCCAGGATGTCGAGGTCGATCTCCTGCCCGCGACCGTCGCCGGTGGCCCGGGCGTAGAGCGCCATCATCACCGCCGACGCGCCGGTGATCCCGGCGATCGAGTCGGCCAGGCCGAACGCGGGCAGCGTCGGCGGGCCGTCCGGCTCACCGGTCAGGTGGGCGAAGCCACTCATCGACTCGGCGAGGGTGCCGAACCCGGGCCGGGCCGCGTACGGCCCGGTCTGGCCGAACCCGGTGACCCGCAGCAGCACCAGGCCCGGGTTCAGCTCCCGCAGCCGCTCCGGGCCCAGGCCCCACTTCTCCAGCGTGCCGGGGCGGAAGTTCTCCACCACCACGTCGGCGGTACGCACCAGCTCACGGAAGACGTCCTGCCCCTCGGCGTCACCGAGGTACAGCCCGACGGTGCGCTTGTTGCGGCTGATCATCTTCCACCACAGGCCGACGCCGTCCTTGGCCAAACCGTGGCCCCGCATGCCGTCGCCGTGCCGCGGATGCTCGATCTTGATCACGTCGGCACCGAAGTCGCCGAGGATCTGGCAGGTCATCGGACCAGCCAGGATCGTCGACACGTCGAGGACGCGGATACCGTCGAGCACCCGTCGGCTGCGTGACTCCTGCCCGCCCACTCGATCCCACTCTCGTCACGTTCACCGACCGGAGGAGCCGGCGGCCTGTTCCGTTGATAGGAACGGCGTTCCTGCACCGTACCCACCCACGCGCCAACTGGTCAAGAAACCCCGATCCACCAGGCGAACCCCCGTTCCACCCCGGGGTAAGGAAGGGCCCCCTGTTAACGCATTCGGTCGAGAGGGTCACCCCTCTCACAGGAGCCGGCGCTCAGTGCGCGGGGCAGTCGGCGCAACTGGGACAGGCCGGGTCCCTGATGGGCTTGACGAAGATCGGGCCGCCAGGCAACAGGAAAGCGCGCAAGGCCCGGGAAACGCCCGGGACGCCGGACCGAGGGGCGCAAGGACAGCCGGACCGAAGAGCACACGAGCGAAGGGGCACAACGGCGCAGGGGCGCGGAGCCGAGGAGCGCGGGATGTGCGACCGGAGAAGCGCGGGAGTGCGGGAACACACAAGGCCGGGGGCGCACCGAGCCTCCGGACCAGCCTTGATCGACTCGGTTGTGCCGAAATGGCGGTGTCCGAGGCAGTTCGATACCGCCACATCGGCACAACCGAGTCGATCAACCACCCCGTCCAGGCCCGGCACTCGCCACCCGGCACTCGCCACCCGGCACCTCACCCGGCCGCCGTCGCCGGGACGGACCGGGCAGCCGGGAGCCCGGGACGAGCCGGGGTGACGCAGTCAGCAGGCGAGGTTCCGACCGCACCCCCGCTGCGGGCAGGGGCCGTGCGGGACAACGGTCAGGAGGGGGTGGGGTCGTCCTGACGGTGCTGGGTGATCCGGTCGAGGTGACCGGCCAACTCGTCGGTGAGCAACAGGTCCGACCGGGTCTGCTCGTCCGGGTAGGCCGCCCGACCGACCATGTGGGCGGCCACCGGTGCCGTGGCGAGCTGGAACACGCCGACCAGGACGAGGGTGGTGATGTCCACTCCGCTACGCAGCCGCAGCGCACAGCCGATCAGCACCAGCAGCAGGCCGAGCACCTGCGGCTTGGCCGCCGCGTGCATCCGGGAGAACAGGTCGGGGAACCGGACCAGGGCAACTCCGGCGGCCAGGCAGAGCACCGCGCCCGCGATCAGGAAGACCGCGGCGGCGATGTCGAGGACGGCGTCGACGCTCATACCGTCACCTCGCTACGCTCGACACCGGCATGGCCCGCGGCGTTGACGACTCGCTCGACAAGCGCGCTCATACCGTCACCTCGCTACGCTCGACACCAGCATGGCCCGCGGCGTCGGCGGCTCGCTCGCCCAGACCGCCACCCTGCCACGGCGAACGCCGGCACGGACCAACGGCAGCGGTGATTCGCCCGCGACGCCCGTTCATCGCTTCTCGTTCTTCCGGGGGGCGAACCGGGCCACGCTGACCGAGCCGACGAAGCCGAGAATGGCCAGTACGACCAGCACCGGCAGTGAGGTGGCGTCCTGGCTGTACGCGGCCCTCATCGCGATGCCGGCGACCATGACGGCCAGCAGCACGTCGGTGGCGACCGCCCGGTCGAGGGTGGACGGTCCACGCATCAGCCGGAACAGGGTGAGCGCACCGGCCACCGCGAGCAGGACGGTGACGATCACGGCGACCACGGTCATCTGGGGGCTCCTTCCGCATCGGCGGGGGCGGAAACATCAGCATCGGAGGAATCGGCGTCGGCGGAGTCCGCACCAGCGGGACCCGCACCGGTGCGCTCGGCACCGGCGGCGTCGACGGCGGAGGGATCCGCGGCGGACGCCGGGGCGAGGGGTGGGGGTGGCAGCGCCAGCAGACGTTGCTCCTCCGGCGAGCCGACGGCGGCGACGATCCGGGCCTCCAGCTCCAGGACGCTGCGGCGGAACCGTTCCACCTCGTCCATGTCGCGCACGTTGATGACGTGCACGTAGAGGGTGCCGGTGCTCGGGTCGACCTCGAGGATCAGGCTACCGGGCACCAGGGACAGCGCCTCGGCGGTGAGGGTGAGGTTCAGGTCCGAGTTGACCCGCAGCGGCACCGCGATGATCGCGCTCTGCGGCGTGTGCCCGATCCGGAACGCCAACCAGGCGACCTCCACGCTGGCCACCACCAGGTCCCACAGGAAGCGTAGCCAGAACCGCAGCAGCGGTACCGGTCGGATCCGGCCGGAGAACTTCACCGGCGGCAGCGGGAACACGGCCAGCACCACCAGTGCGACGACCAGGCCACCGATGATGTTGGCCCAGCTGAGCGTGCCCCAGAGCAGCACCCAGACGGCGACCAGCCCGAAGAGTGCCACCAACCGGTTACGGCGGCTGTCCCGGGGGGTCAGCGGCGGGTTCGGCTCGTCGATCTGCTCCCGCGCGGTGGTCGGTTCGGGGCTCACGGCGTACCCCCCGGGTAGACGGCTTCCACGTACGGTACGCGCCGCAGCAGGTCGTCGGCGGCGTCGGTGCTGACCTCGAAGAGCGGGCCGGCCACCACCGTCAAGGCCAGCCCGAGCACCACCAGGGCGATGGTCGGGGCGACCATCAGCCGGGGCATCATCGCCCCGGAGTACGACGACTCCGGCTCCTGGTCGGGCTCGATGGCCCCCTCGGAGCGGCTGGTGTGCACGGTGTCCTGCGGACCGGGCATGTCCGGGTGCGGTGCCCGCCAGAACGCGAGGTTCCACACCCGGGCGGTGGCGTAGAGGGTGAGCAGGCTGGTCAGCAGACCACCGGCGACCAACGCCCAGGCCAGCGGGCCGCCGTCGGCGACTCCGGCCTGGATCAGGCCGACCTTGCCGAGGAAGCCGGAGAACGGTGGGATGCCGGCCAGGTTGAGCGCGGGGACGAAGAACAGCACCCCGAGCAGCGGCGAGAGTCGGGCCAGCCCGCCCAGGCGGTCCATGGCGGTGCTGCCGCCGCGTCTCTCGACCAGCCCGGCGGCGAGGAAGAGGGTGGTCTGGATGGTGATGTGGTGGACCACGTAGAAGATCGCCGCGGAGAGCCCGATGGTGCTGGCCAGCCCCACCCCGAAGAGCATGTAGCCGATGTGACTGATCAGGGTGAAGGACAGCAACCGTTTTATGTCGGACTGGGCGACCGCGCCGAGAATGCCGACCACCATTGTCAACAGCGCCACGACCAGCAGCAGGTCGGCGGCGCGCCCACCCGGGAAGAGCAGCGTCTCGGTCCGGATGATCGCGTACACGCCGACCTTGGTCAGCAGGCCGGCGAAGACGGCGGTGACCGGTGCCGGCGCGGTGGGGTAGCTGTCCGGCAGCCAGGCCGACAGCGGGAAGACCGCGGCCTTGATGCCGAAGGCGAGCAGCAGCATGCCCTGCAGCACCAGCCGTAGGTTGTCCGGCAGTGCGTCGAGCCGGTCGACCAGTTGGGCGAGGTTCAGCGTGCCGGTCGAGGCGTAGACCAGGCCGATCGCGACCAGGAAGATCAACGACGAGAGCAGGCTGACCACGACGTACGTGGTGCCGGCCCGGATCCGGTTCTCGGTGCTGCCCAGGGTGAGCAGCACGTAGCTGGCGACCAGCAGGATCTCGAAGCCGACGTAAAGGTTGAACAGGTCGCCGGAGAGGAACGCGTTGCAGACTCCGGCGGTCAGCACCAGGTAGGTGGGGTGGTAGACCGACATCGGCGTCTCCTCGTCGCCGTCGGCCATACCCTGCCCGATCGAGTAGATCAGCACGCAGAGCGTCACCGAGGCGGAGACGACAAGCATCAGCGCGGCGAGTTGGTCGGCGACCAGCACGATGCCCAGCGGCGCGGCCCAGCCGCCGACCGCCACCACCAGCGGCCCGTTGAGCGTGGACTGGACCAGCAGCATCGCGGCCACCGCGACGGTGGCGGTGAGCACGGTGAGGCTGACCAGCCGTTGCGCCCGGGGACGGCCGGCGAGCAGGAGGGTGAGGGCCGCACCGAGCAGCGGCATCACCACCGGCAGGGGAACGAGGTAGGTCATCCGGGCCTCCGGGCGTCGCCAGTCGCCGTTGCCGTCGGGCGGTCGGTGCCGCCGGTCGACCGCCGGTCGTTGTCGTCACCGATCGGGTCGAGTACGTCCAGGTCGTCCTCGTCGCTCTCGCCGACGTCGGCGGTGCCGGGCCCCTCGTCCCGGTCGGCGAGCTCCATGATCCGGCGGTCCTCCACGTCGTCCTGCACCTCGTCGTGGCCGACCAGGTGCCAGCTGCGGTAGGCCAGCGCCAGCAGGAAGGCGGTCATGCCGAGGGTGATGACGATGGCGGTGAGCACCATCGCCTGGGGCAGCGGGTCGCTCATCTCGTCTTCCGGGGTGGTGCCCACGATCGGTGCCCCGCCGGCCTGGCCACCGGTGAGCAGCAGCAGGTTGGCACCGTTGCCGAGCAGGATGACGCCCATCAGGACCCGGGTGAGGCTGCGTTCCAGCAGCAGGGTCACGCCGGCGGCGAAGAGCACACCGACCACGAGGACGTAGGTCAGGTTCGGGGTCATACCAGCTCCTTCGTCCGTGAGTCGGCCTGCTCCGCCTCGCTCTGCCGGTCCATCTCCGCGCCCAGGCTGCGCAGGATGTCCAGCACCAGCCCGACCACGATCAGGTACACCCCGACGTCGAAGAAGACCGACGTGACGAAGTGGACCTTGCCGAGCACGGGTACGTAGAGGTCGAGCACCGCGGTCTGCAGGAACTCCCCGCCCAGCAGCAGCGCGGTCAGGCCGGTGCCCACCGCGATGAACAGGCCGGCGCCCAGCAGCGCACCGGCGTCCACCGGCGCGGCGGCGTTCAGCTCCTTGCGCCCGCCGGCGAGGTACCGCACGGCCAGCGCGAGACCGGCGACCAACCCGGCGGCGAACCCGCCACCCGGGGCGTTGTGGCCGGAGAAGAGCAGATAGACCGAGAAGAGCGCGATGGCGTGGAACAGCAGCCGGGTGACCACCTGCAGGATGATCGACCGGCGGCGCAGGTCTCCCCCGGCGCCGGTCCGCAGCCAGCGCGGCCCGGCGGACTCCGCCGCGGCCCGCGCGTGCGGGATGCCCTTGCGCTGGTCGAGTTCCCGGGTCCGGCGGAAGATCAGGCTGGCCACCCCGGTGGCGGCCACCACGAGCACGGCGATCTCACCCATGGTGTCCCAGGCCCGGATGTCGACCAGGGTCACGTTGACCACGTTCTTACCGCCGCCGTAGGAGACCGCCTCGCCGGGGAAGTCGACCGAGATGGGAATGGCCTGCCGGCTGGCCGCCGCGACGTAGGCCATGCCGGCGGTCACCGCGCCCACCGCGACGCCGATCGCGATGCGACCCCGTCGGCTGGCCCGGATCGGACGCTCGGAGAACTTCGCCGGCAGTCGGCGCAGCACCAGCACGAACATGGCGATGGTGACGGTCTCCACCAGGAACTGGGTGAGCGCCAGGTCCGGCGCGCCGTGCAGGATGAACAGCAGCGCGGTGCCGTACCCGGCGACCCCGACCAGGATCATCGCGGTCAGCCGGCGCAGCGCCCGCGCGGCGGAGATCGCCGCGACGATGATCACCGCGGCGGCGACGGCCTGCAACGGGGTGTCCCAGAGCTTGAAGTTCGTCGGCCAGGGGCTGCCGGCCAGCAGGGCACCGCCGGGCAGGACCACCAGCACGACCAGGATCACACCGAGGTAGAACGGCAGCGAACCACGTTGGGTGGCACCGGTCAGCTCCACCGCCAGGCGGTCCACCCCGCTGTTGACCCGCTGGTAGACCGAGGCGCCGTCGAAGGGCAGCCGCAGCGCGGGGTGCAGCCGGTACCGGTAGACCAGGTAGAACAGCCCGGCACCGCCGGCCACCGCCAGCACCGACAGGCCGAGGGCGAGCGTGGGCCCGTGCCAGAGCGCCAGGTGGTAGCCCTCACCCGTGCTCGGGTACTGGTCGGCGTGCGGGGCCAGCACCTGGTCGATCGCGGGCGCGAGCACCCCGGTGGCCAGGCCGGCCACCGCGAGCAACGCCGGTGGGGTCAGGAACGCCCAGTCGAGCCGACCCGGCTCGGTCGGCGCGACGCCGGGCTTCGCGGCGAAGGCGCCCCAGAGGAACCGCAACGTGTACGCCACGGTCAGCGCCGAGCCGAGGACCAGGCCCACCAGTACGATCCGGTCGGCTCCGCTGCCGTGCAGGAAGCCTTCGAAGGCCGCCTCCTTGGCCACGAAACCCGCCATCGGCGGCAGACCGCCCATCGAGGCGGCCGCCAGCGTGGCCACCACCGCCAGGGCGGGTAGCCGACGGCCGAGGCCACTGAGCTCGCGCAGGTCGCGGGTGCCGGTGACGTGGTCGACGATCCCGACCACGAGGAAGAGGGTGGCCTTGAACAGCGCGTGGGCCAGGACCATCGCCACGCCGGCCAGCGCGGTGTCCCGGGTGCCGGCACCGAGCACCACCATCAGCAGACCGAGTTGGCTGACCGTGCCGTAGGCCAGCAGCAGCTTGAGGTCGACCTGCCGCAGTGCCGCCCAGGCGCCGAGGAACATGGTGATCAGGCCGCCGACCAGCAGCATCGTGCGCCACGAGGCGACTCCGGCGACCGCCGGTCCCATCAGGGCGACCAGGAAGACCCCGGCCTTGACCATGGCGGCGGCGTGCAGGTAGGCGCTGACCGGGGTGGGCGCGGCCATCGCCCCCGGCAACCAGAAGCTGAACGGGAAGATGGCCGACTTGCTGAGCGCGCCGAGCAGCACCAGAACCAGGGCGACGGCGAGGTAGCCGCCGTCGGGGAGGTTCTGGGCGACCTCGGACCACCGGTAGGTGCCGGCGTGCTGGCCGAGCATGATGAACCCGGCGAGCATCGCCAGACCGCCGAGGGTGGTGACCAGCAGCGCCTGCATGGCGGCCCGGCGAGCGGAGCGCTTGGCCGGGTCGTACCCGATCAGCAGATAGGAGAAGACGGTGGTCAACTCCCAGAAGACGTAGAGCAGCAGCAGGTCGTCGGAGACCACCAGGCCGAGCATCGCTCCACCGAAGGCGACGAAGACCGCGGCGAAGCGTCCCAGCCCCGGGTCGCCGGCGGAGAAGTACCGGGCGCTGTAGGCCAGCACCAGCGCGCCGACGCCGCCGACGAGCAGCACCATCAGCCAGCTCAGGGTGCCCATCCGCAGGGCGATCTCCAGACCGAGCTGCGGCACCCAGGGCACCGTCTCGACCACCGGGTCCCCGCCGCGGACCTGGGCGGTGTGGGTCAACGCCCACCCCAGGGTCACGGCCGGGGGCAATGCCACCAGGTACAGCGCCCGCGGTCCCCACCTGCGCACCAGCGCCGGGGCGACCACGGCTGCGAGCGCATGGACCGCCACCAGGACCAGCACACAACCTCCCCAGAGATCAACAGACGGTCCACCTACCCTACCGGGGTACCCGGTTAACTGCACAGCTCGTGACCCTGCTCATCGGCGAAGTGGGGACACATGTCACAAGATCGTCTGGTCACCGGACCCTCGCCGGCACCGGCCGGAGGTCGACGTCCACCGACGGCTCACCCCGTATTCATAAGTTGTCCACATCCGGCACACAGACAACACGGATTGGCTTGTCGCCTGACCTCGTCCACCTCCGAGATCGGCGCGACACCATGCCCCTTCCGCTTCGCCCACCTCCCGTACCGGTCGCCGCTGCGGACCGACCACCGCGGTCGTCCGGTGGCCCCCCGACGGCCGGCACCGACCGGGCCGGCCACGCCCTGCGCGCGCCGAGCCGGTTGCACTCCTTCAACCGGTACGAGATCAAGTACCTGGTGCCCAGCGTCGACGTGCCGGCGTTGCGCGAGGTGCTGGCCGGCCGGATGGACGGCGACCAGCACGGTGGCACCGGCGGGTACGGGGTCTGGAGCCTCTACTACGACACCCCGCAGCTGCGCTTCTACTGGGAGAAGATCGAGGGGCTGAAGTTCCGTCGCAAGCTGCGGGTACGGCACTACGGCGACCGCTTCGGCATCACCGACGACAGCACCGTCTACGTCGAGATCAAGCAGCGGGTCAACCGGGTCACCCAGAAACGACGGGTGGCCCTGCCCTACCGGCTGGCCCGGGAGCTCTGCGACGGCCGCCGGATGATCGAGCACGACGAGTCCCAGCGCGGCTTCGTCTCCGAGGTGCTCGAGCTGGTGAGCGGGCTGGACCTGCGACCGGTCGCGATGACCGGCTACCAGCGGGAGGCGTTCGTCGGCCGCGACGCCGACGTGGGCCTGCGGGTCACCCTGGACCACCGGGTCCGGGGCCGGGACCGGGACTTCCACCTGGGCGCCGACGCCGAGAACCGGCTGATCGTGCCGGCCACCCGCGCGGTCGTGGAGATCAAGGCCAACGAGCGGGTGCCGTACTGGCTGACCGACCTCGCCGCCCGGTCGAACATGTCGGTGGTCCGGATGTCCAAGTACTGCCAGAGCGTGGAGGCCTTCGGCCGCGCCCCCCGTTCGGTCTTCCACGTCGTCGACGACGACCCCGCCGCCGGCCTGTCGCCGAGCCCTATCCGAAACGAGGCCTGATCCACCGTGGACTTCACCTTCCAGGACCTGTCCGGCACCTTCAGCATGGCCGACATCGCCGTCGCGTTGTCGCTCTCCTTCCTGCTCAGCACGATGATCGGATACATCTACCGGTTCACCCACCGCAACGTGTCGTACAGCCAGTCCTACGTGCAGACGCTGGTCATCCTCGGCATGCTCATCGCCCTGATCATGCTGGTGGTCGGCTCGAACATCGCCCGGGCGTTCGCCCTGGTCGGCGCGTTGTCGGTGGTGCGCTTCCGCAACGCGATCAAGGAAACCCGCGACGTCGGCTTCATCTTCCTGGTGATGGGCGTCGGCATGGCCTGCGGCACCCGCTTCTACAGCCTGGCCATCGTCGCCGCGGTCGCGATCAGCCTGATCATCCTGGTGATGTACCGGTTCAACTGGTTCGCCAGCAACGTGCAGCGCCAGGTCGTCAAGGTCCAGGTGCCCCCGGACGGCAACCACACCGAGGCGATCAAGGACGTGCTGATCCGCTTCACCAGCGAGTTCGAGCTGGTCAGCATGGAGACGATCCGGGGCGGGGCGCTCACCGAGATCATGTACACGGTACGGCTGAAGAAGGGCCACGAGCCGGGTGAGCTGATCTCGGCGCTGAGTGAGCGTACCTCCGGCCAGCGGGTCACCGTCCTGACCGGCTACGACCAGACGGACCTGTGATGGGCGCAGCCGTTGCCCCGCCCCGTCGTCGGCTGCGGCACCGGATTCCGGTCCGGCTGCGCCACTACTGGAAACTGCTGGCCGGCTGCGTCGCGTTCCTCGCCGTCGTGGCGGTGGTGTTCAGCACGGTGCGGGTGCAGCCCTACGTGACCAGCAGCAGCGACGGCGAGGGTGACGTGGTGACCCAGAACATCGCGGGCACCCGGGACCTGTTCGATGCGACCGTCGCCCACGAGATCACGGTGACCTTCCGGGACGCCGACTACCAGCGGATGCTGGACACCTTCCACCAGGAGGGCGAGAAGGACTACGTCGAGGCCGACGTGACCATCGACGGCACCACGATCTCCAGCGTGGGCGTACGGCTCAAGGGCAACTCCACCCTGCGTGGCCTGACCCGCGACGGCGAGTCGATCGGCCGCTCCGGTGACCGCCCCGGCGGTGCGGCCGACGGCGGCCCTCCCGGCGACGGCGCAGCCGAAGGTCGCGCCCGCGGCGGTCGCGCGCCCGAAGGCGGTGCTGCAGAAGGCGGTCGCGCGCCCGAAGGCGGCGCCCCCCAGGGCGACACGACCGAGGACAACGGCGGGTGGGGCAACCGGGCCGGAGGTGGTTTCACCATGACCAGCCTGAAGGCCGAGGAGCCGGAGACGCTGCCGTGGCTGATCCGGTTCGACGAGTTCGTCGAGGGCCTCCGCTACCAGGGGCACCGGGAGATCGCGGTACGGGTCGGCGGGATGGGCGGTGGATCCACCGTGCTCAACGAGGCGGTCACCCTCGACCTGTTGGCCGACCTCGGCGAGATCGCCCCCCGGTACGCGTACTCCAGTTTCGTGGTCAACGACCGGCCGGCGACGGCCCGGCTGGTGATCCAGAACCCGGACGGTGCCTTCGCCGAGGACATCGACGGCTCGGGGGTGCTGTACAAGTCGCTGGCCACCGGGCAGTTCACCGACCAGGGCGACGATCCGATCGACTACCAGGACGACTTCAAGCAGGTCACCAAGCTGGGCAGCCAGGACCTGCAACCCGTCATCGACCTGATCAGGTGGGTCGACAACAGCAGCGACGAGGAGTTCGACGCGGGGTTGGCCGACCGGATCGACGTGGAGTCCTTCGCCCGGTACGTGGCGCTGCAGAACCTGCTGCTCAACTTCGACGACATGTCGGGCCCGGGTCGCAACTACTACCTCTGGTACGACCTGTCGGCCAGGAAGTTCACGGTGGTCGGCTGGGACTACAACCTGACCTTCAGCGGTAACGCCGACCAGGGCCCGCACGAGCAGGGCAGCATGCGGAACATGTTCCGCGGCGGCGCGGCACCCGACGGCGGACAGGTACCCGGCGGGATGCCCGACGGCGGACAGGTACCCGGCGGGATGCCGGAGCTGCCCGAGGGGATGCAGCCGCCCGGCGGAGGCGCGGATGCCGAGGACGGCCGGGCCCCTGGTGGGGGCTTCGGCGGAGGGCACAAGCTCAAGGAGCGGTTCCTGGCCAGTGACGCGTTCACCGAGGTCTACGAGTCGGCCTACCGGGAGCTGTACCAGCAGATCTACGCCGACGGGGCGGCGTCGACCGCCCTGGACGAGCTGACCCGGGTGTTGACCGGTGTGGACAGCTCGGACGGCGCGTCGGTCGACACGGACTCGACGCGGCTGCGGACACTGATCCAGCAGCGCACGTCGAGCCTGGCCACCGACGAGGTGATCACGAAGGGCTGAGGGTCAACGGGCCCGGCGCGCCGTACCCCGGGTGGGGGTGGCGGTGGCCGGGTCCGGCGGCCACGGATGACGCGGGTACCGGCCCCGCAGCTCCGCGCGGACCTGCGGATACCCGGTACGCCAGAACGACGGCAGGTCGCCGGTGACCGCCGCCGGGCGGCCGGCGGGCGAGAGCAGGTGCAGCAGCACCGGTACCCGCCCGTCGGCCAGCCGGGGTGTCTCGGCCCAGCCGAACGCCTCCTGCACCTTGACCGCGAGCACCGGGGCCCGCGGGTCGGTGTAGTCGACCCGGATCCGCGAGCCGCTGGGCACCTCGATGCGCTCCGGGGCGAGCTCGTCGAAGCGGGCGGCAGCCGGCCACGGCAGCAGCCGGCGCAGCGCGGTGACCAGGTCGACCCGGGCCAGGTCGGCCCGGCGCCGGGCCCGGGCCAGCTCCGGGGCCAGCCAATCGTCGGCGGCGGCCAGCAGCGCCCCGTCGGAGACGTCCGGCCATCCCCCGCCCAGCGCCGCGTGACAGAAGGCGAGCCGGTCGCGCAGCGCGACCGCCTCCCGGGACCAGGTCAGCAGGCTCAGCCCCACCTCGCGCAGCCCGTCGAGCAGGGCCGCCCGCCGGGCCTGCGGATCGACCTCGGCCAACGGCCGTTCGACCAGGGTGATCGCGCCGAGGCGGACGATCCGGCGGGCCACCACGTCGCCGTCGGCCCAGGCCACCTCGGCGGTCTCGGTGAGCAGCCCCGCACCGGCCTGGCGGGCGGTCGCCTCGTCCAGCGGCGCGGCCGAGCGGATCCGCGCGGCCGTCGCGCCCGGTGCCCGGTCGGCGACGGCGACGGCCAGCCACGCCGCCCCGGTCAACCGGGTGCCGGGCGTCAGGTCCGCGGCGGTTCCCCCGGCCATCAGGTACGCGGTGCCGTCGGCGTGACGCAGCCTGGCCAGCCGTTCCGGGTACGCCAGCCCCACCACCAGCGCGGCGGCGAGGTCGTCCGGGACCGGCGTACCCGGATGGTCCCCGGCGTTGCGGGTCAACCGGCGCACCTCCTGCCGCCACGCGTGGGGTGCCTCGGCGCGGTGCCGCCGCCAGGCGGCGACCAGGTCGTCGCCGGCCCCACCGGTGCCCTCCTCGGTCAGCAGCGCGACCAGCTCGGCGGCCCGGGCGGTGCCGACCAGGGCGGCACCGTCGAGCAGCGCCCGGGCCAGGCGGGGATGGGTGCCGGCCTCGGCGATCGCCCGCCCCCGCGCGGTGACCCGGCCGGTCGCGTCGAGCGCGCCGACGGCGCGCAGGGCGGCCTGGGCGACCCGCAGCGCGCCGGCCGGCGGCGGGTCCGGCAGGGCCAACCCGGTCCCGTCCGGATGCCCCCACCGGGCCAGGTCCAGGGCGAACCCGGTCAGGTCGGCGGCGGCGATCTCCGGCTCGGGCTGCGCGGGCAGCCGCTCGTGCTGGGCCGGCGACCAGCACCGGTAGACCCGGCCGGGTCCCTGGCGGGCGGCGCGGCCGGCCCGCTGGGTCGCCGAGGCGCGGGACACCGCGACGGTGACCAGGGTGCCCAGGCCCCGGGCGTGGTCGGTGCGGGGCACCCGGCTGAGTCCGGCGTCGACCACCGCGCGTACGCCGGGGACGGTCAGGCTGCTCTCGGCGATCGAGGTGGCGAGCACGACCCGCCGTCGGGGCCCGGGCCGCAGCGCGGCGTCCTGGGTGGCCCCGTCTGCCGGCCGTGCAGGGTGACCACGTCGGCGTCGACGTCGGTCAGCCGGGCGGCCACCGTGCCCAGCTCGCGGGCACCGGGCAGGAACACCAGCACGTCACCCGGGCCGTCGGCCAGCGCCCGGCGGGCGGTGGCCGCCACGTGGTCCAGCAGCCGGGGATCGACCCGCGCACCACGCGGCGGATCGACCGGTCCGGCCGGTGGGCACCAGTGCACCTGCAGCGGGTACGTCGCGGCGTGCGCCTCGACGACCGGGGCGTCGAGGATCTGGGCCAGTCGGGTGGCCTCGGCGGTCGCCGAGGTGGCCAGCAGTCGCAGGTCCGGTCGGAGGGTGGCCCGTACCTCGGTGGTGAAGGCGAGCGCCAGGTCGGAGTCGAGGTGCCGCTCGTGGCACTCGTCGAGCACCACCGCGTCGATGCCGGCCAGCTCCGGATCGCGGTGCAGCCGCTGCACCAGCACGCCGGTGGTGACCACCTCCACCCGCGTCGCCGGGCCGACCCGACGGTCCCCGCGCACCGTGTAGCCGATCCGCTCGCCGACCCGTTCACCGAGCAGCGCCGCCATCCGCCGGGCGGCCGCCCGGGCCGCCACCCGCCGGGGCTCGGCGACCACCACCCGCCCACTGCCGGCGTCGGCCAGCGCGAGCGGCACCAGGGTGGTCTTGCCGGTGCCCGGCGGCGCGACCAGCACCGCCGCGCCGACATCGGCCAGAGCCTCGGTGAGGGCCGGCAGCACCTCCCGGACCGGCAGGTCGGCGATCAGTTCAGCAGCGGGCAACACCCCGCCAGTCTCACCCATCCGCCCCCGTCCCCGCTCGACGGGCGTCGTCCCGGACGGTCGAGGGCGGGCAGCTTCCGGGAAAGAGTGGCCACGTCCGCACCGGACACCACTATTTCCCGGAAGCTGCACCCCCGGCGGCCCCGATCGGGCGAGGCGAGGAGGTGGGGGCCCGTAGGGCGGTGAGGGCGAGGGCGGTGAGGGTGGCGGCGCAGCCGTAGAGGGCCGTCGAGGTGCCGACGGCGTCGGCGAGCCAGCCGAGCAGGTTGTGGGTCACCAGCAGCGGTACGCCCTGCGCCAGGACCAGCACCGCCTGGACCCGGGCCAGGTGGGTGCCGGGGGTCGAACCGAGGATCAGCGGCGCGAGTACGGTGGTGACCCCGCCGGTGCCGAGGCCGACCAAAGCCGCGGCCGGTACCGCCCAGGACACGGTCGGAGCCGACGCCAGCGCGCCCACGCCGACGGCGGCGAGCAACAGCCCTGCTCCGGCGGTACGCCCCGGACTGGACCAGGCACCCCGCACCGCCACCGTCGCGGCGACGACCGCCACGCCGAGCGCGACCACCCCGACCACCGAGCCGGCGGACCGGGCCGACCAGGCATTGTCCCGGGCGAGCAGGGGCACCAACAGCCCGGAGACCGGCAGCAGGACCGCAGCGGTGGCCATGACCAGCAGCAACGCGGTCCGCAGCACCGGGTCCCGAGCGGCGACCCACATCCCGTCAATCACCGCACTCCGCAGCCGGGGCCGATCCGGCAGGGTCTGCCCGGTGGGGTGGCGGGGACGCAGCAGCGCCAGGACGAACAGCAGTACCGCGAACGTGCCCGCGGTGGCCAGGGCCGCCGCCACCAGCCCGGCGGCTGCCACCAACAGCCCGCCCAGCGGTGGGCCGGCGAAGACCGCCAGCTGACCGGCTACCTGCCGGGCCGACAACGCCCGGGCCAACGCCGCCGGGGACACCAGCAGCCGGGGAAGCGCACCCGAGGCAGGCAGCCCGAAGGCGTCCACCGCGCCGATGGCGAGGGCGGCGACCAGCAAGAACACCGCCGGATCGGGCACCGACCAGGCGCCGACGGCCAACGCCAGGGTCACCCCGACCATCATCGCGTCGGCGACGATCAGGACCCGCCAGGGCCCCACCCGGTCAGCCACCGCCCCGCCGACCAGCAGGAGCAGCACCCGGGGCAGGTTGATCGCGGTCAACACCAGGCCGGCGAAGAGACCACCCCGACCGCTCGCCGCCCAGGCCATCGCGAAGGCCAGGATCTGGGTGCCGAGGACGGAGAGTTGGGTCCCGCCCAACCACACCCAGTACGCCCGGGGTGGCACCGCCGATCCGCGGGGGTCCGCCGGTGGGGCTGCGGCCACCGCCGGCTGGTCGGAAGTCGCCACGGTCGGTCCCCCGGTTGTCGTACGGCCTCGTGCTCGGCCGTACTCTCCGGTCTCGACCGGGTCGAGGGTCAACCGTCCGGTCCCGGTGCGGTGGTCGGGCCGGCGCTGCGGTCGCGCACCCGTCGTGGCATCCGGCCGACCAGGGGTCAGGCGAAGCGTTCGATGGTGACCGGGATCAGGCCCTGCCGGCGCATCGCGGTGGTCAGCTGCCGCAGCATCGGCCGGAGCGCGTCGTCGTGCGGTCCGGCGAGGTCGCTGGTCAGGTCGACGCACCAGGCCGAGACGGTGCCGATCCGGCGCAGCTCCCAGCGGAACGCGTCGTCGCCTACCCGTAGCTCGGCGGTGCCGATGACCCGGGCCAGCGGGTCGGCGAGGTCACCGGTGACGGTCAGCGGCCAGCGGGCGCGCAGGTCGGCCAGCCCCGGCGGGGTCAGGTCGTTGGCGAACAGGATCCGGTGCACCCGGGTGTCGTGGAAGCCGGCGGTCACCTCCCCGCCCAGCCGCAGGGGCGCGGCGGTGCGCAGCGGCGTGCCGTCGCGGAAGTAGCCCCGCAGCGTCCGCTCGTCGGGTAGGTCGGCGCCACCGAAGAGACGTAGCACGGCGGCGGCCTCGTCCCGGTCGACCGGCACCACCCGGGCCCGCACGGCCGGATCGGAGCGGACGGCCCGGCTGAACGCCGCCGCGCGCCACCAGCGGCGCTCCCCCGCCGTCCAGCCGGCGCTGTCCAGCCGGACCGCACAGTGCTCCCGGTCGAGGACGAACTCCTCGACCAGGATCCCGTCCGGGGCCCCGACGCCGCCGTCGCGTCGGGCCGACCGACCGTCACCGGCGGGTCGGACCAGGTAGTAGTCCAGGGAGCCGTCCCCGGCCGGCCGCGTCGACACCGGGCCCGGCGGGAACCCGGCCGCCCGGTCGATACCGCCGTCGGGCCCCACCAACCACGTTGTCACATCGGACATTCTGGACCAGGTTCGGCCCGGTCGGCCCGCGACACGACCGGAGCGCCCCGGGCGGATCAGGTGCGCCGAGGGTACGCCCGACCGGTGGCACCGGGCTGACAGGATTCCGGCATGGACACTCTGCGTGCCGCACCCGTCCGCTCCCGGTCACCACGTCGACCATGGGCCACCGGTGCGGACCGGTCGGCCGGCCAGGTGACGGTCGAGGTGGCGCTTGCCGAGTTCACCGCCCTGCGCAACGAGATCGACAACCTGGCCGGCGCGCATCGTACGACGATGCACCTGCACGTCACGGCGGTGGTGGCGGTGGTGGCGATCGTGGGGGTGGTGCTGGGCAACCGCGCCGGTGAGTCTGGTCGCCACCTGGTCCCTGCTCGACTCGGCCTGGCAGGTGGCCGCCTGGGTCGCCGGGGCCGCGTTGTCGGTGCTGCAGGTCGGGACGTGGTTCAGCCAGACCCGCGGTTGGGTCTGCTGGACGTGAGCCGGCGGGCCGGTCAGCGGGCGGGACCGGCCACGCTGTCCCGGGTGACCAGGGTGGGCGCGATGGTGTGCCGTTCCCGCGTCGGCATCCCGGACTCGATCTGGCTCAGCAGCAGGCCCAGGCTGGCCCGGGCGACCGCGTCGAAGTCCGGCCGGACGGTGGTCAGCGGGGGGATGAAGTAGGCCGCCTCCGGCACGTCGTCGAAGCCGACCACGCTGACCTCGGCCGGCACCCGGCGACCGCGCTCGCTCAACGCCCGTAACACCCCGAGGGCGAGGTGGTCGTTGGCCGCGAAGACGGCCGTGGCCTCGGGCATCCTGGCCAGCATCTGCCCGGCGCGGTAACCCGAGGCCGCGGACCAGTCGGCGGACAGCAGCGGCGGCTCCTCCGCGCCGGCCGCACGCAGCGCCGAGCGCCAGCCGGCGACCCGACCGGCGCTGTCGAACCAGTCGGCCGGCCCGGAGACGTGCCACACGGTCCGGTGGCCGTGCTCCAGCAGGTGCCGGGTGGCCATCGCCGCCCCGGCGACCTGGTCGACGGTGACCAGCGCGGCCTGCCGGTTCAGGTCCCCGTCGACGGTCACCGCCGGCACCTGGTCGGGCAGGTGGTCCAGGGCCTCGTTGGCCGAGGCCACCGGCGCGATCACCACGATGCCGGCGACCCGGTGGTCGAGGTGCCGTTCCACCGCGGCGAGGATCGACCGGCGGTCCAGGGTGCTGACGCTGCCGACGCTCACCGCGAAACCGGCCTGGGCCGCCGCCTGCTCGAAGGCCGCCAGCAGCGACGCGGGACCGTACAGGGTGCTGTTCTGCGCGACCACGCCGATCAACTGCGAGCGGCCGGTGACCAGGGTGCGCGCGGCCCGGTTGGGTCGGTACCCGAGTTCGGCGATGGCCGCCCGCACCCGCAGTCTGGTCGCCTCCCGGACGTTCGGGTGGTCGTTGAGCACCCGGGAGACGGTCTGGTGGGAGACGCCTGCGAGGCGGGCGACATCCGTCATGGCAGGCTCGCGCATACCGGCATTATCCACCGCTGATCAGGCACGACCGATCAGGCACGGCGGTCACCGGCGAGCCGGGGTCGGCGACGGCGGCGGTCCGGCCGACCGGCCCGACGTCGGCAGACCGAGTTGCGCGACCGCCGCGTCGACCAGGGTCTCGGTGGACGACTCCAGGTCCAGGATGATGCCCTGCTCGTCGGGGAGGAGCGGCTCCAGGGTGGCGGTCTGCGAGTCGAGCAGGCTGGGCGGCATGTAGTGACCCTCCCGCACCGACAGCCGGGCGCGGATGATCTCGGTCGGCCCGGCCAGGTGCACGAAGTCCACCGCCGGTGGCCCCTGCCGCAGCACGTCGGCCTCGGCGAAGGTCAGCCCGGTCGCCGCGGCGAGACCGACGGCGACCGTCGTCTTGCCCGCGCCGGAGACCCCCATCACCACCACGTGCCGGGTCGCCGGTACCTCACCAGTCATGGACGGTGCCGTCCTTGAGCCGGTTGTACGGCAGGTACGCCGGCTGGTACGGGAACCGGGCGGCGGCCTCCTCATCCAGCTCGACGCCGATGCCGGGCTGGTCACCCGGGTGCAGGTAACCGTCGGCGAAGGTGAACGACTGGCGGAACACCTCGTTGGTCAGCTCGCCGTGGCGCATGTACTCCTGGATGCCGAAGTTGTGGATGGCCAGGTCCAGGTGCAGAGCGGCGGCCATGCCCACCGGCGAGATGTCGGTCGGTCCGTGGATGCCCGACTTGATCTGGTACTGGGCGGCGAAGTCCAGCAGCTTGCGCATCGCGGTGATGCCACCGGTGTGGGTGACGGCCGAGCGCACGTAGTCGATCAGCTGCTCCCGGATCAGCGTCTGGTAGTCCCACACGGTGTTGAAGATCTCGCCGATGGCCAGCGGCGTGGTGGTGTGCTGGCGGACCAGCCGCAGCGCCTCCTGGTTCTCCGCCGGGGTGCAGTCCTCCAGCCAGAACAGGTCGTACGGCTCCAGCGACTTGCCGAGCCTGGCGGCCTGGATCGGGGTCATCCGGTGGTGGCCGTCGTGCAGCAGCGGCAGCTCCGGGCCGAACTCGGCGCGTACCGCCTCGAAGACGCCGGGCAGGTGCCGCAGGTACGCCCGGGTGTCCCAGTCCTCCTCGGCCGGCAGCGGGATGCGCTGGGCCGGCTCGTAGTCGTACCGCTTGCCGCCGCTGCTGGGCTGGGCGGCGACGCCGTACACGGCGTTGATGCCGGGCACCGAGGTCTGCACCCGGATCGACCGGAATCCCTCGTCGAGGTGGGCGCGGATCGAGTCGAACAGCTCCGGCAGGTCCCGGCCCGAGGCGTGCCCGTAGGCCATGATGCCGGTCCGGGACGCCCCGCCGAGCAGCTGGTAGAGCGGCATGCCGGCGGCCTTGGCCTTGATGTCCCAGAGGGCCACGTCGACGGCGGCGATGGCGGCCATGGTGACCGGGCCGCGCCGCCAGTACGCCGAGCGGTAGAGGAACTGCCAGGCGTCCTCGATGTTGTGCGCGTCCCGCCCGACCAGCAGCGGGGCGACGTGGTCGCGCAGGTACGAGGCGACGGAGAGCTCGCGTCCGTTGAGGGTGCCGTCGCCCAGACCGGTGAGGCCGTCCTCAGTGGTGATCTTGAGGGTGACGAAGTTGCGGTCCGGGCTGGAGACGATGACGTCTGCGGCGACGATCTTCACAAGGGGTGCCTTTCTCGGGTGGGCCTCAGCTCTCGGGGGGGGGTGCAGGAGACCCTTGTCGAGCCGACCCCGCCCCGACGAGGTGCCTCTGCGGCCCGCATCCGAACCGGCCCGACGTGGGTCGGTCAGAGCGCGCCGCGGTCGACCAGACTGAAGGTGGTGCCGACCGGGGCGTCGCCCTGCTCCTGCACGTGCAGCCGCTTCTCGTCCGCGTTCCACTCCAGCACGCCGTACGTCTCGTTGATGATGGAGTACGCCAGGCGACCCTTGTCGTCCCAGCCGTCGCGGGAGATGTCGAAGACGGTGGCCGGCGTCGGCTGACAGTCGACGCCGACCAACGAGGCGTAACCCGCCGAATCGATCTTGACCCCGAGGCACGGCTGGTGGGCGACGTCCGGGTTCAGCGATTTGATCATGTAATCCACACCGACCGGATCGAGCACGAACAGGGCGTCCGGTCCGGTCCCGTCGCCGACGCGCAACGTGCGGTCGAACGGCAGCGAAAGATCCCGGTCGATCTGCACCACGTGCAGCAGGACACGGCGCTCTCCGGAGAGCATGGCCCGGGTCCGATCCGTCCCCGACGGCGACGGCGACGGACTCGGCGTACCCGCTGCCGGCGACGTCGGCCCGTCAGCCGCCGGCGTGCCGTTGCCCGTCGAACCGACCGGGTCCCGATCAGCGCCGCCGCCCAGTAGTTGCGGGCCGAACAGGGCGCTGGACACCAGCGCCGCGATCACCACGGCGGTCACCGCCAGCCCGGTGAGCCGACGTCGCCGGCCCGAGCCCGCACCGTCGGTCGGATACCCGCCGTCACCCGCGGCACCGGTCGGGGCGGGCGACACCGCCGCCGCAGGGGCCGGCTGCGCCGGGCTCGTCGAGGGCGCCGCCGTCAGCAACCCGTCGAGCAGCTCCCGGGCGGTGGGCCGGTCCGCGGGATTCTTGGCCAGGGCCCGGCCGACCAGCTCCCGCAGCGGCCCGTCGAGCCCGGTCAGGTCCGGCGGTTGGGTGAGGATCCGCATCGCGGTGTCGGTGGCGGAATTCCCGCCGAACGGGTTACGGCCGGTCGCCGCGTAGCCGACCACCGCGCCCCAGGCGAACACGTCGGCGGCCGGACCCACCGGCTGGCCGGATGCCGGCTCGAAGCGCTCCGGCGCCATGTACGCGGCGGTCCCGACCAGCTGGTTGGTCCGGGTGTGCCGGCTGGTCGCCTCGAAGGCACGGGCGATGCCGAAGTCGATGACCTTGACCCCGCCCGGGGCGAGCAGCACGTTCGCCGGCTTCAGGTCCCGGTGGATGACCCCGGCGCCGTGGATGGCGGTGAGCGCGGTGGCCACCCCGACCGCCATGCTGTGCACCCCGGCCGCCCCCAGGGGCCCCTGGTCCCGGACGAACTGCGCCAGGCTCGGCCCCTCGACGTACTCCACCACCAGATACGGCGGGTCGTGGTCCGGGTCGGCGTCCAGCACCTCGGCCGTGCAGAACGGTGGGACCTGGCGAGCCCGGTTGACCTCGCTGCGGAACCGGCCCCGGAACTCGTCGTCGTGCGACAGGTCCGCCCGGACGACCTTGACCGCGACCCGCCGTCCCTGCGGCGAGCGGGCCAGGAAGACGCTGCCCATGCCACCCTCGCCGAGCCGGTCGAGCAACTCGTAACCGCCGAGTCGGGCCGGGTCGCCGGCGCGCAGCCCGTGACTCACGCCGGTTTTCCGCAGGCCACAACCGACCCGGCAACCGTTCCGCCAAACACGCGTTCCCCTTAGGTCACTCGGACGCCGTCCGCAGCCTACCGTTGACGCCGGAGTGCCCCCCGCCGCCTCCGGTGTGGCGCGTCGCGCGCCCACCGGTCCGCCCCGTCAGTCTCCCAGAGCACGCTCCAGACGACGGCGGTCGGTCACGGCGTGGGAACCTCCCGGGCCAGCAGACCGGCCCGCTTCAGGTCGGCCCAGAGCGCACCGGGGATGTCCCACTCGAACATGGTGATGTTGTCGGCGATCTGCCGGGGATCGTGCGCGCCGACCACCACGCTGGCCACCGCCGGATGCCCGAGGGGGAACTGGATGGCGGCGGCCCGCAGCGGCACCCCGTGCCGGTCGCAGACGGTCCGGATCGCGTGGGCCCGCTCCACCAGCGCCGCGTCGGCCGGGGCGTAGTCGTAGAACGCCCCGGGTTTCGGGTCGGCCAGCAGGCCGGAGTTGTAGACCCCGGCGGCGAGGACCGAGATCTGCCGCCGCTGACAGAGCGGCAGCAGCTCGGCCAGGCCCGACTGGTCCAGCAGGGTGTAGCGGCCGGCCAGCATGACGCAGTCGAGGTCGGCGGCGCGGGCCAGCGTCACCAACGCCGGGGCCTGGTTCATGCCGGCGCTCACCGCCCCGATCTCCCCGGCCGCCCGCAGGTCGGCCAGGGCCGGGTAGGCCTGCCGCAGGGCGTCGGCCAGGTGGGCGTCCGGGTCGTGGATGTGCGCGATGTCGATCCGGTCCAGGCCCAGGCGCTCCAGGCTGTCGGCGTACGAGCGGCGCACCCCGGCGTAGCTGAAGTCGAAGACCGGTCGCAGCCCGGTGGGCTCGGCCCAGATTCCCTGGGGATCGTCGTCGCCGGGCACCAGCAGCCGGCCGACCTTGGTGGAGAGGGTGAACTCGGCGCGTGGCCGGTCGGCCAGCACCGCCCCGGCCCGGCGCTCCGACAGGCCGCAGCCGTAGAGCGGCGCGGTGTCGAAGTAGCGCAGACCGAGATCCCAGGCGGTGTCCACGGTGACCCGGGCGGCGGAGTCACCGACCGGGGTGTAGAGCCCACCGATCTGGGCCAGACCGACGCCCAGCCGGGTCACCTCGACCTCGGTGCGTCCTAACCGGACCCGTTGCGTCGCCTGCATCCGGCCGCCTCCCACCCCGTCGTGCGCCCGGTGCGCCAGGTGCCCACGACTGCACAGGATACTGCCGCACCGCCCCGCCGTCTGTCCGGTGAGGACGGTGTGTCGTGAGCCTCCGGCGCGTCGCTACGGGCTCCGTCAGTGGGCCACCGCCTCGACGCTGGCGGTGACCAGGTCGGTGATCCGGTCGAACTCGCCGGCCCGGATCGCCGCCCGGGGCACCATCCAGCTGCCGCCGACGGCCAGCACAGCCGGCAGCGCCAGGTAGTCGGCGGCGGAGGTGGCGTCGATACCGCCGGTGGGCACGAAACTCACCTGACCGAACGGCGCGGACAACGCCGCCACCGCCGGTGCACCGCCGGAGGTACCGGCGGGGAAGAACTTCAGGGTGTCGACCCCCTCGGCGAGGGCGGCCATCACCTCGGTCGCGGTGACCGCACCGGGCAGCGCGGTGACCCCGTGCTCTCGGCAGCGCCGGACGACCGCCGGGCTGAACCCGGGCGAGACGACGAAGCGGGCGCCCGCCCCGACCGCGATGTCCACCTGCTCGGCGGTGAGCACCGTGCCGGCCCCGACGGTGACCCCGCCGTGCGCGGCCATCCGGGCGATCGACTCGGCGGCGGCCGGAGTCCGGAAGGTGACCTCGGCGACGGGCAGCCCGCCCGTGGCGAGGGCGTCGGCGAGGGGTTCGGCGGCGGTGGCGTCGTCGAGCACGACCACGGGGACGAGACGGTGCCGACGCAGCAGGTCAGGAATGCTCATGGCAGCGAGCGTACGGCCCACCCCGATCGCCGACGCCGGTCGGTCATCGATGGCGCGGGTGGTGGGACCGTCGGTTGTCGCCCGGCACGGCGGCCAGCACGTCCGCGACGGTGCGCAGCACCTCGGCGCGGGCGGTGTGGACGAAGAAGTGCCCACCGGCGAAGAAGTGCTCGTCCGGGTCGGTGACGGTGTGGGTACGCCACCCGTCGGCCTGGTGGTCGGTGACCGTGGTGTCACCGGTCCCGCGTAACACCGTCACCGGCAGCGCCAGCGGCGGCTGCGGGTCCACCGGCCAGGTCTCCAGCACCTGGAAGTCGGCGCGCAGCACCGGGGTGAACAACCCCAGCAGCTCCCGGTCGGCCAGCAGTTGCGGGGGCATTCCGCCGAAGTCCGCGGTACGGCGCAGCAGGGCGTCGTCGTCGAGCAGGTGCACCAGGTCGGTCGGGTCGCGCCGGCACGGGCTGCCGGCGCCGGAGACGATCAACCCGGCCGGCGGGACGCCACGTCGCCGCAACTGCCGGGCGAGCGCGAAGGCGACCACCGCACCCATGCTGTGCCCGAAGAGCACCACCGGACGGGGTGCCAGCGCCTCGACCTGTGGGGTCAGTCCACGCAGCACGTCGGCCATCGAGGTCAGCGCCGGCTGGCCGAACAGGTGCTCCCGACCGGGCAGCAGTACGGCGGTGACCGTGGCGACGTCGGCCAGTGCGTCGGCCCAGTCCCGGAACGGGGCGACACCACTGCCGGCGTACGGCACGACGACCAGGACGGGGCGACCGTCGGCGGGCCCCGGTGGCGGGACGAGTCGGGGCGTACCCATGGTTGAACCCCCTGGTCGCGACGCCGACGGCAAGGCCACCGGGGTGCCCGACCGGTTTCTCGGGATGGTTGGCCGACCGCAACTACTCTCTTTCGATCATGCGGCACCGCTTCCCGGACGGCAACTCCACCCGGGACCGCGGCCGGCACCGGTCAGGGGGGTGCGGTCACCGGCGGAGGGTGGACAGCGGGCGGCGCGAGGAGCCGGTCGACCCCTCGCGCCGCCGCGGGAAACTCAGCTCGCCGTGCAGGTGGGGGTGGCGCTGGGTGCGGTGCCGGTGCCCTGGAACCCGAACTCCGTACTGCCGCCGGCCGCGACCTGGCCGTTGTAGCTGACGTTGCGGAAGCTGACCGTGCCGGTCGTGCCGGTGTTCGTGGCGCTCCAGGCGTTGGTGACGCTGGCGCCGCCCGGCAGGGTGGTGCTGACCGTCCAGCCGTTCAGCCCGGCGCTGCCGGCGGTGACCCGTACCGTGGCCACGAAGCCGCCGTTCCACTGGTTCACCGACACGGTCGCCGAGCAAGCCCCGCCGACCGGCGGGGTGGTGGGCGGGGTCGTCGGGGGCGGGGTGGTCGGGGTGGTCGGGGGCGTGGTGGGTGGAGTCGTCGGCGGGGTGGTGGTGCCCCCGGCGTTCAGCGCCTCCAGGGTGGCGTTGTACGCCTGCTTCTTGTTGCCGCTGCCGTCGAAGAGCAGTGGCGTCCCGCCCGAACGCCAGGAGTCGGTGTCCCGGATGCCCCACACCGTGATGCCGTTGCAGCGCGGCACGGCCAGACAGTCCTGCACCACGCTGCGGTAGGAGTTGGCCTGCGCGGTACCGGAGCCCTCGATGTCCAGCTCGGTGATCTGCACGTCGACGCCGAGCGCGGCGAAGCTGGCCAGGGTGGTGCGGTAGTTGCTGGGGTAGGGCGAGTTGGGGTTGAAGTGCGACTGGAAGCCGACGCAGTCGATCGGCACGCCCCGGGCCTTGAAGTCCCGGACCATGTTGTAGACGCCCTGGGTCTTGGCGTGGGTCCAGTTGTCGGTGTTGTAGTCGTTGTAGCAGAGCTTCGCGCCCGGGTCGGCGGCCCGCGCGGCGCGGAACGCCGCCTCGATCCAGTCGTTGCCGGTGCGCTGCAGGTTCGAGTCACGCCGGCCACCGCTGCCGCCGTCGGCGAACGCCTCGTTCACCACGTCCCAGGAGTCGATCTTGCCTCGGTAGTAGGTGGCGACCCGGGTGACGTGGTTGAGCATCGCGTTGCGCAGCGCGGTGCCCTCCATGCTCTCCATCCAGCGGGGCTGCTGGGAGTGCCAGGCCAGGGTGTGGCCCCGCACCTTCATCCCCTGGGCGATGGCGTGGTTGACGATCCGGTCGGCGTTGGCGAAGCTGAAGTTGCCCTGCGACGGCTCGGTCGCGTCGATCTTCATCTCGTTCTCGGGGGTGACCGAGTTGAACTCGCGGTTCAGGATCCCCACGTAGGTGGAGTCGGAGAGCTTGTAGGCCGCCACCGCGGCACCGAAGTAGCGGCCCTTCTCCGCCGCCGAGGCACCCAGGGTCGTGCCGGCACTGGCGCCGGGGGCGAGGGCCAGCGTCGCGACGACGACGGCAGCGGTGCCGACCGCCACCGCCGCGAGCGCGGTACGTCGTCGGTGCGTGCTGATCGCACGCCCGCTGTCGCGGGCGGACAGGTTGTTCATGGCGAATGCCTTTCCGGGAACTGTCACAGGAGGGGAGTCGCCTCGATCCCGCCCGCCACGGCGGCCGGTCCGCTGTCGTCGTGGCCGCCCGGAGGCCACCGCAGGGACACGGTCAACGGAACATCGCCGTGGAGATCGACGCTCTCCGATCGGAAACGTTACCGAAACACCCTCGACAGCTCAACCCCGACGAGCCCGGGTCGACGGCTTCCGCCGCTGGCAGCAGGGCCGAAAGTTTCGGCCACCCGCTCCGGTCGCGCGGTCGCCCGTACCGCATCATGGACGACGCGGTCGCCAGCCGGCCGCGCAACCCCACACCCCCACCTGGAGGAACACCGGTGTTGACCGATCTCCCCCTGCCGGAACTGGCGACCTATCGCAGCTCGCAGCGCACGCCTGACGACTTCGCCGACTTCTGGGCCGACACCCTGGCCGAGGCCGCCGGTCACGACCTCGACGTGCGGCTACGCGAGGTGCCGACCGGCCTGACCACGCTGGTCACCTACGATGTCACCTTCCGGGGCTTCGCCGGCCAGGACGTCCGGGCCTGGCTGCGGCTGCCGGCCGGGGCCACCACGGCGCTGCCGACCGTGGTGGAGTACGTCGGCTACGGCGGCGGTCGCGGGCACGCCCTGGCGAACCTGCTCTGGGCGTCGGCCGGCTTCGCTCACCTGCAGATGGACACCCGGGGGCAGGGCTCCTCCTGGAGCGTCGGCGAGACCCCGGACCCGGCCGTGGCCACCCCACAGGTACCGGGCGTGCTCACCCGGGGCATCGGCGACCCGGCCGACTACTACTACCGGCGGTTCCTCACCGACGCGGTGCGCGCCGTCGACGCGGCCCGCAGCCTGCCCCAGGTCGATCCGGCGCGCGTCGCGGTGCTCGGATCCAGCCAGGGCGGTGGGGCCGCGCTCGCCGTTGCCGGACTCCGCACCGACCTGGCCGCCGTGGTGAGCTTCGTGCCGTTCCTCTGTGACTTCCCGCGCGCCACCCGGATCACCAACGCGTACCCGTACCGGGAGGTGGCCGACTACCTGGCCGTGCACCGGGAGAGCATCGAGCGGGTACACCGCACCCTCGCCTACTTCGACGGGGTCAACTTCGCCCGCCGGGCCACCGCGCCGGCGCTGTTCTCGGTGGCCCTGATGGACGCCACCTGTCCCCCGTCGACGGTCTACGGGGCGTACCACGCCTACGCCGGGCCACGCGAGTTGCTGGTCTGGGAGTACAACGGGCACGAGGGTGGTGGCATCCTCGACGAGGCCCGCGCCCTGGACTTCCTCCGCGCCCGCCTGGCCGGCTGAGCCGAACGGAGCACCGTTGTCCCACTACGACAATCCCGTGGTCCCGGGATTCCACCCCGACCCCAGCGTCTGCCGGGTGGGCGAGGACTACTACCTCGTCTGCTCCAGTTTCGAGTACGTCCCCGGCGTACCGGTGTTCCACAGCCGCGACCTGGTGCGCTGGCGGCAGATCGGCAACGCCCTGGACCGACCGGAGCAGCTGCCGATCCCGCCGGACGCCGCGACCTCCGGCGGCATCTACGCTCCCACGATCCGTCACCACGACGGCCGGTTCTGGCTGATCACCACCAACGTGCACCGGGGCAGCTTCGTCGTCACCGCCGAGGACCCGGCCGGCCCCTGGTCCGATCCGGTCTGGCTCGACCTGCCGGGCATCGATCCCGACCTGGCCTGGGACGACGACGGCACCTGTTGGTGCGCCTTCTCCGGCACCCAGCTCGCCCGGATCGACCCGGCGACCGGCACCGTCCTGGAGGGACCGTGGCCCGGCTGGACCGGCACCGGCCTGCAGTATCCGGAGGCCCCGCACCTGTACCGGATCGACGGCTGGTGGTACCTGCTGATCGCCGAGGGCGGCACCGAACGCGGCCACGCGGTCTCGGTGGCCCGCGCCCGGTCCCCGCGCGGTCCGTTCGAGGCCGCCCCGGGCAACCCGATCCTGTCGCACCGCAGCACCGACCGGCCGATCCAGAGCACCGGCCACGCCGACCTGGTGCAGGCCCCCGACGGATCCTGGTGGATGGTGCTGCTGGGCACCCGCCCGCGCGGCCACACCCCGCAGTTCCACGTCCTGGGTCGGGAGACGTTCCTGACCCCGGTACGCTGGGTCGACGGCTGGCCCCGGGTCGAGCCGGTGCAACCGCGCGGGTCGACCGCCCCCGGCGGGACACCGCCGGCCGCGCCGGCTGAGCAGGCCGGGTCGCCGCCGGCCGCGCCGGCTGTGCGCGCCGGGACGCCGCCGGAGCGGGACGATTTCGACGCGGACACCCTCGCGCCGTGCTGGATCTCGCCGCGCAGCCGGCCGGCGCACTCCTGGTCGCTTACCGACCGGCCGGGCTGGCTGACCCTGCACGCCACCGGGCCGACCCTCGACCGCCCCGGGTACACCTTCGTCGGCCGCCGGCAGCAGCACCTCGACTGCCGGGTCACCGCCCGCCTCGATCCGCTCGACGCCCGCGCCGGGCTGTCGGTCCGGCTCGACGAGGCCCACCACTACGACCTCGAGGTGGCCCAGGGTCGGGTACGGGTGATCGCCCGGATCGGTCCGCTGCGGCAGTGCCTGGCCGAACGGTCCGTCCCGGCCGGACCGGTGGAACTGGTGGTGGACATCCGTACCCACGACGTGCTGCCGCCGTCGGTGACCTCGGCCGGGCAGCTGGCCGCCGGTCCGGTCGGGGTCGGCCCCACCGGCCCGGACACCATCGCCTTCCGGGTCGGCACCGAGCACCCGGATCCACTGGCCGAACTGGACGGTCGCTACCTGTCGACCGAGGTGGCCACCGGGTTCACCGGCCGGGTCATCGGCATGTACGTCACCGCCGGCACCGCCGCCTTCGACTGGTTCGAGTACCGCCCCGGTGGGGCCGCCGGCACCCGGTAGCCACACCGACCCGCCGTGCCACGGCCCGTCGCGCGCCACCGTCCGGTGGTCGTCGCGACGGGCCGTTCCCGCGTCGGTGGCCGCCGACGCGCCCCTCGACCCCGCTTCCCATCATGCGAGATGCATATTGCATCCCTAGTAATCCCATCAACAAGATAGGGATTACCTACCTCGCCTCACCTGCGGCGATGCCACCCGGCACCGGTGCACGCCACCGACCGCCTACCGAAATCTGGGACGACGATGACTGTGACGCACCCCGTAGACACCGAGGAGGTGGCCCCGCACCGTGGGCGCTCCCCCGCGCCGCCGCCCCGGACGTCGCACGGCGACCGGATCGCTCGGGTCCTGCCCGCGTTGCTGCTGGTCGGACTGCTCGTCGCCGGTTGGGAGCTGATGGCGCGCAGCTCCGACAGCGCGCTGCTCCCGGGCGTCGCCGACATCACCGGCAACCTGGTCGAGATCACCGTCAACGGCGCGCTCTGGGAGAACGTCCAGACCACCCTGACCCGGGTCGCGCTGGGCTTCGCGGTGGCCTTCGTCGTCTCGGTGGCCGCCGGCATCGCGATGGGACGCAACGAGTGGCTACGCCGGTTCCTGGAGCCGGCGGTGCTGATCGGACTGGCCACCCCGGGCCTGGTGAAGGCGCTGCTCTGCGTGATCTGGTTCGGGGTGAGCCTGCTCAACCCGATCCTCACCGTCGCCCTGGCCGCCGCGCCCGCACTGACCATCAACATCGCCCAGGGCGTCCGCGCGGTCGACCCGGCACTCGGCGAGATGGCCCACGTCTACCGCCTCGACGCGCTCACCCGGTTGCGGTACGTGTGGCTGCCGGCCATCGTGCCCGACCTGTTCACCGGCGCGCGACTGGGCATCGCGATGGCCTGGAAGGTCATCGTCCTGGTCGAGATCTTCGGCCTGGCCGACGGCGTCGGCTACCAGCTCAACCTGGAGTTCTCCCAGCACAACGTGGCCGGCGTGCTCGCCTGGACCCTCGCCTTCACCCTGGTCATGGCGGTCATCGAGTACGGCCTGCTGCAGACGCTGGAACGCCGCGCGGTGCGGTGGCGCCGGGTGGCGACCCGATGAACCGGCCCACCGGCGACGCCCGGATCCGACTCGACGGGGTGGACAAGGCCTTCGTCAACCGCCGTACCGGCGAACGCCAGCAGGTGCTGCGGAACTTCTCCTTCACCCTGGCCGCCGACGAACTGGTCGCGGTGGTCGGCGCGTCCGGCACCGGCAAGACCACCCTGCTGCACCTGGTCGCCGGGCTGGAACTGCCCGACCGCGGCACGGTGGACACCGGCGGCGGGCAGCCCCGCCTCGGCATGGTGTTCCAACAGCCCCGCCTGCTGGACTGGACCTCCGTCGACACCAACGTCCGGCTGGCCGCCCGCGCGGCGCGGATCGACGGTGCCGAGGTGCCCCGGATCCTCGACCAGGTCGGGTTGACTGAGTACGCCCAGTCGTACCCGTCGGTGCTCTCCGGCGGTCAACGCCAGCGGGTCGCGGTCGCCCGCGCGTTCGTGGTGCGACCGGAGCTGGTCCTGCTCGACGAGCCGTTCAGCGCCCTGGACGAGCTCACCGCCCGCCGGCTGCGCCTGCTGTTGCAGGAGCTGTGGCTACACACCCCGCGTACCGGGCTGCTGGTCACCCACAACGCCCTGGAGGCGGCGTTCCTCGCCGACCGCGTGGTGGTGCTGGGTGGACGCCCGGCCCAGGTGGTGCGGGAGTACCGGATCGACCGGCCCCGGCCACGTAGCCCCGAGGACCCCGAACTGTTCGACATCCACCGCCAGATCGTGGCGGCCCTGGCCTGACCCCCGGAAGGACGGACCTCGTGTCCACGTACCAGCTCAATCGACGATCCCTGCTGCGCGCGGCCGGGCTGCTCGCCGGCGGCGCCGGTGTGACCGCCCTGCTGGCGGCCTGCGGCGACGAGGAGCCCGCAGCCGCCGACGGCACCCTGCGGGCCAAGGTGCAACCACGCAGCCCGGGCACCGCCGGGGCGATCCGCGACTCCGTGGTGGAGCAGTTCGACCTGGCCGCCAAGCACCGGCTCGACCTCGACCGGCAGGCCGGCGGCGGTCCCGGCGCGGGGCAGGAGCAGCTGCTCACCGGCGTCCTGGACATCTTCGCCTTCGGCCCGCTGGGCGCGACCGAGGTGAACACCAGCGGCCACGACGTCGTCATCGTCGGGCCGTCCCTGTGGAACCACGGCCGCTGGATCGTGCCCGCCGACAGCCCGTACCAGAGCATCGCCGACCTGAAGGGCCGCAAGGTAGGGGTGCAGCCACCCAGCAGCGACACCTACCGGGCGGCGGCGCTGGCCTCGGCGGTCAACGGCATCCGTTTCGACCGGGAGTTCCAGCTCTTCACCGGGCAGCCGATCGCCAACCTGGCGCTCTACGAACGCGGTGACCTGGACGCCATCATCGCCATCGAGCCCAACGCCACCCGGCTGGTGGCCGCCGGCAACCGGCAGCTCGCCTCGGTCGGCGAACTGTGGCAGCAGGGCACCGGCGACACCAACCCGCTCTTCCTCAACGGCACCGCCGTCCGCCGGGACTGGCTGGCCGCCAACCGGGAGACCGCCAAGGCGTACGTGGACCTCACCCTGGAGGCCTGGCGACTGATCAAGGAGGACCCGTCGCTGGTGGCGAAGTACCACGCCGACTACGGGGTCAAGGCCGACGAACGCAGGGCGATCGAGCTGCTGCCCGAACGCCTCGTGCCGATCTACGGCGACCGGTGGGACGAGAGCGTCTTCGCCAACCTGGAGAAGCAGATCGACCTGGCCGTCGAGGTCGGCATCCTCAAGCAGCGGGCCAGCCGGCCGGTGTACGAGCAGCTCTGATGTCCCCGCCCCGGCGCAGCCGCGCCGCCCTGCTGGTCTGCTGCGGGACGCTCTTCCTCGGCGTGCTCGACGGTGCCGCGTTGAACCTGGCCCTGCCCTCGTTGCAACGCGACCTGCGGCTGAGCACCGCCGAACTGCAGTGGGTCGCGGCCAGCAACGCGCTGGTCCGGGCCAGCCTCACCCTGCCCTGCGGCGCGGTCGCCGACCGGTTCGGCCGGCGTCGGATGTTCCGGCTAGGCCTGGCCGTGTTCGTCGTCGGCTCGCTGCTCTGTGGCGTCTCCTCGGACGCGGTGTCGCTGATCGTCAGCCGGGGTGTGCAGGGCGCCGGCGGGGCCCTGATGGCGCCGCCGGCACTGGCCCTGATCGCCAACCTCTTCCCCGGGGCCGCCGAACGCGGTCGCGCGTTGGGCACCTGGAGCGCCACCGCCGGCGTCTCGGCGGCCTGCGGGCCGCTGGTCGGCGGGGTCCTGGTGCAGGCCGCCGGTTGGCGCAGCGTGTTCTGGGTGGGCATCGGCGGCGCGTTGCTGCTCGCGGTCGGCACCCGGCTGTTGCCGGCCGGCGTCGTCGCCGGCCCGCCCCGACGCCTCGACGGGCTCGGCAACACCCTGGCGGCCCTGGTGCTGGTCGGGTTCACCTTCGCGCTGATCGACGGCGCGAACCGGGGCTGGACCAGCCCGGCGGTGCTGGTGGCCGTGGCGGTCTCGGTGGCCGCGGCGGCCGGTTACCTGCCGGCCGCGCGACGTCGCCCGGACCCGGTGCTCGACCCGGCACACCTGGCCGTCCCGGCGCTGCGCGGCGCGGTGCTCACCGCGGTCGTGGCCTACCTGGCGCTTGGCGGGTTCACCTTCGTCAACACCTTCTACCTGCAACAGGTACGCGGCTTCAGTCCCCTGGCCACCGGCGTGCTCACCCTGCCGGCCACCCTCGGGACGTTGGTGCTGGCCAACGTCTCCGGACGGCTGGTCGGCCGGGGCCGCGGCCGGGTGCTGGCCACCGTCGGGCACCTGTCGTTCGTGGCATCGATGACCCTGCTCGCCGTGGTGGTCACCGTCGACGCCTGGCTGCCCCTGCTGCTGGTCGGCTACCTGCTGCTCGGTGCCGGGATGGGGCTGGTCAACCCGCCAGCGACCAACACCGCGGTGAACAGCCTGCCCCGGGAACGCGCCGGGGTGGCCAGCGCGATCACCAGCGCCTCCCGGCAGATCGGCACCAACCTCGGCGTGGCCGTGCTCGGCGCGGTCGTGGTGTCGGTGCTGGCCGCCTCCGGTCAGCCGACCGGGGACATCGCCCGGGTCACCGCCGAGGCCGGCGACGACTTCTCCACCGCTCTGCGCGTCGCGTACGGGCTGGTCGCGGTGGTCGCCGCGGCCAGTGCCTGGGCGACGTGGCGGCTGTTGCGGCCACCTGCGGTGAAGGAGGTGGTGGCGACGCACCTGACGGCAGCACCGGCCACGACGACCCCTGTCCGATAGACCCGAAAGGACCCATCCCGTGACACTCAAGAAGGTCAGAAGCGTCCGCAGCGGCGCCATCTTCACCCTGCCCTACCTCGTCGGCCTGGAACACGGCTACTTCGAACAGGAGGGCATCGACCTGGAACTGGTCGCCCCCGGCGCGTACGACGCGGTGGTCAAGCCGATCGAGGAGCACGAGCTGGTCAGCTCGTTCGGTGGCATCTCCAAGCCGTTCGAGAGCGGCGACGTCTCGTTCTACCGAGCCTGCGAGTGGGGGCAGATCCGCCGCTCGCACGACAGCAGCCGGGGCGGACAGATCATCGCCAAACGCGCCTCGGTGGCCAGCCAGGCGATCTTCGTCCGTCCCGACTCGGGCATCCTGCACCCGCAGGGCCTGGCCAACCGGACCGTCGGGGTCAACTTCCATCACGGTTCGCACTACCTGGCGATCCAGTCGCTGGAGGGCTTCCTGGAGGCCGACGAGATCAAGGTGGTGCACGCCGGCGGTCCGGCCGAGCGGTTCCGCAAGCTGCGCGACGGCGAGGTGGACGCGGTCGCCCTGATGGAGCCGTGGACCACCGCCGCCGAGAAACTCGGGTACGTGCTGGTGACCGAGGCGTTCTACGTCGGCTCGGAGATCGCCAGCGCGGACGTCGACCCGGAGACCTTCGCGGCGGTGGACCGGGGGGTCCGGCGCGCGGTCGCGACGATCAACGCCGACATCCGCCCGTACCTGCACCACTTCGTCGAGGAGATCCCGCAGGAGCTGGTCCGGTTGGAACCGGCGGACTTCCGCCCGGGCCGGCTGCGCTACGCCGACCCGGAGCCGTACCCGCAGGGCGAGTTCGAGCGGACCTACCGGTGGATGGTGCGGTGGGGGTTGATCGAGCCGGAGTCGACCTTCTCCGCCATCGTGGACAACCGCGTGGTGAACGTCTAGGCCGTCGCGCCCGGCCGGCGGGGTCCCGTCCGCCGGCCGGGCGCGATCAGGCGGACCGGCCGGCGAGAGCGACGGTGGCCGGTTCGGAGCCGGCGACCGCCCCGGGGCCGATGGCCGGCTCCGCCACGCCGGTGGGCCGCTCTGCGACGACGATGGCCGGCTCAGCGCCGGTGGGCCGCTCTGCGACGACGGTGGCCGGCGGCTCTGCGGCGGTGGGCGGCTCTGCGGCGGTGGGCGGTGCGCTCGTGGCCGGGTCCGGGGTGGCGGACTCGTCGGCGGGTACCGGCTGGCGCAGCGCCAGGACCGCGGCCACCGGTGCGGCCAGCGCCACGAACCCGCAGACCAGCCAGGTGGCGGTGGTGCCGATGAGGGCCGACAGCGCGCCGAAGACCACGATGGAGACCGGGGTGGTGCCGATGCTGGCCAGGGTCAGCATCGACATGGCCGTGCCGATCCGGGCCTTCGGCGAGGCCTGCTGGTAGACGGTGACGATGGCCGGGCCGTTCAGTCCGGCCATCAGCCCGACCCCGGCACCGACCGTGGCCAGGGCGACCACCGAGGGCATCAGGGCCATCAGCAGGATGCCGACGCCGATCCCGACCCCGGTGACGACCAGTCGGAACGCCAGCGGGATCCGGTGGGCCAGCAGCGCACCCAGCGCACCGGCGACCAGGGCGCCGGCGCTGAAGGCGACCACCACCACGGCGACCGAGGCCACGCCCCAGCCCCGCCCGTCCACCAGCAGCGGCAGGGCCACGTCGATCGGCCAGCCGAAGGCCATGTCCAGGCAGAAGGCGCAGATGAACAGCCAGCGCAGCCGGCCGTGGGCGCGCAGCAGACGCAGACCGTCGCCGGAGCGACGCAGCAGGTTCTCCCCGGGTGTCCGGGTGCCACCGGTCATCCCCCGGGTCACCACGGACACCCCGACGAAGGAGACCGCGCAGGTGACCGAGACCGCCGCCATGACGTGCCACAGCTCGCCGGTGACGATCATCCAGGCGCCGATCGGCGAGCCGACGATCGGGGCGATCCGGGTGACCATCGCCGACAGCGAGTTGGCCCGCGCCAACTGGTCACCGGTGGCCAGCCGGGGCATCAGGCTGCTGCTGGACGGGCTGGCCAGACCGAGCAGCACCCCCTCCAGTGCGGCGATCACCACCAGGGGCCAGAACCAGCCAGTGGTGAGGGTGACGACCGCGCCGCCGGCCAACAGCAGGACCCGGGCCGAGGTGGTCCGCAGCAGCACGAAGCGGGGCCCGAGCAGGTCCGCCAGGGCACCACCGAAGATCAACGTCAACGCGCGCGGTACGGTGCCGGCGAGCATCAGCGTGGTGATCGCGCCCGCCCCGCCGAGCTGCACGGCGGTCCAGCCCAGCGCGACCAGGAGCACATAGTCCCCGGTGAGCGACAGCCCCTGGCTGACGGTCAGGGTGAGGACCTTGCGCCACTGGATCGCCGCCTGGGCGCCGGCCGGGGCCGGTTCAGCTCTTTTCATCGATCTGCCTCACTGTGGGATCGCCCGGACCGGGCTGGGGATGTGGTCGTGCCGTGGGTGGGCGCGACGGAGGTGGACCCGACGGGCCCGGTGGTCGCGGTGGGCCGGGTGACCTCGGGCGGTGGCCGGCGCCCGGGCAGGGGCAGTCGGCGTCACCCGGACAGCCGGGCCCGGCGGGCCAGCGCGGCGGCACCGGGAACCGGACCGATCCGCACCCGCCCCGCAGGACGTTCTGCACCGCCCGCACCGCCGCCAGCCGCTCGGCGGACCGGGCCAGCCGTGGCGTACCGGTGGCCCTGATCTCCAGGTGGCCGCCGAGGTAGGAGCGACCCATCTCGGCCAGGGTCCGCCCGGCGGCCCGGATCGCCCCGGTCCGGTCGGCCGGGCAGGAGGTCAGCACCGGCACGTCCGAGGGGACGAACCGGACGAGTCCCGTACCGCCGGATGTCGGATCGTCACCGTCCAGGTCGGACTGATGCGGGTTCCACCTCACTGGCTCTCCCTCGGGCCGCTGGCGATCACGGGGCTGCCGCGTACCGAACGATAGGTTTCCGCGGGCGGCGGGTTCGGCGGTTCGTCAGGCAGCCGGCCGGCATCTTCGCGGCTGCGGCGCAGCCGGCCGGCATCTTCGCGGCGGTGGTGGGGCTGCCGCCAGTCCCACTCGAACATCCGCAACCGGCCGAGCCGGGTGCCGGTGGTGGCCAGGGCCGCGACGTAGCCCGGTGGCGCCGGCAGGTCCCGCAGCATCCACCGTTGCCCGGCCAGCGCCCCGGTCCCCGTCACCTGGCCGGGCCCGGCGGCCACCCCGCCGGTTGCGGCGTCGCCGGACATCAGCACACCGAGGCGCAGCCCCTCCAGGAACCGCCCGCCGCTGGCCTTGACGCAGGCCTCCTTGCGCGACAGCAGCCGGTGGTAGGCGGCGTGGCGACCGGCCGGGTCGGGCTGCCCGAGGACGGCGGCGGCCTCCTCGGCGGGCAGGAACCGGGTGGCCAGCGCCGGCACCGGATCGCCGTCGCGGATCTGTTCCAGGTCGACGCCCACCGGATCGGTCAGGCAGACCGCGAGCAGGGCGTGCCCGCCGGAGCGGCTCAGGCTCCACTGCCACCGGCGCCACCGGCCGTCGAAGTACGGCTTGCCGTTGGGTCCCCGGGCCCAGTGCAGCGTGTACCCGCAGGTGCCGAGGTACCCGCCGAGGACGGTGCGGACCGCGGCGTGGGCCAGCACGTACCGCATGCCGGCCACCGGGTCGCGCATGCCCGCCGCGCGCCGTCGCTCGTCGGCGTCGAGCAGCTCGGTGACCAACCGGACCACCTCGGGTTCGACGTCCAGTCCGATGTGCCAGATGTCCGCACCCGGTGGCGGCCCGGGGCCGGTTCCCGCCCGTGGCCCGGACAGCGCGGCGACGGGCGGGTCGCCGGCCCGGGTCGGGTCAGGCCACCCGGGCATCGCCGAGCCGTCCCTGCAGGTAGCCCTGGGCCAGGTTGAGCCGTTGGATGTTGCCGGTGCCCTCCATGAACTCGAAGGCCCGCGCGTCCCGGACCAGCTTGTCCAGCAGCGGATGCTCCCACCGGGCCCCCGGACCGAGCAGCCGGACCGCCGAGGTGGTGATCTCCTCGGCCAGCCGGGTGGCCCTGATCTTGGCGGCGGAGGCGAGGGTGCCGTCGCCTGGGTCGCGGTCGGCGGCGTGCGCGGCGGCCAGCACCAACGCCCGGGTGCCGGTCAGCCGCCGCGCCCAGTCGGCGAGCAGGTGCCGTTCGTCGGACCGGAACCGGTGCCGGGCCGCGACGACGAGGTCGTAACCGGCCTGCGCCACGCCGAGGGCCAGGCCGGAGACCACCGGACGGTACCGGTTGAAGGTCCGGGTGGCCGCCCACATGCCCTGCCGGGTGGCCGAGCGGTGCCGGCCGAGCAGGTCGGCCCCGGCGATCGGCACCTCGGTCATCCGCAGCTCGCTGAGCTGGAGTCCGCGCAGGCCCAGGGTGGGCAGGGGCACCGCGGTGAAACCCGGCCGGTCGGTGTCGACAAGCACCGCCACCACACCCAGCGGTCCGGCGTGCCGGCGGGCGAAGACCACCCCAATGCGGGCGCGGGCCCCGTTACCGACGAACCGTTTGACGCCGGTGAGCAGCAGCCCGTCGGCCTCCCCCGTCGGCCGCAGGGTGGTGCCCATGCTGCCCGGGTCGGAGCCGTGGGCCGGCTCGGTCATGCCGAAGAAGGTCCAGGTCGCGCCGGTGGCCACGGTACGCCAGTAGCGGTCGAGTTGGTCGCCGTCGGCGAGTTCGGTGACGACGAACCCGGACATCGACGGACCCGGCAGGGCCAGCACCGCGCCGGCGTCGGCCCGGGCCAGTTCCTCCAGCACCACCACCTGCTGCGCGCAGGAGTCCAGGTACACCGGTCGGCCCCGTACCCGCAGCGGATCGGGATTGTACGCCGCGGGCAGCCCGATCAGCTGCCGCCAGGGCAGCCCCCGGTCCAGCAGCGTCACCGCGCGGGACGGGTCCCGGTCCAGCTCCAGGGCGGTGGACCGCAGTCCGTCGGCGTGCTCCCGGGCCACCGCCCGCAGGTCGGTGAGCAGGTCGCTGGTCACGACGCCTCCAACTCGGTCGAGAATGGATCGGTCGGGGATGGATCGGTCGGGGGCGGGTACGTGTCGGCGAGCAGTTCGGCCACGCGTGCCTCGGCGCCCGGACCGTCGGCCAGGAAGCCGGCCGCACCGAGCAGGTGCAGGCAGGTCCGGCCGACCTCGTCGAGGCTGTCGCGTACCCGGCCCAGCCCACCGACGCCCGGACCGTGGTCGGGGTCGAGCAGGGCGCGGACCTCGGCGATCCCGGCTGCGGCGTCGGCGAGCATCGCCCGCACCATCGGCAGGTGCAGGGTGACGGTGCCGGCGACGGTCCGGCCCCGCAGGTGGGTCACGCTCCGGGCCAGCAGCCGCTCGGCCAGGCCCAGCCGGATCCAGGCCAGCCCGACCGACCAGGCGTGCCCGGGTGCCGGACCGCCGCCGGGCACCCGCAGGGCGACCAGCTCACCGTCGGCGGTCGGGATCCGGTCCAACAGCTCGTGCGGTACGCCGGCCCGCGACCGGGCCCCGGTGGGGGTGGTGTACCGGTCGCAGGTGGTCGCGACGTCGACCGGTACCAGCGCGTGTCCGCCCGGCCCGACCGGCAGCACCCCGGCGCTGACCGTGGCGTGCAGCTGGGCCAGGGCGGTGGTCGCGCCGTCGGCGTACCCGGTGGTCCGGTGCCGCCGCAGCTCGGTGGCGGCGGTGGCGGGCGGGGTCACGGTGACGGTCATCGCGCCAGCTCCTTGCGACGGTGTGGACGGACGGGCACCGCGGCGGGGTCCGGGTGCGGCGCGCCGACCCGGGCGATCGATCCCCGGGTACGGCCCGGTCGGGTCGCGGTGTCCGGGTGCGGCGCGGCCGGCAGGGTCAGCACGACCTCGCAGCGGTACGGCAGCACCGGGTCCTCGTCGGCCACGACCACCCGGGAGCCGGCCGCCAGGCCCTGTTCGAGCAGGCTGGCCAGGGTCAGCCACACCCCGAGACAGGGGTGTCCGGCGGGGGCCCGTACCACCGTTGCCCGCCCGGGCGGGGCGGCGAGGGCGGCACCGGCGACGAGCACGTCGCCCCGGGGCGGCGTGGACCCGGCGGCGGCCGGGGCGGCGGTACGGGCGACCCGTGGCCGGCCGAGCGGCATGGTGCCGTCCGGGCCGACCAGCATCGCCACCGCGAGGTTCCGCCCCGGGCGCACCGCGGCGTCGTCGGGCGGCAGCGTGTTCTGCTCCATCGCCACGACCAGGGCCCGGCGGGCGCCCCCGTCGGCCACCTGGTCGTGGGCGATGCGGAGCGCGGTGAACGGCCCGGCCACGCCCTGCTCGGAGATGCCCATCATCAGCGGGTCACCGGGCAGCAGTTCACACAGGAGGCTGCCGGGGAAGCTCTGGTGCCGGCAGTCCTGACTGGCCTCGACGGTGACTACCAGGTCGACGTCGACCAGGGCCGGGCCGAGGGTGTCGACCACCGTGCGGACCATGTCGTGGTAGCTGACCATGGTCCCGCCGGTGAGCCAGGTCAGGTCGGCGAAGCGCCCGTGGATCGACTCCATGTGGTCGACGAAGGCGGTCAGTTCGTCGTCCCCGGGCGGTACACCCGGGTCGTCGAAGGTGAATCCGATGATGCGTTCGAGGGCCGGTCCGGCCGCGTCACCTGGCGCGGCCGGACCGGTCTGCTCCCCGAGCCGCCGCAGGACCGGCACGCCTCAGCGGCTCTCGGTGATGAAGCTGGCCAGCGCGCCGACGGTCTCCAGGTGGCTCTGCTGCAGGCCCTCCGGGTCGACCTGCATGTCCAGGGCGTCCTCCAGGGCCATCAGCAGGCCGAGCACGCTGGTGGAGTCCAGGCTCAGGTCGTCGAAGAGCCGGGTCTGCTCGGTGACGTCGGTCAGCTCCTGACCGAGCACCTCCTCCAGGGCGGTGACGATGGCGGCGACGACCTGCTGGTCAGCGGTGACGATGAGGGACATGGGAGGTTCCTGCCTTTCGGTGGGTGTGCGGATCCGGGCGGGGCCCGCCCGGGTGGGAGATCAGCGGAAGTCGTGCAGGATCTGGGCGGCGAGCATGCTGTCGACGTCGTCGCGGCTGCGGACCAGCCGGGCCTGCCCGTCGTGCACCAGCACCTCGGCCGGGTAGCCGTGGCTGAGGAAGTGCACCGGTGAGGCGGTCGGCCCGTACGCGCCGGAGCGCTCGACACCGACCACGTCGCCGGGGGCCAGGTCGGCCGGGAGGTCGACGGCCTTGCCGATGGTGTCGTTGGGGGTGCAGAGCGGGCCGGTGACGTTCCACTTCACCGCCTCGGCGGTGCTGACCCGGTTGAGCAGGCGCATCGGGAAGTTGCGCTTGATGAAGGAGCCGATGCCGACGGCGGCCATGTGGTGGTTGGTGCCGCCGTCGGCGACGGCGAACCGCTCCCCCATCGAGTCCTTGACGTAGCGCACCCGCACCGCGTACGTGCCGCTGTGCCCGACCAGGTACCGGCCCAGCTCCATGACCAGCCGGGTGGCCGGGTGCCGCTGGTGGAAGGCGGCGAAGACCGGGTTGAGCCGCTCGGCCAGCTCCGCCACGTCGAGGTCCCGCTCGCCCGGGAAGTACGCCACCCCGAGTCCACCGCCGACGTCGACGATCTCCAGCGGCACCCCGAGGTGCCGGCCGAGGCGCTCGGCCAGGTCGAGGATGCGGGCGGTGTTCTCGGCCACCACCTCCTCGCTGAGGAACCGGGTGCCCAGGTACGCCTGGAATCCGCAGAGCCGGACCGAGGCGTGCCGGCCGGTGAGGTCACCGGCGGCCAGCAGGGCCGCCTCGTCGATGCCGAACTGGCGGGGCTTGCCGCCCATGGTCAACCCGCTGCCCTTGACCGCGAAGCTGGGGTTGACCCGCAGCACCACCCGGGCGGTGGTGCCGAGCTGCGCGGCCACCTCGTCGATCAGGGCCAGCTCGCCGAAGGACTCGCAGATGACGGTGATCTCCTCCTTCAGGCAGGAGGTGATCTCGTCGCGGCTCTTGCCCGGCCCGAGGAACATGATCTGTTCGGCCGGTACGCCGGCCCGCTGGGCGGTGACCAGCTCGGTGAGCGAGGAGACCTCGGCGCGGGCGCCCAGGGAGTGCAGCAGGGCGCAGACGCTGATGTTGGGGTTGGCCTTCAGCGAGTAGAACATCTCCACCGCCGGGTGCAGCCGCTCGCGCAGCCCCCGGAACTGGTCGGTGATCCGCGCGCCGTCGTAGACGTAGAGTGGGGTGCCGAACCGCTCGACCAGTTCGGTGACGGCCACGGTCCCGACCGAGGTCGACTCAGACATTGACGTTCTCCTTCCGCAGGATCTGCGCGATGGCGTGGTCCAGGCCGACCAGCTCCGTCTCGGAGCCGGCCACCAACAGGCCGTACAGCCGTCCGGCGTACGGGCGGGGGTCGTCCGGCGCGGGCGCGGCGGCGTTGACCGTGGCGAAGTTGTTCACCAGCAGGCCGGTGCCCCGCTCGGGGGTGAGGAGCAGGTCGTCGAGCTGGTCGCGCAGGGCCGCGAAGCTGACCGGCCGGGTCAGGCTCAGGTCGTACTGCCGGGCCAGGGCGACGGTGTCCGGGCCGGTGAAGGTCTCCTGCAGGCTGGTCTGGTACGTCGACATGTTGTTCCGGGCGTTGATCTCCAGCACCGGCAGCAGACCGCCGTCGCCGGTGGTGATGGCGTCCACTCCGACCACACCGTGGAAGCCGTCGGCGGCGAGCCGGGCGCCGAGCCGTTCGGCGGCGGCCACCAGCTGCGCGTGGTGCTCGGCGGAGATCCGGGCCGGGATGCGGTGTCCCTTGTGCACCCCGTTGTCGGTGAGCGCCTCCTTGACGAAGTCGAAGCGCACCGTGCCGTCGCGGCCGACGGTGAAGTGGTAGTTGAGGTCGAGGGCCTTGTCCGCCCACTCCTCCAGGACCAGACCGATCCGCTGGTCGCCGGTCTTCTCCGCCCGCCGGGTGACCATCCGGACGAGCTGGTCCAGCCGGCGGGGGTCCTCGACGACCACGATGCCCTTGCCGGAGACCCCGTAGGCGTCCTTGACGCCCACCCGCCGGCCGGCGGCGACCGACCGGGCTGCCTGCCGGGCGGCCTCGGCGAACTCGGTGACCGTCTCGCACTCCCAGCCGACGGCCAGCGGCAGTCCCAGCCCGGCGGCGACCCGCCGGCTGTAGATCTTGCTGTTCACCGCCTTGACCACCGGTGCCGGCGGCAGCGCCGGGGCCAGCCCGGTCAGCTCACAGAGCCGCTCCTCCAGCGTGGACATGCCGTGCGGCAGCAGGTGTGCCCCGGTGCCGGCCAACTCCCGCAGCGTCGCCTGCAGGCGGGGTGAGCGCAGCGCGTCGACGCTGACCGTGGCGGCCGGGTCGGAGTCGTCGGTGACCAGGATGTTCGGCAGGTCGATGCCGAGCGACGACAGCCAGGCAAGGTAGTCCGCGTCCGGCGCGGACTTGAGCACCACGTGGTCACCCGGGCCGGCGAGCAGGACGGCGAACTCGTCCATCCGGTTGACGATGGCGGCGGAGGCGCGGCCACCGACGGTGGGCAGACCCACCTCGTCGCGGGCCCACTCGTCCTCGACCTCGAAGTTGCCGAGCAGCACGAACGGGGTGCCGGCGTCGCCGGTGCAGGCGTGCCTGACACCGTCGAGGAACGTCGGGTGCGGCGGTGGCATGGTCTTCCCTTCCAGTAGGCGGATCGTGCGGGTGTGCGCGGTGGCTGGTGCCGCAGGACCGCGGCGGGTGGCGTGCTGGTGCCGCAGGACCGCAGCGGGGTTCTAGTGCCGCAGGACCGCGGCGGAGAAGGTCGCGCCGAGGCCGACGGAGGCCATCAGGTAGAGGTCCCCCGGGTGGAGCCGGCCGGCGGCGCGGGCGTGGACGTGGTTGATGAACGGGTCGGCGGTGAAGCAGTGCCCGGTGACCGCGAGGTTGTCCAGGTACACCCGGCTCAGGTCGACGTCGAGCAGTCGGCAGGTCCACGACCAGGAGAGCCGGTTGACGTTGTGCGGCAGGATCAGTGCCAGGTCGTCGAGGTTCACCTCGGCCGCGGCCACGGCGTCGCGGATCACCCCGGCCAGCACGTCGTTGTGCTCGGCGAGGAAGCGGGGGTCCAGCGCCTGCGGTGGGAACTGCTCGGCGTACCGGCCCAGGGTGCGGGTGGCGTAGGAGAGCAGCCGGTCCCGTCCGCCGCCGGCGGAGACCAGGCAGGCCGCGCTGGACTCCCCCATCACCGTGCTCTCCGGGATGATCTCCAGCATCGGGCTGAAGATCTTCTCCCCGGTGAGCACCAGCGCCAACGCGTCCGGGTCGGCGTCGGCGGCGAGCAGTTGACCGGCCAGGTCGACCGCGAGCAGGCCGGTGGCGCAGGCGTGCTGGGTCAGGGTGAACCCCACCGCGTGCGGCAGTCCGAGCGCGACGCAGAGCTCCTCCACCGGGTGCTCGCCGGCACGGGTGGCGGTGGTGACCGTACGGGCCAGGATGACGTAGCGGACCCGGTGCTCGTTGCCGCGCAGGGTCCGTAGCGCCCCGGCCGCCGAGACCATCAGGTCCAGCAGGTCCGCGTCGGGAGCCCGGCGTACCGACTGCAGGCCGTAGAACCGGCGGAAGGTCCAGAGCAGCCGGGGGTCGGCGTCGACGGCGGCACAGATGTCGGCCACCGCCACGCTCGACTCGGGCAGGTACGCGCCGACCTCCACCAGGGCGGTCACCTCCCACCTCCGACCGGCACGGCCGGCCCGGCCGGGCTGGCCGCGGTGGCCGGGGTGGCAGGGGTGGCCACGGTGGCCGGGGCGGCGGCGCCGGGCCACCAGAGGTCGTCCACGCTCAGCGCGCCGGCGTCGTACCGGCCCAGCGCGCTGATCAGCAGGCGGGCCTCCAGGGCCAACGCCGACACCAGCCGGACCAGTCCCTGCTCGCCGTCGGTGTCGACGGCCAGCAGCGCGGCCCGACCCAGGCCGACGGCGGTGGCGCCCAGGGCCAGCGCGCGGACCGCCCGACCGCCCTCCCAGATCCGGCCGCTGGCCAGCAGGCAGCCCTCGGGGCGGCCGATCCGGCGCAGACACTCCCCCAGCGGCAGCCCGACCTGACCGAGGAAGGCGCGCGGGGCCCACCCGGTGCCGCCCTGCGCCCCGTCCACGGTGACCGCGTCGGCGCCGGCCCGCCAGGCGGTGGTGGCCGCGTGTGCGACGTCCCGGCCGGGATGGAACTTCACCCACACCCGGGCGCGTGGGAAGTTGTTGCGCATGAACCGCACCTGCTGCCGGACGATCTCCTCGGTGAAGGTGCCCGGGGTGGCGCAGCGCAGCCACCGGTCGCCGGTCAGGACGTCACGCACGTCGAACCGGTCGGCCAGCCGGCGGGCGTCGGCGGCGTCCACCACGGTCATGCCGCCCAGCCCCGGCTTGGCGCCCTGGCCGAGTTTCAGCTCGAAGGCCAGCCGACCCGAGTCGACCAGGTCCCGCACCGACGGGTCGCTGTAGACGAGGTTCCACACCTCCGAGTCGGCGTCCTCGGTGCTCTGCTGCACCACCACGCCGCCCAACTCCGGTGGGCAGTGCTCGGCGTAGGCCCGGATCCGGGCCAGGATCGGCGAGGTGTCGCCGCCCCGGCGGTAGCCGCCGACCGGTACCAGGTTCTCGCCGATCACCATCGGCAGGCCGAGCCGACCGGCCTGCCGGCTGGCGGCGAGCCCGGCGTCGCCGGCGGCGATCCGGGTGGAGCCGAACGCGCTGACGTACACCGGCAACGGGGCGCGGAAACCGCCGATGGTGGTGGCCAGGTCGACGTCGTCGGGGACCGGTTCGCGGCCCAGCTCGATCAGCTTCTCCAGGCGTTGCGGCATGAACACCGGCGGGACCAGCCGGGCGGTGTCCAGGTCGTCGAGGCAACCCGGGTCGGCCGGCGCGGCGTCACCGTCGGCACCGAACAGCTGGATGCCGTACTCGTCGACCGGCGGGAAGACCTCGGCGGTGCCGTTGCGGGCCCGGGCGCGGACCCGCGCCTCGGGGAAGCCCGGTGCGTTGACGCCGGTCACGGTGCCACCACCCCGGGCAGCTTCGGGTACGCGCTGACCTGCCACAGCGCGTCGAGGCCGGTGAGGAACCGGACCAGCCGCTGCACCCCCATGCCGAACCCGGCGCTGCCCGGGATGCCCTCGCGGGCCATGGTCAGGTACCAGGCGTACTTGGCCGGGTTCTCGCCGCTCTCCCGCATCCGGGTGACGATGGTGGCGTAGTCGACCTCCCGTTCGCTGCCGCTGACCAGCTCACCGAAGCCGCCGTGGGCGATCAGGTCGAAGTTGCGCAGCACCCCCGGGCGCTGCGGGTCCTCCCGGTCGTAGAAGCCCCGGGAACCCTTCGGGTAGTCGGTGACGAAGAACGGCCGGTCCGCCTCCCGGGACAGGGTCTCCTCCCCCACCCAGTCGATCTCGGCGTCGGCGCTCTGCGGGTGTCCGCCACCGCGCAGCCGGTCGACCGCCTCGGCGTGGGTGCAGGTGTCGAACTTGTCGCCGAGCAGTTCGGCGAAGGCCAGCGGGTCACGTCCCAGCTCGGTCAGGACCTGCGGCACGGTGTCCAGTACGTGCCGGACCACGTGGGTGAGCAGCCCGGCGGCGACCTCCATCGCGTCGTCGCGGGTCGCGCCGGCCAGTTCCACGTCGATCTGGTGGAACTCCACCAGGTGCCGGCCGGTGCCGGCGGTCTCCGGTGGCTCCACCCGGACGTTCGGGGCGATGTAGAAAAGCCGGTCGAAGCCGCGCAGGGAGGCCTGCTTGTAGAGGATGGCGCTGGTCATCAGCTTGTACGGCTGCCCGTAGTAGTCCACGTCCAGGGCCTTGGCGCCCCGGCCACCGGGGTCGGTCACCGGGCCCACCAGTGGCGGAAGCAGCTCGGTGCAGCCCTGACCGCGCAGGAACTCGCGGGCCGCGTACAGCGCCTCCTGTTGCACCGCCATCGCGGCCCTGGTCGTCGGCGCGCTCAGGTGCTCGCCGAGCGGTGCCGGCCGGTGGGTGCGGCCGTCTGGCTGGTGGTCGGGGTGGTGCATCTCGCCTCCCGGTCTCAGTGGTCGTACGTGCGTGCGACGGTGTGCAGGGCGGACAGCAGTCCCGTCGAGGTCATCGCCGGCCGGTCCCGTCCCGCCGGTACGGTCACCGGCATCCGGCCCGCCGCCGACCAGCGCAGCCGGCCGCTGTCGTCGATGACGCTGCGGGACCGGCCGGCGTTGTCCGGATGCAGGCAGTACGGGACGTCGAGCAGCCCCCGCCGGAACGCGGTGTGCAGGGCCCGGCCCGGGTCGGTGGAGAGCTCCAGCACCGCCTCGACGAGGGTGCGCGCCTCCCGGTACACCTCGGAGTCACCCCCGGCGGGAGCGGCCGGTTCCGGTTCGGTGACGCCGGCGGTCGCGGCGGCGGCCTCCAGGGCCCGGACGTTCTCGGCGACGGTGGGGATCCGGTGGGCCTCGGCGGTGGTCTTGACGATCAGCCGTTGCGCGCCGGCCCGCACGGCCAGCTCGGCCGAGGCCGCCAACAACCGCCGGGCACCGGGGGCGGTGGTCGGGAAGGTGCCCATGTACGTGTAGAGCACCACGTGCCGGTCCACCGTGGGCGGCAGGAACTCGGCGGCCAGCCGGTGCAGCGCCCGGATCGCCTCGGCGTCCTGACCGGGGTGGGTCTGCTGGGCGTAGCTCAGCGACACACTGGGCAGGCCGTGGTGGGCGAAGAAGACGCCCTCCAGGAGGCTGACCGCGACCAGCAACCCGGGGGGGCAGAGCTGGCCGAGCAGGCAGCCACCGAAGCTCTCCAGGTGGGCGGTGTCGCCGGCCAGTTCGACGAGCAGCTCGCAGGCGCGGGCCCAGTTGCGCACCGAGTCACGCAGCGGGGTACGCCCGTACGGCAGGCAGTAGGAGACCGGGCCGCCCTCGGTGGCGGCCAGGCCGGCGGCGGCCGAGGCCCGGATGATCGCCTCCGGCTGGGACGAGCCGTGCCGCACCTGGACCGGGAACGACCCGTCGTGCACCCCGGCGAGCAGGGCACGGGTGGTCTCCGGCGGGTACGCCACGATCGGGTACCCGTTGAGTCCGGTGCCGTCGGCCAGCGCCCGGCGGGCGGTGTCGTGGGCGCCGACCCGGGTGTAGCTGTCGATGGTGACGGTGCCGACGGTGGTGGCCGCGGCGAACCGGGTCTGCTCCAGCCCGGCGCGCATCCGCCGCAGGTCGCTGAAGCCCATCCGGGGCTGGACGACCAGCCGACCGGCGGCGGCCGCCTCGGCCACGAACCACCCGAACGACCCCACCGGCGGCACGACCCCGGCGGTCACGCCGACCGGCAGCTCAGTAGGGGCGGCGGTCATCCCGACCGGCAGGTCACCGCGGACGGCGGTCACGCCGACCGGCAGGTCACCGCGGGCGGCGGTCACGCCGACCGTCCGGCCAGCGTGGACTCTCCGGTGGACAGTGCGGTGAGGAAGTGGTCGAAGGCGGTCAGGTCACCGTCGTCGAAGACCGCGGCGCAGCCGGCCTGGCGCAGCCGGTCGGCCCGACCGGCGTCGTCGCGGCCGTCCAGGCCGAGTTTGCCGCCGATCACCACCGGTACGGCGGCACAACCGGGCTCGGCCCGCAGCCGGGTGACGGCGCGCAGCCCGTCGGAGTAGCCGTGACCGTTGACGCTGCTGATGACCACCAGGCCCGGACGGTCCAGCCGGCACCGCGTGGCGAGCAGGTCGGCTGGCACACATGGACCGAGGTTGACCACCTCGTGGCCCCGCTCCCGTAGAAACAGGTCGAGAAATACCAGGTTCCAGGTGTGCGAATCCGAAACGGTACCGGTCAGCAGCACTTTTCCAACACCTTGCGAATGCGCCATCGCGGCTCTCCGGTCAGCATGGGGACGCCATTTCCGCAAAACGGTTCTCCGTCTCCGGTGACTTCGTTTTGCACAGCTCGAATATAGGAGCGGCATCGGTCGGCGGCCGGTAGTTACGGGGGCAGGTAGGTCGGCAGTCGCACCACCGCCGGTTGTGACGCCTCCGTAGCGCCACCGGAAAACCCCGTCACAGATTTACGCACGTACCAGGATGTTGTCCCCCACGCACCCGCCCGAGACCACTACAACAAGGAACGTGTCGCCCGGCGGCGGGCCGAGCAGCACGACGCCCGCCGACGGGCGGGCCGAGCAGACGGCGACGGCCCCCCACGCGGGGCGTGGAGGGCCGTGCGGAGCAGCGGTTACGCGTACTGGGCGACCAGGCTGGCCGGTCGGATGTCGGTCCAGTTGGCCTCGATGTACGCCAGGCACTCCGCCCGGCTGGCCGGGCCGAGGACGCTGTGCCAGCCACCGGGGACGGCCGCGAAGGTGGGCCAGAGGCTGTGCTGTCCCTCCTGGTTGACCAGGACCAGGAACGTGCCGTTGGGGTCCTCGAACGGGTTCGTCATGTCAGTTTCCCTTCTCGATGGGGTCGTGCACGTCGCCACCCAACTCCGCCAGCTTCCCCGCGAGGACGCCGCCGATTTCCGCGAGTGGTGCCATCTCGGTCATCCGAAGGTGGGTGGTGTCGAGGTCGTGGCAGTCCAGGACGCCGTCGACGTGCTCGGCCCAGAGCTTCGGAGTCGGTCCGTCGGTCGCGTCGGTGCGGCCGGCGGCGAAGAAGAGCAGGTCGCCGGTGAAGACCTCCGGCCGGTACGCGGCCATGATCTCGGCGTGGTTGACCGCGGCGAGCACCAGCGCGTGCACCTCGGCCTCGGTGAAGCCGGCCAGCACCGGGTCCCGGCGGCGCAGCACCTCGACCACCACCTGCGGGTCGTACCGGTCGAACAGTCCGTCGGGCAGGTCACCGCCGTCGGGGTCGCCGCTGCCGTCGTCGAGCAGCATCCGCATGACGTCCCGGTCGCTGCGCGCGGCGGCGTCGACCTCGGCTACCGGGTAGGCGTCCATCATGGCCAGCAGCTCGACCCGCTCGCCGGCGCGTTGCAGGGCGACCGCCATGGCGTGCGCGACCACCCCGCCGAAGGACCAGCCGAGCAGCCGGTACGGCCCGTGCGGCTGGACCCGGCGGATCTCGGCGAGGTACTCCTCGGCCAGCTCCGGCACGCTCGCCGCCCGGTAGCCAGGTGTGCTCAGCGCGCGGGTCTGCAGGCCGTAGACCGGCTGGTCCGCGCCGAGGTGCTGGGTGAGTCCGGCGTACGACCAGCTCATCCCGGCCCCGGGATGGACGCAGAACAGCGGACGGCGGGTGCCCCCGGCGCGCAGCGGCAGCAGCACCCCCAGGGCCGTGCCGGCGCCCCGCCCACCGGCGACGGTCGGCTCCTGCCCGCCGGCCAGGCCGGCGACGGTGGGGTGCTGGAACAGGTCGCGTACTCCGAGGTCGAGACCGAGGGTGCCGCGGATCCGGCTGACCAGCCGGGTGGCCAGCAGGGAGTGACCGCCGAGGTCGAAGAAGTTGTCGTCGATGCCGACCCGCTCGACGCCGAGCAGTTCGGCGAAGAGCTCGCACATCAGCTGTTCGACCGGGTTGCGGGGACCCCGTCCACCGGTGGCCGTCCGGGCCGGCGCGGGCAACGCCCGGCGGTCGAGCTTGCCGTTGACGGTCACCGGCAGCCGGTCCAGGACGACCAGCGCCGCCGGCACCATGTATCCGGGCAGGTTCGCCTCGGCGGTGGCCCGCAGCGCCGCCTCGTCCAGGCGCGTCCCGTCGGCGGCGACCAGGTACGCGACCAGGCGCTTGTCGCCGGGTTGGTCCTCGCGGACCACGACGGCGACCTGACCGACGCCGGGGTGGGCGCCGAGGACCGTCTCGATCTCCGCCGGTTCGATCCGGAAGCCCCGGATCTTGACCTGCCCGTCGACCCGGCCGATGAAGCGCAGCTGCCCGGTGCTGGTCCAGGCGACCAGGTCGCCGGTGCGGTACATCCGCCCGCCGGCCGGGTCGAAGGGGTCGGCGACGAACCGTTCGGCGGTACGGCCGGGCTGTCCGAGGTAGCCCCGGGCGACCTGCGCCCCGGCCAGGTACAGCTCGCCGGTGCCGCCGAGGCCGACCGGTTCGAGCCGGTCGTCGAGGACGTAGCCCCGGGTGTTGTCCAGCGGGCGGCCCAGGTACACCCCGGTCAGCTCCCGCCCGGTGGTCTCGAACCGCTGGTGGTGCGAGGCGAAGGTGGTCTCGGTGGGGCCGTAGCTGTGCACCAGCACGGTGTCCGGGCAGTGCCGCAGCACCCGCCGTACCGCCGCCGGGCTGGCCACGTCGCCGCCGGTCCAGACCTCCTTCAGCCGGGCCAGGGTGGCCAGCTGCTCGTCGGCTAGGACGTGGAACAGGCCCATGGTGAAGTAGGCGGCGGTGACGTCGTACCGTTCGATGGTGCGGGCCAGTTCCGCCAGGTCGGCGCCCTCGCCCTCGGCGACCACCAGCTCGCCGCCGTGCAGCAGCGGCACCCACAGCTCGTAGGTGGAGGAGTCGAAGCCGTACGCGGAGTGCACCAGCATCCGGCGGTGGTGTGCGACGTTCCAGCACCGGTCGGCGGCGAGTTCCCGCACGTTGCGGTGGGTGACGCCGACGCCCTTGGGCCGGCCGGTGGAGCCGGAGGTGAACATGACGTACGCCAACGCGTCGTCCGCCACGGGCAGGTCCAGGTCGTCGTCGCGGCCGTCGGCGGGCACCTGGAAGGGCACGATCCGGGTGCCCTCGGCGGCTTCGGCGCGTACCACGTCCCTGGTGTCGGTGTCGGTGAGCAGGACGGTGGCCCCGGCGTCGGCCAGGATCATCCGGACCCGGGCGGTGGGCAGGGTGGTGCCGACCGGGACGTAGGCCGCACCGCACTTGAGCACGGCGAGGGTGGCCACGATCAGGTCCGCGCCCCGGGGCATCAGCACCCCGACTGTCGACTGTGGGCGCACCCCGGTCGCCACCAGGTGCCGGGCGAGCCGGTTGGCCCGGCGGTTGACCTCGGCGTAGCTGAGTCGCCGGCCGGCGAAGGTGACCGCGGTGCGCTGCGGGGTCCGCCGGACCTGGTCCTGGAACGCCTCGGGCAGCCCGCCGTGGGTCGCCGGGACGGTGGTGTCGTTCTGCCCGTGCAGCAGCCAGTGGCGTTCGGCGGCGTCGAGCAGGTCGATCCGCCCGACCCGCTGGTCCGGGTCGGCGACCACGGTCCGCAGCAGCCGGGTGAGCCGGTCGACGAGCAGCCGGGCGGTGGCCGGGTCGAACAGGTCGGTGGCGTACTCCAGCACGCCGCCGAGGCCGGCCGGTGCGCCGTCGGCGTGGGGGTGCTCCCGGACGCTGAGGGTGAGGTCGAACTTCACCGTGCCGGTGTCGAGGGGGACGTCGGTGCCGGCCAGTGGCGAGCCGGTGGCGTCGGGTTCGGCGTTGTTCTGCACCAGCAGCATCACCTGGAACAGCGGGTGGTGGGCGGTGGAGCGGACCGGGTTGAGCTCGGAGACCAGCCGTTCGAAGGGCAGCTCCTGGTGGTCGTAGGCGGCCAGGTCGGCCTCCCGGACCCGGGTCAGCAGCTCGACGAAGCTCGGGTCGCCGGAGAGGTCGGTGCGCAGCACCAGGGTGTTGACGAAGAACCCGACCAGGTCGTCCAGGGCGTCGTCACCCCGACCGGCCACCACCGTCCCGATCGGCACGTCGGTGCCGGCGCCGTGCCGGGACAGCAGGGTGGCCAGCGCCGCCTGCAGCACCATGAACAGGGTGACGCCGTTGCCTCGGGCCAGCCGCAGCACGCCGTCGTGGGTCGCCGGGTCCAGGGTGAAGGCCACCGCGTCGCCCCGGTGGCTGGCCCGCGCCGGGCGGGGCCGGTCGGCGGGCAGCTCCAGCACCTGCGGTGCCCCGGCGAGGGTGGTACGCCAGAAGTCGAGCTGTCGGGCCAGCAGGCTCTCCGGGTCGGCGGCGTCGCCGAGCAGGTCCCGCTGCCACAGGGTGTAGTCGGCGTACTGCACCGGCAGCGGCGCCCAGTCGGGGGTGGCCCCGGCGGCGCGGGCGGTGTAGGCCTGGGCCAGGTCCCGCAGCAGCGGACCCATCGACCAGCCGTCGGCGGCGATGTGGTGCACCAGCACCACCAGGGTCCGGGTGCCGTCGTCGGCCCGCAGCAGCCAGGCCCGCAGCGGGATCTCGGCGGCCAGGTCGAAGACGTGCCCGGCCGCCGCGTCGACCGCAGCCGGCAACTCGGCGGCGGTGAGGTCGCGTACCGTCGGCTGGACCTCGGCGGTGGGCAGGATCTCCTGGAAGGGTTCGCCGTCCACGGCCCGGTAGCGGGTCCGCAGCACCTGGTGGCGGTCGGTCAGGTCGGTCAGGGCCCGGCCCAGCACCACCGGGTCGAGGTCGTGCGCCAGGCGCAGTGCGACCGGGATGTTGTACACCGCGCTCGGCCCGGTCAGCTCGTCGAGGAACCAGAGCCGGTGCTGGGCGAACGACAGCGGTACCGGCCCCGTCGTCGTGGTCGGCAGCAGCGCCGGCCGGGTGGCCACGCCGGCCAGCTCACCGACCCGCCGGTGCAGGCCGGCGGCGGTGGGGCTGGTGAACAAATCGCGTACCCCGAGCTGCACCCCCCAGACGGCGCGCACCCGGTTGACCAGCTTCGCGGCGAGCAGGGAGTGCCCGCCGAGGGCGAAGAAGTCGTCGTCGACGCCCACCCGGTCGACGCCGAGCACCTCGCCGAACAGGTCGCACATCAGCTGCTCGGCAGGGTTGCGGGGAGCCCGGCCGGCGGTGGCCGCACGGTGCCGGGGGGCGGGCAGGGCGGCCCGGTCCAGCTTGCCGTTGCCGGTCAGCGGTAACCGGTCCAGCACCACGAACGCCGTCGGCACCAGGTGGCCGGGCAGTGCCTCGACGGCGGCCTGGCGCACCTGGTCGACCACGATCGTCCGACCGGTCGGACCGGAGGTGGCGGTGGTGACGTCCCGCTCGGGTACGGCCGGGGCCAGGTAGGCGACGAGGCGTCGGTCACCGGGGCGGTCCTCCCGGACCACCACGGCGACCTGGCCGACGTCGGGGTGTCGGGCGAGGACGGCGGCGACCTCCCCCGGCTCGATCCGGAAGCCCCGGATCTTCACCTGGTCGTCGGCCCGGCCGAGCAGCTCCACCACCCCGTCCCGGGTCCACCGGGCCAGGTCGCCGGTGCGGTACATCCGGGTGCCGGGAGCACCGTACGGGTCGGCCACGAACGCCCCGGCGGTGGTGCCGGCCCGGTTCAGGTAGCCGTCGGCCAGGCCGGTGCCGGCGACGTACAGCTCACCGGTGACGCCCACCGGCACCGGCCGCAGCCGCTGGTCGAGCAGGTAGCAGCGGCGGTTGGTGAGCGGCGGGCCGACCGGCACCGGCGCGCCGGTCGGCGGGGTGTCGACCGGGTGACAGTTGGTGAAGATCATGCTTTCCACCGGGCCGTACCCGTGCACCAGACGCAGCCGGTCGAAGCGGCGTCGGGCCCGCGCCAGGTGTTCCACCGACGGTGCCTCGCCGCCGGTGATCACCTGGTCGACCGCGCCGATGGTGTCCGGGTACTCGTCGAGCAGCAGGTTGAACAGGCCGGCGGAGAGCCAGAGGGTGCTGACCCGGTGGGCGGCGACCAGGTCGGCGATCCGGGCCGGCTCGGGGCGCTGGCCGGGTTGCAGCACGCAGGTGCCCCCGGCCAGCAGCGGCCCCCAGAACTCCAGCGCGAAGGCGTCCCAGCTGACCGGGGCGCACTGCAGCCACACCTGGTCCGGTCCGAAGTCGACGAAGTCCTGCCCGGTGAGGGTGCCGACGACGGCCCGGTGGGAGCAGAGCGCACCCTTGGGTCGGCCGGTGGAGCCGGAGGTGAACATCACGCAGGCCGCGTCTCCCGGGTCGCCGGGCAGCCGCAAACCGTCGGTGGGCAGGGTGTCCAGCACGGCCGCGGCGGTGTCGAGCAGGACGGTACGGGCGGGGCGGGCGGCACCGAGCCGGCCGACCAGCCCGGTCTCGCTCACCAGGGCGCGCACCGCGGCGTCGGTGACCAGGCCGGCCAGCCGGGCGTCGGGGAACTCCGGGTCGAGCAGGGCGTACGCGGCACCGGCCTTGAGGGTGGCGAGGATGGCCACCGCCATGGTCAGGCCGCGCGCCAGCAGGATCCCGACGACGTCGCCCCGGCGTACCCCGGTCGCCACCAGGTGCCGGGCGAGCCGGTTGGCCTCGGCGTCGAGGTCGGCGTAGCTCATCCGGTCCGCCCCGCAGACCAGCGCGGTACGCCCGCCGTTCTCGGCGGCGTGCCGTTCGACGAGGTCGGTGATCCGCAGGTCCGGCGCGGCGGGGCCGGTGTCGTTGAGGGTGTCCAGCAGGTGGGTCCGCTCGGCGGCGGTGAGCAGGTCGAGGTCCGTTGTCCGGGTGTGCGGTGCGGCGGTGACCGTGGCGAGCAGCCGGGCCAGGCCGTCGGCCAGCCGGGTCACGGTGGCCGCGTCGAACAGGTCGGTGGCGTACTCCACCGCGCCGGTGATGCCGACCGGCGCGCCGGCCGGGTCGTGGTACTCACGCACCGCCAGGGTCAGGTCGAACTTCGCCACCCCGGTCCGGAACGCCAGCTCCTCGCCGGCCAACGGTCCACCGGCGGCGGTCTCGCCGTCGGGGTGGGCCCCGCCGGCGGAGTCGGGTCCGCCGTCGCGGTGGGGTCCGCCGTCGGTGACCGGTCCGCCGTCGGTGGCGTTCTGCAGCACCAGCATCACCTGGACCAGCGGGTGGTGGGCGGTGGAGCGGGCCGGGTTCAGCTCCTCCACCAGCCGCTCGAACGGCACGTCCTGGTGGTCGTAGGCGGCCAGGTCGGCATCGCGTACCCGACCCAGCAGCTCGACGAAACTCGGTTCACCGGACAGATCGGTCCGCAGCACCAGCGTGTTGACGAAGAACCCGACCAGGTCGTCCAGCGCGTCGTCACCCCGACCGGCCACCACCGTCCCGATCGGCACGTCGGTGCCGGCGCCGTGCCGGGACAGCAGGGTGGCCAGCGCCGCCTGCAGCACCATGAAGACGGTCGCGCCGTGGGCCTGGGCCAGCCGCAGCACCCCGGCGTGGGTGGCCGGGTCGAGGGCGAACGGCACCAGCTCGCCGCGTTGGCTGGCCACGGCCGGGCGGGGCCGGTCGGTCGGCAGCTCCAGCACCTGCGGTGCCCCGGCGAGGGTGCTGCGCCAGAAGGCGAGTTGCCGGGCCAGCAGGCTCTCCGGGTCGGCCGCGTCGCCGAGCAGGTCCCGCTGCCACAGGGTGTAGTCGGCGTACTGCACCGCCAGCGGCGCCCACCGCGGAGCAGCCCCGGCGGCCCGGGCGGTGTAGGCCTGGGCCAGGTCCCGCAGCAGCGGACCCATCGACCAGCCGTCGGCGGCGATGTGGTGCACCAGCACCACCAGCACCTGACCGCCCTCGGCCAACCGCAACAGCCAGGCCCGCAGCGGGATCTCGGCGGCCAGGTCGAAAACGTGCCCGGCCGCCGCGTCGACCGCGGCCGGCAGCTCGGCGGCGGTGACCTCCTCGACGGTCAGGACGGGCGCGGCGGTGTCCAGGATCCGCTGGTACGGCTCGCCGTCGACGGCCGGGTAGACCGTGCGCAGCACCTCGTGCCGCTCGACCAGGTCGACCAGGGCCCGGGTCAGGGTCGCCGGGTCGAGCCGGCGGTCCAGCCGCAGTGCGACCGGGATGTTGTACACCGCGCTCGGCCCGGTCAGCTCGTCGAGGAACCAGAGCCGGCGTTGGGCGAACGACAGCGGCAGGTGCTCCCGGTCCGGCGTGAACGCGGCGGCCAGGTCGGGCCGGTCGGTGGACTCGGCCAGGTCACCGAGGCGGCGGTCCAGCCCGGCGGGGGTGGGGGCGAGGAAGAGGTCCCGGATGCCCACCTCCACGCCGAGCAGCGACCGCATCCGGTTGACCAGTCGGACGGCGAGCATGGAGTGCCCGCCGAGGGCGAAGAAGTCGTCGGTGGCGGCGACCGTGGGCAGGCCGAGCACCTCGGCGTAGAGGCCGCGCAGGATCTCGGTACGCGGTGAGCCGTCACGTCCCGTCCCGACCGCCGGTTCCGGTGCCAGGGCGGCAACCCGACGTTCGGCCAGGGTACGGGCGACAGCCCGGCGGTCGGCCAGATGCTGCCGGTCGGTGTCGGTGAGCACGTCCAGGGCCCCGACCGGGGTGTGCGGGTCGACGGCGGCGGCCCGCAGCAGCCGCCGGTACGCCTCCAACAGCAGCCGGGCGGTGGCGGCGTCGAACAGGTCGGTGGCGTACTGCAACCAGAGCTGCACCTCGCCGTCGGCCTCGGCGACGCAGGAGAAGCTGAGGTCGAACTTGGCCTGGTCCAGGCCGGCGGGGACGATCCGCCCGTCGAGGTCGAGGATGCGCAGTTCGTCGTCGACGGCGGTGTCGACGGTGAGCATCACCTGGAAGAACGGATGGTGGGCCAACGAGCGCACCGGATTCAACCGCTCCACCACCAGGTCGAACGGCACCTCCTCATGCGCGTACGCCGCCAGATCCGCCTCCCGCACCCGATCCACCAGCTCGGCGAAACCCGGATCACCCGAGGTGTCCGTACGCAACACCACCGTGTTCACGAAGAACCCCACCAGGTCGTGCAACGCCTCGTCGGCCCGCCCCGCGACGGGGGTGCCGATCGGCACGTCCGGGCCGACACCGAGGTGGCCGAGGGCGGCGGCCAGGCCGGCGTGGAGGACCATGAACGGGCTGGCCTGGTGGGTGTCGCCGAGGTCGCGCAGCCGGCGGTGGGTGTCGGCGTCGAGTCGGGTGTGCACCGACGCGCCCCGGAAGGTGGGCTCGGTGGGGCGGGGCCGGTCCAGGGGCAGGTCCAGCACCGCCGGCACCCCGTCGAGGGTCTCGGACCACCAGGCCAGCTGCCGCGACACCAGGCTCTCCGGATCCGACTCCTCCCCCAACACCTCCCGCTGCCACAGGGTGAAGTCCGCGTACTGCACCGGCAACGGCTCCCAGGCCGGTGTCGACCCGGCGAGGCGGGCGGCGTACGCGCCGGCCAGGTCGCGCAGCAGTGGCGACATCGACCAGCCGTCGGTGGCGACGTGGTGCAGCAGCAGCACCAACACCGAACGGGTTCCGTCGACCACGAACAACCGCACTCGCAGCGGCACGTCCACCGCGATGTCGAAGATCCCGGCGACGAAGCCGTCGGTCAACGCCGCCACCTCGGCCCCGGCGCACTCCACCACGGACAGCTGCACCGGTGAGCCCGGCAACACCCGCTGCACCGGCTCACCGTCCACCGACGGGAACACCGTCCGCAACACCTCGTGCCGACCCACCACATCAACCACCGCAGCCGCCAACGCCACCCGATCCGGCACCCCCGACAACCCCACCACCACCGGCACGTTGTACGTCCCCGACGCACCCTCCAGGCGACTCAGAAACCACAACCGACGCTGCGCGAACGACAACGGGACCAGCATCTCGTCCGGGGCGGGGAGGTAGCCGGGGTCCGCAGCGGCCGGGGCGGCAGCACGCGGTGGGGTGGTGGCACGCGGTGGGGTGGTGGCACGCGGTGGGGTGGTGGCACGCAGCAGGTTGCGGTCGATCTTGCCGGTGCTGGTACGGGGCAACGCCGGCACCGCGGCGACCACCTGCGGCACCGCCGGGGCGGGCAGCCGCGCGGCGAGGTGGGCCCGGACGTCGTCGCCGTCGACCTCGCCGGTGACGTAGGCGACCAGCCGCCGCACCCCGTCGCCGAGGTCCTGGGCGACGATCGCGCCCTGGCGTACCCCGGGGTGGGTGAGCAGCACCGACTCGACCGCCGCCGGGTCGATCCGGTGGCCGTTGATCTTGACTTCGTCGTCGAGCCGGCCCAGGTAGTCGAGCTGGCCGTCGGGACGCAGCCGCACCAGGTCGCCGGTGCGGTAGGCGGGAGCGCCGTCCAGGGTGGTGAACCGGCGGGCGGTCAGCTCGGCGCGACCCAGGTACCCGTCGGCGAGGCCACCGCCGAGCAGCCACAGCTCGCCGTCGACCAGGGCGGCCCGGACACCGGGCAGGGGCACGCCGATGGGGACCGCGCCGCCGTCGTACCCGGACAGGTCGGCGACCGTGGCCACCACCGTGGCCTCGGTCGGCCCGTAGGTGTTGAGCAGCCGGACCCGGTCGCCGACGGCCCGCCGCCAGCGGGTGACCCGCTCGGGCAGCGCCGCCTCACCCCCGATGATCACGGTACGCAGCCTGTCCGGCAGCTCGACCACCCCGCTGGACAGGGCGTACGCCAGCTCGTGCCAGTAGGCGGTGGGCAGGTCCAGCACGGTCACCCCGGCGGTGGTCACCTCGGCCAGCAATTCCGGCACGTCGAGCAGCCCCGCGTCGTGCAGCACCAGGGTGCCGCCGGCGCAGAGGGTCACGAAGACCTCCTCGACGCTGGCGTCGAAGTGCAGCGGCGCGAACTGGAGCACCCGGTCGTCGGCGGTGACCCCGTAGCGGCGGAGCGCGCCGGCCACGAAGTGCGCCAACGCCGCCCGCCCGACGAGCACCCCGTTCGGGGTGCCGGTGGAGCCGGAGGTGTAGATGACGTACCCGGTGTCGGTGGGGACCCGGGTGCCGGGCAGCACCACCTCGCCGCGGCGCCGTACCTCGGCGAGCGTCGGGGGGCGGCCGGCGCAGGCGTCGGCGAGGATCGCCTCGTTGCGGGCCGGCGGGGCGTCCGGGTCCAACGGCAGGTACCCGGCGCCGGTGCGCAGCACCGCCAGGATCGCCACGATCGCCTCCACGCCCCGGGGCCGGCACACCGTGACCAGCCGGCCGGCGCCGGCACCCTCGGCGCGTAGCTGTCCGGCGCGCCGGCGCACGGCGGCGTCCAGCTCGGCGTAGCTCAGGGTCCGCGTGCCGGCGGTCAGCGCCGGCCGGTCGGGTCCGGCGGCGACCCGGGCGGCGATCGCCTCACCCACCGCGACGACCGGTCCGGCCAGCGGCTCCCCGTCGAGGATCACCGGCCGCCGCCGGGCGTCCGGGTCGGTCGCGGGCCCGGCGTGGTCGATCGATGGCATCGAACTTCCTCCTGCGGGAGTCGGGGGCGCGGCGGGGAGGTGCCTGCGGTTGCGGCGGTGCGCCTCGCCGGTACGACGAAAGGACCCGGTGGCGCGTCGACCTGAGGTTAGTCAGCGCGCCACCGGGTCAGCGGCAGTCCGCGAGGCAGGATGGTCCGCCCCGGGCGGCGGGTTCTACCGGGGTGCGGCCCCGGCCCGGCGACGCAGCGTCGGCCGGGCCCGCGCGGCACCGGGGGCACCGGTGTCCGCGGCGAGCCGTTCGGCCAGGCCCGCCGCGGTGGGCGCCTGGAAGATGTCCCGGATGGTGACCTCCACGCCGAGGGTGGAGCGGATCCGGTTGACCAGCCGGACGGCGAGCAGGGAGTGCCCGCCGACGCGGAAGAAGTTGTCGTGCGGCCCGACCGGTCGGCCGTCGAGCACCTCAGCGAAGAGGTCCCGCAGCACCGACACCCGGGGGTCGGACTCCGCCGCACCGGCGGCGTCCGCCGCACCCGGGTCAGGCAGGGCGGCGTGGTCCAGCCGGCCGTCGGTGGTCAGCGGCAACGTCGTCAGCGGCACGAACTCCGCCGGGACGAGGTACTCCGGCAGGCGTTCGGCGGCGTGCCGGCGCAGCTGCCCCCCGCCGAGGGCACCAGGGCCGGTCGGGACCACGTACGCCACCAGCTGCTCGTCGCCGGCGGCGTCCGGGCGGACCACGACGGCGGCCCGGCGTACCCCGGGGTGGCCGGTCAGGACGGTGACCACCTCGTCCGGATCGATCCGGTTGCCGCGCAGGGCGACCCCGGCGACCCGGCCGTGCCGGCGCAGCGTGCCGTCGGCGGCCCAGCTGGCCAGCTCCCCGGTGCGCAGCATCCGCCCACCGGCGGGGTCGGTCGGGTCGGCGACGAAGGTGGCGGCGGTGGCACCGGGCCCGCCCGGGTGGCCGTCGGCCAGGGCGAGACCGCACAGGTACAGCTCGCCCCGGACGCCGACCGGCACCGGCCGCAGCCGGTCGTCCAGGACGTGGCAACGGTGGTCGTCCCCGGCCACCGGCACCGGCCGGCCCGGTGACAGCTGCCCGACCTCCCGGCCGAGCAGGAACGGGCCGGGATGCGCCGGGGCGTGGCTGTACACCAGGCGCAGCCCGGGGTGCTGCCGACGGACCCGGGCCAGGTGAGCCACCGACGGCGGATCGTCGCCGCCGGTGGCGAGTTGACCCAGCCGGGCCAGGGCCGCCGGATGTTCGTCGGCGACCAGTTCGAACAGGCCGGTGGGCAGCAGCAGGGTGGTGACGCCGTGCGCGGCGACCAGTTCGGCCAGCCGCGTGGCGTCCGGCCGGGGCTCCGGCGCGAGTACGCAGGTGGCTCCGCTGGTCAGCGCGGCCCAGAGCCCGTGGGTGAACTGCCCGTCGGTCGGCGCCGTCCACGCCAGCCAGACCTGCCCGGCGGCGCTTGTCAACGGTCCGTGGGTGACGGCGTCGACGACCGCCCGGTGCGGGTAGGCCACCACCTGGGGCGTCCCGGTCCCGGAGACCAGCAGGATCGCCGCGTCGCCCGGGTCCCGACGCACCGGCGGCGGACCGGCGGCCGTGGCGGTGGTGGCGGTGCGGCGGGCCGGCGGGGTCGGCGGGGTGAGGCTGATGCCGGGCAGCTTCAGCTCGATGCCGGGCAGCGACAGGCTGAGGCCCGGCAGGGCCGGCACCCGGGGCACCGCGGGTGCCCCGGGACCGAGCCGGTCGAGCCGGATCATGCGGTGGGCGGGCAGGCCGGCCAGCCATCCGGCCTGCCCTGTCTCGGTGACCAGCGCCGCGAGTCCGACGGTGGCCACCTGGGCGGCCAGGATCGCGTCGGGCTGGTCGGTGTCCAACGGCAGGTACGCCGCACCGGCCTTGAGTACGGCCAGGGCCGCCATCACGAAGGCGGCGCGGTCGCAGCGCACGCCGACCACGTCGCCCCGGCGGACCCCGGTGGCGACCAGGTGCCGGGCGAGCCGGTCGGCGTCGGCGTCCAGTTCCCGGTACGACATCCGGTGCGCGCCGACCACCAACGCCACCGCGTCCGGTGTGGCCCTGGCGTGTGCCTCGACCAGGTCGGCCAGCCCGGCGGTGGGTGTGGCGTGGTGGCGGTGGCCGGCAGTGGGCCGGAACCGGCGGTGCTCGTCGGCGTCGAGCAGGTCGACGTCACCGATCGGGCGGTCCGGGTCGGCGGCGACGGCCCGCAGCAGCCGGGCGAGCCGGCCGGCGAGCCGGGTGGCCGTGTCGGCGTCGAACAGGTCGGTGGCGTACTCCAGCACCCCCCGGATGCCGCGCGGGGTGCTGCCGTCGTGTTCCTCCCGGACGGCGAGGGTGAGGTCGAACTTGGCGGTGCCGGTGTCGAAGGGCACCTCGGTGCCCTCGAACACCCCGCCGACCGGCTGGGTCGCTCCGGCCGGTTGCGTTCCGCCGGTGTTCTGCAGCACCAGGGTGACCTGCACCAGCGGGTGGTGGGCGGTGGAGCGGGCCGGGTTCAGCTCCTCCACCAGCCGCTCGAACGGCACGTCCTGATGGTCGTAGGCGGCCAGGTCCGCCTCCCGCACCCGGGCCAGCAGCTCGACGAAACTCGGATCGCCGGACAGATCCGTCCGCAGCACCAGCGTGTTGACGAAGAACCCGACCAGGTCGTCCAGCGCGTCGTCACCCCGACCCGCCACCGGTGTCCCGATCGGCACGTCGGTGCCGGCACCGTGCCGCGACAGCAGGGTGGCCAGCGCCGCCTGCACCACCATGAACAGGGTGGCACCGTGGTCACGGGCCAGCCGCAGCAGCGCGGTGTGGTCGCGCGCGTCGAGCAGGAACGGCACCACGTCACCGCGCTGGCTGGCCACGGCCGGGCGGGGCCGGTCGGTCGGCAGCGGCAGCAGCGGCGGCATGCCGTCGAGGGCGCCGCGCCAGAAGGCGAGCTGCCGGCCGAGCAGGCTCTGCGGGTCGTCGGCGGCGCCGAAGGTGTCCCGCTGCCAAAGGGTGTAGTCGGCGTACTGCACCGGCAGCGGTGTCCAGTCGGGGGCGGTCCCGGCGGCGCGGGCGGTGTAGGCCCGGGCCAGGTCGCGCAGCAGCGCACCCATCGACCAGCCGTCAGCGGCGATGTGGTGCACCAGCACCACCAGGTGGTGGCTGCCGTCGTCGGCCCGGATCAACCACACCCGCAGCGGAAGCTGCCCGCCGAGGTCGAAGACGTGGCCGGTGGTCTCGTCGATCACCCGGGGCAGTTCGGCGGTCGGGACGTCCAGGACGGTCACCGCCGGCTCGCCCCGCTCCAGCACCACCTGGAACGGCTCCCCGTCGACGGCGGCGTAGACGGTCCGCAGCACCTCGTGCCGGTCGAGCAGGTCACCCACGGCTGCGGTCAGCACCGCGGGGTCCAGGCTCCGGCGCAGCCGCAGCACCACCGGGATGTTGTAGATCCGGCTGGCTCCGCCCATCTCGTCGAGGAACCAGAGCCGGCGCTGGGCGAACGACAGCGGCACCAGATCGGGTCGGGGGCTGGGGCACAGCGCCGGGCGGCGGCCGGCCCCGGTCAGCTCACCGACCCGCCGGTCCAGACCGGCAACGGTGGGATCGAGGAAGAGATCCCGCAGGCCGATCTCCACGCCGAGCACCGACCGCACCCGGTTGATCAGCCGGGTGGCGAGCAACGAGTGCCCGCCGGCCCGGAAGAAGTTGTCGTGCCGGCCGATCCGGTCGGTGCCGAGGGCGGCGGCGAAGAGACCACAGAGGATCTCCTCGCGCGGGGTCAGCGGCCCGTCGGCCCCGCCCGGTTCGTCGCCGGTCGCCACAGCCAGGGTACGGGCGGCAGCCCCGCGTTCGGCCCGGGTACGGACGGCAGCCCGGCGGTCGGCCAGGTGCTGCCGGTCGGCGTCGGTGAGCACGTCCAGGGCCCCGACCGGAGTGTCCGGGTCTGCGGCGGCGGCCCGCAGCAGCCGCCGGTACGCCTCCAACAGCAGCCCGGCGGTGGCGGCGTCGAACAGGTCGGTGGCGTACTGCACCCAGATGTCGACGCCGGCCGGCGCGCCCCGGTCGTCGCGGACCTCGGTACAGAAGACGGTGAGGTCGAACTTGGCGGTGTCCAGGGTGGCCGGCCGCAGGGTCCCCGTCAGCTCCCCCAGCCGTACCCCGACCGAGCCCGCTGAGTCGACGCTGTCGACAGGTCCAATCGAGTCGACGCTGTCGACGGTGAGCATCACCTGGAAGAACGGATGGTGGGCCAACGAGCGCACCGGGTTCAACCGCTCCACCACCAGGTCGAACGGCACCTCCTCATGCGCGTACGCCGCCAGATCCGCCTCCCGCACCCGATCCACCAGCTCGGCGAAACCCGGACCACCGGAGGTGTCCGTACGCAACACCACCGTGTTCACGAAGAACCCCACCAGGTCGTGCAACGCCTCGTCCGACCTGCCCGCCACCGGCGCGCCGATCGGCACGTCCGGGCCGGTGCCGAGGTGACTGAGGGTGGCGGCCAGGCCGGCCTGCAGGAGCATGAACATGCTGGCGCGGTGGGTCCGGGCCAGCTCGGTCAGCCGGCGGTGGGTGTCGGCGTCGAGCCAGCCGGTGACGGTGGCGCCGCGCCGGGTCGGTTCGGCGGGTCGGGGGCGGTCCAGCGGCAGGTCCAGCACCGCCGGTGAGGCGTCGAGGGTCTCCGCCCACCACGCCAACTGCCGCGACACCAGGCTCTCCGGATCCGACTCCTCCCCCAACACCTCCCGCTGCCACAGGGTGAAGTCCGCGTACTGCACCGGCAACGGCTCCCACTCCGGTGTCGACCCGGCGAGCCGGGCGGCGTAGGCGGTGCCCAGGTCACGCAGCAGGGGGTCGGTGGAGGCCCCGTCGGTGGCGACGTGGTGCAGCAGCAGCACCAACACCGAACGGGCTCCGTCGACCACGAACAACCGCACCCGCAGCGGCACGTCCACCGCGATGTCGAACACCTGACCAGCGAACTCCGCCACCAGCCCGTCGACCGACTCCGCCGGACACTCCACCACCGACAGCTGCACCGGCGAGCCCGGCAGCACCCGCTGCACCGGCTCACCGTCCACCGACGGGAACACCGTCCGCAACACCTCGTGCCGACCCACCACATCAACCACCGCAGCCGCCAACGCCACCCGATCCGGCACCCCCGACAACCCCACCACCACCGGCACGTTGTACGTCCCCGACGCACCCTCGAGACGACTCAGAAACCACAACCGACGCTGCGCGAACGACAACGGGATCACGGGTAACTCCTCCTGCTCGACCACGACCTGACCGTCCGTCGGCGACGTGGAACCACGGTGGCGGGAATAGCGGTGGGTGGGTGGCCTGTCCGGCGGGGGCAGGCCACCCGCCGGTGGGGCTCAGGCCCCGGTGGGTGGGGTCAGCCGGGACTCGATGGTCCGGGCCAGGTCCCGCAGGCGCGGGTTCTCGTACACGGCCCGGACCGGCAGGCTCAGGCCCAACTCGCGCCGGACCCCGGAGACCAGCTTGATGGCCAGCAGCGAGTGGCCGCCGAGCTTGAAGAAGTTGTCGTCGGCGCTGATCCGGGGGGTGCCGAGCACGTGTGACCAGACCGAGGCGATCAGCTCTTCGACCCGTCCGGTGGGTTCGGCGTCGACTCCGGTGGCTGGTACGGCGGTCGGCACCGGCGCGGGCAGGGCCGCCCGGTCGAGCTTGCCGCTGGCGGTCAGCGGGAAGCGGTCCAGGGCGACGAACGCGCCCGGCACCATGTAGCCGGGCAGGCTCGCCTCCGCCCGCGCCCGCAGCTCGGCCGGGTCCACCGGGACGCTCGCCCGGTAGTAGGCGACCAGTTGCTGGTCGTCGCGGAGCAGCACGGCGGTCTCGGCGACCCCGGGGTGGGCGGTCAGGGTGGCCTCGATCTCGCCCAGCTCGATCCGGTGTCCGCGGATCTTGACCTGCCCGTCGGCGCGGCCCCGGTACTCCAGCCGACCGTCGGGCAGCTGCCGGCACAGGTCACCGGTGCGGTACATCCGCTGCCCGTCGACGGCGTCGGGGTCGGCGACGAAGCGTTGCGCGGTCAACCCGGGACGCCGCCGGTATCCGCGACCGACCCGGGCGCCGGCCAGGTACAGCTCGCCGACGGTACCGGGGACGACCGGGGTCAGGTCGGCGTCGAGCAGCCGCAGCCGCAGGCCGGGCAGGACGGTGCCGATGTGCGGCTCGCGGTCGCCGGTGATCCAGCCGGCGGTGGCGTCGACGGTGCACTCGGTCGGCCCGTACACGTTGACCGCCCGCAGCACGCCCGTCTCGGTCAGCTCGGCGAGGCGTCGCCACAGCGTCGGGTTGATCGCCTCACCGCCGACCAGCAGGGTCAGCGGCCCGCCGGGGCGCGGCCGGGTGGTGGACAGCTGTTCCAGCAGCGGCTCGGCGTGGGACGGGGTGATGTCCAGGTCGGTCAGGGCGGCCTCGGTGACGAACGCGGCCAGCAGCGCCGGGTCGGTGCGGGTCTGCTCGTCGAGCAGGACCAGGGTGTCACCCCGGCACACCCGTACCCACTGCTGCACGGAGGCGTCGAAGGAGGGTGAGGCGTTCCAGCCGACCCGGCCGGCCTCGCCGCGTACGACGCCGGTGGCCTCCAGTTCGGTCAGCAGCGCCGCCGCCGCGCCCCGGCTGATCTCGACGCCCTTGGGCCGGCCGGTGGAGCCGGAGGTGTAGATGACGTAGGCGAGGCTGTCCGGGCCGACCGGCACCGGCCGGTACCCGCCGTCGTCCGGTGCGGTCACCCGGTGGCCGGCCGCGGTCAGCTCCGCCAGCGACACCCGGGGCACGTCGTCGCCCGGTCCGGCCCCGGCAGGGGCGTCGGTGCCGGCGGCGTCGGTGCCGGCGGCGTCGGTGCCGGCGGTGTCGGTGCCGGCGGTGTCGGTGCCGGTGCCGGCGGCGTCGGCGTCGGTGCCGGCGACGAGCACCAGGTCCACCCCGGCGTCGGTGACGAGGTAGCGGCGTCGGTCGGCGGGCAGCCGCGGGTCCACCGGCAGGTACGCGGCACCGGCGGTCAGCGTGCCCAGCAGCGCGGCGACCAGGTCCGCGCCCCGGGGCAGGCAGAGCGCGACCACGCTCTCCGGCCCGATGCCGCGGGCGGTGAGCGCGCCGGCGATCCGGGCGGCGCGGGCCCGCAGTTCGGCGAAGGTGAGGGTGCCGTCGGCGGCGACGACGGCGGTACGCTCCGCCGGTGCCTCGGCGAGCCGGTCGAGCAGGTCCCGGGCCGGCGGCGTGGCGGTGTCGACGGGGTGGGCCAGGGCGCTGGTCATGGCCGGCTCACTTCCCGTACGGGGTGGCCGACGGGGCGGTCTGCGGCTGGCAGTCGGCCAACGCGACCTCGTCGCCCATCGCCACCACGATCTTGCGGGCGCCGGTGAAGGCCTCCCGGCCGTGGGCGCAGGCGATGTTGTCGACCAGCATCAGGTCACCGGCCTGCCAGGTCTCCCGGACGGTCACCTCGTCGTACACCTGGTTGATGGCGTCGACCTCCTCGCGGGTGAGCGCGGAGCCGTCGCCGAGGTAGGTGTCGAAGGGCAGGCCGTCGGGGCCGTAGGTCTCCAGCAGCACCTCGCGGACGTCGGCGTCGAGGGAGTACCGGTTCCAGAAGGCGTAGTGGTTGAACCAGCTCTGCTCGCCGGTGACCGGGTGGGTGACGATCGCCGAACGGCGCTGCCGGGTCCGCAGCTCCCCCTCGGCCAGCCACTCGGTGCCGATGACGTTCTCGTCGCAGTACCGCTGCGCCTGCGCGGGGTCTTCGGTGGCGAAGCTCTGCTGCCAGGGCAGCCCGGCCAGCTCGGAGAAGTTACGCACCAGCAGCCAGCCGTAGGTGGCGAACCGCTCCCGCAGCTGCGGCGGCATCAGGCGCAGCGCGGCCCGCATGTCGCCGACCGTGGTCGCGCCGCCGGTCTGCGGGGCGACCAGGCAGCCGAACATCAGGGTGCCGGGGAAGTCGAGGGTGTAGCTGTTCTCGTTGTGCAGGCGGATCGGCTGCACGGCCGGCAGGTCGGTGGAGGAGAAGACCCCCTCGCCGAAGTCGGTACGCGGGGTGGCCTTCTCCCGGTAGCCGGTGCGCTCGGGCATCAGCACGTTACGGGCGCGGGCGAAGTCGCCGGTGTCGGCGATCGGCAGGCCCCGGATCAGCAGGTTTCCCGAGCGCAGCAGCTCGGCGCGGATGGCGGCGCGGTGCGCGGTGAGCCACTCGACGGCCGCGTCCACGGTGTCGAGGTGCGGCGCGACGGTGATGGCCGGTCTGCCGGGCTGCCGGCGTACGTCGAGATCGGTGGCGGCGTCCGCCTGGACGGTGGGTGACATCGGATCCTCCTGGGTGGGGCGATGGTGGTCAGGCGGCTTCGGTCCGGACGAGATCGCCGTCGATGACGTCGGTGACGAGCGACAGGAAGGCCGCGAGCTGCTGCTGGAAGTAGAAGTGCCCGCCGGGGAGCACCCGGGTGGTGACCCGCGCGCCGGTGACCTCGGCCCACCGGTGCAGCGCCTCGGCCGGTACCACCGGGTCGACGTCGCCGCCGACGACGGTGACCGGGCAGGTGAGTGCAGCGGCCGGGGTGGCCTGGTAGGCGTCGTCCAGGGCGAAGTCGGCGCGGATCGAGGGCAGCAGCAGCTCCCGCAGTTCCGGTTCGTCGAGGATGCCGTCGTCGGTGCCGCCCCGGGCCTGGATGGCGCTCACCAGTTCGTCGTCGTCGAGCCTGGCGGGGTGCACCGGGCTGGGGTTGGGCAGGAACGGCGCCCGGCACGCCGAGGCGATCAGGGCGCGCGGTGCCCGGCCGGCGGTGGTGAGCGCCCGGGTGACCTCGTAGGCCACCAGGGAGCCCATGCTGTGGCCGAGCACCACCAGGTCGGTGGTGTCGGTGGGCAGGCTGGCCAGGATCGGGTCGACCAGGTCGGCCATCCGCTCCGGCAGGGGTTCGGTGAAGCGGGCGCCCCGGCCCGGGTACTGCCCGATCAGCAGGCGTACGTGGGTGGGCAGCAGGTCCCGCCAGCCGGCGTAGGCGTGGGCGTTGCCACCGGCGTGCGGCAGGACCAGCAGCGACGTGCGGTGGCCGGGGGCGTCGCTGTCGAGCACCCAGACGACGTCGTCGGGTGCGGGGGCCGGCTGGTGGTCGGTCCTCGCGTCGGTCGGGTCGATCTGGACAGGATCCACGGTGCGCTCCATTCGTCGACGCGCGTCAGGGAAATTGCGAAAAGGGGAGAAGAATCGACGGGACGACAGTCAGGCGATCCCATTCGGGACGAGACTATCGGCGTTTCTTTGCGGGCAGCGGCAGATTCCGGGGCAGGTTGTTCGGCCGGTTGCCGGGCGGGTCTCTCAGCCGGTGGCCGGGCCGGGCGGGTTGTTCAGCCGGTGGGTGGGCTGCCGGGCAGGGCGACGCCGGACTGGGTGCGCCGGCGCAGGGTGGGGCGGGCGCGGGCCGGGGTGGCGGCGGGCAGCTGGTCGCCGAGGGCGGCGATGGTGGGGGCCTGGAAGATGTCCCGGATGCTCAGCTCCACCCCGAGCACCGACCGGGCCCGCGCGGCCAACCGGGCCGCCAACAACGAGTGCCCACCGAGAGCGAAGAAGTCGTCGTCGATACCCACCGATGCCACTCCGAGCACCTCCGCGTACAGGCCACACAGGATCTCCTCCCGCGCATCCCGCGCGCTCCGGCCACCACCAGCCACAGCGGCGAACTCCGGTGCCGGCAACGCCCGCCGATCCACCTTCCCGTTTCCGGTCAACGGCATCCGGTCCAGCGGCACCACCGCCGAGGGAACCAGGTGCTCCGGGACGCGGTGGCGGAGCCACTGCCGTACCTCCGCCGGGTCCAGGTCCTGCCCGCTCTCGGGGATCAGGTAGGCGACCAGGCGCAGTGTGCCGGCGGGGTCAGGTGTAGCGAGCACCGCGGTCTGTGCGACCGCCGGGTGGCCGAGCAGGACGGCCTCGATCTCGCCGGGCTCGACCCGGAAGCCCCGGATCTTCACCTGACCGTCGATCCGGCCGACGAACTCCAGTTGGCCACTCGTCGTCCACCGGGCCAGGTCACCGGTGCGGTACAACCGCTCACCCGGCCCACCGAACGGATCCGCGACGAACCGCTGCGCCGTCAACCCCGACCGGTTCAGATAACCGTGCGCCAGGCCCACCCCGGCCAGATACACCTCACCCACCACACCCGCCGGCACCGGCCGCAACCGACCGTCCAACACATACGCCCGCTTGTTGTTGACGGCCCGACCGACCGGAACCGTAGTACCGGAAAACTCCCCCGGCACCTCGAACGTCGTGGTGAAGCCCATCGACTCCGCCGGACCGTACCCGTTCACCACCCGCAACCCCGGACACCGGTCCACCACCCGCGCCACATGCACCGGACTCGCCGGCTCACCACCGGTGAACACCACCCGCAGACCATCGAAAACCCGCGGATACTCATCCACCAACACATTGAACAACCCCGACGACAACTGCAACATCGACACCCGATGCTCAGCCACCAACCCCACAATCAACCCCGGCTCCGGACGCTGCCCCGCCTGCAACACACACACCCCGCCATGCAACAACGCCCCCCAGAACTCCAACGAGAACGCATCCCACGACACCGGCGAACACTGCAGAAACACCACACCCGGACCGAAAACCGAATACCCCTGCCCCACCACCGAACCCACCAGAGCCCGATGCGACGACACCACACCCTTCGGCACCCCCGTCGACCCCGACGTGAACATCACACACGCCACGTCTCCCGGATCAACCACCACCGACGGGACCACCGGCAGCGCCTCAGCGATCGACGACGCGTCGGCATCCACCCGCAGCACCGGAACACCGGCGGGCAGCCGGGACGCCAGGTCGGCCCGGGTGACCACCATCGACACCCCAGCCTCGGCCACCGTCCACGCCAACCGCTCATCGGGAAAATCCGGATCCAACACCACGTACGCCGCACCAGTCCTGGTGACCGCCACCAACGCCACCGCGAAATCCAGACCCCGCTCCAGCAGCACCCCCACCGCACCACCACGGACCACGCCCCGCGACAGCAACGCACCCGCCACGTGGTTCGCCCGGCTGTCGACCTCGGCGTAGGACAACCGGTCCGCGCCACAGACCAGGGCGGGAGCCTGCGGCGCAGCCGCCACCCGCGCCGCGAACAGCTCCGGCAACGACACGTCCGGCACCGGTACCGCCGTGGCGTTCCAGTCACCGACGACGGCCCGCTGCTCGGCGGCGTCGATCGCGTCGACGGTGCCGATCGGGCGGGACGGGTCGGCGAGTACCTGGTCCAGCACCTGACCCAGGCCGGCGACCAGGCGTTGCACGGTGCCGTGGTCGAAGATCGCGGTCGAGTAGAGCAGCACGCCCCCGATTCCGGTCTCCGTTCCCTCGTCGCGCAGCAGGAACTCCAGGTCGAACTTGGCCGCCCTGGTGTCCACCACCCGGGCCGGACCGCAGTGCACGTCGGGCAGCCGCAGGCGCCCGTCGGCGGCGTCGTCGAGGGTCAGGCAGACCTGGAACAGCGGGTGCCGGGCCAGCGACCGTACCGGGTTGAGCGCTTCGAGCAGCAGGTCGAACGGGAGTTCCTGGTGGGCGAGGGCGTCCAGGTCGGTGGCGCGTACCCGGGCCAGCAGGTCGGCGAAGCTCGGGTCGCCGGAGGTGTCGGTGCGCAGGACCAGGGTGTTGACGAAGAACCCGACAAGCGCGTCGAGGGCCGGATCGGTCCGCCCGGCGACCGGGGTGCCGATGGGGATGTCGGTGCCGGCGCCGAAGCGGGTCAGGGTCAGCGCCAACGCGGCCTGGAGCACCATGAACGGGGTGCAGCGCTGCTGACGGGCCAGCTCACCGATGCGTCGCCGTACCTCGGGGTCGATCCTGACCGGTACCGCGCCGCCGGTGTGGTCGGCGACGGTGGGCCGGGGCCGGTCCCGTGGGAGGGTGAGTTCCTCGGGGAGGTCGGCCAGGGCCTGTCGCCAGTGGGCGAGGTCGGTGGCGTGCACGCTGGCCGGGTCGGCCGGGTCACCGAGCATGGCGCGCTGCCAGTGGGTGTAGTCGGCGTACTGGACGGTCAGGTCGGGCCAGTCCGGGGCGCGGCCGGCGTGCCGGGCGGCGTACGCGGTCTCCAGGTCACCGAGCAGCGGTCGCAGGGACTGGCCGTCGGTGGCGATGTGGTGCAGCAGGATCAGCAGCGTCCACTCGTGGCCACCGAGGTCGAAGAGGGTGACCCGCAGCGGCGGGGTGGCGGTCAGGTCGAAGACGTGACCGGCAGCCTCGCTGAGTCGCCGGTCGAGGTCGGCGGGGTCGACCCGGTGCCGGTCCAGCACGACGGGGGCGGGTGGGCGGATCCGCTGGTACGGCTCGCCGTCGACGGTGCCGACCACGGTGCGCAGCACCTCGTGCCGCTCGACCAGGTCGGTGAGGGCCTGCTGGAGCGCGTCGACGTCCAGGTCGCCGGTGAGCCGGACGGCCAGCGGCACGTTGTAGGTCGGGCCGCTGCCCTGGAGGGAGTCGACGAGCCAGAGCCGACGCTGGGCGTACGACAGGGGTACCGGTGCGTCGTGGTCGGTGGCGGCGACGGTGGGTCGGGCCCGGGTCCGGCCGGTGCCGGCCAGGTGGTCGCCGAGGGTGGCGATGGTGGGGGCCTGGAAGATGTCCCGGATGCTCAGCTCCACCCCGAGCACCGACCGGGCCCGCGCGGCCAACCGGGCCGCCAACAACGAGTGCCCACCGAGAGCGAAGAAGTCGTCGTCGATACCCACCGACGCCACCCCCAACACCTCCGCATACAGGCCACACAGGATCTCCTCCCGCGCATCCCGCGCGCTCCGACCACCGCCAGCCACAGCGGCGAACTCCGGTGCCGGCAACGCCCGCCGATCCACCTTCCCGTTCGCGGTCAACGGCATCCGGTCCAGCGGCACCACCACCGACGGCACCAGGTGCTCCGGCAGTTGTGCCCGCAACCAAGACCGCACCACCGGCACGCTCTCCGACTCGGCCACCAGGTACGCCACCAGCCGCAACGTGCCCGCCGGATCCGGTACGGCGAGCACCGCCGCCTGCGCTACCGCCTCGTGCCGCAGCAGCGCGGCCTCGATCTCGCCGGGCTCGACCCGGAAGCCGCGGACCTTCACCTGGCCGTCACCACGGCCGACGAACTCCAACTGCCCGGCCCCGCTCCACCGGGCCAGGTCACCGGTGCGGTACAACCGCTCACCCGGCTCACCGAACGGATCCGCGACGAACCGCTGCGCGGTCAAACCCGACCGGTTCAGATAGCCGTGCGCCAGGCCCACCCCGGCCAGATACACCTCACCCACCACACCCGGCGGCACCGGCCGCAACCGGTTGTCGAGAACGTACGCCCGCTTGTTCGCCACGGCCCGACCGACCGGAACCGTGTTGCCAGCCAGACCAGCGGGAACGTCGAACGTCGTGGTGAAGCCCATCGACTCCGCCGGACCGTACCCGTTGACCACCCGCAACCCCGGGCACCGGTCCACCACCCGCGCCACATGCACCGGACTCGCCGGCTCACCACCGGTGAACACCACCCGCAGACCATCGAAAACCCGCGGATACTCATCCACCAACACATTGAACAACCCCGACGACAACTGCAACATCGACACCCGATGCTCAGCCACCAACCCCACAATCAACCCCGGCTCCGGACGCTGCCCCGGCTGGAGAACACACACCCCGCCGAAGAGCAGTGCCCCCCAGAACTCCAACGAGAACGCGTCCCACGACACCGGCGAACACTGCAGGAACACCTCTTCCGGCCCGAAGCCGCAGTAATCCTGCCCCACCACCGAACCCACCAGAGCCCGATGCGACGACACCACACCCTTCGGCACCCCCGTCGACCCCGACGTGAACATCACACACGCCACGTCTGCGGCGGCCACCCGTACGTCGACGGTTGCCGAACTCTGCGCCTCGACGAGGTGGGCGTCGGCGTCGAGGCGGATCAACCGGTGCGGGTCGGGCAGCCGGGATGCCAGGTCGGTCCGGGTGACCACCACCGACACCCCGGCCTCGGCCACCGTCCACGCCAGGCGCTCATCGGGAAAATCCGGATCCAACACCACGTACGCCGCACCGGTCCTGGTGACCGCCACCAACGCCACCGCGAAATCCAGACCCCGCTCCAGCAGCACCCCCACCACCCCACCACGGACCACGCCCCGGGAGAGCAGCAGCCGGGCCAGTTGGTTGGCCCGGGCGTCCAGTTCGCCGTACGACAACCGCTGCGGGCCACCCACCACGGCGGTCGCGTCCGGGTCGGCGACCACCCGGGCGGCGAACAGCTCCGGCAGGGAGACGTCCGGCACGGGCACCGCCGTGGCGTTCCAGTCGTGCAGGACCCGGTGCCGCTCCGCCGGGTCGAACGGGTCGAGGTCACCGACGGCCACGCCGGGGTCGTCCACCATCGCGGTGAGGATCCGCGCGAAGGTGCGCTGGTACGCGTCGAGGTCGACCGAGTCCCGGTACGCGGTGTCGATGCTGACGTCAACGCGCAGCCCGCCCTCGGGGTGGTGGGTGACGGTGAGGGCCAGGTCCTCGGCGGTCCCGCCGGTGGAGAAGAGGTGGTGCACGGCGGGCAGTCCGGCGAAGGTGTCGTGTTCGTCGCCGGCCACGATGTTGACCACCGGCCCGAACTGTCGACGGGCGTCGCTCGGCCAGTCCAGGTCCCGCAGCAGGTCGGCGGAGTCGTAGCGCTGGTGCCACTGGGCGCGCAGGGTCTGCCGGGCCAGCTGGGCGGCCAGCCGCTCGGCCGGTTCGGCCGGGTCGATCCGGCAGCGCAGCGGCAGGACGTTGGCCATCATGCCGGGCGTGGTGACCGAGGCCGGGCTGAGCCGTCCGGGCACGGGGAGGCTGAGCAGCACGTCGGTCCCACCGGTCCAGTGGTGGCGGTGCACGGCGGCGGCGGTGATCAGGGCCTGCTGCCAGCTCACCCCGGCCCGTGCGGCGAACCGGCGCAGCCGGTCGACGGTAGCCGGTGGGATCCGGGCGATCTGGCGGACGATCCGGTTGGTGGGCCGACCGGCGGAGCCGGGTCCGGGCGGGCAGTCGGCGTCGGCCATCAGCCTGCGCCAGTACGCGCCGTCGCGCTCCCGGGCCGCCGAACCGGCGTAGCGGTCCTGCTCGTCGAGCATGGCGGTGAACGATCCCAGTGGCGGTCCGACGGGTGGGCGGCCCTCGACCAGCGCGGTGTAGAGCTCCGCACCGCGTCGCCGGACGACGGTGGCGGTGTAGCCGTCCTGAACGAGGTGGTGCACGCGGTGGTACCAGAGGAAGTGCTCCGGGCCGAGCCGGACGAGCTGGTGGTGGAAGAGCCGGTCGTGTTCCAGGTCGGGGGCGCGGTGCAGGTCGTCGCGCATCAGCCGGGTCGCCGCCGCCATCGGGTCCGCCTCGGCGCTGAGGTCGAGCAGGTCGGCGGTGAAGTCCGGCGCGGCGCCGAGGTACTGCGCCGGTACGCCGTCGACCTCGGTGAAGCGCAGTCGTGCCGTGTCGTCCTCGGCCACCAGCGCGGTCACCGTCTCGACCAGGAGCCCGGCGTCGAGGGGTCCGTGGATCTCCAGGTACCCGCCCATGTTGTAGACCGGGTTGGCCGGGTCGAGCCGTTGGGCGTACCAGACTCCGAGTTGCGCCGGGTTGAGTGGCCGGGTCTGGTACGCCGGACCGGACATGGTGGACCCCCATCTGGAGAAGGTGGAACGGGCGGTTACTGCTTGCGCTGGATGAGGTCGAGGATGTCCTGGACGCTCTGCACGGTGGTGAGTTCGTCGTCGTCGATCTCGATGGCGAAGCTCTTCTCCACCTTGACGAGGATGTCGACGAAGGTCAGCGAGTCGATGCCCAGGTCCTGGTTGAGCCGGTCGGCGGGGCCGATCTGCACGGCCAGTTCCGGTACCTGTTCCAGGACGATCTCGTTCACTCGTACCAGGGTGTCTTTCACTGTCGGTCTCCGATCTCGATGGTGGCGGGGTGTGCGGATGGGGTGGTGCCCACCCCGGGCGGGGTGAGCCGGCGGGGTCAGGCGAGGCCGTCGCCGGGTCGAAGCGTCAGGTCGGGCCAGGTGAGTGCGGCCGCCGCCCAGGTCGCGCCGCCGCCGAAGGCGGCCAGCAGGATCCGGTCACCGGCGGAGAAGGTGCCGGCGGTCACCGCGTCGACGAAGGCCAGCGGGATGGAGGCGGCCGAGGTGTTGGCCACCCGGTCGACGTTGATCACCGCCCGTTCGGTGGGGATGCCGATGGCCTCGGCGGTGGCGGTGAGGATCCGCCGGTTGGCCTGGTGGGCGACGAGCCAGTCGACGTCGTCGACGCTCCAGCCCACCTGGTCCAGCACGGTGGTCGAGGCGAGGCTCATCCGGTTGATCGCGTGCTTGTAGACCGCCCGGCCGGACATGGTGAAGTAGCTGTGCTCGACGTCGGGGCCGATCCCGGCCGAGCGTTGCCGGGAGCCACCGGCGGGGGTCTTCATGATGTCCAGCAGCCCACCGTCGCTGCCGAGCAGGTGGGCGGTGAGACCGCCGGGCTCGCCGGGGTCGCCGGCGCGGATCACCACCGCGCCGGCGCCGTCGCCGAAGATCGGGGAGGTGATCGGGTCGGAGGTGTCGAGGATGGTGGAGACGGCGTCGGCGCCGATGACCAGCCCGGTGCCGTACGCCCCGGAGGCGAGCATGCCGGCGCCGACGGACAGGGCGTAGACGAAACCGGAGCAGGCGGCGTTGAGGTCGAAGGCCGCGATGCCGGCGAGCCCGAGGCGGGCGGCGACGGCGGGTGCGGTGGCCGGGAACGGGTGGTCCGGGGTGCAGGTGGCCAGGATCAGAAAGTCGACGGTCGGGTTGCCGCAGGACGCCAGGGCCCGTCGGCCGGCCTCGACCGCGAGATCGCTGGTGGCAGCCGTGGGTTCGCAGACGAACCGCTGTTCGATGCCGGTGCGGTCGCGGATCCAGTCGGTGGTGACGCCGAGTCGGGCGGCGATCTCGTCGTTCTTCACCACCTGCTCGGGCAGGTACGCGCCGAGTCCGGCGATGACCGCCGTCACGGTGTTCGTGCGCTGTTCGACAGTAGCCGACAAGGTCGTCCTCCCTCGTACGTCGATCGAGCTCGGCGGCGGTCGCGCCGGGCCTTCGGACTCGATGTGCAGTCATTCAACCGGCGGTGTCAGCCGGGGTGCGGCAGTTGTTCCGGCACCCGCGCAGCAGTTGCGCGGCGGGTGCCGCCCGTCGGGTCGGGTCGGCATCCCGTCGATGCCCCGCCCGGTCAGGCCGGGGTGGCGCCGAGGTGCACGGCGCGGACCAGGTGCAGGATCCGGAACCGGGACTGCCCGTGGTCGTAGCTCGGGCGGACCAGGCCGTGCAGGACCAGGTCCCGCACCACCCGGCCGCTGTCGGCCACGCCACGGCCGGTCAGGGCCATCACGTCGGGCAGACCGAAGCTGTCGCCACGGGCGCAGAGGGTGGCCAGCAGCTCCCGGTCGGCCACCGGCAGCCGGGCCAGCCTGCGGTGCAGCGTGTCGCGCAACCGGTTGCCGCCCTCGGCACCGGCCACGTGCTGCAGCAGACCGGCCGGATCGCCGTGCAGGCACTGGTGCAGCATGGTGATGTCGTAGACGACCAGCCAGGACGCCGCCGCCTGCAGGGCCAGCGGCAGCCCGTCGACCCGCCGGCAGATCTCGGCGACCAGCGGCGCGTCGGCGGCGGTGAGGGTGAAGTCCGGCCGGACCCGCCGGGCCCGGTCGACGAAGAGCCGGACCGCGGCTGACCGTCCGATCGCCGAAGGGTCCGCCGGGTCGGTCTCCTCGGGCAGCATCAGGGGGGTGAGCAGGAACGGGCGCTCGCCCGGCACCTCCAGGGGGTGCTCGGCGGTGACCAGCACCCGTAGTCCCGGGCAGTGCCGCAGCAGCTGGGCGAAGCGTTCCGGCCGGGCGGCCCGGTCGCCGACCCCGTCGATCACCAGCAGCGGCGGGCGCTCGGCGACGGTCTCCACGAACGCGGCGAGGTCCTCGCCGGCCGCCGCGGCACCCGGGGCGTCCGTGGCGGGCTCGAAGAGCTGCTCGACGCAGCCCCGGACCAGCGCGGCCATCCGGTCCCCGCCGGCGGGTCCGCCCGGCTGCTCGGTCAGGGCACACCAGAGCACCGGGGTGTGGTCGGCGGCGTGCAGCCGGGCCGCCACCTCCAGGGCGAGCCGGGTACGGCCGACGCCGGTCATCCCCACCACGGTGACCAGCCGCTCGGCGCCACCGGCCAGCTCGCCGGTGACGACCGCGCTCTCCTGCTCCCGCCCGAACAGGCAGTCGGCGACGACCGGCGCCGCCGGCGGGTCGGCCTCGTAGCTGGCCTTGACCGCCCAGCTGGTCCGCCCCTGGTTGGCGGCGGTCTCCAGGTCGGCGCGGGCCCGCAGGCCCAGCCGCAGGCCGTCGGCGATCAGCCGGACGGTGTCCTGGCGGGGTCGGCGGGCCCGGCCCTGTTCGAGGTCGCGGATCGCCCGGACGCTGACCGTGGAGAAGTCCGCCAGCTCCCGCTGGGTCAGCCCGATGCGCGTGCGGTGCTGGCGAATCAGCAGGCCGAACTGCGGAACGTCCTCGTTGGTCACCACGTCGATGCTCATGTCGCGTTCTCCACTTTCTCCGGCGGCAGTGGGGATGGTGCGCGACGGGGAGCCGACGGTTGCCGTCAATCCCATGGCTGGGATTTCTCCTCGTCGGGGTCCATCGTCCGCACGGCGCTATCGGCGCGGCATCACGCGCCCAAGCGCCCCCATCACGGCGGCGGCCACCGGCGACACCGGTGATAGCAGCGGGATAACTGCTGGGATAACGGCGCGATTCCGCTGGTCGTTAGCGTGGAGCCAACACCACCGGGAAAGCCTCGAAGGAGTCGACATGCGCCGCACCGCCACGCTGAGGATCTTCGCTCTGGCCGCCACGATCACCGGGTTCGTCGCCTTCGGCGCGGCCACCGCGCAGGCCGGCGAGACGGGCACCTCCGGGCCGGGCGGCACCGCCGTGGTGGTCACGCCGACCCCCACCCCGAGCGCCAGCACCGACAACCACCCCTGGGACTGACCGACCCGCCTCAGGAGGCGGCGGGCCGGCTCGCGGCGATCTCCCCCAGCAGCCGCTCCGCCTCCCGCAGCTCATGCCGCATCCCCCGCTCGCGGAACGTGGCCACCGCGTTCTCCAGCAACTCCCCCGCCCGACCACGGGCGCCGGCGCGGGCCATCAGCCGGGCGAGGTCCAGCCGGACCGCCGCCGCCCCGCCGTGGTCCATGATCTGCTCCCGTACCGCCAGCGCCCGTTCGAAGGCGCCCCTGGCCTGCTCGTACCGGCCGGTGGCGGCGTGCACCTCGCCGAGGTTGCGCAGCAGGTGTCCCTCGCCGATGATGTCCCCGCTGCGGCGCACCATGGTCAGCACCCCGGCCAGGGTCTGCTCGGCCTGGGCGTGCTCCCCCCGCTGTAACAGCACCTGGCCGGCCCGGCGCAGGGCGTGGGCCTCGCCCCGGCTGTACCCGACCGACCGGAAGATCTCCAGCGACTCCTCCAGCTGGGCCTGGGCCACCGCGCTGTGTCCCCGGCGCATCCAGATGTGCGCGCTCTGGGTCAGTACCGTGGCCCGGCCGACGATGTCCCCGACCCGTTCGAAGTCCCGCGCCGCGTGTTCGTAGAGCACCAGGGCCCGGTCGTCGTCGCCGCCCTGCCGTTCCAGCAGGGCCAGGTCCCGTCGGCAGAGCGCCAACCCGTGCAGGTCACCGAGTTCGTCGAAGGTCTCCTGGGCGGCGCTGAGCGACCGGCGGGCCTGGTCGGGTTGTTGCCGACTGATGTGCAGGGTGCCCAGTGAGCTGAGTACGGCGGCGGTGCCGCGTCGGTTGTCCGCCGCCCGGGTCACCTGCAGCGCCCGCTGGTGGGTCCGTTCCCAGTGGTCGAAGTAGCCGCGCGCCTCGAAGAGGGTGACCAGGGTGGTGGCCAGGTCCCAGCAGAGCTCGTCGAGGCCGGCCTGGGCGGCCTGGTCCACGGCCAGGCAGAGGTTGGCCTGTTCGCTGTCGAGCCACTCGATCGGGTCGGTGAGCAGTCCGTCGACGTAGTCGGTCGGGGGTGACCAGCGGGCGGCGGTGCCGCGCAGCACGGTGAAGTCACCGCCGTAGACCCGGGCGTGGGCCTGTTCGGTGATCGCCAGCCACCCGCCGATCATCCGTTCGGTCGCCGCGAGCTGCACGGCCGGGCTGTCGTTGAGGGCCAGCTGCTCGCGGGCGAAGAGCCGGATGACCTCGTGGAAGCGGTAGCGGAACTCGCCGGTGCTCTCCACCGCGACGGCGTCCAGCATCTGCACGTCGACAAGCGGCTCGACGAGGTCCGACGGGATCGGCCGGTGGTCGTCCAGCAGCGCCCCGGCGATCCAGCCGGGCACGGTCGGGCCCTGCGCCAGGCTGAACAGGCGCAGCAGCCGGCGGTCGGCCCGGTTCAGCCCGTCGTGGGTGAGCGAGAGACTGGCCCGCATGGTCATCTCACCGTGGGCCAGCTCGTCGAGGCGGTGCCGCTCGTTGGCCAGCCGGTGCACCATCGAGGCCAGCGTCCAGTGTGGTCGGGCCGCCAGCCGGGCCGCGACGATCCGCAGCGCCAGCGGCAGGCCACCGACGGTACGGACCAGGGCGGCGGCGGCCTCCGGCTCCCGCTCGACCCGCTCGGTGCCGATCACCCGGCCGAGCAGGTCGAGGGCCTGGGTCTGGTCGAGCACGTCCAGCTCGACCCGGTGCGCGCCGGGCAGCGCGGTCAACCGGGAGCGGCTGGTGACCAGGACCGCGCAGCTGCTGCTGCCGGGCAGCAGCGGGCTGATCTGGCGCTCGCTGGCCGCGTCGTCGAGCACCACCAGCATCCGACGGGTGGCCAGCAGTGTCCGGTACATCTCGGCGCGTTCGTCGGTGTCGTCGGGGATGACCGGGCCGGGGATGCCCAGCGCCCGCAGGAACCGGCCGAGGGCGTCCTTGGTGCTCACCGGCTCGGTGCCGGCGCCCCGCAGGTCACAGTAGAGCTGGCCGTCGGGGAAGCGTTCGCCGCCGAGGCGGTGGGCCAGGTGGGTGCCGAGCGCGCTCTTGCCGATCCCGGGTTTGCCGGCGATGACCACCACACCGAGCGCCCGTTGGCCGTCGTCGCCGAGCAGCGCCCGTTCCAGGGACCGCACAAGTGGTTCGCTGGTGACGAAGTCGGCGGTGTCCGCCGGCAGCTGGTGGGGACGCTCCTCGCCGTACGGCGTCGGGTGGACGGAGGCGACCGGCGGTCGGACCGGTTCCGGCGCCGGGGCCCCGGTGGCGTGCAGGGCCGCCGGGTCACCGGCGAGGATCGCGCCCTCCAACTGGCGCAGCTCCTCACCGGGGGCCAGTCCCAGCTCCTCGGCGAGCAGTTCCCGGCCGGCCCGGTAGACGTCCAGCGCCTCGGCCTGGCGCCCGGAGCGGTACAGCGCGAGCATCAGCTGGCCACGCAGCCGCTCGCGCAGCGGGTACTCGTGCACCAGCCGGCTGGCCTCGCCCACGATCTCGTGACTGCGGCCCAGCCCGAGCTCCAGCTCCAGGTAGGTCTCGATGGCGGTGAGCCGGTCCTCGTCGAGCCGCAGGCCGCGGGTGCGCAGGGCCTCGCTCGGGATGCCGCTGAGGCAGGGACCGCGCCAGAGCGCCACGGCCGCCCGTAGGCTCTCCGCCGCCTCGGCGAGCCGGCCTTCCTTGACCAGCACCCGCGCCGCGGTCACCTGCCGGTTGAACACGTGCAGGTCCACCGTGTCCTCGTCGGTGCGCAGCAGGTAGCCGGGGGCGCGGGAGACCACCGAGGCGGACAGCCCGGCGGCGGTGAAGCTCTTGCGGATGCGGGACACGCAGATCTGGATCTGGGTACGGGCGGTGTCGGGGGGCTCCTCGTGCCAGATCAGGTCGAGCAGCCGGTCGGTGGCGACCACCCGGCCCGCCTCCATCAACAGGCAGGCGAGGATGATCTCCTGCCGACCGGGGGGAATCCGTACCGTGCCGGCCGGCCCTTCCACCTGCAGGGGGCCGAGCACCCGGAACATGATCCCGGTGGTGGCCGCTGGTCTGGCGGTGAACGAGTCGGGCATGTGTCTCCCGTACCGACAGCTATTCAGAAATGACTATTCTTCATGTAGCTCACCGCATCGGGGCGGTCGCTGTCCACCAGCAGAGAGATCATCTCTTCGACCCGTCCGTAGGTTGCGCGACCCACCCCGACTGGTCCACACCCTGGGTACGCGCCCCGCAGCGTTCGGCGACCGAGCCGAGGAGACACACCAGCGACACCCGAGACGTCCCACGACGGGGAAAGCGCGGTGATAGGCCGGAGTTGCCTCGTTGGCCGACAGTTTCCGGTAACGGCCACGGCAGGTGGGCGAACGGGGAAGCTGGCAGGAAGGACGACCGGATGAGCAGCCACGGGGGCATGCGCCCGCCCCGAAGCGCGGCGGTGACCGCTGCCGGAGTCGACCACGTGCGCTTGTCGTACCACTACCTGGACACCGGCGACATCGACGCGTACGGCTCACTTCTCGACGAGGACGTCCAGGTCCGCCGCCCGGACCTGGCCCACGGACGCGGCCGGGCCGAGGTGCTGCGTACCCACGCGCAGGTGGCCGGCCCACCCGCCCGGCACCAGATCCACAAGGTCATCGCCGACGGCGACGGGGTGGCGGTGACCGGCCGGTACACCGGGCCGGTGACCCCACGGCCGGGACAACCCACCGGAACGCACGACTTCGTCGACGTCTTCACCGTCGGCGACGACGGAATGCTGCTCGGCTACCGGCGGTACTACTTCGTCGCGCCCGGCCCCGACGACCGGTGGGGCCGCTCCAGCTTCCCGGCGGCGGAGCCCTCACCTACCTGCTGACCCGCCGCGACGGTCCGGTATGACCGACACCCCGAGCCGCCGACGCGCCCGCACCGTTCCGGTGCGCGGTACGGTCGCGTCGGCCGCCGGGCGGTGAGGGACCCCTCACCGCCCGGCACCCACCTACCGCCGGCGGCGGATCACCGCACGGTCAGCCCGTACGCGGCGAGGATCTCGTTGATCGGCTGGTAGTAGGTGCTGCCGCCGGAGGTGCAGTTGCCGCTGCCGCCGGAGAGAATGCCGAGCACGACCCCGGTCGCGGCGACGTAGAGCGGACCGCCGCTGTCCCCGGACTCGGCGCAGATGTTGGTGCGGATCAGGCCGGAGACGGAGCCCTGGGCGTAGTTGACCGTCTGGTTGAGCGCGGTGACGGTACCGCACCGCACACCGGTGGTGGCGCCGCTGCGGCAGACGGCCTGCCCGACGAGGGCGGTGCCGGTGCCGGCGACCGGCAGCTGACCCGGGTAGGTGTGGATCGCGCCGGGGTGCGGCAGGCCACCGGTGTGCTGGATCAGCCCGTAGTCGTCGCCGGGGAAGCTGGTGGCCACCCGCGGGCCGAGCGGCGAGGTCCGGGCGCTGTCGGCGTACCAGGTGGTCGCGGTGGCGGTGCAGTGTCCGGCGGTGACGGCGTACCAGGTGGTGCCCCGACGGGCGTTGAGCCCGAGCGAGCAGCGCGCCCCGCCGCTGCCGTGGATCGCCTGGCCGGCGGCGATCAGCGGGCGCAACCGGCCCGGCTCCCGGCGCAGCAGCGCGCCGGCCCGCTCGGCGGTGGCCCGCAGCACCGCCAGGTCGGCCGCGCCCACGGTGTCGTCGACGCCGAGGGTGACCCGGCCGGTGGCCGGGTCCAGGCCCCAGGTGGTGCCGGCGGTCCGCACCCCGGCCAGCGCCGCCGACACCGTGGCGGGATCGGGCGGCGACGCCGCCCGGGCGGGTGCGCCGGCCGGTACGAGCAGGAGCAGCACGGCCGTGACGAGGGTACCGATCGGGGTACGACGCATCCTGACCTCCGAATTGATCAGCATGGATGACTGTGGGTACAGCATCCGCGCTGCGGCGGCCGGACACAACAGCCACGCCCGGACCGTCGGGGCCCGCCGTACCGCCGGCTCCGCTCAGCCGCCGTTGACGGGGCGGAACGGCACGAGCCGCTGGCGTGGCTGCGCGCCGGCCACCGACGCCGCGACCCCGGCGGTGTCGACGGTGTCGAGCAGGAGCCGGCCCAACGCGGCGTGCGCCCGTACCGCCGGGTGGGTCCCACCGTAGTTGTCCAGGTCGCCGAGGGAGTCGGCGAAGAACGCGTAGGTGAGCGCCGGCGCGCCGGTGGCGTCGAACATGATGCCGGCCTCGTGCCGGGCCGCGCCCCGGGTGTCGTAGTCGGCGCCGTACTTGGTGGCCACCCGACTGCGCTGCGCCGAGGACATGTCCCGGCGGATGCCGTCGTGGTAGCCGTTGATCCAGCGCAGGATGCCCAGCAGGAAGTTCGCCGACCGGGTCGACAGCAACGTCCGGGCGGCCAGCCGCCGGAGCAGGTCGTGGGTCTCCCGGGGCGTGGTGACCCCGAGGTAGAACCGGTTCGGGTTGGCCACCGGCTCCACCCGGGTGTGGGCGAACCCCTTCGCGGCGAGGATCTCGTTGATCTCCAGCGCCGGCACCACCCGGCCGCACATCCGTACCGCCGTGTTGTCCGAGACCAACAGCAACGCGGTGAGCACGTTGGCCAGGGTGAGCTCGTCACCGTAGACGGTCTGCAGGAAGTAGATCCCACTGCCGCCGAGGATGATGTCGGCGGTCAGGTCCAGCCGCTGGTCGAGGCGGAGCTCACCCCGGTCGATCTTGTCCATGACGGCCACCGCGACGGCCAGCTTCTGCACGCTGTAACCCTGGGTGACCCGGTCGGCGTCGTCGGCGACCACCGGCTGCAGGGTGCCCGCCGGATCACGCAACGCCACGTGCGAGTGCCACACCCCGCCCGCCGCCGCCTTCTGCTGCTGGTAGGCCTGCCGGATCCGGGTCGCCGGGTCGACGACCCGGTCCACACCCGGTCCGCCGGGTCCGGCATCGGGCGGGCCCGGGTCGGTCGGTCCGGCGGCCCGCGCTGCATCCGGCGTCACCGCCCACGCGGCTGCCGCCGCCCCCACACCCAACGCCAGCCGCCGACTGACCTGCTCCGCCATGCGTTGCTCCCCTGTTCGACCGACACCACCGACAACCGCCTCGGAGCACATCGGACCGAGTCGGCTCGCGTCAATATCGCACCCGGTCGAGGCGGCACGCCACCTCCCACCCCGCGACCTGCCGCGGCGTCGCACCCGGCGTCGGCGGGCCCTCGGTGCTGATCATCGTGTCGGTGGGGCTTGTTACGGTCGCACCCGTCATCGCACAGCAAAGCCGGAGGCCGGTGTGATCAACTCCCATCTGACGTCGTTCGCCGGGCTGCCCGTGGCACCCTTCGTGCCGGGCGGCACACTGCCGGACGACCCGTCGGCAGTCGCCTGGCGACTGGAGATCGAGGACTTCGACGCCGAGCCGGAGGTCTTCGCCGCCCTGTTCGCCGCGTTCCGCGCCGAGGTGCCCGCCGAGGCGGTACGCGCGGTGGTCATCGGCGAGTGGGGCGCGGCGTACGAGTCCGCTCCCCCACTGGACCTGCTGGTCGCCGCAGCCGGCGAGTGGACCGGGCTGCGCCACCTCTTCCTCGCCGACCTGGTCGGTGAGCAGTGCGAGATCTCCTGGATCACCCACGACGACATCACCGGGCTGCTGCGGGCCTACCCGGCGTTGGAGACGTTCTGGGTACGCGGCGGCAACGAGCTGCGGCTGGCGCCGCTGCGCCACGACGGGCTGCGGGAGTTGGGTTTCCAGACCGGCGGGCTGCCCGCCACGGTCTCCCGGGCGGTCGCCGCCAGCGACCTGCCGGCCCTGCGCCGCCTCGACCTCTGGCTCGGCCAGCAGCAGTACCAGGGCGACACCACCGGCAAGGACCTCGCCGAACTGCTGGCCGGCGACCGGGTGCCCGAGCTGCGCCACCTGGCGATCTGCAACTCCGAGTTCGCCGACGACATCGCCCGGGCGGTCGCCACCGCCCCGGTGGTGGCCCGGCTGGAGGTGCTCGACCTGTCCAAGGGGGTGCTCACCGACACCGGCGGCGAGGCACTGCTGGCCGGCCAGCCCCTGACCCACCTGCGCCGGCTCGACCTGAGCCACCACTTCCTCTCCGAGCAGTGCGCCGACCGGCTGGTCGCCGCCCTGCCCGGCGTCGAGGTCGACATCGCCGACCCGCAGGAGGTCCACGTCTACGGCGACCGCGAGTACCGCTTCACCGCGGTCGGCGAGTGAACCGGCCATGACCTTCGGCGCACACGCCACCCACTTCGCCGGCCGCCCCGTCGTCCAGGTGCCACCCGACGGCCCGCTGCCGGACGTGGCCGGCCCGGTCGCCTGGCGGCTGGCCGTCAACGACTTCGACCAGCAGCAGGAGCACGTGCCGTCGGCGGCCTTCGCGGCAGCCTTCGACCGCTTCGTCACCCAGGCCGGCCCGACGGTGGAGTCCCTGGTCGTCGGTGCCTGGGGCTACGCGGCGTTCAACACCGCCCCGATCGAGCAGATCTGCGCCGCCGCACCCCGGCTGCCGGCCCTGCGGTCGCTCTTCCTCGGCGACATGACCTTCGACGAGTGCGAGGTCTCCTGGATGCTGGTGGGCGACGTCAGCCCGCTGCTGACCGCGTACCCGCAGCTGGAGGTGCTGTGGGTACGCGGCGGCCAGGACTTCCGGTTCACCCCGGTCCGGCACCCGGCCCTGCGGGAGCTGACGGTGCAGAGCGGCGGGCTGTCCCGGTCGTTCGTCGGCGCGACCCTGGACTCCGACCTGCCCGCCCTGACCGACCTCGAACTGTGGCTCGGCGACCCCGACTACGGCGGCGACACCGAACTGGCCGACCTGGCCCCGCTGCTGGCCGGGCAGCGCTTCGCGGCGCTGCGTCGGCTCGGGCTGCGCAACGCCCAGCACGCCGACGAGCTGGCCGAGGCACTGGCCGACGCCCCGGTGGTGGCCCGGCTGCGCCGGCTGGACCTCTCCCTGGGCACCCTCGGCGACCGGGGCGCCCGCGCCCTGCTCGCCGGCCAGCCCCTGACCCACCTCGACCAGCTGGACCTGCACCACCACTACCTCACCGACACCACGGCCGCGGCGGTCACCGCCGCGCTGCCCGGGGTACGGGTGGACCTCTCCGACCCGCAGGAGGAGGACTCCGACGACGACGAGCCGCACCGCTACGTGGCGGTGGGCGAGTGACCACCGGCCGGCACCCGACGGGGCCGCCATGCGGCTGACCGTACTGGGCAACCCGGACAACCGCCGGGTCACCGGCTTCACCGCGGCGGTACGGGCCGCCGGGCTGCCCGCACCGACCGTGCTGCCCTGGGCCGACCTGCTCACCGGCGCCACCCCACCCGGGCCGGGCACCCTGCTGCGCGTCGACTCCCCCGGCGAGGACCCGCAGGTCGACCGGCTGCTGCGCGGGGCGGCCGCCCCGGCCCGCCACGGCGAACTGCTCGGCCTGGCCGACACGTACGCCGGGATGGTCGACGCCCTCGACCGGGTCGCCGCCGGCGGTGCGGAGCTGCTCAACGACCCGACGGAGATCGCGGTGCTCTGCGACAAACGCCGCTGCCACGCCCGGCTGACCGCCGCCGGGGTGCCGGTACCCCCGGCCCTCGGCCCCGTCGACGGGTACGCCTCGCTGCGGGCGGCCATGGACCGGGCCGGCTGGCACCGGGTCTTCGTCAAACCGGCACACGGCTCGTCGGCCGCCGGGGTGATCGCCCTGGCCGTCGGCGCCCACCGCCTCCAGGCGGTCACCCCGATCGAGGTGGCCCCGGACGGGCTGTTCAACTCCCTGCGGATCCGCCGCTACGACGACGAGGCGACCATCGCCGCCCTGGTCGACCGGCTCGCCCCCGAGGGCCTGCACGTGGAACGCTGGTTACCCAAGGCCGGGCTCGGCGACCGGGTGGTCGACCTGCGGGTGGTGGTGGTCGCCGGTGAGCCCCGCCACGCGGTGGTGCGCACCGCACGGGGCCCGCTGACCAACCTGCACCTGGGCAACGCCCGCGGTGACCTGACCGCGCTGCGGGCCGCCGCCGGCCCGGCCGCCTGGTCGGCGGCGATGCGCACCTGCCAGCGGGCCGCCGCCTGCTTCCCGGGCAGCCTGCAGGTCGGGGTCGACCTGATGTTCCTCACCGGCTGGCAGCGGCACGCCGTCGCCGAGGTCAACGCCTTCGGTGACCTGCTGCCCGGGGTGCTCGCCGACGGCCGGGACACCTACGCCGCGCAGGTCCACGCCCTGACCAGCGGCCAATGGGCCCGCTGGCGGGCGACCGCACCGGAGGTGCCGGCATGCGGAGCCTGATCGGCAGCCACGACATCTGCCTGGTCACCCTGGACACCCTGCGCTACGACGTGGCCGCCGAACTGGCCGCCACCGGCCGCACCCCCGCGCTGACCCGGCTGCTGCCCGCCGGCCGGTGGGAACGGCGGCACTCCCCGGCCAGCTTCACCTACGCCGCCCACCACGCCTTCTTCGCCGGCTTCCTGCCCACCCCCACCACCCCGGGCCGACACGTCCGGCTGTACGCCGCGGCCTTCCCCGGCAGCGAGACCGCCGGCGACGACACCTGGGTCTTCGACGCCCCGGACCTGCCCACCGCCCTGGCCGGCCAGGGCTACCACACGCTCTGCCTGGGCGGGGTCGGCTTCTTCAACCAGCGCAGCCCGCTCGGCGCGGTGCTGCCCGGACTCTTCACCGAGGCGCACTGGGAGCCCGCCTTCGGCGTCACCGCACCGGACTGCCTGGACGCCCAACTCGACCGGCTGGCGCAGGTGCTGCCCACCGTCGCGCCGACCCGGCCGCTGTTCACCTTCCTCAACGTCGCGGCGCTGCACCAACCCAACCGGCACTACCGGCCCGGCGCCGAACGCGACGACCTGACCAGCCACGCCGCCGCCCTGGAGTACGTCGACGGCCGGATCGACCGGCTCGTCGCCCTGCTCACCAGCCGGGGCCGGCCGGTGTTCACCATCGTCTGCGCCGACCACGGCACCGCCTACGGCGAGGACGGGCACACCGGCCACCGGATCGGCCACGACGTCGTCTGGAGCGTCCCGTACGCCCACTTCACCCTGCCCCCGGGAGCACCGTGACCAGCACCGACCAGCACCTCGACGGCTCGCCCTACCAGCAGTACGTGTACGCGTACCCGCACAAGACCTCGTACCGCGCCCTGCGGCCCCGGCCGACGCTGGCCGAGGTGTGGCGGGCCGAGCCCCGCGACGCGCTCTTCCTCTACCTGCACGTGCCGTTCTGCGAGATGCGCTGCGGCTTCTGCAACCTGTTCACCCGCGCCCACGCCCCCGCCGACCAGGTCACCGCCTACCTGCGACAGCTGCGCCGACAGGCCGAACAGGTAGCCGACAGCCTCGGCGGCGACGCCGGGTACGCCCGCACCGCCCTCGGCGGCGGCACCCCCACCTACCTGACCGCCGACGAGCTGACCGAACTGTTCGACATCGCCACCACCACGATGGGCGCCCGGCTGCCCGGCGTACCGCTGTCGGTGGAGACCTCCCCGGCCACCGCGACCCCGGAGCGGCTGGCGGTCCTGGCCGCGCACGGCACCACCCGGGTCAGCATCGGGGTGCAGAGCTTCCTGGACGTCGAGGCCCGCGCCGCCGGTCGGCCGCAACGCCGCACCGAGGTGGAGGCGGCCCTGGCCGCCATCCGCGACGCGGCGATCCCGGTGCTCAACATCGACCTGATCTACGGCATCGACGGGCAGAGCGCCGAGACCTGGCGGCAGAGCCTCGACGCCGCGCTGGCCTGGCAGCCCGAGGAGCTGTACCTCTACCCGCTGTACGTGCGACCGCTGACCGGGCTGGGCCGACGGGCACCCAGCCGGGCCGACTGGGACGCCGACCGGCTGGCCCGCTACCAGCAGGCCGTGCAGGTCCTCGGCGCGGCCGGCTACCGGCAGGAGTCGATGCGCCAGTTCCGCCGGGCCGACGTGCCCACCCCCGCCGGACCGGACTACTGCTGCCAGGCCGACGGCATGGTCGGCCTCGGCTGCGGCGCCCGCTCCTACACCACCGACCTGCACTACTCGTTCGACTACGCGGTCAGCGTGTCGCAGGTGCGCGCGGTCCTCGACGACTACCTGTCCCGCCCCGCCGACGACTTCCGGTACGCCGAGATCGGCTACCGGCTCGACGCCGTCGAACAGCGCCGACGCTGGCTGCTCCAGTCACTGCTGCGCGTGCAGGGGGTGGACGCCGCCGCCTACCGGGCCCGCTTCGGCGCCACACCGGTCGACGACTTCCCACAGCTGGGCGAGCTGGCACGGCGGGGCTGGGCCAGCGCCGACGGGCTGCGGCTGACCCCGGCCGGGTTGGCCCGCTCCGACGCGATCGGCCCGTGGCTGACCTCCCACCAGGTCCGCCACGCGATGGACGGGTACGCCCTGCGGTGAGCCTGGCGATCCTCTACCGCGGCCCGCTGGCCAGCTGCAACTACGACTGCCCGTACTGCCCGTTCGCCAAGCGCCACGACCCGCCGGAGCTGCTGGCCGCCGACCGGACGGCGTTGGACCGGTTCACCGCCTGGGTCCGGCAGACCACCGACGTACCGCTGTCGGTGCTGTTCACCCCGTGGGGCGAGGGGCTTACCCGCCGCTGGTACCGGGAGGCGATGGTGGCCCTGTCGCACCTGCCGCACGTGCGGCGGGTGGTCATCCAGACCAACCTGGCCGCCCGGGTCGACTGGCTGGCCGACGCCGACGCCCGGCGGGCGGCCCTGTGGACCACCTACCATCCCGGCCAGGTGAGCCGGCAACGCTTCCTGGACCGCTGCGCCCGCCTGTCGGAGCTGGGCGTGCGCTACTCGGTGGGGGTGGTCGGCCTGCCCGAGCACCTCGCCGAGGCCCAGGCGCTGCGCGCCGCCCTGCCCGCCGAGGTGTACCTCTGGGTCAACGCCGCCGAGGGGCACCGCTACGACGCCGCCGAGGAGGCGCTCTGGACGGGGCTGGACCCGCTGTTCGGCTACAGCGTCCGCCCGCACCTCTCCCTGGACCGGCCCTGCCACGCCGGGGAGACGGCGATCTCGGTGGACGGCGACGGCACCGTCCGCCGCTGTCACTTCCTGCCCACCCCGATCGGCAACCTCTACGACGGGTCCTGGCGAGCGGCGCTGCGGCCCCGCCCGTGCCCCGCCGCGACCTGCGACTGCCACATCGGCTACGTCCACCTCAAACCGCTGGGCCTGCGCGACGTCTTCGCCGGCGGGGTGCTGGAACGCATCCCGGCCGTCTGGCCACACCCGGCACCCGACTCAGCCCGCCTTGCCGACCCCGGGCACGTCGTCGGCTGACCCGCGGCGGTGCGTCACCAACAGCGCCACCAGGACGACCCCGGCCAGCGCGGCGCAGGTGGCAAAGGTCGCCGGCACCGACGTGGCGCTCTGCACCGGCCCGAGCAGCAGCGGAGAGACGAACTGGCCGGTGAAGGTGGCGGTGGCCAGCAGCGCGGTGGCCTGGCCGCGTCGGTTCGGCGGCACGTGCTCGGCCACCAGCAGGGTCATCGCCGGCACCGCCACCCCCATCCCGATGCCGAAGACCGCCGGTGCCACCAGCAGCAGCGCCGGCACGTCGGTCACCGCGAGGGTGGCCAGCGCCACCGTCCAGGTCGCGAACGAGACGATCACCAGCCGGGGGTTGCCGAGCCAAGCCCGCAGGCGGGCGTAGCCGAGGCCGACCAGGCTCATCACCAGCGACATCGTCGCGGTGAACAGGGCCACCGTGAACGGTCTGGTGATGCCCACCTCGGCCAGCCGCAGCGGCAGGAAGACCAGCACGCCGTAGAGCAGGCCACTGGCCACGAACTGCAGACCGCAGAGGACCAGGACCTGCCGGGGGAAACTGAACAGCCGACCCAGCGCAGCCCCGGCCCCGCCCGGCGGACCCGCCGTGGTCGCCGGCAGCAGCCAGAGCACCGCCAACCCCAGCGGCACACCCAGCAGGTACACCGCGAACGGGGCGTGCCAGGAGATCGCCCCGAGCGCGCCACCGACCATCGGGAAGCAGATGCCGCCGAGACTGATCGCGGTCGACCGCCACCCCATCGCCCGGTCCCGGGCCGCCCCCTCGTAGAGGTTGAGCAGGCCCACCGTGGCGCCGGTGAAGACGACCGCCGCGCCGACGCCGAAGACCAACCGGCTGGCGATCAGCACCGGGTACGAGCTGACGACCAGCCCCACCGCGCCGGCCAGCCCGTAGAGCACCAGCCCGGCGGCGAGCGGGCCGCGTACCCCCCAGCGGTCCATCGCCCGACCCACCAGCGGCCCGGCCAGCGCCAACGACAACCCGTGGGCGGTGAGGATCAGGCCGGCGGCGGCCGAGGTCAGGCCCAGGTCGGCCCGGATCAGCTCGATCACCGGCACCAGGACCGCACCGGCCATCACGGTCAGGGTCGAGGCCAGCAAGAGCACGGCCAACACGGACCCGTCGGTACGCCGCCCGGGGTCGGCCTTCGCGGCGACCGGGCCGGTCATCGCCGATCCCCGTTCGGCGTGTCGGCGGCGTGGCGGTGAGCGACGGTCATCGGATCAGCATTCACCGCTTCCAATGTGGAGGTCAAGGTCGTTAATCCGACGTACCACCAGCGTTCCATCGGCGGTGACCCTGCCGGTCCGGATCGTCCGGCGCGGCGCGGCCGGAGCTCCGGCCGGCGGCTGCCGGCGGCAACGCGGTGCCGCCGGCAGCACGGTGACCGGCCGGACTCAGAGCCGGGCACCCACCTCCGCGCCGTTGCTCGGGCGCAGGAACGACGAGGTCGGGATGGACCCGTCCGCCGCCCGTGGGCCGGTGATCGTCGAAGGGTCGGTGCTGACGAAGGTCCAGCTGCCGCCGAGGTTCCAGGAGTTGCCGGCGCCGGTGGAGCTGCCCAGCGAGGCGTTGGTGCCGCCGTTGCCGACCGACAGGTTGCCGGTGAGTCTGGAGGTGGACCGGGAGACGTTGAAGCCGTCCTTGCCGTTGTCCCAGGCGGTGTTGCGTTCCCAGACCAGGGTGCCGGGGTTGCCGTTGTCGATGAAGCCGCTGGCCGAGTTGTCCCAGGCCATGCTGTTGCGGGTCAGGTGGTTGACGGCCGGGCGCGGGTCGGTGCCGCCACCGTTCTTGAAGCCGTTGCCGTCACCTGTGTAGTGGGGCAGGTTCCACCGGTTGTAGCCGTTTCCGTAGGCGACGCTGTTCTCGATCACGATCGGGCTCAGGAAGAGCCAGGCGTCGAAGCCGTCGTCGGCGTTGTTCCACAGCCGGGCCCCCCGGACCACGTTGCCGGCGCCGGAGCCCTCCTTGATGGCCAGACCGTCCGCGCTCTCGCCGTTCTTACGCGGGTCACGGTTGCCGTAGCTGTCCAGGTCGATGATCTGGTTTCCGGCCGAGGAACCCTGCAGGTGCAGACCGGACTCGTAGTTGTTCCGGGTGATCAGCCGCTCGTACCGGCCGTTGTTGGTGTCCATCCCGAAGATCCCGTACGGGCCGTTGATGATCTCCAGACCGACGAACCGCCACCAGTCGCCCTCGACGTGCAGGGCGCCCCGGTCCGGACGCGGGATGCTCGAGTCCACGGCGCCCGGGGTGTACGGCATGTTTTCCCCGTCGATGATCACGCGCTCGTCCTGGTAGTTGATGAGGGTGATCGGCTGGGTGGAGCTGCCGTCCTTGAGGATCTTGATGGTGACGTTCGGCGCGTACGTGCCGCCGCGTACCGCGATGGTGCCGCCCGGCTGGACCAGGTCGTGGGCGCGCTGGATGGTCCGCAGCGGCCGGGTCAGGGTCCCCGGGTTGGCGTCGTCACCGGTGGTGGCCACGACCAGGGTGCCGGTCGTCGGTGGCGCAGTGGTCACCGGCGGGGTGGTCGGTGGCACCGTCGTCGGCGGCGGGGTGGTCGGCGCGGTGCCGCCGGTGTCGACCCGTACGTCGTCGAAGGAGGCCGACGCGTACGCGGTCTGCAGACCGATCCGGCCGGCGCTCGACAGCGAGTTGGTCGCCTGCCCGACCGGGGCGCCGTCGACGGTGCCCCGGATGGTGCTGCCGTCGACGGTGATGGCGAGGGTGTACCAGGTGCCGGTGGCGACCGTCCGCGAGGCGCTGCCGAGCACCGTCACCGAACTGCCACTGACGGCCTGCAGTTGCACCTGGTTGCCGGCCAGCAGCGCCAGCCGGTAGTACCGCGTCGAGCCGGAGGCGCGGGCGAGCAGGCCGGCGTGGCCGCCCGCGCCCAGGCTGAGCGGCTTGACCCGGGCCTGCACGGTGTAGCTGGTCCAGCTCGTGCTGCCGGCGAAGATCCGGGCGTTCTCACTGCCGGAGTTGCTCTGGCGGACGACCGGGGATCCGTCGGAGACGACGGCCCAGGTCCCGCCCGACTTGGACCAGTCACTGATGTCGCCGTCGGCGAAGTCGTCGCTGAAGACGGTGGCGGCGGAGGCGGTGGTGGCCAGGCCGACCACAAGGGCGGCCGCGGATGCGAGCACCGCGGTCAGCACGAGAGCCAGCCGACGCTGGCGGGACGGGCGCATGACGGCTTACCTCCGGGGATGGAGTGGGTGATGGCCGGTGGTGGCGACACAGCCTGAGAAAGCGCTTTCCCCAGACGTTACGAGGAAATATTCACACGTGTCAACCACTTGTCGATCCGGCCCGGCGCGGCGAGAACGTCGGTCGACCCGGCCAGCGCCCACTCCCCACGAGGAGGGGCACACCCCGTAAAGCGTCCTAGGAGGATGGACTGATCGGGGGATCCGCTGCGGATGTCGTACCCGTCCTCCATGATCTTGTGGTCACGGCGGCCCCGGTTGCACCGGGTGACCGCCGCCGCATTGTCGACGCCGCCAGCACGGCGGGCGGGGAGGTTGGGAAGTGACCGACGCGGAACAGGACGGGTGGGCACGGCGCAGCGTGCTGACGGTGGTGCCACCGGCGCGGGCCCGCCAACTGGCCAAGGTGCCCTTCGTCGAGCTGGCTGACGGACGGTTGCAGGGAGTGGTCTCCAGCGGCTCGGACATCGAACGGGTCTACGTCTCGTCGATCGCGGCGGGCACGCACACCTACCACTGCAGCACCAACAACAACCGGCCCTGCGGCGGTCTGCGGGGGGCGCCCTGCAAGCACCTGCACCTGCTGGCCACCGAGGCGCTGGTCCAGTACGGGGTCGACCGCGTGGCCCGTTACCTGCGGGCCGAGGTGACCGACGAGGTGACCACCGGCGCGGAACTGCTGGCCCGGCTGGACACCCGGCACGAGCCCACCCCGGCCGCGGCGGTCTTCAGCAGCTTCCTGCGCCACCTGGCGTACCTGGAACTACCGGAGGTCGGCACGCCCGTGCCCGAGCTGTGCTGGTTCCCGTCCACCGTGGCCGGCCGCTGATGCGGGGCACCCAGATCGCCACGGTGCGCGACGAGCCACCGGCCGGACTGACCGAGGCCCTCGAGGTCGCCGCCGGCTTCGACGACACGCTGCTGCGCGGCTTCGCCCGGGTCGGCCCGGCCGACGCCGAGGCGCTGCAGGCCCTGGCCGCCGCACTGGCCGGCAGCCCACTCGCGGCCCGGGTGGCCGAGGCGGCCGGCACGGTGTCCGCCGGCCCGGTCACCGAGGCCGACCTCGCCGCACTGGCCGGAGCCCGCTCGGCGCTGCTCGGCGCCGCCCACGACGCCCTGCTCACCCAGCTCGACACCGCGCTCGGCCGGACCCGGGACGGTGCGGGCGATGGCGATGGCGATGGCCCGGCCGGTGACGGTGCCGGCCCGGTGCCGCCGGCCGCCGCGGTCGCCCGGTCCTGGTTGCAGGAGGTGGCGGTGGTCGGCTGGCGCGGCGTCGACCACGAGTTGCTCTCCGCCGCCGCCACCCCGGTCGAGGCGGCGCTCACCGAGCCCGGCCTGCGTCGGCTCGGGGTACTGCTCGACGGTCTCGCCGCCGAACTGCGGGTCAGCCTGCCGGTCGCGACGCTGCCGCAGGCGCCGACCCGCCGCTGGGCCGACCTGTGGGCCCGCGCCACCCTGCTCTCCTGGGGCGCCGCCGACGCGTCGCGACCGCAGACCCGGGTCTCCGGCCGGCTCCTCCCGCTCGGCGTGGACCTGCACCAGCACGACACGGCCGTGCAGGTCCAACTGCACGCGGTCCTCGAACCGACCGGTGGCCAGCCGCCCCGGCTGGTGCGGACCACGGTCGGCGCGGCGAAGGTGGACACCATCGTCGGACCGGCGCTGTGGCGGTTGCTGCGGGCCTGCCCGACCCTGCTCACCGCGGTGGCCGAGCGTCGCGCGCTCACCGTCACCGACCTGCCCCTCAGCGGCGGCGACCTGCACTGGGACGACGCGCGCGCCCAGCTCGGCGAGCCCGCCGACCCGTTCGCCACCGCCCGGGTCCTGCTCGCCACCGCCACCGCGTCCGCGCCGCCACCGCTGGACCGGCACCCCGCCGGCATCGCCGAGCCCGTCCTCCTGGAGGCATACGCCACGCGTACCGACGGTGCGACGCTCGTCTTCGACGTCGACGGCGAGTCGCTGCCGGTGGCCGTCGACCGGCTCAGCGCCGCCGGCCCGCTCACCGCCGACCTGGTCGCCGCCTCGTCGGCCTGCCTGGGGCTGCTGCGCTGGGACGACGGCCGGTGGTGGGTGCAGCCGTTGGCGGTGCGGGCCACCGTCCGGAAGAAGCCGGTCGAGGCGCACAACGGCGACTGGGCCGGCGGCGTCACCGATCCGAAGATCGCGAAGACCCAGGCCAGGGCGGGCGACGCCGTGGCCGTGTTGCGCGAACGCGCGGGACGGTTGCTGCGCCGATGACCGAGTCGGAGCAGGTCGCCCAGGCGGCGACGAAGAACGTACCGGCCGGCGACCTCGCCGACGCCAACCGCCGTCAGGTGCTCTACTGGCGGCTGCTGTCCCGGCTGTTCGACGCCAACGAGCAGCCCGCGCTGGAGACGGCGAGCATGGACGTGGTGGCCGATCTCGGGCTGCCGGCCGCGCTGCTGGACCCGGGCGTCTCGGTGGACTCCGTGGTGCAACGCTTCCCGGCGCTCGCCGACGAGCTGCGCGGCCTGCTGCGCCCCACCGGGGACGACTCCCCCACCGACGGCGCCACGGAGCCCACCGACGACACTGCGGACCCCACCGACGACACCGGGGACTCCACCGACGCCGGGGACCTGACCGGGGCCGCGACCGACGGGCCGTACCGGCCCGGTGCGGACGAGGTACGGCGGGCCGCGCTGGTGTCGAAGCTGCTGCTCAACGTCTTCGGCACCGGAGCCGGGCCGGTCAGCGCCGGTCAGCTCGCCGGATGGCAGGCCGACGCCGGCTGGTTCGAGCAGGCCCTCGGCGCCGAGGTCGGCGAGCTGCGCCGGCAACGTACCGGGCTCGGCGGCACCCTCGCCGGGCTGGAGGGCGACCTGGTCCGTCGGATGCACCTGCGGGAGGTGCTGGCCGACCCGAAACTGGCCCGCCAGCTCACCCCGAGCATGTCGCTGATCGAGCAGCTGCTGCGGGACAAGGCCAACCTCTCCGGGGTGGCGCTGGCCAACGCCAAGTCGCTGATCCGGCGGTTCGTCGACGAGGTCGCCGAGGTGCTGCGTACCCAGGTGGAGCGGACCACGGTCGGCACCATCGACCGGTCGGTGCCGCCGAAGCGGGTGTTCCGCAACCTCGACCTGGACCGCACCATCTGGCAGAACCTGACCAACTGGAGTCCGGCCGACGAGCGGCTCTACGTCGACCGGCTCTACTACCGGCAGACCGCCCGCCGGACCACCCCGTCGCGGCTGATCGTGGTGGTCGACCAGTCCGGTTCGATGGTCGACTCGATGGTCAACTGCACCATCCTGGCGTCCATCTTCGCCGGGCTGCCCAAGGTGGACGTGCACCTGATCGCCTTCGACACCCGGGCGCTGGACCTGACCCCGTGGGTGCACGACCCGTTCGAGGTGCTGCTGCGTACCAAGCTGGGCGGTGGCAACGACGGGCCGGTGGCGATGGCGATGGCCCAGCCGAAGATCGCCGACCCCCGGAACACGGTGATGGTCTGGATCTCCGACTTCTACGAGTTCGGCCGGTCCCAGGCGCTGTTCGACGGCATCGAGGCGGTACACCGCTCCGGGGTGCGGTTCATCCCGGTCGGCTCGGTCAGCAGCTCCGGTCAGCAGAGCGTCGACCCGTGGTTCCGGCAGCGTCTGAAGGACCTGGGCACCCCGGTCATCTCCGGTCACATCCGCAAACTCGTCTTCGAGCTCAAGAGCTTCCTCACCTAGGAGTCCATCCCCATGTCCGACATGTTGCGCGCCCCCGCCGAGACCAAGTACGCCGAGGAGCTGGACTACCTGGAGTCGGTCGACACCGGTCCGAAGCCGTTCTCCTGGCGGCTGAGCCCCCGCATGGTCCGACTTTTCGTCCTCGGCTCCGAACGGGCCGACGGCCTGGACCGGGAGATCGGCCAGAAGTGGTTCGGCGACCGCGGTCTCGTCGAGCGAAGCATCGTCACCCTCGCCTCCGACCGGGGTCTGCTGCTGATCGGCGATCCGGGCACCGGCAAGAGCTGGCTGGCCGAGCTGCTGTCCGCGGCGATCTGCCGCAACTCCACCCTGGTCGTGCAGGGCACCGCCGGCACCACCGAGGACCACATCAAGTACTCCTGGAACGTGTCCATGGTCATCGCCAAGGGACAGTCCCGCGCCTCGATGATCCCCTCCCCGATCATGACCGCGATGGAGCAGGGGGTGATCGGCCGGTTCGAGGAGCTGACCCGCTCCACCAGTGACGTGCAGGACGCGCTGATCTCGATCCTGAGCGAGAAGTACGTCTCCATTCCGGAGCTCAACGACGACAACATCGTCTTCGCCCAGCCCGGCTTCGCCGTCATCGCCACCGCGAACAGCCGGGACCGGGGCGTCAACGACCTCTCCTCGGCGTTGAAACGACGGTTCAACTTCGTCCGGATCCCGATGGTGGCCAACAAGCGCAGCGAGGCGGAGATCGTCCGGTTCCGTACCGAGGAGCTGCTCCGCCGGCACCGCATCGAGCTGGACGTGCCGCCCACCCTGCTGGACATCCTGTTGCAGAGCTTCGCCGACCTGCGGGCCGCCGCCGCGGCGGCCACCAGTGACGACGAGAAGCTGGAGTCGGCGCTCTCCACCGCCGAGCAGATCGGGGTGCTGGAGGACGCCATCCTGCACAGCCAGTTCTTCGGCGACCGGACGCTGCGGGCCCAGACCCTTGCCTCGTCGCTGCTGGGGTCGCTGGCCCGGCGCAGCCCGGAGGACCTGGCGATCCTCAACAAGTACCTGCACGGCGTGGTGGAGCCGCGCGCCAAGCAGGACGGCGGCGACTGGCCGGAGTTCCTCGACGGTGGCCGTCAGGCGATCAAGGCCATGTCGTGAGCGGCCCGCTTCCCCACGGCGTACTCGAAGCCGGGCCGGTGCCGGCGGCCCCCCTCGGCGACGCCGGGTCCGGGCCGTTCGGTGCGCTGCGCGATCAGCTCACCGAGGCGGCGGCGGCCTTCGCCGGCTCCCCCGACGCGCTGGCCGGCATCCTCGCCGGCATCGTCGACGACGTCGACCGGGCGTTGGGCGAGCGGTTGGAGATCTTCCCGGTCTGCCACCACTCGCCGGCCTCCGGGCTGGCGATGCTGCGCCGGCTGCGGGTCAAGCAGCCCAAGGTGATCTACCTGGAGCTCTGTGAGGATCTCCAGCCGCTCCTCGGTGAGCTGCGCAACTGCCGGCTGCCGGTGGCGGTGCAGGCGTTCGCCTCCGAACTGGACGGCTTCCCCACCGACTGGGCGCCGTTGAGCGTCATCGCCCCGATCACCGAGGCCTCCGCCGAGTACCAGGCGATCGCGTACGCGTTGCAGACCCCCGGGGTCGAACTGGTGCTGGTGGACCGTTCCACCGACCACGTCTTCCAGTGGTCCCCCCGGCACCGCGCGCAGCAGGCCGCCGACGACGACGGTGCACCGCAGGTCGCCGAGGACGACGGAGCACCGCCGGCCGCCGCCGCGGAGACCGGCGAGGCGACCACCGTCGGGGCCGCCGAGGAGGCGGAGCTGCACGGCGACGCGGTCGGGGTGGAGATCGGCGACCTGCGTCCCCGCTTCGCCGAGTTGGAGGCGCACCTGCTGCACCACGGCAAGGTGCGGCACTGGTCGGAGTGGTGGGACCAGTACGTCGAACGTCCGCTTGTCGACGCCGACCACGACACGTACCGGCAGGTCATGGTGTTGATCGGCAGTCTGTTCCGGCGGCTGCGCCCGAGCGACGCCAATCGCACCGGCACCGACGAGGACCGCGAGCGCTACATGTGGACCCGGATCCGCCAGCACCTGGCCGCCTCCGGCGCGGACCCGGCCGACTGCCTGTACGTCTGCGGCGCGTTCCACGCCGCCAGCCGGGTCGAGCAGTTCGGGTTGGACTCCACCGCGCCGGCCTTCGAGATCACCGAACGCAGCGGCACCGCCTGGCGGTACGGGCTCATCCCGTCCAGCCACTCGGCCATCGAGGCGCAGTTCGGCCTGGCTCCGGGCTCGGTGTCGATCGCGGCGGCCACCTGGGCCAAGGCGGTCAGCCGGGCCGGGGTCACGCCGTACCGGCTGTCCGGTCGCACCGAACGGTCCCGCGCCGGCGGCGGGCGGCGGGGTGCCCGCGCGGCGGCGCCCCCCGCCGGCGCCACCCCGGACGAGGTCACCGACCGGCTCAGTGGTTTCCTCGCCGCGCCCGCCGAGCCGGACGGGCTCGACGCCGCGGAGCTGCGCGGCTGGTGCGTGGACATCGTCCGGCTGGCCCGTCGCAACGGGTACCTGGCCAGCACCGCCGACGCGATCGCGGTCTTCGAGCACTCGATCCTGCTCGCCGGCCTGCGTAACCGGGCCCGGCCCACCGTGTACGACTTCACCGACGCGGCGGTGACCTGCATCGAGAAGGACGTGGTGCCGGGGCGGCGGGACGTCCGCCGGCTCTGCGAGATCCTGCTCGGCGGGGACCGGATCGGGCAGGTCGGCTACGACTCGCTGCCCCCGTTGGCCCGCGACGTGCTGGACCGGCTCCGACCGCTCGGGTTGGACCTGGAGAAACGCACCATCAGCCGGGCCCTGCTGGACCTGCGGGCCGATCCCGGGCTGGGTGCCTGCTCCGACCTGTTGTGGATGCTGCGCTACCTGCTGCCGCCGACCACGGTCCGCCCGATCATGGGCGAGCGGCGGCTCGGTCACCGGTCGATCCAGGAGAGCTGGGACCTGGCCCTCGGCCGCGACCAGCGGGCCCTGATCGAGCTGGGGTACGAGGGGGTCACCGTCGAGCAGGTGTTGGAGCTGCGCCTGCGCCGGGCGGTGCGCCACCCGTCGGCGACCGCCGCGACCGCGCTGGCCGCCGTCGAGGACGCGATCTGCCTGCTCGACAGCCCACGGCTGGTCGACGAGTTGGGCACCCGGGCGGTCGAGCTGCTGGCCGCCGAACGCAGCGTCGACGACGCTCCCGACGTGCTGCGCCGGATCCGGCGGCTACTGGCCCACTACCAGGCCACCGCGGCGCACCTGCCGGCCTGGTGCGCGGCGTTCGTGACCACCGGGTACGCGCACTACTGCACCCTGCTGCCGACCACCGTGATCGACGAGGAGACCGGCACCCGACAGGTCGGGGCGATGCTGGGCTTCCTGTTCAGCATGGAGAGCGTGGCCATCTCGCTGGGCTGCGACCGGTCCCAACTGGAGATCGCCGTCGACCAGTCGAAGCCCGAGGAGCCGGCGAAGGTGGCCCTGCTCTGGGCGGCCCGGCACCAGCTCGGCATCCTGCCCCTGGCCGAGTTGCGGCAGTGGTGTGCCGCGTTGCTGGACAACCCGCTGGTGGTGCCGGCCTTCCCCCGGTACCTTGCCGGTTTCGTACACGCCCTGGAACCGGTGCCGGGCCTGGCCCCGTTCGTGGTGGAGACCCTCTCCACCGCGTTCGCCCGACTGCCCGACCCGGTGCTGCTGCCCTGGCTGCCCACGCTGATCACCACCCTGCGGGAGCAGGGGCCGGAGCTGGTGCCGCTGCTGGTCCGGGAGGCCGGGCGCACCTTCCCGCCGACCGTGGCGGAGCTGGACGTCTGGGTGCCGCCGTGGCACGGTCCCGCGCCCGTCCCGGTGTCCGGTGGTTCCCCGGCCGGGCCCTCGCCGCGGGTGTCCGCCCTGCTGACCGGCCATCCGGCGGCGACCGACGCGGTGGCCGCGTTGCTGGGCTGTGCCGGCGACTGGCAGCCGGTGCCGTCGTCGGTCGGCACCGCCGGGGGTACGGCGTCCGCGGCCGGCGGCGCGGCGCTGGTGGCGGCGCATCCGGCCACCGGCACGGCCGTCGCCACGTTGCTGGCCACCACCCCGGGCCGCTGACGGGCTCCCGCCGGCCCGCGGTGCCGACATGCCGGCCGTCCGCACGAAGCGCCGGCCGGCGGTACCGAACTGCCGGCCGGCATGCCGAAGGGCCGGCCGGCGGTGCCAGAGGGCCGGCGGGAGCCCGGGATGCCGGACGACCGTTCAGTCCGGGGTGAGCCGGACCCGACGCAGCAACTGGGCGTTGAGGGCGACCACGATTGTCGACGCCGACATCAGGATCGCCCCGACGGCCGGGCTGAGGGTGAACCCCGCCCAGGCCAACGCGCCGGCGGCCAGCGGCAGGGCGACCACGTTGTAGCCGGCCGCCCAGGCCAGGTTCTGCCGCATCTTGCGGTACGAGGCCCGGGACAGCCGGATCACCGCGCCGACGCCCCGTGGGTCGGAGGAGGCCAGGACCACCCCGGCGGACTCGATGGCCACGTCGGTGCCGGCGCCGATGGCCAGCCCGACGTCGGCCCGGGCCAGGGCGGGGGCGTCGTTGACCCCGTCGCCGACCATCGCCACCCGCAACCCCCGGGCCTGGAGGTCGGCGACCACCCGGTCCTTGTCGGCCGGCAGCACCTCGGCGAAGACCTCGTCGACACCGCTGCGGAAGCCCAGCTCGGCGGCGACGGACTCGGCGACCGGGCGGGCGTCCCCGGTGATCATGGACTCGTCCAGCTCGGCGGCGCCGTCGATGATCCGGCCGTCGGCCGGCACCCGGGCACCGGCGCGGACCAGCACCGTGTCGCCGACGGTCAGTGCGCCCAGCGGCACCCGGTGCGCCGCGCCGTCCGGGTCGATCCGTTCGGCGTCGTCGGGCAGCAGCGCGGCCAGGGCGGTCAGCGCGCCCCGGGCCTGGCCGATGGCCTTCGTCTCCTGCCAGTGCCCGAGCAGCATGATGGTCACCAGGGCGGCCAGTTCCCACCAGAAGTCCAGGTCGAACGCGCCGAGGGCGGTGGCCAGGGAGGCGAGGTAGGCGACCACGATCGCCATCGAGACCAGCAGCATCATGCCGGGGGTACGGTCCCGGATCTCCCGTACCCCACCGACCAGGAACGGCCAGCCGCCGTAGCCGAAGACCACCGTGCCGAACACCGGGCCGACCCAGTCGGCGCCGGCGACGGCCGGCCGGTACCCGAACCAGTCCGTCACCAGGTGGCTGGTGGCCACGATCGGCAGGGTCAACGCCAGGCTCAGCCAGAACCTGCGGCGGAACTGCCGCAGGTCGTGCCCGGCGTGGGAGTCGTGCCCGCCGTGGGCCGGATGGTCGTGAGCCATGGCCGTCACCTCCGCACCCACCATGGCCCCCGCCGGGTCGCCGGGGCGAGCCGTCGGCACGGAACCGCCCGACCGGGATACTCCGGGTCGGGCGGTTCCAGGGTCGTTACGTGCGGACCGGACGGCCGGGACGGGTTGCGGGTCAGTCCCGCACGGCGGGGATCCGCAGGCCGGTGGCGGTGACGTTGCCGGCCACGTCGAACGCCCGGTACCGCAGGACGTGCCGGTCGTCGTCGACGCGCAACGGCGCCCGGTACGGCTGCCACTGGCCCTCGTCGACCCGGTACTCGACGCGGGCCAGGCCGGAGTCGGCGTCGGCCGCGTCGATCACCACCCGCCGGTCGAGCAGGGTCGCCGTCACCGTCGGCGCGGTCCGGTCCACCGTCACCGACAGCGACCAGGGGTTGCTCCAGAGCAGGTTCTGCGACTGGGCCCGGTACCGGATCTCGTACCTGCCGGCGGGCAGCTCGACCGGACCGGAGTACGGCACCCAGCCACCTCCGTCGATCTGGTACTCGGCGCTGCGGATGAGGGCTCCGTGTTCCAGGGTGAGTCGGGCGTTGCCGCCGTGCCAGCCGTCGTCACCCGGATCGGAGATCCGCGCCCGGGGCTGGCCGCCCCGGTAGCGCAGCGGCTCGACGCTGCCCAGCGTCGGCACCACGGTACGGATCGAGCCGTCCGCCTCGTGGTAGAGCCGGTCGATGGTGGTCTCCCGGTGGGTGCCGTCCCCACCCGGGATGGCGAACCGGTGGTACGCGACGTACCAGTCGTCGGTCCCCGGCACCTGCACGATCGAGTGGTGTCCGGTACCGAGGATGCCCTGACCCGGGTCCTTGGTGAGGATCTCGCCCCGGCTGGTGAACGGCCCCAGCGGGCTGGTCCCGACACCGTAGCCGACCCGGTAGTTCTCGCTGCGGGTGTCGTCGATCGACCAGGACAGGTAGTACGTGCCGGCCCGCTTGTGCAGGAACAGGCCCTCGCGGAAGTCCCGCAGGCCGGACAGCCGGACCCGGCTGCCGACGTCGTACGAGATCATGTCGTCGTTGAGCGGAACCACGTACGGGGTGCCGTTGCCCCAGTACAGGTAGCTCTGGCCGTCGTCGTCGGTGAACACCGCCGGGTCGATCTGCTGCGCGCCCTGGTAGTCGTCCTTGCTGACCAGCGGCTTGCCGAGCGGGTCGACGAACGGCCCGAGCGGCGAGTCGGCGACGGCGACGCCGATGTTCTGCTGGGCCGAGAAGTAGAAGTAGTACCTGCCGTTCTTCTCGACCGCGGCCGGGGCCCAGGCGTTCGTGTCGGCCCAGGTGATGTCCGGGCCCAGGTCCAGGATGGTGTCGTGGGCGGTCCAGTCGACCAGGTCCTTGCTGGACCAGACCGTGAACGTCGAGGCGCTCCAGCCCGGGAGGCCGTCGGTGGTGGCGTAGATGTAGTACGTGTCGCCGAACCGGACGATGTTCGGGTCGGCGTGGTAGCCGGGCAGCACCGGCGAGCGCATCGGCACGGTCCGCACCACCCAGGTCCGCCGCTCGCCGGCCGCGCTGGTGACGGTGACCCGTACCCGCGTGGTGTAGTCGGCGTCGGCGGCGACCCGCACGGTCGAGGTCGGGGCGACCACGTACGTCGGGGCGAGGGTGGCCAGGTCGGTGCCGGGCCGGACCGGCAGGGTGACGGTGCCGGCCGCCGCGTCGATCATCGCCGGCACCTTGAGGGCGTCGGAGCGCACCGCGACGACGCTGGTGCCGTTGGCGCCGAGCCCGGCGACCTCGGCCTCGTCCAGCGCCCGGTTCCACAGCGAGAAGTCACGCACCTGACCCTTGAGGTACCGGTCGGCGCCGTACTGGGACCGGCCCAGGTAGTTGGCGGTGGTCCGGCCGCCACCGATGTCACCGGGCCGGTGTGCCACCCCGGTCCGTTCGGCGACCCGCACCCCGTCGAGGTAGAGCCGGGCGACGCCGGCCGAGTCGAGGGTGTACGTCACCGTCTTCCAGGTGCCGCGCGGCAGCGCGCGGCCGCTGGTGACGGTCTCCTCGGTGGTCCAGTTCCCCAGGGCCAGGGAGGTGCGGTAGTTGTCGCCGGTGGTGAAGAGGTAGCCGTTGCCGACGCCGCCGGAGGTGTTGCCCAACCCCCAGACGAAGTACGGCGTGGCCTGGTCGGCGGCGATGTTCACGTCCATCGACACGGTGATCTCGTCGAGGCCGGCCATGATGTCGTCGGGCAGGTCGACGTGGCCGTCGGTGCCGCCGAGGCGCAGCGCGTCGTCGCGCCAGGCGGCGTCGCCGGCGAGGCTGGCGTGGTAGCCGTTGCCGGAGGCGTCGGTGACCGTGGTGCCGTCGCCCTGGGTGAGCGGGTAGTGCGCGACGAGTCCCTCGGCGGTGGCGCGCACCGGCGGCGGCGCGTCGTGCAACGCGTCGAGTTCCTTCCTGGTCACCGGGATGACGGTGCCGTGGCGCGGGCTGGCCGGCAGGTCGTAGGCGGCCGGCACCGTCCAGTCCGGGTTCTCCAGGTCGTCGGTGCCCAGCGGGATGTAACCCCGGCCGCCGTACTCGTCGACGAAGAGGTAGTACCTCGACCCGGAGGTGTCACCGGGGTTAGCCCGGAACACCGTCGGCCCCTCGACGGCCCGGGTGCCGGCGTCCCGACCGATGCATCCGGCCTGGAAGGTCCAGGCGGGCCGGCCCGGCCGGTCGACGGCGGTCAGCGAGGTCGACTTCTCCTGGATGATGTCGGAGCAGCCGGTGCCGCCGCCGCCCTCGTCCTTGGTGAACCGGTAGTAGGTCGACCCCTGCCGGATCACCGTGGAGTCGATCCGGGACTCGCCCCGGTCCTGCCACACGGTGGCCGGGCTGAAGGTGACGAAGTCACGGGTGGTGGCGGCCAGCATCCGGTTGTACGTGTTGCCGGTGTGCCCCGGGTCGTTCTCGGCGTACAGCTTCGAGGCCCAGAAGACCAGGTACTCGCCGCGCTCGTCGTCCCAGTACGCCTCGGGAGCCCAGGTGTTGCCGGCGGTCGGCGGGGAGACCTCGACGTGCCGCTGCTCCGACCAGGTGACCAGGTCGGTGGACTCCCAGACCTCCAGGTAGCGGCTGCCCTGCCGCTGGGCGGCGTCCCAGTCGCCGTTGCGGCCGATCGACAGGTCGGTGGCGATGAGGAAGAACCGGTCCCCCTCCGGGCTGCGGATCAGGAACGGGTCCCGCAGGCCCCGGGTGCCGAGGGTCGACTCCAGCTTCGGCCGTCCGCCGTTCAGCTCGGTCCACCGCAGGGCGTCGTTGCCCTGGCTGGCGGCGAAGTAGATCTTCTCGCCCTCGATCGAGTTGCCGGTGAAGTAGCTGAACGCGTAGCCGACGTAGGGTGCCGGCTCGGGCAGCTCCCGGACGGTCAACTCGAAGGCGCGTTCGGTGCGCGCGGTGCCGACGGTGACCGTGGCGGTCACCGTGACCCGCGCGTCGCCGGCACCGTGGGCCGGACGCGTCACCACCCCGTCCGGGGCGACGGTGCCGGGCCGGGTCGACCGCCAGGCGACGGTGGCGCCGCCCAGCCCGACGGTGGGCAGGGTGAGGTTGCTCCGCACGTCGTCGGGGTGCACCAGGCGCAGGGCGGCGGCCGCCGCCTCGGCCCGGGTGGTGTCGGTGAGCGCGATCGCGGTCACCTCGGCGGCGGTCAGGGCCCGGTCGTAGATCCGGAAGTTCGCCACCCGGCCCTTCAGGAAGCGGTCGCTGGCGTAGGTGGACCGGCCCAGGTTGTTCTGGGTGGTCCGGCCGCCACCGACGGCGCGGGGCAGGATGTCGACGCCGGTGTTGCGGGCGACCTGGACCCCGTCCTCGTAGAGGGTGCCGGTGGTCCCGGTCTGGGTGTACGTGACGGACTTCCACACTCCCCGGGCCAGGTTGGCGCCCTTGCCGGTGACCCGCTCACCGGACCAGTTGCCGGTGGTGATCCCGGTGCGCAGCGCGTCGCCGCTGGTGAACAGGTAGCCGGTGCCGGCCTGCGAGGTCGCCGGGTTGCCCAGGCCCCAGATGAAGTACGGGGTCTGCTGGTCGGGGGCGACCAGGACGTCGACCGAGACGGTGATCGACGAGAGCCCGGCCAGGACGTCGTCGGGCAGTCTGACGTGGTCGTCGATGCCGTCGAGGGCCAACCCGGCGGGGCCGGTCCAGGTCCCGCCGCCGGTGAGGGTGCCGTGTCGGCCGTTGCCGGAGGAGTCGGTGACGCTGGTGCCGCTGGACTGGGTCAGGTCGTAGCGCAGCACCAGGCCGTCGGTGACGTCGGTGCGGGCGTCGGTGGCGGTGGGGGCGGCGACCGACGCCGTGGCCGGGGTCAGTCCGACCAGGAGGGTCAGCAGCAGACCGGCGGCCAGCGGCCGGCCAGGACGCCGGGTCGCGGGGTCGACTGTGGATGGTGGTGGTGTTCGGCGAACGGCAGGGGGCACGGTGGATTCCCTCGACAGTGGGGGATGGGGGATGTGAGCGTTAACAGGATCGAATTGTTGACGTCACAAACACCTGCCGTCAAGACCCACGCAGGTCAGCGGCTGTGGCCGGTGCTGTCCCGGACCATCAGCACCGGTGCGACCTGGGGCCGTACCGGTCGGCCGCCGGACCCACCCGCGTCGAGCAGCTCCAACAGGGCGGCCACGCACCGGTGACCCACCTCGTCGAAGTCCTGCCGGACGGTGGTCAACGGCGGTGAGAGGTACTCGGCCTCCGGGATGTCGTCGAAGCCCACCACGCTGACGTCCTCGGGCACCCGGCAACCCCGCTGGTGCAGGGCGCGCAGCAGGCCGAGCGCCTGGTGGTCGTTGGCGCAGAAGACGGCGGTAACGTCCGGCCGATCGAGCAACCGCTGGCCCAGCTCGTACCCGGCCCGGGGGCTCCAGTCACCGGGCACCACCGTCGGCACCCGCCGGCCGGCCTCCTCCAGCGCCAGCCGCCACCCGTCGACCCGGTCCCGGGCCTCCAACCAGTCCCGGGGGCCGGCGATGTGCCAGACCGTCTCGTGTCCCAACTCCAGCAGGTGTTCCACCGCCAACCGGGCCCCGGTGACCTGGTCGACCGAGATGCTGGGCAGCTCACCGGCGGCGCCGCCGGCCTCCACCACCACCGCCGGTACGCCGGTGGGCAGCCCGGGTACGGCGATCGCCGCCGTCATCATCGGGGCGATGATGACCATCCCGGCCACCGACTGCTCGGTCAACGCGTCGACGGCCGAGGTCATCCCGACCCGGTCCAGCTGCTCCAGGGTGACGATGTTGATGCCGTACCCGGCCGCGCGGGCGGCCCGCTCGACGCCGAGCAGGGTGGCCGCCGGCCCGTACAGGATGGTGTCGAAGCTGATCACGCCGATCACCCGGGACCGCCGGCCGGCCAGTCCCCGGGCCAACGCGTTGGGCCGGTAGTTGAGCTGGTGCACGGCCCGCAGCACCCGTTCCCGGGTCTCCGGTCGGACACTGGGGTGGTTGTTGAGCACCCGGGACACGGTCTGGTGGGAGACCCCGGCCAGGCGCGCGACGTCGTTCATCACCGCGGCCCGTACCACCGGCTGCTGCCCCATCTGCCCACCCCTTCCCGTGCCCGGGTGCCGCCGCGTCAGAAGCCCCGGGCCAACCGGTGGTAGGCCTGGTTCCAGCGCAGTTCCTGGGCGAACCGGCGGGGGCGCGTGTCGGCGTCGATGACCACCAGTTCGGTGGCGACCATCTCGGCCAGGTCGTGCAGCTCCTCCACCCCGACGGCCTGGGAGAGCACGGTGTGGTGCGGCGCGCCGGCGATCAGCCAGGACTCCGCCGAGGTCGCCAGGCTCGGTCGGGGCCGCCACACCGCGCGGGCCACCGGCAGCTTCGGCAGCGGCTGCGGCGGGTCGACCACGTCGATCTCGTTGGCGACCAGCCGGAACCGCTCCCCCATGTCGGCCAGGCCGAGCACCACGGCGGGACCGGGACGGGCGTCGAAGACCAGCCGGACCGGGTCCTCCCGGCCGCCGATGCCCAGCGGGTGGATCTCGGCGGTCGGGGTGTCGACCGCGATGCTCGGGCAGACCTCCAGCATGTGCGCGCCGAGGATCACCTCCTGGCCGGGGGTCAGGTCGTAGGTGTAGTCCTCCATGAAGGAGGTGCCGCCCTCGGTGCCGACCGACATCGCCTTGAGGGTGCGCACCAGCACCGAGGTCTTCCAGTCGCCCTCGCCGCCGAAGCCGTACCCGTCGGCCATCAGGCGCTGCACCGCGATGCCCGGCAGTTGCCGCAGCCCACCCAGGTCCTCGAAGTTGGTGGTGAAGGCGCGGAACCCGCCGTCGTCGAGGAAGTCGCGCAGTCCCGCCTCGATCCGGGCCGCGTAGCGCAGCGAGTCGTGCCGGTCCCCGCCGTTGCGCAGCTCGGCGGCGAGCCGGTAGCTGTCGTCGTACTCCTTGACCAGCTCGTCGACGCGGGCCGCCGGCACCGCGTCGACGACGGCCACCAGGTCGTTCACCCCGTAGGTGTTGACCGAGACGCCGAACCGCAGCTCCGCCTCGACCTTGTCGCCCTCGGTGACGGCCACGTCCCGCATGTTGTCGCCGAAGCGGGCCAGCCGCAGCGTACGCAGCTCCGCGTGCCCGACCGCAGCCCGGGTCCACGCGCCGATTCGGGCCGCCACCTGCGGGTTGCTGACGTGGCCGGCGACGGTCTTGCGGGCCACCCCGAGCCGGGACTGCACGTACCCGAACTCCCGGTCGCCGTGGGCGGCCTGGTTGAGGTTCATGAAGTCCATGTCGATCTCGGCCCAGGGCAGCTCGACGTTGGACTGGGTGTGCAGGTGCAGCAGCGGGGTCCGCAGCGCGTCCAGTCCCGAGATCCACATCTTCGCCGGGGAGAAGGTGTGCATCCAGGCGATCACCCCGACCGCGCCCTGTACCGCGGCGTCGCGGCAGACGGCCAGGATCTCGGTGCTGGAGGTGAGCACCGGCTTCCAGACCACCCGGGCGGGGATGGCGGGGTCGGCGTCGAGCCGCGCGGCGATCTGCCGCGACTGCTCGGCCACCTGACGCAGGGTCTCCGGGCCGTAGAGGCCCTGGCTCCCGGTAAGGAACCAGACCTCGGCCGGTGATGAGCTGGTCATGGATACTGCCTTCCGATCAACGGACGGGTGGTCACTTCTTGCGGAGGACGACGAGGCGTTGGAGCAGGATGAACGCGAACAGCAGGGCGCCGATCACGATCTTGGTCCACCACGAGTTGAGGCTGCCGTCGAAGGTGATCAACGTCTGGATCACGCCGAGCACCAGTACCCCCAGCACCGTGCCGAACACGTAGCCGGAGCCGCCGGTGAGCAGGGTGCCCCCGATGACCACCGCGGCGATGACGTCCAGTTCCATGCCGACGGCGATCAGCGGCGCCCCGGAGAGGGTGTAGAAGGACAGCACGATGCCACCGATGGCCGAGCAGAGGCCGCTGATCGTGTAGACGGCGATCTTGGTACGGCCCACCGGTAGCCCCATCAGCAACGCCGACTGCGGGTTGCCGCCGATGGCGTACACGTTGCGACCCAGCCGGGTGTACGCCAGCACGAAGGCGGCCACCAGGACCACCACCAGCGTGATCAGGACGCTGACGCTTACGAAGTTCTCCCCGATCCGGATCCGTTCCTGGGCCATCGAGGTCCAGAAGCCGTCGGTGATCGGGATCGACGACGCGCTGATCCAGGTGCACAGCCCCCGGGCGAAGAACATCCCGGCCAGGGTCACGATGAACGGCTGGATGTCGAAGAAGTGGATGACGCAGCCCATCGCGAAGCCCAGGGTCGGGCCGATCAGCAACGCGATCACCAGCACCAGCGCCGGTGGCAGCCCGGAGCGCAGCAGCGAGGCGGAGACCATCGCGGTCATCGCCACCACCGACCCGACCGACAGGTCGATCCCGCCGGTCAGGATCACGAAGGTCATGCCGACCGCGACGATCAGCAGGAAACCGTTGTCGATGAGGATGTTGAAGATGACCTGGATGTTGGAGAAGGCGGTGTACTGAGAGACGCCGATGCCGTACATGACCAGCAGCAGGGCCAGGGTGGCCAGCACCGGCACGTGCCGCTGCGGCACCCGCCACCACGCCTTCGCGTCGCGGGCCGCCAGGGGGGTCGTGGTCATGCCGGCACCTGCTCCTTCTGCGTCTCGACGGCGGTCGGTGGCGGCGGCGGGGGTGTCCTGCGCCGCCGCAGCCGGGCCCGGAACGCGGGGGCCTGGATGAGACAGACCGCGATCACCACGACCGCCTTGAACAGCAGCGCGGTCTGCGGGTCGATGCTCATCGCGTACACCGAGGTGGTCAGGGTCTGGATGATCAGCGCGCCGACGATGGTGCCGCCCAGGTAGAACCGGCCACCGGCCAGCGCGGTACCGCCGATGACGACGGCCAGGATCGCGTCGAGCTCCACCCAGAGGCCGACGGCGTTGCCGTCGGCGCTGGAGACGTTGGCGGTCATCATGAAGCCGGCGACGGCGGCGCAGGCCGCGCTGACCACGTACACCAGCAGGGTGATCCGCCGGGACCGGATGCCGGCCAGCCGGCTGGCCTCGGCGTTCCCGCCGACCGCCTCGATGATCATGCCGAGCGCGGTCCGCCGGGTCAGCACCGCCACCAGCAGGGTCACCACCAGGGCGACGACGATGGCGAACGGCAGGGTGAGCAGGTGCCCGACCCCGATCGTCCGGTACGGCTCGCTGTTGATGGTGATGATCTGCCCCTCGGCGATCAGCTGGGCCAGGCCCCGGCCGGCGACCATCAGGATCAGCGTCGCGATGATCGGCTGGATCCCGATCACCGCCACCAGCGTGCCGTTCCAGACCCCCAGCACCAGGGCGACCCCGAAGGCCAGGGCCAGCGCGGTGAACACCCCGCCGAGGCTGTTCTGGTCGGGCTGTTTGCTGATGTACAGGCAGGCCACCGCGCCGCTGACCGCCGCCACCGAGCCCACCGACAGGTCGATGCCGCCGGTGGCGATCACCAGGGACATGCCCAGCGCCACCAGGATCAGCGGCGCGCTGAGCCGGACGATGTCGATCAGACTGCCGTAGAGGTGGCCGTCCTTCAGCTCGACGGAGAGGAAACTGGGCCGGTAGACGGTGTTCGCCACGATCAGCAGCGCCAGCACCACCAACGGCCAGAACAGCCGGTGGCCGCTGGCCGCGGCGAACCGGTCCCGAACCGCGCTCACGGGTGGACCTCGCTTTCCTGCCGGTCGCCGCTGGCGATGGCGTGCATGACCCGCTCGGCGTCGAGAGTGTCGTCGTTGGTGAGGGTGGCGACCAGTTGCCGGTCCCGCATCACCGCGACCGTGTGGCTCAACCGCAGCACCTCCTCCAGCTCGGCGGAGATGAACAGCACCGCCATGCCGCCGTCGGCCAGCTCGACCACCAGGCGTTGGATCTCCGTCTTGGCCCCGATGTCGATGCCCCGGGTCGGTTCGTCCAGGATCAGCAACCGGGGTTCGGTGATCAGCCAGCGGGCCAGCAGGACCTTCTGCTGGTTGCCCCCGGAGAGGTTGCGCACCGGCACGTCCGGGTTGGCCGGCCGGATGCTCAGCGCCCCGATCCAACGCTGGACCAGCTCGTCCTGCCGGCGGCGGGGCACCGGCCGCAGCCAACCCCGGGCGGCCTGCATGGCCAGGATGATGTTCTCCCGTACGGTCAGCTCACCGACCAGGCCCTCGGTGCGCCGGTTCTCCGAGCAGAAGGCGATGTCCCGCTCGATCGCCGCCACCGGGTTGCGGATCGCCGTCGGACTGCCGTCCACGGTGAGCTGCCCCCGGTCGGCCCGGTCGGCGCCGAAGAACAACCGGGCCACCTCGGTACGCCCCGAGCCGAGCAGCCCGGCCAGGCCGACCACCTCACCGGCGTGGATGGTCAGGCTGAACGGCGCCACCGAGCCGGTGCGACCCAGCCCGTCGGCCACCACCAGGGGCGTGCCGGCGGCGACCGCCGCCGGATCGTGCCCGGCCTCGGCGTCGATGCTCTCCAGGGCGTCGAGTTCCTTGCCGATCATCTTCTCGACCAGGGCGAGCTGGGGCAGCTGCGCGGTGGGCCACTCGCCGACCAGCCGGCCGTTGCGCAGCACGGTGATCCGGTCGGCGATGCCGTACACCTGGTCGAGGAAGTGGGTGACGAAGAGGATCGCGATGCCGTCGTCGCGCAGTTGACGCATGATCCGCATCAGCTGCGCGACCTCGTCGGCGTCCAGGCTGGAGGTGGGCTCGTCGAGGATCAGCACCCGGGCCCGGACGTCGATCGCCCGGGCGATGGCCACCATCTGCTGCACCGCCAGCGAGTAGCTGCCCAGCAGCTCGGTCACGTCGATGCGCAGGTCGATGCGGGCCAGCAGCTCGGTGGCGCGGCGACGCATCTCGCGCCAGTTCACCGCCGGGCCCCGGCGCGGCTCGCGGCCGATGAAGATGTTCTCCGCCACGGAGAGGTTCGGCAGGAGGTTGACCTCCTGGTAGACGGTGCTCACCCCGGCCGCGGTGGCCTGCATCGGACCGGCGAACGAGACCTGCTCGCCGTCGAGGGCGATGGTGCCGGCGTCGGTGCCGTACACCCCGGTGAGCACCTTGATCAGGGTGGACTTGCCGGCGCCGTTCTCGCCCATCAGGGCGTGCACCTCACCGGGGAAGAGCCGGAAGTCGACGCCGTCGAGGGCGCGTACTCCCGGGAAGATCTTGCTGATCGCGGTCATCGTCAGGACCGGACGCGGCTGCGACATCCCACCGACCTTTCGTGATTCTGGCCCGGGGCGGGGCCGCCGCGCGTGGCGCGGCGGCCCCGGCCGGTCAGTACTTGCGGGTCGGCAGCGCCGCCTTGGCCTGCTCCGGCGTGAACGTGGTCTCCTCGGTCTCCACCCGCTCCGGCACGCTCTCGCCGGCGTGGACCTTCTTGACCAGGTCCATCAGCTGTGGGCCGAGCAGCGGGCTGCACTCGGCGATGAAGTTGAACTTGCCGTCGGCCAGGGCCTGCATGCCGTCCTTGACCGCGTCGATGGTGATGATGGTGATGTCCTTGCCCGGCACCTTGCCGGCCGCGGTGATCGCCTCCAGCGCGCCCAGCCCCATGTCGTCGTTGTGCGCGAAGAGCACGTCGATCTTGGGGTTGGCCTTGAGGAACTGCTCCATGACCTGCTTGCCGCCGGCCCGGGTGAAGTCACCGCTCTGCGAGGCGACGACCTTCAGGTTGGGGTTGGTGGCGATGGCCTCGGCGAAGCCCTTCTTGCGGTCGTTGGCCGGCGCCGAGCCGGTGGTGCCCTGCAGCTCGACGATGTTCACCGGCCCGGTGGCGGCCTTCTTCTCCTCGACCAGCCACTCACCGGAGAGCCGCCCCTCCTTGACGAAGTCGGAGCCGATGAAGGTCTTGTAGAGGGTCTTGTCGGCCGAGTCGACCGCCCGGTCGGTGAGGATCACCGGGATGTCGGCGTCCTTGGCCTCCTTGAGCACGGTGTCCCAACCCGACTCCACCACCGGCGAGAAGGCGATCACGTCCACCTTCTGCTGGATGAAGTTGCGGATCGCCTTGATCTGGTTCTCCTGCTTCTGCTGGGCGTCGTCGAACTTCAGCTCGATGCCGGCCTCGGTTGCGGCCTCCTTCACCGAGGTGGTGTTGGCGGTACGCCAGCCGCTCTCCGCGCCGACCTGGGAGAAACCGAGCACGATCTTGTCGCTGCCGGCTTCACCGCCGGAGCCGCCGGTGTCGCTGTTGCCGCAGCCGGCCAGCCCGCTGGCCAGCAGGCCGGCGGCGAGGATCGCGCCGAACCCGCGCCGGGTGTACGTACCGGTCCTGAGCATGTGGATACTCCTTGCCGAGGTGTGGTGTGGTGAGGGGTGTCGGGCCCTGGTCCGCCGTTGGGGGACGACGGGGGCACGTGGGGATCGCCGACGGCGTGGTGGTGCCGTCGACCGGTGTGCGGCTGGTGGTGTCGCGGGGCAGGCGGCCTCAGGTCGCGGTGACCGTGGCGCCGGGCTGCCCGTACACGTTCTGGTATCGGTCGTAGAGGGAGTCGACGTCCTCGCCCGCGATCGGCACGGGCCGGCCCAGGGTGCGGGCCAGGTACATGGTCCGGGCCACGTCCTCGCACATCACCGCGGCCTTGACCGCCGCGCGGGCGTCGCGGCCGATGGTGAAGACCCCGTGGTTGCGCATCAGCACCGCCGGGGAGCGGTGCCCGGCGAGGGTGGCCACGATGCCCTTGCCGATGTCGTCCCCGCCGATCAGGGCGAACGGGCCGACCGGGATCTCCCCGCCGAACTCGTCGGCCTGGGCGGTGAGGTGACACGGGATGGCCTCGCCGCAGGCGGCCCAGGCGGTGGCGTACCCGCTGTGGGTGTGCACGACCCCGCCGACGTCGGGCATCGCCCGGTAGACGTAGGCGTGCGCGGCGGTGTCGCTGGACGGTGACAGGTCGCCGTCAACGACGACCCCGTCGAGGTCGCAGACGATCATGTTGTCCGGGCGCAGGTCGTCGTAGGAGACCCCGCTGGGCTTGATGACCATCAGGTCCCGCCCGGGGACCCGGGCCGAGACGTTGCCGGCGGTCCAGGCCACCAGGTTGTACCGGACCAGCTCGGCGTGCAGGCCGGCGACCTGCTCCCGCAGCCGGTCCACCTCGCCGCTCATGCCGCCACCTCGCTGCGCTCGGCGTCGCCATGGACCACGACACCGACGATTCGCTCGCAAGACTCGCTCATGCCACCACCTCGCTGCGCTCGGCGTCGATCGGGCCGCCGACGACGGTGATTCGCTCGCTCATGCCACCACCTCCAGGGGGGTCGCGGCCGGGTCGGCCGGGGTGTGGTCGGCCGCCCGCCGGGCGGCGTTGCGGATGGCGCGCAGGCGCAGCAGCAGGTCGTCGCCGCCCCGGCCGAAGTGGTCGTGCAGCCGCCGGTACTCGGCGTACAGCTCGTCGTAGGCCCGGGCCCGCTCGGGGTCGGGTCGGTAGACGTCCCGGTCCACCCGCCCCATCGCCGCCGAGGCGGCCGGCACGTCCGGGTACGCCCCGGCGGCCACCGCCGCGTGGATGGCCGAGCCGAGCGCCGGCCCCTGCGCCGAGCCGATGATGCCCAGTGGACGTCGCGTCACGTCGGCGTAGATCTGCATCAGCAGCGTGTTGCTGGTCAGTCCACCGGCGACGATCAGCTCGTCGACCGGCACCCCGGCCTCGGCGAACGCCTCGATGATCATGCGGGTGCCGTAGGCGGTGGACTCCAGCAGCGCACGGTAGACGTCCGGGGGCCGGGTGGCCAGGGTCAGCCCGACGATGACGCCGCTCAGGTCGTGGTTGACCAGCAGCGACCGGTTGCCGTTCCACCAGTCCAGGGCCACCAGCCCGTGCGCGCCGACCGGCTGGGCGGCGGCAGCGGCGGTGAGCGCCTCGTGGGAGGCGTACCCGGCCGGGGCGGCGTGCTCGACGAACCAGCCGAAGATGTCCCCGACGCCGCTCTGCCCGGCCTCGTAGCCCCAGCTGCCGGCGCTGATCCCGCCGTCGACCGCGCCGCACATCCCGGCGACCTCGGCCGGCTCGGTGCCGTTGACCACGTGGCAGGTCGAGGTGCCCATGATGGCGACCATCCGGCCGGGCGGCAGGGCCTGCGCGGCGGCGGCGGTGACGTGGGCGTCGACGTTGCCGACGGCCACCGCGATCCCCTCGGGCAGCCCGGTCCACCCGGCGGCCTCCGCGGTCAACCGGCCGGCCCGGTCACCGAGCTGCGCCAACGGGCCGTCGATCTTGTCGACGAAGTCGGCGAAGTCGGGGTTCAGCTCGGCCAGGTACTCCCGGGACGGGTACCGTCCGTCCTGGCGGATGCCCTTGTAGCCGGCGGTGCACACGTTGCGGGTCTCGACGCCGCAGAGCTGCCAGACGATCCAGTCGGCGGCCTCGATCCAGCGCTGTGCCCGGGCGTAGACCTCCGGGTCCTCCTCCAGCAGCTGCAGGCCCTTGGCGTACTGCCACTCGGCGGAGATCTTGCCGCCGTACCGGCCGATCCAGGGCTCACCCCGGGAGTGGGCCAGGGCGTTGATCCGGTCCGCGTGCGGCTGGGCGGCGTGGTGCTTCCACAGCTTCACCCAGGCGTGTGGACGGTTGCGCAGGTCGGGCAGCTCGCACAGCGGGGTGCCGTCGCCCAGTGCGGGCAGCACCGTGCAGGCGGTGAAGTCGATGCCGACGCCGACCACCAGCGCCGGGTCGATGCCGGCGTCGGCCAGGGCGGCCGGCACGGCGTGCCGCAGCACGTCCCGGTAGTCGTCCGGGTCCTGCAGGGCCCAGTCCGCCGGCAACTGCCGGCCGTCGACCGCCAGCCGGGTGTCCATCACCCCGCTGCGGTACGGGTGCACCGCCGTGCCGACCTCGGTGCCGTCGGCGACCCGGACCACCAGGGCCCGGCCGGACAGCGTGCCGTAGTCGACGCCGACGACGTACCGGTCGTCGGGCTCCACCGTGACGCTCATTCTGCAACCTCCGCTGACGCGTTCGGACTAGTGTTAGCGCTCACATAGGAACCCGTCAAGACGTCTGTCGCAACATTCGGGAAACCCGTCGGGGGCGTACGGCGGCCGGCATGCTACTGCCGCCCCCGGGCCGCGCGACGACCCGTCGCGGACACCCTGACCAACAGTGACCCAACCGTGACCTCGCTGAGTGTGAGCGCTATCATCGACCGATCACCCTCGATCGACACCGAGCCGAGTCGGCCCCGGCCCGACACTCCGGGGCGAAGACTTCGACGCATGCAGATGTTGCGTGCTCGTTACGTCCACTCTAAGCTGCGCTGGGAGCGCTCCCGTACCGGCAGTCCCCCACCGGAAGTGAGACCGTCCCACCATGACCAGAATCCCCCGGACGTCCCGACGTGGCCTGCTCGCCACGGGTGTCGTCTGCGCACTCACCCTGGGCGCGTCGGCCCTGCTGCCCGCGACGAACGCGATGGCCGCCACCGGCTGCGCCGTCACGTACACCACCAACAGCTGGGACGGGGGCTTCACCGCCTCGGTCAGCATCAAGAACCTCGGCGACGCGGTGAACGGCTGGACCCTCGGCTTCAGCTTCGGCCAGTCGAGCCAGCGGGTCGTGCAGGGCTGGTCGGCGACCTTCGAGCAGTCCGGCGCCGCGGTCACCGCGCGCAGCCTGAGCTACAACGGCGCCCTGGCCACCGGCGCCACCACGAACATCGGCTTCAACGGCAGCTTCTCCGGCAGCAACCCGGCCCCGACCTCGTTCACCCTCAACGGCGTGACCTGCACCGGCTCGACCACCGGCCCCACCACCCCGCCGACCACCCCGCCGCCGCCGACCGCGCAGACGCCGGCGGCGATCAACGGCAAGCTGCGGGTGTGCGGGGCCAACCTGTGCAACCAGTACGGCAAGCCGATCCAGCTGCGCGGCATGAGCAGCCACGGCATCCAGTGGTTCCCCAGGTGCTACCAGGACCCGGCGCTGGACGCGCTGGCCACCGACTGGAACTCCGATCTGTTCCGGATCGCGATGTACGTCCAGGAGGACGGCTACGAGACCGACCCGGCCGGCTTCACCGCCCGGGTCAACGACCTGGTCGAGAAGGCCACCGCCCGGGGCATGTACGCGATGATCGACTTCCACACCCTGACCCCCGGTGACCCGACGTTCAACCTGGAGCGGGCCAAGACCTTCTTCCGGGCCGTCTCGGCCCGGCACGCCAACAAGGACAACGTGATCTACGAGATCACCAACGAGCCCAACGGCGTCAGCTGGTCGACCATCAAGAACTACGCCGAGCAGGTCATCCCGGTCATCCGCGCCAACGACCCGGACGCGGTGATCGTGGTCGGCACCCGCGCCTGGTCGTCGCTCGGCGTCTCCGAGGGCGGCAACGCCACCGAGGTGATCAACAACCCGGTCAACGCCAGCAACGTGATGTACGCCTTCCACTTCTACGCCGCCTCGCACCGGGACAACTACCGGGCCGAGCTGGAGCGGGCCGCCGCCCGGCTGCCGATGTTCGTCACCGAGTTCGGCACCGTCGACTACACCGGCGACGGCGCGGCCGACCTGGCCAGCAGCACCGTCTGGCTGGACCTGCTGGACCGGCTGAAGATCAGCTACGCCAACTGGACCTTCTCCGACAAGGCCGAGGGCAGCGCCGCGCTGCGTCCGGGCACCTGCAACGGCAGCTCGTTCACCGGCACGTCGGTGCTCACCGAGAGCGGCGCCTTCATGCGCAACCGGATCCGTACCCCGGACAACTTCCCCACCAGCTGACCGCGACGCGTCGGGCACACCGACCCGGCCCGGCCTCCCCCGTGGAGGCCGGGCCCCGGCGCGTTACGATCTGCCTGCTCACGGGCCTTCTCCGAGGGGCCGTCGGAGGACGGGCCGCCGGGCGCGGCCGGTACCGCTGATCTTCGGAAGGCTCATGGTCAGGACCTACGACGTACCGCTGCTGGTGTTGACCATGGCCACCGGCGCGATCGACGGCGTCAGCTACCTCGCCCTGGACCGGGTCTTCACCGGCAACATGACCGGCAACGTGCTGTTCATCGGGTTCGGCCTGGCCGGGGTGTCCGGCCTGCCGGTGCTCAACAACCTGGTCGCGCTGCTGGCCTTCATGCTCGGTGCGGTGCTGGCCGCCCGACTGACCCGGGGTGCGCCGGGGCCGGCGAAGCTGCCCCGCTCCGGTCTGGCCGTCCTGGTCGCCGGGGCCGTGGTGACCCTCGTGCTGGCCTGCCTCTGGCTGGCCGTGGGCACCCTGGACACGCCGGTCCTGCTGGTCACCACCGGGTTGCTGGCCCTGCTGCTCGGTGCCCAGGCCGCCGCGGTCAAGCACATCGGCATCCGGGACCTCTCCACGGTGGTGGTCACGATGACGATGGTGAACCTCTCCACCGACAGCCGCGCCGCCGGTGGGACCGGCCTGTCCTGGGCCCGGCGATTCGCCGCGATCGTCACCATGGGCCTCGGCGCGCTGGTCGCCGCGCTGCTGACCCTGCACGTCAACGGCGCGGTGGCGTTGCTGGTCGCGGGCCTGCTGCTGGCCACCGGCACCGGCCTGGTCGCGGTGGTCCGCCGGGCCGAGCTGGCCGCCGCGCGTCAGGCGGGCGCGTCGCCGGCCGTCGACTGAACCCCGCGCCGCACCAGAGCCGTCCGGCCAGGTCGGACCGCCCGGTCGGGCTCGGTACGGGTCACCTGCGGTCGAGGGCCCCGGCTGGACGGCGCAGAAGTACCGGACGTCCCTTCCCTTGTGAAACCGCAGCTCATACCCTCTGGGCGTCTTGATCAATATCCCGGAAGGGAATCAGATGCGACCAACCATGTCACCGTCGCGCGGGACCGCCGCGCGACGGTTGGCGGGCGCCGCCGCGGTCATCCTGCTGGCGGGCACAGCGCCCGTGCTGGCGAGCGGCCCGGCGAACGCCACGACCGACCCGTCGAGTTGTGTCACCGACCCGTCCGCGCGACTGGCCTCCGTGCCGAGCCCGGAGTCGTTCCTCGGCTTCCCGCTCGGCGTCGGCCAGCAGCGGGTCGTCACAGGCGAGGAGGCCGGCAACTACCTCGCCGCGGTGGCCGGGGCCTCCAAGCGGGTCCGCACCGGCGTCATGGCCACCAGTGTGCGCGGCCAGTCGCTGCCGTACGCGATCGTCTCCGACGAGACCAACATCCGCCCGGCCAACCTGCGCAAGCTCACCGAGGACATCAAGGCGCTGCGCGACCCCCGGACGATGACCGCGCAGCGGGCCAAGGAGATCACCACCAGCGGACCGGCGATCGTCTGGGTGACCGCCAACGTCCACGGTGGGGAGAAGAGCGGCACCGACGCCGCCCTGAAGACCCTGTACGAGCTGGCCGCCGGGCTCTCCTGCGACGTCGCCGAGCGCAACGAGAACCTGATCACCATCGTCGTGCCGACGCAGAACCCGGACGGCCACGACGCCAGCCGCCGGCAGAACGAGTACGGCTTCGACATGAACCGGGACTGGTTCGCCCGGACCCAGCAGGAGACCGACGGCAAGCTGGAGCTGATGCGGAAGTACCCGCCGCAGGTCTTCATCGACGCCCACGAGATGGGCGGCCGGCAGTACTTCTTCCCGCCGAACGCCGACCCGATCAATCACGAGATCTCCCCGCAGGTGGTCGACTGGATCAACCGGATCGGTGACGCCAACAAGACCGGCTTCGGGCACAACGGCGCCTGCGGCGGGGCCGTCACCACCGAGTGCTACTTCAACTACTCCACGTACGACCTGTTCTTCATGGGGTACGGCGACACCGTGCCGGCGGCCGGCTTCGGCGCGGCCGGGATGACCCTGGAGAAGGGCAGCGCCTCGGCGGTGCCGGACCGGGTGCAGCAGCAGTTCAACGTCATGTGGTCGACGCTGGGCTGGGCCGCCGCCAACCGGCAGGAGGTGCTGACCAGCTACTTCCAGCAGTGGAAGGACGCCATCGCCCAGGGCCGGGCGGGCACCCTGGAGCCCAACGAGGTGCTCCAGCCGGGCAACTCCGTGCAGTTCCCGGTGCCGGCCGAGCAGGTCCGGTCGTACTTCCTGCTGCCCGACCGGCAGCTGGCCGACGTGCGACAGCTGGTGGAGCGGCTGCGCCGGATGGACGTCGAGGTATACCAGGTCAAGAAGTCGCTGCGGCTGCCCACCGCCCGGATCTTCGGCGGGCGCAGCGCGACCAACCTGACCGTGCCGGAGGGCTCCTACTGGATCCCGATGAACCAGCCGCAGAAGCACTGGATCCAGGCCGTCATGGGCGAGGACCCGTACGTGCCGTTCCCGTACTTCTACGACGTGTCGTCCTGGAGCAACCCGCTGCTGATGGGCGTCAACGCCGTCTACACCGGCGCGGACGTCCGGCCCAACGCCGACCTGATCGACAAGATCGTCAACACGGGTGGCGGCAAGACCACCGCCGCGCCACCGCTGAAGGGCTCCTACACCTTCGAGCTGGACTCCGCCGCCGCGGCCGAGTTCACCTTCTCGCTGCTCGGCCAGGGCATCGAGGTCTACCGTGACCTGGAGACCGGCACCGCCAGCTTCCCGGCCGGCGTGCTCACCCCGGAGCTGAACAAGTCGGCCAAGCTGTTCGGGGTGACCCTGACCCCGTACACCACCGGCGCGGTCGGCACCCCGATCAGCCTGCCCGACGTCGGGCTCTTCCAGGGCACCGGCATCTCGCTGACCTCCGGCTCACACGGCGAGGCCCGCTACGTGCTCGGCAAGCGGTGGGGGCTGGACCTGACGCCGGTCACCGCCGCCGACATCAACGACAACACCACCACCTTCACCGAGCGTACGGTGCTGGTCGTGCCGGACGGCAGCAACGCCACCGGCGGGCTGACCGCCACCGGCCAGGCCAACCTGCGGGCCTGGGTGGCCTCCGGCAAGACGTACCTCGGGCTGCGCAACCAGGGCACCCGGATGGCGCGGGCGGCCGGGTTGACCTCCACCACCGAGAAGCCGAAGCCGACCGGCTACACGGTGATCGGCTCGCACCTGCGGGTGGACGTCGCCGACAGCCCGGTCTCGCTGGGCCGCCCGGCCGAGGACTTCGAGTTCAACAACAACGACTCGATCCTCAACCCGAGCACCACCGGCACCAACGTGCTCACCTACCCGAGCGGCGGCACCTTCTGGGCCAACGGGTACACCGTCAACGCCGACGCGCTCAAGGGCACCGTGGCGCTTGTGGACGAGCCGACCGGCGCCGGCCGGGCGGTGCTGTTCGCGTTCAACCCGCTGTTCCGGGCGTACAACGAGAACGGCCTGCACCTGGTGGCCAACGCGCTGCTCACCCCGAACGGCAGCGCCCCGACCGCCCGTACCGCCCCGACCGCCCCCGCCGTCGACCCGGCCCGCGCCGCCGCGGCGGCCGCACCGGTCGCCGACGACCAGGGCGGCGGCTGGCGGCCGATCACCATCGAGGTGGCCGCCGGCGACCTCGGGCGGACCACCGCGGTGGTGCAACGGTTCACCGACACCGCCACGGTGGCGCAGGTCAACGGATCGGCGTACCTGACCATCCCGAACCCGCAGGGCCTGCACTCCGACGAACACCCGTTCCTCGGCGACCTGGTCCGCACCCTGAAGTCCGACGGCATCCCGCTGCGTTCCGTGGTGGGCTGACCTCGACCGGGCGGGTTCCGGCAGCCTGCCGGAACCCGCCCGGCTGTTCGGTTCGGCCCGGCTGTTCGGTTCGGCCCGGCTGTTCGGTTCGGCCCGGCTGTTCGGTTCGGCCCGGCTGCCGTTGGGCCCGGCCATCGTTGGGCCGGCCATCGTTGGGCCCGGCTGCCGTTGGGCCCCGGCTCCCGCCCGTTCCGTCGCCGAAGCGCCTCGCTCTCTCCGTACCGGGGCGAGGTGTAGATCTTGGACACTTACCGTTCTATTTGGACGGTAAGTGTCCAAGATTCACTTGGGGGCCCGCCTCGGCGGGGGCGGGGGGCGGGGGTTGGTGGGGCCGGGCTGGGGGCGGGGCCTTCTTGCACCTACTTGCCCTTTTTGCGCTTGGGGGGCTTGGGGGCGTCGAAGATCTTGGAAGGAATGTGCCCCTGGAGGGGCCGAAGTCTTTCATGATCTTTGGGGTCCGGAGCCTCGCCGTAGAGGGTGCGAGGGGTGGTTAGCATGCCGGCTGTGGGACAGGACAGGTACGTGGATCCGGACCGGCGGCTGCCGGGCTTCGACGGCAGCATGCTCACCGGGGCACTGCTCACCCTCTTCGGCTACCTGATCCCCTGGTTCAAGCAGTCTCCGCGGTACCAGTGGTCGTACTCGGGCTGGAACTACGCCAGCCTGAGCAGCGGCGGCGGCTGGACCCTCTGGACCTTCGTCTTCATCCTGGCCGCGATCGTGGCCAGCTTCTGGGCCCGGACCATCCTCGGGGCGGCGATGACCGCGCTTACCGCTGCCGTCGGCACCCTGGTGTTCAGTCTGGCCGTGGTGGCGGCGAGCTTCGGGGCCATCGGGGAGCGCAGTTCGTCGAACGCGGTGGCGGATATGCCGTTCGGGCTGGGCCTGCCGCTGCTCGCCGTCGGCCTGGGCCTGCTCGTCGCCACCGCCTGCCGCGACATCGCGCTCAACGCCGACCGGTAGGCCCCGGCAGACCCGCAGCCGGTCCGGAATCCACCGACTGGCTGGCAACCACAACCGAGCTGGCCAGCCCGCCCGGATGACAGTTGTGGATAGCGGAGTAACGCGGAGAGCCCGGCTTACCGCCAGGCCCTCCTACGTTCTGCCGTGGACTCCGTCAGACCGTGTCGGTCTTCAGCGCGCGCAGGAAGCTGCCCCAGGCGCCGTCGCCGAAGGCGAGCGTCGGACCGCCACGGTCCTTCGAGTCGCGTACGCCCACCACATCGCCGTCGAAACGGACCTCGACGCAGGCGGCGTTGTTGGCGCTACGGGAGGACTTGAACCAGTCACGGGAAGGGGTGCTCACGTCATCTCCTTGGCGATCCGTTGGATCATGGCCAGCGACTCCGTCGAGTCTAGCGCCCGCTCCTGAGCCTCGGCGAAGGTGACGACGTAGTCGGCGACCCGGCTGGACTGGTCGATGATGTCGCTGGAGGTCAGCACCTCCTGCCAGACCAGCTCGGGCAGCCGGGGCGACGGGAACGACAGAATCTGGAACGGCCCACCCAGCGCCGGGTGCGCCCCGGCGGTGAACGGCATGACCCGGAACTCGAACTGATCGGGGCGCTCGATCATCAAGGCGGCCAGGTGGTCGAGCTGGGCTCGCATCACCGTCGGACCACCGACCTGCTGGCGCAGTGCGCCTTCGCCGATGACGGCGGTGACCCGGAGCGGGTGATCGCCGTTCAACCGCTGCTGGCGAGCCATCCGGGCACTGATCCGCCGTTCCATCTCGGTCAGTCGGACGTAGGTGTTACCGCCCCGGATGATCGCGCGGGCGTACTCCTCGGTCTGCAACAGCCCGTCCACCAGCTCGCTGTGGTAGCTGCGGATGTGTTCCGCGCCGGCCTCGTAGCCGAGGAAGCGGAGGAACTCGGCGGGGAAGAGCTGGGAGTACTGGTGCCACCAGGCGCGCTGCATCGCGGCGACCCGTAGCTCCTCCAGCTCGGTGGCGTCGGCCGGATCGATCTCGTAGATCTTGATGAGCTGGGCGAGCCGGTCCGCCGGCAGCTTGACCCGACCGGCCTCGACGCCGGAGACGTACGCCTGGGTGATCCGGCTCGCCCGGCCGGCGGCGACGGCGGTCATGCCCAGCTCCTCCCGGCGTTCCCGGAGCCGGATGCCCAGCTCCCAGGCGTGCACGGTGGGCGAGGTCAACGATGTCTGCGACACCCGAGGCGTGCTTGCCGACTTGGCACCCATCATGGCTCCTTCGTTGTTGACTGGCGACTGCCCGCAGACGCTACGCCGAAATTACACGACACGCCATAGGGTTGATATAACCATCTTGTTGGTTGATGCTGATCCCGGACAGGCACCGTCACGCATTGGAGGCAGTCATGGAGACCGTTGGTCGGTGGGTGTACCAGCAGGAGAAGGTTCCGCACGCGTTCTCGTTGTGCCGGGTGCTGGACGCCGGCACCTTCGACCAGGCGTACGACCTGCTCGGCGTCGTGCAGGTGACGGTGGACCGGCGGTACCCGGAGAAGCTGCCCGCCGCCCTGCGGCCGTGGGCATTGGCCACCCTCGCCAACGGCGGATACGGCTTCGGCCGCTTCTACGCCGCCTACACCACGCTGGATGAGGACGGCGAGCCCGACAAGGCCATCTCCGACGAGTACATCGACTGGTCCGGCACCGGACTCCTCACCCCGACGTCACCACCCCCGAGCGACTCGTGAACCGGGGCAAGCACCGCTCGACTATCGACTCTTCGTGCTGTCGGCCTGGGCGATCCGGCGCCGGACGACCTCGGGCTCGTGGAGCCGGGTGCGCCTACCGGTGGGCGGGCGGCGCGGGCGCGTCCGGGGCCATCGTCTTGGCCAGCAGCTCGGAGAGCTGGCGTTGCTCCCGCTCGGTGAGCAGCCCGAGCCGGTCGGCCGGGAAGGCGAAGGCCCGCCGGACGGCGCGTTGCACGTCCCGTCCCGCCGGGGTGATCGACACCCGCTTGATCCGCCGGTCAGCCGGATCCGACGCCCGCTCGACCAGGCCGCGGGCCTGGAGCCGGGCGGCGAGCTGGGTGACGTTGGAGGCGTCGCAGAGCAGCTCGGCGGCAAGCTCCCCCATGGCGCAACTGCCGTCGGTCAGGTGGTCGAGCAGGCAGGCCTGGGCGGCGCTCAGCCCGACCGTCTGGGCCGCGCGGGCGTACGCGGCGTCGTAGGCGGCCACGAAGTCCCACAGCTGCTGATCGAGGGTCTCCCGCAGCTCGGCCATGACCGAAGAATACTTGACTGCATCATGCATCGATGCTTGGGTGGGGAGGAAGCTTTAGTCACTCAACTAAAAGGGAGTGGTTCGACGTGCCCTCGACCTCAACCGAAGCCGGCCCGACCCGGGTCCTGGTGACCGGAGTCCGCGGCAAGACCGGCGTACCACTGGCGGAGCTGCTGCTGGCCCACCCGGGTGTGGAGGTGCGCGGCGGTAGCAGCGACCCGTCGTCGGTGGACATCGACGGCGTCCGACCGACCGCCTTCTCCTGGGACGACCCGGCCGGGTGGGCCGCGGCGACCGCCGGAGTCGACGCCGTGTACGTCGTCCGGCCGGACCGCGCCGACGCGCCGGAACTGGTCGGCGCGCTGCTGGCCGAGACCTCCCCCGGGACCCGGATCGTGCTGCTGTCCGAGCAGGACGCGGACTACACGGGGGCCGACGGCTGGGCGCCCCGGGTGGAACGCGCGGTCCGCGACAGCGGGCGCACCTGGACGATGCTGCGGCCGAGCTGGTTCATGCAGGTCCTCACCGACCCGCGTTTCTACCGCGACCAGATCGCCGACACCGGCCAGCTGCCGTTTCCCGGCGCTGACGCCCAGCTTGCCTGGATCGACGCCCGGGACATCGCGGCCGTGGCCGAGCGGGCGCTGCTCACCGACGGGCACGCCGGCCAGGTGTACGAACTCACCGGTCCGGAGGCCCTCACGTTGCCGCGCACCGCAAAGCTGATCTCCGCCGCGGCCGGGCACCCGGTGACCCACCGGGAGCTGACGATCGACGAGGCGGTCGAGGGAAGTTCGGGCTTCGACCGGTTCCTCTTCGCGCTGACCTTCGAGCGGGTGCACGCCGGCAGCTTCTCGGTCGTGACCGACACCGTGCAGCGCGTCACCGGACGACCGGCGCGGAGCCTGCAGGCTTTCCTCGCCGACACCGCGCCGACGTTGAAGCGGACGACCTGACGGCGCGATGGTCCGGCAGCCCTGCCTGCACGATGGACGAAAGGAGCTGGCGCGCTGCGTGCCGGACCAATCACCGAGAGGATCTTGACTCACAGCTCAGTAACGATCATCCAACAAGGTACCGGCTCCACATTAGGGTCACGGCGTGACTGAAGAGAAAGAATCAACAGAGGACCGATCCACCCGCCGGCTGGTGGTCGTGACCGGGGCCAGCTCCGGTATCGGCCTGGCAGCCGCCGTCGCCCTGGCCCGGCGCGGTGACCGGCTGGCGTTGGTCGGGCGGGACCCGGACCGGCTGCGGTCCGCCGGAGAAGAGGTCCACGAGGCCGCGGGCGAGCGACCGGAGCTGTTCCAGGCCGACTTCGCCGTCCTCGACGACGTACGCGGCCTCGCCGAGCGACTGCGGGCAGCGTACGAGCGGATCGACGTACTGGCCAACAACGCCGGGGCCATCGCGCTGCGGCCGGCGCGCACCGTCGACGGCTTCGAGCTCACCATCCAGGCCAACCACCTGGCCCCGTTCCTGCTCAGCAACCTGCTGGCCGACCGGATCGGACGGATGGTGGTCACCGCCTCCCGGGTACACCGTGGCGACCTGAACCCGGACGACCTCAACGCCGCGCTGAACAGGTACCGCTCCATGCGCGCGTACGCCACCAGCAAGCAGGCAAACATCCTCTTCGCCGCCGAGGCGGCCCGGCGCTGGCCGGACGTCCCGGCGTACTCCTTCCACCCCGGGGTGGTGCGCACGCGGTTCGGCTCGGACAGCCCGGTGCACGGGATCTACAGCCGACTGATGCCACTACGCAGCCCGGAGCAGGGCGCGGAGACGCTGATCTGGCTGGCCACCCAGGACCCGGCCCGGCTGACCAACGGCGCCTACCACCACAACCGGCAGCCACACCGGGCCCACCGTACGGCGACCGACCCGACGCTGGCCGCCCGGCTCTGGGAGGCCAGTGCCCGGGCCGTCGGCATCACGCCCGGATCATCGGATCAGGTCGACGCCCCCGACCCGGTCACCGCACCGGCAGAAAGCGACCAGGGCTCACTCGGGTGAGGACCGGTAGTCGGCGGCCAGCCGGGTGAAGCCCTCGGCCAGGCTCACCCGTGGTGACCAGCGCAGCGCCGCGCGGGTGCGGCGCTGGTCGAACCAGTGCGCGGTGGAGAGCTGCTCGGCCAGGAACCGGGTCATCGGTGGCTCGTCGGCGCGGCCCAGCGCCGGCCAGAGGCGCTGCACGGCGGTGCCGCCGGCCGTCGCCGCCGCCACCGGCACCCGCAGCCGCGGTGGCCGGGCCCCGGCGGCGGCGCAGATCCGTCCGACCAGTTCGGCCACCGTGCGGGGCTCGCCGTTGGTCACCACGAACGCCTGACCGTGTACGTCGGGCTCGGCCGCCCGATCCAACCCGGCCACGATGGCCTCGGCGGCGTTGCTGACGTAGGTGGTGTCGATCAGGGCGGTGCCCGCGCCGACCAGGGCCAGCCGGCCGGCCCGGGCCCGCTGCACGATCCGGGCGACCAACTGGGTGTCACCCGGCCCCCACACCAGGTGCGGGCGCAACGCCAGCACGGCGAAGTCGGGGGCGTCGGCGGCCAGGGCGAGCAGCTCGGCGGCGGCCTTGCTGCGGGCGTAGTCGCCCCGGGCCCGGTCCGGGTCGGCCGGGTCGGCTCCGACGCCGACCAGACCGGTGCCGTGGTGGGCGACCGACGGCGAGGAGACCTGCACGAACCGGGTGACGCCGGCGGCGCGGGCGGCGTCGAGCAGGTGGGCCGTACCGTCGATGTTGGTGCGTTGGAAGTCCGGCCAGCGGCCGGTCATCGACACCTTCGCGGCCAGGTGGACCACCGCGTCGACGCCGTCGACGGCCGCCCGCACGGCCGCCGGGTCACCGATGTCGCCGCGGTGCTCGTCGACGCCGGCCAGGGCGCTGGGGCGGCGTTGCAGCACCCGGACCCGGTCGCCCCGGTCGGCCAGGGTGGTGGCCACGGCACCGCCGAGCATCCCGCTGGCCCCGGTGACCAGGACCCTCAGCATCGGCCGAGCCGCCCGCCCGCGAGGACCCGGGCGGCCCACCGGCTCAGCCGGGCCCGATCGATCTTGGAGTTGTGCCGGATGTCGGTGGGCAGCGCCGGCACCACCAGCACGGCCGCGACCGGTGGACCGGCGACGGCGCGTACCGCGTCGGTCAGCTCGGCGTCGGCCAGCGCGGCACGGCGTACCCCGGGGTGGGTCTCGGCGACCACCACGACCTGGGCCAGGCCGCGCGGTCCGACGCCGACCACGGCGGCGCGGGCGATCCGCGGCACCGACTCGACGCGCTGCTCGATGCCGACCGGGGTGAGCACCCCGTCCGCGGTGACCAGCACGTGGGCGAGCCGGCCCTGCACCCACAGCCGGCCGTCGGCGGCCAGCGTGCCGACATCGCCGGTACGGTGCCAGCCCGGGTTGCGGGAGCTGTCGCGTTCGGTGAGCCAGAGCGCGTCGTAGCGGTCCTTGACGTGCGCGGCCCGGACCATGATCTCCCCGGTCACGCCGGTGACCTCGGCGGGCTCGTCGGCGGGGATGCCGTCGGCGTCCAGGGCGGCGACGGCCACCCGCACCCCCGGCAGCGGACGGCCGACGCAGACACCGTCACCGGGGCCGGCGTCGACGATCTCGTCGAGGGTGACGTCGGTGACCGGCAACACCTCGGTCATCCCGTACGGCGTGTGCGGCTGTGCCTTGGGCATCAGCTCCCGGGCCCGCTCCAGCAGCGCGGCGGGCACCGGCGCGCCCGCGCTGAGCAGCGTGGTGACCCCCTCCAGGGCGGCCCGCTGCCGGTCGTCGAGGGTGCCGCCGGAGTCGACCACGTTGCGCAACGCGGCCGGTGAGGCGAAGACCGCCGAGGCGTCGACCGCGGCCGTGGCATCGGCCAGGGCGGCGGCGGTCAGCGTCCGGGGCGCGGTCACCCGCATGTCCGGGATCGCCGAGGCGAGGCCGAGGGCCGGCCCGAAGAGGGCGAACGGCGCGAACGCCGCCACGATCCCGCCGTCGGTGGGCAGACCCAGCCCGCCCAGGGCGTCGCGCATCGCGGCGAGCTGCCGGTGGGTGTAGACCGCGCCCTTGGCCGGGCCGGTGGAGCCGGAGGTGAACAGCACCGCCGCGTCGTCGTCCGGCGCGGGAGCCGCGGGCAGCTCCGGCTGGGCGGCCCCGAGCCGGACCAGCCGGCCCAGGGTGGTCGCGCCCAGCGCGGCGGCACCGGGACCGGCACCGATGCGGCGTACCGGCCAGCGCAGCGCGCGGGCCACGGCCAGGCCGGGACCGACGGCGATCAGGTGCGCCGGGGCGGCGCTGCGGATCGCCCGGTTCATGCCGGCCAACCCCAGGCCCGGGTCGGCCACCACGATCACCGCGCCGATCCGCAGGCAGGCGTAGACGGCGGCGGTCAGGTCGGCGCCGGGAGGCACCAGCAGGGCCACCCGGTCACCGGGGCGCACCCCGGAGGCGACCAGGCCGGCGGCGAGCTGGCCGACCCGTCGCCAGAGCAGCGACCAGCTGACCCGTCGACCGCCCCGGGCCAGCTCGACCAGGGCGACCGACCGGTCGTCGGCGCGGTCGGCCAGCGCCGCCCAGAGCGGACGCCGGTCCGCCCCGGCCGCCGGGACCTCAGCCGTCCCGGAGGGCCGGGCCAGAGCCTCGGTCGACCCGGATCGGCCCGCGGCCTCAGTCGGTGCGGGTGGTCGGTCCAGCTCGGGCAGCCAGGCGGCGACCGCGCCGGCCACGTCGGCGTCCTCGGCGAGCAGGTGCCCCGCGCCCTCGAAGCGGTGCAGCCGGGCGTGCGGCAGCCGGGCCCGCAGGTCACGCAGGTGCACCCCGCCGAAGACCGGGTCGCGTGGGCCCCACAGCAGCAGGGTGGGCACGTCGGCCAGGTCACCGAGGCGCTGCGCGACCTGCTGCAGGGCCGGCCAGCTCGGGTGGTCGGGGCTCAGCGGGATGTCGGCCACGAAGTCGCCGACGGCCTGACGGCGCCGCGCCGTGCGGTACGGCGCGAGGTACGCCTCGCGTACCGGCGTGGTCAGCCGGGGGTTGGCCAGCGCCAGGGTGGCCCGCAGGAAGGTCGGAGTGCGGACGGTCACCGCCGGCAGCACGCCGGGTGAGCGGGCCAGCCGGATCAGCGCCGGCGCCGGCGAGCCGTCGGGCTGGTGTACGGCCGTGTTGGTGAGCACCACGCCGCGCAACTGGTCGCGGTGGCGCAGCGCCCAGCCCAGCGAGATGGCCCCGCCCCAGTCGTGCCCGACGGTGACCACCGGGCCGGTCAGGCCGAGGGCGTCGGTGACCGTGCCGAGGTCGGCGATGCGCTGGGCCAGCCCGCGTACCGTGCCGGTGCGCTCGGAGAAGCCCATGTCGAGGTGGTCGACGGCGACCACCCGCCACGGTGGGGCGTCGGGGCTGCTGAACCGGGCCAGCAGGTGCCGCCACAGGTACGCCCAGGTGGGGTTGCCGTGCACGCAGAGCAGGGTGCCGGCGTACCGCCGCTGGTCGGCCCCGGCGGCGCTGTCCAGGACGTGCCAGGTACGGCGGACGCCCTGGCTGTCGGCGGCGGTGACGAGGCGGGACCAGGCCGGGTCGAGGCCGGGCAGCCCGTGGGGCAGCGTCTCGGGTGCGCCGGTCACCACACGATCTCCAGGGCACAGGTGTTCAGGCCGGAGCCGACCCCCATGCAGAGCACCCGGTCGCCGGGGTTGAGGCGGTCGGCGTGGTGGGCCAGGGTGATCGGCAGCGAGGCCGGCCCGATGTTGCCCAGCCGCGGGAAGGTCGACGGCACCCGCGCCGGGTCGAGGCCGAGCCGGTCCACCACGCCCCGGGTGTGCGCCACCGACACCTGGTGCATGGCGTACAGGTCCAGGTGTTGCCAGTCCCAGTCGCCGGCGCGGGCCCAGGTCGCCGCCGCCAGGTCCAGGCCGGCGTCGAGCAGGCCCTTGGCGTCGGTGCGCATCCTGGTGTTGTCGCCGACGCACAGCTCGTGGTGGCGGGTGGCGGCCCGGCCCACCCCGCCGACCAGACGGTGGCCCTGCGGGTGGGTGTCGGCGGCGGCCAGCACCATCGCCGCCGCGCCGGAGCCGAGGGTGAGGGTGGCGAACTGCTCCTTGATGTCGGCCCGGGTGGCCTCCGGGCGGCGTAGCCGCTCCAGCGTGGCCTGCTGGGCCTGCCGGGCGCTCTCGCCCGCCACGACCAGCGCGTAGCGGATCTGCCCGGCGTCGATCATGTTCGCGGCGACCTGCATCCCGTTGACGAAACCGAGACAGGCGTTGGCGATGTCGAAGTTCAGCGCCGCCGGTGGAAGGTTCAGGCTGTGGTGGATCCCGGCGGCGGTGGACGGCTCCAGGTTGGCCCGGGACACCGACGTGTTGATCAGCAGACCGACGTCGCCCGGGTCGACACCCGCCTCGGACAGGGCCTTCGCCCCGGCCTCGGCCGCCGCGTCGGCGAAGCTGAAGCCCTCCGGCCACCACCGTCGCTCCTGGACACCGGCGACGTTCTGGATCATGCCCCGGCGCAGCCGCAGCCGCTGGAGGGTGTCGGCCAGCTCGTCGTCGAAGTGCTCGGAGGGCACGATGACCGGCGCCTCCAGGGCTGTCACCGACAGTACCGTCGTGTTCACGTACCGGTAGTCAGCGTTGCCGTCCGTCATCCAGCCTCCACCCCTCGCCCACCCCTCGCCGGCTCGAAGTTATCCAACGCCCGCCACCATCCACCAATGATCGACTGCCGCGGCGGCGAACATCACCCCGCCCGGACCGTGCGTCAACCGGACGTCGCCGTCGGTGACCACAGGCGTCGTGGGTGGCGTCCGCGCCTGTTTCCGCAGGCCAGCGCCCGGGAAAGGTAGCTGGTCCAGTCCGCCGGGCACCGGTGGCGCGTCGAGGGTGTGGGGAGCACGATATGACCGTTTCCGGAGCTGACCAGGGATTCCCACCGATCGACGGGTACGCCTTCCTGTCGGACACCCACACGGCGGCGCTGATCGCACCGGACGGGTCGGTCGAGTGGTTCTGTGCGCCCCGGTTCGACGGCGACGCGGTCTTCGCCCGACTGCTCGACCGGGACGTGGGCGGGTTCTTCTCGCTCACCGTCGAGGGCGCGGGTCCGCCCCGACGGTGCTACCTGCCGGACACCCTGGTCCTGGAGAGCCGGTACGCCGGCACCGACGGCACGGCGGTGGTCCGCGACTTCCTGGCGGTCAGCACCGGCGACCCGCAGCAGCCGATCCGGGCCGGCCAGCTCCTGGTCCGGCAGGTGACCGCCGAGGGTGGCCCGGTGCGGCTGGCGGTCCGCCTCACGCCCCGGCACGGCTACGGCGCCCACCCGGTGCGGTGGCGGCACACCGACGGACGGTGGCGGGCCTCCGACACCCCGCTGTGGTTCACCGCGGACCTGCCCTCCTCCGGCGACGGAGCGCCGGCACCCTCCGCCGACGGCGGACAGCTGCGGGCCGACGCGGACCTGGCCGAGGGTCAGACGGTGACGTTGCTGCTCGGCTACGGCGAGGCCCCGGCGGCGGCCGACGCGACAGCGGAGCCGGCCACCGCCGAGGCGCACGCCGATCCGGGCGCGGCCGGGACGCACACCGCCGCCCGGCTGCTCGACGAGACCGTCCGGACCTGGCGGGACTGGTCGGCGCGCAGCGACTACACAGGTTTCGCCGCCGAGGCGGTCCGGCACAGCGCGCTGGTGCTGCGCGGGCTGTCGTTCGACGAGACCGGCGCGTTGATCGCCGCGCCCACCACCAGCCTGCCGGAGGAGATCGGCGGGGTCCGCAACTGGGACTACCGCTACACCTGGCACCGCGACTCGGCGCTGCTCCTGCTGGCCCTGTTCCGCCTCGGTCACGCCGAGGAGGGCCGCCGGTACCTGCGCTTCCTGCTCGACATCTGCTCCGGCCAGGGCATGCTCGCCCCGCTGATCGGCATCGACGGCGGCACCGACGAAGAGCAGGAGCTGGACCACCTGGGCGGGTACGCCGGCTCCCGGCCGGTCCGCATCGGCAACGAGGCCGCCGGGCAGGTCCAGTTCGACACCTACGGTCACATCCTGGACGCCGCCCTGGCCTACCAGCAGCTCACCGGCGAGCTGACCGGGCAGCAGTGGACCCTGCTGCGCCGGCACGTGGACACCATGGCGCAGCGGTGGCACGAGCCCGACCACGGCATCTGGGAGATCCGGGGCCCCCGCCGGCACCACGTGAACTCGAAGGTGATGACCTGGGTCTGCCTGGACCGGGGCATCCAGCTCGCCGGCCTGCTCGGCGACGACGACGCGCCGGCGGACCGCTGGCGGGCGGCCCGCGACGAGCTGCACGCCGAGGTGCTCGCCCGGGGCTACGACCACCAGGGCGGCGGGTTCGTGATGTGGTACGACTCGACCGAGCCGGACGCGTCGCTGCTGCGGATCCCGCTGGTCGGGTTCCTGCCGGCCGACGACCCGCGGGTGCTGGCCACCATCGACCGCGTCTGGCAGGACCTGGCGATCGCCCCCGCCCTGATCCGCCGCTACCGGGCCGACGACGGGCTGCCCGGCGAGGAGGGCGCGTTCCTGCTCTGCTCCTTCGAGCTGGTCTCCGCGCTGGCCGTGGCCGGCCGGCGGGACGAGGCGCAGCAGCTGTTCGACCGGCTCACCGAGCTGGCCGGCCCGCTCGGGTTGTACTCCGAGCAGCTGGCCGCCGACGGCACCGCGTTGGGCAACCACCCGCAGGCCTTCACCCACCTGGCGCTGATCGAGGCCGCGCTCAACCTGGACGCCGGCGGCGACACCGAGGAGCTGCACGCCTGGGCCGAGCGCGGCATCCACGCGCCGCAGCACTGAACCGGCCGGGGGCGCCGGTCGGTGGCCACCGACCGGCGCCCCCGCTGGTTGTTACAGCCCGGCGGCGTGGGCGGCGGCGGTGCCACCGACCACGGGCAGGACGATCTTGCTGCTCTTCAGGTTCACCGCGATGTTCGCCGCGGTGGTGTCGGCCTGGCTGGAGTACTGCGGGTAGCTGGCCACCACGATCACGCCGATGCGGTGACCGGGCTTGAAGACGTAGTCCTCGGGCAGCAGCGGCCAGCTGAAGTTGTACGACTCCCCCGGCACCAGCGGCACCGCGACCCGGATCGACTGGCGGTTCTGGGCGTCCATGATGCCCTTGGTCACCAGCTCGGTGTCGGCGGTGGCGACCCGCTTGACGGTCTGCCGGTAGCAGGCGTCGTCGGTGGCGCTGCTCTCCCCCCAGCAGTCCTGCGTGTCCAGGGTGATGATGCCCTCGCCGGAGGCCCGGTGGGCGACCCGCTCGTCGGTGCCGTAGTCGACCAGGATGACCCCGAAGTTGGTGTCGGTCTGGTCGGCCGAGGCCCGGATCTGCATGGTCGGCGTACCGGAGATGTGCAGTGGGGCGGTGAGCGGCTCGGACAGGAAGGCCAGCCGGTGGGGCTGGACCACCCCCGGGTTGTTGATCATCGTGTTCTGGCTCTGGGTGCGGCTGTCCTGGAACCGGCCGGTCGCCGGCTTGGCCGTCGGCACCAGGCCGAGTCCACCCGCGCCGGAGGTGGCGGGCTGCAGGAAGACCTCGGTGTCGACCTTGCCGGGGATCGGCCAGTCGGCGTGGGTCTCCCACACGTCGGCGGCCCGCTCGATGTCCAGCCGAGGCTCGTCCATGATGCCGTTGGCCACGCCCTGCAGCCAGAAGTCGAACCACCGGTGCAGGGTGTCCACCCACACCGCGCGGCGGGAGTCGAACGGGTCGACGTGCCCCTCCTGGGAGATCCACAGCTTGCGCGGGATGTCGTTCTCGGCCAGCGCGTACCAGTACTTGCTCATGTGGTCGGCGCGCACGTTGTCGTCGTTGATGCCGTGGTACAGCAGCACGCTGGCGCTCTGCTTCGGCACCTTCTTGACGTAGCTGCGCTCGTTCCAGAAGGCGGTGTAGTCACCGTGCTCGTCGCCGTCGGCCGCGCCGAGGGCGTCGCGCACCGGCTTGCAGTAGTCCCGGCGCTCCGGGTTGGTGACCACGTTCGCCAGGTACGACACGTAGCTGTTGCCCCGGGTCACCACGCCGTTGCTGCGCACGTAGTCGTAGTACTCGCTCGGGCCGCCGATCGGCACGATCGTGGTCAGGCCCTGCACCCCGGTCACCGCGGTGGCCATGGCCAGCGAGCCGTCGTACGACTTGCCGATCATGCCGGACTTACCGTTGTGCCAGTCGGCCTTGACGACCTCACCGGCGGCGTTGCGGGCGGTGGCCCGGCCGTTGAGCCAGTTGATCGCCTGCTTGGCGCTGAGGTTGTCCTGGTTGGCGTTGGTGGTCGGGCAGCCGGTCGAGTTGCCGGTGCCCACCATGTCCAGCAGGATCACCGCGTAGCCGCGCGGCACGAAGTAGTTGTCGTACCACAGCGGCCACTTGTCCAGCAGGCCGTCACCGTCGAGGTCCACCTTGCACTCGGAGTCGTTGCCCCGGCAGAGCGTGGTGTAGTACGGGCTGGCGTCCATCACCACCGGCACCTTGAGCCCGTCGGCGGTGGCCTTCGGACGCATCACGTCGAACGCGATGATGTCGCGCAGCCCGTCGTTGTCGCTGTCGAAGGTCGAGTCGATGAAGAGCCGTTCCCGGATGGCGTCGGAGTAGCCGAACACCGGTTGGGTGACGCCGTCGGAGACGACGATCGTGGGCGGTTCGTCGGCCGCCACGGCCTGGGGCGACGCGGCGAGGACCGCGAGGGCCGTCGCGGCGAGGACGGCGATTCCGCCGCGCCAGGGCCTACCTGTCACAGCCATGCAGTTGTCTCCTTGTGGGGGTCTGAGCTGGTGACGCTACGAGCCCACGCACCGCCGCCGCCATCGGCACGTGTAGGAAAAACGTCCCGACCGGCTTCGACCCGCCCCGGGGCGGTCAGCCCCGGTAACCCCACTCGCGCAGCGGCTTGTCCAGCACCCGCTCCACGTCGGCCAGCTGACCGGCGCTCAACTCGTCGAGGTACGCCGCGCGCCGACCACCGGAGAACCGGTACCGGCCGAACCCGCGCTCGAAGGCGGCGTCCCACTCCAGCCCGAGGAAGTCCAGCATCCGGGCCACCTCGGCACGCGGGTCGGCCACCAGGTCCTCGTAGCGCACGTCCAGCCACTGCTGCTCGGGGTGCTCCGCCCGGGCCTGCCCGAACCGGTCCATCAGCAGCTTCCAGCCGAGCGCGGCCAGCACCGGGAAGGACCGGTCGTACTCCTCCCACTCCTGGCGCAGGTCGGTGGGCAGCGGCCCGAGGAACCAGTTGTCCGGCCCCTGCCACCCGTCCCACCAGCCCATCTGCAGCCACGAGTTGGTCACCGCCCGGCCGTCGCGGACCACGTTGACCACCCGCAGATCCGGGTACGCCGCACGCAGGAAGCCGGTGCGCGGCCAGCCGGTGACGTGGTGCACCATCGTCCGGCAGCGCTGCCGCCGGGCCCGGGTGTCGAAGAACTCGCGCAGCCGGTGGGACACGTACGGGGTCAGGTCCTCGGCGGTGAGGTCCCGGCAGGGGCGGGAGAAGCCGGCCACCACGTGCCGGTCGAGCAGCTGGTACGCCTCCGACGGGGCGACCCGGACCCGCCCGGCCTCCAGCAGCCGGCGGGCGTGCGCCAGGGAGGTCATCCCGGCCGGCCGGGGCGCGGAGCGGCGGTAGAGCGGGCCGTTGAACCGTCCCTTGAGGTTGAGCCGGGACAGCTTGTCGTCCACCCCGGAGACGAACCCGACCTCCCGGTGCCGGGAGAGCAGCTCCTGCACCAGGGTCGAACCACACCGGCCGGTCCCCACCACCAGCGACAACATCTTCTCTCAGCCCTCCTGTCGGCCGGTCGGTACGCCGAGCGGTGTGCCGCGTCGGCCGGTACTCGTGGTCCGGCCGGTACGGCCCAGCGGGTAGCCGAGGCGGCGTAGCCCCGGCCAGGTCAGTGCGGTCACCACCGCGTACGACCAGCGGGACAGGTCGGTGCGCCACTGGTCGTCGGCGCGGATCGGCACCGCCCCGGTGCGGTGGCGCGACGGGTTGCCCGCCACCGAGTGGGTGGGGGCGAGCCGCACCGCCGCCGGTTCGCCGACCGCCCCGGGTGCGACCAGCGGGCCGGGCTGCGCACCGAGGCCGGCGAAGGCGGTGATCCGGGCCAGCGCGGCGGCCGGATCGGCGGTGAGGTCCTCGTACCGGATCCGCAGGTAACGCTCGGGGTCCGCGGCGAAGAGCCGGACCGTGACCGCGTTCCAGACCGACCAGAGCAGGGCGGCCTTCCACACCGGCGGACGGCTCATCAGCCGCTGGTCACGCTCGCCGTCCAGGCCCCGGCGACGACGCCAGGAGAAGGCGGTGGCGCGCGGGTCCCGGACCACGTGCAGCACCCGCACGTCCAGGCCGGGCAGCCCGTCGAGCAGAGCGCCGTACGGGGGCAGCTTGGAGGAGTCGACCACGATCCGGGCGTCGGCGTGCCGGGCCAGGCAGGTGTACAGCCCGGTCAGCACCGCGTCGTCGGGGTGCGCCGCGACGGCCCGCCGACCGGCGCGGGCCCGCCACAGCAGCGCGGGCACGCCCCGCATCCGCAGCCGGCCGCGCAGCCCGGCGGCGATCTCGGCGGCCCGCCCGACCGGCACGTCGCGGCGTACCCGGCTCCACAGCGGGCAGTCCCGGAACGGCCGGCCGCACCCGCAGGGGCGGTTGTCCAGTTCACCGCGTTGCCACAGGTAGCGCAGCTCACCGGCGGCGAGCACCCCGGCGTACTGGCCGAGGACGTTGGTGACCAGGGTGCTGCCGCTGCGTCCGCTGCCGGCCAGGTAGAGCACCCGTACCGGCCCGTCGGGCTCAGAAGCGGGCCGGCCGGCGTGCTGGTCGCCGCTGGTCACGCGGGTACCCCGGCCCGCCGGGTGGCGGTGGCGTAGACCTCCCGCAGGCGCTCCAGGTGCGCCCGCGGACTGAACTCCCGCTCCACCCGGGCCCGGCCGGCCAACCCGAGCCGGTGCGCCCGGTGCGGGTCGGCCAGGGTCCGGTGCAGCGCGGCGGCCAGCGCGCCCGGGTCGTCGGCCGGCACCACCTCACCGTCGGTGCCCGGGGTGACCAGCTCCGGCAACCCACCCAGGTCGGTGGTGACCACCGGCACCCCGCAGGCGAACGCCTCCAGCACCGCCATCGGCTGGTTCTCGTTCCACCGCGACGGCACCGCCGCCACCGCCGCCGACCGGATCAGCTCGTGCAGCCGGGCCTTGTCGAGCCGGCCGTGGAAACGTACCCGGCCCGGTGCCCGCCGCCCGGCCAGGTCGGTGAGCGCGTCGCGGGCCGGGCCGTCGCCGGCCACGTCCAGGTGAACCTCGGGCGGCAGCTGGGCCAGCGCGTCGATCAGCACGTCGACGCCCTTCTCGGCGGAGAGCCGACCGGCGAAGACCACCGACCCGCCCGCTGTCGACTTCACCTCGGTCTGCGCCACGTCGACGAAGTGCCGTACCACGTGCATCCGGTCCGGGAAGACCCCGGCGCGGCGCATCACGTCGGCCAGGAACCGGCTGGGGCTGACGAAGGCCTGCACCGGCCCGTACGCCCGGGTCGCCCGGTGCAGCCAGGACTCCACCGCGAGCAGCGAGCTGGCCCCCAGCGAGCCGTCCTTGCAGCGCCGCCGGGCCGCCCGCAGCGGGCCACCGGTGACGCAGGCGTCACAGACCGCGCCCCGGTCGAGCATCTGGTAGCTGGGGCAGGCCAGCTTGTAGTCGTGCAGGGTCATCACGCACGGCACCCGGGCGACCCGGGCCGCGGCCAGCACCGACGGTGAGAGCTGGTGGTAGATGTTGTGCAGGTGCACCACGTCGGGCCGGAACTCGTCGAGCACCCGGGCCAGGCCCCGCCGGCTCGCCCCGGACCAGATCATCCGCGCCGCCGCCGCCGTGCGCGGCCGCAGCCCGCGCGGTGCCGGCTCCAACTCCACCAGGGGCGGGAAGTGCCGCGCGTACGGCGTGGGCGCGTCGTTCTCCGGGTGGGTCATGCCGAAGTACGCCACCTCGTCGCCGGCGGCCCGCTGCAACTCGGCGACGTCGAGCAGGTAGCCCTCGGCACCGCCACGGCGGTACAGGAACTTGTTGACGTGCAGGACACGCATGACAGCTGCTCCGGGGGTGGCCTGGGGCCCGCTTGGGGGTGGGCGAGGGGTGCACTGGCAAGCGGGGCTGACCAGGTGCCCCACCGTATGCAAACCGGACGGATGAGTCCAGATCATGATCTCCAAGTGGCCACACGGCTGACCTCGGGCTGCCCGCACGGCCCCGTGGCCAGGCACGACGGTCTGCCGGTAGCGTGTGCTCCGCCCGACCGTCGCGCCCGAGGAGGACCCGGTGCCCCACCAGGACGAGCCCTCGGCGCTCGCGTACACCGCCCGGCGGGTCGCGCGGCACCTGCGCTGGGCCCGTACCGAGGGGGTGCGCCGGCTGGTGGCCGAGGACCGGCTCGACCCGGTCGAGCGGGCCCGCACGGCGTGGGCCAAGCGCCGCTGGCGACGCGCCAACCCGGTGCCGCCCGGCCAGGCGATCCCGGTGTACCTGGTCGGCCTGCAACGCTCCGGCACCAACATGCTCGCCCGGGGGCTGGACGCCGCGCCCTCGGTCGAGGTGCGCAACGAGAACGACCGCCAACTGTTCCACCGGTTCCAGTTGCGCTCCGACGCCGTGCTCGTCGATGTGCTGCGGCGCAGCCGGCACCGGTACGTCCTGGTCAAGCCGCTCTGCGAGACGCACCGGGTGGACCGGCTGCTGGACCTTCCGGGTCCGCGCGCCGGCCGGGCACTGTGGGCGTACCGGGACGTCGACGACCGGGCCCGTTCCGAGGTGGCCAAGTTCGGCGACGCCAACCTGCGGGCGTTGCGGGCCGTCGCCGACGGCACCATCGGCCAGCGGTGGCAGGGCCAGCGGCTGGACCACGCGACCCGGGAGCTGGTCGCCAACTTCGACTACGACCGGATGACCCCGCACACCGCCGCCGCCCTGTTCTGGTACGTGCGCAACTCGCTCTACTTCCGCCTCGGTCTGGTCGACCGGGCCGACGTGCTGCTCTGCTCGTACGACGCACTGCTGGCCGACCCGACCGGGCAGCTGCGCCGGCTCTGTGCCTTCCTCGACCTGCCGTACGACCCGGCGCTGCACGCGCACGTCACCCCGCGCCCGCCGCGCCGCTCGCCGCTGCCGATCGACGCGCGCGTGCGGGTCCTCTGTGCCGACCTGACCACCCGCCTGGACGCGGCGGCGGGATCCGACGCGACGACCGCACCGGCGGCGGGGGTGGACCATGGCTGACCTCGAACGGCGACCCGACGCCGAGCCCGGCGGGACCGGAGCCGACAGCGGGACCGAGCTCGGCGGCGGAACCGAGCCCGGAGCCGGCAGCGGGGCCGGTGGCGGGCCGGGGACGCCGACCCGGAACGGGCCGATCTTCCTGGTCGGCTGCCAGCGCTCCGGCACCACGATGCTGCGCCTGGTGCTCGACTCACACTCCCGGGTCAGCTGCGGCCCGGAGACCCGCTTCCTGACCGACATGCGACGCATCGTCGGCTCCGACTGGGAGCGGCTGGCCCGCTTCGGCTTCACCCGCGAGGACTGGCTGCGCCGGATCGCCGACTTCTTCGGCGGCATCCACGCCGACTACGCCCACAGCCGGGGCAAGACCCGCTGGGCGGACAAGACCCCGCTGTACGCGCTCTCCATCGACTTCCTGGCCGAGGTCTTCCCGGACGCGCAGTTCGTGCACGTCATCCGGGACGGCCGGGACGTGGTGGTGTCGCACCGCAAGCGGTTCGGCTACTGGTCGGCGGTGAAGTGCGTGGTCAAGTGGCCCCGCTACATCCACACCGCCCGCGCCGCCGGGGCCCGGCTGCCCGCCGAGCGCTACCTGGAGCTGCGCTACGAGGACACCGTCACCGATCCGGAGAAGGCCATGCGAGTGCTGTTCGAGTTCCTCGGCGAGCCCTGGGAGGCCGGGGTGCTGGACTACCAGGGCAAGCCGCACGACGTGGCCGGCAAGTACACAGTGGAGGCCGACCGTCGCCGGGCCGCGGCCCGTACCGACGCCGCGATCTACGGGTCCCGGGTCGGCACGTACCGGCGGGAGCTGGACCCGTTCCTGCGGGTGCTGGTCCGAATCTTCTCCGGCTCGACCCTGCGTGAGCTGGGGTACCGGTGAGGCGGCCGGGCCGGGCGCGGTCCCTGCTGCTCGGCGGGGTGCTGGCCCTGGCGCTGACCGCGACGGCCTGCTCGGCCGACCCCGCGCCGGAGCCCGCGCCGTCGCCGTCACCCGCGACGGACGCGCCGCCGACGGCCAGCCCCGGCCCGGCCCCGTCGGGGGCGCCGGTGGTGGGCAACCCGTTCGGCGCCCGCTGGGACTGGGCCCGCTACGAGCAGTTCACCCCGTACCTGAAGAAGCTGGCCGGCTCGGCGACGTACCACGAGATCAGCTGGTGCGCGATCGAGAAGACCGAGGGCAACCGGAACTTCACCGCGCTGGACCGGATCGCCGAACGCAGCCGGGACCTGGGCATCATGCTGCACATCAAGATCCGTACCGGGATGTGCTGGGCCACCGGTGGCAGCCCGCAGTTCCTGCGCGGACAGGCCAACAAGACCGAGTCGGCGATGCCCCAGGACATGGCGGCCTACCAGGGTTTCGTCACCGACGTGGTGAAGCGGTACGCCCCGTACGGGGTCCGCGAGTACGCCATCGAGAACGAGGTGAACGCACCGCAGTACTGGGCCGGCAGCCCGGCCGACTACAAGCGGCTGGTCGCCTCGGCCGCCGAGGCGATCCACGCCGCCGACCCGCAGGCCAAGGTGGTCGACTCCGGCATCAGCTCGGTGGGCTACGGCATGGGCGTCGCCGACCGGCTGCTCAAGGCCGGGCAGGACGACGCGGCGGTGACCGCGTACCGGACGTACTTCCAGCGCCGGATCGGCACCCGGGGGCAGAAGATCCCGGAGGTCAACGACCCGGCGGCGCTGCGCGCGGCCCTGGCCAACGACCAGAACTCGCGCAACATCGCCTACCTGAGCGCCACCGAGGAACTCCTCGACGAGGGTGTGGTGCAGATCCGGCAGCTGCACTACTACGAGCACTTCGCGGCGGTGCCGGCCCTGCTGGAGTACCTGCGCGCCGAGACCCCCGCCGGGGTGCCCACGCAGGCCTGGGAGGTCGGCCAGTTCTGGCGCGACGGTGACGGCGACGCCGCCTCGCGCAGCGACGAGATGGTCAAGACGGTGAGCCAACTGGTCGCCGGCGGCATCAACCAGGTGCTCTGGCTACCGCTGGCGTACCACCCGAACAACCGGGCCGGCGCCGAGGTCCGCTACGGACTGCTGGACCCCGACGGCACCGAACGGCTGGCCGGCACGATGATGGCCGAGTTGGCCGGCGCGGCCAAGGACGCCACCGTCGAGCCGGTCGCCACCAAGGGCCTGACCGGGGTGGCCTTCCGGCGCGGTGAGCAGAGCACCCTGGTGCTCTGGTCGGCCTCGGCCGACGCCGTGTCGGTGCCCGCGGCGCCCGGCCTGACCAGCGGAAAGCTCGGCACCGAGGCGGCTTCCGCCCGCTCCGGCGCGGTAAGCATCGGCACCTCCCCGGTGCTGCTGGCCGGCACCGGCGACCCGGCCACCATCCTCTCCGGCGTCCGCTGAGTCCCCTGACCCCCGACCCGCCGCCCGCCGGGCCGGCAGCTTCCCGGATGTGGTGGCCTGGACAGGCCAGCAAGGCCACCTGATCCACGATCCGGCGAGCCCCACCGGGGCGGCGCGGTGGGGGGTGGGTCACCAGGTCGACGGCCAGTTCAGCAGGGTGGCCAGGCGGGTGTTGTGGGGGGCGAAGTGGGCCGCCAGGTCGGCCCGTAGCTGCGGGGTGAGCTGGGAGGTGCCGTCGTCGGCGCGGCGGGTGTGCCGGGCGAAGGTGTCCGGGGTGAACGGCGACAGCTCCAGGAACCGCAGCACGTCGGCGTACGCGGCGGCCGGGTCGGCGTACAGGTCCTCGCTGCGGATCACGTGCAGCCGCTGCCGGGGCAGCTGGGCGTACCAGCGTTCCAGCTGCTCGGCGTAGCGGCCCCGGGCGGCGTACGAGAAGTTGCGCAGCGCGTGGTGGGCGGCCGGGGTGTCCGGGCCGTCGCGCAGCGCCCCGGCCAGCCGTTCGTCCTCGGCGGCGAGGGCGTCGGCGAAGCTCAACGGCTCCAGCCCGTACGAGCGGGTGTGCAGGTAGTGCGAGTAGGCGCGCTCCACGGGGTCGCGCAGCAGCGCGACGAAGCGCGCCCGGGGCAGCAACGCGGCCACCCGGGCCGGTACCCGTGGGTGGAAGAGGTAGTACGGGCTGGCCTCGAAGGTCTGCCGGCCGGCGGCCGGTGGCGGGAAGTGCGCCCGGTACCACCGCTCGCCCCGACCGTGGTGGACGCTGAAGTACTGCAGTTCCTTGCCGGTGGCGGCCCGCACGTCCGGGTGGGCGGCCAGGTAGTGGTGCAGCGAGGTGGTGCCGCAGCGCTGCCCGCCGATGATCAGGAAGTCGGGCAGCGCGCCGGTCGGGCCGGGCCAGGCGGCACGGGCGAAGGCGCGGGTGCCGCGCACCGCCCGACGCAGCCGGTCCACGCCGCCCCGGCGGGGCGCGGCGCTCACCGGGCCCCCGCCGACACCGGGGTGCCGGCCGCCGGGGGCCGGGGGCCGCCGCCGCGCCGACGCCTGAGCAGGGTACGCAGCACCATGGTGTCCTCCTGACTGAGCCCGAGGGCGACCACGACCGCCAGGTAGACCCCGACGATGGTGGTCAGCCCGACGCCGAGCCGCCACTGCCAGCCCGGCACCAGCCAGCTCACCAGCAGCCCGGCCAGCAGCGCCACGCCGGCGGCGGCCAGCCCCTTGGCCATGCCCACGGTGAACGGCAGCGCGCCGATCAGCCGGCGCACCTGGAACACCCGGGCGACGTTGACCACGATCAGCGAGACGCTCCAGGCCGTGGCCGCGCCGACGATGCCGTACGCGGGAATGAACAGGACGTTGAGCAGCATGTTGAGCACCAGCGCGGCCACGTTGTCGGCCATGTTGAGCGCCACCCGACCGGACATGTTCAGCACCGTGCCGCACGGGCCGGTGGCCGCGTTGACCAGGTGCCCGAGGGCCAGGATCACGGTCACCGCCGCACCGGTGGCGACCTCACCACCGAAGACCCGCAGCAGATCGCCGGGGAGGACCAGCAGCGCGACGAAGGCCGGCAACGACAGCCGGACCACCCAGCCGGTGGCCACCGCGTACACCCGCCGGACCTCGGTGAGCTGCTCCTGGTGGTACAGGTAGGCGATGTACGGGCCGAACGCGGCGTTGATCGGCGCGAGCACGAAGATCGCCACGGTGACCAGCCGGGTCGCCACGTTGTAGACGCCGATCTCGGGGTTGGCGAAGAACCCCAGCAGCAGGGTGTCGGCCCAGATCAGCCCGGTCGAGGACAGTGAGGAGGCCCAGCTGACGGTGGAGAAGCCGAACAGCTGCCGGGGGCGGTAGACCGGGCGGGCCGCCGGCACCCGCCGGACCAGCCGGGCCAGGGCGAGCAGCGCGAGCACCGCCGCGGACCAGCCGGCCACCACCAGCGCCCAGAACGCGCCGGTCAGGCCCACGCCGGCGACCAGGGCCAGGGCGGTCAACAGCAGCCGGGTACCCGGCTCGTAGAGCTGCCCGATGAAGGTGAACGGGCGCTGGGTCCGCCACCCCCGGGTGGCCGCCAGCGCCGCCTCGCAGATCGTGGTGGCGGGCAGCGTCAACGCCACCAGCCGTAACCCGGTGACCAGCTCGGGGTCGTTGAGCGCGCCGGCCAGCCAGGGCGCGCCGGCGGCCAGCGCGCCCGCCAGCGCCACCGAGGAGGTGACCGAGACGGCCAGCCCCAACCGGATGGTGCCGCGCAGCGCCGCCGAATCGGCGTCGGCCAGGTGCACCGCCACGAACCGGGTGAGTCCGGCCCGGAACCCGGAGAGCGACAGCAGCCCGGCCAGGGAGAGCACGGCGTAGCACTGGGCGTACCGGCCCACCTCGCGGATGCCCAGCACCCGGGCCAGCAACAGCATGATGACGAAGACCGCCACCTGGCTGAGCAGGGCACCGACCAGGTTCAGGCCGCCGCCGCGGGCCATCGACCGGACGTGCTGGTCACCGGCGGAGCCGGAATGGTCGGACACGCCAGCTACCTACCGGCGCCGCTGCTGGTCGGAGCGTCGGGCCGGGACCGCCGGCACGATGACGGTGTCGTCGTCGGCCCGCCGGGTCGACACCACCGGCGACACGACGGTGTCCTCGTCCACCGGCCCACTCGCGGCACCCCGGGCGCCCCCTGCCGGCCCGGTCACGGTGCCGCGGGTATCCGCTGCCGGCCCGGTCACGGTGCCGCGGTTGTCCGCCGCCGGGCCGGTCACGGTGCCGCGCGGGTACGGCACCGCCCGTCCGGTCGCCGGGGCCGGGCCGATCGCCGCCGGAGTGCCAGCCGCGGGGCCGTCGGCGACCGCGGCCCGAGCGGCCGTCGACCGGTTGCGGGACAACTGCTCCAACATCGCCACCAGCAGGACGGCCAGCAGCAGGCCGGCACCCGAGACCGGCAGCACCAGCCCGGTCACCGCACGGGTCCGGGAGACCGGTTGCACCTGGCCGGCGCTGACCACCTGGGCCGGATCGGCGGCCTGGGACTGGGCCCGGGCCTGCTGCAGACCCTGCCGGGCGTTGGCCAGCGCACCGCTGGCGGTGTCCCGCTGGGCCAGCAGCGCCTGGTAGTCGGGCAGCTTCGGGCCGAGCCCGTCCAGCCGCTTCTGCCCGGCGGTGATCGCCTCGCTGGCGGCGGCGGCACCCCGGCCGTTGCCGACGGCCTCCATCTGCAACCGTTGCTGCCGCAGGCTGGCGATCTCCTGCAGGGTCGCCTGGTAGAGCTTGTCCGGCTGGCTTACCTTGTTGGTCTTCTCCCACTCGTTGATCGCCTTGGTGGCGGTGGTCAGCTCGTCGGTGGCCGCCTTCACCTCGTCGGTGGCGATGGCGACCTGGCTGGTGAAGAGGAACGCCAGCGCCCGCTGGCCGGTCGCGGCCAGCACCGGGGCGACCGAGTCCCGGGCGGTGGCGGTGTAGGTGAGGGTGAGCTGGCTGCTCGCGCCCACCTGTTCGACCTTCAGCCCGGCACGCAGGATCCCCGCGTCGACCCCGGTGTCGGTGGACACCTGGTCGAGGACCTGCGGGGAGGTCACGGCCGCGGCGAAGGCCGCCGCGAACTGGTTGGCCGCCTGGGTGCCGGTGTACTGCTGGGCCGCGTTGCCGCCGACCAGCGCCGGGGCCGCCACGTAGGAGGTACCCGCGTACCGGTCGGGGCCGAGCAGCACGACCGACGCCGCCACCGCCGCGGCGACCAGCGGCAGTCCCAGCAGTATCCAGAGTCGACGCCGCGCGACCCGCAGATAGTCGACGATCTCCACCCTTGCGCTCCCCACTGTCTGGTAGATCATCCGATAATCCGTCCGGCCGGTACCGGCGGGGCCGGTGTCGGGCCCAGGTGCACCCCTCGGGCGATCGCGCTGGCCGCCGCCGCGAAGGCGACGTAGTACCAGAGCGTGACCACGTTCGAGATGACGTTGGAGGCCGCGCTGACCGCGACGAAGGCGACCGCGCAGCCGACGAAGCCGACCGCGATGCCCCGGCCGAGGGTGCCCGGTGGGGCCCGCCGCAGCGCGGTCAGCCCGGTGTGTACGCAGAGCGCCATCATCGCCAGGTAGGCCAGCAGACCGGCCAGCCCGGTCTCCACGTACGCGCGCAGGAAGTCGTTGTGCGGCTTCTTCGCCTCGTCGGCCTCGAACTTGGTCATGTTGGGCCCGATCCCGGTGACCGGGTTGCGGTTGGCCAACGAGACGATCTCCGACCAGTAGCCGACCCGCCAGGCCAGGGTGTTGCCGGTGGGTCCGCCACCGACGGCGGTGCTGTCGGCGAGCTGCCCGAACCGCTGCGTCACCGTCGGCAGCAGGGCGGTGGCGGTCACCGCGACCACGCAGAGCGCCAGCAGCAGGGCCCGGCTGCGGTGCAACACCGCCACCACGAGCAGGCCCAGCGCCGCGCCGAGGATGGCGCTGCGGGTGTTGGTCAGCAGCAGGAACACCAGCGACAGGGCGAGCAGCACGCCGAGGCCGAGCCGCAGCCGGCGGCTCAGGTAGCGGTGGATCCCGAACCCGAAGATCACCATGAACATCAGGTACCGGCCGAAGGTGGTGGACTGGCTGAACGGGCCGCTGATCCGGGTGAAGTCGCCCTTGACCTCGGCCGGCGGGCTGCCCAGCAGCGACATCAGCACGGTGTAGCCCAGCGCCAGCGCCAGCGAGGCGTACGCGGCGAGCAGCACCCGGCGCACCGCCGGCAGGTCCGGCATCAGCTGCTCCAGCACGACGAACATCACCACCACGGTGCCGATCCGCAGCGCCTCCAGGCCGCTGGGCACCGGCTGTGCCGCGCCGACCGCGCTCACCAGTGACGTCGCCCCGACCAGGAGCAGGGCCACGCCGAGTGGGGAGCCGCGCAACCGGCCCCGCTGGCGCAGTTGGGCGGCCAGCCAGAGCCCGGCGGCCAGCAGGAACAGCACGGCGAGGATGGTCGACAGGTCCAATGCGCGGGCCGACGGGCCCAGGTCGGCCCGGCCGGCGGTCGGGCCGCTGACCTTGAACAGGTCGACGCAGGAGCGCACCGCGAGCATCAGCAGCACGTACGCCGCGAAGCGGGTAAGCGCGAGCACCGCGACGATCAACCCGGTGGCGACCACCAGGGGCAGCAGCACACCTATCGGGTTGCCCTGCCCGGTCGCCAGCCCGGCCAGCACCGCCACCGCGGCGCAGAGCACGGCCGCGCCACCGGTCAGCAGCCACCCCACCGGATCCCGGCCCACCGCCCGGCCGGGCCGGCCAGAGCCCACCGCCGCGTCCGGCCGGCCAGAGCCCACCGCCGCGTCCGGCCGGCCGGAAGCCACCGCCGTGCCGTCGTGCCGTCCGTCCACTGATCGCCGACCACTCGCTCGTAGGGGTGCCTCGGGGCCGGTCACCCGCCGACCCACAGGTGCGGCTCGCGGCGCGGGACCGGAAGAACGGCCTAATCTATCGGCTGCCGCCGGGCGGGGACATGGGCCGTTGCGCCGGGCGTGGACGGCGTAACGGCCGGCCCGTCACCGGCGCTCTCCCCGTCGACCGGTGTGCGGTCGACGACGGAGGTCCCGGCCGCGACCGTACCCGTGCGCGGGTCCGTACCGTCGACCGGACCCGTGCGCGGGCCCGTGCCGGCCGGCCGTCGTGCGGCGAGGTCGAGGTAGAGGCGTTCCAGGTCGCGGGCGGCGCTGTCCCAGCTGTACTCGGCGAGCACCCGGTCACGCAGCGCCTTGGCGCCGGTGCGCTCCGCGGCCAGGTCGGCGGTGACCGTCTCCAGCGCCCGCAGCAGGTCGTCGCCGTCACCGTCGCGGAACAGCCGCCGGCCGGGCGCGTCGGCGCCCAGCACCTCCACGTGCGGCTCGATGTCACTGGCCACCACGGGCAGCCCGTAGGAGGCCGCCTCCAGCAGGGTCAGCGGCAGCCCCTCCAACCGGGACGGCTGGACGAAGGCCGCCGCGTGCGAGTACAGCTCGGCCAGTTCGTCGCCGTAGGCGAAACCGGTGAACACGATGCGGGGGTCGTCGCCGGCGGCCTGCCGCAGCCGGGTGACGTACTCGTCGGTGAAGGCCGACCCGCCGACCACGGCGAGCCGCAGCTCGGTCGGCAGCCGCCGGAACGTCCGGATCAGCAGGTCGGCGGCCTTCTCCGGGACCAGCCGACCGACCAGCAGCAGGTAGCCGCCGGGGGGCAGGCCGTGCCGGTCCAGTTCCCGGGGCGGCAGGTGCCGGGGGCTGGCGACCCCGTTGGGGATGTAGCGGGCGGGCCGGCCGAACCGGGACGCGTAGTGCGCGGCCAGCCCGCGCGACACGGTCACCCGGGCGTCCGGGACGTACCCGCTGAGCCGGTACGCGGTGCCGAGCACGGCGCGGGCCAGCCGCCCCCACTTGCCCCGCTGGTTGTCCAGGCCGTGCACGGTCAGCACCACCTTCGACCGGGAGGCGTACCGGGCCAGCGGCGCCACCAGCACCGGGCCGAGCCCGTGGTAGTGCACGATGTCGGGGCGTTCCCGCAGGGCCGCCACGGTGGAGGTGGCCGAGTGCACGATCGCGTCGAGGTGTTTGCTGGCCACGGTGCCGGCCCGGCGCAGTCGGATGCCCCGGTACCGCTGGTCGGGGACCTCGCCGTAGCTGTCCCGGCAGTAGACCGTGACCTGGTGGCCGAAGTCGGCCAGTCGACTCGCCATCTCCTCCACGTGCCGCTCGATGCCGCCGTAGGTGGCCGGCAGCCCCTTCTGGCCGATCATCGCCACCCGCAGCGGACGCCCCGGCGCCCCGGTCGCACCCGGTCCCACCGGGTCCGGGCCGACCTGACCGGCCGCGCTGGGCCGGGCCGGGCCGACCGGGCCGGTCGGTTCCGACGGGTCCGGGCCGAGTTGGCCGGCCGGTGTGGCGGCTCGGTCAGAAGATCGCACAGTTCTCCCTCGGATCGGGTCGGCCGATTGTCGTTGATCAGACACTCCCGCGCACGGGACGCTAGATCATCGACACCGCCCCTGACCAGGCCCGGACAGGTAACCGTCCCGGCACGTCCGGGCAGCCGGGCACCGAAAGAGCAGGCGGAACCGGCCGGGAGCCAACCACCGACCACCCTGCGACACGAGAAGTTCACCCTCGGTCAACCCGGTCCGACGCCTGTCGGTCACGGGGTGTCGGCCAGCACCAGCTCCCGCAGGTGCCGGTCGAGGGTGGCCGCGTCGATCCCGCCCGGCCAGCCACGCAGCAGGGCGCCGCCACCAGCGCCGGACCAGCGCTCGGCCGAACTCGGCAAGGTCGACGCCGTACTTGCCGTCAGTAATTAGTAACAGGGGTATAGTAGATCAATGCCCCTTTCAAGCATCGGGTCGGTGGATACGGCCGTCAGTCGGTGAAGCGCGAGGGTGGCGGTGAGGTGTCTACGGTCATCCAGAAGACCGCCGCGCGGGGCCGATCCGACCAGATGGGCGCGACCTGGGTCGATTGGTACGAAGACCTCGGCATCAGTGCGTTCAGCGGGACCGAGCGCCCCGGCTTCGATCGGCTGGTAGCCGATTGCCACTCCGGCCGCATCAATATGATCATCGTCTATTACATTTCCCGGCTGTCTCGCCTTGACCCCCTCGACGCCATCCCCGTCGTTACCGACCTGCTCAACCGGGGCGTGACCATCGTCAGCGTGGCCGAAGGCGAGTTCCGCCGGGGCAACCTAGTGGATCTAATCCACCTGATCATGAGGCTCGATCAGGCGCACGGAGAGTCGAAGACGAAGAGTATCAACGTAAAGGCCGCGAAGGCCCTTGCCCGCGACCTAGGCGGCTACGTCTCCGGCAAGGCCCCGTACGGCTTCGCACTAACCCCCGAGGTTCGACGCAGCCCCGACGGGCGACCGATCACGATTCAACTACTCATCCGCAATGACTTCGAGGTCGCGATCATCCGCCGTATGTTCGATTGGATGCTGTCTCCGACCTCGCCCGCGACCGTCGGCGGACTCGCCGCCGCCCTGAACGCGGCCAACGTCCCCACTCGGGGGCAGACCACCGGCAAACTCGCCGCCAACAGCGCGTGGCGTCCCCGCACGGTGAACCGCATCCTGCGTGACCCCCGGATCGCCGGCTACGCCGCCGAGGTGGTCTATTCCACCCGCAAGGACGGCCGGCAAGGGGCCAACGTGATCGGATACCGCCTCGTACGCGACGAGAGCGGCGAGCCAGTCCGCACTCACCCGGCGCTTGTCGACCCACACGAGTGGTACACGGTGCAAGCCATACTCGACGGCAAGCCGTCCCCCGTCGTCCCGTTGCGGCGCGACGTGGCCTCTCTGCTCGGCTCCCTCGGGGTGCTGCGCTGCGAGTGCGGATCGCTCATGAAGTCGCACCGAATCAATGATGTCGAGTACAAGTCGACGTACTTGTGCAACCGCGCCCCCGGCCGTCGGCTCCCCGGCACACACAGTGGCGGCTGCGCCATCGCCATGCTCGCGCTCGACGACTACATTGCCCGCCGAATCTTCGCCCTGATCGCCACCGCCGAATACGCCCCGGACACCCTCGACACGATCGCCGAGGCAACGCGCCGGTTCGGGGTCGCCTCGGCGGACCCGGCTGTAGCCGCCCAGCGCGGGGCCATCGCGGGCGAGCTGGACGACGCCGAGCGCACCCTCACCGAGCTGTATGACGACCGGGCGGCGGGCGGATACTCCGGCACGATCGGGAAGCGCCGTTTCCTGGACTCCGAACGGTCGCTGTCCGGCCGGATCGATCTACTGACCGCCCAGCTCGCCGAGATCGACAACGCCGCGTCGCCCACTCTCCCTATCGGCGAGTGGCTCGGCGAGCCTGGGTCGGACCCGCTCGGGCCGGGGTCGTGGTGGGCCGGCGCGTCGCTGGCCGAGCGGCGAACCCTGGTCGCGACGTTCGTCGGCTCAATCACCGTGCGGAAGTCGGCGACACGCGGCGGCCGAGGGTCGGCCGAATCGCGCGTCTCGATCGAGTGGGCGCGACCGGCCGAAGACGTGTAATCGGGGCCCGCCGTACCGCCCGCAGCACGCGGACTGTTCGTACGCACTTGTTCTGGCCCCACCGCGGCGTTCTTCTGTCGGTAGTTGCGCAGTGGACCTTGCGCCCGGACCCACCGGCACCGGAGGGTGGGCAGTGGCTGGCTGCCGCCCTCTTCGAGCAGCTCAACCAGGGAGAACCCACGTTCATGCAAGGTGAGCTGCAACGCATCGTCGACGCCGTCGCCGCCCGGGTCGGCCGACCGGCCCTGATCGAGGACCGGCGGCAGCGGGTGGTCGTCTACAGCGAGCACGACGGGCCGATGGACGAGGTACGTCGGATGTCGATCCTGCGCCGGCAGACCACCCCGGAGGTGATCGCCTGGTTCCGGGACATGGGGGTGCTCACCGCCCGGGAACCGGTCCGCACCCCGGCCTACGGCGACCTCGACCTGCTGCCCCGGGTCTGTGTGCCGATCTGGCACGACGAGCTGCTGCTCGGCTTCGTCTGGTTCATCGACGTCGACGAGACGATGACCGACGCCGACATCGCCACCGCTACCAGTGCCTTCGCCGACCTGTCGCTCGCCCTGTACCGGGAGAACCTGCTGGGTGAGCTGGCCTCGCAGCGGGAGACCGAGGCCACCCGGACGTTGCTGGTGGAGAGCCGCCAGGCGCGCGAGCACGCGGCCCGGGCCCTGTTGGAGGAGGGTCGGGTGGCCGGCGACGGGCCCACCACCGCGCTGGTCGCGCAGCTGGTGGCGCGGGACGGAGCGCAGCCCGACGAGGTCGCCCGGATCGCCCTGGAGCAGGCGTTGGTGACCACCCGCCGGTGGCTGGGCGTACGGGAGTCGCTGCACCTGGTCTGGCACGACCACGGGGTGCTGCTGACCCTCGGCGGCCGGGTCGCCGGTCGGCCCGGACCCGAGGCCGCCGCCGGCCACCTGGACGAGGCCCTACGGCACGCCACCCGGGGGCTGGCCACCATCGACCGGACGGTCACCGGGATCGGGGAACACCGGCCCCGGCTGCTCGACGCGGTGCAGTCGTACCAGGAGGCCGCCCAGGCCGCCCGGGTCGCGGTGCAGCTGCCCGCGCTTGGCCGGGTGGTCTCCTGGTCCAACCTGGGCATCTACCGGGTGCTGTCCCGGTTGGACGGCCCGCAGCTGGACATCGCCGGGGTGCACCCGGGGCTGGAGCGACTGCTGCGCGACGACTCGTACCAGGTGCTGCTGGAGACCCTGGAGGCCTACCTCGACCTGGCCGGCAACGCGCACGCCACCGCCGAGCGGCTCCGACTGCACCGGACCACCCTCTACTACCGGCTGCAACGGGTCGAGCAGTTGGCCCAGACCGACCTGAAGGACGGCAACGAGCGGCTCTGCCTGCACCTGGCCATGAAGCTGGGCCGCCTCACCGGCCACTTCCGGGGCGCCGAGTGAGCCCGCCGGTGGCCGGGTCACCGACGGCGGTGACCCGGCCGGCCGCCGGTCACCGCGCCGTGCCCACGTGCTCACCGCCGTCGGGGTCGGCCACAGCCGTGGGGACGCTGCGCTCGGCCAGGTGCCGCCGCAGCGACCAGGACACCGCCGCCGCCCAGACCAGGGCGACGACCAGGTAGCAGGCGTACCGCAGCGGTGTCGGGGCGTCGATCCACTCGCTGCGCAGCAGGGTCCGGCTGTTGGTGAGGATGATGACGCCGCCGACGGCGGAGCCGAGGACCCGCGGCGGCACCATCCGCACCAGCCAGGCGGCGATCGGCGCGGCGATCATGCCACCGAGCAGCAGCGCGGCCACCCAGGTGAAGTTGATGTTCGCCGCGCCGATGCCGACCAGGAACCCCAGGCTGGCCGCGATCGCCACCAGGAACTCGCTGGTGTCGATCGAGCCGATCACCCGGCGGGGCTCCAGCCGACCGCTGGCCAGGATCGCGGGGGTGCCGATCGGCCCCCATCCGCCGCCACCGGTGGCGTCGACGAAGCCGGCCACCAGCCCCAGCGGGCCGAGGAAGCGCTTGCGCAGCGGCAGCCCGACGCGGTCGCGGGGCAGGCCGGCGACGGTGAACCGGACGAGCACGTAGAGGCCGAGGGCGAGCAGGATCAGCGACATGACCGGTGCCGCGGTCTCGGTGGAGAGTCCGGAGAGGAAGGTCGCCCCGGCGAAGGCGCCGACGGCACCCGGTACGCCGACCCGGCGGACCACCCGCCAGTCGACGTTGCCGAACCGCCAGTGCGCGGTGCCGGAGACCAGGGTGGTGCCGATCTCGGCGAGGTGGACGGTTGCCGAGGCGCTCGCGGCACCGGTGTTCAGGGCCAGCAGCAACGTCGTGGACGTCACGCCGTACGCCATCCCGAGACTGCCGTCGACCAGTTGCGCGCCGAGGCCCACCAGCGCGAGCAGAAGAATTTTACGCACAATTACCGCCGATCCGAAAGAGAATGAGTCGGGCAGTGCCGGAGCGCGGACGGCCGTCGATGGTGTAGCACCCACCGACCGACCGCTGGGTCTGAGCGGGCGGCGGGAGCACCGGTCACCTCCGGCGGTTACCGGTTTTCCCGATGTCGGGCGACAACGCCGCATACGCCATTGGGGCAGACCAGATAAAACGCTCGTTAAGTGACCTGCGCCACGCCACCTGCGACCCCTGGCCACCATCGCTGTCCACCATGGCGAGGCCCGGTGCCGGACGACACCGGGCGACGGATCCCCGCGCCGGGTCCGCCAGCGCCCACCTCGGGCACCGATGCCCGGCGGCGCGGTCAGCAAGCCCTACCACCAGGGCTTTCGACGATCGTTCAGCGATTCGCATCCCACCTTCGCGATGCCCAAGTTAATCGGTGGGCAATAGCGTCTACCCGCATGGACAGGGATCGTTGGCTCAGGCAACAACATCTGGCAAGACCTGTTCCACATGCTGGGACAAAAGTGGGTGGAATCGTCCATCGAGTCGACCTTGATCCAGTTTCTTAATTGGTCACCTCGGCGACATTCGCGGCCACCGCGCCTGTCGGCCGCACTCGAAGTCCGCAACCGTCCACACCCGGCAGCATTTTTCCTGGCCAGCCCGTCGACAATTCCCGTCGCCTAAGTAGGAAATCTGCACGGACTTAACGATGTCGGGCAGATTTAACCGGACCGTAACTGATCGCCGCTACGTTATGACTCAGCGCGACATTGACTGCCGCGAATTACGGCCCCGGTCACCGACCGTCGGTCGTCCGGCCCGGCCTGTCGCCCTCCGCGATCCCCGTGCACCAGCTGGGAGCCAAATGAGTACTGCACCGCACACGCGCGACCTGATCATGGTGGTGAACCCCGCCGGCGCACTGGAACCCAGTCCCCGCGTCCCGGCCGCCGCCTGCTCCGCCGGCGCTCTGGGGGTGCTCGACCTGGCCGACGGCCAGGACTGGGCGCTACGGGCGCTCAGTCGGGCCGCGGCCTGGTCACCCGAGCCGTTCGGGGTCCGGGTCCCCGCCGACTGTCGGGCCACCCCCGACGAGGTCGACCGGGTCGCCGGCGGCCGCGTGGACCTGGTGCTGGTCACCCCGGACGGCCCCTGGCCACTGGCCGAGATCGTCGGACGGTACCGGGTGGTGGTGGAGGTGACCGGCCGGGATGAGGCCCGCGCCGCCGCGGCGGCCGGGGCGCACGGGCTGATCGCCCGGGGCATGGAGGCCGGCGGCCGGGTCAGCGACCTCAGCACCTTCGTCCTGCTCCAGCAGCTCGCCGCCGACGACCGCCTCGACCTGCCGATCTGGGTGGCCGGCGGGATCGGGCCGCACACCGCCGGCGCCTGCCTGGTCGGCGGCGCGACCGGGATCGTCCTGGACACCCAGCTCGCCCTGCTGCCCGAGTCGGAGCTGCCGGCCGACGTGCAGGCCACGATCCGCCGGATGGACGGCTCCGAGACCGTCCTGCGCGACGGTTTCCGGGGCATCCGCCGGGGTGGCCCACACGACCCGGACTCCGAACTCCTGCCGATCGGTCAGGACGGTTGGTTGGCCGCGGTCTTCGCCGACCGCTGGGCGGACACCGGCGCCGCCGTCCGGGGGATGCGCGCGGCGCTGCTCGCCGCGCTCGACGACCCGGACGCCGGTGACCTGCTGCGCCCCGGCTCCCCGCTGGCCGAGACCCTCGGCGTCCGGGTGCCGGTCGCCCAGGGCCCGATGACCCGGGTCAGCGACGAGGCCGCCTTCGCCGAGGCGGTCGCCGACGGCGGCGCGTTGCCCTTCATCGCCCTGGCCCTCAACGGGCCGGACCAGTGCCGCCGGATCCTCACCGAGACCGTCGAGCGCCTCGGTGACCGGCCGTGGGGCGTCGGGGTCCTCGGTTTCGCCCCCGAGGAGCTACGCGCCGCGCAACTCGACGTCATCGCCGAGGTCCAGCCGGCCTGCGTGATCATCGCCGGCGGTCGGCCGCCCCAGGCCCGCGCCCTGGAAGACCGGGGGATCAGCACCTTCCTGCACGTACCCTCCCCCGGCCTGCTCCGGCAGTTCCTGCGCGCCGGGGCCCGCAAGTTCATCTTCGAGGGAGCCGAGTGCGGCGGACACGTCGGCCCCCGCGCCAGCTTCCCGCTGTGGGAGGCCCAACTGCTGGTGCTCGACGAGTTCCTGGCCGCCGAGCCGGCAGCCGCCGGGCAGTTGCAGGTCTTCTTCGCCGGTGGCGTCCACGATGCCCGGTCGGCGGCGATGGTCGCCACGATGGCCGCACCGCTGGCCGGCCGGGGTGCCCGGATCGGTGTGCTGATGGGCACCGCCTACCTGTTCACCGCCGAGGCGGTGACGCACGGCGCGGTCCAGCCGCTGTTCCAACGCGAGGCGCTCGCCGCCGAGGCCACCGCGCTGCTGGAGACCGCCCCCGGGCACGCCACCCGGTGCCTGCACACCCCGTTCGTCGACGACTTCCACCAGTTGCGTACCCGGCTGGAGGGCGCGGGGGTGGAGAACCGCCAGGTCTGGGAGAACCTGGAGCTGCTCAACGTGGGCCGGCTCCGCATCGCCAGCAAGGGCCTGCGCCGCTCCGGCGAGGTCGTCGAGTCGGTCGACGAGCAGGTCCAGGCCGCCGAGGGGCTCTTCATGGCCGGTCAGGTGGCGGTGCTGCGCGACGCCGCCACCACCGTCGCCGACCTGCACGACGCGGTGACCACCGAGGTCCGCGCGCACCACGCCGGCCGGCTGGAGACGCTGCGCGAGCGGCTGGCCCCGCCGGCGGTCCAGGTCGAGGACCCGGTCGCCCCGCTGGACATCGCCATCGTCGGGATGTCCTGCATGCTGCCCGGCTCCCCCGACCTGGACAGCTTCTGGCGTACGGTGCTCAGCGGCGTCGACGCGGTGGGCGAGGTGCCGGCCCAGCGGTGGGACACCGACCTGTACTACGCCCCCGAGGTCGGCCCGGGGCAGACCGGCCGGATCAGCGTCTCCAAGTGGGGCGGCTTCATCGACCCGGTGCCCTTCGACGCGATCCGCTACGGCATCCCACCGGCCGCGCTGAGCAGCATCGACCCGACCCAGCTACTCGCCCTGGAGGTCTCCGACCGGGCCCTGCGCGACGCCGGTTACCCGGCCGACGCCGCCGGGGTGGACCACGGCCGTACCGGGGTGGTCTTCGGCGCCGAGGCCGGCAGCGACATGGGGCACGCCCAGACCCTGCGCACCATGCTGCCGGCGTACCTCGGTGAGGTGCCCGAGGAGATGGCCGACCTGCTGCCCACCGTCACCGAGGACAGCTTCCCCGGCGTCCTGGCCAACGTGATCGCCGGGCGGGTCGCCAACCGGCTCGACCTGGGTGGACCCAACTACACGATCGACGCCGCCTGCGCCTCGTCGCTGGCCGCCCTGGACGCCGCCTGCAAGGAGCTGGTCAGCGGCGACAGCGACCTGATGATCTGCGGCGGCGCGGACCTGCACAACGGCATCAACGACTACCTGATGTTCACCTCGGCGCACGCGCTCTCCCCGACCGGCCGGTCCCGGCCCTTCGACAGCACCGGCGACGGCATCGCCCTCGGCGAGGGGGTGGCCTGCGTGGTGCTCAAACGGCTCGCCGACGCCGAACGCGACGGTGACCGGATCTACGCGGTGGTCAAGGGCCTCGGCGGGGCCAGCGACGGCCGTGCCCTCGGACTGACCGCGCCCCGCCCCGACGGGCAGCGCCGGGCCCTGGACCGGGCGTACCGGCGCAGCGGGGTCTCCCCCCGGGAGGTCGGCCTGGTGGAGGCGCACGGCACCGGCACGGTGGTCGGCGACCGTACCGAACTGGAGACGCTGACCCGGCTGTTCGTCGAGGCCGGCGCCGAACCGAGCGGATGCGCGCTGGGCTCGGTCAAGTCCCAGATCGGGCACACCAAGTGCGCCGCCGGGCTGGCCGGGGTGATCAAGGCGACCCTCGCGCTGTACCACGGCGTCCGGCCACCCACCCTGCACCTGCAACGGCCCAACCCGGCCTGGCACTCGCAGCGCAGCCCGTTCGCCTTCTACACCGAGGCCCGCCCCTGGCCCGCCCCGGCGGCGGAGCGGATCGCCGGGGTGAGCGCGTTCGGCTTCGGCGGCACCAACTTCCACGTGGTGCTCGGCGCGTACGCCGCCGCGCCGGAGCCCCGCCACGCCCGGCGGATCTGGCCGGCCGAGCTGTTCTGCTTCCGCGGCGCCGACCAGGACGCGGCCCACCAGTCGGTCCGGCACCTGCTGGAGAGCCTGCCCGCCGACGACGACCGGGACCGGCCCGGAGGCCTCGCCGAGCTGGCCGCGGCGACCAGCGCCCGGTCCGTCGGCCGACCCGGGCCCACCCGGGTCGCCGTGGTCGCCCGCGACCTGACCGAGCTGGCGACGCTGTTGCGCCGCGCCCTCGCCGGCGAACACGACCCGGCCAGCGGCCTGGTGCAGCCGGCGGCACCGGCCGAGCCGGGTGCGGTCGCCTTCCTCTTCCCCGGGCAGGGCAGCCAGCGCACCGGTGCCCTGGCGGAGCTCTTCGTCGCCTTCCCGGAGCTGCGGCACTACCTCGAACTCGACAGGCCCGCCGCCGAGCTGCTCTTCCCGCCCGCCGCCTTCGACTCCGACGCCCGCCGCGAGCAGAACGACCGGGTACGCGACACCCGCGTCGCCCAGCCCGTGCTGGGCATCGGCGGGCTCGCCGTCGACCACCTGCTGCGCCGCCTCGGGGTCCGGCCCGACATGACCGCCGGGCACAGCTACGGCGAGCTGGTCGGGCTCTGTGTCGCCGGCGCCTTCGACGCGGCCACCCTGTTGCGGCTGAGCCGGCAGCGGGCGGCGGCCATCCTCGAGGCCAGCGGCGCGGACCCGGGCACCATGGCGGCGGTCAACGCCACCGTCGACCAGGTGACCCAGACCCTCGCCGCCGCCGGACTGACCAGCGAGGTCGTGCTGGCCAACCGCAACGCCCCGAAACAGCAGGTGGTTTCCGGCCCGACCGCCAAGGTGCAGGCGGCGGTGGTCGCGTTCAAGGAGGCCGGGCTGTCGGCCAAGGCCATCCCGGTGGCGTGTGCCTTCCACAGCCCGGTGGTCGCCGGCGCGGTGGAGACCTTCGCCGAGGTGCTGGCCACCGACCGGATCGCCGCGCCAGGCATCCCGGTCTGGTCCAACCTGACCGCCGCACCGTACTCCGGTGACGCCGACGGGGTGCGGCACCACCTCGCCGAGCAGATCGGCGCGCCGGTGCGCTTCGTCGAACAGGTCGAGGCGATGTACGCCGCCGGTGCCCGCCTCTTCGTCGAGGTCGGCCCCGGTCAGGTGCTCACCCGGCTGGTGCAGGCGGTGCTCGGTGACCGCCCGCACCGGGTGATCGCCACCGACCGCGGTCCGGCCGAGGGGCTGCGCGGCTTCCTGATCTCGGTCGGGGAGATCGCCTGCGCCGGCGCGCCGGTCCGCCCCGACTGGCTCTTCCACGGCCGGGTCACCCCGGACCCGGCCGGTACGGCACCGGCCCGTCGTCCGGTCTGGACGGTCGACGGGCAGCTCGTCCGGGACCAGCACGGCAACTGTCTTCCCGGTGGCATGACCCCTCCCCGACGGATCAAGGAGCTGTCGATGACCCCAACGAACGGCGCGCCAACCGGTACCGATCCGGGCGTCGGTGCCCGGGACGTGCGGGGCGAACTGCTCAGCGAGTACCTGCGCACCACCCGCGACCTGATCGCCACCCAACGCGACGTACTGCTCGCCTTCCTGACCGACGGATCGGGCGGCGGCGGGCGGCTGGTCTGGCAGCCCACCGAGGCGTACCGCACCGACGGGTACGCGGCCCTGCCACCGGCGGCGACGTCCGGGCCGGCCGGCGGGCACCCCGCCCCGGCAGCGGCGACGACGGTGACCGGCAACGGCGGCCCGGTCGGTGGCGTGGCGCTGGCCGGCAACGGCAGTGCCGCATTGGTCGGCAACGGCAGCGCCACGCTGGCCGGCAACGGCAGTGCCGGGTTGGTGAGTGACGGCGGTGCGGCGCTGGTCACCAACGGTGCTGCGACGTTGGTGGCGACCGTCGCGCCCGCCGAGGTGCCGGCGCTCGTGCCGGTCTCGCCCGCGGTGGGCACCGTCGCCCCGGTGACCGGCCCGAGCCTGGCCGACTTCCAGCACGCGATCCTGACCGTGATCAGCGAACGCACCGGCTACCCCGTCGACCTCATCGAGGAGGACCTCGACCTCGAAGCCGACCTCAGCATCGACAGCATCAAACGCGCCGAAGTCGCCGGCGAGGTCGCCCACCGCCTCCAGCTCACCGTCGAAGGCGACGAATCCGAACTCGAAGACCTCGTCAAGGCCCGCACCGTACGCGCCATGGTCAGCTGGCTCAACGACAGGATGAGCGGGACCATCGAGGTGTCGGTCTCCACCACCGGACCGGTAGCCGTCGCGCCGGTGGCGCTCACCGCCGCACCCGCCGGCACGGCCGGGCCGGCCCTGGCCGACTTCCAGCACGCCATCCTGACCGTGATCAGCGAACGCACCGGCTACCCCGTCGACCTCATCGAAGCCGACCTCGACCTCGAAGCCGACCTCAGCATCGACAGCATCAAACGCGCCGAAGTCGCCGGCGAGGTCGCCCACCGCCTCCAGCTCACCGTCGAAGGCGACGAATCCGAACTCGAAGACCTCGTCAAGGCCCGCACCGTACGCGCCATGGTCAGCTGGCTCAACGACAAGATGAACGGCACCGTCACCGCGACGGCCACCCTCACCGCGACCAGCACCCTGACCGCCCCGGCACCGGCCCTCGAGGCGGGCGTCGCCCCGACGGAGGACGCGGCTGCGGGTCCTGCCCCGGCCGTGACCGAGGGGGTGGGTCCCGCCCCGGCCGTGACCGAAGGGGTGGGTCCTGCCCCGGCGGGGGTGGGTGTCGCGCCGAAACGGCTGGTCGCCCAGGAGAGCGTCCGGGTCGAGGCGCTGGCCGACCCGGCCGACGTGCTGGCCGGTACCCGGTTCCTGATCACCGGCGGCGGCCCGATCGGGGCGTACCTGTCGGAGCTGCTCGGTGAGCACGGCGCCGCCGGACAGCTCGGGGTGCTCGACACCGCGCAGGCCGATGCCGGCTTCGACGGCGTCCTGGTCCTCGACGGGCTCACCAACCTCGACGAGCCGCTGCTGCCGGACGTCTTCCCGCTGCTGCAGCGGGCACTCGCGGCCGGTCCACGCTGGCTGCTGGCCGCCGGGGCCCGCGGTGCCACCGGCGCCGCCGACGGCATGCCCGGCCTGTTCCGCACCATCGCCCGGGAGTACCCGCAGCTAACCGCCAGGTTCGTCGAGGTGGACCCGGCGACGGCCCCGGAGGCCCTGGCCCGTCAACTGCTCGACGAGTTGCTCACCACCAGCGACGCGCCGGTGGTCGCCCACCGCGGCGACGGCCGGTACGTCGCCGACCTGGTGCCGGTGGAGCTGGGGGCGCTGGCCGCCGGTGGGGCCGGCCCGGCCGGGGACGGGGTGGCCGAGGCCGCCGCGATCGGTCTGACCTCGGACTCGGTGGTGGTGCTCTTCGGCGGGGCCCGGGGCATCACCCCGTGGTTCGCCCGAGCGCTGGCCTCGGCCAGCCGGTGCCGGATCGAGCTGATCGGCCGTACCCCGCTGGCCGAGGACCCGGCCGACGCGGGCGCGGTCTCGGCAGCGGAGAAGGCCGCTCTGGACGCCGCCGGTGACAAGGCCGCCCTGGTCACCGCCCTGGCCCGGCAGGGCCTACGGTCGCCGGCCGAGATCGACCGGCGGGCACAGCGGATCCTGGCCGCCCGGGAGGTGGCCGCGACCATCGCCGAGCTGACCGAACTCGGCGCCGAGGTGCGCTACCACGCCCTGGACGTCCGGGACGCGACGGCCACCCGGGCGCTGCTGGCCGGCATCCACGCCGAACACGGCCGGATCGACGGGGTGGTCTACGCCGCCGGGATCATCGAGGACAAGCTCATCGCCGAGAAGGATCCGGCCTCGTTCACCCGGGTCTTCGACACCAAGGTCGACGGGGCGCGGGCGGTGCTGGCCGCGCTCGACGAGTTGTCCGGCACGCCGCGTTTCGTGGTCTTCTTCGGCAGCATCGCCGCGGCCTACGGCAACCGGGGACAGGCCGACTACGCCGCGGCCAACGACGCCCTCGACACGATCGGTGGCCGGTACGCCGCTGGGACCGGGGTGCGCTGCCTGACCGTGCACTGGGGCCCGTGGGCCCCCGGGGCCGGCCACGGCGGCATGGTCACCGCCGAGTTGAGCCGGGAGTACGCCCGACGCGGCATCGGCCTGATCGACCCGGAGGAGGGTGCTCTCGCCCTGCTGCGCGAGCTGGCCTGGGCCGACGCGGCGGTCACCTCGGTCGTCTACACCGCCTCCGGCTGGTGAGCCCGCCGATGTCCCGCACCGCACCTGAGCAGACCGTCCGCCGGAGGCACCGATGAGCAACGGCACCACCGAGCCGAGCAACGGCACCGACTTGAGCAGCAGCACCGACCCGATCGCCATCGTCGGGATGGCCGCCCTGATGCCCTCCGCCGGTGACCTGGAGAGCTACTGGCGCAACCTGGTCGACGGGGTGGACGCGATCACCGAGGTCCCGCCGCACCGGTGGGACGAGGAGTTCTACGACCCGGAGCAGGCGCACCGGGCGGACCGGATGTACTGCCGGCGCGGTGGGTTCGTCGACGAGCACGCCACCTTCGAGCCGCTGCGGTTCGGCGTGATGCCCGCCTCGGTGGCCGAGATCGAGCCGGACCAGCTGATCACCCTGGAGGTCGCCGCGCAGGCGATCGAGGACGCCGGTGGGCCGGACCGGCTGCCCGAGGGCGAACGGGTCGGGGTGATCCTCGGCCGGGGTGGCATCCTCAGCCCCGCCCAGGCCCGGTACGCCCAGCGGGTACGGATGTCCAGTCAGGTCATCAGCATCGTGCGGGAGCTGGTGCCGGACGTCGACCCGGCCCGGCTGGAGCTGCTGCGTAAGAAGTTCGACGAGCGGCTCGGCCCGTACCAGCCGGAGGGGACGATCGGCCTGGTGCCGAACCTGGCCGCCAGCCGGGTGGCCAACCGGCTCAACCTGCGCGGCCCGGCGTACACCATCGACGCGGCCTGCGCCTCGTCGTTGATCGCGGTGGACCAGGGCATCACCGAACTGCGCAACGGCCGGCTGGACGCGGTGCTCGCCGGTGGCGTGCACCACGTGCACGACATCAGCTTCTGGTCGGTGTTCAACCAGCTCCGGGCGATGTCCCGGCAGGGTGAGATCCGGCCGTTCGACGCCGCCGCCGACGGGCTGCTGATCGGCGAGGGCACCGGGGTGGTGGTGCTGAAGCGCTACGCCGACGCCCAGCGCGACGGCGACCGGGTGTACGCCGTCATCCGCGGCAGCGGGGTGTCCAGCGACGGCCGTTCGGCGAGCATGTTCAACCCGGCGGTCTCCGGTCAGGTGCTGGCGATCCGGCGGGCCTGGGAGTCGGCCGGGCTGGACCCGACGGCACCCGACGCGTTGGGGCTGCTGGAGGCGCACGGCACCGGCACCCCGACCGGTGACGCCGCCGAGCTGACCTCGGTGGCCGAGGTCTTCGGGCCGTACACCGGTGGGACCCGGCCGGTGATCGGCTCGGTCAAGTCGATGATCGGGCACACCATGCCGGCGGCCGGTATCGCCGGTCTGATCAAGGCCGCGCTCGCGGTGCACCGGGGGGTCCTGCCGCCCACCCTGCACTGCGAGTCGCCCCGGGCCGAGATGGCGGCGACCCGCTTCGCGCCGATCGCCACCGCCCGGCCGTGGGAGGGCGACGGGCCCCGCCGGGCCGGGATCAACGCCTTCGGCTTCGGTGGGATCAACGCCCACCTGATCATCGAGCAGGACCCCCGCTCGGTGGGTGCGCCGCAGGTGGCGGCGACCGCGCCGGCCGCCGGGGCGGTCACCGTGGACGAACCGGACCAGGTGCTCTGGCTGGCCGCGCCGGATCCGGCCGGCCTCGCCGGGCTGCTGGCCCGCGACGACCACGAGGTACGCCGACTCGGCGCGGAGGTGGCCGCCCGCTCCGGTCGGGACACGTCGGGGCGGGCCCGGCTGGGCATCGTGAACCCGACGGAGAAGCTGCTGGCGGTGGCCCGCAAGACGGTCGCCCGGGGGCAGGCGTGGCGGGGCGGGCGGGACATCTGGTTCTCCCCCCGGCCGCTGCTCGCCGACGGCGCGGGCAAACTCGCCTTCGTCTTCCCCGGACTGGAGGCGGAGTTCACCCCGCGCACCGCCGACCTGGCCGCCCACTTCGGGTTGCCCGACCGGCAGTGGTCCGCCGCCGACCTGGGCCGGCACGGTGCCGGCCTGATCGAGGTGGGCAAGCTGCTGCACGAGGCGCTGACCCGCATCGACGTCCGGCCCGACGCCGTCGCCGGGCACAGCATCGGTGAGTGGACCGCCGCCGCGGTCAGCGGCCAGGTGAGCACCGCCGCGATGGACGAGTTCCTGGAGCTGTTCAACGCCGACTCGGTGGAGGTCTCCGGGTACGTCTTCGCCGCCGTCGGCGCGGGCGCGGACCAGGTCACGCCGTTGCTCGCCGACTTTCCCGGCGTGGTGCTCTCCCACGACAACGCCCCGGCGCAGTCGGTGGTCAACGGCCCGGAGCCGCAGGTGGAGCGCCTGGTCGAGGTGCTGCGGGGGCGCAACGTGCTGTGCCAGAAGCTGCCCTTCCGGTCGGCGTTCCACACCCCGGCCTTCGCCGAGGGGCTGACCTCGATCGGCGCGGCGTTGGGCCGGTGGCAGGTGCACCCGACCCGGATGCCGGTGTGGTCGGCGACCCTGCGGGCACCGTTCCCGACCGACGAGGACGAGGTCAACCGGGTCTTCGTCCGGCACATGATGGAACCGGTCTGGTTCCGGCAGACCGTCGAGGCGATGTACGACGCCGGCTTCCGGGTCTTCCTCCAGGTGGGCGCGGGACAGCTCGCCTCCCTGGTCGGCGACAACCTGCGGGGCCGGGACCACCTGGCGATGCCGGTGAACACGGCGCTGCGCGGCGGGCTGAACCAGCTCCGTCGGGTCGCCACCGCCCTCTGGGTCGAGGGTGCCGCCCCCGACCTCGGGGCCCTGGACCCGCCCCGGCAGGCTTCGCACGCGGCCCCGGCGGTGGGGTCCGGGGCGACCGGTGACGGCCGTGCGCCGGCCACGAAGACCGGCGCGACCACCCGGCGCGGACCCCGGATGCGGCTCGACCTCGGTGGCCCGCTGGTGCGGCTCGGCCCGGAGGCGGCCGGCCTGCTCGGCCTGACCACCGCCGCCACCAGGGACCCGGACCCGGGCGTCGGCACACCGGCGGCACCGGCCGTCGGGTCCGGCCCGCGCCGGGCACCGGGCGCGGCGGCGGACCGACAGGTGTCGGGTGCCACCGCGGCGGGCCGCGCCACGCCCGGTGCCACCACGGCAGACCGATCGGCACCCGGTGCCACCACGGCGGTGCCGGCGGCAGCCGGCGGGACCGGGACACCGGGGCGTGCGGCGCCGGCCGGTGATCCGGCCGCCGCCCTGAACGCGTTGCACCAGCTCGCCGGGGAGTCCAGCGCCGCCGCCGAACTCGCGGCGCTGCTGCGCGACACCGCGCAGGGCGCGGTCGACGTGCTCGCCGCCGCCAACGGCAACCCGGGCACCACCCGCCCGGCACCACGCCCGGCCGGCCCCGTACCGGCGTCCCGCCGGGCGACACCACCCGGCCCCGCACCGGCGTCCCGCCGGGCGACACCACCCGGCCCCGCACACCAGGCCCGCCCCGCCCAGGCCGGCTCCGCACCGCCAGCGGCACCGGCACCGGCCCGCAGCGCGCCACCGCCGGCCTCGGCGCGGCCGGTGGCACCGGCCCGGGCGGGCGCGGGCCCGGTCCGGCCCGCCACGGCCGGACCGGAGGTCGGCCGGCTCACCCTGCGGGTCTCCCTGCAGACCATGCCGTACCTGCTGGACCACTGTTTCTTCGTGCAACCCGACGACTGGCCGGACCCGGAGGACCGGTGGCCGGTGGTGCCGGCGACCGCCCTGGTCGCGCACATGATGGACGCGGTGGAGCAGGTGGTGCCCGGCGCCCGGGTGGTGGCGGTGCACGACGCCAAGTTCAACCGGTGGCTGATCGCCGAGCCGGCGACCGACGTCGAGATCGTGGTACGGGAGGCCGGCGCGAACCGGTACACGGTCACCTTCGCCGGGTACGCCCGGGCCACCATCGAGGTAGGCGCGGCGTACCCGGCCCCGCCGGCGGTCTGGACGCACGACCCGGCCACCGAGCGCCCGCCGACGCTCGGCGCCGCCGAGATGTACGCCGAGCGGCTGATGTTCCACGGCCCGCAGTTCCAGGGCGTGACCGAGGTGCACGCGCTCGGCGACCGGCACGTGCGCGGCGTGGTCACCGCACCGGTACCGCCCGGCGCCCTGCTGGACAACGCGCTGCAGCTGATCGGCAACTGGTTGATCACCACCCAGCCGTTCCGGACGGTGGCGCTGCCGGTGGGGCTCGGCCACGTGCGGTTCTTCGGCCCGCCCCCACCGGCCGGCCGGGCCTTCGAGTGCGTGGCCCGGGTCCGGTCCATCGACGACGGCACGCTCGTGGCCGACACCCAGCTCAGCTTCGCCGGCCGGGTCTGGGCGCAGATCGACGGCGCGGTCGACCGCCGTTTCGACAGCCACCCGCAGGCCCGGGTCGCCGAGCGCTTCCCCGAGCGGTACCCGATGTCGCACCTGCAGCCGCAGGGCTGGACGATGGCCTTCGACTGCTGGACCGACCTGGTCACCCAGGGCATGGCGGCCCGGGGCATCCTCGGCGGCGCCGGTTACGCCGAGTACGAGCGGCAGCCGGCCAAGGCCCGTAAGCAGTGGCTGCTCGGCCGGATCGCGGCCAAGGACGCGGTCCGGTCCCGGTTGTGGGAGGACGGCCACACCGACATCTATCCGATCGAGCTGACCGTCGGCAACGACCCGGACGGCCGGCCGTGGGTGCGCGGTCGACCCGGCCGGGGCCTGGGCGACTGCGACGTCTCGATCGCGCACTGCGCGGAGGTGGGGGTGGCGATCGCCCGGTTGCGGACCTCCGACGCGGCCGGCGGCGCACCCGGCGTCGGCATCGACGTCGCCGAGATCACCGAGCATCCGGACAGCACGTACCCGTTCGCGCTCACCGGCGCGGAGGCGGCGTTGCTGGCCACCCTCGCCGATGCCGACACCGAGGCGCGACAGCGCTGGTTCACCCGGTTCTGGGCGGCGAAGGAGGCCGTCGGCAAGGCCGAGGGCACCGGCCTGGACGGTCGGCCACGCCGGTTCGAGGTACGCGCGGCCACCGAGGCCGCCCTGGCCGTCGAGGTCGACGGCCGGACGTACCAGGTAGGGCACCGGGAGGTCGCCAACCCGCCGGAGCTGCCGGCCCGGCGCTACGTGGTGGCCTGGACCTGGGGCCCGGAGCCGGACCCCGCCACACCGCCCGGGGTGGCCCGGGCATGACCGGTCCGCCGTGTGTCACCGGCCGCGCCAGCGGCACTCCAGGTCAGTCCACCGGATCAGCAGAAGGAGCGTCCACCATGCCCGCGGCCCAGGCCACCATCCTCGCCGACCTCACCGAGATGATCAACGCCGTCCTCGGCGACTTCGCCACCGACCAGGCGGTCACGATGGACACCACCTTCCGCGACGACCTGGGCATGGAGAGCATCGACGTCGTCTCGCTCGCCGGCCGGTTGCAGACCCGCTACGGCGACCGGGTCAACTTCGCCCACTTCGTGGCCAAGCTGGACCTGGAGACCGTGGGCGAGCTGCGGGTCGGCCAGCTCGTCGAGCACATCGCCGGCTCACTGGCCGAGGCCGAGGCCAACGGGACCGGCGACGAGGTCGGGGCGGGCAGCCGGTGACCATGGTCGCGGCGAACGGGATCACGCTGCACGTGCAGCGGCTGGATCCCGTCGATGGGCCCGACGCCGACCGGGCCGGGCCGAGGCCGACCGTGGTGCTGATCCACGGAATGGCCTCGGACACCATGGCCAGCTGGTACTTCACCATGGCCGAGCCCCTGGTCCGGGCCGGTTTCCCGACCGTGCTGTACGACCTGCGCGGGCACGGCCGCAGCACCCGCCCGGCCACCGGCTACACCCTGGACGACCTGGTGGACGACCTGGCGGCGCTGCTGGCCGAGCTGGCGGTCACCGGCCCGCTGCTGCTCTTCGGCAACTCCTTCGGCGGCACCATCGCCTTCGCCTACGCCGCCCGCCACCGGGAGCGGGTCGTCGGCATCGTCGCCGTGGAGTCCGCCCCGCCGATCCCTGAGTGGATGCGTCGGGTGGCGGTACGGTTCGACCGGGTGGCCACCCGGCTGGCACAGGAGCCGGCGCTGGCCGAGATCGGTGCCCGCCGCGGTCCCATCGCCGCCCGGCGGGCCGCCGACACCGGCCGGATGCTGGCCGACACCAGCCTCGCCCGGGAGCTGCCGGCGAGCCGGCTGCCCAGCACCGGCGCGCTGGCCGCGATCGACTGTCCGGTGCTCTGCCTGTACGGCGGCCGCTCCGCGGTGGGCGAGTTGGCCGACCCGGTCCGGGAGCTGCTGCCGCAGACCCGGGTCGTGGTGCTACCCGACGAGAAGCACTCGGTCCTGATCGACGTGCCGCAGACGGTCCGCCGGCACGTCTTCGACTGGCTGACCGAGCAGTGCGGACTCGTCACCACCACCCCCGCCACCCCATGACAGCGCGACACCCAGGAGGTCCCTCGATGGGCAACCCGAACATCGGTCGGTCGATCATCATCAGCAACGGTCGCTGCGGGTCGACGCTGCTCTCCGACCTTCTCGCCGAGGACACCGAGACCCTCTCGGCCCAGGAGTTCTTCATGTCGGTGACGCCCTGGGCGCGCAGCGCCGAGCTGCTCACCGGCGCCGCGTACTGGTCGCTGCTGGCCAGCCCGAAGGCGGAGCTGGCCACCCTGTTCCGGATCGGGTTGCCGCCCAAGGAGGTCCGGTACCCGGCCACCGGCCGGTGGGCGGGGCGGATGACGGAGCTGCCCCGGATCATGGCGATCACCCTGTCGAAGCTCACCGCCGACCCGGACGCGCTCTTCGACCAGCTCGCCGAGCGGGTGCCCGACTTCCCCACCCAGTCGGTGGCCCGGCACCACAGCGACTTCCTCGACCTGCTCACCACCCTGACCGGGCGGCGGCACTGGGTGGAACGCTCCGGCGGCTCCAGCCACCTGGCCCCGCACCTGCTGAAGAGCTACCCCGGCTACCGGATCGTCTACCTGACCCGCAACTGGGCGGACACCGCGAAGTCGATGAGCCGGCACTCGTCGTTCCAGCTGATCCAGCTGCGGGTGGAGTTCCTCGGCCGCTGCGGCCTGGACCCGTTCTCGATGCCTGCCGACCAGACGGTGCCGGCGGACCTGGAGGCGTACCTGCCGGACCGGCTGACCGCCGAGGCGTTGCGCGAACGGGGTGCGGACCTGCGCCGCTACCTCGGGCTCTGCGCCTTCATGTCCAGCCAGGCCGAGCAGGCGCTGGCCGACGTGCCACCGGAGCACCTGCTGCGGATGAGCTACGAGGACCTGGTCGCCGATCCGGTCGGCGAGCTGACCCGGCTCGGGGCGTACCTGGAACTCGGCGAGCCGACCCGGTGGGCGCAGCGGGTCGCCGGGCGGGTCGTCGCCCCGGCCGACCGCGCGCAGCCCGTCACCGTCTGACCCGCCCGCGTCGTGTGACCCGCCAGCCGGTGTGCCGGGACTCCGGACCACCGCCGGCGGCAACCTGTCTCCTGCGAACGAAAGGCAATAGGTGTTTCCACTTCGGATCCGATCCCGGCGGCTGTCGGCCGCCGTACTCGTGCTCGGGGTCGTCCTGGCGGCTCCCCCGGCGGCGCCGGCTTCGGCCGGTCCGGTCAACGGCCAACCGAGCACCCCGCAGGTGCTGGCCAAGGCGGCGCCGGACGAGTGTTTCGCCGGCATCGGGCAGCCGTACCCGGCCGGCCCGCCGTGCGCCACCGGACAGGCCAAGGTCAACCAGGCGTACCTGTGGGGGATGACCCGCGCCGGACGGAACCTGTTCTTCGGCACCGGGGCCAACGTCAACTGCCTCACCAGCGGACGGACCCTGCGCAACACCACGCCGGCGATCAACGCCGACTGGGTCTGCGAGTACGGCGAGAGCCAGATCGCCAAGCGCAACCCGCAGCTGCCGATCACCCTCGGTGACCACCGGATGCCCCGGCTGTTCAGCTACGACATCCGGACGAACCGGCTCACCGAGAAGACCGACCTGGTACGCAACGCCTCCTCCGACGACCTGAGCCGGTTGCAGACCACGGTCGGTATCCGGGCGGCCGGCAACTACGGCGGGGTGGCCCTGCTCGGCGGCCCGGCGCTGGGCGAGAGCATCAACCTGTTCGCCTTCGACACCGACACCGGGGCGTACCTGGGATCGCGCAACTTCCCCGCGTACGGCAACATCCGGCACTTCACCGTGGCCGACGGCGCGCTCTACGCCGGGGTGGGCGTGGGTGCGAACGGCGGCAACCGGGGTCACGTGCTGCGCTGGCTGGGCAGCAAGACCGACCCGTTCGCCTTCGCCGAGGTGGCGACCCTGCCGGCGCAGGCCGCCGACCTGACCGTCCACCAGGGGCGGATCTTCGTCACCACCTGGCCGGGCGGCACCGAGGAGCTGGCCGCGGCGACGCCCTCGACGCCGGTGCCGGCGAGCATCGCCTCGGTCTGGATGAGCCCGAAGCTCTCCACCGGCGCGCCGGGGCTGAACCCGGAGGACGCCGACGCCTGGCAGCAGGTCTGGAACGTCACCAGCTACGAACCGGACGCGGTGGTGGCCCGCAGCTACGGCCTGGGCGGGCTGGCCTCCTACGGCGGCTACCTGTACTGGGGCAGCATGCACGTGCCGCTGAAGGCCAGCACCCTGCACCTGAGCATCTACCCGCCGACCGACGAGGCGGGCATCCGGGCCACCGTGCAGAACACCCAACGGGCGATCAGCATCCACCGGGGCAAGGGCTTCGGCACCCGGACGCAGCAGGTCGAGCTGCTCTACGGGGCCTCGGAGCTGCCGGCGTACGACCCGGCCGCGAACGGCGGAGCGGGGGCGTGGTCGGTGGTGTCCAACGGGTTGACCCCGAAGTACGGGCCGGCCGGCTTCGGCAACCCGTACAACAACTACACCTGGAAGATGGCGGTGGCCGGCGGCAAGCTCTTCGTGGGCACCATGGACTGGAGCTACCTGGCCAAGGAGCTGGGCCAGGCCACGGCCGAGGAGCAGGGGCTCTCCCCGTCGGTCGGCGCGGCGATGGCCACCGCGCCGATGGTGGCCGCCACCTCGACCGACCCGCAGGTGCCCCCGGCGGTGTACGGCGGTGACCTGTACGCCTTCCCGGCGCCCGGCAAGCCGGCCACCACGGTCAGCGACGCCGGGGTGGGCAACTACCTGAACTACGGCGTGCGCAACATGGTCGTCGACGGCACCACCCTCTACCTGGGCATGGCGAACCCGATGAACCTGCGCACCGACCCGGACGACGACGTACCCGAGGGGGGTTGGGAGCTGATCCGGCTGCGCACCCTCTGGTGACCGGGCCCGCCGGCCCGGTGGCGTGACCCACCGGGCCGGCGGTCCTTGCCCGACCCTGGCGTGGTCCTGACCTGGCTCGAACAAAGCCCTGGGAAAGTGCCCATATGATGCCCTTTACTGTCCTTTCCTCCGGCGCGGTCACGTCGGCCGCCCACCGGTCCCGCCGGCCGCGGACGGCCGGGGTCGCCGCGACGCTCACTCTGCTGGTCGGGTTGGCCGCCGTCGGCGGCTGCACCCCGGGTCGCGACGACGCCCCCGAGGCCGCCGGCTCGTCGACCGGCGCCGGGTCCGCCGGACCGGCGGCACCCTCCGGGGCGGCCCCGGACGCCTCGGCGGTGCCCGTCGGCTCGTCGGCGCACACCATCGAGGTGGACCAGCGGCAACGCACCTACCGGCTGTACCGGCCCGGCTCGGCCGACCTGGGCGCCCCGGTCCCGCTGGTGGTGATGCTGCACGGCGCGGCCGGCACCGGCGAGCAGGCCGAGCAGGCGTACGGCTGGACCGGGCAGGCCGACCGGGACGGCTTCGTCGTCGCCTTCCCCGACGGGGTGCAGCGGGCCTGGGCGGCCGGACCGGGGTGCTGCGGCGCACCGGCCCGCGAGGGCGTGGACGACGTCCGGTTCGTCACCGAACTGGTCGACCGGATCGGCACCCAACTGCCGGTCGACCCGGCCCGCACCTACGTCACCGGGATCTCCAACGGTGGCCTGCTGGCGTACCGGCTGGCCTGCGACACCAGCATCTTCGCCGCGGTCGGCGCGGTGGCGACCACGCTGACCGGCCAGTGCCCGGACCCGGCACCGGTGTCGGTGCTGCACATCCACGGCCAGCAGGACAAGACCATGCCGTACGGCGGTGGCCCCGGCCGCCGGGACAACGGCGGCACCGGCCGCAACCCGGTACGCATCGACGGGCCACCCACCCCGGAGCTGGCAGCCCGCTGGCGTGGCGTCGACAGGTGCGCGAAGCCGACGACCACCACCGACGGGCCGGTCACCCGCACCACCGCGACCTGCCCCGACGGGCGGGCCGTCGAACTGGTCACCATCGCCGACGCCGGTCACCAGTGGCCCGGCGGCCGGCCGAACCCGCCCCGGGCGCAGCAGCTGCTCAACCTCGATCCCCCCTCGACCGCGCTGAACGCCACCGAAACCATCTGGCGGTTCTTCCACGACCATCCCAAACCCGCCGGCGGGTGACCGTCGGCACCGTCGGGGCGGCTGAGACCCCGGCAGCGAAGGAGACACGATGCCCAGCAGAGACGGCCCGGCCGTGGTCGAGGTCGACGACCTCGTCAAGCGCTACCCCCGCAGTGACACCAACGCCGTCGACGGGTTGTCCTTCCACGTCGCGCCGGGTGAGATCTTCGGGTTGTTCGGGCCGAACGGGGCCGGCAAGTCCACCACCGTGGGTGTCCTGACCACCCGGCTGCGGCCCACCGGTGGCCGGGTGGTCGTCGGCGGGGTCGACGTCGACCGGGATCCGGCCACCGCCCGCGCCCAGCTGGCCGTGGTGCCCCAGCACAACAACCTGGACCGGGCGCTGACCCCCCGGCAGAACCTGGTGCACCACGCCACGTACCACGGGGTCCCCCGGCGGCAGGCCCAGGCCCGCGCCGGGGAGCTGCTGGAACGTTTCGGGCTCACCGAGCGGGCCGACCGGCGGCTGGAGGCGTACTCCGGGGGGTTGGCGCAGCGGTTGATGATCGCCCGCGCGCTCACCCACGAGCCGGCGGTGCTCTTCCTGGACGAGCCGACGAACGCCCTGGACCCGCAGACCCGGCTGTTGATCTGGGGTCAGATCCGGCAGCTGCGGGAGCGGGGGGTGGCGATCGTGCTGACCACCCACGCGATGAACGAGGCGGCCCGGCTGGTCGACCGGGTCGGCATCGTCGACCACGGCCGGCTGCTCACCCTGGACACCCCGCAGAACCTGGTCCGGGGCCTGGCCGGCGACGCGATCCTCGACCTCACCGTCACCCCGGCCGCCGCCGACGACCCGGACTCGTTGCAGGCCGCCCTCGCCGCGCTGGACGGGGTACGCAAGTCGGAGCGGTTGGCGTTGCCCACCGGCGGGGGCGGCGGCCGGCCCGGCGCGAACCTGCCACCGGGCGTACGGCCGGGAAACCTGCCACCCGGGGTGCGGGCGGCCCTCGCCGCCCGCGCCGCAGCCGGCGGGGGCAAGGCGGGCCTGGCCGCGACCGGCGGGGGCGGGGACCTGGCGGGCCTGGCCGCGACCGGCGGGGGCCTGGCGGGCCGGGCCGGTGCCGGGCCGCTGGCGGCGCTGGCGAACGGGGCCCGGTCGGCACCGGACGGGCGGGGCCGGATCCGCATCCGCCTGCACCTGGCCGGCGATCCGGCGGCGCTGCTGGGTGCGGCGGTGACCGTGCTGACCGGACGGTCGGCGGCGCTCGCCGCCATCGACGTCGGCGAACCCAGCCTGGAGGACGTCTTCATCGAACTGACCGGAAGGGCGCCACGGTGACCGCTGTCGACACCCCGACCCCGCTGCGCACCGCGTGGCAGCCCCGACCCCGGCCACACCCGGCACGGGTCCTCGCCGCCCTGCTCCGTCGCGATCTGATGATCACCGGCCGGGAACTCTGGGTGATCCTGCTGCAGGTCGGGCTGACCCCGCTGTTCATGCTCTTCGTCTTCGACACCATCCTGGGCGCCCAGGGCATCGTCGGGCCCGGCTTCGCCGACCTCTTCCTGCCCGGCATCATCGCCCTGGCCGCCCTCACCACCGCGCTGCAGAGCGTGGCCCTGCCCCTGGTGAAGGAGTTCGGCTTCACCATGGAGATCGAGGACCGGCTGATGGCCCCGCTGCCCACCGGCCTGGTCGCGATCGGCAAGCTGGTGATCGCCACCATCCGGGGGCTGCTCGCGGCCGTCCTGGTGTACCCGCTCGGCGCCCTGGTGGTCGGCTCGGCCCCGTGGCGACCGGCCGGCCTGCCGACCGCCCTGCTGACGGCGCTGCTCGGGGCCTGGATCGGCGCGGCGATCGGAATGAGCCTGGCCACCACGCTGCCGGTGCAGCGGATCAACGTCACCTTCTCGGTGATCCTCACCCCGATCATCTGGACCGGCTGCATCCACTACCCGTGGCCACGACTGTCGTCGGTGCCCTGGTACCAGACCCTCACCGCCCTCAACCCCATGACGTACGTCTCGGAGGGGGTGCGCGGTGCGCTCCTGCCGGACGTGCCGCACCTGCCGGGCTGGCTCTGCCTGACCGTGCTGACCGGCACCGCGGTGGCGCTGACCTGGGTCAGCGTCCGCTGCTTCATCCGTCGGGCGGTCCAGTGACGACCGCCCGCCCCCGCCCCCGTCCCGTCGCCGAAGCCGAGGAGCCCGTGAACCCCACCGAATCCGACCCGGCGCTGGCCCGCCGGCTCGCCGCCCGCGCCGGCGAACTGCTGCTCTGGGTACGCGCCGCACACGGCCACGACGATCCGGCGACGCTGAAGGCCGCCGGTGACCGCGCCGCCCACGACTTCCTCCGCACCGAGCTGGCCAGGTGCCGCCCGGCCGACGCGGTCCTGTCCGAGGAGGACGTGAACTCCCGGACGGTGGCCACCGAAGCGGGCGGCCGGTTGACCGCCGACCGGGTGTGGATCATCGATCCGTTGGACGGTACCCGGGAGTTCTCCGAGGCGGGCCGGTCGGACTGGGCGGTGCACGTGGCGCTCTGGGCGCGCGACGCCCCGACCTCGCACCGTCTGGTCGCCGCCGCCGTGGGGCTGCCCGCGCAGCTGCGGGTGCTGACCACCCAGGACCGACCGGCCCGACCGGACCGCTCCGACCGGCGCGTCCGGTTGGCGGCCAGTCGGAGTCGGCCGCCGGCCTTCCTGACGGAGCTGGCGGCGGAGGTGGGTGCGGAGTTGGTGCCGATGGGGTCGGCGGGGGCGAAGATCGCGGCGGTGGTGACCGGTGAGGTGGACGCGTACATCCATGCGGGTGGCCAGTACGAGTGGGACTCGGCCGCGCCGGTGGCTGTGGCGACGGCCACCGGGCTGCACGCTTCCCGGATCGACGGATCTGCGCTGAAATACAACGAGGCCGATCCACGCCTGCCCGACCTGCTGGTCTGCCGCACGGATCTCGCCGGGCCGCTGCTGGCGGCCCTCCACCGGCACCTGTCCGGCACGGTGGCCAACCGCCGGCACCTGTCCGGCACGGTGGCCACGGCCGCGTCTGTCGTCCCCTCGTCCCGGAAGGAGCTCCGTTGAGCAGCGGATCGGCGGTGTACCAGGTCTCCCATCTCGATGCCCTGGAGGCGGAGAGCATCTTCGTGATGCGGGAGGTGGTGGCGGAGATGGCGCGGCCGGTGTTGTTGTTCTCCGGTGGTAAGGACTCGATCGTGATGTTGCGGTTGGCGCAGAAGGCGTTCGCGCCGGGGTCGGTGCCGTTTCCGGTGATGCACGTGGATACCGGGCACAACTTCGTCGAGGTGCTGGAGTACCGGGACGCGCGGGTGGCGGGGTTGGGGCTGCATCTGGTGGTGGCGTCGGTGCCGGAGGCCCTGGCCAGTGGTCTGGTGCGGGAGTCCGCGGACGGGATGCGGAACCGGTTGCAGACGCCTGTGTTGTTGGAGGCGGTGGAGAAGCACCGGTTCGACGCCCTGTTTGGTGGGGCGCGTCGGGATGAGGAGAAGGCGCGGGCGAAGGAGCGGGTGTTCTCGTTCCGGGACGAGTTCGGGCAGTGGGATCCGAAGAACCAGCGGCCGGAGTTGTGGTCGTTGTACAACGGTCGGCATCATCCGGGTGAGTCGATTCGGGTGTTTCCGTTGTCGAACTGGACCGAGTTGGATGTGTGGCACTACATCGGTCGGGAGGAGATCCCGTTGCCGTCGATCTACTTCGCGCACGACCGTGAGGTCATCGAGCGGGATGGCATGTTGTACGCGGTGAACGAGTTCATCCGCCCGCGTGCCGGTGAGGTCCCGTTCGTGGAGCGGGTCCGCTATCGGACGGTGGGGGACGCCTCGTGCACGGCGGCGGTGCGCTCTGATGCCGCTGATGTGGCGGCGGTGGTCGCCGAGGTGGCGGCGACGCGGATCACGGAGCGGGGGGCGACCCGGGGTGATGACCGGGTGAGTGAGGCCGCGATGGAGGACCGTAAGCGGGAGGGCTACTTCTGATGAGCACCGACACTGTGGGCGCCGGGGTGGCCACGTCCGAGGCGACGACGGCCGGTCGGCCGATGGACCTGTTGCGGTTCGCCACCGCGGGTAGTGTCGACGACGGTAAGTCGACGTTGATCGGCCGGCTGTTGTACGACACCAAGAGCCTGTTCACCGACCAGTTGGAAGCGGTCGAGGCGGTGTCGGCGGCGCGGGGTGACGAGTACACCAACCTCGCGTTGCTGACCGACGGGCTGCGGGCCGAGCGGGAGCAGGGCATCACGATCGACGTGGCGTACCGGTACTTCGCCACGCCGCGGCGGAAGTTCATCATCGCCGACACCCCGGGGCACATCCAGTACACCCGCAACATGGTCACCGGCGCGTCCACCGCCGACCTCGCGTTGATCCTGGTGGACGCCCGCAAGGGCCTGGTCGAGCAGTCGCGGCGGCACGCGTTCCTCTGCTCGCTGCTGCGGGTGCCGCACCTGGTGTTGTGTGTGAACAAGATGGACCTGGTCGACTACGACCAGGCCGTGTTCGACACGATCGCCGACGAGTTCACCGCGTTCGCCGCGAAACTCGACATCACCGACCTGACGATCGTTCCGGTCTCCGCCCTGGCCGGTGACAACATCGCCACCCGCTCGACCAACATGCCCTGGTACGAGGGCCCGGCGCTGCTGCACCACCTGGAACACGTGCACATCGCCTCCGACCGCAACCTCGTCGACGTCCGCTTCCCGGTGCAGTACGTCATCCGGCCGCAGTCGACCACCGTCACCGACTACCGGGGCTACGCCGGGCAGGTGGCCTCCGGGGTGCTCAAGCCCGGCGACGAGGTCATGGTCCTCCCGTCCGGGTTCACCTCCACCATCAGCGCGGTGGAAACCGCCGACGGACCGGTCGAGGAGGCCTACCCACCCATGTCGGTCACCGTCCGCCTGGCCAACGAGATCGACATCTCCCGCGGCGACCTGATCTGCCGGCCGCACAACGCCCCCACCCCCACCCAGGACATCGACGCGATGCTCTGCTGGATGGACGAGAGCCAGCCCCTGCGCGTCGGCGGGAAGTACGCCATCAAACACACCACCCGCACCGCCCGCACCATCATCCGGGCGTTGAACTACCGCCTGGACATCAACACCCTGCACCGCGACGAAACCGCCACCGAACTACGCCTCAACGACATCGGCCGGGTCCACCTACGCACCACCGTCCCCCTGCTGGCCGACGAGTACCGCCGCAACCGCACCACCGGCGGCTTCATCATCATCGACGAGTCCACCAACCGCACCATCGCCGCCGGCATGATCGTCTGAAAGGAGGGGCCCCTTCTTAACGATTACGGTCGAGAGGGGCACCCCACTCACACCCCCACGCGGGGCGGTGCCCATCGCACGGGGGCGGCGGGCTCCCGAGGCGGCGCTGGCCCAGCGGCACATCCCGATCCACACTGCGGCTCACCCACCACCGGGCGGTTCGGCGGGGACTGAGCTGGCCGACACGGTTGCCCCGGTGCGCCTCGGCTGCCACGGCCAGCGCCCCTCCAACTCGACCTCCAGGGAGAAGCTGAGGAACGTCCGGACCAGCACGATCAGGGCCAGCACTCCCACGCTGCGAAAGGACGGCGAGACGGCCACGGTCCGGATGATGTCACCGCCGACGAGAAGCTCCAGCCCGAGCAGGATCGCCCGACCCACCCCCTGCCGGTACTGGCGGTAGACCTCGGTCAACGTCCGGGTACGCCAGTAGCCGACCACGAAGACCACCGTGGCCAGGGCCACGCCGACGGCGATGACGAGGACCCCGGCGAGGTCGAGCAGGCCCCCGATCGCCTGCACGACCTCCTTCGTCGACACCGCCCACTCCTCGCCGCGTACCTGGTCTCCCGGTTTTCCGACCGGTGCGCACCCACCATCGCCGATCCGCGCGGCGCGCCTGGCGGGTTTCGGGTTTTCGGTCGGCCGGTCGCGCGGCCATCGAGGCCGCCGACGACCACGGACGCCCGCCGCCGACCACGGACGCCCACGCCCGCCGACGGCCGCGCCGCCGGACGGGTGCGTCGTCCGGCGGCGCGCTCGGGTGGCGTGGGTTCAGGAGGTGGTGCAGGTGCTGCCGTTGAGGGCGAAGGCCGACGGTCGGGCGGTGTTGCCGGTGTGGGTGGCCTGGAAGCCGAAGCTGACCGAGGCCCCCGGGGCGAGCGCGGCGTTGTAGGACACGTTGCGGGCGGTCACCGCGCCGCTGGTCGGGGCGATGGTGGCGTTCCAGCCGCTGCTGACGCTCTGCCCGGCCGGCAGGGTGAAGGCCAGGGCCCAGCCGTTGACCGCGGTGGCGCCGGTGTTGGTGACGGTCACCTCGGCGGTCAGGCCGCTGTTCCAGGCGTTCACCGCGTACCCGACCCGGCAGGCACCGGCCGACGGCGGCGTGGTCGGCGGCGGCGTGGACTTGGGTGGCGTGGGCGGTGGGGTGGTCGGCGGGGTGGTGCCGCCGATGCTGCCCGGCACCACGCGCAGGGCGTTGTGCCAGACGGCCGCCATCTTGTCGTAGCCGCCCAGGTTGGGGTGCACGCCGTCGGCCAGGTCGGCGAGCGTCAACGCGTTGTACATGTCGACCAGGTGCACCTTGCGGCCGGCGTTGACCTTGCTCTGCACGATGCCGGGGATCGCCGCGTTGAACGCCCGTACCTGGTTGTCCGCGCCGGAGCGGGGGACGATCGTCGCGACGAACACGTCGGCGGCGGGCGCGGTCGCGGTGATCTTGTCGATCAGGGCGGAGAGCCGGGCCGGGGCACCCGAGGTGTCGCCGTACATGTCGTTGGTGCCGATGTGCAGCAGCACCGTGCGGGGGGTCGTCGTGCGCAGCCAGTTCACCACGTTGGCGTCGATCTGGGCGATGGTCCACCCCGAGTGTCCCTCGTGGTTGCGGTCACCCAGGCTGCTCGGCCCGTTGACGAGCGAGCCGACGAAGTCGACCTGGTGGCCGCCGGCCACCAGCCGACGCCACAGCTCGATCCGGTAACCGCCGGGCACATTGAAGCCGTCGGTGATCGAGTCGCCAAGGGGCATCACCCGGACGCCGGTGTCCGCCTCGGCGTTCGCCGGGCCGATCGCGAACGCCAGGGCGGCGGCGACGACCGTCGCGACGGTCGCGGCAACACTCCAGCGGCTGCCTGCTCGTGACATGGATCCTCCCGGTGCTGGTACGCGAGGGTGGTAGACCGGGGTCCGAGTGGCCCGACCAGGCGGCACCCCACCCGGGTCAGCCTGTGAACGTTAACACATTTCATCGAGGAGTGCCGATCGATTTACTCTCAGCCCGCGCCGAAACAGACGAAGGCGGCGGCGGTGGCGTGCGCCGCTCCCCCACCCGACCCGGCCTCCAGGCGCGGCCCGTCGAAGGCGCGTTGCGCCTCGGCGAGCGCCAGGGCCGGCCCGGCACCGGCCCGCATCCGGCGGTGCAGGTCCAGCATCAGCGCGGTGGTCAGGTCGGCCGGCACCGGCAGGACGGTGGCGATCAGGCTCCGGGTGCCCAGGGCCAGCAGCACCGCGCTGAACCCCATCACCTCGTCGCCGGGGCGGACCCCGGCGAGGCCCGAGTCACACGCCGAGAGCACCACGCAGCCGGGTGGGCTGGTCAGCCGCTCCAGCTCGTAGGCGGTCAGCGGCCCGTCGGCCACCTCCAGGGTGGAGAAGAGCGGGTTGTCCGCCCGGAACCGGCCGTGCGCGGCGATGTGGGCCAGCCCCACGCCGTTCAACGCGTCGGTCACCACGTCCGCCGCGGCCGCCGCGCCGGTCAACGCCCGGGAGCCGGGCAGGACCGCGCCGAGCTGGCGTACCTCGGTCTCGGCGGCGGGCAGGCGTGGCCCGGCGACCAGCACCGGCGGCCCGGCGGGGGCGACCCGGCCGGCGGCGCGCAGCCAGGCCGTCGCCGAGGGCGCCACGGTCACCGGCCGGCCCGCGCAGGTCGGCAAACCCGACCACGGTACGGCGTGCAGGTCGCCGATCGGCACGATCACCAGCGGACGGTCGGCGAGCCGGGAGCGCACCGGGTCGAAGAGCTGCCGGTCCAGGGCGGTGGCGAGATGGTCGACCCGGGCCCGGGCGTCGGCGTGGTCCCCGGTGGTGACCAGCCGGCGGAGGCCGAACCGGTGCAGCCGGGCCAGCCGTACCGCCTCGGCCAGGGGGCCGAGATCGTGCAGCGTCGCCCGCCCGTCGCGGACCAGCACCGCGCGCAGCCGGGGCCCGTGCGCGACCAGCTCCAGCAGGACGGCGTCGCCGAGGGCGGTGGCGAGGGCGCGCACCCCCGGTGGTGTCACCAGCGGCCCACCACCGGCCGCGCTCCGGGCAAGTTCCCGGATGCGCTGCTCCAGCCGGGCCTGCCGGCGGCGCAGCGCCTGCACCGGGTGGCCGGTGAGCAGCGCGTCCTCCAGCGCGGTGCTGACCATCCGCAGCTCGGCCAGGGCGCTGGCCAGCGCCGGATCCGACGGTGGGGAGACCGGCCGCATCCGCAGGGCGTTGGCGCGCCAGCGTTCGGCCCAGGCCAGCACCCGCGCCGGGGCGGCGCTGCGCACCGCGATGTCCAACCCCTCGGCGGCCAACTCCCGGCCGTACGCGCCGCTGTGGGTGCGCAGCTCGGTCGCACCGAGCGAGGCACGGTGCCCGTCCAGCACCGCCAGTCCCCGGCGCAGGGCCCGCGCCGCGCCCGGCTCGTCGCCGTCGAGCCGGCGACGCAGCGCCAGGGCGTACCACCCCTGGGCCCGGTGCGGCGCGGTGCCCCGGCGACGGGCGGTGGCGGCCACGGTCAGCAGGTGTGCCGCGCGCCGGTCCCGGCCCAACGTGGCGGCGAGGCGGGCGGCCTCGATCCGGGTGGTGAGCGCCGGTCCCGGCCAGCCGGTCGCGTCGAGCAGACCGGCGGTACGCACCATCGCGGCGAACAACGCCGGCGTGCGGACCCCCTGGGCGTACCCGGCCCGGAGTTCGACGTGTCGGGCGAAGGTCGCCCAGGTGCGGCGCCCCTGCCGGCGGAACCGGGTGCGGGCGGCCACCGCGGCGTCGGTGGCGGTCGCCAGGTCCCCGGCCAGCAGCGCCGCGCGGGCCCGGGCCAGCAGCGCCTCGGCGAGGTCGGAGGCCATGCCACGACGGCGCAGCTCGGCCACGGCGGTGGTGGCCACCTCGACCGCCTCGTCGATCAGCGGCACCGACAGCAGCAGCTCGAAGCGGTCCAGCAGCAACGCCGGCCGGGGCACGGCGAGCCGGCGGTACTCGGCGTCGACGGTGGCGAAGCAGCGCAGCGCGCCCGCCACGTCGCCGCGTTGTCCGGCGGCGATGCCGCTGTTCCACCGGGCGTCAGCGGCGGCCAGATCCAACCCGAGCCGCCCGAAGACGGTGGCGGCCCGGTGCAGGTCGTCGATGCTGCGGCCCGGACCACGGTGGGCGTTGAGCAGGCCACGGTTGTTGCGGGCGCGGGCCTCCAGCAGCAGGTCGCCCTCGCGTTGGGCGATGTCCACCGCGACGTCGTAGTCCCGCAGCGCCTCGTCGAAGTGTCCCCGGTAGTGCAGCACCACGCCGCGCTGCATCCGGGCCCGCCCGGCGTCGGCACCGGTCAACATGGGCAGGGCCAGGGTGACCGCGCGCAGGGCGGCGACGGTGCGGCCGGCGTTGGCCAGCACGTACCCCAGGCTCATCCGGGCCAACGCCCGCAGCCGCGGGTCGTCGGTGGCCCGGACCGCGCGGCGCAGGTGGCGCAGCGCGCCGGGAAGGTCGTTGAGTTCCCGCAGGGCCAGCCCGATGGCGCGTTCGGCGGTCGACCGCTCGTGGGTGTCCGACGTGGCCCCGAGCACCGCGCGGGCGATGGTGAGCGCCTCGTGGGGGTACCGCTGGACGGCGTCCAGGGCGGACTGCGCCGGGCCGATGCCGGATCGGTTGCGGTCGGCCATGCCATGCAGAATCCCCGACCCCGTACCACCGGTCAATCCGTCGGTGACCCGACACTCCGATGACGATTGATGACCGACAATTGACCGAGGGTCACGCCGGGAGATAGCCTCCCTGCGCGGAGAGCGCAAACGTGGCTTCCCCCGCTGTCGTCGGCCGCGCATCTTCCACCACCTGGAGGGCTTGTGTCGCCTGACTGTTCCGGCGTGCCGCATCCGCCGGGTCGACTCTCCCGACGCCAGGTGGTCAGGTGGTCCGCGCTGGCCGCCGCCGCGCTGCCCCTCGGGATGGCCGCCCGGCCGCGCCCGGCGCACGCCGCCGACCAGACGCCGGAGAGCTACCAGCGGGCCTTCGCCGAGGCCGTCGCGGCGGACAAGACGGTCCGCCGGCACACCGTGGCCGGGCGGGAGTTCCTCTACCGGCCCCGGCAGCTGCTGGTCGCCCGCCAGGACCTCGCCCGGGTGACGGCCCGGCTGCGCGCCCTGGGACACCAGGTGACCGAGGGCAGCGGGTTCGCCGGGGTCGGCCGGTTGCTCTTCGCCCGGGAGACCGAGATCCCGTCGGTGGTGAGCCAGCTGCGCGACCCGAAACAGTGGCCCGGTCAGCCGGTCCCCCAGGTGCAGCCGCACCACGTGCTGGTCGGATTCGGCAACATCATGGGCAACCCGGGAGCCCCGCCACGGGCCGCCGCCGCCCTACCGGCGCCGGACCCGGCCCGCCTCGGTGAGGGCGCCGGGGTGACGGTGGGCGTCTGCGACACCGGCATCTGGGCCTCCGCCGGCACCGCCCACCCGCAGTGGTTGGGCGGCAGCTACCTGCCGGAACCCGACGACATCGACCCGCTGTACGTCAGCGCCGGACTGCTGGCGTTGCAGGGTGGCCACGGCACCTTCGTGGCCGGCCTGGTCCGGCAGGCCGCCCCCGGGGTCCGCTTCGACCCGGAGGCCGCGCTAAATGCCACCGGCGTCGGCGACGAGGAGAGCCTGGTGGCCGCCGTCGGTCGGCTCGACCCGCAGGTGAGTGTGGTCAACCTGTCGCTGGGCTACTTCACCCAGGACGACCAGCCACCGTTGCCGCTTGTCAACCTCCTCGCCGGGCTGCCCCGCCGGGTCGCCGTGGTGGCGGCGGCGGGCAACGCCGGCAGTGCCCGCCCGGCCTGGCCCGCCGCGTCGCCCCGGGTGCTGGCCGTGGCGGCGGTGGCCGAGGGCCCCGACGGGTTGCTGCCCGCCGACTACAGCGGCCACGGCCCCTGGGTGGACGCCTGCGCGGTGGGCGACCGGGTCAGCACCTACGTCGACGGGGAGCTGCGGTTGCCCGGTCAGCCGGGCCTGCTGTTCGCCGGCTTCGCCGCGTGGGCCGGTACGTCGTTCGCCACCGCCCACGTCTCCGGCCGGCTCGCCGCCCTGATGACCAGCACCGGACTGGATGCCGAGGCGGCTCGGGCCGCCCTCGTCGCCGGAGCGCGCTGGCATCCCGACTACGGGGTGCTGGTCGGTTGAGGGCCGTCGACGACGGCCGGGTGCCACCCGTGCGTGAGCCCGTCGAGCTGGTCACCGCCGCCGCCGCCGGCGACGAGAGCGCCTGGGCGGAGCTGGTACGCCGGTACACGCCGCTGGTGCTGTCGGTGATCCGGGCGCACGGGCTCGACCGGGCCGATGCCGCCGACGTCAACCAGACCGTCTGGTTGCGCCTGGTGGAGCAGCTCGACCGGTTGCGCGAGCCCGCCGCGTTACCGGCCTGGCTGGTGACCACCACCCGCCGGGAGTGTCACCGGCAGGTCCGGATCGGCCGGCGCAGTCAACCCTTCGACCCGTACGACGACTCGGCGCAGGGCCCGGCCGGCGCCTTCCTGCTGGCCGACGCGAGCAGCCCGGACGAGGACCTGCTGCGCGCCGAACGGCAGCAGGCGCTCCGGGACGCCTTCGACCAACTGCCTACCCGGTGCCGGGAACTGCTCGCCCTGCTCGCCGCCGACCCGCCGGCCAGCTACCGGGAGATCGGCGAGCGCCTCGACATGCCGGTCGGCAGTGTCGGGCCCACCCAGGCCCGGTGCCTGGCCAAGTTGCGCAACTGCCCGGCACTGGCCCAGTACGTCCGAGCCGTGGCGGGCCGGGCTCCTGCGACCGGAGGTGAACGCGATGGAGCAGTGGCCGCCCGCCGCTGACGACGCCCTGCTTGCCGAGTTGGGTGCGGCGCTGCTGGACTCCGGGCCGGTCTCGGAGGAGTTCCTCAACACCGCGTTGGCGGCGTTCAGCTGGCGTACGGTCGACGCCGAGCTGGCGCTGGCCGAGCTCATCTTCGACTCGGCCTGCGACCGGGAGTCGGCTGGTCTGTTGCGCTCCGGCGGCACCGACCGGACGTTGACCTTCCGCAGCGGCGAGGTGGTCATCGAGATCGAGGTGACCGCCACCGGCATCGTCGGTCAGCTCAGCCCGATCGGTCTGGGCCGGGTCAGTGCCCGCACCACCGCCGGCCGGTACGAGAACGTACCGACCGACTCGATGGGGTACTTCTCGATGGATTCGCTACCCGCCGGGCCGGTGCAGTTCCGGGCCCGTACCGGCGGACACACGGTGGTCACCTCCTGGGTCAGCCTGCGCTGAGACAGCAGGAGACGGAGGTCGCGGGATCCCGGCCGCGACCTCCGTCCCTCCCCCTCGTGGACTAGCCGGCCCGCTGGCCCACCGTGATGTCGTAACGCACGCCGCCCAGGTCGGCCCGTTCGGCGCCGCTGGTGTCCGGACCGATCTGGGTCACCCGTAGGGCGATCTTCTCCTTGGTCACCGTGGTGGCGCTGAAGCTGAGCGAGAAGGCGATCCGCTCCTTCGGCTCCAGCGTCAGGTTGTCCAGGCTGGCCTGGCCCGGTTCGACGATCTCCACCTGGTTACGTCCCACCTCACGGATGCCCTTGCCGGCCCGGCCACCCTTGACCCAGCGCTCGAAGAGCGTCGGCCCGAGGTCGGCCACCAGTCGGCCACCGGCGACCCGCAGCGGTGCGCCGACCTCGCTGAAGACCAGGCTGTTGCGGGTCGCCCGGGGCAGCGTGTTGCCGATCGCGAAGGGCCGCACCTGCGCCGTGCCACCCGCGCCCAGCGCCACCGAGTTGACGTTGCGCCAGGTGACGTTGTTGTTGTTGCGGGTGTTGACGCCGATGTCCGGGCCCTCGGCGACCATCGGGTCGTTGTCGGAGACCCAGCGCGCCACCAGGCAGAAGTGGCCCGGCCCCGGCACGTCGTCCCACGGCAGGACGACCGTGGTGACCCCGGCGGGGACCGAGACAGCCGTCCAGACGATCTCCGTCCAGTCGCCCGGCCAGGCCCCGCCCCCACCCGGGGTGGTCCGGTAGACGTGGATGGTGCCCTCCTCCGTCTGACCCGAGCCGTACGGGCCGGGGTTGCGCAGTTTGACGAAGATGTAGTTCGTTACGCCCACGATCGGGTTCTGGCTGGTCGCGCACTCGACCGCGGTGGGGCAGACCTTGATGTCGGCGCTCTCCCACAACGGGTTCAGGGCGTGCGGCTGGAGGCCGACGTCGGCCGGGGTGTCCTTCAGGTAGACGTCGGCGGTGGCGAGGGTGCCGGGCCGGTCGGCGGCGGCGAGGGTGCCGGGCCGGTCGGCGGCCGGGCGCAGCGCCGGCACCGCACCGGCCGAGGTGACCGACAGCAGCGTCGCCAACGCCGCGCCGGTGAGCATGACGAACACGGAGCGACGTGCTCGGCGCGTCAGACGTGTGGACACATTTTCCTCCCGAGGTCGGGCGTCCGCAGCCTCCGCTGGTGGTGGCGGTGCGGATGGACACCCTTACGGAGACACATCGACGCCATCTGATACCACTACGGCCAGCCGGTGTTGTCAGATGGCGGAAGTCCGGCAGGAAACCCACCAAAGTCGTCACCCGTGCGGAGCCTGGTCACTGCGCCGAGGTGACAGCCCGGCAGCGGCCGGTGAAGCTGGAGTCATGTCGCCGGACGCCGGGCACCACCGCACCACGGACCGCCACGACCGGGGCTGCTCCCCACCCCGTCCGGGGGCGACCGGCCCGCTGGCCGGGGTACGGGTGGTGGAGTTGGCCAGCCTGGCACCGGCGCCGTTCGGCTGCATGGTCCTGGCCGACCTCGGCGCCGACGTGGTCCGGGTCGACCGTCCCGGTGGCCCGGTTGTGGGCCGGTTGACCCCCGGGGCCACCGGACCGGTGCAGCGCGGTCGACGTGCCGTCGTGCTCGACCTGAAGTCCCCGGCCGGCGTGGCGGACCTGCTGCGCCTGGTGGAGCGCGCCGACGTGCTGGTCGAGGCGTACCGGCCGGGGGTCGCCGAACGGCTCGGCCTCGGCCCGCGGGTCTGCCGGGACCGCAACCCCCGGCTGGTGTACGCCCGGATGACCGGCTGGGGCCAGGACGGGCCGCTGGCGACCCGGGCCGGTCACGACATCGACTACATCGCGGTGGCCGGCGCGCTGGAGCCGTTGGGGCGGGCCGGCGACCGCCCGTACGCCCCGGCGAACCTGCTCGGTGACTTCGCCGGCGGCGGAATGCTGCTGGTCACCGGGGTGCTGGCCGCGCTGCTGGAGCGGGAACGCTCCGGGGTGGGGCAGGTGGTCGACGTCGCGATGGTCGACGGTTCGGCGCTGCTCACCACGTTCCTGCACGGGCTGGTCGACGCGGGCCAGTGGTCGGCGCCACGCGGGCACAACCTGCTCGACGGGGGCGCGCCCTTCTACGACACGTACCGCACCGCCGACGACCGGTTCGTGGCGGTGGGCGCGCTGGAGCCGGCCTTCTACGCCGCGTTGCTCACCGGGCTCGGCCTGGCCGACGCCGCCGACCTGCCCGACCAGTACGACCGCGCCGGCTGGCCGGAGTTGCGCCGCCGGTTCGCCGAGCGCTTCGCCGCGCGTACCCGGGACGAGTGGACCGGGGTCTTCGCCGATTCGGACGCCTGCGTCGCGCCGGTGCTCACGCCCACCGAGGCGCACCGGCACCCGCACAACGCCGCCCGACACACCTTCGTCGAGGTCGGCGGCGTCCGCCAGCCCGCCCCGGCGCCCCGGTTCGACCGGACCCCGACGGCGACGCCCCGGCCGGCGCCGGATCCCGCCCGGGACCGGGTGGGGTTATCTGCCGTCCTGGCGGGGTGGCCGGCGCGACGGTGAATCCCGACGTCGGCGACGTCGCGGTGGTGAATCCCGACGGCGGCGACGTCGCGGTGGTGAGTGCCGACGGCAGCCCGGGACCGGCCCGATGATCTCGGGATGAGAGCATTCCGGAATGGATATCTACGAGGACGCCCGGACCGTGTCCCGGGCGGATCTGGCCGCCTGGCTGCGTCAGGTGGCGAGCCAGTTGGAGAGCACCGGTCAGATCTTCTACGGCGCTGCCGGCACGATCGCCGTGGCCGACGAGGTGCACTGCGAGCTGGAGATCGAGCAGGAGGACGAGGACGAGTTCTCGGTCGAGATCGAGTTCTCCTGGGCACGCCCGAAGACCGCCGACCCGGCCACCGTCGAGGCGACCGGCCCCACCGCCGAGGTGACCGCTCCCCGGGCGGCCGAGGCGGAGCCGGCGGCGGAGAACTCCGGCGCGGAGTAGGGCGGCGCGGACCGCGTGCGGCGACCTCGGCGGCGCGGCGGGCACCCCGACGGCCCCGGGTCGCCGCGACCCCCTCGCTCGGCGGCCACGGGCCGGTGCGGGCGACGCCGACCGGCGGCACCGCTGGCCACCGTCAGCGCAGGCGGCGGCGACCGCTGAGCCAGTCCCGGGCCGCCCGGGTGCTCAGCGCGAAGACCACCCAGGCCAGCAGGCCCAGGCCGACGATCGTGATCGCGCCGAACAGCCCGAGCGAGGCGGTCGCCAGCAGGATCGTCACCACGTACGTCGGGTACGCCGCCCATCGTCGCCGGCCGGCCAGGGCGACCGTCACCAGTGTGCTGGCCCCGGCCATCGCGGCGAAGAACCCGGCGGCACCGAGTGAGCCGTCCTCGGCCACCAGCCGGTGCACCGTCGCGAGTGCGAACAGCAGGGCCAGCAGCGCGAAGATCAGCACGGTGGCCTGTACGGTGCCGGGCATCGGGGGATGCTGGAGCAGGCCCGGGTCGGAGCGGCGGTTGATGCGTACGACCATGCGGACAACGATGGGCTTCTACCCGCACCGTCGGGCGGGCACTGTCGGGAAGTTGACACCGCACGGGTCGGCCTAAGCTTCCGACCATGGCGAAGTACCTCGACGTGCACCCGGACAACCCGCAGCCCCGGCTGATCGGTCAGGCGGTCGACCTGATCCGCCGGGACGGCCTGATCACCTACCCGACCGACTCGTGCTTCGCGCTGGGCTGCCAGGTGGGCAACAAGGACGGCATGGACCGGATCCGGGAGATCCGCCACCTCGACAGCGGCCACCACTTCACCCTGGTGTGCCGCGACTTCGCGCAACTGGGCCAGTTCGTGCACCTGGGCAACGCGGTGTTCCGGGCCGTGAAGGCGGCCACCCCGGGCAGCTACACCTTCATCCTCCCGGCGACCCGGGAGGTGCCGCGTCGGCTGCTGCACCCGCGGAAGAAGACCGTCGGCGTCCGCATCCCCGCGCACACCGTCGCCCAGGCGTTGCTGGCCGAGCTGGGCGAGCCGCTGCTGTCGAGCACCCTGCTGCTGCCCGGCGACCCCGAGCCGATGACCCAGGGCTGGGAGATCAAGGAACGCCTCGACCATGTGGTCGACGCGGTGGTCGACTCCGGTGACTGTGGCACCGAGCCGACCACGGTGATCGACTTCTCCGACGGCGAGCCCGAGATCGTCCGGGTCGGCGCTGGCGACCCGAGCCGCTTCGCCTGACCCGTCCCGCGCCCGTCGGCGGCCCGCCCCCACCGGGGCCGCCCGCGCGACGGTGCGCGAGGGCGGCCCCGGTGGGTGGAACTCAGCCGAGCGAGGTGGGGAACCGCTGCCACACCCGGTGCGCGGCGAGCAGCTGCTGCACCTCGGCGAGCACCTCCGGAGCGGAGTCGCCCGTGACGACGCCGGGCGTGCCGGTCAGCCCCGCCTGCTCCAGCACGGCGGCACCGGTCCCCCATGCGCCGATCGCCTTGGCGTGCCGCCAGGCCTCCTGGACCAGTAGCAGGACCCGGGGATCCACGGTGACCGAGCTGGCCGCGCCCGCCTTGGCGTCCCGGGCGGCCAACGCGTCCGGCGCCGGTGGCGGTGCCGCCGCCACCAGGACCACGTCGAACTCGACCGACCGGGCGGTGGCGAAGGTCCGCTGCACCGGCAGCTCCCCCAGCTTCCCGCCGTGCGGGGCGATCAGCAGCGGCACCATGTCGGCGGCGAAGACCGCCCGCCGGACCTCGCTGACCCCGTCGAGGTCGCTGTCGCCGTCGACGACGATCCCGACCAGCCGACCGTCGGCCGGCCACTCCCGGCCGACCTGCGACAACGCCGGGCTTGGCGCGACGTCGGCCAGCGGCTCGGTGGGCTGCGGCGCGGGCAGGCCCAGCCCGGCGGCGACCTGGGCGCAGAGCACCGGGTCGATGTTGGCCAGGCACTGCAGCTGGCGCTCCTTGATCGCCTGGTGGTAGCACTTGGCCAGCTCGAAGGTGTAGGCGCGGACGATGTGCTCCTGCTCCACCAGCGACATGCTCAGCCAGAACAGGCGGGCCTGGCTGAAGTGGTCGTCGAAGGAGGCCGGGTTCGCCCGTACCTTGGGGGCCTGGGCCACCGTCACCGGCACGTCGAGGAACGCGTGTTCGGCGTCGCCGGCCGGGAAGGGGTTGCCCCCGTCGAGCGAGTTCGGCCGGTACGGCGCGACCCCGGCGTGCACGGCATGCTGGTGGAAACCGTCGCGCAGCATGTCGTTGACCGCCGCGTGCGGGCGGTTGATCGGGATCTGCGAGAAGTTCGGCCCGCCGAGGCGGGTCAGCTGCGTGTCGACGTAGGAGAAGAGTCGGCCCTGCAGCAGCGGGTCGTTGGTGACGTCGATGCCCGGCGGCAGGTGCCCCAGGTGGAACGCCACCTGCTCGGTCTCGGCGAAGAAGTTCGTCGGCGTACGGTTCAGCACCAGCCGGCCGACCGGCTGCACCGGGGCCAGCTCCTCCGGCACGATCTTCGTCGGGTCGAGCAGGTCGATGCCGGCGAAGGTCTCCTCCTCGGTGTCCGGGAAGACCTGGATGCCCAGCTCCCACTCCGGGTACGCGCCGGCCTCGATGGCGTCGTAGAGGTCTCGCCGGTGGAAGTCCGGGTCGATGCCGTTGATCAGCTGCGCCTCCTCCCAGTCCAGGGAGTGCACGCCGAGGCGGGGCTTCCAGTGGAACTTGGCAAGCACCGTCTCACCGGCGGCGTTGATCAGGCGGAAGGTGTGGACCCCGAAGCCCTCCATCGTCCGGTACGACCGCGGGATGCCCCGGTCGGACATGTTCCACATGGTGTGGTGCTGCGCCTCGGTGTGCAGGGAGACGAAGTCCCAGAAGGTGTCGTGCGCGCTCTGCGCCTGCGGGATCTCCCGGTCCGGGTGTGGCTTGCCGGCGTGGATGATGTCGGGGAACTTGATGGCGTCCTGGATGAAGAAGACCGGCATGTTGTTGCCGACCAGGTCGAAGGTTCCCTCCTCGGTGTAGAACTTGGTGGCGAAGCCCCGGGTGTCGCGCACCGTGTCGGCCGAGCCTCGCGAGCCCAGGACGGTGGAGAACCGGACGAAGACGTCGGTCTCGTGGTCCTTGGCCAGGAAGCCGGCCCGGGTGACCGCCGTGGCGGTGCCGTACGCCTTGAACACGCCGTGTGCCCCCGCGCCGCGGGCGTGCACGACCCGCTCCGGGATGCGCTCGTGGTCGAAGTGGGTGATCTTCTCGCGGAAGTGGTGGTCCTGGAGCAGCGTCGGTCCGCGTGGCCCGGCCTTCAGCGAGTGGTCGGTGTCGCGCAGCCGCGCCCCCTGCGCGGTGGTGAGGTACGCGCCCTGCTGGCCCTTGGCGACCGCCGGGACCCCGGTGGGCGCGCCGGTCGGGGTGACGGTCTCGGGGGACCCCTGCTCCTTCTTCGGGGGCAACGGCTCGCGGGGCGTCGTCGGCTCCTCAAGCGTCGGAGGCGCACTGCCCGGAGCACCGGGAATGTCCGGGGTCAGCACGTCGACGACCTTCTCCACGGCGTCCTTGACCACCTTGGCGGGCTTACGGGAATCCATCTGGACGGGTACCTCCATGCGATCGCTGCCGGGCACTGCTGGTGGCTACGGCCACTGCCCCACCCGCTACCCTGGTCAACGCGAGCGAAACAGACTGGTTGTCCGACCTATGTCGTGGTTGTCCCGCCGGTGCCGTGGTGTGACGCCGACCGCTCCACTGGCGCGAGTGGCCGCATCTTGCGAGGCTGTCGGGCGTGTATGACTACGACCTGTTGGTGCTGGGCTCCGGACCCAGTGGTCAGAAGGCGGCGATCGCCGCCGCCAAGCTCGGCCGGCGGGTCGGCATCGTCGACCGCCGCGACATGCTCGGTGGGGTGTGCATCAACACCGGCACCGTGCCCTCCAAGACGCTGCGCGAGGCCGTGCTCTACCTGACCGGCCTGAGCCAACGCGACCTGTACGGCAGCAGCTACCGGGTGAAGGACGAGATCACCGTCGGTGACCTGGCCGCCCGGACCCAGCACGTGATCAGCCGGCAGACCGACGTCATCCGGAACCAGTTGGCCCGCAACCGGGTCTCGATGATCACCGGTACCGGCCGGTTCGCCGACGACCACACCATCCTGGTCGACGGCGACTCCGGCCGCGAGTCCCGGGTGACCTTCGACAAGGCGATCATCGCCGCCGGCACCCGCCCGGCCCGCCCGGACAGCGTCGACTTCGACGACCGGACCATCGTCGACTCCGACGGCGTGATCAACCTGCAGGCCGTGCCGCGCAGCATGGTCGTGGTGGGCGCCGGGGTGATCGGGATGGAGTACGCCTCCATGTTCGCCGCCCTCGGCACCAAGGTCACCGTGGTGGAGCGGCGGGACAAGATGCTCGACTTCTGCGACGAGGAGGTCGTCGAGTCCCTCAAGTACCACCTGCGCGACCTCTCCGTGACGTTCCGCTTCGGCGAGGAGGTCGCCTCGGTCGAGAAGCACCAGACGGCGGCCCTGTGCGTGCTCAAGAGCGGCAAGAAGATCGTCGCGGACACCGTGATGTACTCCGCCGGCCGCCAGGGACAGACCGACGACCTGGCCCTGGAGTCGGCCGGCCTGGAGGCCGACCGGCGCGGCCGGATCACGGTGGACGCCAACTACCGCACCAGTGTGGCGAACATCTACGCCGTCGGCGACGTGATCGGCTTTCCCGCACTGGCCTCCACCTCGATGGAGCAGGGCCGGCTGGCCGCCCAGCACGCCTGCGGCGAGCCGGTCCGCGAAATGCACGAGCTGCAGCCGATCGGCATCTACACCATCCCCGAGATCAGCTTCGTCGGCCGGACCGAGGAGCAGCTGACGGAGAGCTCGACGCCGTTCGAGGTGGGCATCGCCCGCTACCGGGAGCTGGCCCGGGGCCAGATCGTCGGTGACTCGTACGGGCTGCTGAAGCTGCTCGTCTCGCCCAGCGACGGCCGGCTGCTCGGCGTACACGTCTTCGGCACCGGCGCCACCGAGATCGTGCACATCGGACAGGCGGTGATGGGCTGCGGCGGCACCATCGACTACCTGGTCGACGCGGTCTTCAACTACCCGACCCTGGCCGAGGCGTACAAGGTGGCGGCCCTGGACGCGGCGAACAAGATCCGCAACATCACCCGCATCGACGGCTGATCCCGCGACGGGCCATTGCAACGATCATCGATATGTTGTTCGCTGGGAAAGCGCTTGTCCGGGCCGGCGGCGCAGGTCCCGTCTCCGACGGGCGTCCGGGCACGGTCCAGGTCCCGCCGCGTCGGTGTCCGTCGGGCAGCGGATGCCGGGACGGCCCGTGGGCCCCTCCCAGCAGCAGGAGAACAACATGCGACACAGCCGGCGCCACCGGGCGCTGCTCATCCTCACCACGACAACAGCCACCCTGGCCGCCGCCGGCGTGGTGGCCACGGCGGGCACCGCCCAGGCAGCCGTCGGCTGCCGGGTCACCTACACGGTCGCCTCGCAGTGGTCCGGCGGCTTCGGTGCCAACGTCACCCTCACCAACGTCGGCGACCCGCTCACCTCGTGGACGGTCACCTGGTCGTTCACCGCCGGCCAGACGGTCGTGCAGGCCTGGAACGCCACCGTCACCCAGAGCGGCAGCACGGTCCGGGCCGCCAGCGAGAGCTACAACGGCAACCTCGCCACCAACGCCTCGACCTCGTTCGGCTTCAACGGCAGCTGGAACAACACCAGCAACCCGGCACCGACCAGCTTCGCGGTCAACGGCGTGACCTGCACCGGCGGCACCAACCCGACCGCACCGCCCACCACGCCACCGACCACTCCGCCCTTCACCCCACCGCCGACCAACCCGCCGTCGACCGGTGCCTGGCCCACCCCCACCGGTCAGGTGAACGTCAACGGCACGATCGAGGTCTCCGGCACGCTCGACGGCGGGCTGCGCCGCTACTGCTGCATCGGCGACGGCAGTCAGGAGGAGAGCCAGGACCCGATGTTCCGGCTCGCCGCCGGGGCCACCCTGCAGAACGTCATCATCGGCGCGCCCGCCGGTGACGGCGTGCACTGCGCCGGGCCGTGCACGCTGCGCAACGTGTGGTGGGAGGACGTGGGCGAGGACGCCGCCACCTTCCGGGGCAGCGGCTCACCCACCTTCCTGGTCGACGGCGGCGGCGCCCGCAGCGCCAGCGACAAGGTCTTCCAACACAACGGCCCGGGTACGTTGACCGTCCAGAACTTCCAGGCCACCAACTTCGGCACCTTCTACCGCTCCTGCGGCAACTGCTCCACCCAGCACCGGCGCAACGTCGTCCTGCGCAACATCACGTTGACCCGCCCGGGCAACACCGTGGCCGGCATCAACGTGAACTACGGCGACACCGCCCGGTTCTCCCAGATCACCATCGTCAACGACGCCAGCCGGTCGATGGTGATCTGCCGCAAGTACAACGGCAACAACAGCGGCAACGAGCCCACCCAGGTCGGCACCGGCGCCGACGGCACCAACTGCCTCTACTCCTCCGCCGACCTCAGCTACCGCTGACCGGACGACCGGGAACCCGTGCGGGCCGCCACAGGCCCACGCGGGTTCCCCTCCGGGGAGGTGTCGGGATCAGCCGGCGCACGGTGGAGTGGAAAACTACTCACCGCCGAGGGGGCATCCGCCCCGGCCCGGCTCGACCACCGACGAAGGAGCCAGACAGCGTGACCGGATCCGTACGGATGCTCACCGAGCCGGTGGCGCACCATGGCGAGGGCCCGATCTGGGACGACCGGCTGGACCGACTCGTCTGGGTCGACATGCTCGCCGGGCGGGTGCTGCTCACCGACCTGACCGGCCGGACCACCGCGGTCGAGGTCCCCGATCCGGTGGCCGCGTTCGTCCGGCCGATCGCCGGCGCGGCCGACCACCTGGTGGTCGGTGAGCGCACCCTCTGGCGGGTGGACCTGACCGCCGGTGCCGACCCGGACCGGACCGGGCCGGTCGGGACCGGCACGGTCGGCACCGGGACCGGCACGGTCGGGGCGGGGCACCCCGAGCGGGTCGGGGAGCTGCCGCTGGCCGACGGGGTACGCAGCAACGACGGCGGGTGTGCCCCGGACGGCACCCTCTTCGTCGGGACGATGGCCTACGACACCGCGCCGGGGCGGGGCGACGTGTTCGTCCTGCGCGCGGACGGCCGCATCGAGGTGGCGTTGGCCGGCACCACGGTCAGCAACGGCCAGCAGTTCCTCGACGACCGGCGGGTGCTCTTCGTCGACTCCCCCACCGGGCTGCTGCGCGAGTACCGCCGGGGGGCCGACGATCGCTGGACCGCACCCCGGGAGGTGGCCGCCTGCGCGCCGGGCAGCCCCGACGGGATGTGCGTGGACGCCGACGGCGGCGTCTGGGTCGCGCTCTTCGACGGCGCGATGGTGCGTCGGTGGTCCCGCGACGGCGAGCTGACCGACGAGATCGCCCTGCCGGTACGCCGGCCGACAAGTGTCGCGCTCGGCGGACCGGACCGGCGGACCCTCTTCGTCACCACCAGCGCGTTGGGCCGGGAACCGGGCGGCGACCCGGCGGCCGGTGCGCTCTTCGTGGTGGACGTGGAGGTGCCGGGGGTGCCGGTGCACCCCTGGCGGCCGGTCAGCGTGGTGCCATCCGGAGCGCGCCGTCGAGACGGATGACCTCGCCGTTGAGGTAGTCGTTGCCGATGATGGCCAACACCAGGTCGGCGTACTCCCCGGTGGTGCCGAAGCGGCTGGGGAACGGTACGCCGGCGGCGAGGCCGTCCCGGTACTCCTGTGACACGGTCTCCATCATCGGGGTCTGCATGATGCCCGGCGCGACGGTCATCACCCGGATGCCGTGCGGGGCGAGGTCCCGGGCGGCCGGCAGGGTCAGCGCGAGCACCCCGCCCTTGGACGAGGCGTACGCGGCCTGGCCGATCTGACCCTCGTAGCCGGCTACCGAGGCGGTGTTGACGATGACCCCCCGCTGACCGTGCCGGTCCGGCGCGGTCCGGGCGATCGCCTCGGCCGCCAGGGTCAGCACGGTGAAGGTGCCGATCAGGTTGACCCGCACCACGGTGGCGTACAGGTCGAGGTCGTGGCTGCCGCGCTTGCCGAGGATCCGCTGCGACGGCGCGATCCCGGCGCAGTTGACCACGGTCCGCAGCGGGTCGTCGCCGGCTGCCGCGTCGGCGACCGCCGCCCGGACCGCCGCCGCGTCGGTGACGTCGACCTCGACGTACCGCACGCCGGGTGGGGCCTCGGCGGCGGCGACGGCGGGTCCGAGGTCGAAGCCGTGGACGGTGGCGCCCCGGGCGGCCAGGGCCGCGGCGGTGGCCGCGCCGAGGCCGGAGGCGGCGCCGGTGACGATGGCGACGGTACGGGCGAGGTCCATCGGGGGTGCTCCTTCTGCTGCGGGGGCGGATCAGACGTCGGTGACGCGCAGGCCCGCGTGGGCCCGGTACCGCCGGTTGACCGCGATGAGGTTGGCGGTGAACGCCTCGACCTGGTGGGCGTTGCGCAGCCGCCCGCCGTAGACGCCCCGCACGCCGGGGATGACCGCGGCCAGGTCCTGGACCAGGTCGGTGGCCGCCCGGTCGTCACCGAGCACGAGGACGTCGGTGTCGACCTGGTCGAGGTCGGGGTCCTCCAGGATCACCGCCGAGACGTGGTGGAACGCCCCGACCACCGTCGAGTCGGTGAGGATGGCCGCGGCCTGCTGGGCGGCGGAGCCCTCGGCGACGGTCAACGGGTAGGCGCCCTGCTTGTCGAAGCCCAGCGGGTTGACGCAGTCGACCACGATCTTGCCGGCCAGCGTCGGGGCGAGCGCGGTGAGCAGGTCGGCGTGGCCGTCGAAGGGGACGGCCACCACGACGATGTCGCCGGCCGCGGCGGCGTCGGCGTTGTCCGCCCCCCGGACCCGGCCGGGCAGGGCCGCGGCGGTCTGCGCCGCCCGGTCGGCGTCCCGGGAGCCGAGGACGACGTCGAGTCCGGCGGCGGCGAAACGGCGGGCGAGCCCCCGGCCCTGCGGGCCGGTGCCGCCGAGCACGGCGACGGTCCGGCCGCGCAGCGCGTCACTGATGGTCATGGGGTTCCTTCTCTCGTACCGGCCGGAGGATCAGGGCAGGCGTTGGTAGACCACGAACGGGTTGCCGCCCGGGTCGGTCACCACGGCGCGCCGCTCGTGCGGCCCGACCACGGGTTCGGCGGCGGTGGCGCCGGCCGCCACCAGCTGCGCGAGGGTGGCGTCCAGGTCGTCCACGGCGACCCCGAGCAGGGTACGGCCGGCCACGGGTTGCTGGGAGGCGTCGGCGAGGCCGATGGTGACGGTGCCGTCGGTGAGCGCGGCGTACCGGTCACCGTCGCGGAACTTCACGGTCAGCCCGAGGGCGGTGTAGCAGGCGAGCTGGGCGTCCAGGTCGGCGGCGGGGACGATCACGTGTCCGATCCTCATGGCCGGAACCTCGGCATGACCTCGCGGGCGAACCGTTCCACGATCTCGACGGAGCGCTCGATCGGCAGGCCGAGCCACTGGGCGCGGAACACGAAGTGGTTGAAGCCGGCGTCGGCGAAGTCCTGGATCTTCGCGGCGATGTCGTCGGGTGAGCCGAAGAAGAGCGCCTTGGCCTTGATGGCGTCCCACTGCGACTCGAAGAAGTCCATGCCGTACTGGACGTACTCGCCGTAGGAGCGTTTCACCGCGTCACCGGCGACGGCGAACGCGGCGTCGGCGGAGTCGGCCACGCAGAGGTCCCGGTGGATCGGGAAGACCGCGTCCCGCTCGTCGAAACCGGCCGCCCGCCGCTGCTCGCGGTAGTCGGTCAGGTTACCCACCGCCCAGTTGCGGCGGACGTTGGACGGGGCCAGCCAGGGCAGTCCCTGCCGGGCGATGCGGGCGATGCCGGTCGGGCCGTTCGCGCCCACCCAGACCGGTGGGTGCGGTCGCTGCACCGGCAGCACGCTGCACCGCACCCCGTCGAGGGTGAAGTGCTTGCCCTCGTGGTGCACCGGCTCGCCGGTCCACAGCTGCTGCATCACCTCCAGCGCCTCGGTCATCCGGGAGACCCGGGTCCGCCGTTCGATGCCGAAGGCCGAGAACTCGACGTCGCGGTAGCCCGAGCCGATGCCGAGCACGAACCGGCCGCCGGACATCTGGTCGATGGTGGCGATCTCCTCGGCCCAGTGCACCGGGTGGCCCAGCGGCAGGATGAGGATGCCGGTGCCCAGCTGCATGGTCCCGGAGTGGTCGACGAGGCGGCTCAGCAGCGGCAGCGGCTGCGGGGTACTCAGCGAGGACAGGTAGTGGTGGATGCCGAACACCGAGTCGTAGCCCAGGTCGCGGACGTGCTGGACGTACTCGACGGTCTCGTCGAGGCGTCGCCGCAGGTCGTCGCCGGGGGCGTACTGGTGGTCGAGCAGGATGCCGAACCTCACGCCGGGCCTACTCTTCCCGCGACCGGGTGTCGCTGAGCCGGAAGTACGGGGCGACCAGCCGGTCCCGGTCGGCCAGCGCCTGGCCGATGCCCTTCTCCCGGCGCTCCTTGAGGAAGTTCCAGTCGCCGTCTTCGAAACTGACGTTGGTGGCCCAGCCGTGCCCGACCCAGCCGGTCATCGCGCCCAGGCCCTTGCCCCGGGCCTCCATCACCACCTGCATCATCGACTTGCCCATCATCAGCGAGTCCAGCGGCATCACCGCGATCGCGTCGGCGTAGTCGTCGACCCAGCGCTGCAGCTCGTCGCGCTCGACGACCTTGGTGACCAGGCCCTTGCGTTCGCCCTCCTCGGCGCCGATGGCCCGCATGGTCAGCATGACGTCCTTCATCGTGGTCAGGCCGACCTTCTCGATCCAGTGGTACATGTCCTGCGGCGCGGGGCCCAGGTACCGGAACGCCGGGTGGGTGAAGCGGGCGTCCGGGGAGGCGATCACGATGTCGGCGGAGAGCGCGATCTGGAAGTGGCCGCCGTAGCAGTAACCCTGCACCTGGCAGATGGTCGCCTTCAGCGACTCGATGATCGGGCGGGTGAAGCCGGAGCTGAGCACGTTGCGGTCGGGCAGGATCCGCTGGCGCTGCGCCGGCCGGCGGCGCGAGGCCTTGTCGGTGCCGGTCTTGTAGCCGATGTAGTGGCCCAACTCGGCGGCGTCCGCGCCGGTGCCGAAGTGCTCACCCTCGCCCTTGAAGACGATGACCTTGACCCGGTCGTCGGTCTCGGCCTCCTTCACCAGGTCACCGACGCGCTCGAAGGCGGCCACCGGGATGGCGTTGAGCCGCTCGGGGCGGTCGAAGGTGATGGTCGCGACGGCCCGCTGCTCGTCGACGTCGTACCGGACGTACCTCGCCAGGACCTCGGGGTCGACCTCCATGTTCTCGACGTCCCACTGGTTCTCCAGCAGCTCGGCTTCGGTCTTCTTCACGGCGGTTCCTTAGGTCAGGGGGTACGGAAGGCGGGGATCACTTCGGTGGCGAAGAGCCGCAGCGAGGCGCGGAGCTTCTCGGTGGGCATGCCCAGCCACCCGGGACGGAAGATGAGATGGTCGAAGCCCAGGTCCCGCAGGGCGGAGATCCGTTCCACGAGGAACTCCGGCGAGCCCAGCAGCAGGGTGTTGCGGACCAGGTCGTCGAAGCGGTCCCGTTGCCAGCGCAGCGCCGGGTACTCGGCGTAGGTCGAGTACTCGACCCGGGCGTGCGGCAGCGCCTCGGCGACTGCCTGCTCGGTGCTCGGGGCGCAGTACAGCTCCACCCCGACCGGCCGCTGCACGGATGCCGGGTCCCGGCCGTACTCGGCAAGCGCGTCGTTGTAGACGGCCAGGTGCTCGGGGAGGAACCGGCGGCTCGGCGAGTTGCCCGGGGCGTACCAGGCGTCACCGAGCCGGGCCGCCCGGCGGACCGCCTTCTTGCCGCCGGCGCCGATCCAGATCGGCGGACCGCCCGGGGTCAGCGGCCGGATGCCGATCGTGGCGTCGGTCTGCGGGTAGAACTCGCCGTCGTGGTCGACCCGTTCGCCGCTCCAGAGCGCCCGGATCAGCCGCAGGCTCTCGTCGAAACGCCGGAACCGGCTCTCCGGGTCGACGCCGAGGGCGGCGAACTCGTTCTCCCGGTAGCCCGCGCCGACGCCGAGGACGACCCGACCTCCGGAGAGGTGGTCCAGGGTGGCGAACTCCTCGGCGATGTGCACCGGATGGAACATCGGCAGCAGCAGGATGCCGGTGCCCAGCATCATGTCGCCGGAGCGGGGGATCAGGCTGGCCAGCATCGAGATCGGCTGCGGGGTGGCCAGGTTGGACTGGAAGTGGTTGATCGTCCACACCGAGTCGTAGCCCAGCTCGGCGGCGAGTTCGACGGTGCCGAACAGGTCGTCCAGGTGCCGGCCGAGGTCGTCACCGTGCGGGTACTGGTGCGAGGCCATGATGCCGAACCTCATCGCCCACCCCCCGTCTCCGCCGACACAGCCGCTGCGCGGCTGGGCTCAACGGCCTCCGGCAGGGGGGCCGCTGCGCGGCTGGTCTTACCGGTGCTGCTGCGTTCCAGTTCGGGTACGAACTCGATCCGCCGGGGGGTCTTGAAGTGGGCCAGCCGGTCCCGGGCGAAGGCGACCAGGCGTGCGGTGAGGTCGGCGTCGGTGACGGTGTCGTCGGACGCGCGGACCACCAGCGCCACCGGGATCTCCCCCAGCCGGTCGTCGGGTCGACCGAGCACCCGTACGTCGCGCACCAGCGGATGCCCGCGCAACTCGTCCTCGATCTCCTCGGGCCAGACCTGGAACCCACCGCACTTGATCATGTCCCGTTTCCGGCCGACCAGGAAGAGCACCCCGTCGGCGTCGACGTAGCCCATGTCGCCGGTGTGCACCCAGCCGTCGCGGACCAGGTCCCGGGAGGCCTCGGCGTCGTCGACGTACCCCCGGGTCAGCGCGGAGCGCACCACCACCTCGCCCTCGGCGTCGGTAGGTAGGGCGGCGCCGGCCTCGTCGCGGATCTCCAGCTCCACCCCCGGGTAGACCCGACCGGCCGAGCCGGGCTTCCACCGGCCCTCCTTCATGTCCCGGCCGGTCCAGCCGGCGATGTGCCCGGCCTCGGTGGAGCCGTAGTTGACCAGGATGGGTACCCGGTAGCGCTGCTCGAAGGCGCGGCGGACCGGCCAGGAGATGGCCTGGCCGGCCACCAGGACCGACTTCACCCCGGCGAAGGGCAGGTCCCGTTCGGCGTGCACGATGTCGAAGACCATGGTGGGCAGGAAGAAGAAGTTGTCGAAGGCGAACCGCTCCATCAGGTCGGCGAGCCGGTCCACGCCGAAGCGTTCCCAGACCACCGCCGGCCGGCCGACGAAGAACGCGAAGAGCAGCGAGTGCTGGCCGCCGCTGTGGAACAGCGGCAACGCGATGAGGTTCGGCCTGGCCCCGGGCGCGGCGGTGCCCTCGGAGTCGCTGCCGGTGCTGACCCGGGCCAGGCGCATCAGCGACTCCCGGGTGCCGCCGTGGGTGACGCTGACGGCCTTCGGCCGCCCGGTCGTGCCGCCGGTGAACAGGATGCAGGCCTCGGCCGCCGGGTCGACCTCGACCGGCGGCACCACGACCTCCTGCCGCCAGGGCAGCGACGGTACGCCGGCCAGCGGTTCCCCGACGCTGCGCAGCGGGATCCGGGCCCCGGCGAGCACCTCGGCGACCACCTCCGGGCGGCGGTCGTCGACCAGCAGCAGCCGGGGGTCGGTCTTGGCCACCGACTCGGCGAGTTCGGCGGCGTTGTAGAGGCTGCTGACGGTCACCGGCACGGCGCCGATCTTCCAGGCGCCGAAGAGGAAGAAGACCGTCTCGGGGCCGTTGGTCAGGTAGTAGGCGACCCGGTCACCGGCGCCGACGCCCTCGGCGCGCAGCGCCGCGGCGACCCCGCCGGCGAGCAGGTCGATCTGCTCGAAGGTCCACGACCGGCCGTCCTCGCCGTGCAGGCCCGGCACGTCGCGGCGGTCCAGCGCCCGGCCCTGCAGGATCCGGGCCAGGTTGCCGGCGCTCACCGGGTCACCTCACCGGCGGTGGTCGGGGTGCTGACCCGGGGAATGACCTCCGCGCCGAAGCGGGCGAGCTGGTCCATCGCCTCGGCCTGGCCGACGCCGACGAACTGGTGGCGCAGCGAGACCTCGGTGATGCCGAGGTCGTTCTCCCAGCGCCGGAGCTTCTCGACGATCTCGTCGGCCGACCCGACCAGGCAGTCCCGCGCCAGGTACCGGTCGAGGTCGATGCCCTGGGCGTCGTCCCACGACTTGTAGCCGGCGTACTGGCGTTGCAGGTGGGGGCGGACGTCGGCGACGGCGGCGCGGTAGCTGTCGCCGAGGTAGGCCTCGCGGCTCATCGGGTACTCCCGCGTCAGGTCGAAGCCGCGCTCGGCCAGGTCGGCGCGGTAGATGCCGAGCAGCCGGGCGAGTTCGGTGTCGTCGCCCTTGGGGCCGATCAGCCAGGGGGCGTCCAGGCGGGCGGCGCGGCGGATGGCCGGCTCGGCGAACGCGCCGATCCAGATCGGTGGGCCGCCGGGCTGCACCGGGCGCAGGGCCAGCGACGCGCCGGGGACCTCGCCCCAGCTGCCGGCGATGTCGATGGTCTCGCCGGCGAACAGCGCCCGCAGCATCGGCACGTACTCGCGCAGCCGCCGCAGCCGGTCCTCCCAGGCCACGCCGAAGGCGGTGGTCTCGCGGCGGCGGTAGCCGGCGCCGATGCCGACGGTGAGCCGGCCGCCGGAGAGCACGTCGAGGCTGGCCAGATCCTCGGCGAGGGCGACCGGGTTGAGCAGCGGCGCCAGCAGGACCCCGAAGCCGATGCGGACCCGGCTGGTGGCCCGGGCCAGATAGCCGGCCAGCGGGATCGGTTGGACGAACGCCGAGCGGGCCAGGAAGTGGTGTCCGAGGTAGACGGCGTGGAAGCCGGCGGCCTCGGCGGCGGCGGCCTGGGCCAGGACCCCGTCGACGCCCTCGACGGCGGAGGCCGACGGGTCGAACTGGGCGCTCAGGAAGCAGCTGATCTTCACCCGACGACCGCCTCGGTGGCGACCGCCGGAACGTCGGTGCGGCCGGCGTCGGTGGCGGCGGTGTCCTGGGCCCGGAAGTGCGGGATGACCTTGTCGGCGAACTCCTCCATCGACCGCAGGGCGGCCCTGCGGTCCAGCGACGGGATCCGCAGCCAGCCGATGTAGTGGTTGATGCCGAGCTGCTCGCGCAGCATCTCGATGGTCTCGATGACCCGCTGCGGCGAGCCGAAGTTCCCGCCGTGGGTGAGCGTCTGCTCCAGGGTCAGCAGTTCGATGTTCTTGGCCACCGCCGCGTAGTAGGCCTTCTCCTGGGCGATGGCGTCCTCCGAGCCGGGGATGACCTTGCCGACCGACTTGTAGTAGTTCATCGCCGCCTGGGCCGCGGTCCGTAGGCCCTCCTCGCCGTCGCCGCACCAGACCTGCTGCATGAACGGCACGTCGTAGCCGGAGAGGTCGAAGCCGTTGTCCCGCATGGCCTGCCGGTAGAGGCTGAAGTTCTTCTGCATGATGCCCAACGGTGTGAAGTTGGGTGAGGTGATGATCGACTCGCCGCGGGCGCCGCGTTCCCGGAAGCTGTCCGGCGAGACGGTGCCCTGCAGGATCGGCGGGCCACCGGGGGTGAACGGCCGGGGGTAGGTGGTGACGTCGTCGTAGTGGAAGATCTCGCCGTGGTAGGAGAAGCTCTCCTGGGTCAGCGCCAACCGCAGGATCTCCAGGGTCTCCTGGTAGCGCTGCTTGGACTCGGCCAACGGGATGCCGAAGCCGGCGAACTCGGCGGGCTGGTAGCCCCGGCCGACGCCGATGGAGACCCGGCCGCCGCTGAGCACGTCGAGCGCGGCGATGTCCTCGGCCAGGCGCAGCGGGTCGTGCAGCGGCAGCACGAGCACGGCGGTGCCGATGGTGATCCGGGTGGTCCGCTCGGCCACGGCCATGCCGAAGTTCAGTGGGCTGCCGAGGATGCCGTACTTCGAGAAGTGGTGCTCGGCCAGCCAGATCGAGTCGAAGCCGAGTTCGTCGGCCAGTTGGATCTCGTCGAGGGTGTCCCGCAGCACCTGGTGGTCGGATGCGCCGTCGGCCACCGGGAACAGGTTCATGATTCCGAACTTCACGGCTTCTCCTTGTTTATTCCGACCAGCCGGTATGTTACTGGTCTGCTGCCGGGCCTGCAAGAGTTCCGCAGGTCAGGCCCTATGCCGCCCGGCGATCCCGGATCCGCAGTTCACCGGTACGCCGCCGGTGCCAGGAGCCGGCGGCGAACCGGGCGTCCAGCACGAGGGCCCGGCGCAGGAACAGGTGCGGGTCGGCCTCCATGGTGATGCCCATCCCGCCGTGCACCTGGATGCAGCGTTCGGCGGCGAAGACCGCCGCCCGGCCCGCCGCCGCCTTCGCGGCGTGCACCTGGATCGCCGCGTCCGGGCGGTCGTTCTCCACCGCCCAGGCGGCGTAGAGGGTCAGGTCCCACGCGGCCTTGCGCGCGGTGAGGGCCTCGGCGAGCTGGAAGGCGACCCCCTGGAACGAGCCGATCACCCGACCGAACTGCTGCCGGGTACGGGCCTGCTCGGCGGCCAGGTCGATCGCCCCCTGCGCCACCCCGCACAGCTCGGCGGCGACCACCAGGGCGGCCCGGCGCACCCCGGCGCCCGCCGGGTCGGCGTGCGCGGGTGCGGTGAGGGTGACCTCCGACAGCGGCACCGACGGGTCGACCGACTGCCGTGCGGTGATCCCGGCGGACCCGGCGGTCCAGACCCCCTCGGCGCCCAGCACGGCGAAGCCGTCGGCCTGCGCCGCGTACGGCACCAGGGTCCGCACCAGCGGGTCCGGGCTGACCCGGTCGGCCCAGCCGGCGGCACCCGGCACGTCGACGGCGGTGGTGAGCACCCGACGGCCCTCCAGCACCTCCTCGGGCACCGGCCCGGTGCCACCGGCACCGACGAGTAGCTGCACGGCTGCGGCGTGGGCCGGGAACCGGCTCGCCACCAGTTGCGCGCCGAGCGCCTCGACGGCGACGAGCAGGTCGATCAGGCCGGATCCGATGCCGCCGGCTGACTCGGGCACCCCGAGCAGCCCGAAGTCGCGCAGCAACGGCCCGTCGCAGGCCGGGGCCTGCCACCCGTCGTTCAGCGCGGCGCGTGCCGTACCCGGCTCGGCCGCGGCCAGCGACCGTACGGTCCGGCCGATGTCCTGTTGTTCGTCAGTGAAGGTCGCGCGCATGCGGCCACTCCGCTCAGCGTGAGCGGGGCAGGTGCAGCACCCGCTCCGCGAGAATCGACTTCTGGACTTCCTCCGTGCCGCCCTCGATGGTGTGGGCGCGGGCCCGCAGGTACCGGTGCATCCGGGCCGCGGCCCCGGCACCGTCCAGCAGCACCCCCCCGGCCTCGTCGAGCTGCACGGCGAGCCGGTTGGCGTTCTGCACCACCCCGGCCCACAGGCTCTTGAGCGCCGAGGTCTCCGGCCCCGGTACGCCACCGGCCCGGCTCTCGCCAAGCATCCGCATCGACCCGATCCGGACCGCCTCGGCGTCGCACTGCAACGCCCCGACGGTGTCGACGAAGGCGCTGTCGTCGGCCATCCCCCGGGCGACGGCCAGGTCGACGACCCGGTCCACCGCCTGACGGGCCCAGACCCACAGGTTCAGCGCCATGCTGCCGCGTTCGAAGGCGAGCGTGGTCAGCGCGACCGTCCAGCCGTTACCCACCCCGCCGAGCACGTCGGCGTCGGGCACGAAGACGTCGTCGAGGTACATCTCGTTGAACTCGGTGTCCCCGTTGATCATCACCAGTGGACGGACGGTGAAGGCGTCCATCGGCGCGAGGAAGTAGGTGATGCCCCGGTGCTTCGGCGCGTCGGTGTCGGTGCGCGCCAGCAGCAGGCACCGGGAGGCGTTGTGCGCGTTGGAGGTCCAGATCTTCGCGCCGTTGATCCGCCAGCCACCGTCCACCCGGGTCGCGGCGGTACGCAGGCTGGCCAGATCGGAGCCGGAACCGGGCTCGCTGAAGCCCTGACACCAGTACTCGTCGCCGCGCAGGATGCCGGGCAGGTGCCGGGCCTGCTGCTCGTCGGTGCCGTGCGCGATGATCGTCGGCCCGGCCAGCATCATGCCCACCCCGTTGAGCGGGTACGGCGCGCCGCGGACCGCGGCCTCCTCGTTGAAGATGGCCTGGGCCAGCGCGTCCAGTCCCCGGCCACCGTGCTCGACCGGCCAGGACAGCCCGGCCCAGCCGCCGGCGCAGAGCCGGTCCTGCCACACCCGGGAGTAGTGCTCGCGCTCGTCCTGCGACAGGTCCTCCTGGTCGGGCACGTCGCGCAGCGCCTCGTCGAGCCAGTCGCCGACCTCGCGCCGGAACGCCAGATCGGTGTCGCTGTCAGCGAAGTCCATGCCCACCTCCCACCGGGTCGTGCACCGTGCCGGTCACGCGGACACCTGCGTACGGGGCGTGAGCCGGGCCTTGTAGAGCTTGCCGTTGGGGTCCCGGGGCAGCGCGTCGCGTACCACGTAGGACACCGGTCGTTTCGGTTTGGCCAGCCGGTCGGCGAGGTGCCGGCGCAGCTCGGCGAGGGCGGCGTCGGCACCGGGCGCGGTCTCACCGAGGACCAGGTGCGCCTGGGGCACCTCGCCGAACTCCGGATCGGGTACCCCGACCACGCCGGCGTCGGCTACCCACTCGTGCTCCAGCAGCGCCGCCTCGATCTCGGCCGGGTAGACGTTGACCCCGCCGACCAGGATGAGTTCGGCCGCCCGGCCGGTGATGTAGAGGAACCCGTCGGCGTCGACGTGGCCGACGTCCCAGACGGTCATCAGCCCGTCGCGCCGCGCGCCGTCGGTCTTGCCCGGGTCGTTGTGGTACTCGACCCGGTCGTCGCCCTGGCGCATGTACACGATGCCGGTCTGCCCGGCGGGCACCTCGTTGCCCAGCTCGTCGAGGATCTTCAGGGTCGAGATCGAGGCGGGCCGCCCGACCGTGCCCGGGTGGGCCAGCCACTGCTCGGGCCTCGCGACCGTGGTGCCCACCTCGGTCGAGCCGTAGTACTCGTAGACCACCGGGCCGAACCAGTCCAGGATGCGCTGCTTGACCTCGCGGGGGCAGGGCGCGGCACCGTGCAGCACGTAGCGCAGCGAGGAGACGTCGTAGCTCTCGCGGACCTGCGGGGGCAGTTGCAGCAGCCGGTAGAAGTGCGTCGGCACCATGCTGGTCCCGGTGACCCGCCGGTCCTGCACCCGCCGCAGGAAACCCTCCGGGGTCCAGCCGTCCATCAGCACCATCGTGCCGCCGGCGTGCAGCGCGCCCATCGCGCCGGTGATGTTTGCCGAGTGGTACATCGGGGCGCAGACCAGCCAGGAGGCGAAGGCCGGACGCTCCATCCCGAACTCCCGGAACAGCCAGGTGTAGGTGAGCGCGCCGGTGTCCGCGTCGACACCGCTCAACGGCCGCTTGACGCCCTTGGGCCGACCGGTGGTGCCGGAGGTGTACATCATCAGCGACCCGGCCGGGGTCTGTTCGGGGCTGGTCGCGGGCTGCCCGGCGGTGAGCGCCGACAGTGGCTGGGCCCGGTCGCTGGTGGGGGTGCCGTCGACGAAGACCTGGATGCCGTCGGTGCTCCCGGCGGCGGTGCTCCCGGCGGCGGCGACCACGACGTGTTCCACCCGCTCGGAGCCGACCACCACCTTCGCCCCGCTGTCGGCCAGGATGTAGGCGACCTCGGGCTCGGTGAGGTGGTAGTTGAGCGTCACCAGGTAGAGCCCCGACTGCATGGCGGCGAGGTAGAGCGCGACCAGTCCCGCACTGTTGGTCATGACCGCGGCCACCGTGTCGCCGGTACGCAGGCCGGCGTGCTCGCGCAGGCCGTGCGAGATCCGGTTCACCTCGGCGAACAGCTCCCCGTAGGAGATCCGCCGGTCGTCGGCGGTCACGATCGCGCACAGGTCGGGCTCGGCAGCTGCCCAGAGCCGAAAGCCGGTCCGCTCCTCGCTCATCGGACTCCTTGAGTTTGATTCCGACCATCCGGTATGTTGATGTCTCACAGTAAGGGAGCCGCCCGACGATGTCCATACCCGTGAGCGACGCACACGCCGCCAGCTACCGCGCCCGCCAGGTACCGGCCACCACCGAGCTGGTCGACGGGGTCTGGGCGGTCCCCGTTCCGCTGCACGGCAGCGCGCTACGCTACGTGACCGTCTTCCTGATCGACACCGCCGACGGGCTGGTCCTCGTGGACGCCGGCTACGACCACCCGAGCTGCTGGACGTCGCTGCGCGAGTCGGTGGCCGCCCTCGGTCACCGGGTCGAGGCCATCACGACGGTCCTGCTCACCCACAACCACCCCGACCACGTCGGGCTGGCCGCCCGGCTGCGCGAGGTGGCCGGGGCGCGGATCGTGATGGGTGCCGCCGACGACTTCGCCACGATGCACCGTACCCGGGGGCCCTTCCTCGACCAGCTGCGTGCCGCGCTGGAGCTGACCGGCGCACCCCGCGCGGTCGTCGAGGCGATGTACGCCGACGCCGTCGCGGTCGCCGAACACCACGAGAACCTGCCGCTGGACCTGGCCCTGACCGACGCCACCGCGCTGCGCTTCGGCGACGTGACCATCCACGCGGTGCCCACCCCCGGGCACACCTACGGACACACCGTCTACCTCGACGACCGGGGGCTGGTCTTCACCGGCGACACCATGATGGCCGAGGGGCCGACCCAGCTCGCCATCGTCAGCCGCGCCGACGACGACCCGGCGCGGGACCTGTTCGACTCGCTGGCGCGCATCGGCGACCTCGGCGCCGCCATTGCCTGCCCGGCCCACCAGTACCCCTACCGCGACCCCGCCGGCCGGGCCGAGCGGCTCGCCGCGTTCCACCGCGACGAGATCGACACGGTACGGCAGCTGGCCCACGACGCGGCCGGGCCGGACCGGCGCGCCGGCACCGCCGGGGCGGACCTTCACGCCGGCACGGCCGGGGCGGACCTGCACGCCGGCACCGCCGGGGCGGACCCCGCCGCCGGCGGCGTCACCGCCTGGCAGCTCGCCCAGCGGATGACCTGGAAGAAGCCGTGGGACGACCTGGGCCGGGGCACCCGCCGCTTCGCCCTGGTGCACGCCCTGGCCCTGCTGCGCCACGCCACCGGCACCGCCCGCCGGTAGCGCCCGCCGGCACCGCCCGCCGGCACCGCCCGCCGGTAGCGCCCGCCGGCACCGCCCGCCGGTAGCGGGGTCAGCCCCCGCTGCCGGCGTCGCCGGCACTGCCGGCGTAGCGCCAGTCCGGCCGCAGCGTGCCGCGCAGCTCACGCAGGGAACGCTTGAGCACCTTGCCCGACGGGTTCGTCGGGAACTCCGGTACCAGGTAGACCTCCTTCGGGACCTTGAACCGACCCAGCCGCCGCCGGGCGTGCCCGATGAGGTCCTCGGGCGTCAGCCCCGGCCGGCCGACCACGAACGCCACCGGCACCTCCTGCCACACCGGGTCCGGCGCGCCCACCACCGCGGCGGCCAGCACCAGCGGATGGTCGGCCAGCACGTTCTCGATCTCGGCGCTGGAGATGTTCTCCCCTCCGCTGCGGATCATGTCCTTGAGCCGGTCGCGGATGTACAGGTAACCGTCGGCGTCCAGCCGGCCCACGTCGCCGGTGTGGAACCAGCCGTCGCGGAACGCCGCCGCGGTGGCCGCCGGGTCGTCCAGGTACCCCGGGCTCACCTTCGGACCCCGGGCGACCACCTCGCCGTCCTGGCCCACCGGCACGTCGCGGCCGTCCGGGTCGACCACCCGGACCTGCACCCACGGCACCGGGATGCCCACCGAGCCCTGCTTGGACTCCTGGTGCGCGGCGTCCAGGTAGGTCAACCCGCTGCACGTCTCGGTGAGCCCGTAGCCCTCGATCAGTCGCGCCCGCGGGAACAGCTCACGCGCCACGGCGAACAACGCCGAGGTCACCTGGGAGTAGATGACCCACCGCACCGAGGAGAGGTCCGCCTCGACCTCGGTGGCCCGCCGGACCATGTCCAGCATCGTCGCCGCCAGCACCATCCCGGTGATCCGCTCGGCCTCGATCACCCGCCGGACGGCCGCCGGCTCGAACCGCCGTTGCAGCACCATGCAGCCCCCGACGTGCCAGATTCCGTAGCCGGGCAGGTCGGTGCCGCCGACGTGGTACAGCGGCGCGACGTTGAGGATCCGGTCGCTCGGGCGCAACCCCAGCTCGACGACCTGGGCGTGCATGTTCATGTTCACGTTGCCGTGGGTGAGCAGGACCCCCTTGGGCAGGCTGGTCGTGCCGGAGGTGTAGACGATCCGTTGCAGCGCGCCGTCGTCCAGCTCGGCGTCGGGGACCCGGGTGCCCCGGTGGGCCGCGACGAGCGAGCGCAGGTCCACCCAGCTCGCGTCGCCTGCTCCCCGGCGACCGGCCGGCTCTCCGATCGGCTCCAGCGCGAACCGGCGTACCCCCGCCACGCCGGCCCGGGTCAGGGCGGCGTCGGTCAGCTCGGCGTACTCCGGAACGGTGGCGACCGCCTCGACCCGGGCATGGCCGATCAGCTGCGCCAGCTCCCCCGCGGTCAACCGGTAGTTCAGCGGTACGAAGACCGCGCCGAGCTTCGCCAGCGCCAGGGAGAGGAGGAGGAACTCCGGGACGTTGTTCGCCACGATCGCCACCCGGCTGTCCCGGCGTACCCCCTCGGCGGACAGGCCGGCGGCCAGCGCGTTGACGTCGACGTCGAGCTGCCGGTGGGTCCACCGGCGGTCCTCGAAGACCAGCGCGTCGTCGTCGCCGAAACGGAGCGCGTTACCGGCCAGCATGGCGGCGATGTTCGCGGTGCTCACCGGGGCACCACCGGCTCCTCGCGCAGGGCCTTCTTGAGCACCTTGCCGGAGTCGTTGCGCGGCAGCGTGGCCACCAGTTGCACGTACCTGGGCACCTTGTAGCGGGCCAGCGCGGCCCGGCAGTGCTCGCGCAGCTGTTCGGCGGTGGTGGTCGCGCCCTCGCGCAGGATGACGAACGCCTTCGGCACCTCGTCCCAGCGCGGGTCCGGCACCCCGATCACGGCGACCTCGGCCACGTCGGGGTGCTGGGCCAGGACCCGCTCGACCTCGGCGCTGGCGACGTTCTCCCCACCGGACTTGATCAGGTCGGTCCGCCGGTCGACGAACCACAGGTAGCCGTCGGCGTCGATCCGCCCCACGTCGCCGGTGCGGAACCAGCCGTCGCGCCGGGTCCGCCGGTTCGCCTCGTCGTCGCGCCAGTAACCGGGAGAGATCTTCTCCCCCCGTACGATGATCTCCCCCTCGACGCCCGGGGCGACCGGCTGGAAGTCCTCGTCGACGATCCGGATGTGCACCCCGGGAAACGGCGCGCCGAGCGCGCCCAACTTGGACTCCTCGTGGGCGGCGTCGAGGTAGCAGACGCCGTTGCACAGCTCGGTCATGCCGAAGGTGTCGACCAGGCGCACGTGCGGCAGCCGGCGCTTGACCTGCTGCCGCACGCTCGGCGCGACCCCGGCGAAGAGCAGGTACCGCAGGGTGGCCAACTCCGGCGGCTCGGCCAGGTCGAGCAGGCCGAAGAGGATCTGCGCGGCGAGCACCATCCCGGTGATCCGTTCCGCGTCGGCGATCCGGGCGATGTCGGCCGGCTGGAACGTCGGGGTGAGCACCATCGTCGCGCCCGCCACGAAGACCGCCAGCCCCGGCGCCTCCAGGCCGCTGACGTGGAACAGCGGCGCGGAGACCAGGATCCGGTCGGCCGGGGTCAGCTCCAGTTCGAGGATCTGCGCGAGGTGGTTGGCGGTGAGGTTGCCGCAGGTGTGCATCACGCCCTTGGGGCGGGCCGTGGTGCCCGAGGTGTAGAGCAGCCGGTGCAGGTCGGCGGGTCCGCGCTCGACGTCGGGCACCCGCACCCCGGCCGGTTGGGCGGCGAGCAGGTCGGCCAGCCGCCGGGCGTCGGCCACCACCCGGGTCTCGTTGGCGACCAGCAGCCGCAGCCCGGTGGCACCGGCCACATGGGCCGCCTCGTCGGCGAAGTCGTCGTCGTAGAGCAGCCCGGTGATGCCCGCCTGCTCGACGACGTACGCCTGCTCGGCGGCGTGCAGCCGCCAGTTCAGCGGCACCGAGACCGCGCCGAGGCGGCTCAGCGCCAGCAGCTCCAGGACGTACCGGCCGGTGTTGCGCCCCAGCACGCCGACCAGGTCACCGGTGGCCACGCCCGCCTCGCGTAGCGCCGCGGCGTACCGGTCGACGTCGGCGTCCAGTTCGGCGTAGGTCCAGCGGTCCGCCCCGTCGACCAGGGCCTGGTGGTCGGCGCGGCGCAGGGCCTGCCGGCGCAGGTGCTCGGTGAAGTTGCTGCCGGCCATCAGCGGCCGCCCTCGCGCCGCTGGGCGCGGATCTCCTCGCGGGACGGCAACGAGACGAACTCCAGCAGGTTGCCGTCGAGGTCCCGGGCGGCGAACGCGGTGATGTGGCCGTAGTTCTCCAGCAGCACCCGGTTCGGCGTGGTCAGGCACTCGGCCCCCAGGTCGACCAGCCGCTGGTGCAGCTCGTCCATCTCCTCCACCGGCACCGCGAAGCTGAGCAGGAACGGGCCCAGCTCCAGGTGCCCGCCGGTGGCGGTGCGCCGCGGGGTGCCGTTCCACTCGATCAGTTCGAGCTGGCCGACCTGACTCGGGCCCTGCAGGTACTGGACCCGACCGGTGGTGCCGGCGGGCAGCCCCAACGACACCTCGATGCCGGGTCCGCCGACGTCGGTACGCAGGGTCCGGCGGTAGCCCAGCGCCTTCTCGTAGAACTCCGCGGCGCGGTCGACGTCGGAGACGGTCATGGCCACGTGGTGTACTTCGCTGACCGGCATGGTGACTCGCTTTCTCGGAAGATCCGGCGGCTCGGGGATCCGCCGTCTCAGGCGGCGGGTCCGGAGCCGCCGGAGAGGACCCGCTGGATCAGGGTGACCTCGTCGGCGCCGCTGTCGGGGACGACGAAGTCGTCCAGTCGGCAGATGTCGTCGATCGCGGCGTGGATGTCGTCGGGCGAGGCCGGCTGTTCACCGCCGTACCAGCCGGGGGTGACGCCCAGGAAGATCCGCCCGACCCGCCCGCCGCCGACGGTGAGGATGTGCCGGTTGAGCTGGCACTGCTCGGCGGCGAGGTAGGTAGCCACCGCCGCGACGTGCTGCGGGTCGAAGCGGTCGGTCAGCTCACCGAGCAGGTTCTCGGTCATCCGGGTCGCCGCCGTGGGCGCGATCGCGTTGACCAGGATGCCCCGGCGGGCCCCCTCCAGGGCGAGCACGTTCATCAGGCCGATCAGGCCGGCCTTGGCCGCACCGTAGTTGGCCTGCCCGAAGTTGCCGAACAGCCCGGACGAGGAGCTGGTCAGCACGATCCGGCCGTAGCCCTGGGCGACCAGGTGCGGCCAGGCCGGCCGCAGCACGTGGAACGCGCCGGCCAGGTGCACGTCGAGCACCGCGCGGACGTCCTCGTCGCTCAGCTTGGCAAGCGTGCGGTCCCGCAGGATGCCCGCGTTGTGGATCACCGCGTCGATCCGGCCGAACTCGTCGACGGCCCGCCCGACCAGGCGCGCGCCGCCCTCGGCGGTGGCCACCGAGTCGGTCGAGGCCACGGCGGTGCCGCCGGCCGCCCGGATCTCGGCCACGACCCGCTCGGCCGCGCCCTGCGAGGACCCCGACCCGTCGACCGCTCCCCCGAGGTCGTTGACCACCACCGCCGCGCCGTGCCGCGCCAGGGTCAGCGCGTGCGCCCGGCCGATGCCGTTGCCGGCGCCGGTGACCAGCGCGACCCGGCCGTCCAGGCGTACCGCGGCGCTCACCGCTGGCTCCCCAGGACCGCCACGAACGCCACGCAGGAGCCCGGCTGTCCGCCGAGGTTCTGCGCCAGCGCCAGCCGCGCGTCGGGCACCTGCCGGTCGCCGGCGTCCCCGCGCAGCTGGGTGAAGCACTCGAACATCATCCGCAGCCCGGTCGCGCCGATCGGGTGGCCGAACGACTTCAGGCCGCCGTCGGTGTTGACCGGCAGCGCGCCGTCCAGGTCGTACCGGCCGTCCAGGATGTCCTGCCAGGCCCGGCCGCGTGCGGAGAAACCGAGATCCTCCATGAGTACCACCTCCGTCGGGGTGAAACAGTCGTGTACCTCGGCCAGCGAGATCTGCGTCGCCGGGTCGGTGACGCCGGCCTGCTCGTAGGCCTGCCCGGCGGCGGCGACCACCTCCGGGAAGGTGGTGAAGTCGTAGCCGTCGGTGGCCAGCCCGGCCCCGGAGCCGGCGACGAAGCCCATGCCCTTGAGGAAGACCGGCCGGTCGGTGTAGCGGTAGGCGTCCTCGGCCCGGACCAGGATGGCCGCCGCCGCGCCGTCGGATACCCCGGAACAGTCCAGGACGCCGAGTTGCCCGGCGATGCGGGGAGACCGTTCGACGGCCTCGGCGGTGACCGCCTTGCGGAACTGGGCCCGCCCGTTCAACGCGCCGTTGGCGTGGTTCTTCACCGCGACCCGGGTCAGCGCGGCGCGCATGCCCTGGTCGTCCACCCCGTACGCCCGCTGGTAGGCCGGGGCGAGCAGGGAGAACCCGGCCGGGGCGGTCCAGTCGACGTCGGTGCCGTCGGCCGGTGGGAAGACCGCCGACAACCCGGAGTACGAGGAGTCCTTCAGCTTCTCCACCCCGGTGGCCATCACCATGTCGTACGCCCCGGAGGCGACCGCGAACGCCGCGTTGCGGAACGCCTCCGACCCGGTGGCGCAGTAGTTCTCCACCCGGGTCACCGGCTTGCCGACCAGCCGCAGCGGACGTGCCAGGGTCTGCCCGGACATGCCCGAGCCCTGGGTGCCCACCCAGAACGCGTCGACGTCGTCGAGGCTGACCGCCGGCAACGACCCGACGCACTCCCGTACCGCGTCGACGAGCAGGTCGTCGGCCGAGGCCTGCCAGTGGTCCCGGAACGGGGTGCAGCCCATCGCCACGATCGCGACGTCGTGCGCCATTCGCCTACTGGCCATCGGTGCTCTCCTCGGTGGGACGCAGCTTCCAGAAGTAGTTGTGGATCGCGTCGGTGGTCCACAGCCGCCGGAAGGTCGGCGTCATCGGCTGGCCCACCGTCACCTCGGCGGGCACCACGTCGGTGGCGTACGCGCTGAGCCGGCCGCCGCCGTCGACGTCGGCGACCACGATCGCCACCTCCGGCTCCGGCATGGTGGTCAGGTGGTCGCGGGTCACCGAGACCACCCGGGCGGTCCGGTCGCGCAGCGACACCGTGCCGGACCCGTCGGATCCGGTGGCGCCGCAGGCCGCGCAGATCCGGCCCGGTGGGGTGGTGACCGCGCCGCAGACGCCGCAGGCGCTGCCCTCCAGCCGGTACTTCCAGCCGGCGCGGCGGTGCATCGGCGGGGACGCCGGTGCCGGGGCGGCCGGCCGGGCCGGGCCCTGCACGTCCAGCAGCCCCCGCCAGCGCAGGTACCGGCCGTAGCCGAGCTGCCGCCGGTCGGCGAGTTGGGCGCGCACCGACGGCCCGCGGCGGGCCGCGGCGACCGCGTCACCGACGGCGAGGACGAACGCGTCGGCGCCCTCGGTGGCCGACAGCAGCAGGATCGTCTGGCCGGGTCGGGCCTGGTCGAGGGCGGCGGCCAGCAGCAGACCCGGGTGGGCCGCGCCGGTGAATCCGGTGGCCCGCTCGATGCTGGCGTCGTCGCCCGAACCGCCGAGCGCGCGGCGCAGGGTGGCCGCGGCGCGGGCGTTCGACGACGACACGACCACCTGGTCGACGCCGTCCAGCCCGGCCTCGGCCAGGGCCCGGCGGGCCGCGTCGAGGCCGGCGGCGACCAGGACGTCGGCGGTGAACCGCTCGTCCCAGACCCGGTCGTGCCGGTCACCGGGCAGCCGCCAGCGGTCCAGCAGCTCGACGGTGTGCCCGGCCCGGGCCAGCAGCGCGGCGGCGGCGGTACCGCCGCCGACGAAGGCCGCGGCGGCGTCACCCTGGGCCAGCTCGTCGGGGGCGCCGGGGCGGGTGGTGCGCACCTCGGCCAGCCCGGCCAGCGCGCCGGCCCGCAGCACCAGGTCCAGCGCGGTCGCGCCGGCCCGGTGGCCGCGCAGGTCCACCGCGCCGACCCCGGGGTCGAGCCCGAGGGCCTCGTGCACCACCCCTGCCGAGGTCTTCCCCTCGTACGGGGCGCTGCAGGTGGCCAGCAGCAGTTGCCGGCCGGCGGGGGTGCCGGCCGCGAGGTGCCGCAGCGCCTCGACGGCCATGGTGATGCTGTCCTCGTCGTACGCGGCGACGCTGCGGCTCGGCCCGCCGGCCCGGGGTGGCCCGGTCGGGTCGAGTCGGTTGTCGGTGAGCGCGTACGCCGGCAGGTAGGCCGCGTAGGCGTCGATTCCGGTGGGGTCAGGCATGTCCGGCTGGTTCTCCTTCAGCTCCACGAGGGAATGGCGGCCAGCAGTCCGCGGGTGTACTCCTGCTGTGGGTTGTCCAGCACGCGCAGCGTGTCGCCCTGTTCGACGACCCGGCCGGCGCTCATCACCGCGATCCGGTCGCAGAGGTCGCTGGCGAGCATCAGGTCGTGGGTGACGAAGAGCAGACCGATGCCGAGTTCGTCGACCAGGGTGCGGAACAGGCCGACCACCTTGGTCTGGGTGGTGACGTCCAGGGCGGTGGTGCACTCGTCGGCGATCACCAGCGCGGGGCGGGTGACCACGGCCAGCCCGATGGCGACCCGCTGGCGCAGTCCCCCGGAGAGCTGGTGGGGGTAGCTGCCCAGGACCCGGGCGGTCTCGCTGATCCGCATCTGCTCCAGCACCTCCACCGAGCGGCGTTCCACCTCGGCCCGGTCGATGCCGGGCACGTGGCGGCGCAGCACCTCGGCGAGCTGGGTGCGGACCTTCATCAGCGGGTTCAGCGACCGGGAGGCGTCCTGGAACACCATGCCCACGGCGCTGCCCCGGACCCGGTCGGTGCGGTCGAGGCCGGGGGCGACCACCTGCTCACCGGCGAGGGTGACCGCGCCGTGCTCGACGCGCACGTTGCGCTCCAGCAGGCCGACGACGCAGCGGGCGAGGGTGGTCTTGCCGCTGCCGGACTCGCCCACCACGCCGACGATCTGGCCCCGGCGGATCTCCAGGTCGACCTCGTCGAGCAGACGCAGGTCGTCGGCGGCGAGCCGGGCGGTCACGGAGAGCCCGGAGATGCGCAGCAGCGTGGTCAACGTCGCCTCTTTCGCGGGTCGTGGTGGGTGAGCAGCGCGTCGCCGAGCAGGTTCACCAGCAGCACCAGCGCGGTGATGGCCAGGCCGGGGAAGAACGCGATCCACCAGGCCTGACTCAGCTCGTCCTGGCCGGAGGCGAGCATCGAACCCCAGCTGATCATCGGCGGCACCACGCCCAGGCCGAGGAAGCTCAGCGCGCTCTCGATCAGGATCGCCGTACCGACCTGCAGGGTGCCCAGGGCCACCACGGTGCCGGCCAGGTTGGGCAGCACGTGCCGGAAGACGATCCGGGACTCCGAGGCACCGGCGGCGCGCAGCCCGAAGACGAACTGGCGCTCCCGGATGGCCAGGGTGGCCGAGCGGGTCACCCGGGCGCAGACCGCCCAGCCGGTCAGTGCCAGCACCAGGAAGAGCACCGGCAGCGAACTGCCCCGGTTGGCGATGATGGCGAGCGCGACCAGGATGAACGGCAGCGCCAGTTGGGCGTTGATGAGGATCGAGATGACCTGGTCGACCCAGCCCCGGAAGTAGCCGGCCAGCACGCCGAGCAGGGTGCCGGGGCCGATCGCCACCAACGCCCCGACCAGGCCGATGACGATGGTCAGCCGGCCGGCCGAGACGAGCTGGGTGAGCACGTCCTGGCCGAGTTTGTCGGTGCCGAGGGGGTGCGCCCAGCTGCCCCCGGGCAGGAAGCCGGGCGGCTGCCGGGTCGCGGCGAGGTTCTGGCCGGCCTCCGGCAGCAGTCCGGTCAGTGGCAGCAGGAACGCCGCGACGGCGACGACCACCAACGGCAGGGACAACCAGAAGACCGAGGTACGCCGGCGCCGGGCGGCCCGGCGCGGCACGGCCGTGGCGCTGGTGGCCGGATCGAGCTCCAGCTGGCTCACTGAAGTCACCTCACCCTCGGGTCGACGATCGAGTGGATGACGTCGACGAGCAGATTGAGCACGACGAAGACCAGCGCGCCGAAGACGACGATCGCCTGCACCAGCGGGAAGTCCCGGAACTGGATGGCCTGCAGGGCGAGCTGTCCCAGGCCGGGCCAGGAGTAGACGTACTCGACGGCGACGGCACCGGAGAGCAGGATGCCGGTCTGCAGCACGACGATGGTCAGGATCGGCATCATGGCGTTCTTGAAGGCGTGCCGCCACACCACCTGCCGGTTGGCGATGCCCCGGGCCCGCGCGGCGTCGACGTACGGCTCGGCCAGCGCCTCGCTCATCGAGGCCCGGGTGAGCCGGGCGATGTGCGCCATCGGGTAGACGGCCATGGTAAGCGCGGGCAGCACCAGGTGCCGCCAGCTGCCGGACTGACCGGCGGGCAGCCAGCCGAGGTTCACGGCGAAGAGCACCACCAGCATCATGCCGAACCAGAAGACCGGCACGGACTGGCCGAGCAGGGCCAGGGTCGAGGCGCCCCGGTCCCACCAGGTGCCCTCCCGGGTGGCCGCGAGCACCCCCAGGGGTACGCCGACCAGCAGCGCCAGGGCCATCCCGGCGCCGACCAGTTGCAGGGTGAACGGCAGCCGGTCGGCGATCATCGAGGTGTTCGACTGGTAGAACTGCAGCGACTGGCCGAGGTCGCCGGTGAAGACGCTCCTGAGGTAATCCAGGTACTGCACGACCAGGGGCAGGTCGAGGCCGAGTTCCTGGCGCAGCGCCTCGCGCTGTTCCGGCGGTGCCATCGGGCCGAGGATGGTCGCGGTCGGGTCGCCGGAGAGGCGACCGAGCACGAACGCCAGGCTCAGCGCGATGAGCAGCGACGCGAACAGCGACGCGAGCCGGCCGCCGACCCGACGGACGGTACGGGCCTTCATCTGCGGGACCTCCAGCGCGCGCCGGGCATCGCGGCGAGCAGTTCGCGGGTGTACTCGTGCTCCGGTGCGACCAGGACCGTCTCGCACGGTCCCGCCTCGACGACCCGGCCGCGGTACATGACGTGCACGACGTCGCAGAGCGAGCGGACCACGGCCAGGTCGTGGCTGATCATCAGCAGCGCCGCGCCGGTGCTGCTGCGGATCTGCCGGAGCAGCGCCAGCACGTCGGCCTGGACGGAGACGTCCAGGCCGGAGGTCGGTTCGTCGGCGACGATGAGCCGGGGGCGCATGAGCAGCGCGCGGGCGATGCAGACCCGCTGCGCCTGGCCGCCGGAGAGCTGGTGCGGGTACCGGTCGAGGATCTCCGGGGTGAGCCGGACCCGACCGAGCAGGTCGGTGTCGTCGGTCCAGGCGGTCCGCTGCGGTTGCAGCGAGCGCAGTTCACGCAGGCCGGAGCGGACGGACTGGCGGGGGTCGAGTGAGCCGTGCGGGTCCTGGAAGACCACCTGCACCTCGGGGCGCAGTCGCCTCAGCTGGGTCCGGCCGATCGCCGACAGCGAGTGTCCGAGCAGCCGGATGTCGCCGTCGCCGCGTACCCCCAGTCCCGTCGCGGCCATCGCGAGGGTGGTCTTGCCGGAGCCGGACTCGCCGACGACGGCGACGCTGGCCCCGGCGTCGATGCGCAGCGACACGTGGTCGACGGCGCGGAAGACCTCGCCGGTGCCGCGGTCGCGGTGGTCGACCACGAGGTTGTCGACCACCAGCACGGGTGGGTCGGTGGCGGGGTGGCGGGGATGCCGGGCATCGCCGCCCGGCATCCCCGTCTGGACTGCCTCGGACATCGTCAGCGGGTCGTCTTCGTGAAGTCGACGGTGTTCAGGGGGCCGAACTCCACACCGGAGACGCCGGGGCCGGTGGCGTAGTTGAAGATTTGCCGGTACAGCGGCACGTAGCAGTGCTTGTCGACCACGCCGATCTTGTTGAGCTGCTCGTAGATCGGCGCGGCCTGGGCGGCGTCGTCCTGCTCCAGGGCCTGCTGGGCGAGCTGGTCGATCTGCGGGTCGGGGCAGTTGCCGGTGATCGACTTGGTCTTCATGAAACCGCTGACGAAGTAGTCCGGCACCGCCACGTTCGGCACTCCGGCGAAGATCGAGATGCCGGGGACCTGGCGGCCGATGATCCGCTTGACGAGCGTGCCGTAGTCGAGCGGGACGTAGCTGACCTTGAAACCGGCCTGTTCGAGGCTGCCCCCGATGGCCTGGGAGACCTCTTCGATGTTGGTGTACTGGGCCGCCGGGTAGGTGATCTGCACGGTCGGGGCCGCGCCGCCCACCAGTTCCTTGGCGCGGGCCGGGTCGGCGGTCACGCTCTGCGCGGGCTGCTCGCCCGGCCGGACGTTGAGCAGGCCGGCGTCGGCGGCGGCCTGGCCGTCGAAGATGCCGTCGACGATCGCGTTGCGGTCGATGGCCAGGGCCGCCGCCTCGCGCAGCTTCGGGTCGTCGAAGGGCGCCTTGGTCGAGTCCAGGAACGCGATGATCTTCATGGCGGTCTCGGTGCTCACCACCTCGACTCCGGCGGCCTTGGCCGCGTTGGCCTGCGCCGGCGGCAGGTCGAAGGAGACGTCCACGCTGCGGCTCTGGATCAGCGCCAGCCGCTGCGCGGCCTCGTTGGCCCAGGTGAAGGTGATGCCCTCGTTCTCCGCCTTCGGGCCCCAGTAGTCGGGGTTCTTCTTGACCGAGATGTCCCGGCCGGCGTTCCCGCCGGCCCAGACGTACGGGCCGGTGCCCACCGGCGCGGCGGCGAAGCCCTCCGAGCCCTTCTCCTGGTAGTACGCCGGCGGCACCAGGTAGACCGTGGTGAGCAGGTCGGGAATGTTGTACTGCGGGGTGGTGGTCTTGACCACCACCGTGGTGGCGTCCGGCGTGGTGATCTCGCTGACGTTGCCGAAGTAGCTCTTGAGCTGCGAGGCCTCGCTGTCGCGGGTGAGCGTGATGGTGTTGGCGACCGCGGCTGCGTCGGCCTTCTCCCCGTTGCTGAAGCTGATGTCCGGCCGGACGGTGAAGGTCCAGGTCGTCGCGTCGGTCCGGTCCCAGCTGGTGACCAGGCCGGTGTCGGTAGGCGCGAGGGTGTCGTCGGTGTCGATCAGGGGTTCGAGCATGGTGGCCCAGACGATCTGGGCGGAGCGGGCACCGACGATCGGGTCGAGGGTGGCCGGCTGGGCGGCGAGCAGGGCCCGGATGGTCACCGTGCCGGCCGCCCCGGTGTCGTCGGAGTCGGAACCACCGCACGCGGTGAGGCCGACGCCCAGGAGGCTAAGGGTGGCGGCCACTGCCAGGGGGCGCCGAGAGCGCAAGGATTTCATGATCATCATGGATGTCCTTCACAGCGATGGACCCGTCACGTCTCGGCGTGAGGCGACGGTGACGTTGGCCACAAAGTACCGACCAGCCGGTATCAAGTCAACGGGTCGAGACCGTATCTCGACCATGACATTCGCGTGACAAACCTGCGCCGGCCAGCAACGTTGTATTCATACCGACCGGTATGTATGATGCTGGCGTGACCATCACCCTCACCCATGGGCACGACGGCCGCCTCGCGTACGTCCGCTTCGACAACGCGGCCCGCGGCAACTGCTTCGACGGCGCCACCCTCCACGAACTCGTCGACACCCTGGAGACCGCCGCCGCCGACGACCGGTGCGTGGTGATCCGGCTCGACATGGCCGGCCGGCACTTCTGCGGCGGTTGGGACACCTCCTCCTTCGCCCGGCTGGCCGGCGCGACCCGGGACACCGTCGCCGCCGAGCTGCGCGACAGCGACCGCACCCTGCACCGGATCCGCCAGCTGCCGGTACCCGTCGTGGCGGCCGTGCGGGGTCAGGTCATCGGCTTCGGCGCCGGCCTGCTCAGCGCGGTGCACCTGCCGATCGCCGCCGCCGGGGCGCGGCTGTCGCTGCCGGAGGCCCGCTACGGCTTCGCACCCGCCGGGGTCGGCCACACGATCACCCGGGCGGTCCCCCGGCCACACGCCTACCACCTGCTCACCGGCGCGGGCACCGCCACCGCCGAGCAGTTGCTCGACTGGGGCCTGGTCGCCCGGGTGGTCGCCGACGACGAGCTGGACGCCGCCGTGGACGCCCTGGTCGAGAGCCTGCTGGCGGTGGGCGGTCCGACCCTGCGGGCGGTGGTCGAGGTCATCGAGTCCAGCCTGGCCACCGGGCACCCCGACGCCGCGTACGACATCTCGGCCGGCACCATCGTCGCCGGCCTGACCAGACAGGGGGCATCCCGATGAGCCGACCCTTCTCCCCCGGCGAAGCCGTCTGGGTGGAGCTGTGCACCACGGACCCGCAGCGGGCCGAGGACTTCTACGCCGCCCTGCTGGGCTGGACCGTACGCGCCGAACGGCTGGGCGCCACCACGTACCGGATGTGCAGTGTCGACGGCCGCGACGTGGCCGGCATCTCCGACGCCACCGGCCTGCACGGCGGCCGACCCCGGGGTTGGCTCACCTACTTCGCCGTCGCCGACATCGAGACGTCGGCACGGCAGGCGGTCGCCCTCGGCGGGGAGCTGGTCACGCCACCGCGCTACCTGCCCGCGGCCGGCACCGGCGCGACCGTCGTCGACCCGTTCGGTGCCGCCTTCGGCCTCTACCAGGGCGAGTCACGCGCCGGGGTGCAGGCGCTCAACTCGGTGGGCGCGCTGTGCTGGAACGAGTTGGACACCGGCGAGCCGGCCCGGTCGGTGGCCTACTACCGGTCCCTGTTCGGCTACACCACCCGCCAGCACGGCGACTCCCCCACCGCCCGGCCGTACACGCTGCTGATGCTGGCCGACACCCCGGTCGCCGGCGTGCTGGCGCTGGACAACGAGTGGCCGAACCTGATCCCGGCGAGGTGGATCACCTACTTCGCCGTCGCCTCCCTCGACGACGCCCTCCGGCAGGTCCGCGCCCTGGGCGGCACCCCGACCGTCGGCCCGGTGGACAGCCCGCACGGGCGGCTGCACCTGGTCAAGGATCCCGGCGGGCACACGCTCTGCCTCATCCAGCTCGAAGGCGGGCTCCGTCCCAAACACCCCTCCCGACCCCCGGCGGTGAACCGATGATGGCCGAGCCCCTGTTCGACTCCACCGAGTTCCGTCAGGTGTGCGGGCACTTCCCCACCGGCGTGACCGCGGTGACCGCCGTGGCCCCCGGCGGCACGCTCGCGGCGCTGACCGTCAACTCGTTCACCTCGGTCTCGTTGCAGCCGGCGAAGGTGCTGTTCTGCGTCACCAGCCACTCGTCGAGCTTCACCACCCTGACCACCGCCGAGCGCATCGCGATCCACATCCTCAGCCAGGACCAGCAGGACGTGGCCCGACGCTTCGCCACCTCGGGCCTGTCCGGCGCCGAGAAGCTCGACGGGGTGTCCTGGGCACCCGGCCCCGACGGCGTGCCGCTGCTGCCCGAGACGCCGGCCATCCTCGCCGGCCGCCGCGACGAGGTGATCACCAGCGGCGACCACGTGATCATCCTGATCGACGTGGACCACGTGCACCTGAAGCCGACGACCGTGCCGGCGCTGTCGTTCTACCGGGGCCGGTTCGTCGCCCCGTCCGACGCGGCCACCGAGTAGATCACCGCCTGCGCCCCGGCCGGGTCACGACGACCCGGCCGGAGGGCGACGGCGGTCAGGCCAGGTAGCGGAACAGGACCTCGGCCACGCAGCAGGGGGTGCCCTCGTCGGCGAACTCCACCAGCACCGAGGCCTTGGCCTGCACGCCGCCGGGTGCGCCGGTGCCGGCCGCGATCGGTTCCGCCGCGACGAGCGTGGCCACACCCTGGATCGCCACGCCCGGTGGCAGCGGCCTGATGAACCGGACCCGGTCCAGCCCGTAGTTGACCCCCATCGAGAACTCCCGGACCACCAGGATGTCGGCGAGCAGCCGGGGCACCAGCGCCAGGGTCAGGAACCCGTGCACGACCGTGGTGCCGAACGGCCCGGAGCGCGCCCGTTCCACGTCGACGTGGATCCACTGATGGTCGCCGGTGACGTCGGCGAACTGGTCGACCTGCTGCTGGGTCACCACCTGGGGCTCGCTGACCCCCAGCTCCTGGCCGACCAGCTCCAGCAGGTCACTCGGGGTACGGACGGTCGTCTGCTTCGCGGTTCGCATCGGCGCGGGCCACCTTCGGTCGGGGGACGTCCCACTCGGACCTTATTACATTCCGACTGGGAGGTATTTGCCACACCCCCGACCTTCCTCTCCACCCGGGTTCTACATACCGACCGGATGGTATGGTGCGCTCACAGGTGCCGTGACGAGGAGGTTCGTGGTGTTCGAGGCGTACCAGCTGCCCGAGGAGCACGGGGCGATCCGGGAGGCCGTCCGGGCGGTGTGCGACGCCAGGGTCGCGCCGAACGCCGCCGCCGCCGACGAAGCCAGCGAGTTCCCGCAGGCCTCCTACGAGGCGTTGCGGGCCGCCGACTTCCACGCCCCGCACGTGCCCGTCGAGTACGGCGGCGCGGGTGCCGACGCCCTGGCCACCGCGATCGTCATCGAGGAGGTGGCCCGCGCCTGCGCCAGTTCGGCCCTGATCCCGGCCGGCAACAAGCTCGGTACCATGCCGCTGCTGCTCGCCGGCTCCGCGCACCTCCGGCAGCGCTACCTCCCGCCGGTGGCCGCGGGTGAGGCGATGTTCTCGTACTGCCTGTCCGAGCCGGAGGCCGGCAGCGACGCCGCGTCGATGACCACCCGGGCCGTCCGCGACGGCGACCACTGGGTCCTCAACGGGGTGAAACGCTGGATCACCAACGCCGGCGTCTCCGAGTACTACACGGTCTTCGCTGTCACCGACCCGGCCGCCCGGTCCCGGGGCATCTCCGCCTTCGTGGTCGAGAAGTCCGATCCGGGGGTCAGCTTCGGCGCGCCGGAGAAGAAACTCGGCATCAAGGGCTCGCCGACCCGCGAGGTCTACCTGGACAACGTCCGGATCCCCGCCGACCGCATCATCGGCGAACCCGGCACCGGCTTCGGCACCGCCATGCGGACCCTGGACCACACCCGGGTCACCATCGCCGCCCAGGCCGTCGGCATCGCCCAGGGCGCGCTCGACTACGCCAAGGCGTACGCCGCCGAACGCCGGCAGTTCGGCAAGGCCATCGCCGAGTTCCAGGGCATCCAGTTCATGCTCGCCGACATGGGCATGAAACTCGAAGCCGCCCGACAGCTGACCTACGCCGCGGCCGGCAAGTCCGAACGCGGCGACGCCGACCTGACCTACTTCGGCGCGGCGGCCAAGTGCTTCGCCTCCGACGCCGCCATGGAGATCACCACCGACGCCGTGCAGATCCTCGGCGGCTACGGCTACACCCGCGACTACCCCGTCGAACGCATGATGCGCGACGCCAAGATCACCCAGATCTACGAAGGCACCAACCAGGTCCAACGCATCGTCATGGCCAGGCAACTCCTCAAGGACTGACCCGGGGCCGACGGTAAGCGGGTATCTTTCACCTCTCGCACCCACCCCTGCTACCTGCGCGCGAGGTGCCCCGTGTCCACTGTCGAGGAAATAGCCGGCGAGCTTCGTACCCTGCTCACCGGGGTCGAGCGGGCGCAGGGCCTGGCCGCCGCCGTCGACAACCAGGCCCAGGCAATCGCCGCCCGGGCGGCCGGTGCAGGCTTCGTCGCCGTCGCCGCCGGTCTCGCCCGGGTACGCTCCGCGGTCGTCACCATCCAGGGCGGCCTTGGCGCCCTCGCGACCACCGGCGGGGAAGCGCTCACGGCGACCGCAGCCGTGCCGCGCGAGGCCACTCCGCAGGAGACGATCGCCGCGCTCGGCCCCGTGCGGCAGGGCATCACCGCCGCCCGGGAGGCCTGCACCGCCACCATCGGGCACGTCGAAACAGCCAAGCAACTCGTCACCGCCGCCCTGCAGGGCGGTCAACCCGGCCCGCTGCTCCAGGCTCTCGACAGCATCAAGCAGATCCTGGTGCTGCTGGTGCAGCGCACCCAGAGCGCCCAGCAGACGGTCGAGGCGACCATCGACCACGCCCGCCGCCTGGGTGACCAGGGAAACTGACCGGGGCTGGCGGCACCCCGCCGGCCAGCCCCGCCCGCTCGGACGACGCTGGGAGCAACCCGGTCGCGCACGCGACGAGTGACCCCGCGCCCCTAGCACCGTGGTCCAGGAGACCGACGGGCGTCCCTGGTGGTCGGCCCACCGGGCACCCGGCGGCCATCTCGCCCAGGGAGCAACCGGCCCAGCGGCGCTCCTACGAACTGGAGAACGAGTGCGCCGCTACGATCGCGCACAAGGGTTACCGGGTACATCAGCGCCCGGCCATCCAGGAGGTCGCCGAAGCCAGAGAGCGGACCGGGGACACCGGCAGACCGTCACGAAGGCCGGACTACCTGATCGAGGGTCATGTCTTCGACTGCTATTCACCCCAGCAGAAGACGTCGGTGCGATCGATCTGGACGGAAGTCAGCCACAAGGTGAGGAGCGAGCAGACCCAACGAGTGGTCATCAACCTCACCGACTGGCGGGGGGATATCGCGATGCTGAAGCGGCAGTTCGACTCCTGGCCCGTCAGCGGCCTCAAGGAGCTCGCGATCCTCGATCGAACCGGGCGCATCTCACAGTTCACTCAGCGACACCGACAGGAGCAGTGACATGTCCGTCGACTACCGTCTGACCCTCGGCGGGGACCTCACCCTCGATGAGGTAGCGAGCATCGCCGCGCCCGGGGCGACGGAGAGTTGGTCACCCGCTGGTAACCGGGTGCTGAGCGCCAGCCTGAACGACGAACACGGCTACGTCGTGAGCATCATCGAGACCGACGACGGCTATTACGAGGCCGAGAGCGATGACGGCGAGATGTGGCAGTGGGAGCCGGCAAGGAGTGTGGACGTCACCTTTCACATGGACAGCGAGGTGCTCGCCGAGAAAGGCCGACCGCACATGATCCGGACTGTCGGAAAGGTCCTCCGGAGCCGGCCGGAGGACGCCGCGCTGATCCTCAACGGCGGTTGGTTGATGTTGACTCGGATGAACGGCCAGGTGTTGTTGCACCACGACGCCGACTGGTACGACCCCGGCTACGAGGGTGTCCTACCGAACTGACGGTCACCGGCCGTCCGGCGTGACCCTCGTGAAGGACTGGGGCTAGTATCTCGGTTACTAGCTGAGTTTCTAGAGGAGGCGGGTTGAGCGTTCGACTCGCACTGCTGGGGTTGCTCCATGGACAGCCTTCGCACGGTTATCGGTTGAAGCACCGGTACGACACGTTGGTAGACCCGGATGCGGCGGTGGCTCCGGCGCAGATCTACGCGACGTTGGCCAGGTTGGAGCGGGATGGTCTGGTGCGTCAGGCGGGTGTCGATCAGGACAGTGGTCCGGCTCGCCGGATGTACGAGCTGACGTCGGTGGGGCGCGACGAGGTGGTCCGGTGGTTGACCACTCCGGTTGAGCCGGCGCCTCATCTGCAGACCCTGCTGTACACCAAGGTTGTGGTGACGGTCTTGACGGGTCGGAGCGTTGAGCCGCTTATCGATGCGCAGCGGGAGGCGCATCTGGCGCGGATGCGCGAGCTGACGGGTCTTCGTCGTAGTCGGGACAGGGCGACGTGTGTGCTGGCCGAGTACGCCTTGCAGCACTTGGAGGCCGACCTGCGATGGCTGGAGGTGGTGGCCTCACAGGGCGAGGAACTGGTCGAAGGCATCACCGAATCCGAAGAGCACTGCTCGTCGCCGGCCTGACCCTGGCACCGACGAAGGAAGAACGTCATGATCGATTCGAGGGCTCTGGAGGGCGTCATCGAGGACGCGGGGGCACCGTTGTTGCAGGCGTCCGGTGTCCGCAAGGCCTTCGGGAAGACCCGGGCACTGAAGCAGGCCGACGTCCAGATCCATGCCGGTGAGATCGTGGCGGTGATGGGGCCGAGTGGATCGGGAAAGTCGACCCTGCTGCACTGCTTGGCGGGCATCCTCGTGCCTGACGAGGGCGCGGTGGTGTATGACGGTCGCCGCGTCGATCGCCTCGACGAGGAGCAACGGAGCGCGCTGCGCCGTACGGACTTCGGTTTCGTCTTCCAGTTCGGGCAGCTGCTCGGCGAACTCACCGTGCTGGAGAACGTCGCCTTGCCGTTGTTGCTCAACGGCGTGAAGCGGGGTGAGGCCATGGCGCGGGCAGGACAGTGGCTGGAGACGTTCGGGCTGATCGAACTGGGTCGTCGTCGGCCGCACGAGGTGTCCGGCGGTCAGGCGCAACGCACGGCGATTGCGCGCGCGATGGCCACCTCACCGAAGGTGATCTTCGCTGACGAGCCCACCGGCTCCCTGGACTCGGCGGCGGGCCTGCTGGTCCTCGACAGCTTCACCTCGGTGGCGCAGTCCCACGGCGTGGCGATTGTGCTGGTCACCCATGAGTCGCGCGTCGCCGCGTATGCCACTCGTACCATCGTCGTGCGCGATGGTGTCGTGGCTACCCCGACGGCTGTGGAGCCGTCGAGGTGAGCATGTTCCGCCTTGCGTTCAAGCTGGGGCTTTCCGGGCGGGCGGCCTACGCGGTCCACACGATCACGACCTTCGCCGTCGGTGCGGGTAGCGCCCTTCTGTTGTTCGCCCTGTCCGTCGCGCCGGCGACGCAGGTGCGCTCCGATCGCACGAGCTGGATGTCGTCCGACCTCGTTGTCGGCTCGGTGCCGTTCGGTCAGGACGCGGCGACGACGGTCGGCACCAGCACCGACTACTACCGCACCTCGGCCATCGACGTGGTGATCGTCGCCGGAACATCAACGGGCTCACCGGTTCCACCCGGGATCCCGCGCCTTCCCCGCGAGGGTGAGGCGTACTTCTCACCGGCTCTGCACCGTCTGGTCTCCGCGCAGCCGCCGTTGACGGGGCGATACGGCAATTCGGTGGGAACCATCGGGGCGGAGGCACTGGCGGGGCCAGACCATCTCCTGGTGGTCAGGGGGGTGAGCCCACAGGCAGCGGCGGTGACCGGAACGACGGTCACCAGCTTCCCCAGGCACACCGCCGCGGCGGAACTCGACGGTGTTCTTCGAACGTTGTTGCTACTGGCGGGCGTCGCGGTGTTGGCACCCATCGCCCTGTTCGTCGCCATGGCGACCCGACTCACCTCGGCCAGCCGCGACGAGCGGTTGGCGCGCCTACGGCTGGCGGGTGCGGGCCCGCGAACGATCCGTCGGATGGCCGGCATCGAGTCCCTGATCCCCGGCGTAGGGGGCGTCGTCCTCGGGCTGATCTTCTTCGCGGCCCTCCGCCCTGTCGTAGCGCGACTGGACTACGACGGCCAACGCTGGTTCACCGACGACCTGTGGCCGGGTGTGTGGGGTGTCCTCACGGTGGTCGTCGCCGTGCCGATCGTGGCCGCGCTGGCATCACAGCTCACGCTACGAGCGGTCTCCCGCTCACCGCTGGCTTCCAGCGCCCGCGCCGTCGGGCGGCCCGTCCACCCGTGGCGGATCGTCCCACTGCTACTGGCCACGCCCACCCTGCTCTGGACGCTGCGGGAAACCGACGCGACCGGCACGCGATGGGCCATGCTCTCGTTCGCCGTCCTGCTCGCCAGTCTGATCCTGGCAGGCCCGTGGATCACTCAACAGATCGGCGTCACCCTGTCCCGCCGTGGCGGCCCCGTCGCCCTGCTGGCCGGTCGCCGGCTCGCGGCGGATCCGCGCTCCGGCTTCCGGGCACTCGGCGGCGTCATCCTTGCCGTGCTGGTCTGCACCTTGTTCGTGGCCTCGACCCCCGCCGCGGTCGCAAGCCTCCAGAGCACCACCACGATCGGCCAACGCGACGACACCGCACAGGCACTCGTCACCTCCGCCTCCACAGACAGAAGCCGGACCGTGCTCGACGACGTCCGCCGCATCGAGGGAATCGAGGCCGCGACGCTGGTCTACACAGGCCTGGCCTCGTCTGCCATCGGCGAACCGGCGAACGTGTGGATCGGTGACTGCGGCGAGATGCAGTCGGCGGCGCGTCTGACCGTCTCCTGCGCCGACGCACCGGCAGTGCTGGCGGACAACGTCACCACGACGGTGCTCACCGAAGGCACCCTCGACCTGTACAACCTCAGCCCCCGGCAGGTCAGACCGAGAGAGGCCATCATCGACCCTCAGGACGTCACCGCGCAGAAAGTGTCCGTGACGACCACAGCGTCGATGCCCGCCGAGGCCGGGGTCGACATGCCCCAAGTCCTTCTCGACAGCCGCACCCTGACGGCGCTGACCTCCCAGCTCCGACCCTCGAAACTGCTCTTCTCCTACCAGGACCCGACCGCACTGGAGCAGGCTCGCACGATCATCAACCAGGCCGTTCCAGCCAGCACCGTCACCATCCGCCAGAACTCCTTCGACGGCTACAACGAAGGAGTACGACGGTTCTACTGGTTGCTGGCCGTCGGCACCACGATCGTTTTCGTGATCTCGTCCCTGGGCATGGTGATCGCCATGGTCACGGGTCTCATCGAGCGGAGACTCCCCCTGTCCCTCCTCCGAGCCACCGGCGCTGCCGTCACGTCCCTGCGCGGAGCGATCCTCCTGGAGGCGATGGTCCCCCTGGTCGCACTGTCACTCCTGGCAGCGGTCGCCGGCGGCGTCTCCGGAACCGTGCTGGCCACCTCCAGCACCCAACCGGCACCCGTACCCTGGCTCGGCCTACTACTACCCGTAACCATAGGCATGGCGACAGCAACGGTGATCGTTCTCCTCGCCGCACGCCTGGTGGGCCGGTTCACCGACACCACCAGAACCCGCTTCGAGTAGCCATACATGTAGATGTTCTTGCTAGGTTACGGCGCCTCTTGCAGGTGGATAAGCGTGTTGGTTCCCTTTCGCGTAGTCCAGGTTGGGGATCTGGTGGAGGCAGCAGATGGTCGCGGACTCGTCTGAGGAGTCGCGCGCCGACTATCGACCGTCGTCGAGATGGTGGCGGTGCTTGTCGATGAGGTGTGTCGAGGCTTCCGGGTCGAGGGCGCGTGTGGTGAGTTTCGTCCACACGCGCTCATAGGCGGCGATCTCCTCGGGGCGGTCGAGGTAGAGGGCACCGGTTAGGAGTTCGCGGTGGATCACCGGGGGGTCTGGTGTGGTGCGGTTGCCGGGGGCGAAGTCGAGGATCGTGAACGGCCCGGCGAGGGTGGCGGCGGTTGCCCCGGCGGTCAGGGGTAGGACCTGGATGGTGACGGTGGGCGTCTCGGCCAGGGTGAGCAGGTGGGCCAGCTGTGCTGCCATGACGTCCGGTCCGCCGGCAGGGCGTAGCAGGACCGCTTCGGAGAGCACTGCGTGCAGTCGTGGTGGTGGGGGTAGCCGTCGGGTCAGCAGGTCGGTGCGTTGGCGGCGTACGTCGGGGTCGTCGGGCCGGTGGGGGTGGGCGGCCCGGGTGTAGGCCGCGGTCTGGAGCAGCCCGGGGATGAGGGATTCGTGGTAGGTGCGGATTCGGGCGGCGGTGGCTTCCAGGCTGGGGTACGGGGTGAAGGTGGCGGGGACGGGGTTGTCGTAGGCGTGCCACCAGCCGCGGGCTGTGGTTTCGGTGGCGAGGGTGGTCAGGTTGGTGGCCAGGTCGGGGTTGGCGGCGTACAGCGTGGTGAGGGTGCGGACGTCGAGGGGGCGGACGGGGCGGAGGCCGGCTTCGAGCTGCCAGATCTTCTGCCGGCTGCAGCCGATCGCCTGGCTGACGCCGTCGAGGGTCATCCGGGCTTCGGTGCGTAGCTCCCGCAGGATGTTTCCGAGGTGTCGTCGGGGCACGCTGGAGCCCAGGTCGGTGGCCACGTCGCGGTCTGTTCCTCTCGGGTTGGGGTGTCCGGCGTTCGCTGGGGGCGCGGGTTATCGGGTGAGTCCGATGAGGGTGGCGAGGCGGGTCACGGCGGCTGTTGGTGGGCCGTTGCGGGTGATTTCGGTGATGAGGGTGCGGGCGTGGGGGCGGAGGCGGATCTCGGCGGGGGCGATGGTGTCGGCGTCGGTGAGGGTTCGTGCGGCGGTGGTGTGGTCGCCGGTGTGGTGGTAGGCGTGGGCGGCGTCGAGGAGGTGGGCGGCGCGGTGTTCGGCGGGGAGCCGGGGCCAGTCGTCGTGGCGTAGGGCTTGCTGGTGCAGGTGTACGGCGTGGGTGGGCTGGCCGAGGTGGTGGGCGGCGAGGGAGCGGGCCAGTCGTACGGCGATGGGGTTGACGGTGGTGTGGTGCGGGTCGTGGTCGGTGGGGTGCTGGTTGGCGAGGTGGGTGGCGTGGTCGAGTAGGTCGTGGGTGGTGTGGTTGTCGCCGGTGCGGGCGGCGGCGAGGGCGGCCTGGAGTAGGAGGGCTGCGCGTACCGGCGGGTTGGTGGTGGTGTCGGCGGCGGTGAGGGCGGCGGTGAGGGCGAGGCGGTCGCGGCCGAGGGCGCGTAGGGCCTGGACGACGGTGACGGTGGCGGTGCCGGTGAGGGTGGGGTCGGTCGCGGTGGCGGCGGCCCGGTCGGCGGCGAGCCAGGCGAGGTCGGCCTCGCCGAGTTTGATCAGCAGGTGGGCGGTGATCCGGTAGGTGGGTACGAGCAGGTTCGGGGTGCCGTGGGCGGCGTCGAGCAGGTCGGGCAGGGCGCGCAGGAGTGGGGCGTAGTGGGCGTGCTGGTAGGTCAGCCAGGCGTGCCCGATGTGCCGGCGTACCTGCTCCGGTGGGACGGTGCTGTGGGGTTGGTGGTGGTGGCGGACCAGGGCGGCGCGGACCCCGTCGACCCCGTCGGGGCCCGGTGCGGTCGTCGGTGGCGGCCGTCGGTTGCCGAGGAGGACCGCCGGGTCGAGGTGGAGGACCTCGGCGATCTCCTGGATGACGGAGTACCGGTCGAGGGCGCGGACACCACGTTCGACCTTGTCGACCCAGCTCTTGGACTTGCCGAGACGATCGGCCAGCATCTGCTGGGTCAGCCCGCGACGCACCCGCCAGCGGGCCAGCTGCCGCCCGATCGGCAGGTCACAGGCGTCGGACAGGCCCGGCCGGGTCACCGGTTCCGCTCCCCGAGGGCGGGTATGTCGCACACGACCGGCACCGTAGGGGTTGACATGACGACAACCATACCCGACATCCCCTCTGTGTGTAGTCATCTGATAGATAGGACATGTCAACCCAAACTGACCGTAGCGTGGACCGGGTGGTGTTCGAGCTGATGGGTGCGGCCGAGATCCAGGAGCGCCTCGGGATCTCTCGGCAGCGGACCTACATCCTGATCAACAGGAGAGACTTCCCTGCCCCCATCGCCACCCTCAAGATGGGCAGCGTCTGGCTGAAGGCAGACGTGGAACGGTGGATCGCCGAAAAGCGTCCGCACCTACTGGTGGATGACAGTGAATAAAGACTGCCCTGCCCGTCCCTGCTGATCCACCAGGAAGCCTGAGCGTCCCCGCCCCGTAGGCCCAACACGGTCACCGATCCCGCTCCTGCGGTGTCGGCACAACCTGGGTGTACTCCCCGCAGCGGGGACACCACCGCGCCTTCACCCGGAACGCGAGCAGCCCGAGCAGGAACCCCGGCACCAACCCACCGAACACGACGGACACGGCCACGGACACCACGAACCCCTTCACCCCCTGTATCACAGGCTTCACCTAAAGTGAACAGGGTCGCTGTGGTGACGGGTAGCCAGCCGACCCGGCGAGCACGTTGAACGCGTTGAACGCATCTCCCAGGAAGGTCAGCGGATGGCGCGGACGCCGAGGCAGCGCAACGAAAAGTTACTGGCAGCCATCAAAGAGTGCCGATGGTCGTACGATGCCTGCGCCGCAGCGGTCCGCGCGATCGCTCGCGAGAATCTCGACGCTCTGCCATCCTGTGACCGGTCACATGTCGGGCACTGGGTCGGTGGTGTCAAGCCCAGTGGCAGAACGTCCCGATACCTGGCCGAAGCAATCTCCCGCCGGCTCGGTTGGACGATGAATCCGGTCGATCTCGGACTCCTCGAAGGCGATAGTCTGGAGCCTGACCTTCGTGGCCTGAACTGGTGGGAGCATGCTCCGGCCATCGATCTCTTGACAGTCGGGAGGGCCGACTTGGAGCGACGGGAGTTCGGATTCAACGCCCTGTACTCGTTGGCAGCGCTCGCTGTCCCGCTCGACTCCTGGCAGGAGATCGCGGACCGAGGGCGCCGAGTACACGGAGGAGGTGCCGCCGTCGGGCGCAGTGAGATCGACGCCGTACGGGAGATGCTGGATGTGTTCAGCAAGGCCGACGAGCGGTTCGGAGGAGGACATGCCCGCCTCGCTGTCGTCCAGTACCTCACCTCGGACGTGGCTGGCTACCTGCAAGGACGCTTCTCCTCGCTCAACGACCGCAGGGACATGTTCAGCGTCGCAGCCGAAATGACCTATCTTGCCGGCTGGAAAGCCTTCGACTCATCCCTACATGGGTTGGCGCAGCGCTACTACGTCCAGGCGCTGCGGCTGGCCAACGAAGCCGACGACCGACCGCTCGGCGGCTTCACCCTGCGGGCGATGGCACATCAGGCCGTGGACCTTGGTCATGGACAGGAAGCCCTGAAACTCGCCAGGTCGGCGCTGGAATGGTCGAGGGGGCGTGCGACCCCGGCCGCGACCGCGCTCTTCACCGTTCTCACCGCTCGGGGCCATGCCGCGACGAGTGACCCGACCCGTACATCGGCTGCGCTTCTCGCGGCCGAGGCTCAACTTGCGGACGCTTCCGCCGACGACGAGCCGACCTGGATTCGGACCAGCGGATTCACCGAAGCATCCCTCGCCAGCCAAGCTGGCCAGGCGCTCCGTGATCTCGGCGACCTTCCGGGGGCCGAATCGCAACTCCGCCGATCGATCGTCACCCGCAACACCGGGGCGTACCGGCGTATCCACACCTTGACTCTGGCCAACCTCGCCGACGTCCAGTGCAGCCGAGGACGCCTACGTGAGGCCGCCGAGAACTGGAACCACGCGATGGACACGATGGAGGGTGTGAAGTCCGGCCGTGCCTCGGCCGCCGTGAAGAACATCCGAACCCGCCTGAGCAACTTTGGCCCCCGCCTCCCCGCCTTCGCCAAGCAGCTCGATCAACGGGCCGCAACCTACCTTCGTCAAGGGAACCCGCCAAAGCTTGGGTGACTGCGGCAGTCGCTGTCATGCCGATGACAGTGCGTCGAGGCTCAGGCGCGGGCGCCCCGCATCGCTTCCATAAACGCCGTGCGTACGAACCAGTGCTGCGGTGACGATCTCGGGCATGGGCGGGATTCTGGCACGGCCCTCATGGCCCTGACCGGCGGGTGACTCGGCAACGGATGGTCCTCTGACCGGATGATCGACGCAGGCGCTCCAGACAGGAACCGGGAATGGCCGCTGAACGAAAATTCGCCGACGCCGAGACTCTGACCCCGGTGATACGGGAGGTCTTCGGCACGGACCGTCTCATCACCGCCGTCGACCGCCTGGTCAACGGCACCAAGAAGGGCGTCTACCGCATCACGCTCGACGATGCCACAAGCGCGATCGCCTACGTATGGAACGCCGGCGAGGACTACTGGGACGGGCTGCTCCCGGACGGCCACGACGACCCGTCGAACCCGTTCGCCCACGCCTCCGGCATCGACTACTTCGAGGCTGCCACCCGTCGACTGGAAGCGGTCGGAGCCCGTTCGCCGCAGCTGTTGCTCGCCGACCGCAGCAAGGACCGGTACCCGGCCGACGTCGCCGTCACTGAGGACGTGCGCGGCGGAACGCTGGAATCGCTGCTGGAACGAGACCCGGACGCCGGCCGGCAAACACTCGCGCAACTCTCGGACATGCTTCGAGGCATGCACACCTACCAGGCACCGGCGTTCGGGCGCGTCGCATGGATCGACAGCGGAGGCGCACCGCCGGACACGACCTGCGAGCAGGCCTACCTGGAACGCGCGCTGGTGAACATCGCCACCGCCGTGCCCCGCGATGCCCGCGCGGCCGAAGCCGAGGCGATACTGGAGGAGAAACTCCGCACTCTGCACGCCGCACTCGACCCACGGGCGGAATACGGCGTGGTCCACGGCGAACTCTGCGCAGAACACACACTCGTCGGACCGGACGGGGAGCCCGTCATCATCGACATCGAAGGCCTGATGTACACCGACATCGAAGTAGAGCACTGCTGGATGCGGATGCGCTTCGGCCCGCACTACGCGGCGCTCGACAACCCGGACCTCGACCCGCAGCGGATCAAGTACTACCAGTACGTCATGCATCTGGACCTGGTCGGCGGCCCGCTGCGCATCGCCGAGGGCGACTTCCCGAACCGGAAGTGGATGCTCGACGTAGCGGACTTCCACCTACAGAAAGCGCTCACCTACAAGACATGACTCGACCGTGAAGCCGGATCGTGCCAAGCGTCATCAGACCCACCGACACCCCGCCGTCCGACGAGCATTGTCACCGGGACCGGCACGACATGGCGACGGAGTTAACCGACGCCGGTCAACCCGATTCAAGATCGAGCGCCCTCTCGCTCAGGCGTACAGGCCCTCCAGGACCATCGCGCTGAACTGGCGGGCCACCTCGTCGATGCTGAGTGGGCCGCCGACGTTGAGCCACTGGTACGCCCAGGCGCACATGCCGACCAGCCCGAAGGTGGCGATCCGGGGATCGACGTCGGCCCGGAACACGCCCCGGTCGACGCCGTCGGCGATCATCCCGGCGAAGGCGGACTCCACCAGCCCGCGCTTGCGGGTCACCTCGGCGAAGAGGTCACCGGTGAGGTAGCGCCGCTCCTGGTAGAAGATCGTCACGTGCGCGCGGTACTCGGCGACGCTGGTCAGGCTGAACCGGATCAGCTGGGCCACCCGTACCTTGGGGTCGTCGCTGTCGGCCTCGATCTGCTGGATCGCGGTGAGCTGCGCCTGGAGGTACTCCTCCTGGATGTGCCGCAGCAGGTCGTCCTTGCTGGCGAAGTGGTGGTAGAACGCGCCCTTGGTGAGCCGGGCCTGGTCGGCGATCTCCTGCACGGAGGTACGGTCGAAGCCACGCTGTTCGAAGAGCTCCAGCGCGCTGGCGATCAGCGACTTGCGGGTGTTCTCCGGGTCGTAGCCGTCCGGCCAGCGCTGTCGGCGCCGGTTCGACTCCGGCCGGGTGGACGTCGCTCGGGCCATTGGTGATCTCCCATCCGCGGTGCAGCCCCACAATGCTACCGTCCGGTCGGAAGGAATGGGGGGCGCGGAGCCGCCCGAGTACTCCGCGTCGCGCCGGTCACCCACCGCACACGACACGCCGACACAGCATGTGGTGTGGAAGTTCGGGACGGCGCCCATATATGGTGTCCCGCGGAGCTGGTTCGGCTGCCCATCCAGGGCGGCCGAGGCAAGAGGGAATCCGGTGCGAGACCGGAACTGCCCCGCAGCGGTGAGTGGGAACGACCGCCGTCAACGAGCACTGGGCCACCCGGCCTGGGAAGCGACGGCCAGTAGGCACGCGTGAGACGCCCACGAGTCCGAAGACCTGCCAGCACGCCGTCCGCGGCTCGCGGACGGCGGTCGACGGTCGCGTGGGACGACCGACGCCAGGAACGGACCTCGCGCGAGTTCGCGGTCCGGTGGCGTCCGCCCGCGCCTCCGGAGACCAGCGGAGACAGCGCGAGGGAGAGACCATGACGGTCGTGCAGGACAGGCCCGCACCCGGTGCGGACGCACCGGAGCAGCGCCGGCAGGTGATGCGGGTCAGCAAGCGCAACGGTGAGACCGAGCCGGTGGACGTCAACAAGATCGTCAAGGCGGTCGAGCGGTGGGTCGCCGGCCTGGACGAGGTGGACCCGCTGCGGGTGGCCACCAAGACCATCAGTGGTCTCTACGACGGGGCGACCACCGCCGAGCTGGACAAGCTGTCGATCCAGACGGCGGCGGAGCTGATCGGCGAGGAGCCGCAGTACTCCAGGCTGGCCGCCCGGCTGCTCGGCGCGTACGTGGACAAGGAGGTCCGGGGCCAGCAGGTGGCCAGTTTCAGCCAGTCCATCCGGTACGCCCACGGGCTGGGCCTGATCGGCGACGAGACGGCCGCCTTCGTGGCCGCCAACGCGCGCAAGCTGGACGACGCCGTGGACCCGGCCGGGGATCTGCGCTTCGAGTACTTCGGCCTGCGGACCGTCGCCGACCGGTACCTGCTGCGCCACCCGGAGACCCGGCAGGTGGTCGAGACGCCGCAGTACTGGCTGCTGCGGGTGGCCTGCGGGCTGTCCCAGACCCCGGTGGAGGCGATCGGGTTCTACCGGCTGATGTCGTCGCTCGCCTACCTGCCCAGCTCCCCGACGCTGTTCAACTCGGGCACCCGGCACACCCAGATGTCCTCGTGCTTCCTGGTCGACTCGCCGCGCGACGAGCTGGACTCGATCTACGAGCGCTACCACCAGGTGGCGAAGCTGTCGAAGTTCTCCGGCGGCATCGGCATCGCCTGGTCCCGGGTACGTGGCCGGGGGGCCCTGATCCGGGGCACCAACGGCAGGTCCAACGGGATCGTGCCGTTCCTCAAGACCCTCGACGCCGGGGTGGCGGCGGTCAACCAGGGCGGCCGGCGCAAGGGCGCGGCCTGCGTCTACCTGGAGCCGTGGCACCCCGACATCGAGGAGTTCCTGGAGCTGCGGGACAACACCGGCGAGGAGGCCCGGCGGACCCACAACCTGAACCTGGCCAACTGGATCCCGGACGAGTTCATGCGCCGGGTCGAGGCCGACGGCGACTGGTCGCTGATCGACCCCAGCGACGCCCCGGAGCTGCCCGACCTCTACGGCGAGCAGTTCGACGCCGCGTACCGGATCGCGGAGAAGAAGGCGGTCCGCACGGTCAAGGCCCGGGACCTGTACGGGCGGATGATGCGCACCCTGGCGCAGACCGGCAACGGGTGGATGACGTTCAAGGACCGCTCGAACCAGCTGTCCAACCAGACCGGCGTGGCCGGCAACTCGATCCACCTGTCCAACCTGTGCACCGAGATCCTGGAGGTCAACAACGACGCCGAGACGGCGGTGTGCAACCTGGGCTCGGTCAACCTGGGCGCGCATGTCGGCCCCGACGGCGTCGACTGGGAGCGGCTGCGCGCCACGGTGCGTACCGCGGTGGTGTTCCTGGACCGGGTGATCGACATCAACTACTACCCGGCCGCGCAGGCGGCGGCGTCGAACCCGCGTTGGCGGCCGGTCGGGCTCGGGCTGATGGGCCTGCAGGACGCCTTCTTCACCCTGCGGCTGCCGTTCGACTCGGACGAGGCGCGGCAGCTGTCCACCCGGGTGCAGGAGGAGATCCTGCTGACCGCCCTGGAGACCTCCGCCGGGCTCGCCGAACGCTTCGGCCCGCATCCCGCGTACGCCGAGACCCGCGCCGCCCGGGGCGAGCTGCACCCGGACCTCTGGGGTGCGGAGGTCACGCAGACCTCCCGGTGGGCGGCGCTGCGCGAGACGATCGGCCGGCACGGCCTGCGCAACTCGCTGCTGGTGGCGATCGCCCCGACCGCCACCATCGCCTCGATCGCCGGCTGTTACGAGTGCATCGAGCCGCAGGTGTCCAACCTGTTCAAGCGCGAGACGATGTCCGGCGAGTTCCTCCAGGTCAACGCGTACCTGGTGGGTGAGTTGAAGGCCCGCGGACTGTGGACGCCGGAGATCCGCGACCGGATCAAGCGGGCCGAGGGGTCGGTGCAGGGCATCGGGGAGCTGCCGGCCGACGTGCGGGAGGTGTTCCGCACGGCGTGGGAGTTGCCGCAGCGGGCGTTGATCGACCTGGCCGCCGCCCGGGCGCCCTACATCGACCAGTCGCAGTCGCTGAACCTGTTCCTGAGCGCGCCGACCATCGGCAAGCTCTCCTCGATGTACCTGTACGCCTGGAAGGCCGGGCTGAAGACCACGTACTACCTGCGCTCGCGGCCCGCGACGCGCATCCAGCAGGCCACCGTCACCGTCACGGCTGCCGACAGTCAGCCGCCGGTCGCCACCGCGACGCCACTCGTCGCCGTGGGCGACGCCGCGACGCCGCTCGTCGCCGTGGGCGACGCCGACGAGGCGTTGGCCTGTGCCCTGGAGAACCCCGAGAGCTGTGAGGCCTGCCAGTGAACACCGACGTCACCCCCCGTACCGGTCAACTGCTGCTCGACCCGGGCATGGACCTGACCCTGCGGCCGATGCGCTACCCGCACTTCTTCGACCGGTTCAAGGACGCCATCAAGAACACCTGGACCGTCGAAGAGGTCGACCTGCACTCCGACCTGGCCGACCTGGCCCGGCTCTCCCCCGCCGAACAGCACCTGGTGTCCCGGCTGGTCGCCTTCTTCGCCACCGGTGACACCATCGTCGCCAACAACCTGGTGCTCAACCTCTACCAGCACGTCAACTCCCCCGAGGGCCGGCTGTACCTGTCCCGGCAGCTGTTCGAGGAGGCCGTGCACGTCCAGTTCTACCTGAACCTGCTCGACACCTACGTGCCCGACGAGAAGGAGCGGTTCGCGGCCTTCGCCGCGATCGAGAACATCCCGTCGATCAAACGCAAGGCGGAGTTCTGCTTTCGCTGGATCGACTCCGTCTTCGAGCTGCGCGAGTTGCGGACCAAGGCCGACCGGCGGGCCTTCCTGCTCAACCTGATCTGCTTCGCCGCCTGCATCGAGGGGCTGTTCTTCTACGGCGCCTTCGCCTACGTGTACTTCCTGCGCTCCCGGGGCCTGCTCAACGGACTCGCCTCCGGCACCAACTGGGTGTTCCGCGACGAGTCCATGCACATGGAGTTCGCCTTCGAGGTGGTGCAGACGGTCCGCCGCGAGGAGCCCGACCTGTTCGACGACGACCTGGTCGAGCAGGTACGCCAGATGCTGGCCGAGGCCGTCGAGTGTGAGGTGCAGTTCGCCGAGGACCTGCTGGAGCAGGGCGTCTCCGGGCTCAGCCTGGCCGACATGCGGCAGTACCTGCAGCACGTCGCCGACCGGCGGCTGGCCCAGCTCGGCATCGCGCCGTACTACGGTTCGACGAACCCGTTCGCCTTCATGGAGCTGCAGGACGTCCAGGAGCTGTCGAACTTCTTCGAGCGCCGGGTGTCGGCGTACCAGGTAGGGGTGACCGGCAACGTCACCTTCGACGACGAGTTCTGAGCACGCTCCGGTGCTGAGCCCGACCGGACCGGCGGCGGTCCGGACCCGGGCGGTGGGTCACCCCGGTGGCCCACCGCCCGGCAGGGGACACCCGCCGGTTGCGGGGCAGCGCGCTACGCTGACCCGCCGCCACGGCGGCACCGCCGAAGGCAGACGGTCTACGCTGGCGCGGGTGGACCGATCCTGGTCCACCGTAGACACGAGGTGTGACCATGATGGACGGTACCGCCGTGAACGACGGGCAGCAGCGGCCCAAGATCGACGCTGACGTGCCCCAGACGGCGCGGATCTGGAACTACCTGCTCGGCGGCAAGGACAACTTCGCGGTCGACCGGGCCGTCGGCGACCAGATCATCTCGAGCCTGCCGCAGCTGGCGCAGAACGCCCGGCTCTCCCGGGCCTACCTCGCCCGGGCGGTGCGCTACCTGGCCGCCGAGGCCGGGGTCCGGCAGTTCCTCGACATCGGCACCGGCCTGCCCACCGCCGACAACACCCACGAGGTGGCCCAGTCGGTGGCCCCGGACGCCCGGATCGTCTACGTCGACAACGACCCGCTGGTCCTGGCCCACGCCCGCGCCCTGCTCGTCGGCACGCCCGAGGGTGCCACCGACTACGTCGACGCGGACCTGCGCGACCCCGACACCATCCTGCGGGCCGCCGCCCGCACGCTGGACCTGGACCAGCCGGTGGCGTTGATGCTGATGGGCATCCTCGGCCACGTCGAGTCCGACGACGAGGCCGCGTCGATCATCGGGCGGCTGATGGACCGGCTGCCCGCCGGCAGTTACCTGGCGATGTACGACGGCAGCGACACCAGCGAGGCGGTCACCGAGGCGGTGCGGATCTGGAACCTCTCCGCCAACCCCCGGTACCACCTGCGCAGTCCGCAGCGGATCGCCGGCCTCTTCGACGGCCTGGAGCTGGTCGCGCCGGGGGTGGTGTCGGTGGTCAGCTGGCGGCCCGACGGCGAGGTTCCCGCCGAGCAGATCGACCAGTACTGCGCGGTCGGCCGCAAACCGTGACCCGCGGGTAGCGGCAGGCGGGGGGCGCGAAACCCCGGGGTGACGACACGCCCGGTCGGCGGTTCGACCGGCCGGGTTCGGGGCAATACGCGGTCATGGATGAGCGTGTGATGGTGTTCGCTCCGGCACCGCTGTTGACGGTGACCCTGGAGCAGCAGGCCGATGCCGTCGAGTTGCACCTGCACCCGGGGGGCCAGGGCGTCTGGCAGGCCCGCATGATCACCGCGTTGGGCACACCGGTGACGCTCTGCGTCGCGCTCGGCGGCGAGGTCGGCGGCACCCTGCGCAAGCTGCTCGCCGACGAGGACGTCACGGTCCGCGCCGTCGAGCGGCAGGCCGGCTCCGGCTGGTACGTCCACGACCGACGCGACGGCTCCCGGTCGGAGATCGCCGACGACCCGGGTACGCCGATGGTCCGCCACGAGATCGACGAGCTGTACACCGTCACGTTGACCGAGGGGCTGCGCGCCCCGGTCAGCATCCTCAGCGGACCCGCCGCCCCCGACGTGGTCGATCCGGACATCTACCGGCGGCTCGCCACCGACCTGAGCGCCAACGGCGGCACCGTGGTGGCCGACCTCTCCGGCGCCTACCTCAGCGCGGTCGTCGAGGGCGGGGTCGCGGTGCTCAAGGTCAGCCACGAGGAGCTGCTCGACGACGGTCTCGCCGAGGACGACAGCGTCGAGGCGCTGCTGGCCGCCGGCCGCCGCCTGCAACAGCAGGGTGCCGCGTCGGTGCTGATCAGTCGGGCCGGTGAGCCCGCCCTGGCGCTGCTGGACGGCGGCAAGGAGCTGCTGGTGCACGCCCCGCCGTTGGAGCTGGCCGAGCACCGGGGAGCCGGCGACTCGATGACCGCCGGGGTCGCCTCGGTGCTGGCCCGCGGTGGCGACCTCCAGGAGGCGGTACGCATCGGTGCCGCGGCCGGCGCGCTCAACGTGACCCGGCACGGGCTGGGCACCGGTCGGGCCGAGGCGGTCCGGGAGCTCGCCGAGCGGGTCCGGTTGACCCCGGTCGACGAGGACGAGAAGGACGACGAGGCCGAGGGGGAGAAGGAGTGACCGGTGACCGGCCGGCCCGGGTGGTGGTGACCAACGACGACGGTGTGCACGCCCCGGGTATCCGGTGGTTGGCCCGGGCCGCCCACGAGCAGGGCTTCGACGTGGTGGTCGCCGCCCCGCAGGCCGAGGCGAGCGGGATGAGCGCGGCCCTGTCGGCGGTCACCGACGACGGGCGGGTGGTGTTCACCAAGACGGAGCTGGCCGGGCTGCCCGACGTGCCGGCGTACGGGGTGGCCGCCTCCCCCGCCTACATCACCGTGTTGGCCGGGCTCGGGGTCTTCGGCCCGCCACCGGCGCTGGTGCTGTCCGGCATCAACCGGGGGGCGAACGCCGGGCACGCGGTCCTGCACTCGGGCACGGTCGGCGCGGCGTTGACCGCCGGCAACAACGGCACCCGGGCGCTGGCCGTCTCGTTGGACGTGCTCTCCCCGGCGGCGGCGAGCGCGGGCAGCGGCGGGGCGGCGTTCGCGGTGCTGGACGCCGTCGACGACGAACGCCGCCACTGGTCGACCGCCGCCGACCTGGCGGGACCGCTGCTGCCGTGGTTGCTGGACGCGGCGCCGGGGACGGTGCTCAACCTCAACGTGCCGGACCTGCCGGCCGCCGAGGTCCCCGGGTTGCGCCAGGCCAGCCTCGCCCCGTTCGGCCAGGTGCAGATGACGGTCGCCGAGAGCGGTCAGGGTTTCGTCCGGACCGCCGTGCAGGAGCAGGGTTCCCGGCACGTCCCCGGCACGGACCTGGCCTGGCTGGCGCAGGGCTACGCCACCGTCACCGCGCTGCGGGCCCTGGGTCACCTGCCCGACGTGGTGGTGCCGACCGGGCCCGGCCGCGACGACGAGGATCCCGTTCCGGCCGGATCGGCCTGAGAATCCCGGCTACTCCCGCACCGGGCCGTCGTGTTGGTCACCCCGCCGGGGCCTCGCCGTCCCCGGCGGGGTGACGCCTTGTCCGGCCTGATGGCCGATCGCGATCAGGCGACGCCGCACGCCTGACCGTTGAGGGTGAACGCGTTCGGTCGGGTGTTGCTGCCCGACCAGCTGGAGATGAAGCCGAAGGTCGCGGTACCGCCGGGGCTGATCGAGGCGTTGTAGGCGACGTTCGTGGCGGTGACCTGGGCGCCGCTCTGGGTGTAGGTGGCCCCCCATGCCTGGTTCACCTGCTGGCCGTTGGCGAAGGACCACCGCAGGCTCCACCCGTCGATGGGCGTGGTACCGGTGTTGCGGACCGTCACGTCGCCCTGGAACCCGGCCGGCCACTGGCCGGTGATCGCGTACGTCACCTGGCAGTTGCCGGCCGACGGTGGCGGCGTGACGGTGGTCGGCACCGCGGTCGGCGTACCGGTGGGGGTGCTGGTCGGGGTGCCGGGCCCACCGCTGACCCGGTAGACGACCGTGCCGTGGCCGGGCACGCTCGCCGAGATGGCGCCGGAGGTGGTGCTGGTCGCGTTGGTCCATGCCTCACGCAGCGTGAAGGAGCCACCGGAGAGTCCAATCGCCGACGCGGTCGTGCTGATCGTGGTCGTCGCCGTGCCCTGGTTGAACAGGGCCACCGCGACGTCCCCGTTCGACAGCCGCTTGGCCAGCACCCGCCGGGTGCCGTCGAAGGAGACCTGAGTGGCCTGCAGGCCCAGTGGATCCTGGCTGATGCCGATCAGATTGGTGTTCGTCAGGATCGTCCGGGTGGCCGCGTTCATGTTGCGCAGGTCGTTGCCGGCGATCAGCGGTGAGGCCAGGATCGACCAGAGCGCGAAGTGGCTGCGCATCTCGGTGTCGGACATTCCTCCGCGCCCGACCTCCATCATGTCCATGTCGTTGAACGCACCGGGTCGGGCCCGCGCGGCCAGTGGCACGGTGACGTCGACGATGTTCTGGATGCCCATCGGATAACCGTTGGTCTGGCCGGTGTTCCAGGCGTTGGTGATGTCCTCGGTGGTGCGCCACATGTTGGACACGTCACCCCAGTCACGTTGCGGCCCGGTCTTGGTGTGGATGCTGTTCGAGTTGATGCTCAGCACGATGGGCCGACCGGTCGCGGCCAGCGCGTCGCGCATCCTGGCGAAGGTGCGGACCTGGTCGTCGATCGTCCCGCTGGGCGAACACCAGTCGTACTTGAGGTAGTCGACACCCCAGGCCGCGAACTGGCGGGCGTCCTGGGCCTCACGCCCCTGGGAGCCGGTGGCCCCGGGGTACGACCCGAAGAACTGCGCGCAGGTCCGGTCAAGTGGTGCCTGGTAGATGCCGAACTTGAGCCCCCGGGCGTGGATGTAGTCGCCCAGCGCCTTCATCCCCGAGGGGAAACGACTCGGATCGCCCTGCAGGTTCCCGGCCGAGTCGCGGTTCGGGTTCATCCAGCAGTCGTCGACGACGACGTACTGGTAACCGGCGTCACGTAGGCCGGAGCTGACCATGGCGTCGGTCATCTGTCGGATGAGGGTCTCGTTGATGTTGCAGCCGAAGGTGTTCCAGCTGTTCCAGCCCATCGGTGGAGTACGGGCGACGCCGTTGTTCAGGGCCAGCGCCTGCGACGTACGGAGCACCGTCGTGGCTCCCACCACGACCAGCAGTCCGACCGTCAACGCGGTCACCATCCGGCGAGCACGGTGTCTCATGATCTTGCCTCCTCGAGCCGGGGCACGCCCCGCCGGTCAGGTAGTCGTACAGGTCAGGTTGGTCGGCGGGTTGTTGGTGCTGCCGTTGACCGTGGCGATGAACCCGAAGGTGGTGGCACCACCGGCGGGCAGCGCCCCGTTGTAGTCGGCGTTGCGCACCGTCACGTTCGCCCCGCTCTGGCTGTGCACCCCGCTCCAGACCTGGTTGACGACCTGCCCGTTGGCGAAGGTCCAGGTGACCGTCCAACCCCGGATCGCCGTCGTACCGGCGGTGACCGTGACCTCACCCTGGAAGCCACCGGACCACGAGTTCGTCACCCGGTACGTGGCCCGGGCACCCGACGGCGCGGGTGGGCTGGTGGTCGGCGGCGTGGTGGGCGGCGTCGTCGGGGGTGTCGTCGGCGGCGCGGGAGTGGTGGGGGTGACCGTCGGGGTGGGCGTCACCCCGGGCCGGGCCGCCCGGTAGGTGCGGCCGGACCGGACGGTGAGCTGCACGACGTCGGTCTCCGGACGGGTGGTGGCCGGCGTGCTGCCGTCGCTGACGTCGGTGACGGTGAAGGCGCCGGTGAACAGCCGGGCCCGCAGCCGCAGGGTGCCGTCCCGGTCGGCCCGGACCACGATCTCGTCGGCCTGGCCGCTGCTCCAGGCCACCCCGACGGTGTACCCGCCCCGCCCGCGCAGCCCGCTCACCTGCCCGGTGGGCCACGCGGTCGGCAGCGCCGGCAACAGGTGCAGCTCACCGTTGTGGCTCTGCAGCAGCATCTCGGCGATGCCCGAGGTGGCCCCGAAGTTGCCGTCGATCTGGAACGGCGGGTGCAGGTCGAACATGTTCGGTGCCAACCGGTCGGTGCGCACCAGGTCACGAACGAGCTTGTGGGCGCGGGCGGCGTCCTCCAACCGGGCCCAGAAGTTGATTTTCCAGGCCAGCGACCAGCCGGTGCCGTCGTCACCGCGCAACTCCAGCGTCCGGCGCGCGGCCTCGTACAACTGCGGGGTGCCGCGCCGGGTGATCTGGTTGCTGGGGTGCAGGCCGTACAGGTGGGAGACGTGCCGGTGGGTCCGCTCCGGCTCGATCCAGTCGGCCAGCCACTCCTGGATGTTTCCCCGGGAGCCGACCCGCATCGGGGGCAGCCGGTCCCGGGTGGCACGGGCCTGGGCGCGGAAGGTGGCGTCGACACCGACTACCTCGCTGGCGCGGGCCGCCGCGTCGAGCAGGTCCCGCAGGATCTGGTTGTCCATGGTGGGCCCGGCACAGACGCTGACGTCGGTGTGGTGGGCCAGCTCCGGCGAGTTCGACGGGTTGGTGACCAGGTAGCCGAGGGTCGGATGGGTGACCAGGGTGTCCAGGAAGAACTGGGCGGCCCCCTTGAGGGCCGGGTAGTTGGTACGCAGGAACTCCACGTCGCCGGTGAACAGGTAGTGCTCCCAGATCAGGCTGGCCAGCCAGGCCCCGCCGGTCTGCCACATGCCCCACAGCGGCCCGTCGACCACCGACGCGCCCCGCCAACCGTCGGTGTTGTGGTGGGTGACCCAACCGCCGGCGCCGTACTGCGCCTGGGCTACCCGGGCACCGGTCACCGACAGGTCCCGGACCATGTCGAAGACCGGCCGGAAGCACTCCGACAGGTTCGTCGTGTCGGCCGGCCAGTAGTTCATCGGCAGGTTGGCGTTGATCGTGTACTTCGAGTCCCAGGGCGGGGTCATCGAGTCGTTCCAGATGCCCTGCAGGTTCGCCGGCTGGGTGCCCGGCCGGGACGAGGAGATCAGCAGGTACCGCCCGTACTGGAACAGCAGGGCGGAGAACTGCGGGTCGTTGGCGGACGCGTGTTGGGCGATCCGTACGTCGGTGGGTTGGTCGGCTGCGGCGGTGCGCCCCAGGTTGATGCGTACCCGGTCGAACAGCGCCTGGTAGTCGGCCAGGTGCCGGCTGCGCAGCTGGTCGATGCCGACGGTCCGGGCGGCGTTGAGCCGGGTACGGGCGGCACCCTGGTAGTCGCCGTTGACCGTGCGGTAGTTGACGTAGCTGGAGCCGATCGAGACCAGAACGGTCACGCTGGTGGCCCCGGAGACCCGCAGGGTGCCGCCGGAGCTGCTGACCGTGCCACCGGTGGTCACCGCGTGGGCCAGGGCCAGGAAGCGTACCGAGCCGGTGACGCCCTCCATGTTGCCGGAGATGCCGTCGAGGGCGATGGTGGCGGCGTCCGGGCTCGACCCGGTGGTGCGCTGCGGGCTGTCGAAGGTGGCGTTGAAGGTGATCGAATTGGCCCGGTCGGCGGTCAACCGCAGCACGATCACCTGGTCGGGCGCGCTGGCGAAGACCTCCCGGGTGTACCGGACGCCGTTCTGCAGGTAGGTCGTGGTGACAGTGGCGGTGGTCAGGTCGAGGGTCCGGGTGTACTGCGACACGCCACTGGCCGCGCCGAGGGCGAGCCTCAGGTTGCCCACCGGCTGGTAGGCCAGCTGACCGCCCGGGGTGCCCATCATGGTCTGGTTGATCAGGTCCTGCGCCTGGCTCCACTGGTCGGCGAAGACCCGCCGCCGGATCTCGGCCAGGTTGGCCGCCCCCCGGCTGTTGGCCGAGTCGTACGGGCCGCCGGCCCAGATGGTGTCCTCGTTGAGCTGCAGCCGTTCGGTGTCGACGTTGCCGAACACCATCGCACCGAGGCGGCCGTTGCCGATCGGCAGCGCCCGCAGCCAGTCGGTGCCGGCCGCCTCGTCGTACCACAGGGCCAGGTCACCGGCGGCCAGCGCCTGCGGCGGTGCCTGGGAGCCGGCGCGGGCGACGGCGGTCCAGGCGGTCGGCACCAGCGCGGCCCCGGCGCCTGCCGCGGAGGCCTTGAGCACGTTCCTGCGGGTCATGTCCGTCATCGGTTTCTCCCAGCCGCTCCGGTCAGGCGCGGACGCAGGTGAGCGACGGTGTCGTGGCCGGGCCGCCGCCGACGAAGCCGAAGGTGGTGGACGCGCCAGCGGCCAGGTTGCCGTTCCAGGTCTCGTTGGAGACGTGCTGGGTGCTGCCGCTGGGGGCGTTACGGCCACCCCAGATCTGGGTGATGCTCTGCCCGCTGGCCAGTGTCCAGCTGACCCGCCATCCGGTCAGGGCGGTGCTGCCGGCGGTCACCGTGACCTCGGCCTGGAAGCCGCCCTGCCACTGCCCGACGGTCGCGTAGGTGGCGGTGCAGCCACCGGCCGGCGGATTGGTCGGCGGCGTGGTGGGCGGCGTGGTCGGCGGCGTGGTGGGTGGGTTCGTCGGGGTGGTGCCGGCGAACTGGGTGAAGAAGCGCCACACCTCGCCGGGGACCCAGGTCCGCGAGCCGCTGTCGCCACCGGCGCCGTCCTGCGGCGCGGCGATGTGCCCACCGTCGAACGCCGCCCAGACCACCGGGTAACCGGCCCGGCAGCCCGAGTAGCTGTAGACGGTGTGGGTCAGGCTGCCCGCCCGGGGCTCCGGCGGGTTCGCGGCCGTGCAGCCGTTGTTGCGGACGAAGCGGTCCCGCAGCGACCGTCCGCTGGCGATGTTGTCGCCGATACCGTGCACCCCGAGGTACGCCACCGGCTGGGTACCGCCGCTGCATCCGCTGAGGGTGCCGGGCGAGGACTGCACCGCGACCGCGCGGAAGACGTTCGGCCGGGCACAGGCCAGCGCGTAGCTCATCCCGCCGCCGTAGCTGAACCCGACGGAGAACCGTTGGGTGGTGTCCACGCAGAGGTCGCCCTCGATCCGGCGGAGCATGTCGTCGACGAAGGTGACGTCCTCGCCGCCGGCGTTGGCCCAGCCGTTGCTGATGCCCTGCGGGGCCACGAAGATCGTGCTGTCGCCGGACAACCGCAGCAGCCCGTAGTACGCCCAGACGTCGCGCTGCACGGTCTGGCCGGTGGCCACGTCGACGGCGGTGCCGCCCCACCAGTGGAAGCCGAAGACCAACCGGTACGGGCGGTTGCGGTCGTAACCGTCGGGCAGCCGCAGGATGAAACTGCGGTTCTTGCCCCCGCTCTGGATGGTGTAGGTGCCGTTGGCCAAAGTGGGGGCCCGGCCGCAGCCTGCGGTCGCCGCCTGGGCGCCGACGTCGGCGGGGGCGGCCAGGGCGCCGGCGGCGGACACCGGACCGGGGGTGCCGGTGAACACGATGCCGGCCAGGGCCACGACGAGCGCCACGGCGACCGCCAGGGCTCCGGTGCTGGTACTACGCCTTGTCATCAGACGTCACTCCTGTCGACGGGTGCACCGGGCGGGGGTGTCCCGGTGGACGGCGGTGCCGGTGGTGCCGGTGGTGGTCGCGGGCGGACCGGCTCGGGTCCGCCCGCGACGGGCCGGCGGATCAGCCGGTGGTGCAGGTGGCGCCGTTGAGGGTGAACGAGGTCGGTCTGGCGGTGTTGCCGGTGTGGGTCGCCTGGAAGCCGATGCCGACCGAGGCTCCCGGCGCGATGCTGGCGTTGTACGCGACGTTGCGGGCGGTGACCTGCCCGCTGGCCGGGGCGAAGGTGGCGTTCCAGCCGGAGGTGATGCTCTGTCCGCCGGGCAGGTTGAACACCAGCGACCACCCGTTGACCGCGGTGCTGCCGGTGTTGGTGATGGTCAGGTCCTCGGTCAGGCCGTTGTTCCAGGCGTTGACGGTCGCGGTGACCCGGCAGGCGCCGGTGCCCGGCGGCGGCGTGGTCGGGGGCGTGGTCGGCGGCGTGGTCGGCGGCGTCGTCGGGCTGGTGCCCTCGAACTGGGTGAAGAACCGCCAGGTCTCGGCCGGCAGCCAGGTCCGGGAGCCGCTGTCACCGGTCGCGCCGTCCTGGGGGGCGGCGATGTGTCCCTCGTCGAACGCCGCCCACACCACCGGGTACCCGGCCCGGCAGCCCGAGTAGGTGGTGCTGCGGTGGGTCAGGCTGCCCTGACTCGGCTCGGGCGGGTTCTGCGCGGCACAGCCGTTGTTGCGGACGAACCGGTCCCGCAGCGTACGGCCACCGGAGATGTTCAGCACGCCGTCGCGGATGCCGTGCGCGCCGAAGTACGCGATCGGCTGCGTACCGCCGCTGCACCCGCTGAGCTGGCCACCGGCGTAGACCGCGACCGCCCGGAAGACGGTGGCCCGGGCGCAGGCGACCGCGTAGCTCATCGCCCCGCCGTAGCTGAACCCGAGGGCGAAACGCTGGGTGGTGTCGACGCAGAGGCCCGCGTCGATCCGGCGGATCATGTCGTCGACGAAGGTGATGTCCTCTCCCCCGGCGTTGCCCCAGCCGTTGTTGAGGCCCTGCGGGGCCACGAAGATGGTGCTGTTGTTCGCCAGCCGCTGCAGCCCGTAGTACGACCAGACGTCGCGCTGCACGGTCTGCCCGGTGGCGACGTCGGTGGCGGTCCCGCCACGCCAGTGGAACCCGAAGACCAGCCGGTACTGCCGGTTGACGTCGTAGCCGTCGGGGACCCGCAGGATGAACGTACGGTTCTTACCGTTGCTCTGGATGGTGTGCGTTCCGCTGGCCAGCGTCGGTGCCTTTCCGCAGCCGGCCGTCGCCGCCATCGGCGTGACGTCCGCGGCGCGGGCGGTCCCGCCGAAGCTTGCGGGGAGCGTCACGGCCCCCACGCCGAGCACCATCAGGATGGCCAACGCCACGGCGGCCAGGTGGGATCTGTGCGGTGTTGTCATCACGGTGTCCTCAGTTCGCGGTGCAGGTGACGGTCGGGGTGGACGGCGTGCCGCCGCCGATGAAGCCGAACGTGGTGGAACCGGCGGCGGCGAGGGCGCCGTTGTGGCTGGCGTTGGCGACCGAGACGGTCGAGCCGCTGGTGCTCAGCGTGCCGTTCCAGACCTGGCTGATGCTCTGGCCGTTGGCCAGACTCCAGCGCGTCTGCCAGCCGGTGATCGCCGCGGTACCGGCGGTGACGGTGACCTCACCCTGGAACCCGCCGCCCCAACTGTTGACGGTGCGGTAGGTGGCGGTGCAGCCGCTGCCGCCCGGCGGCGGGGTGGTCGGGGGTGCGGTGGTGGGCGGTGCGGTGGTGGGCGGCGGGGTGGTCGGTGGGGTGGTCGGCGGCGGGCCCGACCCCTGGTTGAACTGCCACCAGTTGACGTTGAACAGGTTGCCGCTGCCGCCGGCGAAGCGCAGGAAGACGTCCTGGGTGCCGGTGGCGCCGCTGACCGGGCAGGTGATGGTGGTCCAGGTCTGCCAGCCGCCGGTACCGCCGACGGTGCAGGTGCCCACGGTGGTGCCGTTGACGCTGCCCAGGCGCACCTCTATCCGGCCGCCACTGCCTGCCGAGGCCACCCGGGCGGTGAACGAGGTGGCGCCGGCACCGAAGGCGACCCCCTTGACCTTGACGTAGTCGCCGTTCTCGATCCAACCGACGTTCATCCCGCCCTCGCTGGCCGGCTCGGTCTCCACCCCGGACGCCCAGGCGATCGTCTCGGCCTCCTGGCGCACGTACGGGTTGAGGGTGCCGACCTGGGGTGCGCCGGTGGTGGTCATGTTGATCGTCGGGATGGTGCCGTCGGCCCGGTAGCTGAACTTCTCCACCGCCACCGATCGGGTGAAGCCGCCGCCGCCGGGCAGCGCCCCGTTGTGGTAGAAGAAGTACGAGCCGCCGTTGAAGTCGATGACGGCGGCGTGGTTGGTGAACGAGCCACCCTGCCGGGGCATGATCGTGCCGCGGTAGGTCCACGGGCCGGTCGGGCCGGGGGCGGTGGAGTAGGCGATGAACTCCGAGCAGCACTCGGCGGCGAAGACGTTGTAGTAGGTGCCGTTGCGCTTGTAGACCCAGGGCCCCTCCTCGTACAGGGTGGGCCGGCTGGGGTTGCCGCTGCGGGCGCCGAAGCCGGCCGCGGTCAGCGGGATCTGCGTCGGGCTGCCGGAGAACGAGATCATGTCGGCGTTCAGCCGCACGTACCACAGGTTCGGGTTGCCCCAGTACAGATAGGCCTGTCCGGTGTCGTCGATGAACGCGTGCGGGTCGATCTCCCCGTTCTCCACCAGGGGCCGGCCGATGGCGTCGCGGAACGGGCCGGTGGGGCTGTCGGACACCCCGACGCCGATGGCCATCCGCCCGGTCGCCCGGTTCTTGACCGGCACGTACCAGTAGAAGCGCCCGTTGCGGTAGATGGTCTGGCCGGCCCACGCGTCGGCGCTGGCCCAGCTGAAGGTGGCCAGGTTCATCGGTACGCCGTGGTCGGTCCAGTTCACCATGTCCGCCGACGAGTAGACCCGCCACTCCTTCATGGTGAAGTACGTGGAGCCGTCCTCGTCGTGTCCGGTGTAGAGGTACACCCGGCCGTCGTGCACCAGCGCCGCCGGATCGGCGGTGTAGATGGTCTGGACGATGGGGTTGTCCGCCCGTACCGCCGCCGGACCGAGCATGACCACGCAGAGCACGCTCGCGAGCAGGGCGACGGCACGTCGCGGGAAGGTTCGGGTCACGATGCTCTCCTTGCGCAGGACGTGATGCGGGAAGGCGGCGCGTCCGGCAGGGGTCGGCCGGCCCACGTGGGGGTCGGCGACCAGCCGTCCGTGTTAGCGTTAACAAGCGCTGCCCTGGCGCCCTGACACCGATGTGTGCGTGGGAGAACCCGACGCACCCGGCCCCCGGCGGCCAGCCATCGCGTCTACATGGACTCTCGTCGATGGCGCTGCGGACGTCAAGATGTGTCCGCCATGTTTCGCGAAAGTTTGGCACCGCCGGTCGCACCCCCGGCGGCGGAAACGGCACGGACTCGGCACCGCGCTCACCGTCGGGGCAGCACCGCACCGCCCCGGTCCCGACAGACGGGGCGGGGCGGGGCGGTGCCGGCGGTCACCCCATCGGCTCCCACAGCGCCGGCGTCCGGGTCGGCTCCCAACCGGGCAGTGCGATGTGGCCCTGGCGACACATGTAGACCACTCCCTCGAACGTCACGTGCGAGCCGGTCTCGTAGGGCGTCTGCGGTTGCCAGGCCGCGACCCCGCCGGCGGCCTCGGTCGGCGCGACCGCGTGCCAGAGGGCCGGCACCAGCGGCGGGTCCCAGCCGGGCTGTGCCGTGTGCGCCTGCACCGCCACGTAGGTCCGCTCCTGGTACGTCACCTGTGCTCCGGCGGGATAGGCGGTGCCGGCCGCCCACCCGGCGACCTCGCCCGACGGAGGAGTTTCCGGGGTGTGCGGCGCCCGTTCCGGCTCGCCCCCGCCGGGCTGTCCGGGTCGCTCGTCGTGCTCGTCGTGCTCGTCGTGCTGCTCGGGGGCGTGCTCGTGCTCGGTGTGCGCGGGCTGCTCCGGGGCGGGCGACTCACGCTCGAGGAAGACACCGCCGGGCGGCTGGACCTCCGGCTGCTGCGGCGGGGCCGGTGCGTCACCGCCGCCGAACGTCACGTCGGAGCAGGCGTAGAACGCCTCCGGGCTGTCCGTGCGCTGGTAGATCGTGTAGATCAGGTGCCGGCCCCGCTTGGCCGGCAGCTTCCCGTCGATCCGGAACACCCCGTCGCGCAACTGCGGACGGTCGGCCCGCAGGAACGGCTCGGACTCCAGGTCGGCCCAGGTCAACGGCTTGTCGGGCTGGTAGCCGTCCCGGGTGACGTAGAACTCGAAGGTGCCCACGTGGGGCGCGGTGCCGTGCCAGAGGAACCGGTGGTCACCGCCGGAGGGCAGGCTGGTCGCCGGCCAGTCCGCCCGGGGCAGGTCCAGGCCCCGGAACGCCTCGTTGCCCGCGCTGCACAGCTTGCCGTCCGGAATGACCTGCCGGTGCCGCCCGGCCACGTCGGACACCAGGACACCGTTCCAGTCGTAGACGGGCTGACTGCCGCCGGCCTCGCGCAGGGCCTGACAGGCCGGCGAGCGCGGCGTCTCCGGCCCCTCCTGGTAACAGAGGTAGATCCGGCTCGCCGGGGACTGCATCGAGCCGTGCGCCGCCGCCGGCTCGTCACCCATGGCGACCACCCCGGCGAGGACGGAGCCACCGGCCAACAGCACCGCGGTGGCGACCGCGACACCCCGGCGGACCAGCGGTCGGGCCGATGCTTCCGACGCGTTGCCGGTCGGGCCGGGCCCCGTCACGCGCCCACCGAGTCTCAGTCTCATCTCACACTCCTCGTTCCGCTCGGGCGGCCGCCGCCGCCACCCGCATGACGGGCCGAAGAGTGGTCCGGTTCACCCGACCGGGTCAGAACTTTGAGCAAAGACTCAGGTCACCGCCCCGACGACCAGGGCTTCAGTCGGGCTGCCCCTCGGGCAGCAGGGCGCCGTCGGCGAGACCGTCGCCGGTGAGGCGGGCCAACTCGGCACCGAGCACGCCGACTTCCGCCAAGGTCGCCTCCCAGGCCACCAACCGCTGGTACGCCTGCCCGTGCCCGCGCTGCTCGTCGAGGGAGAGCCGGCGGATCTGCGCCCGCCGCACGTCGATCCGGGTACCGGAGAGGCTCGCGCTCTGCCGGTCGTTGCCGGAGCTGCGCAGCTGTCCGGCCAGGAACCACGGGTCCAGCGCGCCCGGGTGGGGGCGCAGCAGGTAGAGCTGCCCGCCCAGCAGGGCCCCCGGCGTGCTGACCACCCGGGGGACGATCTGCGGGGCCGCCACCGGCACCACGACGTCCCCGACCAGCAGCTCGACCCGTTCGGACAGGGTGCCGTCGTCGTACCCGGAGGGATCCGTGCCGGCCACGACGTCCCGCCCGGTGAGCACCCGGGCCGGCGTCACGTCACCGTCGCCCGGGCCCGCGCCCCCCGGGCCACCGGGCGCCGCGCCCGGTGCGGCGCGGACCGGGCCGATCAGGTGCAGGGCGCCGGTGCGGACCAGCTCGGCCACCGACAGGGTCTCCGGTGCCGGCGCACCCGACGCGGCGGCTGTTACCTGCGGCATCAGCGCCGAGAGCCGGGCGACGGCGTCGGTCAGTCGCGCCCTGGTGCGGACCAGGTGCTCCGCGGTGGCACCGCGCCCGATGGTGGGCTGTCGGCGCGCGGGGGTCAGATCGACATCCTCGTCGAGCAGCTCGATGACCGGAACGGCGCGGGCGAAGCCGTCCCGGTCGACCTCGGCGTCCCCGGCGGCGAAGGCCCGCCAGACGGCCCGCACCCGTGCGGCGGTCCCGGCCAGGCCGCCACCGGCGGCGGTCCCGACCGAGCCACCGGCGGCGGCGGTCCCGACCGAGCCACCGGCGGCGGCGTCGACCAGGAGCACCCGGGGCGGCGGCGGCGCGTCGGGCGCGGCCCGTCGCAACACCCACAGGTGCAGGGGTACGGCGTGCGGCGCGGCCGCCCCGGCCGGGAGGGCGACGACGGCCCGCAGGTGGCCACGACGCAGCAGCTCACCCCGGATCCGTTTGCCGGCTCGTCGGCTGGCCACCGTGGGCGGCATCAACAGCACGGCGTGTCCGCCGACCCGCAGATGGGCCAGGGTGTGCTGGACCCAGGCCAACTCCGGCTCGGTCCGGGGGGTGGTGCCGACGATCCAGCGTGGATCGTGGCCCAACTCGTCGTCACCCCAGTTGGTGGCCCCGAATGGCGGATGGCAGACGACGGCGTCGACGGCCCGGCCGGCGAAGGCGTCGGCGCGCAGCGAATCCCCGGCGACCACCTCCCCCGGCACGTCCCGCAGGGCCAACCACAGCCCGGCGACCGCGGCCAGGTCCGGATCCAGCTCCTGCCCGTAGGCGTGGGTGCAGCCGGCGCGCACGGCGGCCCGCAGGAGGGCACCGGAGCCGGCGGTCGGGTCGAGCACGACGCCACCCGCCACGTCGGCCAGCCCGACCATCAGGTCCGCCAGGTCGTCCGGGGTGGCGAGGGACCGCCCCGGCCCCGGTGCGCCGAACCGGTGCCAGAGCTGGTCGAAGGCGCCCTGCGGACCCCACTCGTCGGCGAGGGCGTCGAGGTCGGGCAGCAGCGGGGCCAGTTGCGCGTCGACCGGGCCGGTCGGCACACCACGGTGCCGGTCGAGCAGCCGCGCGCCCACGGCGGCGAGGCCGGCCGTCGGGGAGCCGCTGACGGCGGCGAGGTGCCGCCAGAGCCGGTCGGCGGTGGCCAGTTCGGGAAGCTTGCCCTGCACCCGCAACCACTGCTCGACCTCGACCAGGTCGAACTCGGGGCTGGCCACGGTGCCGCCCACCGGAGCGGGGAAATCGGGGTGCCGTTTGCGCCAGTTGCTGACCGCGGCCCGACCGACCCCGGCGAGCCGGGCGATCTCCGCCGCCGTGATGGTCGGGTTCTCCTGCACGCGGCCAGTTTCGCACGCCCGTCAAGGACGGAACGTCTGTTGACGCCGCCCCTGAATAGGTGATCTCACCGTCGATCCGACCCCGGCACCGCAGCAGTCGGATCAACGACGCTGCCCGCACCTGCTCCCCCGACCACGCGGAAGGCTAGGGTCTACCGTGGACGCGAGAGGACGACCATGACAGCCAGCCCACCCGAGCGGGGTGAGATCCGGGTACAGAACGGCGTGGTGCAGACCTACGACGGCCAGCGCTGGGTGCCCTACCGCCGGTTGGTCGAGGCCGACCCCGGCCCGTTGGTGCGCGCCGAGCCCGACGACGGGGCGACACCGGGCCAGGCCGACCCGGACGACGGGGCGGCACCGGACCAACCCGACGACAGCCCGTCGTGAGCGCCGCGACCGGCGACGGCGAGCCCCCGGACGTACCGTCGGGGCCGTCGCCGTTGGACGCGGTGCCGGACATGCGGGCGACCGCGAAGTGGCTGGTCGCCGCCGCGGCCGCGGTCGGCTCGCTCCTGCTCGGCGTCGGGCCGCTGACGGCGGTCGGCCGGGTCGGCACCGCCGGTGACGCCCTGTGGGCCTTCGTCGGGCTGGTCGTCGCGCTGGCCGGGGTCGGCGTCGGCATCTGGTTCGCCGCCGAGGCGCTGACCCCGCCGGTCACCACGCTGGCCACCCTGGACACCCCGGCCCTGGCCGGGCTGCGGGCCCGGATCGGCACCGATCCCGGTGCCTTCTATGGACCATTCGGCGACAGCGTGACCGACCTGCGGGCCGGCGTCACCACCCACGCCGCCGCGGCGGCTCAGCTCGCCATCCTGCTCAGCCAGGAGCGGGATCCGACGACCCGGACGGTGCTCGACCAGGCCCTGCGGGACGCCCAGGCCAACGAACGCCTCGCCCGGCAGTTGCAGCGACGGCTGCTGGAGTTCGTGCACGTCTGGCAGGTCCGGCAGGCGCTGCGGCGGTCCCGGATCGCCACGCTCGCGGCGATGGCCGTGGTCGCCCTGGGCGCGGTGCTCTTCCTGCTCGCCACCGCCGACCGGCCGGTCGCCACCCCGGCGCCGACGCCGAGCCCGTCAAACTCCGCACCGCCGCGCTAGCGCCCCCGCCGCCGGTCGCTCGGGTCGCCGAACGGCCGCGGGCGCCACCGGGGAGAAGGTGACGCCCGCGCTGGTTGCCCGGCTCAGCAGGGCAACCGGTTCGCCACCACCAGTGCGCAGGGATCCAGGTCGACATCGACGTCCGGGGTCGTCGGCGCCTCGGGCATCGGCGCGTCCTGGGCGACCACGTACCCGTGGAAGGTCCAGGCCCTGATCTGGCCGTTCGGGCTTTCCACCAGGTAGTCGGCCCGACGGTCACCGTTGAGGTCGGCGAACCGGACCTGCGAGCCGCTCGCGCCGACCCCGGAGGCGACCAGACCGTCGAACCACCACCCGAAACGGCCGTCCCGGTAGTGGTTGAGCCAGGCCCAGACCCGGCCGGCGGAGTCCACCAGCAGATAGTCGGCGCGGAAGTCACCGTTGAGGTCGGCGAGGTGGATCTCGTCGCGCGCGGTGTGCAGGCCGGGTCCGATCCGCCCGGCGTAGTCCCAGCCGTACCCGGTCGTCCGCCGGTTCAGCCACACCTTGAGCGCACCGTCGCCGTCGAGCACCACGTAGTCGTCCTTGCGGTCGCCGTCGAGATCGGCGAACCGCACCTGTTCCTTCGGTGCTCCGGCCCCCGGGGCGATCACCCCCGCGTAGTCCCAGCCGAAGCCGCTGGACGGGGCGTACTTGTTGATCCAGGCCCTGGTCGCGCCGTTGTCGTCGAGCACGAGGTAGTCGTCCTTGCCGTCGCCGTCGACATCGGCGAAGCGGACCCGCTCCCGGCCCGGAGTCACGCCGGTGGTGATCCGTCCGGCGTAGTCCCAGCCGTAGCCGCCGCCCTGGCTCTGCCGGTTGATCCACGCCGCGACGGTCCCGTCCGACCGGACCGCGATCCAGTCCGCCCTGCCGTCACCGGTCAGGTCGACCATGCCGTTGCTGGTGGAGGTGTCCGGGTTCTGGCCGACGACGCCCTGCCAGTCCCACGCCTGCGGGCGGCCGTACTGGTCGTTGAGCGCGGCGGCGGCCCGACCGGCGGAGTCGACCAGCAGGTAGTCCTCCTTGCCGTCACCGTTGACGTCCGCGAACCGGACCTGGTCCCGGTTCGCCCCCCTCGCCGTCAGGGTACGGCCGTGGTTCTGCCACTCGATCGTCGGTGGCCTGCCGCCGGGCGCCTGCACGACGACCCGGGGAACCGTGTTCAGCCAGACGTTCACGTGCGCCTCGTCGTGCACCACGAGATAGTCGTCGCGGGCGTCGCCGTTGACATCGGCGAACCGGACCCGGTCCCGGGTCGCCCCGACCCCGCTGGCCACCTGACCCATCCACGACCATCCGTACGTGCCGCCACCGTGGTACTCGTTGGCGTAGGCGGTGACCCGGCCCTGGTCGTCGACGACCAGGTAGTCGTCCTTGCCGTCACCGCTCAGGTCCGCGAAGCGGACCTGCTCCCGGGTCGCCCCGACACCGGTGGCGATCACCCCGGCGTACGACCAGCCGAAGTTGCCGGCCGGGGTGTACTCGTTGATCCAGGCCGACACCCGGCCCGTGCCGTCCAGCACGAGGTAGTCGTCCAGGGTGTCACCGTCGACGTCGGCGAACCGCACGTTCTCCGGGACGGCCCCCACGCCGGTCGCGACGACGCCGCGGTAGCGCCAGCCGTACCCGTCACCGAGCGTGTGCGCGTTGGTCCACGCCTTGACCTTTGCCTGGTCGTCGAGGACCAGGTAGTCGTCGAGTCCGTCACCGTCGACGTCGGCGAAGTGGACGCGGTCGCGGGTCGCGCCGACCCCCGGGGCGACGAGTCCCTGCCAGCGCCAGCCCGTACCGGAGGCGGTGCTGTCGTCCGAGAGGGAGTCGGGCGCCTTGCCGGTGGTCGGCGTGCACGCCCCGGCGTCACCGGCGACCGGGTCGACGATGATGCCCTCGGTACGGGCCGCCTTGACGGCACCGAGGAACGCGTCGGCCATCTTGCGGTACCCCTCGGCGTTGGGGTGGACCGAGTCGGTCAGGTCGGCCCTGGTCACCGCGCTCATGTCGACGACCCGGACGCGCTCGCCCGCCGCCCGGTGCCGGGCGACGATGCCGGGAATCGCGGCGTTGTACGCCTGCACCTGGTTGTTGGTGCCCTGGTTGTACGCCGGGACCAGCTGCGCCACCAGGACCGTGGTCTCCGGCGCCAACCTGACGATCTTGGAGATCAACGCGTCCAGGCGCGCCGGAGCACCCGCCACGTCGACGTTGTACGACATGTCGTTGGTGCCGATGTGCAGCAGCACCACGTTGGGCCGGTGTCTCGGAATCGCACACTCGACAAGCTGGCCGATCTGATCGATCCGCCAGTACGGGTGGCCCTCGTGGTTCTTGTCCGGCAGCGTTCCGCTGCTCTGCGAGCCGACGAAGTCCAGCACCGCCTCGTCCGCCAGGCCGTTCCAGAGCCGGGCACGGTATCCCGTGCCCTCCGGGTCCTGCACGCCGACGCCGTAGGTGATCGAGTCACCGAGAGGCATCACGCGCAACGCCGACAGGCCACGGGGGGTGGGGGTCGGCGAACCGGTCGGCGAACCGGTCAGCGGAAGCTGCTGGAAGATCGCGTCGTAGAAGACGTGGTACACGGAGCCGAAGTACTTCTTGCAGCCTGGACAGGCGCGGCCGACGCCCTGGGCCATCTGCTGGATGGGGGCCGCGATGACCGCCTGGAAGAACGCCCTGCCGTCGTTCTGGACCACGCCGACGAGTTTGTACTCCCACAGCCAGGCGAGTCCGCCGGCGACGACCGCGGCCAGCAGATCAGCGCCCCAGGCGTGCGGATCCCTGAACTCGCCGTCCCGCAGGTTCTCCGCGCCGCGGGAGACGAAGTTGGCCACCAGCTCGGAGACCCCCGCGCAGCCCGCGACCTGCGGCGGGTCGGCCACGTTGGCACCGCGTTGGGCACGCCAGGCCATGCAGAGCCCCTGCACGATCGGTTTGCCGACACTGCCCATGGTCGAGATCACGAACGCCGTCCATTCCTTCTCGTTCTCCTCCGACGCCGGGCCCGGCACCTCGAAGACGACATCGTCCGCGGCCGGATCGACCCGGATGAGGACCGCCCCCGGCAGGGCGTCGCCCGAGGGCACGTCGTACTTCTTCCGTACCGCGCAGCGGGCCAACTGCTCCGCGGACATGTCGCGGATGTCGCCCACACACACCTCGTCCCGTTTCCGCAGTTCACCCGGGTCGAGCGGCATATCGTCGTCGCGGTCGTAGTAGCGGGCCGGATAGGTCTGGTTGAGGGCGGTCTCGATGTACGACTCCTGCCAGGCCGAGTACCCGACCCCGAAGGTCACACGGGAGTCGTCGGCGGCACGGGCCGCAACGGCCGTGGCGGACAGGGCCAGCACCACGGCGAGAAACGCACTGAGCGCACCACGGACGGGTAAGCGGGGGAACATGGCGCGGATGCTATGGCGCTGCGCGCTGCACCGTCCATTGTGTTCTGAGTCACCGGCACCTGCGTCGCCCGCGCGCCGCTGAGCACCGGACGGGCCGACGCGGCGGCCTGCCACACCACCCGGTACCCGTTGGTCCCGGAGTCGGCGGCGGTCATCCGCAGCGGGGAGGTGAGCCGGTACACCCCGTCGGCGAGCTCGACGACGATGTCACCGGACATCGCGCCGGTGCGGGCGCGGACCGCGGTCTGCGCGCCGGTCAGCGAGCACGGCGCGGCGGCGGTGCAGTCGGTACCGCTGCCCGACGGCGCGGCGTAGAGGGTGGTGGTGGCGGCGAGGGCGGGTGCGGTCGAGGCGGCGACGACGGTCACGGTGGCCACGGCGGTGACCACGACGGTCGCGGCCGCGGCCAGCACCCGCCTGCGGGTGGCCCCGGGGACGGTACGGACACGGCGGGATCTCCTTACTCGGATGGCGGTGCCGGTGGTGGTGGTGCCGATCGGGTGTCAGCGGAGCAGCTGGCGCAGGTAGGTCAGGCTGTCCGTGGCGAGCTGGTCCTGGCTGGCGGCCAGCGGTCGCCAGATCGACGCGGCGGTGGCGATGGTGTCGTTGTCGGCGGTGAACGACTCGACGCAGACCGCGCCCCGGTAGCCGGTGGTGGCCAGGGTGGCGAAGAACCGGGGCCAGTCCAGGTGGTCGGCGCCGACCGCGCCCCGGTCGGTGCCGCTGACCTGGACGTGGGTGAGGTACGGCCCGGCGGCGGCGAGCGCCGCGTACGGGTCGGCCTCCTCGATGTTCAGGTGGTACGTGTCGATCATGATGCCAACGTTCGATGGCAGCCCGTCGATCAGCTCGACGGTCTGCGCGACGGTGTTGACCACGCTTGTCTCGTACCGGTTGAGCGCCTCCACGCCCAGGCCCACGCCCCGCTCGCCGGCGTACTCGGCGACCGGGGCGAGCGCCCGACGGAAGTCGGCGTAGCAGGCCGCGCGCTCGGCCGCCGACATCCGCCAGGTCCGGCCCACCGAGGCGTACACCGGTCCGCCGACACACGGCGCGCCGAGCGCCGCCGCGCTGTCCACGCAACCCCGCAGGTACGCCGCGCTGGCCTCGACCACCGCCGGGGCGGCGGCCACCAGGTCCCGCCCCGGCGGGGTGACCGCGCAGACCCCGGCCGCGACCAGCCCGTGCGCGTCCAGCAGATCCCGGGTACGCCCCGGATCCCAGTCGCCGGGTTGCTCGATCGGCAGCTCGACGGCGTCGAAGCCCATCCCGGCGATGCGGGGCACCAACTCGGCCAGGGCCGCGTCGTCGACCGGTGAGGCCCACACCCAGGGGTTGACGCCGATGGCGTACACCGGCTGCCCTACTTCCAGCGCTGTGGGTAGCCGGGCAGGTCGGTGCAGCCGCACATCGCGTAGTGCAGCGGCGGCATGTCCGCGTCGAGGTAGCTGTCCAGGTTGTCCTGGGTGATCGTCGGCTGGGGCAGCTTCCACGGGCTGGCGACCTGCTGGCCGTCGAGGATCCGCAGCGCGGCGATGATCGGCGTACGCCACTGGTAGGTGGGGTAGGTCGGGGCGATGGCGGTGAGCCCGGCGTCCTTCCAGACCTTGAGGAAGTCGAGCTGGTCCTCGCCGTTGATCGGCGGGACGGGTTTGCCGGCGTCCTGGAAGGCCTCGACGGCGGCGACCGCGACCGCGCCGGCGTCCATCCAGACGCCGTCGATGGTGCCGTGGCGCTGGAGGTAGTCGTCGACGATCTTCTTGGTCTTGGCCGGGTCGCCGTCGGTGAACTCGACCCCGACCACGTCGACCTTGGCCTTGTCGAAGGCCACCTTCGCCGCCGACCAGCGGGTCTCCAGCACGTCGACGCCGGGCAGGATACGCAGGGCGAGCACCTTGCCGCCGGGCTTCATCCGCTGGCTGACGAACTGGGCGCCGACGTGGCCGAAGCCGTAGCCGCCGATCGGGTTGATGAACGTCACCGGGCAGGTGGTGTCCACGCCGCGGTCGAAGACGACGACCGGCAGACCCGCCCGGCAGGCCGCCTCGACGGCCGGGGTCAGCGTGGCGGTGGTGTTCGGCGAGACGATGAGCGCGTCGCAGTCCCTGCCGAGCAGGTCGTTGATGTCGGCGATCTGCTTCTGGTCCTTGCCCTCGGCGTCGACGTGCACGAACTCGCTGATCCGGCTGCCCTGCGCCGCGACCTCGGCCTGCATGGTCTTGAAGCCGACCTGTCGCCACGGGTTGTTCAGCGCGGCGTTGGAGAAGCACAGCTTGTGCGGGCCGGCCTTCTTGAACGTGGCCGTGTCCTTCATCGTCGGGTTGAGCGCCTGCTCCCACGGCTTGTCCGCCGGCCCGGTCGGGGCGGCGTCGAGCAGCGCCAACTCGGCGTCGTAGTCGGCGCGGACGAAGAACTTCGACTGTTCCCCGGTGCCCGGGCCGGCGGCGGCGCTGCCGGACGGGCCGGTCGTCGGCTCGTCGGTGGCGCAGCCGGTCAGGGCCAGCAGGGTGACGGCGGTCAACGCCGCCAGGCCACGTCGCACTATGGTTTCCCCTTATCTCGGAACGGATCGCGTTGCCGAGACCGCCACGGCGAGCAGGATGATCGCGCCCTGGACGGTCGACCTGAGGGCGCCGGGGACGCCGTAGAAGTTCATCAGGGCGAAGAGCAGCTCCAGGGTCAGCGCCCCGAGCATCGCGCCGAGCACCGCGCCGCGACCGCCGCCCAGGGCGACGCCACCGAGCACGACCGCGGTGATCGCGCCGAACTCCAGGCCGGCGCCGGCCTGGAACGACACGCCGCTGTAGCCGCCGAGCAGGATCGCCGCCACGGTCGCCGCGAGGCCGCTGAGCACGAAGGCGATCGTCCGGGTACGCCAGACGCGCACCCCGCTCAGCTCGGCGGTGCGCGGGTTGTCGCCCACGGCGACCAGGGTCCGGCCGAAGTCCGAGCGCATCAGCAGCATCGCCACCGCCGCCACGACCAGCAACACGATCAGGGCGTACGGCACCCGACCGAGCACCGGTACGTCCTCGAACCCGCGCCGGCCGAACTGCCGGAACGGCTCGGACAGCCCGCCCCGGGGCGCGCCGTTTGACCACAGGTACACCGCGCCGACGAGGATCAGGTACATGCCGAGGGTGGTGACGAACGACGGCACCCGCAGGCGGGTGGTGATCAGGCCGTTGACCAGGCCGACCAGCGCGCCCCCGACGAGCAGCACCGCCACCACCGGCCAGGTCCTACCCGGATCGCTGTCGATCAGCCGGGCGGCGACGACCACCTGGGCGGTGACCAGGGAACCCACCGAGAGGTCGAACTCCCCGGAGACGATCACGAAGTACTGGCCGGCGGCGAGCAGGATGATCGGCGCCGACCGGCCGAGGAACGACATCAGCGACGGCGGGGCGAGGAAGTCGGGCTGCCGGACGGCGACCAGGAGCAGCAGCACCGCGAGCATGGCCAGGATGGGCAGCAGGCCACCGGGCCGGACCCGCAACGGCAGGGGACGGGAGCGCAGGGTCGACATCACGGTCGCCACGCCGCCTTTCGCAGGTTCCGGCGGGCGTAGACGGCGACCGCGGCGATGATGACGACGCCCCGGACCACCTGCTTGAAGAAGGCGTCCACCTCCAGCTGGTTGAAGGTGGCGTCGATGCTGGCCAGCAGCAGCACCCCGGCGACGGTGCCGAGGACACCGCCGCGCCCGCCGGCCAGGGCGGTCCCGCCGATCACCACCGCGGCGATCGACTCCAGGTCGTAGAGGCCCTCGGTGCCCACCCGGGGCGCGCCGGAGCCGAGCCGGCTGGCCAGGTAGATCCCGGCGAGCCCGGCGCAGAGCGAGCAGAGCACGTGGGCGGTGAGCAGGACCCGGGTGGTGCGTACCCCGGAGAGTCGGGCGACCTCGGGGTCCCCGCCGACGGCGACCAGGTGGTGGCCGAAGCGGGTGCGCGCGAGCGCGAACCAGGCCACGCCGGCCACCGCGACCAGCAGCAGGAAGGACAGTGGCACCGGCCCGATCCGCTGATAGCCCAGCGTCTGCACGAGCGCGGGGGCGGTGCTGCCGGCCGGACCGTCGTAGCCGCTGTCGAGGTAGCCCTTGAGCAGCAGCCCGACGCCGAGGGTGGCGATGAAGGCGTTCACCCGCAGCCGGGTGACGAGCACCCCGTTGAGCAGCCCCACGCCGGCGCAGACGGCCAGGGTCAGACCGACCGCCGGCAGCACCGCGCCGTCGCTGCCGTTCATCGTCTCGGCCGCGACGAGGGTGCTCAGGCTGATCACGTACGCCACCGACAGGTCGAGCGACCCGCCGAGGACGACCAGGGTCTGGCCGACGGCGACCAGGCCCAGCCCGGCGGCGACGTGCAGCAGGCTCACCGTGGTCGCCTGGTTGAACAGCTGACCACCGTTGACCGCGACGACCAGCCAGCCGACGGCGAGGGTGAGGGCCAGGGCCAGGAACACCCCCGGTACCCGCCGGGGCACGGCAGCCAGCGACAGCGCACTCATCGGGCGGTGCCGACGGCCAGGGCGACGACCTCCTCCTCGGTCGCACCGGCGGGCAGCTCACCGGCGACCGCGCCGTCGCGCATGACCACGATCCGGTCACTCATGCCCAGCAGCTCCGGCAGGTCCGAGGAGATCATCAGGACCGCCGCGCCGTCGCGGGCGAGGCGACGGACCAGGTCGTGGATTGTCGACTTGGCGCCCACGTCGATGCCCCGGGTGGGTTCGTCGAAGAGCAGGATCCGTGGGTCGAGGGCGAGCCACCGGGCCAGCACCACCTTCTGCTGGTTGCCGCCGGAGAGGAATCGGATCTCCTGGTCGACACCGGCCGCCCTGACCTGGACGGCGGTGAGCAGCTCCCGCACCCGTACGCCCCGGCGGGCGCGCCCGGTGCCGACCGCCCGGCTGGCCAGCAGGGCGTTGTCCAGTACCGACTGCCGGGCGACGATGCCCTCGCCCTTGCGGTCCTCGGTGACGTAGGCGATGCCGGCGCGCATCGCGGCGCGTGGTGAACGCAGCCGGACCGGGGTGTCGTCCAGGGTCAGCTCGCCGGCGGTGAACGGCTCGACACCGAAGATCGCCCGGGCCACCGCCGAGCGGCCGGAACCCTGCAGGCCGCCGAGGCCGAGCACCTCCCCGGCGCGCAGCTCCAGGTCGACGCCGCGCAGCCGCCGGTTGGTCCCGTGGCGCACGGTGAGCCGGACCGGGCCACGGTCGTCGGGGCGGGCCCGGTCCGGGTAGTAGTGGGACAGCTCCCGGCCGACCATGTGACGGACCAACTCGTCGGCGGTGGTGTCGGCGGTGCGCACGGTGGTCACCCGGCGACCGTCCTTGAGCACCGTGATCCGGTCGGCCAGGTCGAAGACCTCGGCGAGCCGGTGGGAGACGTAGAGCAGGCCGATGCCGCGCTCCTGCAGCCGTCGTACCAGCGCGTAGAGCAGCTCGACCTCGTGGTCGGCAAGCGCCGCGGTCGGCTCGTCCATGATGAGCAGCCGGGCGTCCAGGGCGAGTGCCTTGGCGATCTCGACGACCTGCTGCCGGGCGACGCCGAGCCGGCGCACCGGGACGTCCGCCGGCACCGCCTGCTGCCCGATCGAGTCGAGCAGCTCGCGGGTACGGGTGAGCATCGCCCGCCGGTCGACCAGACCCCGGCGGACCGGCTCGTGTCCCAGGTGGACGTTCTCCGCGACGGTGCGCTCGGGCAGCAGGTTGAACTCCTGGTGGATGATGCCGATGCCGGCGTGCTGCGCATCGCGCGGGCCACGGAAGGAACGTGGCCGGCCGGCGAACTCGACGGTGCCGCCGTCCGGCGCGTGCCCGCCCGAGACGATCTTCATCAGGGTGGACTTGCCGGCACCGTTCTCGCCGACGACGGCGTGCACCTCACCGGGGGTGACGTCGAGGTCGACCGCGTCGAGTACGCGTACCCCGAGGAAGGACTTGCCGACCCCGCGCAGGGCGAGCAACGGCTGCGCATCCGACATCCAGATCCCTTACGTTCAGTAATCATTGACGGGGCTCAACATTTGGGCGCCATGCCCTGCGGACAGCCGCGATGCCCTCGTGCGCAACTTCTTCTTGACATGACCGAAACGTCACACGTATGAAGATAGATGTTCGGGTATGAGTTCGCAATCCTCGGCGGGCCAAGACTTTCCCGTCACCCATCGACCGGACACGACACCAGCCCGACCGAGATCGACAGATCAAAGGGGAGCAGTCAGGGGAAGAAATGTTAGCAAAAACATTGACAGTCATTGATGTCGATCCCATCCTGACTCTGCGCCACCACGGGCTCCAGCCCGGTCAAGAATGACGCTGCGTGACATATCGCGGCGCTGACTGCCGTCGCGGCGGACGGTACGACGACCGACCGGACACCCGCACCTCACGCGCGCTGCGACCCGGCGCGCCGTGGGGATGCGGGTGGCCCGTGGTCACCACCCCGTTGCTCCGCCCGACCTAGGAGACGGCATGCGTCGCAACACCCTCATCACCGGGGTGATCACGGGCCTGGTGCTCGCGTTCGCCCTGGTCAATCCGGCAACGGCGGCTCCCGCCTTCCGCGCCCTGCTGTTCACCAAGACAGTCGGTTACCGTCACGACTCAATCCCCGCCGGGATCTCGATGTTCCAGCAACAGGCGGCGGCGAACAACTTCGAGCTGGTGCACAGCGAGGACTCCAGCGTCTTCACCCCCGCCAACCTCGCCACCTTCGACGTGCTCATCATGTTCCAGACCTCGGGCATGGTGTGGACCTCGGCGGCCCAACGCCAGGCGGTGGAGGGCTACCTCGCCAGCGGCAAGGGCATCGTCGCGGTACACAACGCCACCGACATGGGCATCGAGGGCGAGTACCCGTGGTGGGACCAGACGGTCAACGCCGGCGCGCACATGACCGAGCACTCCCCCGGTGTGCTGCCCGGCACCGCCATCGTCGCCGACAGGAAACACCCGTCGACGGCCGGCCTGCCGGACCGCTGGAACCGCAGTGAGGAGTGGTACAACTTCGACCGCAATCCCCGGGGCGACGTACACGTCCTGGTCACCGCGGACGAGCGGACGTACAACCCGGGTGCCCGGGCGATGGGGCCCGACCATCCGATCTCCTGGTGCCGCAACGTCTCCGGCGGCCGGGTGTGGAGCACCGGCATGGGACACGCCATCGAGTCCTACAGTGAGACCCACTTCCGCAACCACATCCTGGGCGGGGTCAAGTGGGCCGCCGGCAACGAGCCCGGCGACTGCGGCGGCACGGTCTGGGGCAACTTCGAGAAACGCGCCCTGGACGACAACACCGTCGACCCGATGGCGCTGGCCGTGGCACCGGACGGCCGGGTGCTCTACGTCCAGCGCGGCGGGCAGGTGAAGATATTCAAACCCGGTACGAACAGCACCGTCACCGCCGGCACGCTCAGCGTCTACACCGGTGGCGAGGACGGACTCACCGGGTTGGCCCTGGACCCCAACTTCGCCACCAACGGCTACGTGTACCTGTACCACTCCCCCGCCGGCAGCGCCACGGACGTCAACCGGGTCTCCCGCTACACCCTCACCGGCGACACCCTGAACACCTCCAGCGGGGTGACCGTCATCGACATCCCGGCCACCCGGGACCGGACCTTCCCCGAGCCCGGACACACCGGCGGTTACATCGAGTTCGGGCCGGACGGCAACCTCTACATCGGCACCGGTGACGACGTGCCGCCGAACCTCGACCCCAACTGGCAGGGCTACGCCCCGCTGGACTGGCGCTCCGGCAAGGCGAACCTGGACGCCGCCCGGACCGCCGGCAACACCAACGACCTGCGTGGCAAGCTGCTGCGGATCCGGCCCCAGGCCAGCGGCGGTTACACCATCCCGGCGGGCAACCTCTACCCGCAGGGCACCGCGCAGACCCGGCCGGAGATCTACGCGATGGGCTTCCGCAACCCGTTCCGCTTCTCCATCGACCCCGCCAACGGCTGGGTCTACCTGGCCGACTACGGGCCGGACCGCAACCCGCCGACGACCAACCGGGGCCCCGAGGGGCTGGTCGAACTCAACGTGATCAAGGCCCCGGGCAACTACGGCTGGCCGTTCTGCCACGGCGACAACCAGCCCTACGCCCCGTACAACCCGGACACCGGCGTGGTCGGGGCGAAGTTCAACTGCTCCGCGCCGGTCAACAACTCGCCGAACAACACCGGCCTGACCAGCCTGCGGCCGGTCGTCGCGCCCAACCTGTGGTACGGCTACGGCACCTCGCCGAACTTCCCGGAACTCGGCTCCGGCGGCTCCGGGCCGATGGGCGGCCCGGTCTACCGGTACGATCCGGCGAACCCGTCGCCTACGAAGTTCCCGCCCTACTACGACGGCGTGCACTTCTTCTACGAGTGGTCCCGCAGCTACCTCAAGGAGGTGCACTTCGACTCGGCCACCGCGGTGACCCGGACCAACTCCTTCCTGCCCAACGGGCGGTTCAACAAGCCGATGGACCTGGAGTTCGGCCGGGACGGCTCGCTCTACCTGCTGGAGTGGGGCACCAACTTCGGTGGCGGCAACAGCGACTCCGGGCTGTACCGCATCGACTACGTCCAGGGCGGCCGGTCACCGGTGGCCAAGGCGACCGGCACTCCGACCAGCGGCAACGCGCCGTTGACCGTGCAGTTCAGCAGCGCCGGCACCGCCGACCCCGACCCCGGAAACACGCTGAGCTACCAGTGGACCTTCGGCGACGGCACCACCTCGACGGCGGCCAATCCGTCGCACGTCTACACCGCCAACGGCAACTACACGGCCCAGCTGAAGGTCACCGACAACACCGGCAAGACCGGTTTCGCCAACGTCACGATCACCGTGGGCAACACCGCGCCGGTGGTCACCATCACCACCCCCGCCAACGGTGGCATGCTCACCTTCGGTGACCGGGTGTCGTACCAGATCAGCGTCACCGATCCGGACGGCGGCACGGTCGACTGCGCCAAGGTGATCCTCAACCCGGCGCTCGGCCATGACGACCACGCGCACGAGACCACCGAGTACCCGGGCTGTTCGGGCACCATCTCCACCGACCTGCTCGGCGGGCACCCCGACGGCGCCAACCTGTTCTACGTGCTCAACGCCCGCTACACCGACAACGGCGGCGCGGGCGGGGCGGCGCCGCTGACCGGGTACGCGCAGGTGATCCTGCAACCCAAGCACAAGCAGGCCGAGTACTACAGCAGCCAGTCCGGCACCCGGGTGATCGACCAGGCCGCGGCGGAGAGCGGCAAACGCGTCGGGGACATCTCCAACAACGACTGGGTGGCGTTCACCCCGATGAGCCTGTCGGGCATCAGCACCGTCAGCTACCGGTTGTCCTCGCCCTCGGGCGGCGGCACGATCGAGTTGCGCGCCGGCTCACCGACCGGCACGCTGCTGGCCACCACCCCGGTGCCCAGCACCGGCGGCTGGAACAACTACCAGTCCACCCCGCCGGTCAACGTCACCGCGCTGGCCGGCACCCACCAGCTGTACCTGGTGTTCAAGGGCAGCGCGAACAACTGGTTCGACCTGGACTCGCACACCTTCGGCGGCTCGGGTGTCGGCACGCCCGGCCCCACCGGCGTGGCCGGCCGGACCTGGACGCTGACCGCCCAGCACAGCGGCAAGGTGATGGACGTCAGCGGGGTCTCCACCGCCGACGGCGCCCAGATCAACCAGTGGGCGGCCACCGGCGGCAACAACCAGAAGTGGCAGGCCGTTGACGCCGGTGGCGGCGCGGTGTACCTCAAGGCGGTGCACAGCGGCAAGTGCGCCGAGGTGACCGGCGGCTCCACCGCCGCCGGCGCCTTCCTCCAGCAGGCCGCCTGCACCAACGGCAACCAGCAGAAGTTCACCGCCACCGCCACCGGGACCTCCGGGGTGTACACGGTGCGCAGCGTGCCGAGCGGGCTCTGCCTGGACGTCAACGGCGGCGCCACCACCGACGGGGCCCGGCTGGTGCAGTGGACCTGCCACGGGGGTACCAACCAGCAGTGGCGGTTCGGCGCGGCCTGACCGCCCACCGCCGGTTAGTGACCGGTGACGGTCCGGCCGGGACGTCAGTCCCGGCCGGACCGTCGGCTCGGTGCCGGCCGGCGGGTGACACCTCGTGGCGCGACGACGGCAGGACGACGGCCCGATCATCCATCACAGACCGAAAGGTAGATCGTATGACGTATCACGTCCATCCTCCGCCGTAGACTGACCCACGGACGCCGGGCCCACGGCGGGCCACCCGGAGGAAGAACATGTCGCCACCGCAGGAGACCGCCCTGCCCGCTCCGACCTGGTCGCGCCGGCCGACCAACCTCGCCAGGGCCGTCACCGCCGAGCTGGTGGAGCGCATCGTCGCGGGGGTGCACCCGTCCGGTACACCGCTGCCGCCGGAGCCGGCGCTCTGCCGGACCTTCTCGGTGAGCCGGACCGTCGTGCGGGAGGCGGTCAAGATCCTCCAGGAGAAGGGCCTGGTCCAGGTCCGCCAGGGTGCGGGCACCATGGTCACCCCGTCGGCGATGTGGGACATGCTCGACGAGCTCGTCCTGGCCGCCACCATCGCCAAGGACGACAGCCTGGCGATCCTCGACGACCTCGTGGTGACCCGGCGACTGCTGGAGTCCGACATGGCCAACGTCGCGGCCCGCCTCGCCGACGCCGAGACCGTCGACCGGCTGGGGACCATGGTGGAGCGGATGGACGAGCTGCTCGACGACCACGTCACCTACCACGAGCACGACCGGGCCTTCCACGACACGGTCATGCAGGCCTCCGGCAACCGCATCGCCCGGGGCGTCGTCCGGGCGCTGGAGAGCCAGGTCGTCAACACCGTCCGCTACATGGGCCGGACCGAACCCGCGCTCTGCGCGGCGTCCAACCGTGGGCACCGGCTCATCTACGAGCGGATCGCCGCGCACGACCCGGAGGGTGCCGCGCAGGCGATGTTCACCCACATCACCGAGGCCTGGCTGGTCCGTCGGGGCGGCTCCGCGGACCCGGTGCGGCTGCGCCGCTGACTAGCGGCCCAGACATCACACGTCAAACGACTGATGTCGATTTTTCAACGCTCGGTCACCCCCCACCGCCGCACCGGGCGGCCGCGACGCACTAGCATTGCCGCGGTCCGCGACGGCTGCTGAAACGAGGCGAGATGCGGTGGCTCCGGCAGTTACTGGGTGGCAGGCAGGTCCAGCTGGATCCGGTACGACAGCAGGAACTGCTCCGCGAGGTCCGGGGCCGCTACGGCGACCATGCGCGGGTCCGGTTCGCCGACCAGGTAGGCGCGGTCGCCCAGCTGCTCGGTGACGACGACGGCCTGGTGGTGGCGGCGCGGATCGTCGGTGACGCCGCCGACGAGGCCCACGCGGACCTGCAGGCCCAGGCCCACGAGGTGCACCGGCGCACCGGGCGCCGACTGCTGGTGCACCGCCGTAACTACCGGCCGCTGTGGAAGGAGGCCGGCCACGCGCTGCGCTGGCCGCTGTTCGCCCTGCCGTCCGGCCTCCACCCGTACGCGCAGGTGACCGCCGCCGTCGCGGTCGTCGGTGCGAACGCCGACCGGCTGGACCGGGTCACCGACCCGGTCCCGGTGGTGACCCGGGTGTTCGAGGTGCTCGACCTCACCACCGCCGGCTGGGAGTACGGCCGGGTGCGGTTGGACACCGATGCCGCCACCCTGGCCGACTCGCTCATCTCGACCGCCGCCCAGGTGCTCGCCACGATGGACGATCCACCCCGGCTGCCCCCGGCGGTCCGGGAACTGATGCGCCGCAACAACACCCTGGACGTGCTGGATCCGGCCGTCGCCCGGGTGGTCGGCCGGTTCAACCCGGGCGCGCGGATGCGGGAGATCCTGCTGGCCTGAGCCCCGGCGGGGTCAGCCGGCGCGGGCGACGCAGATCCGGGCGTCCAGGCGGGGGCCGGCCTCGTAGAGCATGTACGACACGCCGCCGTCGGTGCCGAAGCTGGGCGCGGCGACCCGGCCGTTGTCCGAGGCAACCGGGGCGTGGAAGACCCCGAGGTGCACCTCCCGGTCGAAGTTGTTGCCGACCTCGGTGATCCGGATCCGCCCGTCGTTGCCGTGGTACGCCACGTACGTGGTGCCGTTGCGGGTCAGCAGGTGCGGGCCGGAGATGTCGGTCAGCCCGTCGCCGGCCGGCGAGACCAGCGGATTGGGGGCGAACTGCCACTGGTCCCACCCGTTCGGCGACCACCCCCAGAAGATCTTGCGGGTGCCGGGGCCGACGGTGTGCGCGCCCATGAAGAGCATGACGTACGTGTTGTTCCGCCCGGCCACCCGGTGCGCGAAGACCCGGGCGTACGAGGTCTCGGTGGTGTTCGGCACCAGGCGGGTGCTCAGGATCGGCGTCTCGTCGGTGAAGGTGATGCCGTCGCGGGAGCGGGCCACCCGGGTGGTGGTGTTCTCGCCGTGGAAGTAGAGGAAGAACTCCCGGCTGGAGTCGTTCCACACCACGTGCGGCGAGGAGACGTGGCTGACCGTGGTGGTGGGCAGCCGCCGGTCCACGATCGGGTTGCCCGGGTGCTCGGTGTAGGGGCCCTCCAGCCGGTCGGCGTAGGCCAGGCAGATGCCGCCGGGGGCGTCGTGCGGGGCGTAGTAGAGGTAGTACCGCCCCCGGGCGCCGGAGATCTTGTCGTAGACCCCACGCACGCACGGAAAGATCGTCTCGCCGGTCGGGTCGTAGGCCAGCGGTCGGGCGAACGCGTCGCGGACGTACCGGTAGCTGGGGAAACCGGCCGGTCCGCCGAGGGCGGAACCGGCGGCGAGGGTGCCACCGAGCGCGGTGCCGGCGGCGGTCGCGGTGCCGAGCAGGGCCGCGCCGCGCAGCAGGCCGCGGCGGCTCACCGCGGCCGGACCGGGTGACGCGGACGGGCTGCGCAGGGGTTCGTTCTCCATCGGATCTCCCCACCGTCAGTGACCGTGTGTGAGATCCCGCTCGACGAGGGAGCGGGCCTCGTGATCGATGAGTCTGCGGCGGTCCGCGGGCCAGCGTCAAGGCGCTAATACGGATTATCACGCGCTTGCGGCCGAGAAGTTTTCGGTCGCCGAGGGTTGACGGCGGCGGGGACCGGGTCGCAGGATTTCACACCAACGTCGCTAATGCGTATTAGCACTGAAACGATTGGACACCGAGCGTGACCGGATCGCGTAGGCGGGTGACCCAGCAGGACATCGCCCGGATGACCGGCGTCAGCCAGGCCACCGTCTCCCTGGTGCTCAACGGCCGCGACGACGGCACCGTCCGGATCGCCCCGGACACCCGCGACCGGGTGCTGACCGCCATCCGCACCACCGGGTACGTCGCCGACCCGGTGGCCCGCCGGCTCGCCGCCCGGCACAACCGGATCCTCGGCGTGTTCACCTACGAGCCGGTCTTCCCGGCCGGCACCGGCGACTTCTACCACCCGTTCCTGGTCGGCATCGAGGAGTCCGCCGAACGGCTCGGCTGCGACCTGCTGCTGCTCACCAGCGCCCCGGTCACCGACGGCCGACGCCGCATCTTCCACCACGACAACCGGCTCCGGCTGGCCGACGGCTGCATACTGCTCGGCCGCTCCCTCGACCCCGAGGAGCTGGCCCGGCTGGTCGCCGAGGGACACCCCTTCGTGTCGGTGGGCCGGCGCGACGACGCCGGCGGACCGGTGCCCTACGTCGGTGCCGACTACCGCGCCGCCACCGCCGCCGTGGTCCGTCGGGCCCTCGACGCCGGCCACCGCGAGCTGGCGTACCTGGGTCAGGGCGCCACCGGCCCGGAGTCCCCCGCCGACCGGTTCGCCGGCTACCGCGAGACCCTGGACGCGGCCGGGCTGCCGGCCCGGCACCTGTCGACCGACCGCGACCCGGCCGACCTGCTCGACCCGCTGCTGGCCGACGGGGTCACCGCCGTGGTGGTCGAGGAGTACGCCGACGGCGTCGCCCTCGCCGCCGTCGCCCACGACCGGGGCCTGGCCGTCCCCACCGACCTGTCCATCCTGACCCTGGGCGACCCGACCCGGCCGACCAGCAGCGACCGGGAGTTCACCGGCTTCCGGATCCCCCGCCGCGAGATGGGCTGGCAGGCCGTCGAGGTGCTCACCGGGCTGCTCGCCGCGCTGCCCGACACGGTGACCCAACGGCTGCTGCCCTGCCAACCGGTCGACGGCACCACCCTGGCCCCACCCCGCCCCTGACCACACCCCTGCGGCCGCCACCTTCACGCGGGCGGCCACCCCCACCCCCCGGAAAGGACGGACCGTGCCCGAGATGCAGGCCGAGGTACTGATCGTCGGCGGTGGACTCGGCGGCGTCGCCGCCGCCCTGGCCGCGCTGCGCGCCGGCCGCACCGTACTGCTGACCGAGGAGTACGCCTGGCTCGGCGGGCAGCTCACCAGCCAGGCGGTGCCCCCGGACGAACACTCCTGGGTGGAGCACTTCGGCGTCACCGCCAGCTACCGGGCGCTGCGCGAGGGCATCCGGGAGCACTACCGCAACTGGTACCCGCTGACCGACCGGGCCCGACGCAGCACCGCGCTGAACCCGGGCGCCGGCCACGTCAGCCGGCTCTGCCACGAACCCCGGGTGGCGGTGGCGGTGCTGGAGAACATGCTGGCGCCGTACCGCGGGTCCGGGCGGTTGCGGGTGCTGCAGCCGTACCGGCCGGTGGCCGCCGACACCGACGGCGACCGGGTCACCGGGGTCACCGTGCAGCACCGGGACACCGGCGAGCGGCTGCACCTGAACGCGCCGTACGTGCTGGACGCCACCGAGACCGGCGAGTTGCTGCCGCTGACCGGCACCGAGTACGTCACCGGCTTCGAGTCCCGGGCCGACACCGGCGAGCCGAGCGCGCCCGAGCAGGCCCAGCCGACCAACATGCAGGCCGTGTCGGTCTGCTTCGCGGTCGACCACGTCGACGGCGACCACACCATCGACAAACCCGCGGCGTACGACTTCTGGCGGGACTACCAACCGCCGTACTGGGGCGACCGGATGCTGTCGTTCCGCTCCCCCAACCCGCGCACGCTGGAGATCTCCGAGCGCAGCTTCACCCCGAACCCCGACGACGACCCCTGGCTGGTCCAGGCCGACCAGCGGGTCAACCCCGGCGACGGCAACCTGTGGACGTTCCGGCGCATCGCCGCCCGGCGCAACTTCCTGCCCGGGGCGTACGACAGCGACATCTGCCTGGTCAACTGGCCGATGATCGACTACTTCGAGCAGCCGCTGATCGACGTGGCCGACCCCGACGCGGTCATCGCGGCGGCCCGGGAGCTGTCCCTGTCGGTGCTGTACTGGCTGCAGACCGAGGCCCCCCGCACCGACGGCGGCACCGGCTTCCCGAGCCTGCGGCTGCGCGGCGACGTCACCGGCAACGGCACCGCCGCCACCGGTGGCGACCTCACCCACAGCGGCCTGTCCCAGGCCCCCTACGTGCGCGAGTCCCGGCGCATCCGCGCCGAGTACACAGTGGTCGAGCAGGACCTCTCCCTGGCGGTCCGGGGCGACAAGGGCGCGGTCAGCTACGCCGACTCGGTGGGCGTCGGCATGTACCGCATCGACCTGCACCCCTCCACCGGCGGCGACAACTACGTAGACGTGGCCTCCTGCCCGTTCGAGATCCCGCTCGGCGCGCTGATCCCCCGGCGGGTGGAGAACCTGCTGCCCGCCGGCAAGAACATCGGCACCACCCACATCACCAACGGCTCGTACCGCCTGCACCCGGTGGAGTGGAACATCGGCGAGGTCGCCGGCCTGCTCGCCGACTTCTGCCTGGCCCGGCGGGTCACCCCCCGTGCGGTGCGCTACACCCCCGGCCTGCTGGCCGACTTCCAGCACCGCCTCGCCGACGCGGGTGTCGAGCTGCGCTGGCCCGACATCACCGGCTACTGAGGAAGGACACACCCAGATGAGGATCCGGTTGACGGCCGTCGTCGCGCTCAGCGCGCTGCTCGGCCTGACCGCCTGTGGCGGCGACTCCGCCGAGTCCGACGGCCCGGTCACCCTGCGGATGACCACCTGGTCGGCGAACGAGGCCCACCTGAAACTGTTCAACGAGATCGCCGCCGAGTACACCGCGGCCAACCCGAACGTCGCCGGGATCACCTTCGACCCGCTGCCGTTCGAGACCTACACCACCACGCTGACCACCCAGATCGCCGGCGGCAACCCACCCGACCTGGCCTGGGTGCTGGAGAACTCGGCCCCCGACTTCGTCAACTCCGGCGCGCTGGTCCCGCTGGACGACACCCTCAAGGCCACCGACGGGTACGCCTTCGACGAGCTGACCCCGGCCGCGACGAAGCTGTGGCAGACCGACGGCAAGCTGTACGCGTACCCCTTCTCCACCTCGCCGTTCGGGGTCTTCGTCAACACCGACCTGCTGACCACCGCCGGGGCGAAGAAGCCGGCGGAGCTGATCGCCGGCGGCCAGTGGACCTGGCCGAACGCGCTGTCCGCCGCCTCGACGGTGCAGGCGAAGACCGGCAAGGCCGGCCTGGTGGTCCGCGACTTCGACTACAAGAACTGGGACTTCCTCTCCACCGTGTGGACCGGCTGGGGCGCCCAGGCGTGGAGCGAGGACGGCAAGACCTGCGGCTTCGACTCCCCGGAGATGGTCGAGGCGATGACCGCCCTGCACCGGGGCATCTTCGTCGACAAGGCACTGCCCGGACCGGGCACCACCGCCGACTTCTTCGCCGGTGAGGCCGCCATGACCATCACCCAGATCTCCCGGGCCTCCCTGCTGGCCGACCAGAAGTTCGACTGGGACCTGGTGCCGCTGCCGGCCGGCCCGAAGGGCGAGTACGCGGTCATCGGCCAGGGCGGCATGGGCGTGCTCAAGCAGGGCCGCAACGCCGAGGCCGCCGCCGACTTCCTGGCGTACCTGACCAACCCCACCAACTCGGCGAAGCTGGCCCAGTTCTTCCCGCCGCCGCGCACCTCGCTGCTGACCGCCGAGACGCTCGCCAAGACCAACCCGCTGCTGAGCCCGAAGCAGCTGCAGGACGTGGTGCTCGACGGGATCGCCGAGGGCGTGGTGAAGCCCAGCCACACCGGCCAGGCCGAGCTGAGCCAGGCGGTACGGGCCGCGCTGGACCCGCTGTGGCGTCCCGACGCCGACGTGCGGGGCGTACTCCAGGGCACCTGCGCGGCGATCAACCCGCTGCTGGCGAAGTAGGCGAACCCGGATGTCGGTCCTGACCAGGGACACCCCGCGGCGGGCCGGAGACCGGCCCGCCGCGGCGCCCCGGCGCGGCTGGTGGACCAACCGCCGCCGCGACCACCTCGCCGGCCTGCTCTTCGTCGCCCCCCAGCTGGTCGGCACGGTGCTGTTCGTGCTGGTCCCCCTCGGCCTGGTGTTCTGGTACAGCCTGCACGAGTGGAACGTGCTCGCCGGCACCTTCGAGTTCGTCGGCCCGGACAACTACCGGAGCCTGGCCGAGGACGCGAACCTGCCGTCGGTGCTGCGGGCCACCGGGCTGTTCTCGGTCGGCCTGGTGGCGCTCAACCTCAGCCTGGCCCTGCTCCTGGCGGTGCTGCTCAACCAGCGGCTACGCGGCACCGTGGTGTTCCGGACGCTGTTCTTCTCCCCGGTGGTGGTCTCGCTGGTGGCCTGGACGATCGTCTGGGGTTTCCTGCTGCAGGACAACGGCGGGGTCAACGGGGCGCTCGGCGCGGTCGGCGTGGACGGCCCGAACTGGCTGCGCGGCGACACCACCGCCCTGCTGTCGGTGGTCGTGGTGCAGGTGGTGAAGAACGTCGGTCTGAACATGGTGCTGTTCCTGGCCGCCCTGCAGGGCGTGCCGGCGGAGCTGTACGAGGCCGCCCGGGTCGAGGGCGCCGGCGCCTGGACCCGGTTCCGGCGGATCACCGTGCCGCTGATCAGCCCGACCATCCTGCTCACCTCGATCATCACCGTGGTCGGCTCGTTGCAGGTGTTCGCCCAGATCGCCGTGCTCACCCAGGGCGGGCCCGGCACCTCGACCACGGTGCTCGTCTACTACCTCTACCAGCAGGCGTTCCAGTTCCACCAGTTCGGCTACGGCGCGACCCTGTCGGTGCTGCTCTTCCTGATCGTGCTGGTGCTCACCGTCGTGCAGTGGCGGATGCGCAGAAGGTGGGTCCACCATGAACAGTAGGCTCCCCGCCCGGGTCAGGGTCGCGCTCTACGGCGCACTCTGCCTGCTGGCCGTCCCGTTCGTCTTCCCCACCTGGTGGATGGTCACCTCGTCGGTCAAGCCGGTCAGCGACATCTTCGCCTTCCCACCGTCGCTCTTCCCCACCGACGCCAGCCTCGCGGCGTACCGGCGGGTCTTCGAGCTGCAACCCTTCGCGCAGCAGTACTTCAACAGCGCCTACATCGCGGCCGTGGTCACCATCGGCACCCTGGCCGTCTCCTCACTCGCCGGGTACGCCTTCGCCCGGATCCGCTTCCGGGGCCAGCACGTGCTCTTCGTGGTGGTGCTGGTCGGGCTGCTCATCCCGAGCGAGGTGACCATCGTGCCGCTGTTCCGGATGTTCAACTCGTGGGGCCTGGTGGACACCCACTGGCCGCTGATCCTGGTGCCGATCTTCGGCGCGCCGAGCGTGCTGGCCACCTTCATCATGCGGCAGTTCTTCATCACCCTGCCCGGCGAGCTGGAGGAAGCCGCCCGGGTCGACGGGCTGGGCCGGCTCGGCACCTTCTGGCGCATCGCGTTGCCGCTGGCCCGGCCGGCCCTCGGCGCGGTGGCGATCTTCACCTTCCTGCACAGCTGGAACCTGTTCCTGGAGCCGATCGTCTTCCTCTCCTCACCGGAGAAGTTCACCCTCCCCCAGGCGCTCACCCAGTTCGTCGACATCTACGGCGGACCGATGTGGGACGTGCAGCTCTCGGCCGCCTCGATGACCGCCGTGCCGGTCCTGGTCATCTTCGTGCTCGCCCAGCGGCAGTTCGTCGAGGGGCTGGCCCACACCGGCCTGAAGGGCTGACCGCACCCTCCCGGTGATTGCGGCGGGGCGGAACAGCTTGCCTGCTCGTGACCTTGACACGCGCGTGCGGGGACCTGGGCCTGACCGACAGGCCCTCACCCGCTTCCTACGCTTCCACCAACACCAAACACGCCTCAAAACCCCTGGCCAACGACCCGGCACGTGACTATGCAATAGCCTGACGGTGGCGGTGCCGGAGAACACGCAGGCCGCTACTCCAGCTCGATCCGAACCCCAAAAGAGCCTTCCTCGAACCAGCCGCAGTAGTCGTCGAAATCCAAGTGCGATCCAGCCGGTGCGCTGGGCTGCGCGAGGGTGAGCAGGTGACGGGCGAGCGAAGTAAGCCCGGCCGCGTTACCCGAGATAAGGATCGTCTTCGCCGTCGTATCGAGCACACCACCATCACACTCCTTCCCGTATAGCAGAAACTCCTCCCATTCGAAGTCGACAGTATCGCCACGAACATCCACCACTAGAGCTTTGGAATTCTCCGGATCAGCGTCAAAAAGGTTCCGCACTGCGCTAACCACGACGTCACACTCAGCACTTTCGAGACCATCAGTATGATAGGTCTGGACTTCCTGGTTGCGCGGATAGAAAACATGACTGCACGTAACATCGATATCTGCAGAAAGCCACCATTCCACGGAAATTTCACGACCCACTCGTTGGCCGATCAACTCGGCAACGCGCTCCGGAGCGACATCAACGCCATTGCCGTCGATATCGAGTAGAACTGCGACGCCCTTCGCGGGATGAACCAGATTAACTCCCCACCCCTTCAGCAGGGTGACCTGACGTTGAAAAGAATCGCCAGTAGAGGCATTTCTTACCCACTTGACGAAGCCGTCGGCCATCAGTCACTTCTCGACATATTTAAACTATTCACGTCATCTTCTTCAAACACACTTTCCGCCTGGTCAATCGCAGACTACTGCGCCCCTCCTCACCCTGACCTCAAGGCCATCCGATCTACTCCTTTCAGTATGACCCGGTTAGAGGCGCCAGACTTAGTCCGACGCTTCCAACTTGGCCACAGCACCGCCGCCGCAGCCCTGTGGAGAACACAAGATGGCCACCAAGCCGCTGCGCCTACCCCTCACTTTGCCCTACGGACCGGACATAGTCCGCGAATTGGAGCCACTTTGCCGATTCATAGAAACGTCCATACCGTATCCCGAGGCCGACTATGTGCCACCAAGACGGCGCCGGCCCACCGGGCAGATATCCCCGTCGGGCCGGCGCACCAATAACCACAACCACGCACATCGCCGATGAAGTTCACCGGGAAGCGCAGCCAACAATCTTCACCCTGGCAAACTCAGTACGGTATTTTCCGGGCAAGAAAGTTGACACTTGAGAAACTAATTCTTGGACACCGTAGAAATTCCGCTCAATGCGAGTGCGAACACATTTACTAGAACCTCCCTCACGTCTGGATCCCTATCTATACGCGTCAACGAATCGAATCTCGCTGGAGAAATGTCGATAGTTGCAACTCCACCCCGACCACCCCCACTCGTCACAGAAAAAAGGACAGCGCACCGGTAGGCACGGATCGGGCCACCTCTCGTCTCCCTCATTAAAGGTGACACCAGAACACTGTCCTCTTTTACCTGAGCACGAAGAGCATCGAGTGACGTCCACCTGCTGGCGAAGCCGCTACTCTCCGCGTCCCGCTGGACTTCCAGTAATGACTCAAAGGTGATGTGGCATATACGAAAGTCTGGATCTTGTTGTCTCACCATGGACATCAGACTTGCGAATCCTCTCGTTAACAAACTTCAACGATACGCCGGAAAACGGTTCCGCAGAAGAGCGTGATCGGTGATCTCCCCGTCCAACGCCCACTCCAGGACCGCTTGGTCAACTGCTGCAGCAGCCCACCACCGGTCAGCGGCATGAGGGTCCGGTCGGGGCGCGGCTGGTCGGGTGTCAGTCGTCGGTGAGAGCAAGACCCACGGCCTCATCGATGCCGTAATCAAGTACCAGGCCGACCGCGGCAACTTCGCCCAGCAGTCTGAACACCTGCGGCGTCTCAGCAGCAACGAGCGTGCCACGCCGCCCGGCAAGCGCTCCCGCACCAGCTGCCAGCGCACGCCGAAGCAGTAAGCCAGCCGGACCAAGGCCCTCGACCAAGATCCGACTGGGTCACAACTGCTCTACAGGATCAAGAGATGCGGTCCGACAGAAGCCGGGCCGCGCGCACGCGCTCAAGGCCTACGGCCGGCACGCACGCCCATCAATACCGGACCGACCCACCGCCACGGCGACGACCCGGGGTCAAAATGAACCCGTTCACCGACCCCCGGGCGTCAAGGACCCCGACGATTGACGCCGCGGCGCTACGCGGCACGGCATCCAGACGCCTGGACCCGGGAATCGACGCATGCCGATACGCGTCCCGGACTGACGGCGACCGTGACGACAGCCCGGAAAGACCACCGCACCCTCGGGCAACCCCCGACTACGAAACGTAGCCGTGACGGCAAGGGCAGGCGACGACCGTCAGGGCGCCGCCTGACCCGCTTGACCGTGCAACGACGCAACCGCTCAGTGCCCCCGAAATATCCGAGCGATCTCCGCCTTCTGGTCGGCAATTGATACGACCTCTGAACAGTCCGCCGGCGCAAAAACGTCAACCAGGTCCTCGTCAGACACCGGTCGTCCAACTGGAAGCAGGTACGCCAACCGACCATTGCTCATCTGACGCGTCATCCCGGATGGACTTACATTCCTCCTAGCCCCTTGGCAACACAGGAGCAGACTTTGCGATTCAAGATCCGCGCGGACTGAGATAAGACACTCAAACAGGTCAACACCCGAATATTTCCGAGGCTCCCCATGGCCCCAACGAGCTTGAAGGGCCGCTGGATCCTCGGATAGCAAGGTGAGCTCCACCTGGGCGTTCCCACCGTCGGATCCAGTGGCCAACAATTTGTAAAACATCGCTGCCACGTTACCTCCCACCGCCATAATTAGGATTCACGACCCGCGCACCGTCAGGCAAGCGACAGGAGACGATACATTCCGGTGCAATGCTTCTAGGAACTGCTACTTCACGCTCATGCGAGAAGGGATTTCCTGGAAATTCCTTGTTGACATCCACACCATCCGCGCGCACTTCATAGACGTTGCCACCCCTGTTTATCGCCACGCGCTCGCTTGTCGTTGTGGAAACATAACCAGAATCTCGCGACCACCCAGAGGCATGTTCCAGAACATCCATGTTATCCCCACGAGATTCGAAGCCATTGGCGAATATTTCGCTCGGATCCCGAGTGTCGCTCCGGTAAAGCGTCTGACTACCGCAGTTGTGCACCAGCACGGGAGTGTTGCCGGCGAGAACATAGTACGTGTGGATGTTGTCGATGGTGAGGTCGTACATTACCCGCTGGCCGAGGTGGGACCTGACCTGCGACACGGTCACCGGCGCCCCGTCGGCCGAGAGCATCCGCTCACCGGCACGCAGCCCACCCGCCCCGACCCAGGCCGACCGGTCCCGACTCCAGAACGGATGATCCACCGTCGTCTCGACCAGCACCGGCCCGGCAACCGTCGACAAGGTCAGATCAGCAAGCTCCACATCCAGGTTGACATGGGTGGCCACCACCTCCCGGACACCGGCCGCACCCGTCTCGGGATCCTCGGCGACGACCCGGTCTCCCGTGCGCACCGCCTCGATCGGACGCACCGAGCCATCCGCCAGCAGCACCAGCGTGCCCGGAGCAAAACTGTGCTTGGCACACTTGAGATAACTCTTCACCCCGCCGATCAGGTCACCGAGCAGACCCTTCACCCTGCTCGTCAGGTTCGCGAACTTCTTCCACTTCCACGGCGCACCGTATCTGGCCGCCAACTTGCCCAACGCCCCACCGATCGCGGCACCCGCCACGTTCGCCGCCGTCGCCAGGCAACCACCCATGTCACCCTTGAGGAAACAGTCCAGGGCGTCGGTGATGCCCAACTCGTCCATCAGGATCTTCGCCAACGCCTTCGCGGCGTTCAGCATCTTCGCCTTCGCCGCGGCGATCCGCCGCTGCCGCTCCTTCTCCGCCGCCGCCCGCGCCGCAACCGCCCGCTCCTGCGCCGACGCCCGCGGATTGTTGTGCACATTGATCTTCGGCTCGTCCGGATCGTACGCACCCGAACACCCACCACAACCGTCGTTGTGCCCCTTGACCTTGTGGTAGTTGCCGTACATGTCCTCGTAGTCCGCACCCGGGCCACACGCGTCGTCCGCACACGCCCGCAACCCGTCCGGATCCGAGTACGACACCGGGTTGTTGTTCGCGTACGCGTACCCGTTCATCTGTTGCGGATCGTTGACGTCGATGATCGGATCCACCGACACGAAACGACCCGCGACCGTGTCGTACTCCCGCGCCCCGATGTTCACCAGACCGGTCGTCGCATCGATGTTGCCGGGGAGTGTGGCGATTTCCGTGTTTGGGCCTGTGGTGTGATCGAGGTTGTTAGATGGTGATCCGGTCGCTGTAGGCCAGGATCAGGGCGTTGAGGGCCTTGGCCCAACCGTAGACCCGGCCGGTGATACTCCCGCCGCCCCGGCGTTTCTGCTGGACGACGAGGTAGAGGACCTTCATCGCGGCCTGCTCGGTCGGGAAATGCCCGCGGCGGCGGGCGGCCTGCCGGAACCGGGCGTTCAGGGACTCGATGATGTTGGTGGTGTAGAGGACTTTGCGGACCTCGTGGTTGTAGTCCAGGAACGGCACGAACTGGGGCCAGGACTGGCGCCACAGCTTGATGACGGCCGGGTAGCGGTCGCCGAACTCGGCGGCGAACGCCTCGAACCGGGTCTCGGCGGCGGCCACCGTGGGCGCGGTGTAGATCTCCCGCAACGCGGGGGTGATCTTCTGCCAGTCCTTGCGGTTGGTGTAGCGCAGGCTGGCTCTGACGAGGTGGACGACGCACTGCTGATGCACCGCGAGCGGCCACACCTGTTCGATCGCGTCGGTCATGCCCTTGAGTCCGTCGGAGCAGACCATGAACACGTCCTCGACGCCCCGGTTACGCAGTTCGGTGAGGTAGGCGGCCCACTGCTTGGCGCCCTCACCGCCGGTGCCGGCCCACATGCCGAGCACGTCGCGTTCCCCGTCGAGGCTGATCCCCACGACGACGTAGACGGGTCGGTTCGCGACCTGCCCCTGGCGGATCTTCATCACCAGGGCGTCGATGAACACCACCGGATAGATCCGGTCCAGGGGGCGTTGCCGCCACGCTTCCATGTCGGCCAGGACACTGTCGGTGACCCGGCTGATCAACTCCCGGGACACCTCGGCGTCATACACATCGGCGAGATGCGCGGAGATCTCCCCGGTCGTCAACCCTTTCGCGTACAACGACAGGATCGCCTCGTTGAAGCCGTCAAGGCGGCGGGCGTGTTTCGGCACGATCCGCGGGGTGAACGACCCGGCCCGGTCCCGAGGGACCTGGATCCGCACCGGCCCGACCTCGGTCTGCACCGTCTTCACCCCGTGACCGTTACGGATGTTGACCCGCCGACCGGTCTCCTCGTCAACACCGGCGTCGTCGAGGTGGGCGTCCAACTCGGCGTCGAGCGCTGATTCCAGGACGGTGCGGGTAATCCCGGCGAGGAGCCCACCCGATCCGACCAACGAGACTCCGTCGGCCTTGGCCCGCTCGACCAACTGCTGGGCGAACTCCCGCTCCGCCACCGACGGCCCCGGAAGCTGAACCGGATTCTTCTTGTCTGCCATGACGTGGTCCTTCCTGGACAGGATCGACGTCCTGTCCAACGGACCACACCCAGGTCAAACACGGAAATCTACGCAGTCCCCTCGCTGGAGTACGCCGCCAAGTACGCCGAGATGCGGTTCATCCAGTGGCGGCACGCCGACTGGAACAGGGCGTACTACGCCGACGTCAAGTCCCGGGTGGTCCGGCACGGCCGCCCGGCCGAGGACCATCTGCTCATCGCGGGGATCACCCCGTACGTCGCGGAGAACGCGCGTGCCGCGCACGCCAAGTTCCGTGAGGTACAGGATCTGAACACGAACGTCTTCATCCCGCAGGTGCTCTCCGACCAGTTCGGCATCGACCTGTCCGGCCACACCGGCACCGACCGGGTCCTGGCGGCGATCGACCGCTCGCTCACCCCGGAGAAGGCCTGGATCATCGACAACGCGATCGCGAGCTTCGACGACGAGGACATCACCCTGGAGGACCTGACCCACTACCTCGGCAACAACCCGATGTCGCAGCCCGCGATCGTGGGTGACGCCGCGGACCTCGCCGACTTCATCGAGTCCAACTTCCGGGAGCAGGCGTTCGACGGCCTGGCGATCTGCCAGCCCTACTGGCCCGGACCGGCGGCGTCCTTCGTCGACCTGGTGGTGCCGGAGCTGCAGCGACGAGGCGTCTTCCGCAGCGAGTACACGACCTCGACGCTGCGCGAGCACCTCGGGCTCCCGAGCGCGCCGAACCGGTTGGCCGAGCGTACGGCGGCCACCGAGACCGGCGGTGCGGCATGAGCACCACTGCCACCGAGCGCCAGCCGGCCGTGTTGACGCTGCGGACGACCCCGGTGGTGGGACGGTTCGTGGCCGACGGCGGGGAGGTGACCTTCACCATCGACAACGGCAAGCTGTTGGACGTCGTCGAACACGCGGGCACGGCGCACTACTTCCTGGCTGGCCTGGCGGGGTGTGCGCTGAACCTGATCGCGGCTCGCTCGGTGGAGTGGGAGTTGCCGTACCCGCACCTGGAGCTGTCCGCGTCGTACCTGGTCGACGCGGACGACAGCACCCGGTTCGAGTGGATCGACCTGAGCTTCAGGTTCTCCGGCACCGCCGAGGAACTGAGCCGACGCTACGTCGACGACTTCACCGCACGGTGCCCCATCTACAACACGCTCGTCCGGGGTGGCGCACCCATCGCCGTCCGCCTCGACGCGGTCGGCTGATTCCGGCAGGACCGGTCGACGCGACGGTAGCCGCCCCATCCATCAGGAGGATTGTCTTGACTGCCCCCGCCGAGCCGATCGAGCCGGTAGGTCCGGAGACGTTCCGCTCGCTTCTTCGCCAGCAGGCCGCATCCGTCGCGGTGGTCACCGCCGCAGGTGCCCCGCCGGTGGGATTCACCGCCACCTCGTTCACCTCGGTGTCGCTCCAACCGCCGCTGGTGTCGTTCTGTCTGGCCCGCTCATCCTCGAGCTGGCCGGCCGTGGCCGGCGCGGCGCACGTGGCGGTGCACCTGCTCGGTGAGGATCAGCGGGACATCGCCCGAACCTTCGCCACCAGTGGGATCGACCGGTTCACCGCATCCCCCGGTTGGCGGAACGGCCCGTACGGAGTGCCATTGCTACCCGGTCCGATCGCCTGGCTGCTCTGCCGGGTGACGCAGCGGGTGCCCGCCGGGGACCACGTGATCGTGCTGGCCGAACCCCTGACCGGTCAGCAGACCGGGGGCGCGCCGTTGCTCTACCACCGTGGGCGCTACACCGGACTACGGCCGCCTACGCAGCCGACGGAGGGCGGTACGGGCGCGGTTGGACTACCCTCGCCGCCGTGACCACAGCGGAGTTGCACGCACCCATCGTCGCCGTCACCGTCTATCCGGACCGGGCCCGGATCACCCGCCGGGGCAGCGCCCGGCTGGCCGCCGGCGAACACCGGTTACGCCTGGCACCACTGCCGCTGGGGCTGCACCGCGACTCGATCCGGGTCGGCGGCCGGGGCGCGGCCACGGTGCTGGGCGTGGACGTGACCACCTGGCGGCAGGCCCGCAGCGCCGACGACCAGGTGAGTGGGTGGGAGCAACGGCACCGGGAGCTGGCCGAGGAGTTGGCCGAGATCGACGACGCCGACGAGATCGAGCAGCAGCGCGGCGAGTTCCTCGGCCGGCTGGCCGAGCGGGCCGGTGGCACGTACGCCCGGGCGTTGGCCGGCGGCGACGCGAGCCCGGCCGACGTGGCCGCCTTCACCGACTCGGTGGCCGGTCAGCTCGCCGAGTCCCGTGCCCGGCTACGCGCGCTGGCCCGGCGGCGCACCGAGCTGACCGAGGAACAGGCAGTGCTCCAGCGGCACCTGGACGCGGCGCACGGCAAGCGGGAGCCCGACCGGCTGGCCGCCGAGGTGACCGTCTCGGCCTCAGCCGACGACACCGAGCTGGACCTGGAGGTCAGCTACCTGGTGGACGGGGCCCGTTGGCAGCCCTCCTACGACCTGCGGCTGGTCGAGGAGACCATGACCGTTACCTGGTTCGGGCTGGTCAGCCAGGACACCGGGGAGGACTGGCCGGAGTGCGAGCTGGCGCTGTCGACCGCCCGGCCGGCGGCGGCGACCGCCGTACCCGAGTTGTCGCCCTGGTATCTGGACCGGTTCCGGCCCGCCCCGCCGCCGCCCGCGCCGACGGCCTCGTTCGGCTCGCCGCCACCGCCGGGCGGGGGCCCGGCGCTCACCGGGGTCGCGGCGCGGGCCGGTCGGCCCCGGCCGAAGGTGCGGGAGCAGGTCGCCGAGGTGGAGCAGGGCATCAGCGCCGCCACCTACCGGCCGGCCCGTCCGGTGGCGGTGCCGGCCGACGGCAGCGCGCACCGGGCCACCATCGCCGTCCTGGAGCTGCCGACGCGCACCGACTACGTGACCGTGCCACTTCGCGCCACCGAGGCGCACCTGCGGGCCACCGTCGGCAACACCTCCGCGCACACGTTCCCGCCCGGCCCGGCGGCGGTGTTCCACGGCGCCGACTTCGTCGCGACCACCCGGCTGCCCGTCTGGGCCCCCGGCGAGGAGACCGAGTTGGCGCTGGGGGTGGACGACCGGGTGCGGGTGGAGCGGAAGCTGCACCGGCGGACCGAGACCCGGGCCACCCTCGGCTCGACCCGCCGGCGGGACGTCGAGTACCAGATCACCGTGGCCAACCACACGCCCCGGCCGGCCACCGTCGAGGTACGCGACCAGCTGCCGGTCTCCCGCGACGAGGCGGTCGTCGTCCGGGACACCACGCTGGTGCCGCCGCCGGCCGAGCGCAGCGAACTGGGTGAGGTGGTCTGGCGGCTACGGTTGGGCCCGGGCGAGAGCGGCGAGATCGGCCTGGGGTTCCGGGTGGAGATCCCCAAGGGGGTCGAGCTGACCGGCTGGCGGGAATAGGCCGGCTATCCCCCGGCAGCTGCCAGCTGGGCCGAGGCGATGGCGGCGACCACCCGGTCGTCGTCGTGGGCCAACTCCCGCAGGAGGCCGTCGGCAACCCCGGGGGGCAGCTCCACGAGGGCCTGGGTCAACCGGATCCGCACCGCCGGCTGCCCCGGGTGGGCGGCGAACTCGTCGGCCAGGGCACCGACGATCCGCTCCGCGTTGCCGGGTGCGGCGGCCAGCGACCCGAGCACCTCGGCCGCCTCGACGTCGTTGGCGCCCTCGACCACCATGGCGACGAGGGTGGGCACGGCCCCGGCCCCGCCCCGGGTGCCCACGGTCAGGGCGGCGGGCCGACGGACCGTCGGGTCCGGGTCGTCGAGGGCCTCGGTGAGCAGGGCGGTCGACGCGTCGCCGGGTAGCTCGGCGACCGCCCGTACCGCCCGCCGCCGGACCTCGACGTGCCTGGAGCGGATCCCGGCGGCGAGCGGGGCCACCCCGGCGTCACCCGCCCGGGCCAGCGCCCACCGCAGCGCCCCGGCGACGTGCGGGTCGGCCTCGGCCAGGACGGCTGCGGCCAGCAGTTCGGCGGGGACCGGCACCTCATCGGCCGGGACCAGCACGCTCTGCTGCCGGCGCGCGGCGCTGGGCGAGTCGAGACCCCGCATCAGCTCGACGACACGCAGCACGTCCGACCAGTCCGACGGGGTCGAGGCGTCGATGGTCCGCAGCCGGTCGAGCAGTTCCCGGTCCCGCGCCAGCCGTTGTTCGGTCCAGCGGATCAGGTCACCGACCACGGCGGCCGGGGTGTGGGCGGGGTCCTCCAGCGCCCGGCCGATCTGGCGCAGCGACAGCCCCAGCGACCGCAGGCTCTCCACGTGGAAGATCCGGCGGATGTCGAGCGCCGAGTACTCCCGGTAGCCGCCGGTGGTGCGGCCGGTCGGGCGGACCAGCCCGAGCGAGTCGTAGTGCCGCAGCATCCGGATGCTCACCCCCGACCGGCGGGCCACCTCACCGATCAGCACACCGGTTCCCCGACGCCGTCGGGGCCGAGTAACGGTTCCCCGACGCCGTCGGGGCCGAGCAACGGTTCCCCGACGCCGTCGGGGCCGAGCAACGGTTCCCCGACGCCGTCGGGGCCGAGCAACGGTTCCCCGACGCCGTCGGGGCCGAGCAACGGTTCCCCGACGCCGTCGGGGCCGAGCAACGGTTCCCCGACGCCGTCGGGGCCGAGCGCGACGATCCGCTTCGCCTCCTGGACCGCGGCGTCGAAGTCGGCCTCCGGGTCGCGTAGCAGCAGCTCGGTGGCGCGGGCGTGCGCGCGTACCGCCGGGTCGGTGCTGGCCGCCGCGGTCCGCAGGGCCGGTTCGGCCACGTCGTCGAGGGCGGCCAGGGCCCGGCTGAGGCTGCGTCGTATCTCCCGGTCGCCGCGACCGAGCTGGGCGGCCAGTGCCGCGGCCAGCGGCTCCCGCTGGTCGTCGGGCACCAAAACGGCGGCGGCCCGCCAGGCGGTGCGGGCCACCTCGTCGTCCGCGTCGTGCAGCGACCGGACGACCGCCGGGTACGCCCCGCGGTCGCCGATCTTGGACAGGGTGTGCAGCGCCTGACTGCGGGCCTGGGCCGCCTCGGCGGCGAGTTCGGCGACGAGCCTGGGCACCGTCGTCTCCGGCGGCAGCCGGGTCAGCGCCCAGGTGAGCATCTCGCGGACGAACAGCTCCGGCTCGACCGCGCACCGTCGCACGAGTGCCTCCAGCATCGCGGGGTCGGGCTGCGTGCCGGCGGCCAGGGCGGCCCTGAGCCGGATCGAGGACTGCCCGGCGGCCAGGGCTGCGACCAGTCGGCTCTCCGGCGGGTTCGAACGGGTCGGGTTGATGGTGACCACCTCCAGGCACCAGTGGAAACCCTGTCACAGTGTCAGGGTCAAGCGAAGCCGGCTGTCGGGATCAACCACTTGTTACCCTTGGGTAGGTTCAGTGCCGCACACCAGCGTCCCGCGAGGTAGCCATGACCGATCACGCGCCCGGCCCCGTCGACCCCACCGTCCTGCGCCAGGTGCTCGACGGCCCGTGGGCCGAGGTCCGCGACGCGCACCGGGCACACCTCGACGAACGCTTCCTACCGGTGTACGGCGAGAGCGGCGACCAGGCGCGGGAGCGGATCACCCGGCTGCTCACCGAACTGCCCACCGAGGTGGGCATCGCCTCGGCCTTCCCCACCGGTCACGGCGGCCGGTCCGACGTCGGCGCCTCGATCGTGGCCAGCGAGATGCTGGCCCAGGTGGACCTGTCGCTGATGGTCAAGGCGGGCGTGCAGTGGGGCCTGTTCGGCGGGGCGGTCGTGGCCCTGGGCACCCGGCGGCACCACGAGGCGTACCTGCGTGACATCGCCTCGGCGAAGCTCCTCGGCTGCTTCGCGATGACCGAGACCGGCCACGGCTCCGACGTCCAGCAACTGCGCACCACCTGCACCTACGATCCGCAGACGCAGACCTTCGACCTGCACACCCCGCACGAGGCGGCCCGCAAGGACTACATCGGCAACGCCGCCCGGGACGGCCGGATGGCGGTGGTCTTCGCCCAGTTGATCACGGGCGGGCAGCGGCACGGCGTACACGCGTGGTTGGTGCCGATCCGCGACGAGCGGGGCAACCCGATGCCCGGGGTGACCATCGGCGACGCCGGGCCCAAGGCCGGCCTGGCCGGGGTGGACAACGGCCGGATCTCCTTCGACCACGTCAGCGTGCCGCGGGACATGCTGCTGGACCGCTACGGCCAGGTCGCGGCGGACGGCACGTACACCAGCCCGATCGACAACGACTCCCGGCGCTTCTTCACCATGCTCGGCACCCTGGTCCGGGGCCGGGTCAGCGTGGGCGGTGCGGCGTCGGCGGCCACCAGGTCGGCGCTGACCATCGCGGTGCGCTACGGCGACCTGCGCCGCCAGTTCGGTACCCCCGGGGCCGAGCGGGAGGTGCTGCTCAACGACTACCTCGCCCACCAGCGCAAGCTGCTGCCCGCGCTGGCCACCACGTACGCGTTGCACTTCGCGCACACCGAGCTGGTCACCGCCCTCGACCAGGCGCACCGCGACGACAGCCCGCTCGACGAGCACCGGCAGCGGGAGCTGGAGTCCCGGGCCGCCGGGCTGAAGGCCGCCCAGACCTGGCACGCCACCCGCACCATCCAGACCTGCCGGGAGGCCTGCGGCGGCGCGGGCTACCTGGCCGAGAACCGGCTACCCGGGCTCAAGGCCGACATCGACGTCTTCACCACGTTCGAGGGCGACAACACGGTGCTGCTGCAGATGGTGGCCAAGGGACTGCTGACCGGCTACCGGGACGCCTTCGGCTCGCTGGACGGCTGGGGCAGGGCCTCCTTCGTCGCCGAGCAGGTCCGGGAGATGATGATCGAGCGGACCGCCGCGCGGTCACTCATCCAGCGGCTGATCAGCGCCGTGCCCGGCCAGGACGACGAGGTCGCCGTCACCGACCGGGGCTGGCAGCTCAAGGTCTTCGAGGACCGCGAGAAGCACCTGCTCGACGGCGCGATCCGGCGGCTGCGCAACGGCGCGGCGACAAAGAAGGACCGCCCCTTCGACATCTTCAACGACGTCCAGGACCACGTCCTGACCCTGGCCGCCGCGCACGTCGACCGGATCACCCTGGAGGCGTTCGTCGCCGGCGTCGAGGCCACCACGGACCCGGCGGCGCGGGCCCTGCTCTCCCGGGTCTGCGACCTCTACGCGCTCAGCGTCATCGAGACCCACAAGGGGTGGTTCCTGGAGCACGGGCGGCTCACCCCGGCCCGGTCCAAGGCCGTCACGGCGGTGGTCAACGGTCTGCTCAAGGAGCTGCGCCCGCAGATGGGCACGCTGGTGGACGCCTTCGGCATCCCGCCGGCGTGGCTGCACAGCGCCATCCTGCGCGAGGAGGCCAACCGGCAGGAGACCATGGCGGCCCACGACGCCGCCGGCGATCCGCAGGTGGTCCCGGCCTAGCCACCCCGGCCGGATCACACCACCGGCTTGTTGCCATACTTTTGCAGAAGCATCGGCGCTGCAGAAGGGGAACGGTGGTGGGTACCGCCCTGATGAGCGGCCGGACGGAACTGCTCGGCGTCGCGGCGCAGCGTCGCCGGACCGCGCTCTGGCTGCTCGCGCTGACCGCCGCCCTGACCGTGACCGGGGTGGTCGCGGTCGGCACCGGGGCGATCGGGATCGCGCCGCTGACCGTGGCGCGCATCATCGGGCACCAGCTCGTCGGCTGGCCCGGCGAGGTGACCTGGACCCTGCCGGAGCAGGCCATCGTCTGGCAGGTCCGGCTGCCCCGGGTGCTGCTCGGGATGCTGGTCGGCGCGGGGCTTGCGGTGTGCGGGGTGGCCCTGCAGGCGATGGTGCGCAACGTGCTGGCCGACCCCTATCTGCTGGGCATCAACTCCGGGGCCTCCAGCGGTGCCGCGGCGGCGATCCTGTTCGGCGCCGGCGCCGGTTTCGGCCAGTACGCCCTCTCCACCAGCGCCTTCCTCGGCGCGCTCGCCGCGTCGCTGCTGGTCTTTGTGATCGCCCGCAGCGGCGGCCGGGTGACCTCGATCCGGTTGCTGCTCGCCGGGGTCGCCGTCGGCTACGCGCTGTACGCCACCACCAGCTTCCTGATCTTCGCCTCCGGCTCGGCCGAGGGCTCCCGGTCGGTGATGTTCTGGCTGCTCGGCTCCCTCGGACTGGCCCGGTGGAACGCGCTGCTGCTGGTGGCCGCGATCGTGGTGGGCGTCACCATGGCCTACCTCACCGTGCTGGGCCGCCGACTCGACGTCCTGGCCATCGGCGACGAGACCGCCCAGACCCTGGGCGTGTCACCGGACCGGTTCCGGATGCGGCTGCTGGTGCTGGTCTCACTCAGCGTCGGGGTGCTGGTCTCCGCCGCCGGCAGCATCGGCTTCGTCGGACTCGTCGTGCCCCACCTGGCCCGCCGCATCGTCGGGGCACCGCACGTCCGGGTGGTGCCGGTGGCCGCCCTGCTCGGGGCCATCCTGCTGGTCTGGGCCGACGTCCTGGCCCGGGTCCTGCTGGCCCCGCAGGAGATCCCGATCGGCATCATCACCAGCCTGCTCGGGGCCCCCTTCCTGGTGGTCCTGATCCGTCGACTACACGCCACCGGCGCCTGAGCGCCCCGACGAGTCCAGGAGAAGACTTGACGACGTACCGCCTCGCCGGCACCGCTGCCGCGTCCGTCTGCGTGCTGCTGCTCGCCGCGTGCGGGTCCGACGGTGGCGGAGCGACCACGGCCGCCGGGCCCGGCTACCCGCTCACCGTGACCAACTGCGGCGCGCAGGTGACCTTCGACGACGCGCCGCAACGTGTCGTGCTGCTCAAGAGTTCCGCCGTGCCGTACCTGCACGCGCTCGGGGTGATGGACCGGGTCACCGCCCGCGCCGGGCAGTACCCGAAGGAGTACTACGACGCGGCCACCCAGGCCGAGCTGGACCGGATCCCGCTGCTGACCGACAAGACCGACACCAGCGGCCACCTGCAGATCTCCAAGGAGGTGGTGATCAGTCAACAGCCGGACCTGGTGCTCGGTGAGGTCGACAACCTGTCCCGCGACACCCTCTCCGCGGTGGACATCCCGCTGTTGGAGGAGCCGGCCATGTGCCCCGACAGCACCGGTGCGCCGACCTTCGACGACATCTACGAGCAGATGCGGGCCTACGGCCGGGTGTTCGACCGGGACACCGAGGCCGCCACGGCGGTCACCGCGCTGCGCGAGCGGATGACCAGGATCCAGACCCAGGCTTCGGCGCCGGCTGACGGGCGTACGGCGGCGGTGCTGTATCCGACCGTCGGTGGTGGCACCACCTACGCCTACGGCACCGCCAGCATGGCCCACCCCCAGTTGGAGGCCGCCGGGTTCCGCAACGTCTTCGCCGACGTCCGGGAACGGGTCTTCGAGGTCACCGTGGAGGAACTGCTCGGCCGCGACCCCGACGTGCTGATCCTGCTCCACGGCGACGGTGATCCCCGGGCGGTCGAGCAGGGACTCACCGGACTGCCCGGCGCCGAGAAGCTCAAGGCCGTCCGGGCGGGCAACGTGATGACCCAGCTGTTCAACTTCACCGAGCCACCCACCCCGCTGTCGATCGACGGCCTCGAACGCATCGTGCGGCGCTTCCCGGCGGCCCCGTGATCTCCGCGACCGGCGTCTCCTGGCACTACGGCACCAACCCGGTGATCGACGCGGTGACCGTGACCGCCCGGCCGGGTCGGGTCCTCGGCCTGATCGGCCCGAACGGCAGCGGCAAGACCACCCTGCTGCGGTTGCTCTACGGGGCGCTGCACAGCCGTACCGGCCAGGTCCGGGTGGACGACGACGAGTTGTCCACCCTGACACCACGGGAGGCCGCGCGCCGGCTGGCCGTGGTGGTGCAGGAGACCGGCGGCGAGACGGCGTTGACCGTGGCGGAGCTGGTGCTGCTGGGCCGGGGTCCGCACCTGTCGACGTTCCAGCGCACCGGCCGGGTCGACCACGAGATCGCCGCCCGCGCTCTGGCCCGGGTCGGCGGCTCACACCTGGCCGCCCGGGCCTTCACCCAGCTCTCCGGCGGTGAGCGCCAGCGGGTGCTGATCGCCCGGGCGCTCGCCCAGCAGGCGACCCACCTGCTGCTCGACGAGCCCACCAACCATCTGGACATCCGCTACCAGCACGAGATCCTGCACCTGGTACGCCACCTGGGCACCTGCTCGGTGGTCGTGCTGCACGACCTCAACCTCGCCGCCCGGTACTGCGACGACCTGGTGCTGCTCGGCTCCGGCGGGGTGGTCGCCGCCGGCACCACCGACGAGGTGCTCGACCCGGTGCTCCTCGAACCCGTCTACGGCATCGGCATCCGCCGGCTGGACCTCGACGGCGCCATCCACCTGTTGTTCCAACCGGTCGACCAGACCACCGAGGAGAGGATCGCCGCATGACGGCCCAGCACCGCATCGACGCCTACTGGAACGGCCGCGCGCCCAGCTACGACGAGTACGTGCAACGCCCCGACCGCTTCGCCGACGACCAGCGGGCCTGGTCGGAGATCTGGTCCCGGGCCCTGCCCGACCCGCCGCTGGACGTCCTCGACGTCGGCACCGGCACCGGACAGGCCGCGATGGTGCTGGCCGGACTCGGGCACCGGGTCACCGGCATCGACCTCGCCGAGGGCATGCTGGAGCGGGCCCGCCGGCACGCCGCGGCGATGGCCGACGGCCCGGTGATCAGGCACGGTGACGCCGTCCACCCCGACTTTCCCGCCGCCAGCTTCGACGCGGTGACCAGTCGGTACCTGATGTGGACGCTGCGCGAGCCGGAGGTCGCCGTGGCGAACTGGATCCGGTTGCTGCGGCCGGGCGGCACCGTCGCGGTCGTCGACAGCACCTGGTTCCCCGACGGACTGCCCGAGACCCCGGGCGGCCTCGCCGACCACTACGACGACCAGGTCCGGGCGATGCTGCCGCTGGCCGCCGCACAGTCCATCGACCAGACTGTCGCCGTACTGGAGAAGGCGGGACTCGACGACGTCACGGTCACCCCGCTGACCTCGGTGTACGAGCTGGACCGCCGGTTCGGGGTGGCCCCCGACCACGAACACCAGCTCCAGTTCCTGGTCACCGGCCGGGCCTGAGCCGCCGCCCGGTCCAGCCCGACCGGGGTGAAACCCGCTCTCGTTCCGGCGCGGCAGCGGACACGCGGCGCTGCGCTGCAGCGACGAGGAGGCGGCCGCGCTACTGCCCGCCTGCGGCACCGACACGGTACGGGCGCTGCTGCCGGACCTGGAACACGCGCTGCACCCGGAACGGCTGGTCCGGTGGCACGCCGGGCCGTTGCTGGAGCGGGTCGGCGAGCGGCTGGCCGCGGCCCCGCCGGAGCGGCGGGCCCGGATCTGGACCGAGACCGCCGGGGCGGTGCTGCGGTGCGACCCGGGACCCGCCTGGTCGACGAGGACGCGTACGACGACAGGCCCGGTGGACCCGCTGCGGACCGCCCGGCCCGGCGCCGTATCGACCTCCTGGCCCGGGGTGCGGCCGTCCGCTCCGGTGGCCGGCCGGCCGGTGCCGACCGGAACGCCCTGGTCGAGGCGGCGCGGTGGCTGGCCGACCGACCCACCTTCACCGGTACGGCCACCGAACTACTGGTCGCCCTCGGCCGGCTGGACAATCTGGACGAGATCGCCGACACGGTCACCTGTCGACCCGGCCTCGCCGTCGGTGTCGCCGACCTGGTCGACGCCCGCCGGCAGGCCCTGCGCGACCGGCTCGATCCGACGGTGCTCATCGCGACGGTCGGGCGGTCGGCCGGACGTGGTGACCTGGCCGGTGGACTGCTGGCGGTGGCGTTGGTCCGGCACGGGGCCGGATTCGGGTGGCCCGGCCCGTGGCGGGACCTGCTGCTCGACCTGCGTCGGCATCCGGACCTCGACGTGCGTGAACAGGCGTTCGGCATCGACATGAGCTGACCGGCGCGCCCCGGGTAGGTCCACGGTGGACCTCGACCGGCGCCGGATAAACTTGATCACGGATCGGCATGCGTACTGGCGTTGGTCGGGTGGGAAATGAGAACGTATGCCGGCAACAATCTGACATGTCCGGGTGAGCGCGTGCGCCGGAAGTAGCAGGAGACCACTATGCCCGAAACCGGCAACGACCAGTCACGCCTGCGGATCGGCGGCTGGATTCGCCGGTCAGGTCCGCCCGGCCGGGGCATCACCGACCGGTGGTCCGACCGGCCGGACACCGGACCGCAGTGGTACGAGCCCGCCGGTCTACTCCGGCACCGCGCCGCGGCACCGCCGCCGCCTCCGGTCACCCTGCCCCCGACCGCCTGGCCGAGCGGGGTGTCTCCGGCCGGTGCCGACCTCGCCGGCAGGCAGAGCGCCGTCGTCGTCCGACGGACCGGACCCGACACGCCGGCAGGCGTCCCGTCGCGCAGCGGCCTGACCGATCGGGCCCGCCCGCGCCGCGCCCTGCTGATGGGCGGCGTCGCCCTGGTCGCCCTCACCGGTGTCGTGGCGGTGACGGCGCTGTACGCCGGCACCAGCCAGGAACCGGTCCGCGGTGAGTTCGTCGCCGGGGTGCCGAGCGGTGCGGACTTTCCCGCCAACGGCGGCGCGCCGTACACAGTGGAGGGTCTCGGCTCGGGCACCCCCGAACGCAGCGCCACGCCGTCCGGCCCGGCCGACGGCCCCACCGTGCAGCCGGGGCTCAACCCGCGTGCCGCCGGCACCGACCACGACGCGTCCACCCCGGCTACCGCCGGTAGCACCCCGGCCACCGCCGGCAGCACCCCGGCGAAGCCCGCCACCAGCTCCACCGCGCCGGCTCCGGCCGCGCCGACCTCCCCGGCCGGACCCGCGTTGACCCCGGGTGCCCGGATCGGCCTGGAACTGGCCGGCCGGCCCGGCCACCGGGTCCGGCACGCCTTCTTCGAGGCCCGCGTCGACCGGGTCGACGCGGGCAGCGACACCGGTACGAAGGCCGACGCCGCGTTCGTCGTGCGCGCCGGTCTCGGTACCCGCAGCTGCGTCTCCTTCGAGTCGGTGAACTTCCCCGGCCACTACCTGCGCCACCACGAGTTCCGGGTGTTCCTGCACCGCGCCGACGGCAGTGCCGACTTCGCCGCCGACGCCACCTTCTGCCCGGTCCCCGGCCTCGGCGGCGCGCACACGTCCCTGCGGACGACCAACCATCCGGAGCACTACCTGCGGCACGACGCCCGGGGACAGATGCGGATCTCCCGGGTGGGCGACGGCGCCTCGGCAGCCACCGCCACTTTCCGGGTCCGTCCCGCCCTGTGACCGATCGGCAGGCGCCCGCCGACCGGCTGAACCGGTCGGCTCCGCCACGGCGGCGCCCGGCCGGCGGGGCCCCGGGCCACCGGACAGTCCCCGACAGTGGGGACCGTCCGGTGCCGCCGCGGTCAGTCCCGGCGTACCTCGGCGGCGGCCGCGACCAGCTGCCGCAGGGACGCCTCGACCTCGCGGTAGCCGCGGGTCTTCAGGCCGCAGTCCGGGTTGACCCACAGCCGGGACGCCGGCACCGCGGCCACGGCCCGGCGCAGCGCCTCGACCACCTCGTCGGCCGGGGGCACCCGGGGCGAGTGGATGTCCCACACCCCGGGGCCGACGCCCCGGCCGTAGCCGACGGCGGCCAGGTCGTCGAGGACCTCCATCTTCGACCGGGACGCCTCGATGCTGGTCACGTCGGCGTCGAGGGCGTCGATCGCGTCGATCACCTCACCGAACTCCGAATAGCACAGGTGGGTGTGGATCTGGGTGTCGTCGGCGACGCCGCTGGTGGCCAGCCGGAACGCGGCCACCGCCCAGTCCAGGTACGCCCGCTGGTCGGCCCGGCGCAGCGGCAGCGTCTCACGCAGGGCCGGCTCGTCGACCTGGATCACCCGGATCCCGGCGGCCTCCAGGTCGTGGCACTCGTCGCGCAGGGCCAGCGCCACCTGGTCGGCGGTGTCCGCCAGCGGCTGGTCGGCGCGGACGAAGGACCAGGCCAGGATGGTGACCGGGCCGGTGAGCATGCCCTTGACCGGTCTGCTGGTAAGCGACTGCGCGTAGGTGGACCAGTCGAGGGTCATCGGCCCGCGACGCGCCACGTCACCGAAGATGACCGGCGGTCGTACGCAGCGGGAGCCGTAGGACTGCACCCAACCGTGTTCGGTGGCGGCGAACCCGTCGAGCTGCTCGCCGAAGTACTGCACCATGTCGTTGCGTTCCGGTTCGCCGTGCACCAGCACGTCCAGGCCCAGCCGTTCCTGCAGCCGGATCACCCGTTCCACCTCGGCGCGCATCCGCGCGGTGTAGCCGGCGTCGTCCAGGCCACCCGCCCGGTACGCGGCGCGGGCCCGACGCAGCTCGTCGGTCTGCGGGAACGACCCGATGGTGGTGGTGGGCAGCTCCGGCAGGCCGAGCCGGTCCTGCTGCCGGGCGGCCCGGGTCTCGTAGTCGCCACGTCGCCGGTCGGTGGGGCGCAGCGCGGCGAGGCGGCCGCGTACCTCGTCGTGCCGCCAGGCGGCGGGGGCGGCCGGCAGCGGCGCGGGCAGCACGGTGGTGCCGTCGCGCAGCGCCCGGCCGAGCAGCACGACCTCGTCGACCTTCTGCCGGGCGAACGCGAGCCGTTCGGCCAGCCGGGGGTCCAGACGCGACTCGGCGGTCAGGTCGACCGGCACGTGCAGCAGGGAACAGGAGGTGGAGACGGCGACGTGGTCGGCCAGGCCGGCGATCGTCGCCCCGATCGAGACGGCGGCCCGCAGGTCGGTACGCCAGATGTTGTGGCCGTCGACCAGGCCGGCGACGATGGTCCGGCCGCCCAGCGGGCCGGCGGCGGCCAGCCGCTGGAGGTTTCCCGCGCCGGCGACCAGGTCCAGGCCGATCGCCTCGACCGGGGTGTCCAGCAGCGCCGGTAGCGCGTCACCGAGTTCGCCGAAGTAGCTGGCGACGAAGATCCGGGGCCGGTGGGTGAGGGTACCGAGCCGGGTGTAGGCCCGGCGCAACGCGTCGATCTCGGCGGGGGTGCGGTCCGTGACGTAGCCGGGCTCGTCCAGCTGCACCCAGGGCACCCCCGCGTCGGCCAACGCGGTGAGGATCTCCGCGTAGGTCCCGACCAGCTCGTCGAGGCGGGCGAACGGGTCGTCGCCCTTGGCCAGCAGCAGGAACGTGGCCGGTCCGACCAGGACCGGCCGGGTGGTCAGCCCCAGCGCGCGGGCCTCGGCGTACTCGGTGAGCGCCTTGGCCGGGTTCGCCGTGAAGACGGTGTCGGCGGCGATCTCCGGCACCAGGTAGTGGTAGTTGGTGGCGAACCACTTGGTCAGCTCCAACGCCGGCTCGGTCTCGACGCCCCGGGCCATGGCGAAGTAGGTGTCCATCTCGGACAGGCCCAACCGGGCGAACCGGGCCGGGACGGCGCCGACCGCGACGGCGGTGTCCAGCACGTGGTCGTAGTAGGAGAAGGTGTTCGACGGGATCGCGTCGAGGCGGGCGTCGCGCAGCGTCCGCCACACCTCGGCCCGCAGGCCGGCGGCGGTACGCGCCAGGCCGTCGGCGTCGAGGGCGCCGGCCCAGTACGCCTCGACGGCCTTCTTCAGTTCACGGTCGGCGCCGATGCGCGGATACCCGAGCACGGTGCTCTGACCGAATGCGGTGTTCATCGACAGGGGGTCCTTCCCTCGAAGCGCCCGGCGGGCACGGGAGGGGAAGGTAGGCGCCCTGGAGGCACCGGCTTCCGCCCTGACCCTCCCGAGGGGCCGCCGGCGGCGCACACCGGCGGTGTGCGCGGCGCTGGCAGGTCTTCGGACTCGTGGGCGTGACACACAGGTCGCCTACTGGCCGTCGCTTCCCAGACCTCACGGTCCAGTGCTTCGTTGACGGCGGTCGTTCCCACTCACCGCTGCGGGGCAGTCCCGGTCTCGCACCGGGTTCCCTCTTACGACGTCCCACCCTCACGGGCGGGACGAACCAGCACCACGGGACATCGTACGCGCTGTCCGGTCAGTTGTACGCCAGCAGGAAGTCGGTGGTGCCCGTGCCGCCGGGTTGCCCCATCGCGACGGGCAGTCCGGGTTCGCTGTTGAGCACGTAGAACCCGCCGTTGCCGATCAGGCGGGGCGTCACCGCCATCATCTGCGCGGCCATCGTCGAGCCGGTCGGTCGTACCACGCTGTCCAGCAGCAGCCGGAAGAGGTTGTCGTTGAGGTTCGCCACGTGCAGCACCCGGTAGGACCGGGGAGCCGGGGTACCGGTGCTCGTCAGCCCCCAGATCGGCACGATCTGGTTGCGCCACCGCGCCGGGTCGTTGCTGATCGCGCTGTCGTGGCTGTTCAGCTGGGTCTGGATGCCGGAGTGGATGCCGGCCAGGTGGATGTGCAGCTGGTCCTGGGTACGGATCGTCGGGTCGGCCGAGTTGATCCCCAGCCCGATGTTGGGGTACACGACCTGTCCCGGCTGCCCGGGTTGTGCGTTGTTCCACGCCTCCAGCCAGTAGTTCGGGGCGGCGGCGGTGGTGATTCACGGGCACTCGATGCCCCGGACGCGGCAGCTCGGGACGAGCAGGTAGTCGTGGTTGGACCCGGACCCGCCGTTGAGGATCACGTAGGTGGGTGTCGTCCGCAGGCACTGCGAAAAGGGCGGGCCGACCTTGGTGCCCTCGCAGACCTGCACCCGGTCCCACAGGTCGAACCGGCCACCGGTGTCTGCCGGGAAGCCACACGCCGCGGAGGGCGTGGGACAGGGGGCCGGGCCGCCGGGGCCGCCGAGCGCCGGTGGCGATCCGGGGGTGGCCGCCGGCCCCGCCGACCCGCCGTCGGCCAGGGCACCGCCCGCGCCCACCAGACCGAGCAGGCCGACGGCGCCGGCGGTGCCCGAGAGAGCCACCAACTGACGTCTGCGCACACGATCGCCCATCTGCAACCTCCGTGGGGAGCCCGAGCCGGACGCGTCGGGACGGGTCACCGTGCGACTCGGCGCGGTGACGACCGAAAGAAACGTGAACGTCGCTAGATTAGGACGAACAACCCAACAGAGGACACAACGCCTGACGGGGTCGCCTGATCGTGTCGCGGAGCAACCCGGCCGTGGCGACGACGGCGGTCCCGCGACCGCCCGTCCGAACCACCGGGGTCGGAGCGGTCACTGCGGCTCGGCCGGGAACCAGCCGGCCCGACCGAGCGCACCCGGCACAGTGGCCTTGCCGAGTTGGTCGCCGATCCAGGCGGCCGTCCCGATCACCAGCCGGGGGTCCAGGCCGGTCGGATGACCGGAGCGGTGCAGCGCGTAGACCAGGTCCTCGGTCGCGACGTTGCCGGTGGCCGCCGGGGCGAAGGGGCAGCCACCGATCCCGCCGACACTGGCGTCGAGAACCCGCACGCCGGCCTCGACCGCCGCCAGCGCGTTGGCGATGCCGGTGTTGCGGGTGTCGTGGAAGTGCGCGCGCAGCGGCACCCCCGGGGCCGCCGCCGCGGCGGCCCGCACCAGCTGCCGGACCTGGGCGGGAACTCCCACACCGATGGTGTCGGCCAGGGCGATCTCGTCCGGCTCGGCGGCGGCCAACCGTCGCACCAGGTCGGCGACGACCGTCGGGGCGACCTCGCCCTCGAAGGGGCAGCCGAAGGCGGCGGCCACGGTGACGCTGGCCTTCCGGCCGGCGGCGTGGGCGGCTCCGGCTATCGCGGCCCACTGCTGGACCATGGCGTCGACCGAGGCGCCCTGGTTGCGTCGACTGAACGTCTCGGTGGCGACCACGACACAGTTGACCTCGTCCACCCCGGCGGCGAGCGCCCGGTCGAGCCCGCGCCGGTTGAGCACCAGACCGATGTACGATACGTCGCTGTGTCGGGGCACCTCGGCCATGACGGCCTCCGCATCGGCCATCTGGGGCACCCGGTCGGCGCGGACGAACGAGACCGCCTCGACCCGGCGGGCTCCGGCGTCGACGCACCGTCGGATGAGCTCGATCTTGCGCGCTGTCGGCAGGATCTCGGCCTCGTTCTGCAACCCGTCCCGGGGGGACACTTCCACCACACCAACCGTCATGTGTATACAATCTCAGACCGTCGGACGGGCGGCAAGGATGCCAGCCCGCCATCACTCGACACCACGGAGGCACGGTGACGAATGCCGGCCAGGACGCCTACGAGGCGTTACGGGCTGCGATTCTGAGCGGCTCCATCGGCCCACGGGAACGGTTGGGTGAGGTCGAACTGTCCCGGCAGTTCGGGGTGAGCAGGACGCCGATCCGGGAGGCTCTGCGCCGGCTCACGGCGGAGGGGCTCGTCGTCTTCCAGCCCAACCGCGGCGCCCGGGTCGCGGAGTGGTCACTCAGTGACCTGCAGGACACCTACGAGATCCGGGCCCGGCTGGAGAGCTACGGCGCGGCGTTGGCCGCCCACCGCATCGACGCCGACTGGCTACCGAAGCTCAGCCTGCTCTGCGACCAGATGGAACAGCGGGCGGAGCGGATGACCCCGCCGGACCTGGACGAGATCGCCAGCCTCAACGCCGAGCTGCACGGGCTGGTCATCAGCGCCGCCGCGAGTCCGCGGCTGACCTCGCTGTTGTCGGCCGTGGTGGAGGTGCCACTGATCATCCGGGCGTTCCGGCTCTACACACCGGACGCGCTGGCCCGCAGCATGGCGCACCACCGTGATCTGGTGGCGGCGCTGCGGACCCGGGACGCCGAGTGGGCGTCGAGCACCATGCGGGCCCACGTGCTGGCCGCGCGCCGGGTGCTGCTGGACGCCATGACGGACCGCGCCGAGCCCCGACCCTGAGCACCCCCGGTCGGCGGCGGCGACCATCGACCGGGGGCACCGCCCGGCCGGCACGCACCCGGTCAGCTACCGGGTGCGCCCGGTTTCACGCAGGCCACCTGCCGGTCCGCGTCGATCGGAGCCAGTCGGACGTCAATTTGTACACACTTCTCCTCGCTGACCGGACAGCGCCCGTACAGCACACAGCCGGTCACCCGCTGGGTCGGGCTCAGCGGCTCGCCCACCAGCCGGGCCGGCGGCAGCTCCTGGTCGGGATCGACCGGAAGCGCCGCGGCCAGCAGGGCCCGGGTGTACGGGTGCTGCGGGTCGGCGAACACCCGCTCGGAGGGACCGGTCTCGACCACCCGGCCCCGGTACATGACCGCGATCCGGTCGCTGACGTAGCGGACCGTGTGGATGTCGTGCGAGATGAACAGGTACCCCATGCCGAGTTCGGTCTGCAGGTCGGCCAGCAGTTGCAGGATCTGGGCACGCACCGACAGGTCGAGTGACGAGGTCGGCTCGTCGAGGACGATCAGGGCCGGCCTGGTCACGATCGCGCGTGCGATGCCCACGCGTTGCTGCTGGCCGCCACTGAGTTCCCCGGGATACCGCCGCGCCATGTCGGGGGCGAGCCCCACCTGTTCGATCACCGCGCTGACCCGGGCGCGACGGTCGGCCGCCGAGATGTTCGGCTGGTGGATGGCCAGCGGCTCGCCGACGATGTCGGCCACCCGCATCCGCGGGTTCAACGACTCGAACGGCTCCTGAAAGATGATCTGCAGCTTCGCCCGTAGTCGCCGCAGCTCGGCGGGGGGCAGCGCGAGCACGTCCGTACCCTGGAAGTGGACCGACCCGTGGGTCGGCTCGATCAGTCGCAGCGCCAGCCGGCCCAACGTCGACTTGCCCGACCCGCTCTCCCCGATGATCGCCAGCGTCTCACCGGCGTCCACCGACAGCGACACGTCGTCGAGGGCGTAGACGCGGGTGGCACCACCGACCGGGAACTCCTTGCTGACGTTCGCCAACTTCAGCAGACTCACCTGACGACCTCCGGCTCCTTCGACAGGTGACACCAGTACGTCTGGCCGCCTCCGACGGTCGCCGCTTCGGGGATCACGTGGTCGCAGGGCGCGAAGGCATCCGGGCAGCGCGCCTGGAAGGGGCACCCCCGCGGGTAGTCCACCAGGTCCGGAAGTCGCCCGGTGAGGTGCACCAACGGCTGCCCGGGTCGGGGCACGGCCCGGATCAGCGCCTGCGTGTACGGGTGGCGCGGCGTGTTGAGCACGTCGCGCACCGCACCGTGTTCGATGACCTTGCCGGCGTACATCACCACCACCCGGTCGCAGTACTGGGCCACCACCCCGAGGTCGTGGGTGACCAGCAGCATCGACCGGCCGTGCTGCTGGACCAGGCCACGGATCAGGTCCAGGATCTGACGCTGCACGGTCAGGTCGAGGCCGGTGGTCGGTTCGTCGGCGACGACGAGGGCCGGGTCGAGCAGCATGGCCATGGCGATGACGACCCGCTGGGCCATGCCGCCGCTCAACTGGTGCGGGTAACCGTCGAGCACCCGGTCCGGTCCGGCGATGCCGACGTCGGCCAGTGCGGTCCGGGCCCGGTCCCGGGCCGTGCCGCCCGAGCGGACACCGTGCGCGGCCATGATGTTGGCGAACTGGCGGTGGATGCGCAGCACCGGGTTCAGCGCGCTGAACGGGTTCTGCGCGATGAACCCGATCTGCCGTCCGCGCAGCCGGCGCAGCTGCGCGCCGCGCAGGCCAAGCAGGTCGACGCCGTCGAACATGGCGGTGCCGTCCACCACCCGCCCCGGCGGACGGACCAGCCCGAGAATCGACCGGATGGTCACCGACTTGCCGCAGCCGCTCTCCCCGACCACGCCGACGATCTCCGCCCGGTCTACGTGGAAGTCGACGCCGTTGACCGCGTGCACCAGGCCGTCCGGGGTGTCGAACCGGGTGGTCAGGCCGCTCACCTCCAGCAGACGGCCCGCCGGCTGGGTGGTGGCCGGTGCCCCGGGGAGGGCACCGGTGCCGGGTAGGACGTCGCGGGCGGTCACCGCTGCCTCGCCCGGCCGAAGGTGTCCTGCAACTCGTCGCTGATGGCGTTGAAACACAGCACGGTCAGGAAGATGGCGAGGCCGGGAAAGACCGAGACCCACCACTGGCCGGTCGTCATGTTCTGTGCTCCTGTCTGGATCATTGCTCCCCAGCTGGCGTCGGCGGCGTTGATGCCGATGCCCAGGAAGGAGAGCGAGGCGATCACGACGATCGAGTGCGCCACCGCCAGCGACGCCTGGGCCAGGATGATGCCCGTCATGTTCGGCAGGACGTGCCGGAACATGACCCGGGGGCCGGTCGCGCCGATGGCGTGTGCCGCCTCGACGTACCGGCTCTCCCGGATGGTCAGGCCCTCGCTGCGGACCAGCCGGACGAACCGGGGAACGTTGATGACGGCGATGGCCACCACGACGTTCTCGATGTTGTTGCCCATCAGGGCGACCAGCGCGATGGCCAGGATCAGCAACGGAAACGCCTGGAACACGTCGAGCGCGCGGACGACGCGCTCACCCCAGGGCCCCCGGTGCAGGGCGGCCAGTCCGAGCAGCACGCCGATCACGAGCGAGATCAGCATGCCGGCCAGCGCCAGCGGGATGTCCACACCGGCCGAGGCGACCAGCCGGCTGAAGACGTCGATGCCGAACTTGTCGGTGCCCATCCAGTGCACGCCGTCGGGGGCCGCGAGCGGGTTGGCCAGCGGCTCCGCCGGGTCGTGCGGCAGGGGCGCGAGGTAGGCCGCGGCCAGCATGGCCGTCAGGATGCCGGTGGGCACCCAGAGCCGCAGTCGTCGGCCGCTCCGGCGGCGCTTCGGTGTCTTCGGGGCGGTGGCCGTGGTGGCATCGGCGGCCAGGCTCTCAGTCATAACGCACCCTCGGATCGAGCACCGCGACCAGGATGTCCAGTGCGGTGAAGGCCAACAGGGTTCCGAGTCCGGCGACCAGGATGAAGCCCTGGACGGCCGGCATGTCCAGTTGGAGGATGGAGTCGATGGCCCACTCTCCGAAGCCGCCCCAGGAGAAGATGGTCTCGATGATCGCCGCGCCGCCGAGCAGCGCGGCGAGCAGGATGCCGCCGTAGGTCAGGATCGGGGTCCGGGCCTGCCGGAAGGCGTAGCCGAGCACGGTCCGCTCGGGCAGGCCGCAGGCCCGGGCGAACTCGACCTGCTTGGACTCCAGGGCGGGCACCAGCGAGGCGTAGGTGCTGCGGGCGAAGTACGCCGAGTAGTAGATGCCCAGGGTCAGCACCGGCAGCATCGAGTGCGCCACCGCCGAGCGGAAGGTGGCCAGGTCACCGGCGATCAGTGCGTCGACCAGCAGCGCGCCGGTGACCGTCGGCGGTGGCTCGTCCATCAGGCCGAGCCGACCGACCGGGGCCGGTGCCCAGCCGGCGAGGTAGAAGCAGAGGTAGATCAGCAGCAGGGCCAGGAAGAAGTCCGGGATCGACTGGAACGTGGTGACGACGAACCGGGAGGCCCGGTCGGTAAGCGTGCCCTTGAAGTACGCGCCCACGGTGCCCAGAGCCACGCCGAGCACGGCGGCGAGGGTGAGCGAGAGGAAGACCAGTTCGAGGGTGGCCGGGGCGAACCGCGCGATCTCGGACAGGATCGGCCGGTCGGTGTAGTACGACGATCCCAGGTCACCGCGGACCAGGCCGCCCACGTAGTCGACGAACCGTTCCCACAGGGGCCGGTCCAGGCCGAGCCGGCGCTCGATCTCGGCCAACTCCTCCGGGCCGGCCGCGGGGCCGGCGATGACCCCCACCGGGTTGCCCGGCAACGCGTTGACCAAAAGGAACGCCAGCACGATAACGGACAGCAGGCCCACCGGCAGAAAGAGCAACCGCCGTCGTGCGTACCCGAGGACCCGCATCACGCACCTCCCGGTCCGAGCAGCGCCATCGCCTCGTCGAGGGTCAGGACCTCGGCGTACTTCGCGGCCAGGTCGAACAACGTGGCCTGGTGCGGGCGTGGGTCCCGGTCCAGACAGGCGTCGGCCACGACGAGCGGGACGAACCCGTGCTGCAACGCGTCCACCGCGGTTGCCCGGACGCACCCGCTCGTCGAGGCGCCGACGATCAGCAACGCGTCCACCCCGAGCACCCGCAGGGTGCTGGCCAGGCTGGTGCCGAAGAAGGCGCTGGCGTACTGCTTGGTCACCACCGGTTCACCGGCGACGGGAGCCAGCTCCGGTGGTGCGGCGGCGAACTCACCGCCGCGTTCGAAGACCCGCAGGGCCGGCACCTTGCGGGTGAACAGGCCGCCGTCGAGTCCACCGGGGGCGAGCTCGACCCGGGTGTGGATCACCGGCACGTGCTGGCGCCGCGCGGCGTCGAGCAGTGTGGCGCAGGCCCGCAGGGCCGGCGGTTCCGGCTGGCCGGCGTAGAGCGGTGACGCCGGATCGAGGTAGGCCCGGACGAGGTCGACCACGAGCAGCGCGCGGCTCGATCCGTGCCCCAGGCCGCCGCCGAAGCCCGCCCTGCGGTAGTCCCCCTGGAGATCGTTCACCGTGCGCCGCCGCTAGATGACGCCGCTGGTGCGCAGCGCGTCGATCTCGGCCGTCTCCATGCCCACGATGTCGGTCAGGACCTCGTCGGTGTGTTCACCCAGCCGCGGTCCGGTCCACTTCACCCGTCCCGGGGTCATCGACAGCCTGGGCACCACGTTCTGCATCGGGAACTCGCCGAACTCGGGGTGGGCGATCCGGACGATCGCCTCGCGGGCGGCGAAGTGCTCGTCGCGCAGCATCTCCGGGGCCCGGTAGACCCGCCCGGTCGGTACGTCGTTCTCGATCATCACCGCCATCAGTTCCTCGGTGTCGTGCTGCCCCGACCACTTCGCGATGATCTCGTCCAGCTCGACCTGGTTGCGGCCCCGTGCGGCGTGGCTGGCGAAACGTGGGTCGGTGCCCAGCTCCGCCATGCCCATGGCCACGGCCAACCGGCGGAAGACGGTGTCCTGGTTGGCCGCGATGAGCACCAGCCCCTCGTCTCGGGTCGGGTACACGTTGGACGGGGCGATGTTGGGCAGGATGGCGCCGGTGCGCTCGCGCACGTGGCCACCCAGGGCGTACTCGGGAAGCAGCGACTCCATCATCGCCAGGACCGCCTCGTAGATCGCCGAGTCGACGATCTGGCCGCGGCCGGTCCGGTCGCGCACCCGCAACGCCAGCAGCGCGCCCAGGGCGGCGAAGGTGCCCGCCAGGGAGTCGCCGAGGCTGATGCCGACCCGGCTCGGCGGGGTCTGCGGGTCGCCGACGACGTACCGCAGGCCGCCCATGGCCTCCCCGACGGAACCGTAACCGGGGCGTGCCGAGTAGGGGCCGTTCTGGCCGAAGCCGGAGACCTGGACCATGACCAGGCCGGGGTTGGCCACCGACAGCTGCTCGTAGCCGAGCCCCCAGCGCTTCATCGTCCCGGGGCGGAAGTTCTCCACCACCACGTCGCACTGGGCGATCAGCCGCCGGGCGACGTCCTGCCCCTCGGGGGTGCGCAGGTCCACGGTGACCGACTTCTTGTTGCGGGCCACGATCGGCCACCACAGCGACTTGCCGTGCGGCTTCTCCTGGCCCCACTCGCGCATCGGGTCGCCCTGACGCGGTGGCTCGCACTTGATGACCTCGGCGCCGAAGTCGGCCAGCAGCTGGCTGCAGAAGGGCCCCGCGAGCAGGGAGCCGAACTCGACCACGCGCACGCCGTGCAGCGGTCCTTCGTGGTGCAGATCGCTAGTCATGAACACCTCTCATAGCAGCCACCGAGTGGTCGTTGTATACAACAGTGATGCACCACTCGCTGTCAACACTTGTTTTTGCCGGCACGGACTCGGCGTCCGCGCCTTTATGCATACATATGCCGGTCAGGGGTCCACACTCGTCCGCTCGCCCAGCCGTCGGCCCAACCGCCGTCCGAAGGCCAGCGCCGGGGTCACCGCCATCCCGCCGCAGAACGCCGCCCCGCTGGTGGCGCCCATCCCGATGGCCTCCCCGATCGCGTGCAGCCCGGCCACGGCCGTGCCGTCGGCCCGCCGGACCCGGAAGTCGGTGTCGACGTCCAGTCCGCCGAAACTGCACAGCAGCGCGGCCACCGACCGCACCGCGTAGTACGGCGGTCGGCTGACCGGATGTCCCAACACCCGGCGACCGAGCGGGTCCACCCCCTGCTCGACCGCCAGGTTGAACGCCCGCACGGTGCGCTCCAGCCCCGGCGCGTCGATGCCCGCCCGGCGGGCGAGGTCGGCGAGGTCGTCGGCGACCCACGCCACGTCCCCCCGGCGCGCCTCCGTCCGGAACCGGTCGGCACCCCAGGCGGGTACCAGTGGCGCGCCCGCCGCCACGGCCGGCTCGTCACAGACGATCCAGAACTCTGCCCCCGGTTGCTCCTGCACGGCCCGTTCGTGGCGCGTGACGTCGTCGAGGTCCTCGGCGACGAACCGTTGCCCCGCCGAGTTCACCCAGATCTCCCGAGGCGGGCGCTCGGCCGGGGCGAGGTGGGCCAGCTCGGTCCAGAAGTCCACCCGGCCGGGGTCGGAGCGGCGCTCCAACAGGCCCAGTCGGGGCGTGTGCAGGTCGGCGAAGCGGACGCTGCCGCCCAGTGGCACCGCCAACTCGATCGCGGTACCGGTCGAGGTGGGTGCCGCGTTGGTCACCAGGCGTGGCCGGTTCGGCGTCAGCGCACGGAACAGGTCGGGGTTGGCGCCGTACCCGCCCGAGGCCAGGACGGTGACCCCGGCGCGGAGCTCGCGGGGGCCCTCGGCGGTATGCACCACGGCGCCGGTGACCACGCCCGCGGTCGTGGTCAACTCCGCGGCACGCGTGCCCAGCCGCAGGCTGACCCGGCCCGCGCTGACCTGCTCGGCAAGCAGCGGTCGCAGGGTCTCCAGGATCGACCGGCCGTGCCCGGTACCCCAGTAGGTCCGGGGCCGGGAGTACGGGGAGTGCCCGTGGTAGACCACTGGCGTGCCCGGAGCGAAGGGGAAACCGTTGTCGTCCAACCAGTCGACGAGCCCCGCGGCCTCGTCGACGGCGAGCCGGATGAGCGCCGGGTCCCCCCGGTGGTGCCCGATCCGCAGCACGTCGGCGAAGTGCCGGTCCGGGTCGTCGTCGATGCCCGCCCGACGTTGCCGACGGGTGCCCGCGGCGCTCAGGTGCCCGGCCGAGACACCCAGCGTCCCGCCGATGTCGGCACCCACGTCGACCAGCTCGACCCGCAGCCCCGCCCGCGCCGCCTCGATCGCACACGGCAGACCGGCGGTGCCGGCCCCGATCACCAGCAGGTCCGCCTGCTCGCTCACCGGGCACCGACCCGGTCGGCCCCCGGCTCACGCCCGGTGACAAAGGACGACACCACCGCGGCGAACTCCTCCGGCACCCGCCACGGCAGCTGACCGGTGGTGTCGGTCAACCGGACCGCCGTGGCGTCGGGACGGATCTCCCGGGCCAGTGCGTCGCCGCCGGCCAGCATGTCCCGCTCCGCGGTCAGCAGCAGCACCGGGCAGGGCACCGTGCGCAGCGGCTCGGTCGGGTCGTACCGGAAGGCGGCCCGGTAGGCCCAGTTGTAACGCTCGAAGACCGCGGCAATGTTCGCCACGGCGAGGTTGACGAGTGCCGGGGGCCCCTCCCAGATGTCGAGGTAGCGGGCCCAGAGTTCGCGCAGGTGCCCACCGGCCGGGTCGATCGGCTTGTCCGGCGCCCAGGACGCGCCCAGTCGTTCCCGTTCGGCCCGGTCCAGCACCAGGCCCGACAGGATCGCGTGGGTGACCCGGCCGGGCTCGGCGAGGTGGGCCACCGCAAGCGCCAGCGAGGCACCGGTGTGCTGCCCCGCGACGGCGAACCGGCCGATGCCCAGCGCGTCGACGGCGTCGAGCAGCAGGCGGGCGTAGTCGGGGATCTCCGGGGTGCCGGCGGGCGGGTCGGAGAGCCCGTACCCGGGCGTGTCCAGGGCGTAGGCGCGCAGCGACCGGCCGAGGGCGGGCAGGGCCGGCTCGAACACGTTGGACGCCTGCGGCGACTCGTGGAAGAGCACCAGCGCGGGGCCACCGGTACCGCTGGCACGGTAGTGGATCTGCGCCCCGGCCGGGCCGACGTAGCCACGCATGTCACTGCTCCCCAGGTCGGGTGGTGGGGGGTTCGACCGGTCCGGCGTCACGCAGGACCGCCGTCGGTACGGCGGGTCGACCGATGACCGTCGACGCGACCGTGCCGCCGATCGCGGTGACCGCCAGCCGGGCACTCTCCACCGCCGCCGTCACCGACGCCATGTCGCCGACGACGGAGACCGTCACGATCCCGTCGCCGATCCGGCGGACGCCGATCAGCCGCACCTGGGCCGCCTTGGCCATCACGTCGACGGCGACGATCGAGGCGGTCAGTCCGTGCGTCTCGACCACGCCGAGGGCACCGGTATCCCACAGGTCCACGTCAGTCCTTTACGTAGTTGACCCACGCCTCGGTCTCCAGCCGGTCGACGATCGCGACGATTGTGGAGTCCACGGGCGCCTGACTGGATTGCCGTTGCACCAGCCGTGCCGCACCACCCATGGCGACCAGGACGACCTCTCCCCGGCCGGCCCCGACGGTGTCGACGGCGACGTACGGCTCCACGGCGTGCGTCTCACCCAGGGGCGCGACGACGAGCAGCTTGGCGCCGGTCAGCTCCTCGGACTTGACGGTGCTGACCACCGAGCCGATCACCCGGGCGATACGCATGCCGAACCACCTCGTTCCTCTAGCGTCGGTGCGACCAGGGTCTGGTGTCGAAGGCGCGGCGGACCGCGTCCCGGGCCGACTCCACCTCCGAGTGCAGCCCGGAGACCCACAGCCGACCGAACTGGCCGACCCCCCGGACGTCCACGATCTTGACCCCGGCGGACTTCTCCACCTCGTTGCCCACGGCGGAGATGTACGCCGCGGGTTGGCACTCGACCACCAGCATCGACTCGCCGGCCACCAGCAGTGAGCCCTTGCGGGAACGGTTCACCAGTTGCGCCTGATAGGCGTCGATGTTGGAGACGATCTTCGCCGAGACCAGTTCCGCCGGTTGCGCGTCGGCCTCGGTGAACCCGAGCAGGTCGAGGATGGTCTGACCGGCCTGACGGACCGCGTCCTGCGACATCGAGTGCAGTTCCGTCATGCCGTACTGCCGCTCGACGACCTGGGAACCGGGGCGGACCCCGGCAGCCTTGACCGCGGCGTCGACCAGGGCGTAGACGTCGCTGCCCGGGGAGATCTCCAGGTAGAGCTCGGACATCCCCTCGACCACCGGATCGCCCGACATCACGCTGCCGAGCAGGGCGGCCATCTGCGGTTGGAGCCGGTCCACGAACGCGAAGGTGCGCAGCTCGACGGCGCTGTGGGCCATGTCAGCGCCGACCCACGAGCAAGGCCAGGGTGCCGCTGCTGCGGCGTTCACCGCTCTGCAGCACCCGGCCGGTGGGGGTGGAGACCTCCTCGACGCAGTCCCGCTTGCAGGACAGCTCGGTGCAGTCGCCGGTGAACCCGGCGTCCCGGGCGGCCTGGACCAGGTCCATGTCCCGCATCGGCCCCCAGAACGGTTCGTTGTTGTTCCAGGTGTCCCAGTCGATGAGGAACTGCGCCAGCGGGTCCAGGCCGGCGTAGCCCGGGAAGTCCGCGTGGATCATCATCCCGCCGGGGGCGAGCAGCCGGTGGCACTCCCGCAGGACCGCGCGGACCGCCTCCGGTGGCATCTCGTGCAACAGGATGTGCGAGACGACCAGGTCGAAGTGCCCGGTGGGAAACGCGGTGGCCTCCGCGTTCTGCTGGGAGAAGTGCACCTTGCGGCCCAGAGACTCGGCACGGCCGTGGCCGTATCGCAGCAGGGCCGCGCCGACGTCGATGCCGTGCACCTCGGCGTCGGGATAGGCGTCCACGTACGGCAGGGTCGAGTTGCCCACCCCGCAGCCGATCTCCAGGATGCGCCGGGGCCGGAAATCCCGGTGCTCCGGCTTGAGGTAGTTGTTCACCACCGACTGGCCGTAGTCGTCGTTCAGCTCGCCCATCTGCCCGGTGGCGTAGACGTAGACGCCCCGGTCGTAGAGCGCACCGGCGGTGACGTCGCCCGGGGCGTACTCGCCCCGGTAGCCGCCGGGCATGGCGTGGATGTCGATGCCCCAGAAGTACCAGGGCAGTTCGAAGTCGTGATCCAGTTCGAGCGAGCCCCGCACCCGCCCGGACGGCTCCGCCTTCGCCCGCAGGTCGTCCAGCTGGCGGACGATGCTGTCGGCCACCACGTTCCAGAGCAGGTCCTGGCTCGCCCGCCGGACCGAACTCCAGAGCTGGTAGTACGGCTCGGGTTCCATCGCCCGGCGGACCGTCTCACGGTCCCGCGGCGGGACACCCATCTCCCGCTGGTAGCGGGGTGCGACGCGGTGCGCGTACAGCTCCCGGACCCCGGGGGTCACCTCGGTGGAGATGTGCGCCTTCAGGGCCCGCACGAAGGTTTCCCGGGCGAGTTCGTCGTGGTTCTCCGTCGGCAACAGGCCGTGCCGGTGCTGCTGTTTCACTTGCCCTCCCCCACCTGCGCGAAGGCCTGCCGGATGACCTCCCGGTAGGACTCCGGGGTCTCCTCCCGCACGATCTCCTCGCGCCACTCGTAGAAGACCCGCAGTACCCGGGCGACGAACGCCGCCGCCTCGGCGTCCCTGGTCTCGGCGTCGGAGGCGGCGACGGTGAAGTCGTCCACCGCACCCCGCTCCACCACCCGCCGGTCGGCGAGCAGCTGTTCCAGGGTCATCACCCGCTCCCGCAGCACCCACACCTCCGAGGTGAGGGTCACCATCGTCGAGACCAGGGCCTCCATGCCCGGCTCGGCGAAGAACTGCGGGCGGGCGCCCTTGGCCTTGCGGGGCAGCGTCTGTCCGGGCAGCGGTTGGGCCTGCTCGGGGCTGCCCACGCCCGGCCCGCCGTAGGCGCCGAGCGCCCGCAGCGTCTCGGTCGCCACCGTCGAGGCGTCGGCGTCGGGGTTGGCGGACACCACCGCGGCGGCGATGGTACGGATGGTCCGTTCCGCCTCCTCGGCGCCCTCGCAGCCACACGAGCAGCCGTCGGTGTCGTCGCAGCCGCCCGGGGTGCCGGTGGTAGCGGAGGCCCCGGCAGGGGTGCCGGTGGTAGCGGAGGCCCCGGCAGGGCCGGCCGTCGCCTGGACGGGGGCGGACGCCGCCCGACCGTCCGCCGCGCCCCGGCGAACGGTGATGCCGAGCCCCCGGGCGATGTCCTCCGCGTGCGGGGAGATCAGGTCACCCGGGCCCAGCAGGACCTCGCGCGGACCGTCCGACCGGGCGACGTCCTCGATGTCGACAGCAGTCCACACCCGACTCATGTGTCAAGCTCCTTCGATGAACATGGGGGCCGGCTCAGGACTTCGTTCCGCCCCGGGTCGACCCGGTCGGCAGGATCGCCTCGACCTCGGTGTGCGGGCGGGGGATGACGTGCACGGAGACGACCTCACCGAGCCGGGAGGCGCTGGCCGCGCCGGCGTCGGTGGCCGCCTTGACCGCGCCGACGTCGCCCCGGACCACGACGGTGACCAGGCCGCCGCCGATGTACTCGGTGCCCACCAGGACGACGGTGGCGGCCTTGACCATCGCGTCGGCGGCCTCGACCGCCGCGACCAGGCCCCGGGTCTCGATCATGCCGAGCGCGGACATCTGCAGGTCAGCCATGACAGTTCTCCTCTACCAGTGTGTCGGCGGGCGGATGCCCGTCGTCGCCCAGAACCGTGGTGGTCTGGAAGTGGGGTGGACTCATCGCCCGGTCACCTGACGGGCGATGTGGTGCACGAGCGCCTCCAACGGCGCCCGCGCGGGTCGCGGTGTCCGGGTCGGCCGTTCGCCGCCCGCTGCGGCCACGGTGCCGCGCGGGCGGGCCCGGGGCGCACCGGAGGAGCCCGGCGCGGGGGTTGCCGGCTCCGGTGCATCTCGGGCGCCCGCCGGTGCACGCGGCGGTTCCAGGCCGGTCTCGGCGCGGCAGCGCGCCCGCAGTTCGTCGAGGGTGCCGCCCCGGTTGAACCGCAACGGTTCCGCCGGCCGTTCGACGGCCAGCTTCGCCCGCAACGCCCGGGTCCCTTCGGCGTCGATCCGGCCGCCGGTCAGGACCACCCCGTACCGGCGGGCGCCCTCGACGGTGACCAGCCCCCGCTCGACGTCGTGGCGTACCTGCTCCGGGTCGCGCTCCAGCGGGTCGCCCCAGCCGCCACCGCCCCAGGTGACGAAGTGCAGGAGGTCACCGGGTCGGACCGCGACGTGGTCACACTTGGCCGGCACCACCTGCCGTGACCCGTCGGCCCGGGCCAGGATCTTCGTGCCGCGCTCACCCGGCTCGCCGCCGAGCACCCCCCAGGGCTTGGTGAACCACCGGTCGTCGTGGATCGACACCTCGCCCGGTTCGAGGAAGCGGTAACCGACCCGGATGCCGTTGCCGCCCCGGTGCCGGCCCGCGCCCCCGGAGTCCGGGACCGACTCGTAGGACTCGATCCGCAGCGGGTAGTAGGCCTCCAGGTACTCGTTCGGCACGTTGGTGAACGAGGGCCACATCGAGTGGCCGTCGAAGCCGTCGCCGACCGGGCGGGCCGGGACGCCGCCGAAGCCGATCTGGTACAGCTGGAACCACTTACCCTGCCGGTCCAGGCCGGAGAACATCAGGTGCGGGCTGGAGGAGAACCCGGCGGCGGCCAGGAAGTCCGGCTGGCACTGCCCGAGCAACCCGGCGAGCACGTCGAACAGCCGCCCCAGGGCGTGGGTACGGCACGAGACGGCCGCCGGCCGCCGGGGCTTGAGCAGGCTGCCCTCGGGGATCCGGACGTCGACCAGCGGATAGAACCCGTCGTTGAACAGGATCATCGGGTCGACCGCCATGATGGTGTAGACCCCGAAGAACATCCGCAGGATGTTCTCGTTCAACAGGAAGTTGATCGATCCCTCGGCCTGGTCGCTGGTCCCGGTGAAGTCCAGCACCACCTGGTCGCCGTCGCGCCACAGCGAGCAGCGGATGCGGAACGGTCCCTCGCCGCGCCCGTCGTCGTCGACGAAGTCCTCGAAGGTGACCGGCTGCTCGGGCACGACCTGGCGGAACAGCTTCGCCATCGCCTGCCGGTTGCGCTCCAGCAGCAGCTCCAGGGTGGACAGGTAGGCGTCGACGCCGAACCGTTCGCAGAGTTCACGTACCCGCACCTCGGCGGTCCGGCAGGAGGCCAGCACCGCGTTCAGGTCGGCCCGGTTCCAGCTGGGCAGGCGTACCTGGTTGAGCACGGTGTCCAGGAGTTGCTGGTCGAGGGTCCCGGCCCGGAACAGCTTCACCGGCGGGACGATCACACCCTCCTCGTGGATCGACACCGCATCGGTGGGCAGGCTTCCCGGGACCTTCCCGCCGACGTCGCTCATGTGACCGAACATCGCCGCCCAGCCGACCAGGGCCCGCTCGAAGTAGATCGGCAACAGCACCAGCCAGTCGTTGGCGTGGCTGATGGCGCCGTCGCAGGCGTAGGGGTCGGAGGTGAAGAAGACGTCCCCCTCCTCGACCGTACCGTCGTAGCCGGAGAGGAAGCCGTCGATGAAGGAGCCGAACTGCCCGGCGACCATCCGGCCCCGCCGGTCGGCGATCAGCGGGAACGCGTCGTGCTGCTCGCGGATGCCCGGTGACATCGCGGTACGCAGCACCACGGCGTCCATCTCGAAGCGGGCGTTGCGCAGGGCGTTCTCGACGATGTCGAGCACCGCGGTCTCGACCTCGACCGGGCGGGCCTGCCGGGCTGTCTCGACGATGACCGCACTCATCGGGTCCCTCCCTGGTCAGCGGGCAGGATGAGCAGGTTGCCCAGCCTGTCGACGCGCGCGACGCAGCCCGGCAGGACCAGGCTGGTGGAGTCCATCTCGACCACGATCGCCGGCCCGGCCAGCTCGTTGCCGGCCCGCAGGGCGGTGCGGTCGTAAAGCGCCGCCTCCTGCCAGCCGCCGTCGACGTAGACCTGCTGCCGGCCGATGACCGCCTGCGCGGCATCCCGGTCACCGGACTCGATCTCGACGGGAACGATCCGCTCGGCGTCGGAGAGCCCCACCGCCCGGATGTTGACCACCTCGTGCCGCTCGTCGAGGGAGAACCCGAACAGGCGTCGGTGCGCCTCGTCGAAACCGCCCCGCAGTGCGCCGAGCAGGTCCGTGCGCCGGGCCGCGTCGACCTCGACCGAGACCTCGAAGCCCTGGCCGTGGTAGCGCACGTCCGCCTCGTACCGCACCGACCGTGCCTCGGCGGGCACCCGGGCCCGGTCGAACTCCGTGTCGATCTGCCCGGCCAGCTCGGTGAACTCCCGGCGCAGCAGCTCCTCGCCGACCTCGTCGAGCGGACGGACCAGCGACCTGTTCGCCTCCGCCCGGACTCCGGTCGAGGCGTCGCCGTAGGCGCACAACACCCCCGGCGACTGGGGGATCACCACCGGCCAGGAGCCCAGGAGCCTGGCCAGGGCGTTGACGTGCAGCGGCCCGGCCCCGCCGAACCCGAACAGCGCGAAGCGCCTCGGGTCGTAGCCGCGCTGCACCGAGACCAGCCGCAACGCACCGAGCATGTTCTCGTTGACGATGTCGATGATCGCGGCGGCGGCCGCCTCCACCGACACCCCGAGCCGGGTCGCGACGGTCCCAACCGCGGTCCGGGCCTTCTCCACGTCCAGCGGCATCGCGCCGCCCAACAGGGCGTGCGGCAGGTAGCCCAGGACCACGTTGGCGTCGGTGACGGTCGGCAGTTCCCCGCCCCGGCCGTACGTCGCCGGTCCGGGCAGGGCTCCCGCGCTGGCCGGTCCGACCCGCAACGCACCGGTCAGCTCGGGTACGTGCGCGATGGAGCCGCCACCGGCGCCCACCGTCTGCACGTCGATCGACGGGGCCCGGACGGCCAGGTCGGCCACGGTCGTCTCGCGGCGGATGACCGGGCTGCCGTTCTCGATCAGCGCGACGTCGGTGGATGTGCCGCCCATGTCCAGGGTGAGCAGGTCCGGGTGACCGGCGGCCGGTCCCAGGGCGACCGCCGCGGCGACCCCACCGGCGGGGCCGCTCATCAGCAGGCTGACCGGGATGTCCTCGGCCCGTTCGAAGGTCATCAGACCACCGTCGGAGCGGAGCACCCGGCGCTCGCCCACCAGCCCCTGGTCGACCAGTTTCGCGCTGAGGTTACGCAGGTAGGAGCCGACTCCGGGGCGTACGTAGGCGTTGGCCACGGTGGTCAACGTCCGCTCGTACTCGCCGAGTTCCGGCAGCACCCCGGCGGAGGTGGAGACCGGCACGCCGGGCGCCTCGGCGGCGGCGATCTCGGCGGCCCGCTGTTCGTGCGCGGGGTTGGCGTAGGAGTTGACGAAGCCGATGGCCAGGGCGTCGACGCCCCGGTCGACCAGGTGCCGCACGGCGGCCCGGACCGCCGCCTCGTCCAACGGCTCGACCTCCTCGCCCCGGGCGTCGAGCCGGCCGCCGACCTCGCGGACGTCGGCCAGCGCGACAAGCTCGGCCGGTCGGTCCCAGACGATCCAGCCGCCGAGTCCGCCGGGCACGAACGACCTGGCGATGTGCAGGACCTGCCGGTAGCCGACGGTCACCACCAGGCCGACCCGGGCGCCACGGCGCTCCAGGACGGCGTTGGTGGCCACCGTCGTGCCGTGCAGGAACTGGCGGATGTCCGCCGCGCTGGCCCGGGCGTCGGCGAGGACCCGGGTGACCCCCTCGACGACTCCCACGGACTGGTCCTGGGGTGTCGAGGGCACCTTGGTCCGGCGGGTCCGCCCGGTCGCCTCCTCGATCAGCAGCACGTCCGTGAAGGTGCCACCGACATCAACCCCTAGTCGGTACATCAGTGCACATCCCGCTTTCTCGAGTTCCGACTCGCCTAGGAGACGCTGATGTCGTAGTAGTTGACGTGGCCCTGCGAGTAGCTGACGAAGCCGTCGACGCCCTTCTTGAAGACGTAGTACTTCTGGGAGTCGACAAGCGGGATCGCCGGCATGTCACCGACCAGGAAGTCGTTGACCTGCTTGACCAGCGCGTCGCGCTCGGGTCCCGGCTGGGTCTCCAGGATCTGGCGGGACAGCCCGTCGAGGGTGGGCGAGCTGTAGTTCTGCAGGTTGGTCAGGCCACCGGTGGAGTAGAAGACCTGCAGGTAGTAGGCGGGGTCGGGGACCAACGGTGTGCTGGTGGCCAGCCAGGTCTGCAGCTTGCCCTCGCGCTTGGCGGTGTCGAAGTCGGCGCCGGAGGCGACGTTGTTCAGTTTCACCTCGATACCGACCTTGGCCAGCTGCGACCGCAGCAGCACGGCCACCTGCTCACTGTGCGCACCCACGTTCGCCGCGTTGTAGGCCAGCTCCATCGGGAAGCCGTTCGGCAGTCCTGCCTCGGCCAGCAACTGCTTGGCCCGGTCCAGGTCGTGGGCCAGCGGCCGGCTCGCCGCGGGGGCGCCGAAGTCGTCGTGCATGAAGTCGGTCGAGGGTGCCGAGAAGCCCTGGTACGCCGAGTCGACGATGGCCTGCCGGTCGACCGCGTACGAGATGGCCTCGCGGACCCGCTTGTCGTCGAAGGGCTCCGCCTTGAGGTTGGGCACCAGCACGTCGATGTTCGGGTAGAGCACCCGTTCCAGCCGGGCGTCACCGCTGTTCTGCAGCGAGGAGAGCTGGTCGAAGGTCATCGCGGTGGCGACGTCGACCTGCCCGCTCTGGGCCAGTTGCAGCCGGTTGGAGGTGTCGGCGACCGCCCGCACCACCACGTCCCTGACCTTGGGCGTACCTCGGAAGTAGTTCTCGTTGGCGGTGAGCCGGACCTCCTTGCCCGGGTCGAACGACCGCACCTGGTACGGCCCGAAGGTCGCCGTGTTCTCCCCCAGCCACTTGTAGGCGTACGGGTCGTCCGCGGTGGCGTGCTTCTTGGCCTCCACCGAGTCGTAGATCGTCATGAAGAACGTGGTCAGGATGGAGAGACTCACCGCGTTGGGCTGGGCGACGTTGATCGTGAAGGTCTTGTCGTCGACGACGGTGATCGGGTTGGTGACGTCCCAGCCGCCGATCCCCATCAGGATCTTGGCGATAGGCACGCCTGTGCTGTTGACCATCCGGTCGACCGACCACTTGACGTCCTCGGCGGTGATCGGGTTGCCGAACTGACTCTTGGCGTCGCGGAGCGTAAAGGACATCTTCTTGCCGCCGTCGGTCAACGTCCAGGACTCGGCGAGTTCGGCTTCGAGCTGGTCCGGTGTCTGTAGTTTCGTCGCGCCGGCCTCGGGCTTCACGAAGCGCACCAGGGTGCCGGCGGTGTTCGGTAGCAGATCGATCGAGATGTAACCCTGGTAGCGCTCGGAGTCGAGACTCGACAGGACTCCCGGGGCGGCGATGGTCAGCGTCCGCCCGGAGGCGTCCGACTCTTCCCGCTCGCCGCCGCCACCGCAGGCCGCGAGAGCCAGGCCCGCCACGGCGAGCACTGCCACGGCCCGCACCCGAACGGAACGTCTTCCCATGCCGACACCTCCACATTGTGTGCAAGCTTGTTCCATCTAGTGCTGCGAACCCGGTAAAGCGGATAACACGAGCGATGCTTGTATACAAATACCGGCCTGTCAAGGCTCTGACCAGCCGAATCCCGGCGGCCGACCCGGCGGGTACTCACTCCGCGCGACGGGCCACGAACCGACCGGCGCCCCGGCGCACGACGGACCACCCGCCACGGGGCAGCGCGCCGCCGAGGCAAAACGCGTCGACCTGGCCGGGCACGTACCACCGCCCGGACGGGGCATCTATATGTGTATGCACATCGACACCTTCAGCACGGAAGACCTTGCCCCGGAGGTCGATCTTCTCGATGTCGGCCGACTGCCGGACCGGACCCACGCACTCGATGCGCCTCGAATAGGTCAGCACGTCAGACACCATGATGCAGTCCTCGGCGACCACCGCTCCGCCGACCAGACCACATCTTCGCGGCATTTCTCCCCGATCAGAACAGGTGAGGAAACGCGACCGACAGAACAGGCTAAGCGCCAGATCGTATACAACCCTGCGGCTGAGGCACAAGAACCAGACGCCGCCCCGACCGGACTCCCCCGGCCCGGCCCGGTGACGGCCCGCACACCCCCGTCGGAACACCCCATTGCCGCTTATTGCATACAACCATCACTAAGACCTCCGGTGGAGCGAGGAGACAAGCCGCTCCTACCTGCTCGCAGCAGCACAGGAGGAGCGGAGCCCTAGACGATGCCAAGCAGATTACATACAATCTGGCCTCCGACTGAAGGAGGCAACGTGGCCCACTCCGGCAAGCGACGGGTCGTCCTCGACCAGGTGCCCCAGCGGGTCTGGCGGGCACCGCACCTGCCCTTCGGACTACGCACCCGGCACATCAACGACGACCCGGAGACCGGCGCGCAGACGCTCGTCGTCGACGTCCCGCCCGGTTGGCAGATGCCCGCCCACTGGAACAGCGCCGACCTGGAACTACTGGTCCGCGACGGTGACCTGACGATCGCCGGACGTCGGTGCCGGCGCGGGCACTACCTCTTTCTGCCCGCCGGCACCGAACTCGGCCCGATCTCCTCGACCGAGGGCGCCACCCTGATCTTCTGGACGGACGCGCCGTTCGAGGTCCGCACGGACGAGCGGCCCACGCCGTCGAAGCCGCTCGGCGAGACCGTCGACATCTTCGACCAGACGAACTGGCTGCCCGTCCAGGAGGCGTTCGCGGGCGTCACCGACACGAGCAGTCACGGCGACATCGAGGTGCCCACCCAGTGCATCCGGCTGCGCCGGGTCGAGGAGACCGGCAAGGACACCATTCTGTTCGTCCTGCCGCGCCGCTTCGCCAAGACGGCGCTGGAGTTCCACCACAGCACGGAGGAGATCTTCTTCCTCGACGGCTGGTGCGCCACCGACCCCGAGCACGTCTACCGCGCCGGCGAGTACCTGTGCTGGGAGCCCGGCGTCATCCACGGCGTGGTCACCGGCTGGGAGGCCATCTGCCTGTCCAAACACCACGGCCCACTCACCAGCCCGCAGATTCCGCTCGGGGCGACCAGCGTGGACGCCGAGCGGTGACGGCGCTGCCGCCCACCGGCGGTCGGCGGATCGCCTCCGGCGGGGGTACGCGCGCGGGCTTCGTCCTGCACCGCGCCGACCTGGCGTACGAGCTGATCTCCGCGCTCAACCACAACCCGGACGACGAGGGACTGGTGCACCGCCTGGTCGACCGGCAGGTGACCGGGGATCCGGACTGCGAGTTCCTCACCGGGGTCTACCGGATGGAGCCCGGGATGAGGCACCCGCCGCACCTGCACGCCGCGTCCGCCGAGTTCTACTACGTGCTGTCCGGAACGGCGCTGTTCCGGCTGGCCGACGAGCAGTTCGAGGCGGGCCCGGGGACGGCGATGTACATCCCCGCCGGTGTCGCGCACGCGATCGAGACCGGCGACGCGGACGGCATGGAGCTGCTGTACGCCTTCAGCACCCCGGACCTCCAGGGCATCGGCACCCGCTGGCTGTGACCGCCGGCTGAGCCGGCCCGGCGCACCCCCGGTGCTCCTGGGCCGGCGGATCGGCACACCCCCGTAGCAACATCCGGCGCACCTCGCGTCGGTCGACGAAGGAGAATACGGTGCGCAGCATCGAGCACTGGATCGGCGGCGCGTCCGTCACCGGCACCGAGTACGCCACGGTGCACCAGCCCGCCACCGGTCAGCCCCAGGCCCGGGTCGCGGTCGGCGGGCCGGCGGAGGTCGACCTGGCCGTCGCGGCGGCGGTCCGGGCGCAGGAGTCGTGGGGCGAGATGTCGCTGTCCCGCCGGACGAAGGTCCTGTTCCGGATGCGGGACCTGGTGGAGCGGCACGAGGACGACCTGGCCCGACTCGTCACCGCCGAACACGGCAAGACCGTCGAGGACGCCCGCGGCGAGGTGATCCGTGGCCGGGAGGTCATCGAGTTCGCCTGCGGGATCCCGCAGCTGCTCAAGGGGGCCTACTCCGACCAGGTGTCCACCGGCGTGGACTCGTACTCGCTGCGCGCCCCGCTGGGGGTCTGCGCCGGTGTCACCCCGTTCAACTTCCCGGTCATGGTGCCGATGTGGATGCACCCGGTCGCCATCGCCTGCGGCAACACCTTCGTGCTCAAGCCCAGCGAACGCGACCCGTCCGCGTCGAACCTCGTCGCGCAGCTCTACGCCGACGCGGGACTGCCCGACGGCGTGTTCAACGTGGTGCACGGCGGCCGGGCGGCGGTCGACGCGTTGCTCGACCACCGGGACGTACAGGCGGTGTCGTTCGTCGGTTCCACGCCGGTCGCCCGGTACGTGCACGGACGCGCCTCGGCGAACGGCAAACGGGTCCAGGCCCTCGGCGGGGCGAAGAACCACGCCGTGGTGCTGCCCGACGCCGACCTGGCCGACGCGGCCCGGCAGATCACCGCCGCGGCGTACGGCTCCGCCGGGCAGCGCTGCATGGCGATCTCCGCCGTGGTGGCCGTCGGGTCGACCGGTGACGAGTTGGTCCAGCTGCTGGGCCGGGAGGCCGCGACGGTCGTGGTGGGCCCCGGCGACCAGGAGCACGCCCAGATGGGGCCGTTGGTGACCAGCGAGGCACGGGACCGGGTGATCGCCGCCGTCGGCGCGGCGCAGCAGGCCGGGGCCACCGTGGTCGTCGACGGTCGGGAGTTGAGGGTGGCGGGCCACGACGGTGGGTACTTCGTCGGCCCGTGTCTGCTGGACCAGGTGACCCCGCAGATGTCGGCCTACCAGGAGGAGATCTTCGGTCCGGTGCTGGTCGTGCTGCGGGCGCAGACCCTCGACGAGGCCATCGGGATCATCAACGCCAACCCGTACGGCAACGGGACCGCGCTGTTCACCTCGGGCGGGGCGGCGGCCCGCCGTTTCGTGCGCGGCGTCACGGTCGGCATGATCGGCGTCAACGTCCCCCTGCCGGTGCCGATGGCCTACCACTCCTTCGGTGGTTGGAAGGCCTCCCTCTTCGGCGACACCCACGTGCACGGCCCGGAGGGGGTGGCGTTCTACACCCGGGGCAAGGTGGTCACCAGCCGGTGGCCGGGGCGCGCCGAGGCGTCCCGCTCCGACTTCCACTTCCCCACCGCCTCCTGACCGGCCCCGCCCGGCCCACGGGGGCGTCGGCGGCCCGGCCCGGCGGTAGGGTCGGACGATGGGCGGGGTACGCGTGGTCGTCGTCGGCTACCCGGCGGCCGAGCTGCTGGACATCGCCTGCCTGACCACGACCTTCGACTACGCCAACCGGGCCGGGCGGGACCCGCGCTACACGGTCGGGGTGGCCTCCCCCGGTGGCCGGCCGATCAGCTGCCAGGCCGGGTTGACGCTGGCGGCGCAGACGAGCCTCGAACGGCTGCGCGGGCCGATCGACACGCTGATCGTCGCCGGCGGCGAGGGCCACCTGGCCGCCGCCGGCGACGCCCGTCTGGTCGGGCACGTACGTCGGCTGGCGCGGGAGACCCGCCGGGTGGCGTCGGTCTGCACCGGCGCCTCCGTGCTGGCCGCCGCCGGGCTGCTCGACGGCCGCCGGGCCACCACCCACTGGATGTTCGCCGACCAGCTCGCGGCCACCTATCCCGCGGTACGGGTCGATCCGACGCCGCTCTACGTCCGCGACGGTCAGGTGAGCACCGCCGCCGGGGTCACCAGCGCCCTCGACCTCGCCCTGGCGTTCGTGGCCGAGGACCACGGCGGGGAGGTGGCCCGGCGGGTGGCCCAGGGGCTGGTGACCTACCTGCACCGGCCGGGCAACCAGGCACAGATGAGCATGTTCCTGACCGCACCGGCACCGAGTGACGCCCTGGTCCGGCGGCTGGTCGCGATGATCAACGATGCGCCGGCCGCCGACCTCAGCCTCACCGCGTTGGCCGCCCGGGCGGCGGTCAGCGAACGGCACCTGACCCGGCTCTTCGTCGCCCAGCTCGGTCAGACCCCGGCCCGCTACGTCCGTACGGTCCGGTTGGAGGCGGCGGCCCACCTGCTCGCGTCGAGCCGGTTGCCGCTGGCCCGGATCGCCGACCGCTGCGGTTTCGCCTCGGCGGAGGCGCTGCGGCAGGCGTTCGTCGACCGGTACGGCGTCACGCCCTCGGGTTACCGGGCCAGCTACCGGGTCACGGTTCAGCCGAGCGCCGCGAGCACGAGAAACCCGACCCCCAGCGGCACGTCCAGCAGCATGCAGAACTCGGCCAACGACCGGGGCACCACCCGGTCGCGCCGGTAGTGCCACAGGTCCCAGACGCCGTGCCCGGCCAGCACCAGGCCGCTGAGCACGAGCCCGACGGTCGGCGCGAGGTACAGCGAACCGACCGCAAGGGTGCCGAACCCGACCAGCGCGCCGGTCTGGGCGATGAGCGCCGGTCGGGACGCCCGGCCGAGCAGGCTCGGCCAGCGGTGGGTAGGCGTCGACCACCGGGGTACGCCGCCCGACCGGGATGGCACTGTGGAGGTTGTCATGCCCCGACGATGCCGCCCCCCGGTCGACCCCATCGAGCGGGACCGGGTGCCCGGTCCGGAATCCTGGGGTGCCGGTCCGGTGCGCACCGGGCCGACCCGGACGGCGGCTCAGCCCAGGATGCCCTCGTGCAGGGCCCGCAGGACCGCGTTGGTGCGGTCCCGGGCGCCCAGTTTGAGCAGAATCGTCGACACGTGGTTCTTCACCGTGCCCTCGGCCAGGAACAGGATCCCGGCGATCTCCCGGTTGGTGTACCCGCCGGCCACCAGCCGCAGCACCTCCACCTCCCGTTCGGTCAGCTCCTGCGGCGGTGGTGTCTCCACCCCGACCGGCCCCGGGGTGTCCCGGATGGCCCGCAGCAACCGGTCGGTGATCGACACCGCGATCAGGGTCCCGCCGGCCGCGAGGGTCTCCACGGCCCGGGTCAGCTGGGCCAGCGTGACGTCCTTGAGCAGGTAGCCGCGCGCCCCGGCGCGCAACGCGTCGAGCACGAGGGTGTCGTCGTCGAAGGTGGTGAGCACCAGCACCGGCACGTCCACGGCCCGCTCCCGCAGCTGCCGTAGGGTCCAGAGGCCGTCGCGGTGCGGCATCCGCAGGTCGAGCAGGACCACGTCGGGCGTGCTGGCGGCGATCACCTCCAGCGCCGCCGCACCGTCACCGGCCTCACCCACCACCGTGCAGCCGGCCAGTTCGAGCAGGGTCCGGATGCCCTGCCGGACCAGGGTCTGGTCGTCGACCACCACCACCCGGGTCATCGCCGCGGCACCCGACCGACGACCCGGAACCCCGCACCGCCGTCGTACTCGACGGCACCGCCGAGGGCGGCGAACCGTTCGGCGATGCCGCGCAGCCCGTTGCCCTCGACCACCTCGGTCGCGCCCTGCCCGTCGTCGGTCGCGGTCAACCTGATCGTGTCACCGTCGACCGCGACCTCCACCCGCAACCGGCGGGCCCCGGCGTGCCGCAGGGTGTTCGTCACGATCTCCTGCACGGTACGCACCAGGGCGGCGGTCTGTTCCTCGTCGGCCAGTACGTCGTCGCCCACCTCGACCGTGACGGCCAGCCCCGGCACGTCCCGGCCGACCGCGCGCAGCGCCTCGGCCAGGTCGGTGGCGGGGCCGGCGCGCAGCGTACCGACGGTGCTGCGGACGTCGGCGAGGACGTCGCGGGCCACCCGGTTGGCCCGCTCGACGTGGGCGCCGGCGGCGTCGGCCGGGCGGTGCCGGGCGGCCTCCAGCTCCAGGGTGAGGACGGTGAGCTGGTGACCGATCAGGTCGTGCAGTTCCCGGGAGATCCGTAGCCGCTCCGCCGTGCGTGCGGACCCGGCCAGCAGCACGCTCGCGGCCTGCAGGTCGACGTGGGCCCTCGCCAGCTCGCGGCGCAGCTGCTTCTCCCGACGGACCGCGGTCACGCTGAACACCGTGGCGAGTTGGATCAGCCCGTAGAACGCCGCGGCCATGCCGAGTTGGAGACCCACGTCGTTGATCCGGCCCATGGCCACGCCGATGACGACGGTGTTCAGCGCGACCACCACCAGGTTGGCCGGGAGGCGGACGACCTCCGGGCCGAACGCGGCGAGCACGACCAGCAGGATCGGCAGCAGGCCGGCCTGCGGTGCGGTCACCACCACGGCCCAGCCGGCCAGCACCGCCGTGCCGTAGGCCACCCGGCGCCGGACCGGCCGGACCGTCGTGCCCGCCACGGCGGTCAGCGCCGCCATCATCGTCGTCAGGAACAACCCGACCCAGACCGGCACCGGCACGTCCGGGTCGACGACGCCGACCACGACCGGGGACGCCGCGCCCACGCAGACCAGGAGCATGGCCAGGCCCGACCACTCGTCCAGCCCCATCCGCCGCATCGGTCCAACCTACCCACCGGGTACGGCCCGCCGACGGTGCCGAAAGTCATGGTCGGTACGCCTGACCGACGGCACAGGCGCGGGCCCGGGTGGCGCACCCACCATGGCGGTATGAACGAACCAGTCATCTGTGCCGAACACCTGTCGAAGCGGTACGGCGACGTCGTGGCGGTCGACGACGTGAGTCTGCGGGTCGCCGCCGGCGAGGTGCTGGGCCTGCTCGGGGCCAACGGCGCCGGCAAGACCACCACTGTCGAGCTGATCGCCGGTCTGCGCACCCCGGACCGGGGCCGGGTCACCGTCGCCGGTCTGGATCCGCGCCGGGACCGGGCGGCGCTGCGGCAGGTGCTCGGTGTGCAGCTGCAACAGGCCCAGCTGCACCACGCGTTGACCGTCGCCGAACTGGTCGGGCTCTACCGCAGTTTCTATCCCGATCCACGCCCGGCCGCCGAGCTGCTCGACCTGGTCGGGCTGGTCGACCGGCGGCGTACCCGGTTCGAGAAGCTCTCCGGCGGCCAGCAGCAGCGGCTCTCCATCGCCCTCGCGCTGGTCGGCCGGCCGCGTGTGGTGATCCTCGACGAACTCACCACCGGCCTGGATCCGCACGCCCGGCGCCGGGTGTGGGCCGGCGTGGAGGCGCTGCGCGACGAGACGGTGGTGCTGGTCAGCCACGCGATGGACGAGGTCGAGCGGCTCTGCGACCGGGTCGCGTTGCTCGACGGCGGCCGGATCGTCGCCCTGGGCACCCCGGCCGAGTTGGTGGCCCGGACCGGCACGGCCGACCTGGAGGAGGCGTTCGTCGCCCTCACCGGTCGCGACCTCGGGCGGGAGGCTGCGGCATGACCGCCACGACGGCCCGGCGACCGGGGCCACGGGCCTGGCTGACGCTGATCCGGTGCGAGGCGAAGATGGTGGCCCGGGACACCGCCGGGCTGGTGGTGCCGATCGGCCTGCCTCTGCTGATCATGGTGATGAACGCGTCGTCGGCCGGGCGGCAGGAGGTCGGCAACGGCCGCTCGGCCCTGGACGTCCACGTCCTGCCGCTGGTCTTCACCATCGTCATCGCCTCGATCGGCATCATCAACATGCCGAGCTTCCTGGCCTACTACCGCCGCAGCGGGATCCTCCGCCGGTTCGCGGTCACCCCCGCCTCACCGGCGATGGTGCTCGGCGCACAGGTGGTGGTGAGCCTGGGGCAGGCCGTGGTCGGCATCGCCGTGGCGTACACGGTTGCGGTGAGCGCCCTCGGTGCCCGTCCGCCCGCGCACCTCGGGGTCGCCCTCGGTGTCGTCGGGCTCGGCGTCGCCGCGATGTACGGCCTGGGTCTGCTGGTCGCCGCCGTGGCACCCACCCCGAACTCCGCCGTGGCGATCGGGCTGGTCGGCTTCTTCGCCCTCGGCGCGGTCGGCGGGCTGTTCGGCGGCGCGGACGCCCTGCCGGAGCCGGTCCGGCAGGTCGGCGGGTTGCTGCCCTTCGGCGCCACGGTCGAGGCGCTCTCCGCCGCCTGGGCGGGGCTGCCGGTCGACGCCACGAACCTGGCCGCCCTGGTGGTCACGGCGGTGCTGGGCCCGGTCGTGGCCGCCGCGCTGTTCCGCTGGCAGTGACCCGGTCCGGTGCCCCGGTCGGCGGCCACCCGCATCGGCGGGTGGTGGCCGACCGATAGGTTGTTCGGCATGTCGCAGCCCGCACCGGACAGCCCGTCGCCCCGCAAGCTCGTCTGGGCTCCCGAGGCCGTACGCGTCCAGGTCGAGGAACCCCCGGTCGGGGTGGCCCGGTTGATGACCATGGCCGTGACCACCGCGATGGTGCTCAGCTGGCCGCCGATCTTCCTGGTCCTCGCCGGTGCCACCCTGGTCGCGCCGGCGGTGACCGACCGGGCCGGCATCGGGGCGACCGCCGGGTGGGCGGCGCAGATCGCCGTGCTGGTCGCGGTGGGCACGATGATCACCGCGGTGGTGCGGCGCGGCAGGGTTTCCGAGGGCCCCGACGGGGACACGTCGCTGCGCACGACCGCGTTGCGGGTGGCGTTGCACTCCGTGGTCACCGGCGGGTGCGCGGCGCTGGTGCTGGCCTGGCACGGGCTCGGCGTCGGTCAGGTCCTGGTCCTGGTGGCCGTGATCGTCACCGTGGTGCATGTGCTGCCGGTGGTGGTGGCCCGGGTTGCTGGCCGGGCGGCGCGACGCCGTCGGTGACGACGCCGGAGCAGCGGTACCCGCGCCGGCCTCAGGTCTGCAGGGCGCGGTGCAGGTTGGCGCCGAGGATGTCGGCGCGTTCGGTCGGGCTGAGGTCGTCCAGCCCGACCGGGTCGAGGGTCTGCGCGAACGAGACGTGGTCCAGGCTGGGCGGGAAGTCCGAGCCCCAGTAGAGCCGTCGGGTGCCGAAGCTGTCCAGCAGCACGTCGACGAAGGGGCGGGCGGCCGGGTGCGGCCAGGCGTGGCTGGGCTCGCTTACCGCGTACAGGCCGGAGATCTTGACCCCGACGTGCGGTAGCCGGGCCAGGGCGCGCAGCGGGGCGAGGGCCTCGGCGGCGTCCCGCGCGGCCGGCGGGGTGGGTCGGCTGCCGGGCAGCCCGAGGTGGCTGAAGAGCACCGGGCAGCCGTCCAGCGCGGCCAGCGCAGGGCCCATCCGGGCGGTCGCGGCGGGCGTGGCGTTGAGGCTGACCACCGCGCCGGCCCGGGTCAGCGCCGGGGCGGCGGCGGTCAGCCAGTCGGCGAACCGCTCGGCCCGTGCGGCGTCGGCCAGGTAGCCGGCCACTCCGACGAAGCCCGCCGACCACCACCGGCGCAGCGTGTCGTCGGTGGGCGGCGCGTCGGCGGGGACGTAGCCGACCGGGGCGATCCAGTCGTGGGTGCGGGCCAGTCCGGCCAGGTAGTCGTTGTTCCCGGCGAAGCGCGGCTCGCCCTCGTACCCGACGACCAGCGCCCGGCCGATGCGGTGTTCGCGGCGGAGGTCCTCGTACAGCGCGACCTCCGGTCCCCCGGCGGGCGAGCGGCCGTAGCGGCCCGGGTACCCGTCGGCGAAGAGGTGCAGGTGGGCGTCAGCGCGGTCCATGGTCACGGACCATAACCCAGTTTTCTCCTGGTTATTGACGTGGCCACCCCCCTGACTTAGGTTCTTGTCTCAATTAGGTCCGGATTGCAGGCCGCGAGCGAGGGGTGAAGCGGGTGACGCTGGCAAGCGACGAGGTTGACGAGCTGGTACGGCTGCGTCGTCAGCTCCATCACCATCCCGAGCTGCGGTTTACCGAGCACGCGACAGCCGGGTTGCTGGCCGGGATGCTTCAGCCGTTCGGCCGGGTCCGTACCGGACTTGCCGGCACCGGCCTCCTCCTGGAGGTTGACGGCCCCCTCCCCGGACCCGCCGTGCTCCTTCGGGCCGATATGGATGCCTATCCGGTCCAGGACGTCAAGACCGAGCCGTACGCCTCGACGAACGCCGGGATCTGCCACGCCTGCGGACACGACGTGCACATGACCGTCGCGTACGGGGTGGCCGCCCGGCTCGCCGCCGACCCACCGGCGCGGGGGTCGGTGGCCGTGCTCTTCCAGCCCGCCGAGGAGATCCCCTTCGGCGAGGCCTCCGGCGCCGCGGCCGTACTGCGCGACGACGCCCTGCGCGGGCGGCGCTTCGACGCCGTCCTCGGCCTGCACTGCTGGCCGGACCTGCCGGTCGGCACGCTCGGCGTGGACCGGGCCACCGCGATGGCGGCCAAGGACGCCTTCCGGGTCGAGGTGCTCGGCCGGACCGCCCACGCCGCCACCCCGGCACTGGGCCGCGACGCCATCCTCGGCCTCAGCGGCATGGTCAACCTGCTGCACGCGGCGGTGGCCCGCTCCCGCAACGCCGACGAGCTGGTCGCGTTCAACATCGGCACCATCGCCGGAGGCGCCAGCCAGAGCCAGGTCGCCGGGTACGCCGAGGCGACCGGCACCCTGCGCACCCACGACGAGGCGGTCCGCGAGCGGCTCAAGACCGTCATCGAGCGCCTCGCCCGGCAACAGGCCGCCGCCCTCGACCTCGGGGTGCGGTTCACCTGGGCCAACGAGATGCCCCCGGTACGCAACGCCGCCGAACTGGTCGCGTTGGCCCACACCGAGCTGTCCGACCTGGTCGAGGTGGTCGACCTGGCCGTGCCGCCGCTGACCACCGACGACTTCGCCCTGCTCGGCGCGCTCGGCCCCAGCCTGTACGTCAAGCTCGGGGTGACCGGCGAACGCGGCGGCGCCCCCCTGCACTCCGGCACCTTCGACGTCGACGAACGCTGCCTGGCCGTCGGGGTGACCGCCCTCGACCGGCTCACCCGCGCCGTGCTCGACGGCCGGCTCACCCCGTCCGCAGCGCCCCGGTCGACCGACGCCCCGACGGGAGGGCCGTCGACGGCCGGCGCACCGGCGGCGCAGCGAACAGGCTCGGCCGACGCACCGGCGGCGCAGCGCACAGGCTCGGCCGACACACCGGCGGCGCAGCGAACGGGGTCGGCCGACGCGAACGGCTCGGCTGCCCCGGGTACGGACCCGACCGTCGCGGCGGTGCCGTCATGATCACCCCGCCCGAGGTCGCGGTGATCGGGGCCGGCGCGTTCGGGCAGCGGCACGTGGCCGCGTACCGGTCGCTGGGGGTGCCGGTGACCGCGCTGGTCGACCCCGACCCGGTCACCCGGGCCCGGGTGGCCGCCGCACACGGGGTGTCCCGGACCTTCGCCACCGTCGAGGAGTTGCTCGCCGACGCGGCGCCGCAGGCGGCCTCGGTCTGCGTACCCGGTCCGGCGCACCGGGCGGTCGCGGTGGCGTTGCTCGCCGCCGGCGTACCGGTGCTGGTGGAGAAGCCGCTCGCCGCGACGGTGGCCGACGCCGCCGCGATCGTGCGCGCCGCGCACACCCACGGGGTGCTCTGCCAGCCGGGGCACATCCTGCGGCACAGCGCCCCGCACCGGGCACTGTACGAGGCGGTACGCGCCGGTCGGCTCGGGCAGGTGCTGGCGGTCTCCTCCCGCCGGGACCGGCCCCGCACCCTCAGCCGGCTCTTCCCCGACGAGCACCCCGCCCTGCTCACCGCCGTGCACGACATCGACCTGGCGATCTGGTACGCCCAGTCCCCGGTGGTCGAGGTGCGCGCGGCGACCCGGACCCGACCCGGACCGGCCGCGCCGGTCCTGGTCTGGGCGGAGCTTCGGCACGCCAACGACGTCGTGTCGTCGATCCGCAACAGCTACCTGCTGCCCGAACACACCGCCAACCACACGAGCGACCTGGTCGAGGTGTACGGCACCGACGGTGTCGCGCACGTCGACCTCGGCCACCCCACCCTGCTGGTGCAGGGCGAGACGACCGAGGCACCGGACTGGTTGCTGTCGCCGCCCGACGGTGGCGGCGCGCTCGCCGCACAGCTGCGCCACTTCGTCGCCCAGGTGACCGGCACCGAGTCCACGGCGGTCGTCCCGCTCGCCGACGGACTGCACGTGGTGCAGGTCGCCGCCGCCGTCACCGACAGCGCCGCCGCCGGTGGCGCTACCCGCCGGATATCCCCCGATCCCCTCTCCTGACAGGAGCTTCCGCCGATGTTTCGACGTAGATTGGCCGGCGTCCTCGCCGCCGGTGTGGCCGCCGCCGTGGCGCTGGCCGGGTGCGGCGGTGGCGACAGCGCCGCCGACGGCCCGGTCACCCTGAAGGTGCTCACCTGGGAGCCGGGTGGCACCGAGTACTGGCAGCAGGTCAAGTCGACCTTCGAGGCCAGCCACCCGGACATCAAGCTGGAGATGCAGGCCGTCCCCTTCGACAAGTACCCCGAGGTGCAGGGGCCCTACATCACCTCGCAGTCCGGGCCGGACGTGATGGCCAACAACGCCGGACTGGAGCTGTTCGACAGGCGGGGCGCGTACGTGCCGCTGGGCGAGCGGGCCGCCGAGATCAACAAGGACCTGGTCACCTACAGCGGAGCCTGCGAGGGCTTCGACACCAGCAAGGAGTGCTTCGGCGTCCCCTTCTCGTACCAGGGCAACGTCCTCTACTACAACAAGGACGTGCTGGCCGCCGCCGGGCTGGACCCGGAAAAGCCGCCGGCCACCTGGGACGAGTTCGGGGCCGCCTGTGAGGCGGTGAAGAAGGCCGGTAAGACCTGCCTGGCGCTGGGGCTGTCCGGCACCTTCCCGGCGTACTGGGACTTCCCGGAGATCGCCCGCAACTTCCTGAGCGAGGACGACATCCGGGGCCTGCTCGCCGGCACCCTGTCCTGGAAGGACCCGAAACTGGTCCAGACCCTGGAGAAGCTGGCCGAGATCACCACCAAGGGCTGGACGAACCGCAACGCCCCGTCGATCACCATGCTGCCCGACGGCGCGGACATCTTCCAGCGCGGCGACGCCGCCTTCGCCGGCACCATCATCTCCGACGCGGTGAACTGGGAGGCCTTCGGCAAGGCCCTCGGTGACGACAAGCTCGGCGTCAGCCGGTGGCCGGTGATCAACCAGTCCGCGCCGTTGGCGCAGAAGTTCTCCGGCATCGAGGGCGCCGTCTACGGCGTGACCAAGTGGAGCGAGAAGAAGGACGCCGGCCTGGAGTTCATCACCTGGCTGGCCGGCAAGGAGAACGGCGAGCTGTGGGTCAAGCACGCCAAGGGGCAGCCGCTGAACCGGAACGTCGACCCGGCGCTGCTGCCGTCGTCGCCGGCCTTCAAGAAGATCCAGGAGCTGGTCGCCGACCCGACCCTGCACGCCGGTGTGATGCTCTCCGGCCCGGAGGCCGACGCGCTGGCCCGCGGCTGGCAGCAGGTCACCCTCGGCCAGCTCACCGTGGACAAGTGGGCCGAGCAGATGCAGCAGGCGCTGGAGCGCAGCCCCACCAAGAAGCAGGGCAACTAGCCGCAACCCGGGTGGGACGGCCGGCGCCGTCCCACCCGGTGCGCCCTGGGGAGGACAACAACCGATGAGCATCTCCACCGCGCCCGCCGCTGAGCCGGCCGTCGCGACAACCCCACCGCCGGTACGCCGTACCCGGCGGACCGCCCACGCCCGGGAGTGGTGGCTCGGGGCCCTGATGGTGCTGCCGGCGGTGGTGCTGGCGGTCACCTTCAAGCTGGTGCCGCTGGCCCGGGGCGTGATCACCAGTTTCGAGTCCTCCGGCGGGTTCGGCGACAGCACGTTCGCCGGTGCGGACAACTACACCCGGATGTTCGACGACCCGGTGGTGCTGGCCAGCTTCCGCAACGCGCTGCTGGTGGTGGCCACCCTGCCGGTCTGGGTGGTCTTCCCGCTGGTGCTGGCGGTGCTGATCCACCAGCGGGCACCCGGTTGGCAGTTCTTCCGGGCGGTCTACTTCATCCCGTACACCATCGCGCCGATCGTGGTCGGCATCATGTTCCGCCAGATCCTCTCCCCGGACGGCCCGATCAACGCCCTGCTGCGCGCGGTCGGGTTGGCGCCGCTGGCCATCGAGTGGCTCAACGGGCAGAACAGCGCCCTGTTCAGCCTGGTCGCGGTCGCCCTGTGGAGCTTCTTCGGGCTGGGCGTGATGACCTACCTGGCCGGGCTGGCCACCATTCCCGACGAGGTGCTGGAGGCCGCGTACCTCGACGGAGCCGGATTCTGGCGGCGGCTGGTCTCGGTGGTGGTGCCGATGCTGCGCCCGACCGTGGCGTACTGGAGTGTGCTCTGCGCCTCCGGGGTGTTGATCTGGCTCTTCCCACTGATCTACGCGCTGACCCAGGGCGGTCCCGGCAACGCCACCATGCTGCCGGAGTACCTGGTCTTCCTGACCACCTTCCAGTTCCTGGACCGCGGATACGGCTCGGCCATCGGTATCGCCCTGTTCGTCTTCGTCGCCCTGCTGTCGATCTTCAGCGTCCGGCACATGTTCAAAGAGGGGACCAGGAAGCCGACATGAACCGGCGACACTCCGCCCAGATCGGGCGCTACCTGTTGACCTTCGCGCTGGTGGTGGTCGCGGTGGCCGCGGTCTACCCGCTGCTGTTCACCGTGGTCAGCTCGCTGAAGACGCAGACCGGCTTCGCCCAGGACCCGCTCGGGCTGCCGGCCGGGATCACCTTCGACAACTACGTCGAGGCGTTCCGCCGGATGGACATGCCCCGGCTGCTGCTCAACTCCATCGTCACCACGGTCGGCGGTCTGGTGCTGTCGGTGCTGGCCGCGATGCTCGTCGCGTACACGGTGACGAAGTTGCGGTTCCGCGGCGGCAAGGTGGTCTTCCTGCTGATCATCATCACCCTGACCATCCCCAGCCAGGCGATCATCTACCCGCTGTACCAGACGGTACTGGACCTCGGCATGTCCGGGCAGTACCAGGGGCTGATCCTGGCGTACGCGGCGTTCGGCCTGCCGCTGGGGACCTACCAGCTGGCCGGCTACTTCCAGCAGGTGCCCGACGAGCTGATCGAGGCGGCCCGGGTCGACGGGGCGGGACACTTCACCATCCTGTTCCGGCTGCTCGCCCCGATCGCCACCCCGGCGCTGGCCGCGCTGGCCATCTTCAACTTCGTCTGGATGTGGAACGACCTGCTGCTGCCGCTGGTCATCATGGGCGGCTCGGACTCCAAGACGCTGATGGTCGGGGTCTCCATGCTCAGCGGCCAGTACGACGTCTCGGTGCCGCTGGTCAGCGCCGGCCTGATCGTGGCCCTGCTCCCGGTGCTCATCATCTACCTGGTGTTCCAGCGGCAACTGGTCTCCGGCGCGCTGGCCGGTTCCGGCAAGTGAGCACACCGGCCGACCGGCCCGGCACCGCACGGGGCGTGGACCCCGGTGCCGTCGACGATCCCGGCACCGGGTCGTGGGCGGCACCGGCCCGGGGGCCGGGACGGCAGCTGTGCTACCTGTACCGGCTGCGCCCCGGGGCCGAGGCCGAGTACGAGCGCCGGCACGCCGAGGTCTGGCCGGAGCTGCTCGCCCTGCTGGACGACGCCGGCCTGTACGACTACACCATCTACCGGCACGGCCTGCTGCTGATCTGCGTGCTGCGGACCCGGTGGGGCTTCGACCACGCCAGCCGGGTCACCGGCGACGCCGAGGTACAGGCCCGGTGGACGGCGTCGCTGGCGCACCTCTTCGCCGAGATCGCCGACGCCGACGGTGCGCCACTGTGGGCGTACCCGGTCTTCCACCACGCCGGCCGCCCGTCCTGACTGCCGGCCCGGCTGTTCCCGGCACGCGACGTGGGTGCGCGCCGCCAGGTGTTTGCAGGGGCCCCCTGTACATCAGAAAGCGTTAACAGGGGGCCCTTCCTTGCACGCTAGACGGCGTAGGCGACGGAGCCGTCGGCGCGCAGCGGGATGCGGGTGAGGGGGCGGCCGGTGAGGTCGAGGGGGGTCTCGTCGGTGAGGTCGAGGGTGACGCCGAGACCGGGTTCGGTGGGCACCGGCAGGTAGCCGCCCTCGCGGCGCACGCAGGGCCGGGCCGGGCCGTCGGCGAGGGTGTCGTCCAGGGGTGAGTACTCCTGGGTGACGAAGTTGGAGATGGCGGTGTCCAGCTGCACCGAGGCCATGGTGAGCAGGGGGCCGAGGCAGTTGTGGCTGACCACGGCGGCGTGGTACGACTCGGCCAGCGCGGCGATCTTACGGGCGTGGCTGATCCCGCCGGCCAGGCCGAGGTCGGGGCGCACGTACTGGGCGCCACCCTGGGCGAGCAGCTCCTTGAACTCCCAGATGGTGTGCAGCCGTTCCCCGTTGGCCATCGGCACCCCGAGGGCCCGCCGGGCGACCTCGGCCTGACTGCTGACGCTGTCGATCTGCACGGGGTCCTCGACCATCAGGGGCAGCAGCCGGCCCACCGCCGGCACGACCACCTCGGCCTGCAACGGGGTGAGTTTGCGGTGCAGCTCGATGAGCAGGTCGACGTCGGGTCCGACGGTGTCGCGCACGGCGGCGGTGGTCGCCGCGGTCTCGGTGACCAGCCGGGCCAGCGACAGGTCGCCGTAGTTCGCCGGCAGCGGGTCGAACTTGACCGCGGTGAAGCCGTCGGCGACCGCGGCGGCGGCCTGAGCGGCGAGGGCGTCGGCGCCGGTGCCGGGCAGCAGCAGGTGCAGCCGGATCCGGTCGCGGACCCGCCCGCCGAGCAGTTGCCAGACCGGCACCTGCAGGCGCTTGCCGAGCAGGTCCCACAGGGCGAGGTCGATCGCGGAGACCGCGGCGGTGAGCACCGAGCCGCGGAACGGTCCCATCCGGTAGAGGTGGTGCCAGTGGTGCTCGATGCGGTCCGGGTCCGCGCCGAGCAGGTGCGGCCGGAAGGTCCGCACGACGGCGTGCACCGCGTCGGGATAGCCCCAGCAGGCGGACTGGCCGACGCCGACCAGTCCGGCCGAGGTGTGCACCGCGACGAAGTGCGCGTCGCCCCGCACCACCGACTCGACGGCGGTGATCTCCATGCTGCCCCCAAATTAGAGCCCTATAACGGCCACAAACTTGCTCCCGCACTCTTCCATAGCATGACGTGCCTGGTCTAGGCTCCAATCCGAACGAGCCAGAATAGGGCTCTAATTCTTCACTGGGGGTGTGATGGGTCTGCCGGACGACTACCGGGCGATGGCCCGGATCCGCCGGTTCGAGGAGCGGCTGGCCGCCCTCAAGGACGACGGCGAGATCCCGGGTTCGATCCACCTGTGCAACGGTCAGGAGGCGATCCCGGTCGGCGCGGCCCGCGCGCTGCGCGACGGCGACCACGTCACCGCGACCTACCGGGGCCACGGTTGGGCGCTGGCCCGGGGCGTGGACATGACCGGACTGTTCGCCGAGATGATGGGGCGCGACTCCAGCGTCAACGGCGGCCGGTCGGCCTCGCCGTACCTCTCCGACCCGGGCCGCTGGTTCGTCGGGGAGAACTCCATCGTCGGCGCCGGCGTGCCGATCGCCACCGGGGCGGCGCTGACCGCCCAGCGCACGGGCAGCGGCGCGGTGAGCGTGGTCAGCATCGGTGACGGCGCGATGAACCAGGGCAACGTGCACGAGGCGATCAACCTGGCCGCCGTGCTGGACCTGCCGCTGGTGCTGGTGGTGGAGAACAACGTCTACTCGGAGATGTCCCGGATCTCCGACATGGTCCGGGTCCGGCAGCTCGCCGAACGGGCCGCCGGATACGGCATCCCCGGCCGGGTCGTGGACGGCAACGACCCCGACACGGTCGCCGAGGCCGTCGCCGAGGCGGTCACCCGGGCCCGGGAGGGCGCCGGACCGTCGATCGTGGAGGCGATGACCGAACGGCTGGTCGGCCACTACAGCGGGGACGTGCAGCACTACCGGCCGGCCGGCGAGATCGCCGCCGCCCGCGAGCGGGAGCCGCTGGCCCGGATCCGGGCCGCCGCCGACGCCGAGCTGACCGCCCGGCTCGACGCCGTCGACGCCGAGGTGGCCGCCGAGGTGGAGGCCGCCGTGACCGCCGCCCGCGAGGTGCCGTACCCGGACCCGGCGACCGCCAAGGAGCACGTCTATGTCTGAGTCGCTGCGCTACATCCAGGCCGTCAACGCCGCCCTGACCTGGGCGTTGGACAGCCGGACCGACACCGTCTACTTCGGTGAGGACGTCGCCCTGCCCGGCGGGCCGTTCGGGGCGACCAAGGGTCTGCACAAGCGGTTCGGCTCGGAGCGGATCTTCGACACCCCGATCTCCGAGACCGGGTTCCTGGGCATGGCCCTCGGCGCGGCGATGACCGGCCTGCGGCCGATCGCCGAGATCATGTACGCCGACTTCACGTTCGTGGCGATGGACCAGCTGGTCAACCAGATCGCCAACATCCACTACGCAAGCGCCGGCCGGTGGCGGGCCCCGCTGGTGATCCGGATGCAGCAGGGCTACTCGCCGGGGGCGTGCGCCCAGCACTCCCACTCGATCGAGGCGTACCTGGCGCACACCCCGGGGCTGCGGGTGGCGTTGCCGGCCACCCCGGACGACGCGTACCAGATGTTGCGCACCGCGGTGACCAGCGACGACCCGGTGGTGGTCGCGGAGGCCCGGATGCTCTACCCGAGCAAGGGGCCGGTCCGCACCGACGCGCCGGTGGAGCCGGTCGGCGGGGCCCGGGTGGTCCGCGAGGGCGCCGACGCGACCGTGGTGGCCTGGTCCCGGATGGTCCCGGCGGCGCTGGCCGCCGCCGGCACCCTCGCCGCCGAGGGCATCGAGACCGAGGTGGTCGACCTGCGCTGGCTGAACCCGCTGGACTTCGACACGGTGGGGGCGTCGGTGTCGCGCACCGGCCGGTTGGTCGTCGCCCACGAGGCGAACCTGACCGGTGGCTTCGGCGCGGAGATCGCCGCCCGCGCGGCGTCGGAGTGCTTCGCCGACCTGCGCGCCCCGGTGGCCCGGGTGGCCGCACCGGACGTGCCGATGCCGGCCGCGCCGGCCCTGCAGAAGGCCGTGGTCCCCGAGGCCGAGCACATCGTGGCGGCGGTCCGCCGGACGGTCCAGCGGTGACCGGCGACAACCCGGCGGCCGGCCTGCTGGTCGGCCGCCGGGTGGTCGTCGTCGGAGGCGCATCCGGCATCGGCCTGGCCACCGTCCGGGCCGCCGCCGCGGCTGGCGCGGCCGTGGCGGTGCTCGACGCCGACGCCGACGGTGCCGCCGAGGCCGCCGCGCAGGCCCGGGCGGCCGGGGCGGACGCCTACGCGCACACCGTCGACGTCACCGCCGAGCCGCAGGTAGCCGCCGCGCTGGACGCCGCCGCCGCCGACCTCGGCGGCCTCGACGCGGTGCTGCACGTCGCGGGCGTGATGCGCGGGCAGGGCACCGACGTCGCCGACCTGCCGCTGGAGCTGTGGCAACGGGTCGTCGCGGTCAACCTCACCGGGCCGTTCCTGGTCGCCAAGCACGCCGTACGGCACCTGGGCGGCGGCGACGGGGTGCTCGTGCTGGTCGGCTCCAAGGCGGGCGTGCTCGCCGGCAGCGGGTCGGTACCCTACGGCGCGAGCAAGGGAGGACTGCACGGCCTGGCGCTGACGCTGGCCCGCCAGCTCGGTCCACGCGGGATCCGGGTGCACACGCTCTGTCCGGGCGACATCGACACGCCGCTGATGCGACGGTCGCTGGACGAGGCGCGGGCCAACGGCACCGACAGCGGTCAGGTCACCCGGATCGAGGCGGCCCTGGGTCGCCCCGAGGACGTGGCGTCGGTGCTGACGCTGCTGGCCGCGCCGGTCGCCGCCGGCATCGCCGGCACCGTCTACACCGGCTGAGCAGCCCGACCGTACGGCCAGGGCGACGACGTGGAGGCAGCATCGTGATCGGGATCATCGGCCCGGAGGACTCGATCCGGCTCGTGCAGGAGGTGGCCGCCGGCGAGGGACGTGCCGACGAGGTGACCGTCCGCGTCTACACCAACCCCGAGCAGGCCGCCGAGCTGGCCCGGGAGCTGGACGACCTGTGCCAGGTGCTGCTCTTCACCGGCCGCATTCCGTACGCCTTCGCCGCCGCCACCGGTGGGCTGCGCGCCGAGATCGACTACATCCGGCACGCCGGCATCGACCTGTACCGGACCCTGTCGCGGATGCTGCTGGCCGGCGGCGGGCGGCTGCCCACGGTCAGTGTGGACACCATCGAGGCCGACACCGTCCGGGAGACGTACCACGACATCGAGCTGACCCCGCCCACCGAGATCCTGCCCATCGCCGACTCCTCCGGGCTGCTCTTCTCCGGGCTGGCCGACATCGCCGCGTACCACCGGGAACGCTACGCCGCCGGGGCGGTCGAGGCCTGCCTGACCTGCCTCGGCGCGGTACACCAGGAGCTGCGCGAGCACGGGGTGCCGGTGTGGCGGGTCGAGCACACCCGGGCCTCGGTGCGCGACGCGCTGCGCCGGGCCTGGCAGGCCGCCGAGGTACGCCAGTCCCGCGCCACCCAGATCGCGGTGATGCTGGTCGAGGTGAGCGACCCGACCCACCGGCAGCTCGACCCGTACCAGGTCGAACGGCAGCGGCTCCGGCTGCGCGAGGCGCTGCTGGAGCACGCCGAGCGGATGCGCGGCCGGCTGGCGGCCATCGACGACCGGACCCTGCTGATCACCACCACCCGGGGCACCGTGGAGAGCGCCATCGCCCGGCACCGGGCCGGACACGCCTCGCTGCTCACCCTGCGCGGCGTCGACGGCGAACACACCGTCGGCTTCGGCGCGGGCACCACCATCGCCGCCGCCGAGGCCAACGCCCGCCAGGCCCTGGCGCTGGGCCGGGCCGGCGACACCCACGTGGTCTTCCCCGACGGCGACATCTACTCCACCCGCTCCAGCGCGGTCAAGCAGCGGCTGCGCGAGACCACCCCCGGGGTGCTGCGGGTCTCCGAACAGCTGCGACTCGGCCCGCTGTCCACCCGACGGCTGCTGGAGGCGCTGCACCAGATGGACCCGCACCAGGTCACCGCGCGCGGGCTGGCCGACGCGTACGGGGTGGAGACCCGCTCGGCCCGCCGGCTGCTCAAGTCGCTGCGGGCGGCCGGCTTCGCCGAGGAGGTCGGGGTGCACGTCAGCACCGGGGCGGGCCGCCCACAGACGGTCTACCGGGTGGCCCTGCAACGACTGGTGGGCGCGATCGGGGCCGACTCGTGAGGTTCGAAACCACCTGGCTGGTCACCGCCACCTTCGCCGCCGACGCGGCCCGCCGCCGCGAGCCGTACCGGGCCGCCCACCTGGACCACGTCGGCGCGCTGCTGGCCAGCGGCACCGCGCTGGTCGCCGGGGCCCGGGCCGACCTGCGCGCCTCGGTGCTGGTGCTGCGGGCGGCCGACGCGACGGCGGCCCGCACCCTGCTCGAACACGATCCGTACTGGCAACACCGGGTGTGGACGGCCATCGAGGTGGTCGAATTCCTCGCCGCCACCCCGCCGTCCCTCGGGAGGTCTTGATGTCGACACACCGCCAGGTCACCGGAGTCCGGGTCACCGGCGCCGACCACGCGCCGTACGCCGCCGGGCTGCTGACCGACGCCCTCGGCACCGGCGACACACCGGTCTCGTTCACCGCCGACCCGACCCTTGCCGAGGGCGCGTTCCGGGTCGAGGTCGGCGAGACCGGGGAGATCCGCATCGTCGGTGACCCGTTCGCCGGCCTGGTCCACGCCGTACGCGACCTGCTGGCCCGGACCACCCCGGCCGGCCTGCCCGTCGGCACCGTCGAGAGCGCGCCGGGGTTGGCCCTGCGGACCCTGTGGACCTGGGACCACTCCACCAACTGGGACCTGCGGCAGCTCGGCCAGCAGGAGATCGGCGCCCTGAACCCGTACGCCAAGGGGGTCGACGCCTTCGGGGCCGACTACCGGCGGCTTGTCGACTTCTGCAGCCGGGAGCGGATCGGCGGCATCGTGGTCTACGGGCTGCTGCGCGACGCCCACGGCGGCGTCGAGGCGGCCCGCGAGCTGTGCGAGTACGCCAACGCCCGGGGGGTGCGGATCATCGCCGGGGTGGGGATCAACGCCTACGGCGGCATCTACTTCGACGGCCGGCACCGCTACAACCTCGCCACCTGGCTGCGGCAGCGCCCCGACCTGGCCGCCGAACTGCCGAAGAAGGTCGGCTTCGACATCGACGAGTTCGGTGACCTGCACTTCCCGGCCAGCGAGTACATGATGGCCGCCTGCCCGTCCCAGCCGGACAACCTGGCCTGGCACCGCGACGCCATCGACTGGCTGCTGGACACCCTGCCGGTGGGTGGGATCAACTTCGAGACCGGCGACTACGGCAGCTGCGCCTGCGCGCGGTGCGTCGAGCGCACCGGCGGGGAACGGACCTCCTGGTCGTACGAGGCGATGCGGTCGGTGTATCCGACGCTGCTGGACACCGCCCGACGGCCCGGACCGGCCGGGGTGCCCCTGCGCCACCTGGTCGAGGTCTACTGGGACAACATCTTCGACCTCGACGCCCAACGCCCGCTGGCCGACCTACCCGACGACGTGGCCTACCAGTACTGCGTCAACCGGGGCTTCTGGTACGACAACCGTGACCGGCTCACTGCCGAACACGTCTCGGCGTTGCCGCACACCACCAACGTGCTGCGCACCCACGCCGGATCACAGTGGAACCGGCAGCGGCACTCCTGGGTGCCGGAGATGTACACCGACATGGCCACCCGGACCGCCGCCGCCGGCATGCGCGGGCTGACCATCTTCGCCGAGGCCTCCGCGTACCACCCGACCAACGAGGTCAGCTACCTGGCGTACGCCCGGTTCTCCTGGAATCCCGAGCTGACCTGGGCCGACTTCTGGCGCGACGAGGTGGCCCCCCGGTTCGGCGGGTCGGCCGAGGCCGAGGCGTTCCGCGACGGCGCGGCCCTGGTGGAGGACCCGGCCGCCGACGCCAAGGCGCTGACCGCCGTACGCGGTGACGCCCTGGCGATGGTCGCCGCCACCGGTGGCGAGGTGCAGCGCCGCTGGCTGTGGCTGGCCGAACGGGCCGCCCGGCACGCCCACAGCGCCGACTGACCGAGGCTCACGCGCCGGTGGGCGGGACAACGTCCGCCAGCGCGGACGCCTAGGGTCCCAGGCGTGGATCCGGTCGAGGTGGTGCTGATGCTGGCCGCCGGTTTCGCCGCCGGGGCCATCGGGGCGATGGCCGGAGGCGGCGGACTGCTCAGCTTCCCGGCGTTGATCGCGGTCGGAATCCCGCCGGTGGCGGCGACCGTCACCAACACGGTCGCCCTCTGCACCGGCAACCTGACCGCCGCCGTGGCCACCCGCAGCGACCTGCCTCAGGTACGCCAGTGGGCGCTCCTGCTGCCCACCACCGTCGTCGGCACCCTGGCCGGCTGTCTGATCCTGCTGGGCACGCCGGCCCGGGTCTTCGAGACGGTCGTACCGTTCCTGGTGCTGGGGGCGACCGCGATGCTGGCCCTGCAGGGTCCACTGTGGCGGCTGGTCGGTCATCCCCGCGACCTCGGGCCGCGCCGTCGGGCCTGGACCCTGCACGCCGTGGTCGGAGTCACCTCGGTCTACTGCGGCTACTTCGCCCAGGCGCTCGGGCTGATGCTGATCTCCGGGCTGACCCTGGCCCTGGACACCACGCTGGCCCGGATCAACGCGCTGAAGAACCTCCTGTCCGGGATGATGGGGGTGACCACCATCGGCGTCTTCGGGCTGTTCGGGCCGGTGAACTGGGCCGCCGCCGCGCTGCTCGCCCCGGCCGCCATCGCCGGCGGGTACGTCGGTGCCCGGTGGGCGCGCCGCCTACCGGCGACCCTGCTGCGGGCCGTGATCGTCGTCGTCGGCACGGCCGTCGGCCTCTACCTGCTGGTCGACCACCACTATCAGGGCTGAGCGGGGTACGTGGCGTCGTGGGCGACGGCTGGCCCGGGTGTGGACTTCCGCCCACACCCGGGGCCGTTGTTCACGCGTCGAAGGTGCCGACCTTGATCCCTCGGACGAAGCCGGTCCACTGTCCGGAGGTGAACGACAGCACCGGCCCCTGCTGGTCCTTGCTGTCCCGGACCAGGACGAGCTGGGGTGGTGTGGCAACCTCGACGCAGTCCCCACCGGCGTTACTACGCGTGCTCTTCTTCCAGGTGAGCGTGGTCATGACTGTTCCTCTGCGATCGACGCCATGAGCTTCCGGGACTGCGCTTCGGTAAGCGCAGACCGCTCCATGATGGCCCACGCCTCGCCATAGGCGGCGACCTGCGCTGATCCTGCTACCCGAAGGTGCCGGCCTTGATCCCCTTGACGAAGCCGGTCCACTGTCCTGAGGCAACCAATAGAACCGGCCCATGCTGGTCCTTGCTGTCCCGGACCAGAACGGTCGGGGACAGCGTGGCGACCTCGACGCAGTTTCCGCTGGAGCCGGACCTGGTGCTCTTACGCCAGGTGACGCGAGACAGGTCCATGCTGTGTCCTCCTAGCCCGTCAGGTCTGCCGCGATCGAACGCAGCGTATCTCGCGTGGGTTTGGGTGCCAGCGCAAGGGCTTGTAGTTGTTCGTGCGCCGCAGCGTAGGCGGTGATCTCCCCTGGCCGCTCCAGGTACAGCGCCCCGGTCAAAGTGTCCACGTAGACCATGCGTTCCTCGGCGGCGTCCGGGTAGGGCTCGGGCATCGGCGGAAAATCGAGAATCACGAAGCTTCCATCGAACCCAACGCCGGCCGAGTAGGGCAGCAACTGAACGTGGACGTTGCTCCGCGTCGACTCCTCCACCAGTCGTTCGAGCTGCTGTTGCAGTACCTCCGGACCGCCCACCACCCGACGGGCCGCGCCCTCATCGATGACCACCCGCAGCATCGGCGGGTCCTCCCCCGTCAAGATGGCTTGCCGCTCCAACCGCAATGCGACCTGGCGCTCGACCTCGTCGCCTCGCATCGGAACCGGCGCACCCTCGAAGGCTGCCCGCGCGTACTGCTCGGTCTGCAACAGGCCGGGGACCATCTGACACTCGTAGGTGCGAATGACGGAGGCCTCGGACTCCATCCCGACGTACTCGGCGAACCAGTCCGGCAGGACGTCGGTGTACCGCTGCCACCAACCACGCTGTTTCGCCTGACGGGCTACCGCGATTACCGCTTCGGCCTGGGCACCCTCCACGCCGTACAGCGACAGCAGGGCTCGCACGTCGTTTGGGTGTGGCCGAACCTCGGCCGTCTCGATTCGGCTGAGCCAGCTCGCGTCGTGGTCGACACGCCTCGCCGCTTCCGCTGACGTAATCCCTGCTCTGTCGCGGAGCTGTCGCAGGGTAAGCGCCAGGCGTCGGCGTCTGACCGTAGGGCTCTGACGGGGAGGCATAGCCGTCATCTTGCCATGCGGAAAACCTAACTTCGTTTCACATAAGGGCCTTACGCAAAGCAGCGGTTCGCATATTGCGGATTACCTGCTTGCGTGAGACGGTGTTGCAGGGTGTGGTGGTCGGATGACCGTGCGTGGCCCGGCCGCCACGCCCCCTCAGTGGAGGGAGGGCGCGATGGGTGAACGGATCACCTACGACGAATACCTGGCGGCCGTCGCCCTGAGCCTGGCCCGGACACACGCCCCGGCGTGGAACCACATCCTGAAGCGGACCACCTGCCGATGCGGGCGGGACCTCCCCTGCGGCGGGCGTCGCCCGATCCCGATCCGCCGCGAGAACTGGCCGCAACCGTGACCGGCCGTCGGTTGCCGGTGTTGATCCGGGCGGCCTGGCGGGTACTCGACCAGCACCGACACCACCGGTGCCCTGCCTGCCACCTCGGCGGCTGGTGCCCGAGGGTGGCGACGGCCCGGACCCGGATAGCGGCCTGGCGACGGTTCAGCCGGTGACGCCCGACCTCAAGGCCGGCGACCTCCTGCACGTCACCCGAGCCGCCAGCGTGCAGTTCCTCAAGCCGATCATGTTCCGGGTGATCCGGGTCCGCGAAGACCTGATCACCTACCACGGCTGGGTCTGGCTCGACGGTTACGAGCTGGACGCGACCGGCGACGCCACGAGGCGGCGGGAGATCTTCGTCCGACGGGACGGCCTCCGGCCCATGACCGTCCACAGCCCGCCTCGGCCCGCCGGTCGGCGAGCCGCACCGACTCCCCCACGCAGAAATTCACGTTCTGCTATACATGGGAACGCTCCCAACCCCATCCGGCCGGCCCCGCGTCGGACGGCACCGACCCCTGGAGGAGAACATGCGTAACCTGATCGCCGCGGTGGCCGCCACCCTGTTGCTCGGTGCCACCGCCGGCAGCGTCCCGTCCGACGCCGCCAACGCCGCCCACCGCGGTTCCTGCACCGACCGTCTGCTGTTCTGCGAGGACTTCGAGCGGTTGCCAACCGGCGGTGCCAGCAGCCTGAACTGGGGCATCGACACCCGCAACGGCACGCTCACCGTCGAACGCGCCAAGCGCGGCAACCAGGTGCTGCACGTACGCACCGTCGACAACGGACGGGCGTTCCTGCGGGTCGACGACTTCGCCGCGCCGGGCAACCGCTTCTACGGGCGTATGCGGCTGCGCGTGGACGCCTTCCCGACCGCCCCCGACTGGGCGCACTTCACCCTGGTGGAGGCGACCGGCACCGGCAGCGCGGAGGTGGTCCGGCCGATCGGCGGTCAGTACGCCCCCACCGTCCCCGGCGTCTTCTGGGGAGTGGGCGCCGACGGTGGGCCGACCGGCGACTGGACCAACTGGCGGGAGTCCGCCCCGGTGGTCGAGGACACCTGGCAGTGCGTGGAGTGGAAACTCGACCGGGCGGACAACCGGGTGGCGGTGTGGATCGACGGGGTGGCCAACCCGGAGCTGACCGCCTCCACCCACGACCACGGCGGCAACGACGTACCCTTCGTCCTGCCCACTGTCGACACGGTGAAGATCGGCTGGCAGCTCTACCAGGGCGGCACCACCCCGGCGGAGTTCGACCTGTGGATCGACGACATCGCCCTGTCCAGCACGCGCCTCGGCTGCTGACCGACGCCGGGCGGGCGGCGCGGGTCAGGGGCGGCGCGGGTCAGCGACCCGGGTCGTCCCCCGGCCCGACACCGCCGGGCGAGGTGACGCGCAGGCGTACCCGGGTGATCGCCCGCCCGGTCACCTCCGCCACCTCGGCGGTCAGCCCCGGCAGCTCGACGACCTCGCCGGCCGCCTTGGGGATGTGACCGAGACGGGCCAGCACCAGGCCGGCCACCGTCGTGTAGTCACCGGCCTCCAGGTCGTCCTCGCTGAGGTCCACGCCCACGTCCGGCAGGTCGTGCAGGGGGAAACCACCCGGCATCAGCAGAGAGCCGTCCGGTGCCCGGACGACCGCCTGCACGTCCCGGTCGGTCTCGTCGTAGATCTCCCCGACGATCTCCTCGACCAGGTCCTCCATCGTCACGATGCCGTCGATCGCGCCCCGTTCGTCGACCACGAGGGCGAACTGTTGACGCTGTGACCGCATCTCCCGGATCGCGTCGGTCACCTTCAGCGTCTCCGGCAGGTACATCGCCGGGCTCACCTGGTCGGTGACCGGGCCCTCCCGGTCGAGCAGGTCCCGCATGTGCACCACGCCGACCGTGTCGTCCAGGCCGCCGCGGCCCACCACCGGCGCGCGGGTCTGCCCCGACGCGCCGAGTTCCCGCAGCGCCTGTGGCGCCGACAGCGACGCGGAGAGGGTGACCACCTCCCGGCGCGGGACGAGGATCTCCCGCAGGATCCGCTCGGCCACCTCGAACGCCCCCGAGATGATCATCCGGTGCTCGGGGGTGAGGCTGCGCTGCCCGGCGACCATGTCCCGCAGCTCCTCGGTGGTGACCTCCTCCCGGCGGGCCCGCGGGTCACCGCCGGTCAACCGCACCACGGCGTCACTGGCCTTGCCCAGCAGCCACACCACCGGCCGGGTGAACGCCGACAACGCGTCCAGGGGACGGGCGACCAGCAGCGCCCAGCCCTCCGCCCGCTGCATCGCGATCCGCTTCGGTGCCAGCTCGCCGAAGACCAGGGTGACGAAGGTCAGCACGACGGTGACCAGCACGATCGACACGGGCTCCGCCGCCGTACCGAGGAATCCCAGGGGCCGCACCAGCGGCGCGGCCAGCGACACCGCCGCGGCCGCCGAGGCGAGGAACCCGGCGAGCGTGATGCCGATCTGGATCGTGGCCAGGAACCGGTTCGGATCCCGGGCCAGCTTCGCCAGCACCCCTCCGGCCCGCGACGTCCGCTCCAGCCGCTGCAACTGGCTCTCCCGCAGCGACACCAGGGCCATCTCGCTGCCCGCGAAGACCGCGTTCACCAACACCAGGACCAACACCAACGTGACCTGCACGCCATAGCCACCCACGGGCTGTTCGACGCCTCCTCGACCCGGCACCTCCGGGGACACCAACCGTAGTCGCCCCGCACCCGCCGGCATCCGCCGACCCGGGCACGCCCGGGTCGGCGGTCAGGACGACCACGGGCACCCCGGCGACAGCTTCATCGATCTACATCTCTTGACCACGGGCGGAGACGAACGTTGTCAATGACAGCAGCGAGTGCCTGACTAGCTCCGGTACGCCGCCGCCTGGGTGCCGTAGAGGCTGGCGTAGCTGCCGTCGAGGCGGATCAACTCGTCGTGGGTGCCCACCTCGCGGACTCCCCCGTCGCCGACCACGATGATCAGGTCGGCGGTGCGGACGGTCGAGAACCGGTGCGACACGAAGACGGTCACCCCGCCGCTGTCCGCGGCGACCCGAGCCGCGCCGTCGGCGTACCGCTCGAAGAGCCGGTGCTCGGCCTCGGCGTCCAGGGCCGACGCCGGCTCGTCCAGCACCATCAGCAGCGGGGCGTCGCGCATCATCGCCCGGCCGAGCGCGAGCTGTTGCCACTGCCCACCGGAGGCCTCCACCCCACCGTCGGCGTGGCTGCGGCCCAGCCGGGTGTCCAGGCCGTACGGCAGCTGCTCGGCGACGCCGCTGTGCGCGCGGGCCAGGCCGGCGCGTACCGCGTCGTCGTCGGTGGCCCGGGGCAGGTCACCGATGCCGACGGCCAGTCGGGCGGTCAACTCCGGGCGGGCGTAGTCCTGGAACGCGGCGGTGGTGCGGGCCCGCCAGGCGGTCAGGTCGAGGTCCCGCAGGTCGACCCCGTCGACGAGGATCGTGCCGTGGTCCGGCTCGTAGAACCGGTTGAGCAGCTTGACCAGGGTGGTCTTGCCCGCGCCGTTCTCGCCCACGATCGCCACCGTGCGGCCGGCGGGCAGCAGCAGGTCGACGTCGCGCAGCGCCGGCCCGGCCGCACCGGGGTAGGTGAAGGTGACCTGCCGCAGGCGGATGCCCTCCAGCAGCCGCTGGGGCGGACTCACCCCGGCCCCGTCGGGCGGGCGGGCGACCAGGGCGCGTACCTCCTCCAGCCGGCGCAGCGACCGGCCGCTGCGCAGGAGCTGTTGGGTGATCGTCACCGCGGCGGCCACCTGCTGGTTGAGCTGCGAGGCGACCATGATCACCAGCACCACGTCGCCGACGTCGGCCCGGCCGCGTACCGCGTCGCCGACGACCAGGACCAGCGCGGCGACGTACCCGAGGGCGAACACGCTCTGCCCGGCGGCCCGCCACAGGCCGGCGGTCAGCTCGCCGCGCCAGATCCGGCCGGAGGCGCGCCGCCAGTGGCCGGCGTAGCGCTGCTGCAGATGGTCGACCAGGCCCAGCAGGCGCAGTTCCTTGGCCGAGGCCGCGTCGGTGGTCAGCTCGAACAGGTGCCGGGCCTGCCGGGTGTCGACGCTGCTCTCCTCACGGGCGGCGTCGGCGGCGGCCTGGGCCCGGCGGCCGGCCAGCAGCGGCAGCGCCGCCAGCAGGGGCAGCGCCAGCAGCGCCGGGTGGGCCCAGGTGAGCAGCACGGTGGTCAGCAGCAGACTGACTGCCAGCGCACCGCCGGTCAGCAGCGCCTGCAGGCCCTCGCCGATGCGTTGCAGCTCGTCCTGGGCCAGGGCCATCCGGTCGGCGTGCTCGGGCCGCTCGTGGTGGTCGAGGTACGGGGTGCCGTTGCTGATCCCGATGAGCTGCTCGTCGGTGCTGAGCACGTTCAGTTCGGACACCTCGAAGTAGCCGATGTGCGCGAAGTGCGCGCAGGTAAGCGCCGCGATTGCGGCCACCGCGACGGCCAGGCCGGACCAGGCCGCCGGGCCGGCGTCACCGGCCACCGCCGCGTTGGTCAGCTGCCGGATCGCGACCGCGCCCGCCGGCACCGCCAGGGCGTTACCGGCCATCAACGCCAACGCCACGGCCATCTTGCGCCGGTCCTGCCGCCAGGACAGCCGCAGCAACCCGGTGATCGCCCTCAGCATCGCCTCACCCCGTCCCCTGCGTCCGCGCGTCGGCGGCGGCACCGCCGGTACCGGAATCCGGGTCGGCACCGGCGTCGGCGTCGGCCTCGTCGTCGGTGAACCGCTGCGCCTGCAGGGTGAACATCGTCGCGTACCGGCCACCGGTGGCCATCAGCTCGTCGTGGCTGCCCTGCTCGACGACCCGGCCCCGGTCGAGCAGGACGATCCGGTCGGCCAGCCGGACGCTGGAGAGCCGGTGCGAGATGAGGATGGTGGTACGGCCCCGGGTCAGCTCGGCGAACCGGGCGAAGAACTCCGCCTCGGCCCGTACGTCAAGCGCCGCGGTCGGCTCGTCAAGCACCAGCACGGTGCTGCCGTGGTAGAGCGCGAACAGGGCGCGGGCGATGGCGATGCGCTGCCACTGCCCGCCGGAGAGGTCCACGCCACCGGCGTAGGCCCGCGACAGGACCGTGTCCAGCCCGTCGGGCAACGCCTCCAGGGTGTCGAGCAGTCCCGCCGCCTGCGCGGCGCGCCGGATCCCGGCCCGGTCGTCGAGGTGCTCGACCGCGCCGAAGCCGATGTTGGCCGCCACCGACAGCTCGTAGCGGACGAAGTCCTGGAAGACCACGGCGATGCGGCGCTGCCAGTCCCGCGCGGACAGGTCGGCCACGTCGACGCCGTCGACGCGGACCGCACCGGCGTCCGGCGAGTAGAGCCGGGCCAGCAGCTTCACCAGGGTGGTCTTGCCGGCACCGTTCACCCCGACCAGGGCGGTGCAGCGGCCGGCGGCGATGTGCAGGTCCAGGCCGTCGAGGACCGGCCGGGTCGCGCCGGGGTAGCCGAACCGTACCCCGGTGAAGTCGATCGCCGGGGCGGTGCTGCCCGGTGGGGCGGTGCTGCCGGTGTCGGCGGGCTCGGCGTACCTGCTCATGGCCTGTTCGAAGGCGGTGACCGCGGTCTCGGCGTTCATGCCGTACTGGGTCTGGGTGTCGGAGTCCGGATAGAACTCCCCCAGCCGGATCAGCGCCATGACCGCCTGCAGCACCAGCGCCAGCGCGGCCAGGTCGATCGCCGCGTCGGCGGCGCGCCGCCCGGTCAGCGCCAGCACCGCACCGACCCCGACCAGTCCGACGACCGTGTACGCCAGGTAGGGCCGGAGGTAGATGCGGCGGCGCTCGGCCCAGACCGGGGCCAGGGTCCGCAGGTAGACCTGCCGGTAGCGGTCGGTCAGCCAGCCGGTCAGGCCGAAGACGCGCAGCTCCTTGGCCGCCGCGGGCCCCATGGCCAGCCCGCGCAGGTAGCGGCTCTCCCGGCGCAGGGCCGCGACGTCCCGGATGACCCGGGCGTAGCGGCGCAGCCCACCGCGCTGGCCGTGCCGGAACAGCAGCACGACCGCCAGCATCGCCACCGCCGCCGCCGGCCCGAGCACCACCGCGACCACCACCGTGAAACCGACGACCTGCGTGTACGGCCCGACCAGCGCGATCAGCCCGGCGTAGGCCGCGCCGGGGGTACGGAAGGCGAAGCGCAGCTCGTGCCCGGCCTCGCCCAGCTCGTCCAGGACCGCCGGGTCCTCCAACGGGGTGATCTCCCGGGTGGACAACGACGCGGCGATCAGCCGCCGGTACATGTGCCCGTCCACGCGTCGACTGAGCTGCTCGCCGACGGCCTTCTGCGCCGCCTCGGCCAGTTGCAGCCCGATCAGGGCCGCGCCGGCGGCGGCCAGCGGCCACCACACCCGCGACTGGTCGGCGGTGCCCCGCAACACCGGGGCGATCCGGCCGACGGTGACGCTGACGGCGATCGCGAAGCCGACCGGCAGCACGCCCCGGCCCACGCCGAGCAGCAGCGCGACGGCGCTCCAACCGGCACCGGCCGCCGGCCACAGCCGGGCGATACGCAGCCGGGCGGCGGCGGCCGCACGCAGCTGCCCGACCCGGGTGGTGGACGCGGTCATCGGGGTCAGCCGAAGATCTCGTCCCGCAGGGGCTCGGGCAGGTCCAGCTCCTGGCCGCAGGAGCGCACCGAGACCCGGTAGGAGTCGACCACCTCGGCGCTGTCGGCCACCGCCAGTTCGTCGGCGGTCAGGACCGTCACCGGCCGGTCGCGGAAGCGGTACTCGTCGGCGTTGCCGTGCAGGCCGGGCACGACGTAGGGCTCCGGCTCGACCGGGTGGTGGATCTTCGACTCGTCGGAGTTGAGGTCACCGGCCGAACCCCAGCCGGTGAGCATCCCCGGTCGGTACAGCTCGCCGATGCCGAGGCGGTCGAACAGCCGCGACACCGTCTCCTGTGGCGCCCGGCTGCACTCGTACGGGAAGTGCGTCACCGCCAGGCCCTCGGCGGCGGCCCAGCCGCGCATCCGCGCGTAGCTGAGCGTACTGAGCAGGAAGTTCTGCACCACCCGGTCCCGGCCGATCTTGCCCGCCCACTTCGCCATCCACGAGTCGAGACAGGCCCGGGGCTGGCGGTCCAGCACCAGCAGGCGCAGCCGGTCGACCGGCCAACCGGCCTCGACGAGACAACGGGCCGGGTTGAACAGCGCCTCGAACGGCACGTACGGCCCGGCCATCTCCTTGGCGAACAGCACCGGCTCGCCGTCGGGCAGCTTCCACGGCGCGCCCCCGCCACCGGTCAACGCGAACCGGCCGATGGTCTTGACCGGCTGGTAGTAGGCGGCGGCACCGGCCATGCCGAACAGGTTGGTCACGGCCGTCGAACCGACCCGGCAGCGACCCCAGCCGAGCACCAGCAGCGGGTAGTCGGCCGGCCCGCGCCCGGCGAAGCCGTCCCGCAGGGTATCCACGATCTGGGCGGTGACGTCGTCGACGGTGGTGGTGACGGTCTGGTAGCGGCCGTCGGGTGGCAGCGCCACGCCGGTGAGCGCGGCGTCGTCGGCGGCGGCCAGCCGGTGCAGCAGCGGGTACGGGTCGGTCATCGGGTGCTCCTGGCGGTCGGGGTGGGAGGGTCAGCCCAGGTCGAGCAGGGCGGCGACGTCCGCGACGGGCACCGGACGCAGCGCCGCCTCGCACAGTAGGGTCTCGATGCCGCGCAGCGCCCGCCCGCAGACGGTGGCGGGGACCCGCCGGGTGTCGGCCAACAGGTGCAGCGCGCAGCCGCCGGCCAGGTGCGGCATGGCCAGGAAGAAGGTCATGTCGTGGCGGGCCACGGCGGCGATCTGCCGTACCGTCGTGCGCGCGGCCAACTCGGTGAGCGCGGCCCGGTCGGGGATGACCGTCGGGGGGTCGAAGTCGCGGCCCATCCGGGAGTCGTTGAAGTACACCGACAGGTCGGCGTGGGCGCCCTCGGCCGCGATCAGCTCGTCCAGCGCCTCCGGCGGGTAGGTGGCGTGGAAGTAGGACTCGGTGGAGTCGCGGTAGCAGCGGCGGACCGCGTCGTCGACGTCACCGGCGCCGACGTCGAAGACCAGCAACGCGTTCTGGGCGATGCCGGTGACCAACTGCCGTTGGCGGGGCGTGTTCCGGTTGCCCGCGATGAGCTTCACTACCGCCCGGTCCCGGCCGGTCAGCGCCGCCTGCACCAGCAGCGCGGCGGTCAGCACCACAGTGGACGACGAGGTCTCGGTGCGCTCGGCCAGCACGGCGGCGGCAGCGGCCACGGCGGTGGACTCCATCCGCCAGGTCACCACCGGCAGCGGGCCGCCGTCGTGGTCCGGGCCGTCGAAGATCCGGTGCGGCACCACGGGCAGCCGTTCCCGCCAGTACGTCAGGGACTGCCGGGCCCGGCGCTGCCCGGCGGGCGAGGCCTCGTAGCCGGCCTGGTCCAACGGCTGCCAGCCCGGCGCGGGCAGGGTCCGCTCGCCGTCGACGAGGGTCCGCAGCTCCGCCAGGAGCAGCTCCAGCGACCAACCGTCCAACGACACGTGCGAGGCGGCCACGGCGACCGCCTCGACCCGGCCGTCGACGCGCAGCAGCGCCCACCGCAGCGGCCACTCCCGGTCCAGCTGGAACGCGCTGGCGGCCAACTCGGCGGCGACCGCCTCCGCCTCCTGCGGCAGCGCCGCGGCGGTGGTGTCGCGCACCACCGGCGGGTACGCCCCGTCGGCGAACACCCGCTGGTGGGGGCCGTCCGGGCCGTCGGTCAGCAGGGTCCGCAGCACCTGGTGCCGCAGCACCAACGCCGACCAGGCCGTGGTGACCCGCTCGACGGGCACCGGGCCGGTCAACCGCAGCACCCGGGTGATGTTGAAGTCCCGGCTGGCCTCGCCGAACCACCGCATCGGCCGGTACATGGCCGCCTGGCCCCAGGTCAGCGGCGCGGAGCCGACGGACGTCCCGGAGTCGTCCGGGCCGGCGGTCGGTGTTCCGGAGCCACTCGTGACGGCGGTCGGTGTCCCCGGGCCGCTCGTGGCGGCGGTCGGCGACCCGGTGCCGCGCGTGGCGGCGGTCAGGGCCCGGACCGTGCGGTGGTCGAACACGTCGGTGATGCCCACCGGCAGGCCCAGCTCCTCGTCCAGCCGGGTGACCACCTCGACGACCTGCAGGGAGTCGCCGCCGAGTTCGAAGAAGTCGTCGTCGACGCCGAGCCGGTCCACCCGCAGCACCTCGGCGACCACAGCCGCCACCGCGGTCTCCAGGTCACCGTCGGGTGCGGCGTACGCGGTGCTCAGCGCGGGCCGCACCGTCGGGGTGGCGGGCAGCCGGCGGGTGTCGACCTTGCCGTTCGGGGTGAGCGGATACTGCGCCACGTACCGGAACCGGCTCGGCACGGAGGCCTCCGGCAACAGCCCGGCGGCGTGGGCGCGCAACTGGGCCTCGGTGGGGCGCGGCTCCTGCTCGCCGCGCAGGTAGGCGACCAGGTGCAGGTCGTGGCCGTCGGGTTCGGCGATCACCACCGCCTCGGCGATCCCCGGGCAGCGGCGCAACGCGTCCTCGACCGCCGGTGGCTCGACCCGCTGGCCCCGGATCTTCACCTGCCGGTCGGCCCGGCCGAGCACGTCCAGCACCCCGTCGGCGTCCAGCCGGCCCAGGTCCCCGGTACGCAGCAGCCGTGCTCCCCCACCCGCCGGATGCGGGATCCACCGCTGGGCGGTCAGCACCGGCTGGCCGTGGTAGCCCCGACCGATCACCGCCCCGCCGAGGCAGATCTCGCCGGTCCGGCCCACCGGCACCGGCCGGCCCCGCTCGTCGAGGATGTGCACCTCGGCGTGGTGGATGGGCGCGCCGACCGGCAGCCGTCGCCCGACGCAACGGTCGGTGCCGATCCAGTACCAGGTCGCGCCGACGGTCTCGCTCATGCCGTAGTGGTTGCCGAAGCCGGACTTCGGGCTGCCGGTGATCCACGAGTCGAACTCGGGGGTCAGGTACAGCGGCTCACTGCCGATCATGACCTGGCGGGCGACGTCGTCGACGCCACCGAGGGCGGTCATCGCCCGTACGTGCGACGGGGTGAGCTTCAGGAAGCCGCACGGCGCGGCGGCGGTCAGCGCGATCAGGTCGTCGAAGGCGACCGGCTCCGGCGCGACCTCCAGCTCCCAGTCCGCGACCAGCGCGGTGAACAGCGTCATCACCGAGCCGACGAAGTACAGCGGGGCGTGCAGCACCGCCCGTTCCCCCGGCTGGAAGGCGAACTCACCGGCACACCAACGCACGTAGTTGACCAACTGCCGGTGGGTGCCGAGCACACCCTTGGGCGCACCGCTGGTGCCGGAGGTGTACATCACGAACGCCAGGTTCTCCACCCGGCAGCCGCCGTCACCGTCGTCGCCGAGGGTGTCAGGCAGGTCGGTCACGTCGAGCACCGCCGCCGGGTAGCCCTCGGGGACGAGCCCCCGCTGCCCCGGCCCGGTCAGCAGCACCGGGTCACCCGCGTCGGCCAGGATCCGCTCCCGCCGGTGCGCCGGGTCCTGCACCGCCAGCGGCAGGTACGCCGAGCCGGCCGCCAGCACCGCGAGGATCGCCACCACCGCGTCCACCGAACGGGGCAGCAGCACCGCGACCGGTGTCTCCGGCCCCGCACCGTACGCGCGCAGCACCCGCGCGGTGTGCCGGACCCGGGCCCGCAGTTGTCCCGCGGTGACCTCGACGCCGGCGCAGCGCAGCGCGACGCGTCCGGGGTCGGCCGCCAACGCCCGGTCGACCAGGACGTGCAGCGGCGTCTGCTCGACCTCCCGACGCGGCCCGACGGCGACCGACCGGGCGCGGTCCACGGTGGCCGGTGCGGCACCGACGGCGACCGGTGCGGCATCCGCCGTGGCCGGTGCGGCATCCGCCCTGGCCGGTGCGGCATCCGCCGTGGCCGGCGCAGGCCCGGCAGGGCCGGCGTGGCGCAGCGAGGCGGGCCGCAGGTCGGTCCAGCGGGCGGCGACCTGCTCCAGGCAGGCCTCGACCGGGCCGGTGAAGACCGTCGTCCAACCACCGGGCAGCTCCCGGTCCGCCGGCCACAGCGAGTACTGCTCCTCGCCGTTGACCACGACGTGGTGCACGCTCACACCAGTCCCCCGACCGGTTCCCCGACCACGGCCAGCCGGTCGACCGGGGCGCGCCAAGCCTGCGAGGCGTACCAGTCGCCACCGAACGAGCCGATGGTCGGGCTCCAGCCGCCGTGTGCGTCGGCGTAGCTGGCGATCTCCCGCCAGAACACGTCCACCAACGCCGAGTACCGACAGGCCACCCGCAGGTCGTCCAGGGTGAACGGCGGGCCGTCCATCCGGACCAGCCGGATGTCGTACGCGCCCCGGTACTGCCGGCCGCCGACGGTGAACGGCTGCTTCCACATCGCCGCGCCGGGCGCGCGCAGGGTGTAGCGGACCCGGGCGGTGCTGTGACCGCCGTGGCGCAGGTCGCCCCACTCGCCGATGTCGGGCACCAGCGGCGGGAAGAAGTAGTGCCGCTGGCGGGGCACCGCCACCCGGTCGAAGTTGCCGGGCACGAAGTGCCAGCGGTTGTACATCATCCGCTGGGCGACCTGCCACAGGATGTCGGTGACGGCGGCGGCGGGCAGGTCGGCGGCCATCTCGGGGCTGGGCAGCACGCAGCAGAAGAAGTCCGGCTTCTTCAGCCCGGCCACCTCCTCGCCGTACTCGCCGGCCAGACCGTTCAGCCGGGACAGGTCCCGCACGCCGCTGGACATGCCGTAGTCGGCGCGGCCGTCGACGACGGCGCCGAGCACGATGCCCTCCAGGATCCGGTTCAGGTCGCCCTCGTCACCGCTGTCGTGCGCGGTGCGCAGGGCGGCGGCGGTGGCCCGGCGTACCCAGGCGGCGGCGTCCTCGCCGTCGGCCGGTTCGGGGCAGGCGTCGGTGAGCGCGTGCAGGGTACGGGGCAGCACGGCCTGGCTGCGCCGGTCCGGCTCCCACGGCAGCAGGTACTCGTCCTTGGCGTACGTCAGTCCGTTGACCCGCCGGTAGCGCAGGTCGCCGCCGCCGTCGACGCGCTCGACCAGGTCACCGGCGAGCGCGGCCAACTCGGCCAGGGTCGCCGTGCCCAGTTGCCCGGTGACCGGCTCGTCGAGCGCCCGCAGGTACGTCGCGCAACGGGTGGTCAGCGTCCTGCGCAGGCTGACGGCGCTGAGCTGACGACCGTTGAACTCCTCGAACCGCACCGCCCGACCGGTGCGGAACAACAACTGGACGGCGGCCACGAAGAGCCGCTCCTGCGGGCTCCAGTCCGCCGGGGCGCGACCGCGCAACGCCGGCAGCACACCGTCGCGGATGAGGGTGCTGGAGCCGGAGTCGGAACGGGAGAACACCCGCCGCTCCACGTAGATCAAGACGGTCTCGACCCGCTCGACCCAGTCGACCACCTCCTCCAGCCGCGCGGGCAGGCTGCCGTCGGCGTGCCAGGTGTGCAGCATCTGGTCGAGCTCGTGACGCTGATGCTCCTCCTCGGCCTGGGCCGGCAGGCACTCCTCGTCGATCATCTCGACCAGCCACCCGGGCAACGCGAGCTCGGCCACGACCTCACCGGTGGGCAGGTCGCCCCGCGCCGGCTCGTGGACGGTCAGCTTGCCCAGTGAAGAGTGGGCGAGCACGAACCCCGCCGGTGACGGGTCGGCACCGGGTGCGGTCAGCCGCAGCTCCTGCCGACCGAGCAGGTGCCCGACGATCGCCCTCTCGCGCAGGGTCAGGCTGTCGAAGGCGGACCGGAAGGGCACCTTGCCCGCCATGGTGAGCAGCCGCAGCACCGCCGTCTGGGCGCTGCCGCCGAACAGTGCGGCGGGGTCACGTACCTCGCGCAGTTCCTGGCTCCACTGGTCGGACTTCGTACGTCGCACGTTCCCGCCTTTCGCGACCGGCAGGCCACGGCGTGCCCGGCAGGCGGCTCGCCCGACCACGTCCACCGCTGCGCGGTGGTCGTGCGGGTGCGCGCAGCGACCGGTAGCCGACCTGGTGGGTGGAGTGGCCGAGGAGTCACCGTCCACCGCAATGTGGGAGCGCTCCCGCCAGCGAAGTATTACGGATCTTCGGAGGATGCGTCAATATCGTTAACTATGATCATCCACGATGGGCGGTCGGTGGCCCGGCAGGCATCCAAAACCCCTTCGAACGGTGGACCCCACCGGCCGGTGGGTTCGACCTGCTGGCCTGCGCCATGGCCTGGCACTGGCTGGACCCGGCCACCCGCCACCGGCACGCCCGGCGGGCACTCGCGCCCGGCGGCACCCTCGCCGTCTTCGGGCACCGCTACGACCATGCAGTCGCGGAGCAACGGACGGCGGTGGCGGCGGCGCTGCACGCCGTCGACCCGACGGTACGGGAGCGGCCCGTGGACTGGTTCCACCAGGACGTCGTGGACCACGGGCGGTGGACCGACGTACGCAAGGAGGTGTTCCGCCGCAACCTGCCCCTGGACAAGGAGCGCCATCTCGACCTGGTGCGCACCTTCGGCCCGTACCTGTCCCGGACACCCGAGCAGCAGCGGCGCGGGCGCTGCCCCGGGTGGAGCTCGACGCCCTGCACCACGGTCCGGACTGGCAGCCGCGTCCAACGTTCGTCGCCGACGTCGAGGCCTTCGCCGCACGACCACGCTGGGTCACCGAGTGGCAGTACACCGCCAAACTCGGTGACATCCTGCACCGCCGGGCGGACTGCGTGCTGTGGCTGGACCATCCGCGTCACCTCGTGATGCGGCAGGTCGTCGGGCGCACGCTCACCCGGCGCGTCCGGCGCGAACGACTGTGGAACGGCAACATCGAACCACCGCTCTGGACGGTCTTCACCGACCCGGAGCACGTCGTCCGCTGGGCATGGCGCACCCAGGGTGGCCCGACCCGACGGGTGACCGCGCTGCTGGCGGAACGAGGCGCAGAGATCGTGGTGGTCCGGCTACGCGGCCGCCGCCAGGTCACCCGCTGGGTCCACCGCAACCTCGGGGCCGCCGCCACGTGTTGAAGTGGTCGCAGTCGATGCGGGGGCGGTCGGCGCTAGGACCGGACAGCCACCCCGGTTGTGACAGGTGCCCGCAACGGTTCGGTGGCCCGGACTCAGAGTGGCACCTCGGCACTGCGGACGGTGGTGCGTTCCGCCGGCAGGCGCAGAAACTCGACGTGGCCGGCGGCCCGGTGGGCGAGCAGCACGAACAGCCGTTTGCGCCAACCGGCCAGGCCCGGGGCGTCGGTGCGGCGCAGGGTGATCCGCGAGACGAAGTAGCGGACCTGGTCGGAATCGATGCCGGCGGCCCTCGGGTCGGTGGTGGCCCGGCGCAGGACCGCCGGAATGTCGGTGAGGTCCTGGAAGCCGAAGACGACCGAGATGTGCAGGACCCCGTCGTGCGGGTCGCCGAGATCGTCGATGGTCAACCGCCGTTTCAGGGGATGTGCGGCACGTTCGCGGTGTGCCCGGTGACGATCACGACCCGCTCGTACCGGGCGTGGCGGCCTACCACCTCGTCGCGCAGCGCCAGCGGCGCCGTCTCGCAGTTGGGGTGGGGGTACACCGCGGTCCCCGGCATCCGCCGGAGGGTCGGGTCGCGCAGGGCCACGACCACGTCCCGCAGCGGACCCTCCCGCTCGGTACGCCGGGCGGCGACCAGTTCCCCGCCGCGCCGCCAGGTCGACAGGACCGTGAAGACCGCGCCCGCGACGAGCAGCGTCAGCCAGCCACCGTGGCTGACCTTCGCCAGGTTCGCGGCGAAGAAGACCAGCTCGAGGCCACCGAAGACCACCGCGAACACCGTCACCCGCCACCGGGACCAGCGCCACGAGGTCCGGGCCACGACCAGGAAGAGAATCGTGGTGATCAGGAACGTGCCGGTGACCGCGACCCCGTAGGCGGCGCCGAGTCTGGTGGCCGAGCCGAACGCGAAGGTCACCAGCAGGACCGCCACGAAGAGGGTCCAGTTGACCCCGGGCGCGTAGATCTGCCCGTACTCCCGACGGGAGGTCTGCCGGATCCGCAGGCGCGGCAGGAAACCCAACCGCATCGCCTGCCGCGACACCGAGAAGGCCCCGGAGATCACCGCCTGGGAGGCGATCACGGTCGCCACGGTGGCCAGCACGACCATGGGCAGCTGCGCCCAGCCCGGCAGCAGCAGGAAGAACGGGTTCTGCCGGCTCTGCGGCGACCGCAGGATCAACGCCGCCTGGCCGAGGTAGTTGAGCGTCAACGCGGGAAACACCAACGCGAACCAGGCCCGGCGGATCGGGGCCCGGCCGAAGTGCCCGACGTCGGCGTAGAGCGCCTCGGCACCGGTGATCGCCAGCACCACCGCACCCATCGCGACGAACGCGACGACCGGATGGGCCGTCACGAACCGGACCGCGTACGTCGGCGACAACCCGGCCAGCACGCCCGGCTGACGGATCACCTCGGCCGCACCGGCCACGCCCAGGCAGGCGAACCAGAGCACCATGACCGGCCCGAACACCGCCCCCACCCGCCCGGTCCCCCAGCGCTGGACGGCGAAGAGCAGGGTGAGGATCACCGCCGACACCGGCAGTACCAGCGCCGCCCAGCGCGCGGAGACGACCTCCAGCCCCTCCACGGCCGACAGCACCGAGATCGCCGGGGTGATCACGCTGTCGCCGTAGAACAGGGCGGTGCCGAGCGCCCCGAGCGCCAGCACCGCACCGGTACGCCGTGGGTGCTGCGGGGGCAGCGCCTTGCGGGCCAGCGCGGCCAGGGCCATCACCCCGCCCTCGCCGTCGTTGTCGGCGCGCAGGATGAACAGCACGTACTTGATCGACAGGATCAGGGTGATCGACCAGAAGACCAGCGAGACCACGCCGAACACGTCGGGAGTGTCCGGTACGAGGTGACGGTCCAGGGTGAAGACCGTCCTCAGCGCGTACAGCGGGCTGGTGCCGATGTCGCCGTAGACCACCCCCAGCACGAGCAGCAGGCCCAGCCCGGGACGCCCACCCGGTGCGGGCCGCTCGTGGTGCGCCTGCTCTGCCACCCCACAGGCATACCAACCCGACCACCGCAGCCCACCCCGGACCCGGGAACTGGGTCGATCCTGGTCAGCCCCGGTCCGCCGGGCCGGTGTCGGCCCGCCGGTGACCCACCCGCGGGGGCCGGACGACCGGGGAGCCACCGGACGCCGGGCGGACGTCACGCGCGGCCGCGGCGACCAGCTCGTCGGGATCGTCGCGCAGGGCCTGCCGGATGTGCGGCGGTACGACCTCGGAGGTCGCCATCGCGAGTCGGACCTGGGCCGAACGGTCGTCGACGAGCCCCGCCCACACCGTCTCGTCCAACTCGGCCACGCGCACCAGCGCGACCCGGACGTCGACCACCGGGTCCCGGGCCAGGACGCGGCGCTGCTCGGCCGTGGTCCGGGGGTTGCGGGCGAGCCCCTTGCGGACCCGGGCGGTGCGATCGGCCATCAGTGCGGCGATCACGTCCGGGTGGTGGGTGTGGGTGGCGAGGCGTTCGCGCACCTCGGGTGAGACGTCGTCGACCAGTTGGGCGGCCAGTTCGGGCTCGGTGTCCCGGCGCTCCGCCAGCAGGCCACGAAGCTCCTTGTCCGGGGCCTGGGCCATCGCCCGGCGCACCGACTCGTCACCCGCCGGGTTGCCGCCGACCGCCCAGCGGACCCACCGGTCGGCGTCCTTGAGCAGCCGGAGCAGGTTGCCGGCCGAGGTGGAGGGGTTCCTCGCCACCGCCTCCCGGACGTGCCGGTCGTGGTCGCGGGCCAGCGGTCGCAGGGCCTGCGCGGGTGCGTCGACCCGGCCGGCGACCGCCTTGCGGACCTCGGGCGAGCCGTCGGCGGCCAGTTCGATGAGCGTCAGGTGGGGTGTGGCGGGATCGAGGGCGAGGGCGAGCCGGGCTTCGGGGCTGCTCCCCTGCTGCGCGGTGTCGGCTGACCCTCGGTGACGGTCGGGCCCGCCGACGTCCTGCTGCTGTGCCATGGCCGCCATCATGTCACGGGTCCCTGGGGTCGGCCTCGGCCCGGACCGACGGTCACCAACCGCAGGGTGTCCGCCAGGTACCGGCGGCCGGCGGCCAGCCGGGGGTGTGGGTCGCCGTCGCCGCAGTACTCCACCGCGACCTCGGTGACCGCCGGCATCCGGGTCAGCCGTTCCAGCCACCGGTAGTTGTCCACCACCCCGGCCGCGGCGTCTACGGTGAAGTCGCCGGCACCACCCCGGACCAGGCAGTTCTTCAGGTGGAAGTACACCACCCGGTCAGCCACCGGGTCGATCACCGCCGGGTCGCGGTCAGCAAGGCCCAGCGGGGCGGCGTTGGCCGGGTCGAGGGTGACGAACAGGTTGTCATGGTCGGCGAGGTCGAGCAGGCGGGCGGTGGCCGCCACCGTGTCGTGGACCGTGTTGGGGTGCACCTCCACCGCCACCCGGACCCCGCGCGACGCGGCGTACCCGGCCAACTGGCGGTAGCAGTCGGCGGCCCGGCTCAGGTGGGCCTCGGAGGCCAGGGCGCTGCCGTTGGCCGTCCAGTCCAGGTCCCAGTCCCGCCCCTCGCGCACCAGCCACCCGCCGGCACCGTTGACCAGCGTGATGCCGTTGGCCGCGCAGGCGTCGACGACGGTACGGGCCTTCTCCACCCACATCGCCCGCTCGGCCTCGTCGGCGGCGGTGAAGACCGCCCAGTAGTCGGCGCAGAACACCTCGACGCCGTACCGCCCGGCGGTCCGCACGGCGTCGGTGATGCCGCCGTGCACGTTCTCGGCGTCGAACTCCGTGTCGAAGTGCCAGGAGGACAGCTCGATCGCCGGCCAGGCGTCGGCGGCGGCGACCCGCAGCACGTGCCCCACCGGGTAGTCACGCAACGCGTAGCTGTGCAGGACCGGACGCACCCCGCTCACCGGGCCTCGGCCAGTGACGCGCCACCGGACAGCCGGACGGCGGCGGCACCGGCCCGGGCGGCGGCGGTGTCCGCCACCGCGTACAGGATCTCCAGGTCGCGCAGCCCTCGGGCCAGGCTCACCTCGTCGGGTACCGGCTCGCCGGCCGCGGCGCGGGCGAGCAGCTCGTACTGGCTGCGGTACGGGTCGACCGGCGTCAACCGGGCGGCGGGACGCCACCCCGAGGCGTCGCAGAGCTCCAACGCGCCGGTGCCGTCCATCTGCCACGCCCCGCTTACCTGGATGATGCCGGCGTCACCGATCACGGTGTAGCTGGCCACCTCGGCCGAGGCGGGTTGCTCGTGGAAGGTGGCCGCGGTCTCGAAATGCAGGTACCGACGGTCGTCGAACCAGAGGGTGGCCTGGGCATAGAGGTCCGTGCGGGTCGGGTCGTGCACCGGCCAGGCGGTGGCCTCGCAGCGCACCGGATCGGCACCGAAGATGTCGATCGCGGTGAGCACCGGGTAGATGCCGAGGTCGGCGAGGCAGCCCAGGCCACTCTCGGCCGGCCTGCTGCGCCAGTCGTCCTTGCGCCAGCCCAGCCGGGCCGCGACCATCGCCTGGGGCGTCCCGATGGCACCCTCGGCGACCAGCCGGCGGGCCTCCCGGTTGTAGACGTTGTGCTTCGACATGTACCCGACGATGGCCGGCACCCCGGCGGCGGCACCGGCGGCCACGATGGCCCGTCCGGACGCGACGGTGTGGGCCAGTGGCTTGTCCACCACCACGGCGAGGCCGCGTTCCAGGGCCCGGAGGGTGAAGTGCTCGTGCAGGTGGTTGGGGGTGGCCACGTGCACGGCGTCCATCTCGGTGGCGAAGAAGGCGTCCTCGTCGCTGGTGTACCGGGCCTCCGGCCAGGCCGGGCTGGTCAGGGCGAGGGCCTGCGGGTCCGGGTCGAGCACCGCGGCGAGACGGCCGTCGGGCATCCCGCGCAGGGCCGGGATCAGGGAGTGCCGGGTGAGGAACCCGGCTCCGACGATGCCGACACGGTAGGTCATGGCGTACTCCAATCAGGAGGGTGGGGCGACCGCCGGCTGCCGGGCGCCGTAGAGGAAGAACGGCCCGTGGTCGAGGCTGCCCACCACGTTGCCGGCCAGGTGGCCGATCAACGCGTCGAGACCGTCGCGCAGCCCGGCCCAGCCCCGGCCGCCCAGCGGCGGCAGGTCCGGGCGTGGCCGGGCCGGCACCGTCGCGGTGCCGGCCCGCCAGCGCCGCAGCACCCGGCCGAACGCGTGCGTGCCGGCACGGACGCGGGCGGCGTCCGCGCCGAACATCGCCTCGACCGCCGCCTGGTCCGCCGTGATCGCGCGCAGCATCCGGTACCCCAGACGCAGCTCGGTCGGGTTGATCAGGAAGCCGGCGTAGGGCCCCCAGTCGCCGACGCGCTGCTCCTGCCAACCGGAACGCCGCCAGGTCAGCGCCGTGACCCCGGGACGGATCGCGCCGGCCTCGGCCAGGGCACGAGCCAGCCAGGCGTGGTCGTATCCCCAGGCGAACTGCTGGGCCCGGGTCGTGCCGGGGGTCTTGCGGGCCTCGTCGACGGCCTCGGCTGCCGGTACCGACCACAGTTCGCCGAGGCGGGACAGCAGAGCCATCGCGAGCATGTCCTCGGTGCTGCCGTAGGGGGTGCCCTCGTAGAACAACGGCCCGTGGTGGCGCGTCCACCACAGCACCGGGTCCTGCCGGACCAGCAGGCCCACGGTGCGGCCGGTGACCAGGCTGCCGTGCGAGGTGACCGACAGCAGGTCGTACCCGTCGCCGTGGAGCGCGCCGGGCAGCCGCCGGGTCGCCGCGCCGGCCGGACCGGCCTCCGTCGTGGCCGCCAGCCGGTCGTACCAGCCGGCGAGGTCCGGCACGGCGACCACCCGGGGGCACGCCGCGACGGCGCGCGGATGGGTGTCCAGGGTGGCCTGGAGCCGGGCCAGCGCACCGGGGGCCAGCGCGGTGTCGTCGTCGAGCAGGAGCAGCGAGCGTCGGCGCAGGGCCGCCCCCTCCGGCCGGGCCAGGAACGCCAGTCCGGCGTTGCGGGCCTGCGCGGCGGTGTACCGCCGGCCGGGTGCCCGGGGCGCGACGACGACGTGGTGTTCCCGGCCGGTGCGGCGCAGCAACTCCCCGACCACCCGGGCGTCCGAGGCCGACAACCCGTTGTCCACCACCAGCAGGGTGGCCGTCGGCGCGGCGGCGGCCACGGTGGACAGACCCAGCCACAGGCTGTCGGTGCGTCCGCCCTCGGGCGGGCTGTAGGTGGGGACGAGCACGGTCACGCCGGACGGCAGGGCGTCCCCGCCGCCCGACGGTGCCGGCGGGACCGTGCCACCCGGCGCGAAGCGGGCCAGGTATCCCGACGCGGTCGGCCGCACCGGGATGGCGATCGGTGTCGCGGTGGTCACCGGCATCGTCGTCATCCCGTCCTCACTGGTAGCGGCTGACGAAGCCGCGCCGCTGGAACACCCGCAACGCGAACGCGGCGAACCCGAACGCCGCGGCCATCAACGCCGCCGTGGCCAGCGCGGCCACGCCGATCTCACCCCAGGGCGCCGGGTCACCGGTGGCCACCGCCCGGGCCGCGCTGAAGGTGTACGTCGTCGGCAGTACCGCCGAGACCGGTTGGATCCACGCCGGCAGCACCGAGACCGGGTAGAACGCGCCGGACAGCGGCAGCATGATGAACAGCAACGTGAAGGCGAGCGTCTCGGTGCCGGTGCCGAGGAACATCACCACACCCATCACGATCAGCGCGATCGCCCAGCCGGTCAGCAGCAGCAACGCCATCACCGGCACGATGGCACCGCCCGTGCCGGTCAGGTCGAAGCCGAACAGGACAGCCGCCGCGGCCGTCACCGCGGCGATGCCCACGCCCACCCGGACCAGCCCCTGCACGGCCGCGCCGGCCACCCACTCGACCGGACGCAACGGCGTGGTGAGCAGGCTCGGCAACTGGCGCGCGTAGATCTCCTCGAAGAAGCTGGACGACACGGCGATCTGGGACTGGTAGACGACGTGCCACATCACGATGCCGGCCACCACGGAGAGTGCGGTACGGGTCGCGGCGTCGCCGCCGGCCTGCCGGACGTACATCGCGATCGAGCCGTACAGGAGCATGTCGAAGACCGGCCAGACCGCGATGTCGAGGAACCGGTGCGGACTGCGGCGGGTCACGAACCAGTGCCGTACCGCCACGGCGGCGATCCGCCGCAGCGCGCCGTCGCCGGCCACCGCGTCGGTGCTCACGACGACGCCCCCGTACTGGCCTGCCGACCGTCGGCGGTGCTCTCGCGCAGCCGCAGGTAGACGTCCTCCAGGCTGGTCTGACCCAGTTGCGCGGTGATCGTCTCGACCGGCCCGTCGACCAGGACCCGACCGCCGGCCAGGAAGATCACCCGCTGCGCGAGCCGCTCCACCTCGACCATGTTGTGGCTGGTGACCAGCAGCGCGGTCCCCCGCCGTCGACACAGGTCGAGCAGGCCGCCGCGGACCCGCAGGGCCACATCCGGGTCGAGCGAGGCGGTCGGCTCGTCGAGCACCAGCAACGCCGGCGCGTGCATGGTCGCCTTGACCACACCGACCACCGTGCGCTGCCCGCTGGACAGGTCGCTTCCCCAACGGTCGGCGAGACCCTCCACGTCGAACTGCCGCAGACCCGCCCGAGCCTGCTCCTGCGGGTTCGGGGCACCGTACAGGCGGGCGTACAGCGTCAGGAACTCCCTGACCCGCAGGTGCGGCGGCAGCGGCAGGTAGCCGGAGGCGAACCCGACCCGGGCCAGCACCGCGCGGCGGGCCCGGCGCCCGCGTTGCCCCAGCAGTTCGACCGTGCCCTCCTCGGGCTGGACCGCGCCGAGGCAGCTCATCAGGGTGGTGGTCTTGCCCGCCCCGTTGGGACCGACCAGGGCGACCCGCTCGCCGGCGGCGACGGTCAGGTCCACCCCGTCGACCGCGGTCACCTGTCGGTACCGTTTGCGCAGGCCACGCACCCGCAACACCGTGTCGTCAGTCATCCGTCGGCTTCCCCTCCCATGCCGTCCACAACAGGTCGCGTACCGCCGCGAGGTTCGGAAGACACGCGTCGGCCTGGGCAAGCCGCGCCGGCGGGTGCGTCGTGGTGACCGCGAGCACCACGCATCCGGCGGCCTTGGCCGCCCGTACGCCGTCGGGTGCGTCCTCCACCACGACACAGCGGTCCGGGGGTGTACCCAGCCGGCGGGTCGCGGCGAGGTAGCCCTCCGGGGCGGGTTTGCCGTGCCGGACGTCCTCGTCGTACACCGCCACCGTGGGCAGCGGCAGCCCGGTCGACCGGAAGCACTCGCCCACGAACCACCGGCTGCCCGAGGTGACGATGGCCCAGGGGACACGCTGGCAGGCCCGCACCAGCGCGCCGGCACCGGCGACCGGGCGCACCCCGGCCATCCGTTGCCGGGTCAGCGCGTCCAGGGCCCGCCGTTCCACCGCCGGATCGAGGTGCGGGGCGACCTCGCCCAGCACGTCGGCGGTGCGCCGACCGGCTGTGCGGGCCAGCACGAGGTCCGGGTCCAGCCCGTGGCCGAGCGCCCAACCGCGCCACACCTGCCGGAACAGGTCACCGGTGTCGAGCAGTACGCCGTCGACGTCGAACAGCACGGCTGCCGGAGCGCGCACCTCAGCCACCTCCCCTGGCCCGCCCGGAGACCTCGGCCCGGTCGACCGCCGGCGACGACACCAGCAGACTGCGCTCCGGCAGCGACCGGTGGGTGGCCACGGCGATCCGACGCAGGGCCCGGGCGGCGGCGCGCACCGGCGGGGCGGCGGTGGGGTCGGTGCCGGCCTCGACGCCGCGCGTGACGATCAGCACCGCGACTGTCGGATCGGGGTAGCCGGCCTGGAAGGAGTGGTGGTTCCAGGCGCTGCCCTCGTGCACCTCGCACGGACGTCCGGTGGCCCCGGTGAACCGGGCGGCGGACGGCAGGTCCCGCTCGGCCGCCGACCAGTACCCGACGACGTGCAGTCGCGTCACTTCCGGGCGGTGGGTGAGCCACCTCGCGGCGGTGTCGGGCAGGTCGGCGACGGCGACCGACCGGTGACCCGCCTCGTCGGGGTCGGCGTGGGCCAGGTGCTCCTTGTACACGCGCACGTTCGGGTGCTCGGCGACGTCGAGGCCCGCCCGCAGCCCGACGCAGGCCACGAACACCCCGGCGGCGTACAGCCCGTCGAGCAGCGCCGGCAGGTCACGCCGTAGGCCGCCGAGATCGAACACGACCTCGGGTCGACCGGTCCCGCCGACGGCGGGCGTGCCCTCGGCCCCGCAGGCCAGCTCCACCGTGGGTCGCCACCGGCCGGGTTTGCCACCGAGCACCTGCCGGCCGAGCTGCAGCAGCCAGCGCCGCAGTCCCGGTCCCGCCCACCGCGGCGGCACGAACCGGATGCGCACGGCACCCGCCACCGGCACCGTACCGGCGCGTCGGGCCGCGGCGACGCCGATCCGGTGGCTCCGGGAGACGAACCGTGGGTAGGCGGCGGCCAGCGCCGCCCCGTCGGCGATGCCGGCCACCGCCAGGAACGCGGTGGACAGCGGGGCGCCGAGCATCGCCACCTGGTCGGCTCCACCGCCGGGCGACAGCGCGAAGGCCTCCGGCGGATCCGCCTCGTCGCGCAGCCACACCAGCCGGCCGCCGTCGCGTGGCGGCACCGCCGCCACCAGCAGCCGGGTCTCCCGGGTGGCACCGGAGGCGGAGACCGCCAGAACTCCTCGTGGGGTGCCGGGTTCGTCGGCCAGCGCCTGGGCGATCGCGGTGGGGTCGAGGCTGTCCAGGACGGTCAGCGCGGCCCGCCCGCCGGTGGTCTCGGTAAGCGCCTGGGCGGCGAAACACCAGCCGCCGGTGCCCAGCACCACCACCCGCGCCCGCGTCGGCGGTACGAGGGCGGTGCGGACGGCGGCGACCCCCTCGCGTACCACGTGCCACGCCGGAGGCGAGACCCAGCCCAGCCGCACCGCACCCGCCGCCGTGCAGCGCTCGGCCACCACGCCCGGCACGCCCGTGCGGGAGCCCGCCGCCGCGGCGAGCACCGCGGACCACAGGGCGTCGGCGTCGAGCCCGGCGAGGTCGCCGCGGGCCGGCCCGACCGTTTCCGGACACCCGGTCATCGCGGCGACGCCAGCTGGGGAAGCATGGTGCCGTCGACGGCGTGCACCGCGTGGCCCGGCAACCTCAGGTCGACCACCACGCGCAGCGTGGGTTCGCCGCCGACCCGACCGGTGGCGGCCAGGTCGTCGAGGACGGCCGGTACGGCGTCCAGCGACACCACGTGGCTGATCAGTGGGCCCAGCCGCAGCCCGTCGGGGCCGGCGCAGAGCTCCAGCGCCTCCCGGTACTCCTCGGCCGAGGCTCCCCGCGAACCGAGCAGCACGCCACTGCCGCCGTCCGGCAGCCGTACCGTACGCCGCTGGCCGCACCGGATCGGGTGGGCCGCCACCACGTCCCCGCCGGGTACTCGGATGGTGTCACCGGCCAGGAAGCCACCGAACAGGTGGACCGTGGCACCGTCGGCCAACGCCGGCCACAGGCCCGTCAGGAGGTCCGGCCCGGCGCCGGAGACGCAGACCACGACCGCGTCGACGCCGGCACCACCGGTGGCGTCCCGCACGGCCGAGGCCAGGCCGGCGTCGACGGGCAGAGTGTCCTCGGCGGCCACCACACCGCGTTCCACCGCCAGCCGCAGCCGGTCGCCGCCCCGGTTGGCCAGCAGCACCTGCCGGGCTCCCCACCGGCGGGCCAGCAGCACGTGCAGCAGGCCGGAGATGCCGCCGCCGAGCACCAGGATCCGCCCACCACGGCCGGCGTCCCGGGCCATCCGCAGGGAGCGCACCGCGCACGCGAGCGGCTCCAGCAGGACCCACTCGGCCCGGCCCTCGGCGGGCAGCCGCACCGCCTGGCCCCGATCGGCGAGGGCCCCGTCCCAGACCGCGACCTCGCGCAGGACCCCGGGCTGGTTGTGGCCGATCTTGTCGTGGTCGTCGTGCGGGTGGTTCGGATTGACCCCGATCACCTCACCGGGGGCGACGGCGGACACGCCGTCGCCCACCTCGACGACCTGGGCGACGCACTCGTGGCCGAGCACGCCGGGCTCACACCCGCGTTCGCCGCGTACCATCTGCAGGTCGGTGCCGCAGATGCCGGCGAAGGCGACGCGGGCCACGAACTGCTCCCGGCCGCAGCGCGGCCGGTCCCGCAAGCGCACCACGGTCCGCCCCTCGCCCACCGGCTTGTGCAGCTCGCGGTACTGGTCGCGGCGGGCGGCCTGAAACGCCGCCATACCCAGCAGGCTGTCGTCGCCGTCGACCGACGGGCGCACCAGCGCGTCCAGGTCCTCGGCGGTCCAGCCGGTGAACCAACCACCCTGTGGCAGCAGTTCGCCCAGGTTGGCGCGCAACGCGGTGTACCACGGCACGCCGACGCCGTTGGCGAACCCGCCCATCACCACGAAACGCCGCAACCCCAGCAGGGCCGAGGTGTGCAGCAGTTGGGTGGCCAACGGACGGGTGGAGACCCGCAGGACCGCGGCGGCGAACTCGTCGCCGGCACCGGCGACCTGGGCGAGGTCGCGGCTGGTCAGGCGCTCCGGTACGCCCTCGGCGAGCACCGCGAGTTTCGAGTCGCGCCAGCGTCGGGGCCACGCCGTGGCGAGCAGCGCCACGAGCCGCATGGTGGCCGGACCCGAGGCGTACGAGCAGAGGTCACCGGTGTTGCCGCACTCGCACCACGGGGTGCCGACGCCGGCCAGCTCGGCCGGTGGGTCGACCCGGACGTGGCCGACCTCGCCACCCAGCCCCTGGTCGTCGACGAGCAGTTTGCGGTCGAAGGGCAGCGCGTCGTCGAAGACCTTGACCGCGACCCCGGTGCTGACCGTGACCAGACCGAACCGGCCCAGCGCACGGTAGCGCCAGGTAGCGGCGGCGATGTCGTTGGCCACGGTGATGTCGGCCCACGGCAGCCGCGCCGCCACCGCCGCGGCGAGGTCGAAGCCCTCGCTCGGCTCGTGCCACAGCATGGCGGCGTTGCGGATCCGGCCGGTGGCGGCGACGGTGGCACCCACCGCGAGCCCCACCGCCCGGGTGGGCACCGGCGTCGCGGAGCGCACCCGCGACACGGCCTCGGCTATCCGGTCCAGGTGCGCGTCGCGGATCGAGCTGCCCGCGACCGGCTTCGGCGTGGCGAACCGCACCGTGCCGGGCAGCAGTCGTCCCTCGGCGCAGACGCCGATCCGGGTGGTGGTGCCGCCCATGTCCACACAGATCGACGTGGTGTCGGTAAGCGCCGTCACGTCTGCCTCCTTCATCCAGGTCCCGTCACCGCACCGGCGGTCTCGCCAGGGCCGCGAGTTCCGCGCAGGCCTCGGCGACCAGGTGGGCGCTGATCTCGTCGATCGAGTCGATGAAGTCGCCGACGCCGATGCGGCGCGGCACCACCAGGTGCAGCCGACCGGCCTTGTGCGGCATCACCTCGCCGTGCAGCCGGTCCCAGAGCACGGCCGGGTCGCACACCGGGTTCCACAACGCCAGGCCGGTCCGGCGCAGCAGCGTCAGCAGCCGGTCGAGGTCGACGCGGCCCAGGTGTCCGGTCCGCAGGGCCAGGTGGGACGAGAGAGCCATGCCGATCGCGACCGCCTCGCCGTGGCGGAGCCGGTAGCCGGACATGGACTCCAGGGCGTGCCCGAACTCGTGGCCGAAGTCGGGCAACCGCCGTAGGTCCTCCTCGACCGGGTTGGCGGAGAGTTCGCGCAGCATCGCCCGGGTGGCGCGGTCGATGATCTCGCGTACCTGCGGAGTGTCGTGAGCCGCCAGCACGTCGCCGTGGTGCCGCTCCACCAGATCGAACAGCTCGGCGTCACAGACCACCGCCATCTTGATCACCTCGGCCAGGCCACAGCGCAGCTCCGCCGGGGCCAGGGTGCGCAGGAAGGCCGGGTCGCACAGGCAGGCCAGCGGCGGATGGTACGCCCCGAGCAGGTTCTTGTGGCCGTTGAGGTTGACGCCCACCTTGAGGCCGACACCGGCGTCGACCATGCCGACCAGGGTGGTGGGTATCCGGATGTACGGGGTCTGGCCGCGGTAGAGGTAGGCGGCGTACCCGACGACGTCCATCAGGGTGCCGCCACCGACCACGAGCACCCGGTCGTCCGCGCCCAGCCCGAGCCCTTCGGCCACCCGTAGCACGGTGGTCACCTGGGTGAGGTTCTTGGTGTGCTCGGTGGCGACCACCGGCAGGACGGTGAACCGGGCCAGGTAGCCCCGGTCCCGGTAACCGGCCAGCAGCCGCTGCACCCGGTCCACCTGGTCCGGCGCGTACGGGTCGACGACCGCCAACACCTGGCAGCGTTCGGGCAGCAGGTCGGTGAGGGCGGCGGTGGCCGGAGCGAGCACGTCGTCGACCAGACGCACCGGGAACGTGGCCGGCACGTCGACCCGGAGCTGGGTACCCCGCACCGTCCCGGCACCCCGGCGGGGCGTCGGTGTCGTCGGCCCGTCGGCCCGGGCCACCCGTCGGCGGGCCGGGCCGGTCGGCGGACCCGGCGGGCCGGGCCGGTCCGGCCCGGCGCTGAGCACCCGGGCCAGCACGGCCCGGTCCACCGTCACCGGCTCGCCGCCACCGTCCGGGGTGGGCAACATCAGCGTGACCGGCCCGTCACCCGACGGCGCGTTGGCGACCCAGCGACGGGCGGTCGAGGCGTCCACCACCGCTTCGGCCCGCTGCACCGCCAGCTTCTCGGCCACCCCGTCGAGCGCGTGGACCGCCGCTGCCGGCAGCCGGCCGAGCCGGTGGGCGACCCGGGCGGCGGTCAGCACCGACCAGGCCCGCCGCTGTGGTCCGGTCAACGCGGCAGGGGCCAGTGGCAGCAACGCCTCGCCGATCCGCCACGCCGGGTGGCCGGGGCGGAACCGGCGGCACAGCCGCAGCACCGCGGTGAGCGCGTCGCGCTGGCAGGTGTCCGGATCGGCCCGGCCCAACCGGTCGAGCAACCGCCGGTCGAGCGCGGCCAACGCCAGCAACGCGGCCGGCTCCACCGGGTGGGTCAGCACGCCATCCTCGTCGACGATGACGTGGGTGCGGCGGGCCAGGGCGGTGATTCCCTCCTCGGGCAGGGTTGCGCGCAGGCCGTCGCGCAGGCAACCCACCACGGCGGCCAGGTCGCGATGGACGCGGACCGCCGCGGTGTGCCGCCGGAACGACGCCGCCGCCACCGCGACGAGCCGCCCGGTCCGCTCACCACCGAACGCGACCACCGCGTCGCGCCGCCCGAGCTGGGCCTTGACGGCTGCCTCGACGACGTAGCCGCAGGCGTCCACCCCGGCCCGCCGGTGCCCGACGTCCGCCGCGCCGGCCTGCGCGTCCACGACGTGGAAGTCGTCCAACTCACCGCGGTCCTGCGCCACGCGCAGATATCCGATCAGCGGGTCGCCGCCGGGCGCGGCGACCTCGTCGTGCACCACGAGCAACCGCCGAGCCGGTCCCCAGGCATCGGCCAGCACCGGATTGTCCGGCGCGAAGAGGTCCCGGACCAGGTCCAACCGGAAACCGGCGGTCATCGTGGCCCGCAGTGCCGCCGGCGCCGGCGCGGGCGGGGTCGTCACCACCTCAGGCATCGCACGGCCCGCTTCCTCGCGTCCGTGGTGCCGCTCAGACGGCGGCGACGGTGGCGTGCCGACGACGTGCCGTGATGTCGTTTCGCAGCAGGTCGACCAGGGGCTGCCAGGGCTGGCAGTTCTCCAACCGGAACGACTGCATCATCTGGTCGATGTCGTCCTCGCCCATGCCACGGAACAGCTCGCCGAACTGCGGCAGCAGCGCCTCGGAGAAGAGGATCTGCAGGATCACCCGGCAGACCATGAACTCGCTGCCCCACGGGTAGGGGTTCCAGTCCGGGCACTCCTCGGCGAGGGCCTGGTGGATCGGGCCGAGCACGTGGGCCATCTTGCGGCGGTCACCGCCCCAGAGGTCGACCGCCAGGCGGGCCTTCTTGTCCAGGATCGGCCGGATGCGCTCCAGGTACGCACCGTTGGGGGCCAGCCGCAGCGGTGCCGCGAAGCCGACGTCCTTGTACGACCAGTAGGTCCAGCTCGCGTTGTACTTGCGGAACACGTCGAGCTGGTCGCCGAGCAGCCGCAACCGCTCCTGCTCCGACTCCGGCCACACCGCGTTGAACTCGCCCACCACGATGGGGGTGTTCGTCTCCCGCATGTAGCTGGTGCGGTACAGGAAGCTCCGCTCCACCTCGGCCTTATCCCAGTACGCCTCGCCCTCCGGCTCGGCCGCCTGGCCGCCCCCGGCGTTGAGCACGTGGATCGGCCGGTGGCGGCCGGGGTAGCGGCTGCCCGGGGTGTACCCCGGCGCGGGGTAGTCGTGCGGGCAGTAGACGGTGTTCGGCCACGGCTCGCCGAAGAACTCGAAGTCGAGCGCGTACCGGTTGCCGTCGAGGAACAGGACGTGGTTCTGGTCGACCTCCCGGATCGCCTCCACCAGGCGCTCGTAGAAGGGGCCCACCTTCTCGGCGCTGGGGTCCGCCGGCTCGTTGATCGGGTTGTAACCGGCGACCCACGGGTTGTCCTTGTACCGGTCGGCGATCGCCCGCCACAGGTGCACCACCCGGTCCTGGAACGTCCGGTGCACCCAGAACTGCGAGGTGTGCGTGGGGTTGTCGCAGTGCCAGTCCTGGTGCTGCCAACCGGGCACGGAGTGCAGGTCGAGCACCGTACGGATGCCCTGCGCGCCGCACAGGTCGATCACCCGGTCGAGGTAACGGAAGCCGCTCTCGTTGATCTCGAAGGGCGCGTCGTCGCTCTCCAGGTACTTGTAGCTGAACGGCAGGCGGATCATGTTGATACCGAGAGAGGCGAGGTACGCCGCGTCGTCGGCGGTGAAGAAATGTTCGAGAAAACGGTCGAAGAAGAAGTCCCGCAATCCCGGCCCGAGCACCCGCCCGACCGCCGCCCGCTGCCCCTCCTCGTATCCCGGAAATCCGGTAATCCAGTTCTCCATGTTGAGCCAGCCAGCAACGCCGATGCCGAACAACGTCACCGGAGTGCCATTGGAGTCGACCAGATCCGAGCCACTTACCCGAAGAAACGACGCATTGTTGGTGGACACCCGAACACCTCCGCCATTTATGCCCCTCGCTGCGGGACTGGCCAGAACAATAGCGATCAGCGGATGCGGCCGCCAATGAAACCAAAGTCGTAGTCGCCGCTACGACCAAAGGGGTACCCGGGCAGCCCGTCACCCTGCGTACCCGGCGCACGGATCGCACCTCGGCGACACCGGGCGGCGACCAGGCCAGCCGGGCCACCGTAATGCCCGTCCACCCAATGGGCGATTTGGGCGTTCACCTCCGGGCACTTGTTGGGTATGTTCTCTGGAAGCGCTTCCAGCACTTCCACCAAGTCGCACAGCTTTCCGCCAGGAGGCCATGGATGCCGGGAAATGCCCGAAAGGTGCTGGATGCCCCGCGGGGCCGCCATGCGTGATGGCGGCCCGCCATTGTCGGACCTGCGAGTTCGGGCAGAATGCCGGCGCCAGCCGGTCGGGGGACACAATGTCCACCCGCCGGCCCTCGGGCAACGGCCATGAACCGCGGTGACGCCGCGGTCACCGTGGCGCTCGCCGACGACCAGACCCTCTTTCGCGACGGGGTCCGCGAGATCCTCGCCACCAACCCGGGGCTGCGGGTCGTCGGAGAGGCGGCGCACGGCGAGGCCGCCATCGCGCTCTGCGTCGAACGGCAGCCCGACGTGCTCCTGCTCGACGTGGAGATGCCCGGTCCGGGGACCGCCGCGGTGCTGTTGCAACTTCGCCGGCTGTGCCCGCACACCCGCACGGTCGTGCTGACCATGCATGACGACGCCGACATCGTGCACGAGGCGATCGAGTGCGGAGCCGTCGCCTACCTGATCAAGACCATCCATCGGGCCGAGCTGATCGCGGCGGTGATCGCCGCTGCCGGCGAGTCGGCGACCGTCCGGCTGTCGGTGTCCCGACGCACGGTCGAGCGCCTGGTCAAACAGCGGCGTCCGACGTGCGAGGGCACCCTGACCGAACGGGAGCTGGAGGTGCTGCGCCTGACCGCACAGGCGCTCAGCAACGCGCAGATCGCCACCCGCCTACGCATCACCGAAGCGACCGTCAAGCGCCACCTGACGAACATCTACGGCAAGCTCGACGCCGTCTCCCGGGTCGACGCGGTGCGCAAGGCGACAGCCGCCCACCTCATCGAGGGTGATCAGGGCAAGCCCATCAAGTGACGTCGAGACCGCCCAGGCGACGGTAGTGGCTCCACAGGTCACCGTGCGGCAACTCGGCCCGGTCACCGCGCTCCAGCTCCCACCACATACCCGCCCAGTGCACCAGGAAGATCGGCGGTGACCAGGGGGTCAGCAGGTGACCGTCGCGTACGGCCCCGATCGGATCGCCGGCCCACCGCTCCTGTGGGATGTCGCCCGGCGGCGGCCCGCCCGCGCCCACCGCGCCGGCCAGCCTCCGCAGGCTGGTGTACGGCCGGCCCGAGGTCACCATCAGGTAGTTCAGCAGCGGCATCTCCAGGGTCACCAACGCCATGTGCCCGGCGAGCGCCAGCGCGGCGTCGAGGCGGGGCCGCACCTCGGCGAACCGCAGACACTCTCGGCGCGACGCGATGAACTGTGTGCCGGCGGCGAAGGCGATCTGGTCGGGCGTCAGCACGCCGGCACCGTGCACGGACTCGCGCCACACCCACTTGAAGTGGTCGGGGACGTCCGAGACCGTGGTGACGAAATCGTACGTGTCGAGAAAATCGTAGACAAAGCTCAGATCGCGTAACACGATCGTATCGGTGTCCACGTAGACGAACTCGTCGAACTCCCCCTCCCAGGCGACCAGTTTGCGGTAGTGCCCCTTGACCTCGCCGTGAAATCCCCGGCTGAGGTCGTCGCAAGCCGCCAGGAGGGCAGGGTCACCGGACCAGATCGTGAAGTCGAAGTACGACTGGAGCCGCCGCAGACCGTCGATGTCGTCACCGAACGGGATCAGACAGATCGGCAGCGCCTCGTGGTGGGCCCGGAAGCTGTTCAGGAAGGCGATGGCCCGGTCCAGCACGTAATCGTTCGCCAGGAAGTAAACCCCGCGCCGAGGAGCCATTTTCGGAACACCTCATCTCTTGACCGCCGGCATCAAAATACCAGAGCGAAGAGGCACATCTCAGGTAGCGGATCGGCGCAGCCGGTAATACGTACTAGGTCGTACGGCGACCTGCCACCCGGGCAGGACCAGGGACGCTGTCCGCCCGTCGGCGCGGACACCACCGTCGGCGCCGGGCGACACGGCCAGCGCCACCCGGCCGGCGGCGCGCGGCGTTACGGGCGTGTCGGCCCGTCGGCGTCCTACCGTCTCTGCATGCGGTGCCGTGAGTCGCGCCGGCTCCTTCTCGTCCTCGGGAGGTAACCCCATGCCCAGAACCGGTCCCCCCGACCCCACGCCCGGCCCCACCGATCCGGCGCAGCGGGACCCGGTGCTGCCGGAGTTGCGGGAGATGTGGTGGGAGACCGGCGTGCGGGCCCGGGCGCAGGCCGGGCTCTTCGCCGTCTTCTCCGAGCTGCCCCGCCTGGTCTGGTCGGCGCTCGTGGTCAGCTGGCGGGCCGACCGGATCCGCACCTCGGTCGTGGCGGCCACCACCGTCGGCGCGGGGGTGATGTCGGCCTTCGGGCTGCTGGCCACCCAGCGGGTGCTGGTGGAGCTGTTCGCCGGCGGACCGACCGCCGACAAGGTGATCGCCGCCCTGCCCGCCCTGGCCGCGCTGGCGGCGGTGACCGCGCTGCGCGCCGGGATGGCCACCGCGATGGGGTACGCCCAGAACGGCCTGAGCCCGAAGGTTGACCGGGAGGTCGAACGCGGCCTGTTCGAGGTGACCACGGCGGTACGGCTGGAGGCGTTCGACGCCGACGCGTTCGCCGACGACATGGAACGCGCCTCCCGGGGCGCCGACTCCACCACCGACCTGGTGCAGGCGTCGATGAACCTGCTCGCCGGCCTGGCCGGGGTGCTCGCCGTCGCGGTCGCCGTCGTGGTGGTCCACCCGCTGCTGCTGCTCGCCCTGCTGGTGGCGACCGTGCCCAACGGGTGGGCGTCGCTGCGCGCCGGACACCTGCGCTACCAGACCTACGCCGCCGGATCGGTACGCCGTCGCCGGCTGTGGCTGCTGCACCGGCTGATGGCCGAGCGGGACTCCGCTCCCGAGCTGCGCTCCTACGGCCTGCGCGGGTTCCTGCTCGACCAGTACGACCGGGTGATGGGCGTGGAGACCGGCATCCAACTCGCCCTGGCCCGCCGGGTCACCACGACCACCACGGTCGGCGCGGCGGTCGGCGGAATCGCCACCGCCGTCGTCTACGTCCTGCTCGGTCTGCTGCTCGTCGACGGACAGATCCCCCTCGCCGCCGCCGCGACCTGCGTCATCGCCGTCCAGTCCGCGCAACGCTCCCTCGCGGTGGTCACCTTCCAGATCGACCGCGTCTACACCGAGGGCCAGCACTTCCGCGACTACACCGGCTTCATGACCCGGGCCGCCGAGTACCTGCCCACACCCCCGGCCGCCACCACGACGAGCACCACGCAGCCGCTGCACACCATCCACGTCGACAACGTCAGCCTGCACTACCCCGACCGGGACACCCCCGCCGTCGACCAGGTCAGCCTGACCATCACCGCCGGGCAGACGGTGGCGTTCGTCGGCGAGAACGGCTCCGGCAAGTCCACCCTCGCCACCCTGATCGCCACCCTGCGCACCCCCACGTCCGGCACCGTCGGCTACGACGGTCGCCCTGCCGCCGGCTGGGACCCCGACGCGCTGCGGGCCCGCATCGGCGTGGTCACGCAGGAGTACCACAAGTGGCCCTTCACCGCCGCCACGAACATCGCCATCGGCGACATCACCACCGCACCGAGTTCCCAGCTCATCGAGACCGCCGCCGCCCGCGCCGTCGCCCACGACATGATCAAAGACCTGCCGCACGGGTACGACACCCTGCTCGACCGCACCTTCGCCGGCGGACAGGACCTCTCCGGGGGCCAGTGGCAACGCATCACCGCCGCCCGGGGCTTCCTGCGCGACGCCGACCTGCTCATCATGGACGAGCCCTCCTCCGCCCTCGACCCACGTGCCGAGGACGCCCTCTTCCAGGCCATCCGCGACCGGCAGGGTGAGCGGATCACCATCCTGATCACCCATCGGCTGGCCAACGTCCGCCACGCCGACCGGATCTACGTCCTACACCACGGCCGCCTCGTCGAGGCCGGCACCCACGACCACCTGATGAGCACCGGCGGCCGGTACGCCGAGCTGTTCACCCTCCAGGCGGCCGGCTACGACCCCACGCCCACCACCCCCCAACCCCGCCAACCCACCACCGCCTGAGGACCGGCGGGTCGACAGCGGCTAACCTGCCGTCATGGGGGGCGCGGAGTTGGCCGAGTTGATCGTCTCCGACGCCGACGCGCTGCGCAGCTGGCTGGCCGCCCACCACGACTCGTCACCCGGCGTCTGGCTCGCCCTGACCAGGAAGGGCGGCACCGTCACCACGTTGACCTGGCAACAGGCGGTCGACGAGGGCCTGTGTTTCGGCTGGATCGACGGGCAGGCCCGCAAGCGGGACCAGGAGTCCTCCTGGATCCGCTTCACCCCGCGCCGGCCCCGCAGCTCCTGGTCCCAACGCAACGTCGCGCACGTGGCCCGGCTGGAGGCGCAGGGGCGGATGCAGCCCGCCGGCCGGGCCGCGGTGGAGGCCGCGCAGGCCGACGGGCGGTGGGCAGCCGCGTACGCCCCTCCGTCGGAGGCCGAGGTGCCCGCCGACCTGCTCGCCGCCATCGCTGCCGACCCCGACGCCCAGGCCATGTTCGACGTTCTCACCAGGACCAACCGGTTCGCCCTCATCCACCGCGTGAACGACGCCAAGCGGGCCGAGACCCGCAGACGCCGGATCGACGGGTTCGTCGCGATGCTGGCCCGCCACGAGACGCCCCATCCGCAGAAGGCCCGGCCACCAACATCCGCCTGATCGCACCGGCCGGACGGCCCCGGCCCGAGCCGGGCCTGACATTGACATACTTCACTGCAATGGTGATAGTGGCTGCACACCGCTCCCACCGGACCGCCTGTGGGCACCGCGCTCCCGTCCGGTCCAACCCGCCCGTCGAGCCGCCCCGTGGCCGGCACCGACCACCACGGGCGGGTGGCGGACGACCGACCACGAGTGCCGCCGCGACATCCGTTGGAGGATCAGTGCGAAGGAGATCGAGGGTCTACGCCGGACTGGCCGCCGTCATCGTCCCGGCCGCAGCCGTGATCATGGCGATCGGCGCGGCACCGGCCAGTGCCGCCGTCGGTGGTTCCGGCCCCTACCCCGCCGACTACGAGACCTCGGCGAGTCTGGCGAACCACACCATCTTCCGGCCGCAGACGCTGCCCACCGAGCGCCTCCCCATCGTCGTCTGGGGCAACGGCGGCTGCTCGGCCAACGGCCTCTCCCAGGGCAACTTCCTCCGCGAGATCGCCTCCCACGGTTTCCTCGCCATCGCCAACGGCGCACCGAACGGTTCCGGCTCCACCACCGCCCAGATGCTCACCCAGTCCATCGACTGGGCCGTCGCGGAGAACTCCCGGCAGGGCAGCAAGTACCACAACAGAATCGACACCACCAAGATCGCCGTCGCGGGCTTCTCCTGCGGAGGTCTGGAGGCCTACGCCGTCTCCCACGATCCGCGCGTCACCACGACCGGCATCTTCAGCAGCGGACTACTCAACGACGCCGACGACTACCAGCTCAGGAGACTGACCAAGCCGATCGCCTACTTCGTCGGTGGGCCCAGCGACATCGCCTACCCCAACGCCATCGACGACTGGGGCAAGCTGCCGGCCGGGCTGCCCGCCTTCATGGGCAACCTGAACGTCGGGCACGGCGGCACCTACGACCAACCCAACGGCGGCGAGTTCGGCCGAGTGGCGGTGCTCTACCTCAAGTGGCGACTGAAGGGTGACACCAGCGCCGGCACCAACTTTGTCGGTGCCAACTGTGGACTGTGCCGCAGCCAGTGGAATGTCCAGCAGAAGAACCTGACGCTCGACGGCGATCCGCCGCCCACCACGCCGCCCACCACCGCCCCGACCACGCCACCGGGCGGAACCCCCGCCTGCACGGCGGTCTACTCCGTGCAGGACCAGTGGAACGGCGGGTTCGTCGCCACCGTCACCGTCACCGCGGGAACCGCCGCCCTCACCGGTTGGCGGGTGACCCTGAACCTGCCGGGCGGGACCTCGGTCAGCTCACTCTGGAACGGCGTCGCCACCGGCACCAGTGGCACCGTCACCGTCGCAAACCAGAGCTACAACGGGCGACTGGCCGCAGGCCAGACGACCAGTTTCGGATTCCAGGGCACCGGAAGTGGCAGCGGAACCACCACCACCTGCGCGGGAGGCTGAGGCCTGGCAGCGACGGCGTGGGGCAGCGGCCGGCCGGAGACGGTCGGTCGCAGCCCCACGCCGTCGCGTCTACCCCCGATCACTCCGACATCCCGCCCCGTCTACCGACCTCGACCGAATCGGGTTTCCGGACCTTCGCGCTCCCGCTAGCCCGGCTTGTACGCGGTGACCAGCTCCCAGGTGCCGGGAAGCACCGCCACCCGCTCGAAGCCTACCTCCGCGAGCAGGGAGGTGTAGAAGTCCACCTCGCGGAGCCGGCTGACGGCGCTGTCCACCCCGATCAGGAAGTAGCTCCAGAAGAACTGCATGGCCAGCCGGTCCGGCGTGCGGAACTCCTCACAGACCAGCAGCAGCCCACCCGGCTCCAGCGCCGCGTACGCCTGCTCCACCAGTTGCCGGGCCACCGGGTTGGGCCAGTCGTGCAGCACCCGGACGAACGACATCGCGTCGTACCCGCGCGGCAGCGGCTCGGCGAAGAAGTCGCCGCCGACGAAACCCATCCGGTCCCGATGGCCCCGACCGACCCGGGTGGCCTCCACCAGCGGGGCCACCGCCGGCAGGTTGTACACGTCGGCCCGCAGCGCCGGGGCGCAGTCGAGGATGTCGGCGGCGAGCGTCCCGTCACCGCCACCGACGTCCAGCAGCCGACGCCGGCCCGACCAGAGCCGGTCGGTGTGTCGGCGTACCGTCTCGATGGCCGGGCCCAGGCCAAGGGCCATGCTGCTCTCGAACTCCGCGGTCTGCGCGGCCGTCTTCGGCGGCCAGGCGAACCCGTCGTCGATGCTGACCTCCCCGCGCAGGCTCTCGGCCAGCCGGCCGTGCAACCGCCGCCACGGATAGCCGTCCCGGTCCCGCTCGGTGGCGCCCGGACCGACCACCGCGTGGACCGCGTCGCGTAGTCCCGGCACGGCGCGGTAGCTGGTCGTGCCGATGTCGTCGCCGGGCTCGTCGCGGACCAGGAAGCCGAGGCTCTCCAGGCAGTCGAGGAACTTGTACAACCGCAGCGGCAGCAGCCCGAACCGGGCGGCGAGCGCGTCGAGGCGTACCGGCCCCGGCTCCAGCGCGTCGAGCAGGCCCAGGTCGAGCGCCGTGCGCAACACGTCCATGGCCTTGGGCCCGTTGACGAGCAGGCTCATCAGCGCCCGGGGCGAGAGGGTGACGGTCACCGCGGCGGCTCCTTCGTCGTTGGATACAGACACGGGTCGATCCTGCCACCTCCCGTACGCCGTCCTAGGAGGATGGGTTGACAGGTGCGATGAGCGGGCCGCCGGGCCCGGGAGGGAGGAGACGATGCAGACCGTCCAGAAGGTCCGCCACCGACAGGTGACCGTCGACGGCCTGGCGGTGTTCGTCCGGGAGGCCGGGCACCCCGACCAGCCGACGGTGCTGCTGCTGCACGGCTTCCCGAGTTCCTCGCACACCTTCCGCCAGATCATGCCGGCGCTCGCCGAGGTCGCCCACGTGGTCGCACCCGACCTGCCCGGTTTCGGGATGTCGTCATCGCCCACCGTCGAGGACTACGACTACACCTTCGCCAACCTCGCCCGGACGATCGAGAGTGTGCTCGGCCAGCTCGGGGTCGAACGCTTCTTCGTCTACCTGCACGACTTCGGCGCACCGGTGGGGTACCACCTGGCCACCCGCGCCCCGGCCCGGGTGCGGGGCCTGGTCGTCCAGAACGGCAACGCGCACCCGGCGGGTCTCGGCCCGCAGTGGGACAGCGCCCGCGCGTACTGGGCCGACCCGACCGACGCCACCCGCGCCAGACTGCCTGACTGGTTGACCTTCGCCGGCACCCGGGACCAGTACCTCGCCGGGCTGCCGGCACGCCTGCGCGCGCTGCAGGCGCCCGAGTCGTGGCACCTCGACTGGGCGCGGATGAGCCGCCCCGGCAACGTCGAGGCGCAGTTCGCGCTCTTCACCGACTACGCCAGCCACGTCGCCCGGTTCGACGAGATCGCCGCCTACCACCGGCGCCACCAACCACCGGCACTCCTGCTGTGGGGACGGCACGACGCCTACTTCGACATCGCCGAGGTCCTCGCCTACCACCGCGCCCTCGAACGCCTGGACGCCCACCTCTACGACGGCGGACACCTGCTGCTGGAGACCCACCCGACCGAGTGCGCCGAACTCATCCGGGCCTTCGTGCTCGACAACACCTGAGCCGGTGCCGCAGGCTCAGCCGAGGGTCACCTTGAGGATGCGCTCGTTGCTGTTGTTCGGCACGCTGTCCTTGTCGCCGCCGGTGCTGGTGGTCAACCACAGGTTCCCGTCGAGGGTCGGCTCGACGGTACGCAGCCGGCTGTACGTGCCGACGAAAAACTGCTGCCCACCGGTGAGCATGTCGCCGCTGATCTGGAACCGGTACATCCGGTTGCCCCGCAGGCAGGCGAGGTAGAGCGCGTCACGGACGATGGCGATGCCGCTGCACGAGGCGTCGGCGACCGGGTACGTGCGTACCGGGGCGGTGAAGTTCGGGTTGGCGCAGTCGCCCACCGTGCCCTCGCAGGCCGGCCACCCGTAGTTGCCGCCCCGGACGATGATGTTGGTCTCGTCCATGGCGTTGTTGCCGAACTCCTGGGCGAAGAGCCGGCCCCGGGAGTCGAAGGCCAGCCCCTGCGGGTTGCGGTGGCCGTAGCTCCACACCGGGTTGCCGAACGGGTTGTCGGCCGGTACGCCGCCGTCGGGGCGGATCCGCAACACCTTGCCGGCGAGGTCGGTGACGTCCTGGGCGCGGTCCGGGGTCTGCCCGTCACCGGTGGCGGCGTAGAGCATCCCGTCCGGGCCGAAGCGCAGCCGCCCACCGTTGTGGTACTTGTTGCGCGGGATGCCGCTGACCAGCACCTGCGCGCTGGAGGTCTGCAGGGTGTCGGTGTACCTCATCCGCACGATCCGGTTGTCGGTGCTGGTGGTGTGGTAGACGTACAGCCACCGGTCGGTGTTGAAGGTCGGTGCCACGGCCAGCCCGAGGACGCCGCCCTCGCCGTTGGTGCCGGCGACGCCGGGCACCGTGCCGACGCTGGTCTTGCCGGTGCCGTCGGGCCGCATGGCCACGATGTCGAACAGGTCGCGTCGCCCGTACAGGACGGTGCCGTCGGGCAGTTGCACCAGACCCCACGGCAGGTCCCGCTCGGTGGTGACCACCGTCGTGACGCAGACCGCGCTGGTGCAGGCCGACCCGGTGCGTACGCTGACCGCGGCGCTGGCCGGCGAGGCGTTGCCCTGCGCGTCGCGGGCGGTGACGGTGTAGCGGAAGGTGGTGTCGACGGTCAGCCCGGTGTCGGTGAACGAGGTCACCGGCGGGCTGCCGGCGGTGCCGGTGACCGAGCCGACCGTACGGCCGTCGCGCAGGATGTCGTACCGGGTGACCGCCACGTTGTCGGTGGACGCCGACCAGGTCAGCCGGACGTCGGTGCCGTTGGCGGTGGCGGCGAGGTTGGTGGGCGTGCTGGGCCGCTGGGTGTCGGACTGGCAGAACGGCGGCGTCACGGTGAGCGTGGCGCTGGCCTGCGACACGTTGCCGGCGGCGTCCCGGGCGTTGACGTACCAGCCCCAGGTGACGCCCTGCGCGACGGTGAGGGTGGCGGTCAGCGTGCCGCCGGCGACCGAGGTGACCAGCTGACCGTCGTGGTAGATGTCGTAGGCCGTGACGCCGACGTCGTCCCGGGACGCCGACCAGGCAAGCGTGACGGACTGGCAGGTGAGCCGGGTGCTGCGCAGGTTGGTCGGTGGGGTGGGCGGCCGCGTGTCGGCGGCCGAGGCGCCGGGGACGCCGCCGGTGACCGAGGCGCCGGGGACGCCGCCGGTGACCGAGGCGCCGGGGACGCCGGCGGTGGCCGCGGGGCCGGCCGCTGCGGTGGGCGCGCTGGCCAGCACGGTGCAGACACCGGTCAACAGGGCGAGGGTGGCCAGGGAACCACGGTGACGGGGGTTGGTGGGCACGCGGGACGTCCCTTCGGGTCGGGCCTGCTGGTCAGTACGGGTAGCCGGGCACGTCGAGGCGTACCTGGTACAGCCCGGAGTCGTTGCGCGGCCCCGAGGTGACGTAGAGGGTCCGCCGGTCGGCCCCGCCGAACGCCACGTTGGTGGTGCCCGTCGAGCCGGAGCGGACCGTGCCGAGCTGGTTGCCCGTCGGCGCGTAGACGTGGACCAGTCCGTCGGTGCCCGAGGCCCAGTACACGTTCCCGGCGCAGTCGACGGTGGCGCCGTCCGGGCCGCCGACGTAGGTGACGAACACGCTGCGGTCACCGGTGCTGCCGTCGGGTCGCACGGCGTACCGGTAGATCCGGTTCTCGCCGTAGGCGCCCACGTAGAGCGTGCTGCCGTCCGGGGAGAGCGCAATGCCGTTGGGCTGGCGCAGGGTGTCGTCGACCAGCGCCACCTGGCCGCCGGAGACGCGGAAGACCCCGGTCCGCCCGTTCATCTGGTCGCCGCGCGCGCCACGCTGGAAGGTGGGGTCGGTGAAGTAGACGACGCCGTCGGCGCGCACCGCCACGTCGTTCGGCGAGTTGAACGCCCGGCCCTGGTAGGTGGCGGCGACCACGCCGCGGGTCAGGTCGGCGATCCGGTACGACGAGACGCTGCGCCGGTCGTGCGTGGCGGCGACCAGGCTCTGCGCGTCGGGGCTGAGCGCGAGCCCGTTGCTGCCCGCACCGGCGAGGAACGTGTCGAAGGTCGACGGCGGGGTGAACCGGCGGATCGTCGAGGGCTGGACGTTCTCCGGCCCGGTGGCCGCGCCCATGTCGGAGAAGAGCAGCTGACCCCGGTCGGCCAGCCAGACCGGCCCTTCGAGGAAGGAGAACCCGCCGCGGATCCGGGTGGCCGACATCGCCGACGTCGGCAACGGCGGCCCGTACCCGGTGCCGGGCTCACAGACCCCGGGCGGGGCACCGGGTGGGAGGTCGGCGGCCGGGACGTACGCGTCGGCACCGACCGCTCGGGGTGCTGCGACGGCGGCATCGGCCGGGACGGCGGCGGGTAGGGCCAGGCAGAGGCTGGCCAGCGCGGCGGCAGCGGGGCGCAGGACCATCGCGGGCTCCGATCGGCGGTGGGGCCGCGCCGGCGACGAGCACCGGCACCACCCGACCACACATTCACTTGCATCGATTAGACACGGGCAGCATATGCGAGGAGCCGCCGAACCGCACGGGTGTCGGGCGCGGCTCACGCCCAGGGCGGCCCGGGGGCGGGACGGCTCAGCAGCCGATCCGGGTGGAGCCGAGCGCCACGTCGTCGTACCAGAGGGTGTCGGCCCCGCCGCCGTAGCTCTCCCAGCCCAGCTTCAGGTCGGTGAGCTGCGGTCGCCAGGTCCGGTTGTACCACTGACCGTCGATGTCGTGCGTCGGCGTGCCGTCCGCGGCCAGCCCGGCGACGGCGGTGCCGTCCACCCAGGTACGCAGCTGACCGGCCGAGCCGTCGACCATGAACTCCACACAGACCCACCGGTTGGTGGGCAGCGGCAGGCTCTGCGCCACCCCGGCCGGACTCTGCTCGGGCAGGGTCGCGTCGTCGGAGGCACGGTTCCACTGCAGGGCACCGTTCTGGCCACCCAGCCGCAGGTCCCGGTTGCCGTCGGCGGCGTCGGCCATCGCCACCATCGTGGTGTGCTCGGTGGGCTGGGCGGTGGTGTGGCGTACCCAGATCCGGCCGTACCGGACACTACCCAGGCCGCTGAGGTTCCTGGTGGACCTGACGAACACGTGGTTGCAGTACCCGGCCGTGCCGTTGATCCGCACCGACCGGCTGCCGCTGTGCGCGGTGGTCGGGTCGATGGTGGCCGTGCCGGTGCCGGAGCAGTCCGGGCTCACCACGGCCCAGTCGCCCGACGGCGTCGCACCGGCCTGGTTCTCGAAGCCGTCACAGAGCACCGCACCGGCACACCCGGCCGGCGGAGGCGTCGTGGGTGGAGGCGTGGTGGGTGGCGGGGTCGTCGGCGGCGGCGTGGTGGGCGGGGCGGTAGTCGACGGGGGTGGCGTGGTCGGCGGGGTCGTGACCGGTGGTGGGGTGGTCGGGGTGGGGCCGGTGCCGTCGCACGCCACGCCGTTCACGCTGAACCCGGTCGGCGCGCCGCCGCTGGCACCGAAGGTGCCCTGCACGCCGAACTCGGTGGAGCCGCCAGCCGGAATGCTGCCGTTGTAGGACAGGCTGCGGGCGGTCACCGTGGCACCGGTCTGGCTGACGGTGGCGTTCCAGCCGTTCGTGACGCGCTCGTCCCCGGCGTAGGTCCAGGTGACGGTCCAACTGGACACGGCGGTGGTGCCGGGAGACACCCGGACGGCGGCGGTGAACCCGCCGGGCCACTGGTTGGGCGTGTAGTCGACCCGGCAGCCCGCCGCGGCCGCGGCGGGACTGGTGAGCAGGGCCGCGCCGGTGGCGGACACGGTGGCGGTCAGGGCGACAACCACCGCCAGCAGCGGGGTGGGGCGAGCACGAAGCATCGTCATGGGAGGGTCCTTCTGCGATCGGTCGGGTGGGGCTGCGGCGGCGCGCGTCCTGGCCGAAGCGGCGCGACGACCCGCCCGGGGTGCGGCGCGGCGGTGCGCCACAACGACTGGTCGGTACGTGTCACCGACGTGCCCCGGCCCGGGGTGACCTGCCAGCCGCCGACGGCCCGGTCACCCGGACCCCGGCGGCGCCCACCATCAATCTATTGACCGACAACTATCGATGCAAGCCTCGGCCCACCACCCGACCGACCGCCCGGACCCGACGGTCAGCCCTTCGACTGGTACCGCATCGCCACCGCACCCGAGTCGAACTCCTTGCGACCCACGAGCTTCAGGTCGACGGGCGTCGACAGCCCCGCGAACAGCGTCGGCCCGTGGCCGGCCAGCCGCGGGTGCACCACGAACTCGTACTCGTCGATCAGGCCCAGCTCCGCCAGCGCCTGCGGGAGCTGCACACCGCCCACGAACAGCCCGTCACCCGGCTCCTCCTTGAGCCGCCGCACGGCCGTTTCCAGATCCCCGCGCACGAGTTCGGCGTTCCAGTCGACCCGGTCCAGGGTGCTCGACACGACGTACTTCTTGGCCGCGTCGATCGTCCGGGCAAAGGGTTCGGTCCAGTCGGGCATCACCCCCGGGGCCATCGGCAGCCGCCACGCCGACTCCATCATCTGGTAGGTCACCCGACCCAGCAGCAGCGCGTCGGCCCGACTGAGGTTCTCGGCATGGTGCCGGTGCAGCTCCTCGTCCGGCACTGGCCCGCGGTGGTCGCAGCACCCGTCCAGCGTGACGTTTATGGAGTACCTGAGCGGTCGCATTCCGTCAGGATAACCGCGCCGGGTGCCGAGCCCGGCCACCGACATACCAGCAGCTGACCCCTGATGGGCCGCAGAACCGTCCCGGCCCCGGCGGGCGGGTGCTCCGCAAGGGGTGCCGGGCGGGATCGACCACGGTTGGCCGCCGGCGTGGCCGATCAGCATTCCGGCGAAGCAGAACATCTGCCCGACGCCACCGACCGACCACAAGGGAGTAATTGCGGCTCCTCACCCCAAGCGGCCACTATCGACCATGGCGACTGACAGTAAGCGCCGGGTGTCGAACCGTGCCCAATGAGTCGATGACTGATTAGGTTCCTAACAGAACTGTGGAAATAGCACCTTGCCGAGGCTGTAACCTTGGGATACCTTGGGCAAACGTCGCGCCCCTGACACAGCCAAGCCGTAGTCCACTTTTGTCACCCTCCGCAGCCGATTTCCTGTGCGGCAGACAGGCAGCCGCGACTCCGGTCGGATTGGAGCCGCAGATCCATGGTTACCGCCTTTATGTTTCCCGGTGCCGGATCCTATTTCTCGACTCCCTTCGCGCACTATTCACCGGGCCGACGCATAGCGGCGGACTTCGCCGAACGAATCGATGCCGTCAGTGTCGCGCAGGGCTGGCCGTCCGTGCTCTCCGATCCGGCTCCGGACACCTGGGACCCGTCGACGGAGCTGCGCACCTACCACCTCCAGCTCTGTTGCTGGCGAATCATCCAGGACGAACTCGGACTCCGGGCCGACGTCCTGGTCGGGCACAGCCTTGGGGAGATCACCTCCCTGGTCGCGGCGGGGGGATTCACTGTCGAGGACGGGGCACGCCTGCTGGGTGAGCGGGCTCGCGCTCTCCAGGCCCACGCGGAACCGACCGCGGCGACCGCGGCGTTCATGCTCTCCCCCGACGCGGCGGAGGAGCTTGCCCAGCAGGAAGCCGATGTCGTCGTCGCCGCGGCGAACAGCCCGACCCAGGTGATTCTCTCCGGGCCCGCCGCGCAGGTGCAGCGACTGCTGCGGACCGCCGACTTGCGAGGCATCGTGGCGACGAGGCTGCGCACCGGCCCGTACCCGCAGCATCATCCCCTGCTCGCTGCCGCCCTGCGGCACTACCGGGAAGCGATACACGGCATCCAGCCGGGGGTGCCACGCACACCCGTGCACTCGACGATCCTGGGGCGACGGATCACCCCGGACGACGATCTGCTCACGGTGGTCGGGGCGCAGTTGGTCCGTCCGCTGAACTTCCCACAGGCCGTGCGTGACCTGCGGGAGGCCGGGGTGGACCGGTTCGTGGAATGCGGCCTCCGGGACGGCCTGTCCCGGTTCGTCGCCGAAATCGTGGGCAACGACGCCCGCGTCGTCACGCCGTTCCGGACACGTCCGACCGAAGCCACCATCCAGCAGTACCGTGAGGAGTAGCCATGCTGCCCGAGAACGACGCCGTCCTGCAGAACCTCCAGAAGATGTACGCCACTGTGCTGGAACTTCCCGAAGACGTGGTCACGCCAGACGTGGACCTGGAAGCGGAGCTGGGTCTGGACTCCCTCCAGCACCGGATCGTGCTCGCACGCGCCGGTGAGATGTGGGCGGTGGACACCGCAGGGGCCGAGTCGCCGGCGACGCTCACCGTCCGTTCGGTGGCCGACCTGCTGCAGCACCTCGGCTCCACAACAAAGGGCTGAGCGGTGCCCGCCGAGCAGGTCTGCCTGGTGGGGGCAGGCGTGGTGGTCCCCGGTTGCGATACGGTCGAGGAGCTCTGGCAACGAGCCCAGGACGGCCCCTTCCGGCTGGCGACACCGGACCGGTTCCGGGGGCACGAGGCGTTGACCGCCGAGGCCGAGGCCGAGACCGGTCAGGCGTACGACCTCCGCTTCGGTGCGGTGGGTGCGGACTCCGGGGAGACGGCCGGAGACCTGCAGGCTGGTTGGCTGCGGCACGCCCTACGGCAGTGCCTGGCCGGCACGTCCAGGCAGCCGACACGACCCGGACTCTTCGTAGCCGCGTCCACGGACACCAGCTACGAGATCGATTTGGCGCTCACCGCGGACCTGCTCGCCGCCGGCACGGCGAGACACCTGTCGGTGGATCCGGACGACGCCCGGGTCAGCGAACGGATCAGACGCCGACTGGCGCGGGCCGACCCCTGTGCCGGCGTGGCCCATGGTGAGCTGCTCCCGTACGCCCAGGCCCGGCGGGCGATCGACGGCCTCCTGCCGCCGGACACCCCCATACTGGTCGTCGACAACATCTGTCCATCCTCGCTGTACGCGGTGGACCTCGGGGTCAGACACCTGCTCGACGGCGCGGTGGACGTCGCCTTCTGCGGCGGGGTGAGCTCACACGGACCGCTCCGGCAGGTCTACTTCTCGGAGATGGGCACGCTCTCGCCGTCCGACGAGGTACGCGCCTTCGACTCGGCGGCCGACGGCACCCTCTTCTCGGAGGGCGCCGCACTCGTCACCCTCAAACGCCTGAGCGACGCCCGCCGCGACCAGGACACGATCCTGGCGGTGCTCGCCGGCTTCGGTGCCGCCTCCGACGGCAAGAGTAAGGCGATCTTCGCGCCCAGCCAGGAGGGCCAGGTTCGGGCGATGAGCCGGGCGCGGGAGGTCAACGACGTGCCCGGCGGTCAGGTGGCGTGGGTGGTGGGACACGGCACTGCCACCCTCGCCGGTGACGCCACCGAGCTGCGCTCCATCGCCACGGCGCACGCCGGTGGCACGCCGTGGGTGACCGGCAACAAGCCCACGCTCGGCCACACCGGAATGGCGTGCGGAGCGGTCTCCCTCGTCCAGGCGGCACTTGGCCTGCACCGGTCGACGATCCCTCGTCAGCCCCACCACACGGCGCTGCCCGACTACGCCCGCTCGCTGCCGGTGCGGGTCCCCTCGACGCCGGTGGAGCTGGACAGCTCGGCGACGGACGGGCAGCCGCCGTACGTGGGGGTCTTCGCCTGCGGACTGGGGGGCATCAACGGATACCAGCTGTTGACCGCCCCCGACGCACGGGAGCACCCGGTACGGTCGTCGGCACCGTCGCTCGGTGACGAGCTGGTGCTCGTCCGCTGGAGCGCCCTGCTGCCGGGACGGCCGGACGACGAGGCGATCGCCACGCGGCTGTCCACGGGAGAGGCACCCGCCGAGGCGCTGCGCCTGGAGCGTCCCTACCCGATCCCGCCGTTCGCCACGACGATGATCCCGCCGAAGGTGGCCGCCCAGCTGGACCCGAGCCAACTGCTGGTGGTGGAGCTGGTCGACCGGCTCGGGGCCGCCGACACCGACCGGGGCCTGCTCTGGGACGGCCTGGGCGAACGCACCGGCGTCTTCGGCGCGCACTACGGTCTCACCCAGTCCGCAGTCGACTCCACGCTCCGGTGCCTGGGCGGCGGGCTGGCCCGGTCGCTGGACGGCGCGCAGGCCCGCGCCGCAGCCGACTACCTGCGGAAACATCGATCCGGTACCGCGGCGATCGGTCCCTACAGCCTGGTCGGGCGGATGTCGTCCACGGCGCTCGGCTGGGTGGCGAACCGTCGGGACCTGCACGGGCCCACCATGATGATGGATTCTGGTCCGTCCTCCGGGTTGGCGGCCCTGCACGCGGCGGGCTGCTACCTGCGCCGGGGCGACATCGACCTCGCCCTGGTGCTGGCGTGGAACGCCGGCCCGGTGGAGCTGAACGCGCAGTCGCTCGGGCTCGGCCCGCAGGAGGTCGCCGAGGGCGCGTACGCGGTCGCGCTCGCGCGTCCCGAGACGGCCCGGGCGCGGGGCTGGCAGGTGCTCGCCCGGGTGCGGACCGACCTGCGCGCGGATCCCCAGGCGGCCGACGCGAGGGAGCAGCCGAGTTATCTCGCCGCCGACGCGTTCGTCGGTGTGCTGCGGTCCGTCTCCGACGGCACTCTGCCCCGACGTTTCTCCGGCCCGGCCGGTCCGACCGTCACCGTGCTCCCCCCGTCATGAGGCGACCTGTCCCGGGAGGCCCGCGATGAACCGGTCGTACTCGCTCCAGATCGTTGCCCGTCCGGCGGTGCCGGGGTCGGCGGAGTGCGACCCGCTGCCCGCGGACTCGCTGGTACTCACCGATGACGCGGCTGTCGCCCGGCAGCTGTCCCAGCAGGCAGAACCGGTTGTCACCACCGTGGTCGTACCACCCGAGGCGGCCGGCTGGAACGAGCAGGCGCTCGTCCGGCTCGTCACCGTCTCCGACGGCGTCCCCGGTCACCTGCGCGTCATCACCTCGCTGCACGCGGCCGGCTGGCCGGCGGCACCCGAGCCACGGTTGCTCGCCCTGCAGGAAGCGGCCTTCCTGGCCGCCAGACGGATGGCCCACGCCGACCTGCCGGACTCCTCGGTGGCCGCTGTCGTCCTGGATCCCCTGCGGGGCGGTATCCCGCACCCACACGCGGCGCTGATCACCGGCCTGGTGAAGGCCATCGCCTGGGAGCTACCGCACACTCGGGCGTACGCCGTGGTGACGGACGCGGCCACCCTGTCGACGGCACTGCGGCAGCTGCGTCGTGAGTCCGGCTGCGTGCGTGGCCTACCCGTGGCCTACTACCGAGGGCGATCGACGTCCGGCACGCGCCTGGAGGAGCGGCTGTTGCCCGTCCGCACCATCAGCGTCGACGCGGACGTTGCTCCCGGGTCGACGGGCGAGGGACCGGTCGTGCTCGCGGTGGGCGGGTCCCGCGGCATCACCGCCCGATGTCTCGAAGGCCTGCGCACCGCACCATCGGCGCTGTGGCTGCTCGGCAGCACCGATCCGGAGACGATGGTGGCGCAGGCACGCGAGATCGGTGACAGCAGCAGCGCCGAGTACGTGCGCCGACGCCGGGCGGCCGATCCCGAGGTCCACCTGGCCCAGGTGCGCGCCTACTACGACCGGTGTCGCAGGTCCCGGGAGTCCCTGTCGCAGCTCGCCGTCCTGCGGCAGCGCTTCGGCGCCGCCCGGGTCCGCTATCTGGGTTGTGACGTCACCGACGCGACCGCCGTCCGTCGCGCGGCGGAGACGATCCGCCACACGACCCCCCGCCTCGACCTGGTCATCAACGGCGCGGGCATCAGCGGCGCACGCCGGTTGGCGGCCAAGGACCTGGCCACCTTCCGACGGGTACGGGACACGAAAGTGGCCGGTTACCACCATCTCCAGGCAGCGTTCGGCGCCCTCGAACCCAGTCTGTGGTGCAACTTCAGCTCCGTCGCCGGAGCCTTCGGCCTGGCCGGGGAGAGTGACTACGGCCCGGCGAACGACTTCCTGAACTCCGCGGCGCGCTACCAGAGCGCATACTCCGGAACCGCCGAGTTCGCCATCTGCTGGAGCCTGTGGGGCGAGTCGGGGCTCGGGCCCCGGACCGGCTTCACCGAGTACACCGCCACGGCGGGACAACTCGGCCTGATCGGCGACGCCGAGGGCCAACGCCTCTTCAACGCCGAAGTGGAGGCCCACCGACCGCACCGGCCACCCGTTTCCACACCGTTGGGCGAGGCGGAACTGGCGATGCTGCGTACCCGGTTCCCCGCGCTGGTGGACGCCGTGCCCCGCAGCCCCTACCTCGGTGAACCGTCGTCGATGGACGGCCAGGACCTCGTCTGGGAACTCGACCTGGACCGGTACCCACACCTGTACGGGCACGTCCGCCAGGCACGGGCACTCGTTCCCGGAGCCCTGGCCCTGGAACTCGCGGCGGAGGCCGCCACCCACCTGACCGGGTCGGCGGCGGTGCGCACCTTCCGCGACATCCGCTTCCAGGCACCCATCGCGGTGGACCCGCAGGTGGTCAGGTACGTGTTCACCGCCTCGTACCACCCGGGGGGAGTCGACCGCGGCGTGCTGCGGGCCGGTATCCACTCGCGGGTTCCCGGCGCTGGCCACGACCGGCGGGTCCCGCACTTCGAGGTCGTGGTCCCGATCGGTGCCGCCGACCCCTCCGATCAGCTCTCCCGCCTACGGCCGGTGAGCACAAGACGGGCCGCTGCCACGATGGCGATGTCCGGGATCTTCGACCAGCTCCGGGACGTACGCCTCGAGCCACGGCTCACCTCGGCGAGGTGGGAGCCCCCCCTCGCCACCGGCGACGACGAGTTCTTCGCCCGGCACCGGATCCCGTGGCTGCTTGTCGACGCCCTGTTGCAGACGGCCTGTCTGACCGGCACCCCCGGCCGGTACGCGACACCGCACGTGATCCGGGAACTGACGCTGCACACCACGGAAAACGACCTCGCGTTGGCTCAGACCGGGCACGATGTCCAGCTGCGCGTCGACCACCGCGACGGCACCGCGGACGGTGTCGCCCTCAGGTCGGGAAGTGGTGAGGCGCTCCTCACGATGGAGGGCGGCGTGGTCAGCGGACGGGAGCCGGTGCGGTGACCCCGTCCGCGAGCGGCCCCCGGGACGCGCTGCTGCGACTGTTCAGCCCGGAGGGACGGGCGAACCCCTATCCGCTCTACCGCGACCTGGTGGAGCAGACGCCCGTCCTGCCCGTCGGCGGCGACCGCGTGATAGTCCTGGGGTTCCAGGAGGGTTCCGACGTTCTGCTGGACACCCAGCTGTTCCCGGTGCCCGATCCTGGCTACGCCGACCGCTCCTGGCCGGGCTGGCGGAACCATCCGTCGACCACCCTGCTGTACCACAGCCTGCTGTTCCGCAACCCGCCGGACAACCAACCGGCACGTCGCCTGGTGTCCCGGTTCGTCAATCCCAGACGGGTGCGGCTGCTGCGTCCGATGATCGAACGGCACGTCGCCGCGCAGGTCGCCGCGCTGGTCGCCGGGGACGGCCCCGTCGACGCGACCCGGTCGTTCACCACCGTCCCGAACTCCGTGATGGTCGAGCTGCTCGGCCTCCCGCAGGACGACGTCGACCAGGTGATGGCGTGGCTCGACATGTTCCTGGAGCGCAACGAGATGCATCCGCCGGACCGGCGGCTTGCGTCCGCCGACGACGCGGCCGTCCAGCTGGTCTCCTACGTCCGGAAGACCTGCTCGGGCCGCTCGGCCGACGACGCCAGCCTGGCCGGACTGCTGGCCGCGGAGGACTCCCTGGACGAGCAGGACGTCGTCAGCAACCTGATCTTCGTGCTCAGCGCGGGAACCGTGACCACGGGTTCGCTGCTCGGCAGCGGGCTGTTCCAGCTCGCCCGGGACAATGACCTGCTCGGCCGGTTGCGTGCCGACGACGTCCTGTTGAGGTCGTTCGTGCTGGAGACCCTTCGCCACGATCCGCCGATCCAGTACGGCGCCAGGGTCGCGGCCACCGACACCGAACTGGGTGGACTACCCATCGCCCGGGGCAGCCTGATCCTCGTGTGTCTGGGCGCGATCGGCCGGGACGCCCGGCGATTCGCGAATCCGGACGACTTCCTCGCCGACAGGTTCGTCGGGCCCGGCGCGGATCCCCGGGACGTCCTGTCGTTCGGCCTGGGGACACACCGCTGCGCCGGAGCCGAACTGGCCCTGGTCACCGCCGAGACCGCCTTCGCTCACCTCGCCCGCAGGGTCGACGCGTTGGCCTCGGTCAGCCCGCCGCAGCGGCAGAACCGCACGGTGGTGCGCCGGTTCCGCAGGCTTGAGGTCCAGGTGACCCCGGCGCCCGGGGCGGGTCACGCACGCTGACCGGTGGACAGCTCCGCGCGCAGCACCGACGCCAGGTCACAGCCGGGTGAGCTGAGGTAGAAGTGGCCGCCCGGGTACGTGCGCAGGTCGAAGGGGCCGGTGGTGTGCCCCCGCCACGCCTCGGCCTCCTCCGGCAGGACCTCCGGGTCGCTGTCTCCGACGTGGGCGTGGATCGGGGTGCGCAACGGCACGGCGTCGGGCGCGAGACGGTAGGCGTCGATGGCCCGGTAGTCGTTGCGCATGGTGGGCAGAACGGCGCGCAGCGCCTGGCGGTCGTCCAGCAGTCGCGGATCCGTGCCGCCCAGCCGTTCCAGCTCGGCGAGCACGTCTGCCTCGTCACGCAGCTCGACGGCACGTGGGCGACGACGCGACGGCGCGCGACACCCCGAGACGAACAGCCGAAGCAGGCGGTGGCCCTGTGCCTCCAGCCGTCGGGCAACCTCGAAGGCGACAAGTCCTCCCATGCTGTGGCCGAAGAGCGCGGTGGGCCGTGCCAGCCGCCCGGCCAGTTCCTCGGCCACCGCGTCGGCGAGCGCCCCGATGGTGGGTACCGTCGGTTCGCCACGGCGGTCCGCCCGACCGGGGTACTGGACCGCGAGCACTTGGAGGTCGTCGCTGAGGGCACGGGACATCGGCAGGAAGAAACTGGCCGATCCGCTCGCGTGTGGGAAGCAGACCAGCTGAGCCGTCCGGGGCGGACCGGGGCGGTAGTTGCGCAGCCACCGACTGTCGTCCCTGTTCATCACATTCTCCGTGGTCAGCGTGCCCGGGTGCGATGGGCGCGCGACGCCCGCCACTGCTCGGCCGGGGTGAGCGGGACCGGCGGGGGCCGGTCCGCCGTCGTGGTCAGCTCGATCCGTCGTCCTTCGGCCGCCGCCCGCAGCAGCGTGGTCATCGTGTCGAGCACGTGCAGACCGACGTCGCCGCCGGCCCGGGGCGGACGCCGACCGTCGGCGGTGACGGCGTCGAGCAGGCCGATGCCCCTTGACGCCTCGACGTAGCCGGCCCGGGGTTCGAGAACGTGCCAGCCGGTGCCGCCGAGGGTGAACAGCCGGACCGCGCCGTCGAAGTGGTTCGGGTCGGGTACGGCCAGCGACCCGTCCACCCCGTGCACCTCGATCGGCGCGGCCGTGGTCGCGACGCCGTCGAAGCTGGTCGTGAGGGTGGAGAGGGCACCGTCGACGTGTTCCAGCACCCCGGTCACGTGGGTGTCCACCTGCACCGGGATCCGGTGACCGAGGCGCGGGCCCGAGCCGATCACGCGCTCGCCGCGCAGCCGGCTGGCGGCTCCGTTGACCGCCCGGACCGGCCCGAGCAGGTGGACGAGTGCGGAGATGTAGTACGGCCCCATGTCCAGCAGCGGGCCGCCGCCCGGGGCGTAGTAGAAGTCGGGGTCGGGATGCCACCGCTCGTGCCCGGCGGTGACCATGACCGCCGAGGCGGAGAGCGGACGCCCGATGAGCCCGTCGTCGATCGCCGCGCGGGCCGTCTGCGTACCGGTGCCCAGCACGGTGTCCGGCGCGCACCCGACCCGGACGCCGGCCGACGCGGCCCGCTCGATCACCGCACGGCCGTCCGGGAACGCGGCGGCGAGCGGCTTCTCGACGTACACGTTCTTGCCCGCGTCGATCGCGGCGAGGGAGATCCCGGCGTGTGCGGCGGGCGTGGTGAGGTTGAGCACGGTCTCCACGTCGGGGCGGTCGAGCAGCTCCTCGACGGTCGACGCCTCGGCGCCGGGAACGGCGGCGGCGGTCGCCGCCGACCGGGTGGCGTCCAGGTCGGCCACCGCCACGACGCGCACCGCGGGGTGACCGACGAGCGTGTCCAGGTACGCCCGGGAGATGACCCCGAGGCCTACGACGCCGACGAGGTGCGGGTCGCCCACACCATCCCCCTCTCGATGACGGTACGCACACCCGGGTGCTCCAGCACGTCGAGGCTGTGGCCGGGGGTGGTCACCACTACCCGCCCGGCACCCCACCGGCGGGTCCAGATCGCCGGCGAGGTGACCGGCCGGTGCCACGGCTGCCAGGACGCGGTGGGGTGGCTGGTGGTGGCCAGCACGTCGATCAGGTCGTCGTGCAGCACCCAGTACTGCTCGGTGACCAGGTCCAGGTCCCCGATCCCCGCCGTGATCGGATGGTCGCGTCCCAGGTCGGTGACGTGCACCCGGTGCGGCAGGAAGTTGTCCTCCTCCCCACCGCGACGCTCGCACGGCTCCTTGCCCGGGTGGGTCGCGAACTGGCCGCCCACCAGGTGCAGGTACTCCGCCGAGGCGCGGAACGAGTCCACGATGCCGCCGTGCCAGCCGGTGAGACCCGTCCCGGCGACGACCGCGGCGCTCAGCCCCGCCACCTGTTCGGCGGTGATCTGCGACATCGTCACGCACTGCACGACGAGATCGGTGTCGGCCATCGCGGCGGCGTCGGCGTAGACCTCCGTGGACTCCTCGACGCGTACCGCGTAGTCGTGGGCTTCGAGGAACGGGATGAACAGCTCCGTCGCCTTGACCGGCTGGTGCCCCGCCCACCCGCCGCGGACCACCAACGCCCTGCGTCGCGCCACCGTCGCCCCCTTCCCCGGTACGTCGTCACCGGGCTCTTCGTTCCCGCCATCTGACCCCATCCATCCAAAGTTGTCCACCCGGGACGGCCAGGGGTACGTCCTCAGGTGTCCCGCAGGCGTACCGCGGTCGAGGAGACCGCGACCAGTTCGGGCCGGGCGGGCAGCAGCACCGTGCGGACCCCCAGCGACTGGTTCATCGCGGCCAGCCGGTACTCGGCCTCCAGGTCGGTGGGGTTACGGACGCCGCGGACGATCACCGCCACCTCGTGCGCACGGCAGTAGTCGGCGGTCAACCCGTGCCAGGCCGCCACGGTGACCGAGGTCCACCCGGCCGGCAGCACGGCCCGGACGGCGGCGGCCCGCTGCTGCGCGTCGGTGCCGGGTTGCTTGCCGCCGTTGACCGCGACCAGCACGACCACCTCGTCGAAGAGTTCGCGAGCCCGGTCCACCACGTGCAGGTGCCCGGGGGTGAACGGATCGAAGCTGCCGGGGTAGACCGCGCGCACGGGAGTGCGCGCCGGCCCCGTCGCTGGTTCGGGCATGGCCCGACTGTAGGTGTCGGCCGCCGGCTCCGCCGCCCCCGGACATCCAGTTGCCCCGCCGAACCGGACGGCACGAGTGAACCGGTGGCGTGGGTCGGGAGGCCGGAAGTCAGTGGTTGTCAACTGGGTCGACCTAGCCTCCCAGGCGTGCCCTCGGCGAGGTCGTACCGGATCGACGGGACCGCCGGCAGCCGGCACCTACACACCGAAGCGGAGAGAGGTTCCATGGTCCGCGCCATCCGCGCAGCGCTGGGATTACTACTACTCGTACCGGCCGTCGCAGTTCCTCCGCCGGCACCGGCCGGGGCGGCGCCTTCCGCGTCGGCCGAGACGGCGTCGCTGCCGGCGGGCGTCGCCGGCGACGCCGACCTGACCGCCGGCAACCGGGTCGGCCCCGTCGCCGGGATGCCCGACTGGTCCCGGGTCGGCTACCTCGGCGGCCAGGAGCTGCCCTCCGACGGCGACCTGGCCGGTGGCGCCTGCACCGTCACCCCGGCCCGGTTGGCCAGCGAGTTCGGGGTCCGCGCCGACGACGCGGTGGACGACAGCGTGGGCCTGCAGTCGGCCATCGACCGGATCAAGGCCGACTGTTCGCCGTCGGGCAACGCCCGCCGGCTGTCGCTGATCGCGTTGCCGGCCGGGCGGATCGACATCTCCCGGCAGATCTACGTCGACGCGAACTTCCTGGTGCTGCGGGGCCAGGGCGCCGGCAGCGGCGGCACCCGGGTCGTCTTCCGGCCGGACGTCAACACCCGGTACGACACGCTGACCGCCGACGGCAGCCGGTGGAACCAGGACACCATGACCTTCGGTGCGGCGCCGGACACCGGCACCGGTGGTTGGATCTGGCCCGGTCGGGCGCTGTTCAAGGTGCAGACCCGGGAGGTCGCCGAGCGGTACCTCGACGAGTGGTCCGCGGCCCCCGCCAACCGCAAGGACCTGTTCGAGGGCTCCGTCAACCAGCACTGGGCCTCCGGCCAGAAGCTGGCCGCGGCCGGCACCGATCCGGGATTCTCGGCCCGCGCCGGGCAGCACGTGATCCGGCTGGACGCCAAGGCCAAGATGGACGGCTTCCGTGCCGGCGGTTACGTCTGGGTCGGCGTCGCCAACAGCCTGCGCTTCTACGAGCAGCAGGGGCTCTCCCCGGACGATCCGGGCACCCGCGAGAACCTGCACATGCGCCAGCAGATGTTCCGGGCGACCGCGGTGAACAAGACCGCGAAGACGGTCACCCTGGACCGCCCGCTGGAGTACGACGTGCCGGTCGACTCCACCTCGGACGGGTCCGCGCCGATCGCCGGCAACGTCTACGTCAGCAAGATAACGCCGCTGCGGGCGGTGGAGGGGGTCGGCTTCGAGAACTTCGCCTTCTCCCAGGAGATGTCCGGCCTGCCGAAGCTGCTCGGCGGGGTCTACCAGCCGAGCCCGGTCGACGCGGTGCACAACTACGGCAACCTGGCCCCCGAGTACGCCATGCACGGCATCGCCTTCAAGTGGGCGGCGAACAGCTGGGCTCGGGGGCTGGCCGGCTCGATGACCGGTTCGCATCCGATCGTCACCGAGGTGGCCCGTAACCTGCAGATCGAACACAACACGTTCGACGGGGCGTGGAACAAGGGCAAGGGCGGCAACGGGTACCTGCGCGGCAGCCGGGTCTGGGACTCGCTGTGGGCGTACAACACCAGCCGGAACCTGCGGCACTTCACCTTCCAGTGGTCGGCCAGCGGCAACGTGGCGTTCGGCAACGACCTCGACTCCGACCTCAACCTGCACGGCGGTTGGGAGCGGTACAACCTGTTCGAGGGCAACACGGTCCGAATCCCGTACGAGCACCGCTCCGGCAGTTGCACCGCCAACTGCGGCGGTGAGGGCGGCGAGTTGGAGGACGGCACCTGGTTCCCGATCTGGTGGGCGGCGGCGGCCAAGGCCATCAAGTGGTCCGGCGCGTCCGGCCCGCAGAACGTCTTCCACCGCAACACGATGATCAAACAGTCCGTCGCCGGCGGGCCCTACCTGCCCTACGAGCCGTATTCGGGCGAGGGCGGCGACGCGGAGGCGATCTACCAGTTCGGCTCCGACCAGGCCGATCCGCGCGCGTTCGCGCCGCTGGGTCAGGGCGGTGCGCCGATCAAGGACTGGTCCGGCCGGGAGACCGCGGACTACGCCGGCCAGGGTGTGGCGGTGCGGACCGGCCAGCGGTGGCCGTCGCTGTTCCTGCGCGACGTCGGCCAGCTCGAACCGCGCGACGGCAACCGGCAGAACGTCGCCACCTGGAACATGCAGGGCGCGGGTTCCGGCGCGGAGGGGATCTACGAGAACAAATACCCGACCGTGATGGGGATGCTGGCCCAGGGGACGCTGGCGGTGGCGCTCCAGGAGGCCGGGTCGCCGCCGGCCGGCAGCGCGCACGAGCGCGGGCATTACAGCCAGCAGGTGTACCTGAACAACGGCGTCTTCCCGCCGGTCTACGAGTACTACCTGGGAGCCCTGCTCGATGAACCCACCCATCACCTGTACTGGTTGAACACGGACACCTCGACCAATGGCCCGAACCGCGTCAACCTGGCGATCGCAACCCAGCAGCGGGCCGACCAGTGGGTCGTGGTGGACGGTGGCGCCAACGCCCGGCCGGCGCTCGGCGTACGCATCGGCGAGACGTTCTTCTTCACCGTGCACGCCCGGTCCGGCAACGCCCCCGGCAGCGACGCGCCGACCACGTTGGCGAGAATCCGCACGTGGATCCTGAACAATCCCGGTCCGAACGGCCCGTACGAGTGGGTCGTGCTCGGCGACTTCAACCGCGAGCCGGCAAACCTGCGTGCCGCGCTGCCGGCCCAACAGTTCGCCGTGATGGCCCCGGACGGCAACACCCACCCGACTCTGGGCCCGGTACGCACGCTGGACTACGCGGTCACCGACTTCGGCAACGGCGCGCCGACGCTCTTCCGGGCCCACACGGAGATCACGATCACCAACTCCGACCACTATCCGGTGACCTACGGCTTCGAGTTGCGTGCCGCCGCGCAGGTGCCGCCGCTGGCCACGCCCACCAGGCCCGGCCAGGCGTTGCTGCGCAACGCCGCCACCACCTCCGTGGCCGACGCCGAGCCGGGCGGCGGGCCGCTGGTCGTGGACACCCCGTACGACCCGTCGCGGGCCCAGCAGTGGCGGCTGGACTGGGACAACGAGGTCCCCGGTCACCTGCGCCTGCAACGGGTGCGGGAGGGCAACTCGGCCGACGACCGTTACCTGGGCCTGGCCGACGCCGCCCCGGACGCCCGCGCGGCGCTGGGCTGGTCACCGTCGCTGACCCAGCTGTGGCGGCCGGTGAACCACGGTGACGGCACGTACACCCTGCTCAACTATGTGACCGGCCAGGCGCTCACGGCCTTGCCCGGCGACTTCCTGCTGGCGGCCCGGGACGCGACCGACTCGCCGTACCAGCGGTGGTTCCTCTCCTCCTCGACCGACCTCGAACTACGGCGGGACATCCTGCCCGTCCCGGCGCCCGCCGGCTCGGAGGCCGAGCTGGGGGTCGCCGGCCCGGACGGTGTGGAGGGCCGACCGGTGCAGCTGCTGCCCGCCACCGCCACCAGCAAGGAGTGGCAGCCGGTGTTGGCCGGGCAGCGCGGCTCCGACCGGTGCTTCTACCTGCTCTACGGCGACGAGTACCTGACGTCCACACCGGACGGTGGGCTGCCCGAGCCCGGCGCCCACGTGGTGTTGGACGCCTACGACCCGCACAGCCAGGGCCAGATCTGGTGTGTCCACCAGGGCACCGGTTCGATGAACATCTACAACAACACGGTGCTGCAGGGGCAGGTCGTGCAGACCTACCTGACCGGGCACGGGCTGCAGGCGCACCTGAGTGTGGAGTCCGTGCCGGACACCGGCCGCGACGGTTGGCGCTGGTGAGGGGCGGCGCGTCCGGCGGGTGACCGGACCCCGCAACGACGACTGGTGCCGAGGCCGATCGAGCGGCCTCGGCACCAGTCGTCGCCAGGATGTCAGTGCAGGGTGTACCAGGACTTCCGGCCGCCGTCCTCGGTCGTGCCCTGGGCGGCGAATCCGATCCCGGTCCTGCCGTTGTACATGGTCTCGTAGTCGTAGCTGTTCCGACGGCCCACCAGGAACGTGTTGCTGCTGGTGTTGAAGTGGCCGACGACGTGGATCCACGCGTACTGGTTGCCGGCCGGCATCGGGCCCCACCAACAGTCGGCCCCGGGGTTGAGGGTCGGGCTGAGCACCTGCCACGGGTCGTTGGGCCCGCCGAGGGTGTACTCGAGGTGGACGCGGTAGTTGCCCCAGGGGCAGATCTGGATCCAGCCGTCCTTGATGGTGGAGGCCGAGGCGGGCGTCGCCGCGACGACGGAGAGCCCCGCGCCCACCGCCAGTGCCAGCAACGGCGCGGCGATCTTCCTCAACAGCTTCCTGGCGTTTCTCATGTGGCGGCCACCCCTTCGTCCCCACCCGCACGGGACCTCTTCCCGTGGGCTCGGTCATGGTGGCACCGGTCAGTTGACTACCACTGAACAGCGCCCGGCGGCCCGTCCGGCCCGGATGCCGGGAGCCCGGGACCGTCGGCCCACCCGCGAAGTTGACAGCCAGTGAACGCGGGCCGCACCTCGGCCGGCACGACCCGGGCCGAACGCTGCGGCCGGTTCCCGGCCTCCGGCGTAGGCTGAAGGACGTAGATGTCACGAACGGCCGGGGGTACCGTGGTGTGGCTGAGTTGATCTCTGGCTCGGACGTCGGATGTGCGCACCGTACGCGTTCGACAGGCGCGCTTCGCCTACAGATTCTCGGTCCGCTGCGGGCCTGGCGGAACGGCGTCGAGGTGTCCCCCGGCCCCCGCCAGCAGGCGTACCTGCTCGGCCTGCTGCTGGCCCGCGCGGGTCAGCCGGTCAGCACCACCGAGTTGATCGACCTGGTCTGGGGCGACGACGCCCCGACCACCGCGGTCAACGTCATCCACAAGTACGTCGGTGCGCTGCGCCGGGTCCTGGAACCCACGCTGGCGCCCCGCGCGGAGGGCTCCTACCTGCATCGGCACGGCACCGGTTATCGGATGACCACCTCGGCGGGGATGCTCGATCTGTCGACCTTCCGGGAGCAGGTCGCGGCGGCCAGGACCCACCTCACCAAGGGTCGGCACCAGGCCGCCCTCGACGCGTACGTCCGGGCGCTGGCGCTCTGGCGCGGTCCGGCCGGGGACGGGTACGCGCCCGCTCCGGCTGCCGTCGCGCTCTTCGCCGCCCTGGACGGGGAGTTCCTCGATGCCGGGGTCGCCGCGGCCGAGCTGGCCGTCCCGTTGGGCCAGCCGCAACGTGTCCTGCCGGCCCTGCGCCTGGCGGCCACGATGGCACCCCTGCACGAACCGGTGCAGGCGCAGTTGGTCACCGCGCTCTCCGCCGCCGGCCAGCAGGCCCAGGCGCTGACGGTGTTCCGGGCCGTCCGCGCCGACCTCGCCGAGCACCTGGGGGTCGACCCCGGGCCGGCCCTGCGGACCGCGCACCGTCGCGCGCTCGAGCGGGCCGGGACACCGCCGGCACCGCCCGTGCCGCCGGTACCGCAACCCCTCGCCGGCGGCGGCCTGGTCGGCCGGACCGGCGAACTCGCGACCCTCCGTCAGGCGACCGCGGTTGCCTTCGCCGGCGGCACCGCCCTCGTGCTCGTCCAGGGCGAGCCCGGCATCGGCAAGACCCGGTTGCTCCGCGAGGCCACCGTCGAGGCGGAGCAACGTGGTGCCCTCGTCGTCTGGGGGCACTGCCTCGACGACGGCGGCAGCCCCTCGATGTGGCTGTGGGTGCAGGCCATCCGCGCCGTCCTCGACGGGCTGCCCGCCGAGGTTCGGGAGAAGCCGGTCGGCCGGGAGCTGGGCAGCCTCCTGGAGCCGCGCCGGGACGTCCTCGCGGCGCCGGTGCTGCCCGACAACGGCTTCCAGTTCCGGCTCTTCGAACAGGTCGTCGCGATCGTCGCAGCGGCCTCGGCGGGTCGGCCGGTGGTGCTCGCGCTCGACGACCTGCAGTGGGGCGACAGCGCGTCACTGCGGCTGATCAGCCATCTGACGGCCCGGCTGCCGCAGCGCACCACGGTGATCGGGGCACTGCGCGACCGGGCCCCGGCGCCCGGCTCCGAGCTGTCCCGGATGCTCGCCGCGGTCAGTCGGGTGCCCGGCCACCAGCGGATCCGCCTGGGCAACCTGGACGAAGCCGAGGTGGCCGAGCTCATCCGCCGCGAGACCGGTACGGCTCCCACCCCCGACGCGACCCGCGGCATCCTCACCCGTACCGCCGGGAACCCGTTCTTCGTCCGTGAACTGTCCCGGCTGCTCACCGATCGGCCGCGGGGGCGGGACGGGGTGCCGGCCACCGTGCGGGACGTGGTCATCGACCGGATGGCCGGGCTGGACGACGACGCCCGGGACCTGCTCCGGATCGCCGCGTTGATCGGCCGGGACGTCGACCTGGGACTGCTCGCCCGCGCGGCCGGTCTCGACCTCGACAGCTGCCTGGAACGGCTGGAACCGGTGGAGGCACTCGGCATGCTGGAGACCAGGCCGCACGACCCGATCGCGCTGCGGTTCACGCACGATCTGGTACGCGAGGCGGTGGCCGCGACGACGCGACCGGCACATGTCGGCCAGCTGCATCTGCGGATCGCGGACGCGTTGCGGCAGGTCGGGTCGGATGCCGAGACGGTGGCCGAACGCCTCGCCCACCACCTGTGGTCCGCCGGCCCGCTCGCCGCGCCGGCCCCGACGGCCCGGGCGCTGATCCAGGCGGGCCGGCACGCGGCCGGCAAGTCGGCGCTCGACGTCGCCGAGCGGAGCCTACGGTCGGCGGTGCAGGTGGCGCGCGGCGCCGGTCTCGCGGAGCTGGAGCTGTCCGCCCTGGCCCAGCTCACCGCGGTGCTCGGCATGCGATCGATGTACGGCTTCTCGGTCACCGACCTGCTGGAACGGGCCGAGCACCTGGCTCGCGGCCTGGGCCTGCAGCGGGAGGCGGCCAGCTTCCTGTACTCCCGGTGGGTCGCCCTGGTCCAGGCCATCGAGCTCGATCGCAGTGCCCCGCTGGCCCGCCGGCTGCTCAAACGGGGGGAGGCCTCCGGCGACCCGTGGGTGCTCGCGTGCGGCCTGCACGCCTGGGGCCTGCAACAGTGGGACTACGGCCAGATCGGCGAGGCCATCCGCTACCTCGACCGTTCCCGGCCGATGATCTTCGACATCCCGCGACGGGAGGAGGACCCCGTCCGGCACGACCTCCAGTTGTTGATGGCCGCGATGCTGGCCGAGGTCGCCACGTTGCACGGTGACGTGGCGGACGGGCGGGCCCTGCTCGACGAGATCGAGGACCTGGCCGGCGAGGACCCGTACATGGTCACGGTGTGGGCGTGCGCCGCCACCCGCATCTCGGTGATCGCCGGCGATCCGGTGCTGGCACTGCGCGCGTCCGGGCGGGGCATCGCGGTCGATCCCGGTTTCTCCTTCGTCTTCCTCGGCACCTACCAACGGCTGGCCCGCTGCTGGGCGCTGGCGGTGACCGGCCAGGACCCGATCGGCAACGCGGAGCGGGCCCGGCAGATCATCGCCATGCACCTGCTCGACCCTCCGCGTTCGGACGTCGCCGCCTGGCACGGTCTCCTCGGTGAGATGCTGATCGCCGGTGGGGCCCTGGATGCGGCCGCGACCGCCCTCGATGAGGCCGACTTCTATCTGGACTCGTGCGGGCAGCGCCACCCGGAGGGGTTGCTGCTCCTGCTGCGGGCCCGGCTCCTGCAGGCCCGTGGCGAACCGGTCGAGGTGGTGGCCGCTGCCGCCGAGCACGCGCGGGCGGTGTCCGCCGAGCGGGAGGCGTTCCTGCACGCCCGCCGGGCCGAACGGCTCCTCGACGAGCTTGTGCTCATCACTCGTCGACAAACGTGATTTCCGATTTGACTCAGCCTCGCCTGAAACGGTCGAATGACAGCTGTTTCGCAGACGTTTGCGTCCATCGAGAAGTGGCATTCGACAACACCAGGCATTGACATTGATTGCACCTGCCGGCAGGCTTAGTGAAACTCCTGAGACAGCCGGTGAACCCGATTGTTTCGGGGTTGTTCCGATCAGCGTCGATCCGGCTTTCCGCCACCCCTGGTGGGGGAATGCGTAGACCTCGTAGCTTTAGCTGAATTTCGACTGCCCTTTTCACCTGCGCTGTTTCGAAAGCGGCAGGTCATGTTCGGGCATGCCGCGGTAGTGCGACCGGAGCAGCTCCTCGATCGCCCGGTCGTCCTCTTTCGATGGATCGGAGAGTTGATGCGCGTCGCGCTGCTCACCACGACCCAACACGGTCACCTGAACCCGTACGTCCCGGTGGTCAACGCGCTCCGGCGGGCCGGTGGCGAGGTCACGCTGCTGCTGTTGTCCGCCGACGGCGGCGCGCTCGACGAGCAGCGACGCCGCGCCCTGGGCGGGGCACCGGTCCACCTGGTCGGCCAGGTCGAGATGGCACCGTGGAGCGGTGACCCGGCGAGGATCGGCCCGATGCTCCGGTCGTCACCGGTGGCGGACCAGACCACCGACACACTCCGGGCGATCGCGCCGGACTTCGTGCTCGTCGACTCGTTGCCGGTCACGGCCTCGGCGATGGTCGGCACACACGCCTCCGGCGTGCCGTACGGGATGATCTGGGCCAACCTCGGCGGGGTGTGCCCGAGGGAGCACCGCCGGGGCCGCTGGGCGTACGACGAGCAGGTAGGCGACTACCTGACCGGGCACGGAGTGGCGTGGTCGACCCGGACCCATTCGGCGCGTTCGTCGATTCTCAATCTGATGCCCACGATTCCGGCTCTCGTCGGCCACGACGCGGTCACCGACGACGGTGTGCAGCTGGTCGGGCTGCCGGGTGCGGCCGGGGAACGCGGCGACGAGGTCGCCTTCGGGGACCTGGCGCGGCTCGACCCGGACCGGCCGGTGGTGTACGTCTCCTTCGGCACGATCTTCTACCGGCGACCGGACCTGCTGCGCACCGTGATCGCCGGGGCGGTGAAGACCGGGGCGCAGGTGATCGCCGCGGTGGGGGACCTGGCCGAGGAGCTGGCCCTGCCCGACGAGGTGCTCACCGCGCCGTACCTGCCACAGCGTGCGGTGCTCGAACGCGCCGACGTCTTCGTCACCCACGGCGGGTACAACTCCGTGGCGGAGTCCATCCGGGCGGCCACCCCGATGCTGGTGCTCCCGCTGGCGGTGGACCAGCCCGTCCAGGCGTACTTCGTGGAGCGGGCGGGTTTCGGGACGGCCCTGGAGCCGACCGGGGTCACCGAGCAGACGGTCGCCGACGCGCTCACCGATCTGCTCGATCCCGCTGGCGACCACCTCGCCCGGCTGCGCGCCGCGCGGCCGGAGTGCGGCGACTCCGCCGCGCGCACCGCCGAGCTGGTCGTCGGCACCGTCGGGACGCTACCGCGGAAGGGGCAGCAGTGACGATCCAACCGCGACGGCCGGTGGGCGACCCGGTCGTGCTCGACGATCGGGAACGCCTGTCGTTCCGGGTGGATCGCCGCGCCTACACCGACGACGACCTGGCCGCAGCGGAGATGGCCAGGATCTTCGACCGCTGCTGGTTGTACGTCGGACACGAGTCGGAGGTGCCGGTCGCGGGCTCCTACGTGGCCCGCGACGTCGGCGGGCGGCCGGTGGTCATGGCGCGGGGGTCCGACGGGGTGATCCGGGTCTTCGCCAACAGCTGTCCGCACCGCGGGGCGCTGATCTGCACCCAGCCGGCCGGGCAGGCCCGGTCGTTCCGGTGCCCGTACCACGACTGGACCTTCTCCAACCGGGGTGACCTGGTCGGGGTCCCGATTCCCGACGGTTACGGGCCGGGCTTCCGCAAGGCCGACTTCGGCCTGGCGCAGCACCGCAGCGACAGCTACCGGGGTTTCGTGTTCGTCACCTTCGATCCGCGGCAGCCGCGCAGCCTGACCGGGTACCTGGCGGGCGCCACGGAGTACCTCGACCTGATCGACGACCAGTCCGAGGTCGGGATGGAGGTGATCCAGGGCGCGCAACTGCACGGGGCCCGGGCGAACTGGAAGCTCATGATGGAGAACAGCGTCGACATCTACCACTTCCGGGCGCTGCACAAGCGGTACGTCGGCTACATGGAGTCGCTGGGATCGGTGCCACCACGGCGCCGGGGTGGCTTCGGCCGGGCCCTCGGGCTGGGGCACGGCGCCAACGAGCTGCCACCGGCGGCGGCCCGCCCGCTGGCGTACTGGACGCCGATGTTCGGCGAGTCGGTCCGGCCCCGGATCGAGGCGACGGCCGCCCGGTTCGTCGACCGGTTCGGCGCCGCACGCGCCGAACGGATCACGCACACCAACCGGGCGTTGCTGATCTTCCCCAACCTGATGATCATCGACGCGATCGCCATCACCATCCGCAAGATCGACCCGGTGGGCGCCGGGCAGATGGCCATCACCTCGGTCGCCCTGGCCCCCCGGGACGAGGATCCGGAGATCCGGGAACTCCGCAAGAGCCACTACCTGACCTTCCTCGGTCCCGCCGGCTTCGCCACTCCCGACGACATCGAGATCGTGGAGTCGTGCCAACGGGGCTACCTCAACCGCGCGGTCCGCTACTCGGACCTGTCCCGGGGCATGGACAAGGAGGTCCCGGAGACGACCGACGAGCTGCCGGCCCGCGAGTTCTGGCGGCAGTGGGACCGACTGATGCACGGCGACGACGGTCACCTCGACCTCGCGCACCGGGCCGAGCTGCAGGGGGCGGATCCGCGGTGACCATCGAGCTGACTGTCGACGAGGCGGCCCGGGTGCGGTTGTGGCACCGGGTGAGCCAGTTCCTGTTCCGGGAGGCGCGGCTGCTCGACGAGTGGCGCCTGCACGAGTGGTACGACGAGATGTTGACCGCCGACGTCCGCTACACCGTGCCCGCCACCGACGTGCGCGGCGAGTCACCCGACGCGCTCGGACTGATCGACGACGACGCCGCGCGGTTACGCCAGCGGATCGTCCAACTGCTCAACGGCGAGGTGTGGTGTGAGAACCCCCGGTCCCGGACGAACCGGATGATCAGCAACGTGGAGATCCTGACCGACCGGGGCAGCCACCTCGACGTGGCGGCGAACGTCGTGGTGTACCGGTTCGGGCACGGGCGCTCCGACACCTACGTCGGGAAGTACCGGTTCCAGCTCGCCGTCGAGGGCGGGGCGTTCCGGATCCGCCGGCGGGTCGTGGTGCTCGACCACGAGACGTTGTACGAGCACGCCAAGCTCAGCATCATCCTCTGACCGTACGGTGCCGGCCCTCGACCCGAAGGAGTCGATCGATGGATCAGCCGACTGCCCGCCAGCAACGGGGCGAGGCCGTGTTCCAGCAGGTCTTCGGCCGTGAACCGCGTCCGGGCTCGTACCCGGAGTTCCTGCGGATCACCGTCGACCACCTGTTCGGTGAGATCTGGACCCGTCCGCATCTGAGCGTCGAGGAACGGGAACTGGTGGCCCTGACCGCGGTCACGCTGGCCCGTACCGACTGGGAGTTGCGGGGCCACATCGGTGCCGCCCTGCACCTCGGGATGTCGCGGGAGAAGATCGTCGAGATCATCATCCAACTCGCCTACTACGGTGGCTGGCCGGTGGCCAACAACGGGCTGCGGGTCGCCCAGGAGGTCTTCGCCGAGCTGGACGGCGCCACCGGAGGGAACGCCGGCCATGACCGGTGAACCGTCGTCCCTCGACCCGGACGAGAAGGTCGACCTGTGGCGGCAGCGGTTCTTCGAGGCCCAGGCCGCCGCCGAGGAGTTCGTCCTGGGCGAGCACGGCGACGAGGGCCTGGCCGCCTGGATCCGCGCGAACTCCCGCATCACCGCCGACCTGTTACGGGCGCAACGACCCGCCGGGATGTCCACCACCGACCACTACGTGACCCGGCTGCAGCGGCAACTGATGCTGTACGACTCGGCGGTGACCAGCGAGCCCCAGCCCTCGGGCACCGTGCTGCGCAACGCCGACTGCGGGATCCTGCGGTACCGCAGACGGGCCGCCCGCGCCGGTGTCGTCCTGACGTTCTCCTCACCGTGTGGGTACTGCCAGCAGCTCAACACCGCCATCGCCGCCCGCTACCTCGAACCGGAGGTCACGGTCTCGTGCGAGCAGGCGGGCGACGGCTGCACCTGGCGGGTGTCTGCTCAGGCCTCGGCAGACGCTCCGGCCGCATCGCCACAGCGCGGCCGGGCCGCCGACTGAACCACCGGCAGTGCGGTGCGGCCCGGCGACTGGACCACCGGCGGTGCCGAGCGGTCCTCGGTCGGCGATCGGACGGCGTCGAGCGTCATGCCGAGCTGCCGACCCACGGCCACGCACAGGTCCGTCGCCGCGGTGCGGGTCAGGTCCTGGTGGCCGTGCTGGGTGAAGCACGCCGACGCCACGTTCCGGTTCTTCAGCCGCAGGTACCACGGGAAGAGCGCGGCCAGGGCGGGTTCGGTCAGCATCGTGCGCGAGTGCACGATGGTGCCGACCAGCAGGTTGCCGAAGGGTCGCCGGTCGGCGTTCATGAAGCTCTTCAGGCGCTCCTGGAAGATCTTCAACACCGCGGGTACGTTGCCCGCGTACACCGGCATGGCGAGCAGCATCGCCTGCGCGCCCTCGGCGAGCCCGACGACGTGTTCGAAGTCGTCGTCGAGCGTGCAGCGGCCCACCGCGGGATCGAGGCAGGTGTCCTCGCCCTCGCACATCGCGATGCGGTGGTCGATCAACCGGATCCGCTGGACCCGCGCGTCACCGAGCTCACGGACGAGGCCGCTGACCGCCGCGTCGAGCAGCGCGTCGGTGAGCGACGGCAGACGCCGCTGGGTGCAGGACAACGCGACGATCTTCACCCGGTGAGCCTCCCCTGCCCGCTCGCCGGCCCCCGGATCCGGCCGCCCGACGAAGCCCCGGGGCCGAGCAGCGGGGCCCACTTACGATCCTCAATGGGGTCGAGTCTGTCAACATTGGACGGATCCGAGCCGGTCAGCCGCACGGTGACGCGAACCGGCTCCGACACCCGGTGTCGCCGGGCCGACGCGGGGTCCGGCCGGCCCGGCAGCCGGACGGGTCAGGAGAAGGTTCGTCGGGCCCAGGTGCGGAAGTCCGTGGTGGGCAGGCCGAGGGCCTGGGGAATCTCCGGGCGGGCCGGCGAGCCGTTCTCGTTGATCCGCTCGACCACGTTGACCATGAATGGCAGCAGACCGTGCTCGATGGCTTCCTGCGGGGTCCGGACCGGAGCGGTGATGGTCCGACCGGTGACCTCACTGAGGATCACGGCGACCTCGGTCATCGTGCGCAGGTCACCGGCGAGCTCCACGTCCATGCCGTCGAGTCGGCCCGGGTCGGTGAAGGCGGTCGCTGCGGCCTGGCCGATGTCGTCGACGGCGATCCAGGGAATTCGGGTGTCCTCGGCGAAGCCGGTGACGATGGTGCCGCTGGACCAGTCGCCGAACAGGTAGGACCTTTCGAGCAGGTTCTCCATGAAGGTGCCGGGCAGCAGGATGGTCCAGTGGGCGAAACCACCGGAACGGACCAACTCGTCGACGCCCGCCTTGCTCTCCCAGTAGTGCCGGTCCCAGCGCCCCTCGGCCCAGCCGGGCTGGTTGCGGTGGAAGTCACCGGCGCCGGAGACGCTGCTGTGCACCAGGTGCGACACCCCGGCCGCGCGGGCGGCCTCGACGACGTTGCGGCCCCGGCGCAGCTCGGCGTCCCCCTGCAGGTCGGTGAGGTCGGGCCACGGGATGGAGAAGACGCCGTCGGCTCCCTCGGCGGCGGCAAGCAGGGTGGCCGGGTCGTCCAGGTCGCCTCGGACCAGTTCGGCTCCCCGTTCCCCCAGGGCCAGCGCGGCGTCGGCGCCGGGGTCGCGGACCAGGGCGCGGACCGCGACGCCCCGGTCGAGCAGGGCTCGGGCGGTGGCCCCGCCCTGCTTGCCGGTGGCACCGATGACAAGGACGACCATGTTTCCTCCTCGAATAAGTGGGGTGGCACCCCACTTCTCCCCGGTTACGATATGGGGGACCACCCCGTTTATCCAACCGGCAGACGATGAGAGCTGACGCACAACGCAACCGCGCGCTGCTAGTCAAGGCAGCCAGCGCGGCGATCGCCCGGGATGGCGCGTACGCCTCCCTGGAGGAGATCGCCCGCGCCGCCGGCGTGGGCTCGGCGACCCTGCACCGGCACTTCCCGTCCCGATGGGCACTGTTGGAGGCGGTCTTCCACGACCGGATCGAAGCGCTGTGTGCCCGGGCCGGGGAGTTGGCGGCCGAACCGGACGCCCGCGAGGCGCTGACGACGTGGTTGTGCGAGCTGGCCGTGTACAGCGCCACGACCCGCGGCCTGGTCACCTCGCTGCTCAAGGCACCGCAGCACAGCAACTCCTGCTCGGCGATGCTCGTGGCAGCGGGCGAACCGCTTCGCCGACGGGCCGCCGACGAGGGGTCCGTAAGCCCGGACGTCGCGATGGCCGATCTGGTGACGCTGGTCAACGCGGTCGCGCTGGCCGTGGAGTCGGCCAGCGCGACCGAGGCCGAACGGCTGGTCCGCCTCGCCCTGCGGGGAATCAGCCCGCCCCGGCGGTGACCCGTCGAGACACGCGGGCACCGGGCGGGAGTCGCCGGCTGGCACCGGACGAGGCGACGGTCACAGCCAGTCGTGTTCGCGGGCGTAGCGGGCCGCCTCGTGGCGGGTCCTGGTCTGGGTCTTGCGCATGGCGTTGGACAGGTAGTTGCGCACGGTGCCCGGGGCGAGGTGCAGGCGCGCGGCGATGTCGGCGACCGAGTAGCCCTCGCCGGTGACCCGCAGCACGTCGACCTCCCGGTCGGTCAGGGGGCAGTCCTCGGTGACCGCGAGTGCGGAGACGTCCGGGTCGATCCAGCGTTTGCCGGCGTGCAGGGTGGCGATGACCGAGGTGATGTGGGCCGGCTCGGCGGACTTGCTGACGAAACCCTGGACGCCGAGCTTCAACGCCTTGCGCAGCACACCCGGACGGGCGTGCCGGGTCAGCATGAGGATCACCTGCTCCGGCCGCACCCGACGGATCTCCGTGACCGCGTCGAGGCCGTCCAGGCCGGGCATCTCCAGGTCGACGACCAGCACGTCGGGCCGGTGCCGCAGGGTGGCCTCGACGGCCGCCCGGCCGTCGCCCGCCTCGGCGAGCACGGTGATGTCACCCTCCATCGGCAACAGCGCCGCCAGGGCGGTGCGCAGCAACGCCTCGTCGTCGGCGAGCACGATGGTCGTCACCGGACACCCTCCCCCGACGTCGACCCGACCCCGCCGTCGCGCGACGGCGGCAACACCGCAGCCGTCCAGAACCGCCCGTCGCGCTGTTCCACGGTCAGCTCACCTCCGTCGTCCGCCACCCGTTGCCGCAGCGCCGCCAGCCCGCGAAGCTCGGGCAGCACGGCGGTGGTCACGCCGTCGTTGACGATGGTGATACCCGACTCGCCGAGCGTGATCCGCACCTGGGTGGCCTGCGCGTGCCGCAGGATGTTGGTGGTCGTCTCCCGCAGCACCTGTCCGAGCAGTTCGCCGGCGCGGGCGTCGACCTCGGCCTCCCGGCTCACCCGGACCCGGATGCCGGCGGCCTCGAACAGGTTCTTCGCGTTCTCGATCTCCGCGGTCAGGTTCAACCGTCGTTGCGCGTGGGCGAGTTCCTTGGTCTCCGCGATGGTGCCGCTGACCAGGGCGTACGTCTCCCGCAGCTCCTTGTCCGCGCGCGCGGTGTCGCTGTCCAGCAGCTTCCGGGCCAGCGCGATCTTCAACTTCACCACGTGCAGGGTGTGGCCCTGGATGTCGTGCAGGTCGCTGGCGAACCGGACGCGTTCCCGGACCACTGCCAGCTCCGCCTCGCTCTCCCGGGTCTGTTCGAGCTCCCGGATGAGGTCGAAGAACCGTTCGCCGAGCACGGTCGCCACCGTCACCAGGACCGTGAGCAGGGTCGGAATGAGAACGTAGTTCACCAGAGTCTGACGTACGCCGTCGTGCGGCACCAGCAGTCGCGCCGCGCCGACGAGGGCGACATAGGCGAACAACCCGGCCGCCGCCTGCCGCCACCACCGCGGCACCTCACGCAGGACCAGGGAACCCACCGCGCAGATCCCCCAGTACGCGTTGGGGCTGCCGGTCACCAGGGCCCCCAACGGCCACACCGCCGCCGCGACGACCACGCAGGGCAGGGCGAACCGGGCCAGGTCGTTGGCGGTCCACCGCTCGAAGGCCACCACCGCCGCCACGGCACCCGGCACCAACACGACCACGTGCCACCAGACCCGCGCGTCGAGATAGACCAGGGCAACGGCGGCGAACACCACCGGCGGCAGTGACGTCACCAGGTTGAGCCGGCGCAGTCTGCCCTGCGTCGACTCGGTGAAGCGCCGCGATCCTCCGGTCATCCCCCCAGTATCCGGCGGCCACCGGCCGCGAACAGTGACGCCACGTCACACGTGATCGTGACACCACGCCACTGACGTTGCGGCCCTGCCGGCGCTGTCATGGACACATGTCCACCACACCCGTCATCGCCGTCGACCGGCTGAACCTCACCTACGGCGACTTCCACGCCGTCAGAGACCTCACCTTCGAGGTCCGGCCCGGGGAGCTCTACGCGTTGCTGGGCACCAACGGGGCCGGCAAGACCTCGACCCTGGAGGTGGTCGAGGGGCATCGGAACCCGACCTCCGGCACCGTACGCGTCTTCGGGAACGACCCCCGCAACCGGCGCGTAGTACGTCCGCGGGTGGGCGTCATGCTCCAGGAGAGCGGCTTCTCCCCCGATCTGACCGTCCGCGAGTCCGTGGGTCTGATCGGCCGGCTCACCCGACGCACCGACGACGTCGACCGGGTGCTCGACCTCGTCGACCTCACCGACCGGGCCGGCCGGCAGGTGTCGCAGCTCTCCGGCGGGGAGAAGCGCCGGCTGGACTTCGCCACCGCCATCTACGGCACCCCGGAGCTGATCTTCCTGGACGAGCCGACCACCGGCCTGGACATCTCCTCCCGCGACGCGGTCTGGGCGACGGTGGACCGGATGCGGGAGAACGGCGCGACCATCGTGCTCACCACGCACTACCTGGAGGAGGCGCAGCAGCGCGCCGACCGCATCGGGCTGATGCACCAGGGCACCCTCCACCGGGAGGGCACCGTGGCCGAGCTGACCCGTACCCTGCCCGCGGTCATCCGTTTCTCCCTGCCCACGGCGGCGCCGACGCTGCCGCTGTCGGGCGACGTCGACGCCGACGGCAGGGTCGTGGTCGAGACCTTCACCCTGCAACAGGACCTGCACCTGCTGCTGCGGTGGGCTCAGGAGAACGCTGTGGAGCTGCGGGACCTGCAGGCCGGACCGACCCGGCTCGACGACGTGTTCCGCGCCATCGGCAGTTGACCCATCTCCTGGAAAGAAGTGCCACCATGTTGTCCATCGCGTCCAGCGAGCTGATCCAGATCTTCCGCAACCGGCTGGTGCTGATCACCAGCCTCATCGTCCCGGTCGCGGTCTGCGTGTTGTTCGTCCGCCAGCACGAGACCTTCGCCGCCATCGGCAGCCTCGGCTACATCGCGGCGATCGTGCTGTTCACCGTGACCGCGTTCGGCCTCTACGCCACCGCGGTCACCACCCTGGCCTCCCGACGGCAGAACCTCTTCCTCAAGCGGCTGCGGTCCACCGCCGCCAGCGACGTGAGCATCCTCACCGGCCTGCTGCTGCCCGTCGTCGTCCTCGCCGTGGTGCAGGTGACCGCGATCCTGATCGCGCTGGCCGTCGTCGCCGGCGAACCCTCCGACGTCGTTCTGCTCGTGGTGGCGACCATCGCCACCCTGGCCATGATGGTCGGTCTGGCGTTGGCCACCGCGGGACTGACGAACTCCCCCGAGCACGCCCAGGTCACCATCCTGCCGGTCACCCTCGGGGTGATCGCCGTGGCCAGCTGGGTGGGCATCAGCGGCATCGCGGACCTCGCCTGGCTCAAGCGGCTGCTGCCCGGCGGCGCGGCCACCGAACTGACCATGAACGCCTGGAACGGCGGTGTCGCCGTGACCGACTCCCTGCTGCTGCTCGGACCCACCCTGGGCTGGGTCGTCGTCGCCGTCGCCCTGGCCAACCGACTCTTCCGCTGGGAGCCCCGCCGATGACCACCGACGACCTCGACCGCCCCGACACCCCGACGCTGGCCGAGGATCTCCTGCTGCTGCTCTTCCAACCCGCCTCCGGGACCATCGCCGGCGAGAACACGCTCTTCTACGTCCTCGCCGGGGCCGTCCTCGCCGATTTGGCCCTCGCTGATCGGCTGACCACGGAGAAGCGGGGCCGGATCAGCAGCACCGGGGACCGCCCGCCCGCCGCCGACCTGCTCCGCCCGGCCTGGGACTACCTCGCCGAGAAGCCGCGCGGGGTGCAGACGGTGCTCGCGGCGATCGGCCCCGCCCTGCGCGCACCGGTGCTGGACCGGCTCACCGCACGCGGCGACATCGACCAGGAACCCCGCAAGGTGCTCGGCCTGTTCCGCACCACGGCGCTGTCGGACGGCCGGACCGGACGCCGGGCGCGGCTGCTCGCCGAGGTCCGGCAGGTCCTCGTGGACGGCGCCGAACCGTCCACCCGCGCCGCGGCGCTCGGCGCGCTGCTCTCGGCCAGCGGGACGCTCCCGCAGTTCGACCCCGAGATCCCCTGGACGTCACCGGTGATCACCCGGGCCAAGGAACTCGAACGCGGCGACTGGGGCGCCGACGCCGCGGCGCAGGCCGTGACCCGCACCGTGACGGCCACCGTCGTCAACAGCGCCATCGTGGCCATCACCGTGCTGCCGCGGAACCAGTAACCCGGCCCGGCACGGGCCGGACACCACCACGACAAGGAGATCAACATGACCGAGCCACAGTTCTTCACCACTGCCGGCATCGGTGAATGGATGCTGGAGAACCGGCACTACCACCAGGCGGTGCGGATCGGTGACCGGGTCGACATCTCGGGTCAGGGCGGCTGGGACGACGAGATCACCTTCCCCGAGGCGCTCGAGGACGAGATCGCCCGCACCTTCGACAATGTCGAGCGCGCCCTGGCCACGGCCGGCGCCACCCTGCGGGACGTCGTGTCCGTGGACTCCTTCCACGTCGCCGACGCCCCCGGCGTCATCGACGAGGCGCACGGCCGGTTCATGGTCGAGCAGTTCCGTAAGCGGATGGGTGACCGTTCGCCGGTGTGGACGATGATCGGCGTCGCGGCTCTGGCCGCGCCGGGGATGCGCGTCGAGATCCGGGTGACCGCCGTCGTCGGTCAGGCCGGACCGAGCTGACGCGGGATGCGGGTGCCGGGCCGGTCTCCCTCCGGCCCGGCAGCCGTCGGAATCCGGCTGTCTCAGTCGCTGACCCGGCTGCGGGACTGGTACAGCAGGTCCTCGTACTCGGGGTGCCGGGCGATCCACATCGCGAAGAAGGGGCAGGTCGCCAGCACCCGCAGCTTCGCGGCCCGCGCCTCGTCCAGGGCGGTGCGGGCCAGCGCGGACCCGACGCCCCTGCCCTCGTACGCCGGCCCGACCTCGGTGTGCACGAACGCGACGAGCTCCGCGGTACGGATGTACTCGGCGACGCCCGCGATCTCGTCCTTCCCGTCGACCCGGGCCTCGTACCGCTTCGCCTCGGGCACGTCGATCACGTCAACCGCCATGGGGTCCTCCATAGATCATCGGGGTGGGTCCGCGTCCACCCTAACCACGAGACGGTTGATACATCAACCTTTTGATCACGTGTCCACCGGACCGGCACGTGGCCGACCTCAGTCGGGCTGCTTCGCCATGTGCGCCAGGACGCGGTCGCAGATCCGGGCGAGCGTGTCGAGATCCTCCTGGTCGAGGGCGTCGACGAACAGCCGGCGGACCTGCTCGACGTGCATCGGCGCGGCCTCCTCGATCGCCCGGTAACCCGCCGGGGTGACGACGATGAACGCGCCGCGGCCGTCCTCGGGACACTCCTCCCGGGTCACCAGACCCCGCTTCGCCATCCGCCCGACCTGGTGGGACATCCGGCTCTTCTCCCACTCCACCAGCTTGGCCAGGTCCAGGAACCGCATCCGCCCGCCGCCGGTCTCGGTGAGATTGGCCAGCACGATGTAGTCGGAGGCGGACATGCCGGAGTCGGTACGGACCCGGCGGGACAGTCGCCCGAGCAGCGTCTCCTGCATCCGGATGAAACTGTCCCAGGCGGCCTTCTGCTCGGAGTTCAGCCAGCGCGGCGTTGCCGTCATGCCGGGAGTGTAACGAGGCCGTGGACAGCTCACCTGCTCCGCTGACATGGCTTACTGTCGATGTTCGGCCGCCGGCGCCGGTGAGCCGCTTCCCTGCCGGTGGGGTGTCAGCGGTCGGGCAACTCGCGAGACCACCCTCTCGCCATCGCACTCCGCCACGTCGTGTAGAACGGGTCATCGACCACCGCAACGCCGCGCCGCAGTGAACGGGAGGGCATCCTGTGCCGCCGACGCCGCCAAGCATGGGAGCACATGGTGTGGAAGCCGAGCCGATAGACCCGTCGCACGTTCGTGGAAGTGTCGACCCACGGTGATTGAGGCGCTCGGACTGACAAAGCACTACGGACGGGTGCAAGCGGTGCAGGATGCCAGCTTTACCGCCTACCCCGGGAGGGTGACCGGCTTTCTCGGGCTCAACGGCTCGGGAAAGACGACCACTCTGCGGATGCTGCTCGGACTGAGTCGCGCGACGGCCGGAGAGGCCCGGATCAACGGTCGCCGGTTCCGTGACCTGCCACATCCGGCGAGAGAGGTCGGTGCCGTTCTCGAGCAGGGGATCAGCCATCCCGGCCAGTCCGGCCGGGCCCACCTGACGTCCCAGGCGATCCTGGCCGGCGTCAGGCGGTCGCGAGTCGAGGAGCTGCTCGACGACGTCGGGCTGGCCCATGCGGCGGGTCAGCGAAGTGGTGCCTACTCGCTGGGCATGCGGCAGCGTCTGGCGGTGGCCACCGCCCTTCTCGGTGACCCACCGACGTTGGTCCTCGACGAGCCGGCGAACGGCCTCGACCCCGAGGGGGTCGCCTGGCTTCGCCGGCTGCTGCGCGACCACTGCGGCCGGGGCGGGACCGTCCTCGTCTCGAGTCACCTGCTGGCCGAGTTGGCGCAGTTCATCGATGATGTGGTGATCATCGTGAAGGGGCGGGTGACCTGTGAGGCACCGCTCGCCAGTCTGTACGGCGCCTCGGCGGGACGGCTGCGGATCCGCAGTCGTGACCAGCGTCGACTGTGGCAGGCTCTACAGGGAGCCGGCGGACGGGTCACGAGAAGCGGCGACGCTCTGCAGGTGACGGGACTTACGCCCGAGAGCGCGGGTGAGATCGCCTTCCAGGCTCGCGTGCCGTTGTACGAGCTGACCGTCGAGACTCCGGACCTCGAACAGATCTTCCTCGACCTGACGGCTGCCTGATGCTCAAGATCGTACGCAGCGATCTGCACCGGACGGCCACTATCCGTTCCAGCCGCATCTCGCTGATCGTCTCTGTCGCACTGGGCACCCTCATTGGTTCGGTGAACATCGACGCCTGGGGGCTGTTGGCGGGTATGGTCGCCTTCGGACTCGCCGCGACAATGGTGGCCCAGCACTACCAGCACCGGACGGCTGTTCTGCTCTATCTCACCGTGCCGAGACGGATCGCGGTACTCGTCGGCCAACTGATCGCGGCGATGATTGTCGCCAGCGGTTTCGTGGCGGTCAGCGGCTTGACGCTCCTCGTCAAAGGTGCCGCTGACAGGTACCTGAACCTGCTTACCGTCGTGCCGTTGATGGCGGTGTTCGGGGCGGCCGGTGCGGCAGTGGCACGCCGGCCTACCTGGTTCTTCCTCGGATGCGCGGGCTGGTTCGTCTTTGTTGAGGGCCTGGTCGGCAGGCTACAGGCGCCGCTACCGTTCACCGCGTTCATCAGTGCCGGCTCGGGTGACGTCGGTGGACTCCTACTCGCCTCGGGTTGGGCCGCCGTGGCATCCGTCGCCGCCGGAGTCGCTGTGGGCCGCGACCTGACGAGTGACTGAGTTAGGACCAGCAGTGGGCGGTACAGCGGTGCTCGTGCCGGTCTCGGGTGGCGAGAATCGCGTGGACACGCGGGTGCGGGCCGAGCACAGTCAATCCCATGGAGAAGCCCGTTACGGTACGCCATCGCTCCATGGACGAGATCACCGCCGGCCTGCACGTCGTGCGGCAGTCCCCGCGGGGTGTGGGCACCCTGGCGCTGGCCGTACGCCGGCCGGCCGTCGGCGCCCGGGAGGTGCTGGAGCTGGCCGAGCTGGACCCGGATGCCGGGCTGATCGGCGACAGCTGGGGGCAACGACCGAGCTCCCGGACCACCGACCGGTCACCGCACCCCGACATGCAGCTGAACGTGATCAACGCCCGCTTCGTCGAGTTGATCGCCGGCCCCGACCGGGACGCCTGGGCGCTCGCCGGTGACCAGCTCTACCTCGATCTCGACCTGAGCGTCGACGCCCTGCCGGCCGGCACCCGGCTGGCCATCGGTGACCGGGCCGTCATCGAGGTGACCGACCAGCCGCACACCGGCTGTGCCAAGTTCGCCGCCCGGTTCGGACGTGACGCCCACAAGATCGTCTGGACCGAGGAGGGCAAGCGCCTGCGGTTGCGCGGCCTGAACGCCCGCGTGGTGGTCGGCGCCACCATCTCCCCGGGCGACCCCGTCCGGCAACTCGCCTGAGCGGCATCGGGGCTCAGCTCAGCGACTGCGCGCCGATGACGGAGAGCATCCGCAGCTTCTCGTGGCTCTCGGTGCCCGGCACGGCGGTGTAGACCAGCAGCGCGTGCGCCTGTCCCGGGTCGACGAGCTGCTGGCAGTTCAGCTCCAGCGCGCCGACCTCGGGGTGGACGAAGTGCTTGACCTGGTGGGGGCGTACCCCGATCTCGTGGTCGTCCCACACCCGCCGGAACTCCTCGCTGCCGGCCAGCAGCAACTCGGCCAGGCGGGCGGCCCGGGAACCGGGCCCCCGGAGGGTGACCAGCTCACGCAGGCCCGAGGCCCACATCCGGGTCAGGAACGGGTGCTGCTCGGGTGCGTAGAGCCGCCGGGCGGCGGGGTCGGTGAACCAGCGGTACCCCGCGCTGCGGGCCGGCCCGACGTAGCGGGTGGTGTCCCCGGTGAGCGCGACGCCCAGCGGGGACTGCCGCAGGGTCTCGCCGAGTTCGGTGACGATCTCGGCGGGGGTGTCGGCCAGCCGGTCGAGCACCCGCAGCAGGCCGGGGCTGATGTGGTCGGTGGGCGTACCGCGCGGTGGTGGGGTGTGACCGGCGAGGCGGAACAGGTGGTCGCGCTCGTCGACCGACAGGTGCAGGCCCTGCGCGATCGAGGCGATCATCGACTGCGACGGCTGCGGTCCCCGTTCCCGCTCCAGCCGGGAGTAGTAGTCGACCGACATGTGGCACAACGACGCGACCTCCTCGCGGCGCAGGCCGTTGGTCCGGCGCCGCTGCCCGCGCGGCAGGCCGACGTCCTCCGGTTGCAGTGCCTGCCGGCGGTTCCGCAGGAACTCCGCCAGCCCGGTGCGATCGATCACGACGCTTCCCCCTTCGAGTGCTGGCCCCGTTTCTACCGCCTGCCGGAACGGGTAGCCACGGCCCGTCGATCCCCCCATCCGCCGCCCCGGGGGACCCGCGAGCCTGGGATCGGAAGGCCGTGGTTACTTCCGGGAACCCGGCCCAGGATCGATGGCGTACCCGAGGAACGCATCGACCAGGGAGCAGAAACCATGCCACGCACACCTATCGACATCACCGTCCCCGACCTGTCCGGCAAGCGTGCCGTCGTCACCGGCGCCAGCGACGGGATGGGTCTGGGCATCGCCACCCGGCTCGCCTCGGCCGGTGCCGAGGTGGTCCTGCCGGTGCGCAACCCGCGCAAGGGCGAGGCCGCGATCGCCACGATCCGGCAGGCCGCGCCCGGTGCCGACGTCTCGCTGCGCAGCCTCGACCTGTCGTCGCTGGAGTCGGTCGCCGCCCTGGGCGACACCCTGCGCTCCGAGGACCGGCCGATCCACCTCCTGATCAACAACGCGGGCGTGATGACGCCGCCGAACCGGCAGACCACGGCCGACGGGTTCGAGCTGCAGTTCGGCACCAACCACCTCGGCCACGCCGCGCTGGTCGGCCGGCTGCTTCCGCTGCTGATCGCCGGCCGGGCCCGGGTGACCTCGCAGGTCAGCATCGCCGCACGGCGGGGCCGCATCGACTGGGACGACCTGAACAGCGAGCGGTCGTACGACGCGATGCGGGCCTACCGCCAGTCGAAGATCGCGTTCGGCCTGTTCGGACTGGAGCTGGACCGGCGCAGCAGGACGCACGGCTGGGGTATCACCAGCAACCTCTCCCACCCCGGGGTGGCCCCCACCAGCCTCCTGGCGGCCCGTCCCGAGCTCGGCCGCAGCCGGGACACTCCTCAGGTCCGCGTGATCCGGGCGCTGTCGGCCCGCGGCGTCCTGCTGGGCACCGTCGAGACCGCGAAGCTGCCCGCGCTGATGGCGGCCACCGACCCCACCGCCCGGCCGGGTGCCCTCTACGGGCCGCGTGGGCCCGGCAACCTCGGTGGCCCGCCCGCCGAGCAGCGGATGTACCCGCCGCTGCGCAGCGTCGAGGAGGCCGAACGCGTCTGGGCGGTCTCGGAGCAGCTCACCGGGACCACGTTCGCCCCGGTCTGATCACGACCCGGTGCCGCCGGATTCGCCGAATCGGCGCTGCCTGCGGAAACAGGCAATAGCGTGGTCAGTTAAGGACAGGCGGCGCCCGGGTGGCCGACCGAACCGATCGTGGGGGTGTCCATGCGCGGGCCGAGACGTGGTCCCGTCTGGGCGGCGCAGTTGTGGCTCCAGCAGCGCCGGCGCCGCTGGCGTACCCGACGGGAGCGGCACACCGAGCGGAGCCTGCGCCGGCGCACGGACGAGCGGGCCGACCGCCGACCGGGGTGGCGGTACCACCGCGGGGTGCAGTGGGCAATCCTGACCGCTGCCGGCCTGCTGGTCGCGTGGACGCTGTTCTCGCTGGTGGTGACGATCGCCGACAACGAGCCGGGTTTTCTCCCGATCTCCCGGTGGTGCGCCGGGAGCCAACCACGGGCGTACTACTGCGGGGAGGTGGAGGGCTTCGTCAAGGGCCCCCTGTTGGTGGCCCTCGGCCTGGCCGTCTTCTTCTTCTGGCGCTACGCCCCGGTCCGCCGCTGGTACCGCCGCAACGTGCTGCGGAACCCACCTGCATCGACGACTGCCCCTTCCGGTTGTGTCCGTTGCCGCCGAAGGGAGACGAACTGCCCTACCAGATGGACGAGGTGTTCTGCGCCCACCAGGTCGATCTCGTCGGGTCCTGGTTCCGCTCCCCCGCCCCGGCGACGTGGCAGGCGGTCAACCGGGACGACCTGCGGACCTTCTGGCGGGAGATGTCGGAACGGATGGCCCCCGCCTGGCGCAAGTGAGGGCACCCGCCACCCCGCCCCGAAGGCCGATCCCGACTCAGCCCGTGGTGGGAGTCGAATCTCGCACCTGCGCAGGATGCGACCTCTCGAAAGCCAACGAGAATATTCGATATGTTTCGTACTGTTCGGACACTGAAGGCGGTGGCCGCCGGCGTGACGCTGGTGGCCACCATCGCTGTCGTACCCGCCTCCGCCGCCGAGCGGGCCGGACCGGGCGCCGACGGGCTGGACCGTGCCGGGTTGCGCGCCGCGCTCGCCGCAGTGCCCGAGGCCGGCGTCCCGGGCGCGCTGGCCGCCGTGCGCGACGGCCGGCAGGACTGGCGCGACGCCGCCGGTCAGGCGTACCTGACCAGTCCTCGACCGATGCGGCCCGAACTGCGGCACCGCATCGGCAGCGTCACCAAGACGTTCGTCGCCACCACCGTGCTGCAGCTCGTCGACGAGGACCGGGTGGGTCTCGACGATCCGATCGGGCGGTGGCTGCCCGACGTCGTGCCCGCCGAACTCGGCCGCCAGGTCACCGTCCGGATGCTGCTGAACCACACCAGCGGCATCGGCAACTACACCAACGAAATGATCGACTCGTACGCGGCGATCAACACGATGCAGGTCACCACGTACGCCCCGACGGAGCTGGCCGCCACGGGACTGGCCATGCCGCCGACCAACGCCCCCGGCGCCGCGTTCAACTACTCCAACACCAACTACGTCCTGGCCGGACTGGTGATCGAGGCGGTCACCGGCAACGACGCGGCGGCCGAGATCCAGCGGCGCATCCTGCGGCCCCTGCGGCTCACCGGCACGTCCCTGCCCGGCGCCGACCCGACGATCCGGGGCCCGCACAGCGGCGCCTACTTCGCCCCGTTCGGCGCCCGTGACCTCAGCGAGTTCAACATGAGCTGGGCGTGGACGGCCGGCGAGATGATCTCCACCGCGGCGGACCTGAACACCTTCTTCCGGGCGCTGCTCGGCGGTGGCCTGCTCAGCCCCGCCACCCTCGACGAGATGCTCGACGGCGTGCCGATGCAGCCGGGGCAGCCGGCGGCCGGCCGCTACGGTCTCGGCGTCCGCGCCGTGTCCACCCCGTGCGGCGAGTTCTGGGGCCACGACGGTGTGGTCCTCGGTCACCTGACGGCCTCGATGCACAGCCGCGACGGTGCCCGCCAGGTCTCCACCGGGATCAACTTCAGCCATTACCAGGCCGGCCTGCCCGACGCGCACCCGGTCGACGTCGCCTGGAACACCTTCCTGCTCACCGCGATGTGCCCGGCCGGTGCGGCGGAGAGCCGCTCGGCGGAGGCAGCGCCGCCGCTGCCCGGCCTCACCCGGCTGCCGGGCGAGATCGCGATGCCCTGAGGTTCCCGCACCCCGGCAGTGATCCGCCGTGGTCCCCTGTAGCCGGCGGGGACCACGGCGCCGGCCGGCCGGTCAGGACCGGCGTCGGCCCACCGCCTGGATCTCCACGAGCAGGTGCGGGTGCGGCAGCTGGTGCACGGCCACGGTGGTCCGGTGTCCGCGCTGCGCGAGCTCACCGCTCCGGCGTTGCGACCGAAGGAGATCGGCGGACGGCGGAGATCCTCGGCGAGCGGCTCGGGGTGGACGTGGTGTGCGACGCCGACCTGCGGGAGAAGTCGTACGGCGAGGCGGGCGGGCGTCCGCAGGCGTGGCTGGACGAACGGTTCGTGCCACCGCCGGCCACCGGTGAGCGGATGCGCCACGACGAGGCGTACCCGGGGCGGAGACGAAGTGGGAGCAGGCGGTGCGGGCCTACGCGGCGCTGGAGCGGATCCTGCGGTCGACGGTGGAGCAGCAGGTCGTGGTGACCCACGGCGGGACGGCCACGTTCCTGCTCGCGGCCTGGATCGGCATGCCCCTCGACGCGGCGGGCCTGGTCGGCGTCCGCTTCTCCCCCGGCAGCATCACCCACCTGCGCGAGGACGACCGCTTCCACAACCGCTGGATCGTCCACCTCAACGACACCGACCACCTGGCGTGACCCGATCCAGTAGGGACCGGGCCGGCGGGGCCGGGTCGTGTCGCGGTGTTGCGGCCCGGCCGCGAGCTGTCAGGATTGGGTCACGAAGCCGAGGACGCGGGGCGAGGAGCAGAGTCGTGAGCGACTGGAACGAGAAGATCATCGCTGAGTTCCGTGCCAACGGTGGCAAGGTGGGCGGCCAGTTCGCCGGCGCCCCGCTGCTGCTGTTGCACACCGTCGGCGCCCGCAGTGGTCAGCTCCGGGTGAACCCGATGATGTACCAGCAGCTGGAGGGTGGGTACGCCGTGTTCGCCTCCAAGGCCGGCGCACCCACCAATCCCGACTGGTACCACAACCTGCTCGCCCACCCGCAGGTCCGGGCCGAGGTCGGCACGGAGACCGTCGACCTGGTCGCCCGGGTCGCCGCCGGGGACGAGCGGGAACGCATCTGGAGCGCGCAGAAGGCCGCGTATCCCGGCTTCGCCGACTACGAGCGCAAGACCGACCGCCAGATCCCGGTCGTCGTCCTGGAGCCGGCGTCCTAGTCCGCCGGATCGGTGCGGGCCGGGCCGGCGACCGAGTAGCCGATCAGCCCACCGACGGCCAGCACCGCCGCGGTCACCGTGGCGGCCCGACTGTCGGGCGGTTGGCCCTGCCACGTCGCCATCGCCGCCCAGGTGCCGTCCTGCGGGTACAGGGCCGCGATGATGGTCCAGGCCAACGGCAGGAACCACGACCGGCCGGCACCGAGGACCGTCGCGCACGCCGCCGTCAGGCCGAGCAGACCGGCGGCATCGCGGACCACCAGGGCGGCCGGCCCGAACCGGGCTCCGGTGTGCCGGGTGGCGAGCAGGACCGCCAGGACGACCACCAGGCCGGCGAGCAGATGCCCCGCGCGTCGCCAGGGCCAGCGCATCGACGCGGTCCGGTCGAGGTTCTCGTCCGGGCCGGCGAGGGTGGGCGCGAGGGCCGCGACCATCAACAGGACGGTCAGCACGACCACCATCGGGGTGACGTCCCGGTCCTCGGCGAAGGCCAGGGACACCGCCCAGACCACCGCCGCGCCGCCGAGGGCGACGGCCAGGGCCAGGGGCACGCGTCGCGACCGCAGGTAGAGCAACGTCCAGGTCACCTGGTGCTCCTGGAGAGCAGGCCGGCGGGATCCAGGCAGGCCGTCAGGGCGTCGCGGACCGCGGTGACCCGGGCCAGGGCCTCCTCCTCGGGCAGCTCACGCAGTTCCTGCCAGAGGGTGACCGCCGCGGCGTTGGCCTCGGGATCCTCGGAGATCGTTCCGGGCACCACGTCGACGTCGGACTGCGGCGCACGGCCCAGCAGCCAGTAGGCCGCCGCCCGTTCCACCACCACGTTGCGGTTGCGGCACTGCCCGTCGTACGGCACGCCCAGCCCTCTGACGACCCCGGGGACGACGGAGACCGGGTGGGCGAGCCGGCCACTGCGGTCGATCCGGATCTCGATCGTGACGACGCCCTCGCGGGGGGCCGGCCAGGACTCCTCGTCCCCGATCGTCCGGGTGTCCTCGTGCACGGCGGTCGGCGCGGCCGGCAGTTTCGCCAGCGCCGCCAGGCCTTCCCGGGCCAACGGGGTCACCGGGTCGAGCACGGTGGCGTGCACCCGGCTGACGCAGACCGTCGGGGTGTCGTCGGTGCACACCAGTTCCCGCGCGACCGGGTCGACCGGCCAGGTGAGCACGTCGGGATCCCGGGGCACGACCGCGGTGGCCGCCACCAGCCCGAGCACCACCGGCACCACCGCCGCGGTCCGGGTCCGCCAGCCGCCGCCGACGAACAACAGCAGCCCGGCGACGGCGAGCGCGGCCAGCCAGATGGCCAGCGCACCGCTCACCCGGTTGTCGATCGTCTGGTAGTCGTGGAACCGGCCGGTGCCGTGGATCGGGGAGATCGCCGCGGCCAGCCAGTCGGGGGGCACGACGGCGCTGACGAAGGCCAGCAGCACCCCGGACACGCCCAGGGCCGGTGCGGTCACCAGGGCGGGAAGCATCCGCCCGATGCCCAGGCCGAGCCAGGCCGCGCCGATCAGCGCCAGCACACCGACGCCGGTGACGACGGCGAACGGCAGTACGGGACGGTACCGGGCGGTGTCGCTGATCCAGGCGACGCCCGCCGCCGTCACCAGCAGGTAGGCGACCGTGAGGGTGAGGGCCATCGCGGCGAGGACCGGCAGCATCCGCCGGGCGGGCGGCCGGGCGGTGCTGGCGAACAGCTCCCCCACCCCGCTGCGGTGCTCCCGGCGGCCCTGCCAGGCTCCGGCGGCCAGGGCCAGGGGCCACATCAGGAGCAGGTACTCCCGGGTGACCATGGCCAGCGCCATCCAGCCAACGGACCACCGGCCGGTCGCCAGGTAGAGCGCGCCGACCCCGACCACCACGGTGACCAGTGCGGCGCCGGGCGCGGCGGAGCGGCGCAGTTCGATGCCGAGCACGCTCATCGGGCGACCTCCGCGCGGTGGCGGCGCAGCAGCGCGGAGTAGCCCCGCTCGGCCGGGCTGTCCCCGGCGTGGCCCCGGTCGCCCTGGGCGGCCAGCGCGTCGGGCGTGCCCTGCCACACCAGGCGGCCCTCGTTGACCAGTACGACGTCGGTGCAGGCCACCGCCACGTCCTCGACCAGGTGGGTGGAGACCAGTACGCAGCTGTCGGTGCCGAGGTCACGGATCAGCTCCCGGAAGTCGAGTCGCTGTTCCGGGTCGAGGCCGACGGTCGGTTCGTCGAGCAGCAGCAGCCGCGGGTCGTTGACGATGGCCTGCGCGATGCCGGCCCGGCGCAGCATGCCACCGGAGAGCGTCTTCAGTCGGGCGTCGGCCTTGATGGTGAGTCCGACCCGGTCGATGGCCCGCTGCACCGCGTCCGGGATGTCCGCCTTCGGCATCTCCTTGAGCCAGGCCAGGTATCCGACGAACTCGCGGACTGTGAACCGCGGGTAGTAGCCGAAGTGCTGCGGCAGGTAGCCCAGGGCGCGGCGCACCGGCCGCAGGTCGACGCGACCGTCGACCGGCTGCCCGAGCAGCGTCAACCGTCCGCCGGCCGGGGCCAGGACGGTCGCCAGGGCGCGCATCAGCGTGGTCTTCCCCGCGCCGTTCGGGCCGAGCAGCCCGTGCACGCCGGTGGTCAGGGCCAGGTCGAGGCCGTCGACGGCCAGGTGGCGTCCGGCCCGGACCTGCAGGCCCTCGGCGTGGATCGCCCAGGGATGGACGGTGGCGGTCGTCTCGACCGCGCGCACGGCACGCATCGTGGTCAGCTCCTTCAGTGGTGGTCGCAGGGCACGGTGGCGGCACGGCCGCAGATGGCCGTACCTGGCAGGCGGGGTCTAGTCGTGGTGGGAGAGGCGCCGGGTCGAGTCGAGCCGGAGCAGGGCCACGACGGTCAGGACGGTCGTGGCCAGCAGCCAGCTGCGGGTGCTCTCCGCCGACAGCAGCACCGGCAGCCGGGCGGCGGCGACGCTGGGGGTGACCACCACCAGCGTCCAGGCCGTGATCAGGCCGATCGCGGCGCGGTGTACCCCGACGAGGCTTCCCAGCAGCAGCGTGGCGGCGGTGAACGCCAGGCAGGGCAGCAGCATCAGGGCCAGTGACATCCCGGTGCCGGCACCGACCAGGGCGAGCGGGGGAACGACACACGCCAACACCGCGGCCGTACGCCGCAGCAGCGTGGTCAGGCCGGCGGCGGGGGTGGTGGCGATCAGCTCCCAGGCCGGGTCGGCCCGCCGGTGCCAGGCGACCGCCACGCCGGGAAGCGGGGCCAGCGGTGCGACCAGCAGCACCAGGGCGGGCAGCCCGACCCGCAGCGCGCCGAGCAGGGCAGCGCAGGCGAGCACGGTGCCGGTCATCGCCAGCCACGGCAGGAGGGTGCCGACGAACCAGCGGTGGCGCAGCACCGACCAGGACCGGCTACGGCGGGCGGGCGGCGGTGCCGCCGCGATCTCGCGCTCCAGGGCCAGGGCGACCCGGTCGAGCACGGCCCGGCTGTCCACGGTGGTGCTGCCGGCCAGGCGGGCCCGACAGTCGGCGCAGTCCTCCAGGTGCACCTCGATGGCCCAGACGGCGGGCTCGTCGAGATCGGGGGCCCCGGCGGCGTACCTGTCGAGCTGGGTCAGGCTGGGGTGGTCGGTCACGACAGGGCCTCCCGCAGGGCGACCCGGGCCCGGCGGACGCGGGACTTCACGGTGTTCTCCGGTACGCCGAGCAGCACCGAGGCCTCGCGGGTCGAGAGCCCGTCGAGGACCGTCGCCCGTAGGGCGGCCCGGACCTCGGGTGGCAGGACGAGCAGGGCCCGCTCCAGGTCCTGGCCGATCCGGGCGGCCATCACCTCGTCCTCGGCGGCGGGGGCCGTGCCGGGGGTCAGCTGCACCCGGGTTACCTGGTCGGTGCGCGCCCGACGACGGAAGGCGTCGACCAGGCGGTGGGCGGCGATGGTCCACAGCCAGCCCACGGCACTGCCCTGCGCCGCCCCGCCGCCGGGCCGGGCACCGGCGAAGCCGCCGGCCGCCCGCCACACCGCGAGGTAGGTCTCCTGCAGCACCTCGGCGACCAGGTCGGGGTCGGCGCAGCGGCGCCGCAGGCGCACCTGCAACCACGGCGCGGTACGCCGGTAGAACTCGTCGAACGCCCGCCGGTCACCCCGGGCGATCCGGCGCACGAGTTCACCCTCGTCCGCCTGGTCCCTGCCTGTTCTCACACCCGGTAAGACGATGGGCGGGACCGGATCGGGTGCGGCTTTCGCGTGACCGCCATCACACTTTCCTCGGGTGGAGCGGGACCGGGACGACCCGGCCCGCGTCACGTCACGTCACGGTACGAAGACCTCGTTGAGGTCGCCGTACAGGCGCTGCTCGGTGAACCTGCCCTGCGCGTCGACGGTCGCCACGACCGCACCGGGATTGTCCAGCACCTTGCCGTTCTTCAGGACGTACGTGATCCGGATCTCGTAGAACGCGGTGCGGGCGCCGTCGGCGTCACCCGTCTCGAAGAAGGTCACCACCCGGTGCGTGATCCTGTCGCAGTGGTCCAGGACGTACTTGATGGACGCTTCGGCGGCCGCCCTGCCGTGGACGGGTTCGGCGTTGGCGAAGGTGAGCTTGACGTCCTCGGTCATGAGTTCGCAGGCAGCGGGCAGGTTACCGCCGTCGATCAGCGCGTAGTACTCCTCGACCAGTCGGCGGGCAGGCGTCGTTACGGTCATCCGGCATCTCCTTCGAAGGGAACGGCTCATCAGGGACGGACCGAGCCTCGCCGACGGCGCCACGATGAACAGTGACCATGGTCACGAAGCGGTGCCACGCAGACGCTCCGGCGACGCTGTCGCGGGTCGGTGGACCGGCGACAAGCAGCAGAAACGTCCGTATCGTCGATCATGGTCCGCGCCAGGTCTGGTGCGGGTTCCGCGCTGCGCCACCGGTCCTGCTTCGCCCAAGCGGGGCCGCCCGGCTCCACCCCGACGGAGGAGGACTCTTGTCCCAGGACATCGCCGCCGCCCCACCGACGACGGTATCCACCGCGCCGGGCCGCCGGCCCTCCCCGTCTCCTGGGGCGACCCACCCGGTTGACCGCCTCTCCCCCGCCGCCCGGAGGGCCTGGGAATCCACGCTGTTCGCCGCCCTGTCCCCACAGGTGACGGCAAGCCTGCTGGAACGGGCCGTGGAGGTCTCACTCACGCCCCGTGAGATGTTCCACCCCGGAGCGCTGCACGCCGAGACGCCACTGTGCGCCGTCGTCGTCGACGGCCTGCTCCGCTTCTACCTCACCTCCCGGGACGGACGAGCCATGACGCTGCGCTACGCCGGCCACGGCCAGCTCATCGGCGTACGGCGGTTGGCCATGGGTCTGGTCCCCACCGCGCGTTCGCCACTGTGGGACGCGGCGGTCAACGGCGAGGCGGTGCAGGCCAGCCGGATCCTGACCCTCCCGGCGGCCGTGGTGGCCGCGGCCGCCCGGCAGGACGCGGCCCTGTCCGGGGCGCTGGCCCGGGAGGTCGCCGTCCAGTCCATGCGTGACCGGGAGCTGATCGCGGCGAACGTGTTCCGCCCGATCCGGGAGCGGGTGGCCCGCCATTTGATCAGCCTGGCGATCCGGGAGGGCCCGGACCTGATCGTCCACGCGAGTCACCAGGAGATCGCGGACGCGATCGGGTCCGTACGGGAGGTGGTGTCCCGCACGATGGTTCGGTTCCGCGCCGAGGGCCTCGTCGAACGTCGCCGGCGTCGCCTGGTCCTGACCGACCCGGCCCGGCTGCACGCCGCCGCGATCGACGGGAGCGACGGTCAGACGACCGTGTAACCACCGTCGACCACCAGGTTCGCCCCGGTGATGAAGCCGGCCTCGTCGGAGGCCAGGAAGAGGGCCGCTTGGGCGACGTCCTCCGGCTCACCGAGACGCTTGATGACCTGGCGCTCGATGAAGGAGTCCAGCACCCCCGGCACATCGGCCATGGCGCTGGTGGCCGGCGACATGATCAGGCCAGGGCTGACGGCGTTGACCCGGATGCCGTGCGGCCCACCCTCGTTGGCCAACTCCCGGGTCATGCCGATGACCCCGTGCTTGGTCGCCGCGTGGGCGAAACCGCCGGGGGCGGAGCGGATCGCACTGATGCCCTGCATCGACGCGACGTTCACGACGGCACCGCCACCCCGGGCGACGAGGTGGGGCCAGGCCAGCGAGGTCACGTGGAAGACGACGTCCAGCTCGTTGCGGAGGGTGAACCGCCAGTCGTCGACCGACATCTGCGCGACAGCCGCGAACCGCGGCGCGGAGGCGTTGTTGTAGAGGATGTCGACACCGCCGTGCTCGGCCACCACCGCCGACACCCAGTCGCCGACCGCGTCCCGGTCGGCGAGGTCGAGTGGATGCGTCGACGTCATGACGCCACCGGCGGCCCGCACCATCTCGACGGTCTCCTGCGCTCCCTCGGTCTTGAGGTCACAGCCGGCGACTGTGGCGCCCTCCCGGGCGAACAGCAGAGCCGCCGCCCGGCCCTGACCGCCACCGGTCCCCGTGATCATCGCTACCTTGCCTGCAAGTCTTCCCGTCATCGCTCGGACGCTAGCGCCCACACCTGCCGGCGACAGTGACTTCGGTCCGTCCCGATCGACGTCGATGAACAGCGCGGGCCCGGTCGCCCGCGGTGGGGCGTCCCCGGGCCCGCGGCCGACGACCGGACGGGCGGTCCCGTCACCTCACGAACCGACACGGGCCGGCGCGTCGGGCCGCGGCGCGTCGGCCTGCTCCCCGGCCGCGGCCGGTGGGAGGCGCAGCGCCGGCCAGCTGCGGTACGACCAGGCCCGCAGCAGCCACTCGAACGGCCCGCAGCGGTACCGGGACAGCCAGAACGTGGCGAACACGGTGAGGGCCAGCCAGGCACCGACCGAGACCAGGGCGGCGGAGAAGGTCGACAGCTGACCGAAGAGCCCGAGGCCCCAGCCGCAGAAGATCGCCGGGGAGCCCGACGACCACGCCGAGGACCAGGAGCCGACGCCACAACCGGGCGTGCTCCTGCGGCCGGGTCAGGACGCGGCGACGGCCAGCGACCAGACCGAGCAGGAACATCGACAGCGCCAGCGCCCACTGGAGAACGCCGAGCGTGATCAGGACGTCCGGCAGGGCCGCCAGGCGGGCGGCGGCACCCTCGGCGAACGATCCCCGCAGCGCGGTGTCCATGGTCGCCGGGTCCGGGACGAAACCGGACGCCGCCGGCGGCTGCGGCGCGGTGGTGATCCAGACCGCCACCGCGGCGAGCAGCACGACCCCGGCACCGCACGGCGGGTGCCCATGGGAACCAGCGCCGGCGACCAACCGACCAGTACCACAGTGCTCACCCGCGGGTTCCGAACCGCGCCGGGCACCCTCGGCAGCAATCAGGAGGATCAATGGTAGCTCTGGAAGGAAACTCATGATCCGCAGATCACCGGTGTACCGGCTCGTGGCGCTCGGCACCGTGGCACTGTTGGCGGGCACGGGCTGTGGTGCCACCGTCGAACCGGAGGCCTCGACCGCCGAACCGGTCACCGTGACCAACTGCGGCAAGCAGGTCACCTACGACAGGGTGCCCGAGCGGGCGGTGGTCTACGACATCGGGATGACCGAGATGATGTTCTCGCTCGGCCTCGCGCCACACATGCGCGGCTGGGTCATCAACAAGATCTACGGCGGCATCGACGACTCGCCGTACCGGGCCGACTTCGCCAAGGTCGAACGGCTCGGCGACAGCCGGATCAACCTGGAGATCGTGCTCAACGCCAAGGCCGACTGGGTGTTCGCGGGGCACAACCACGGTTTCGTGGAGTCCCGGGGGATCACCCCGGCCATCCTGGCCAAGAACGGCATCGCCAGTTACCTCCTCACCGAGACGTGTGCCAAGGCGGACGAGAACCCCACCGCCGTCGTCCCACCGGTCGAGGCCCTCTACACCGACCTGCGCAACCTCGGCCGGATCTTCCGGGTCTCCGACCGGGCGGAGGAGATCGTCGCCGACACGCAACGGCGGTTCGACGCCGCGGGGGCGGGAAAGCCGGCCACCCCGGCGCGCGTGCTGGTGACCGACGTCTACGAGGACAAGCCGTACGTGGCGGGCCGGGCGAGCATCTCGACGACGATCGTGGAGAAGGCCGGCGGTCGCAGCGTCACCAGCGACGTGCAGAACACCTGGGCAAGCGTCGGCTGGGAGACCGTGGTCGCCGCCGACCCCGAGGTCATCGTGGTCACCGACTACGAGATCCCCTTCGCGCAGAAGAAGGCCCTGCTGATGAACGCGCCCCAGATGAAGAACGTGACGGCCGTACGGAAGGGACAGATCTACCCGATCGACTTCGCCGCGGCGATGGCCGGCCCCCGGGTCGGGACAGCGGCCGAGGAGCTGGCCACGTACCTGCGCTCGATCGGCAGGTAGCCCCGCCAGGCCGGTCCCGGATCCGCCCGACGGGCCCGGGACCGGGGCACCGCCCTACCCGAGGGGCCCAGCGGGTGCGTCGAAGAGCAGCTGCGGCGTGCCCGTCCTGGGGTGGGTGACCACCACGGCGTCCACGTCGAACACCGCCCGTACCAGTTCGGGGGTCAGCACCTCCGCGGGCGGACCGACGGTGACCAGGCGTCCCTCGCGCAGCAGCGCGATCCGGTCGCAGGCGGCGGCGGCCAGGTTCAGGTCGTGCAGCGCCACCAACGTGGTGAGCCCGGCCCGGCGCAGCAGGCCGAGCAGGGCCAGCTGGTGATGGATGTCGAGGTGGTTGGTCGGCTCATCCAGCACCAGGACCTGTGGTTGCTGGACCAGGGCGCGGGCGATGAGCACCCGCTGACGCTCACCGCCGGAGAGCGTCAGCACACTGCGGTGCGCCAGGTGCGCGACGTCGAGCATGGCCAGCGCCTGATGGCACAACTCCTGGTCGGCGCCGGTCAGGCGTTCGTGGTCGCGGCGGTGCGGTGCCCGCCCCATCGCCACCACCTCGGCGACACTGAAGTCGAGCGCCACCTGCTGCTCCTGCGTCATGGCGGCCAACCGCCGGGCGCAGGCACGTCGGTCCATTATGGTGATGTCCTCGCCGTCGAGCAGGATCCGCCCGGCGGTGGGCGCGAGCGCGCGGTACACACACCGCAGGGTGGTCGACTTGCCGCTGCCGTTCGGGCCGAGCAGACCCACGACCTCCTCGTGGCCGACCTTCAGTTCCAGGGCGTCGACGAGCCGCTGGCCGTCGACGGCCACCGTGAGGCTGTCCAGCAGCAGGTCCATCTACCGTCCTCCGAACAGGTAGCCACGGCGGCGCATCAGCGCGATGAACACCGGTACGCCGATCAGTGAGGTGACCACCCCGATCGGCAGTTCCAGCGGTGCGACGACCACCCGGCAGAGCAGGTCCACCCAGACGAGGAAGCAGCCGCCGACGAGCGGGGCGACGGCCAGCACCCGGCGGTGGCTGGAGCCGACGAGCATCCGCACGATGTGCGGCATGATCAGGCCGACGAAGCCGATCGCCCCGCTGGCCGCCACCAGGACGCCGGTGATCCCGGCGGTGAGCAGGAACAGCCTCCGGCGGAACCGGGTGGCGTCGACGCCGAGACTCGCCGAGGTCTCGTCGCCCATCGACAGCACGTCCAGGGACCGGCTGCCACGCCAGAGCAGCACCAGACCGGCGGTGACCACCGCCGTGGCCACCGGCAGCGTCGTCCAGTTGGCGGTACCCAGGCCGCCCAGGGTCCAGAACAGGATCGTCCGGGCGGCGTCCCCGCGCGGGGAGAGGAACACCAGCAGGCTCGTGACGGCCTGGAAGGCGTAGGCCATGGCGACGCCGGTCAGCACCAGCCGCAGCGGCGTGAGGCCGGCGGAGCTGCGGGCGGCCAGGAAGACCAGGGTCGAGGCGACGAGGGCACCGGCGAACGCGGCCACCGACAGGGCGTAGATCCCCAGAGCGGCGAACAACCCGAAGACGGCCACCAGACAGGCACCCACCGAGGCTCCGGAGGAGATGCCCAGGACGTACGGGTCGGCCAACGGGTTGCGGACCATCGCCTGCGAGGCGGTCCCGACCACGCTCAGACCGGCGCCGACCACCACCGCCAGCAGGACCCGGGGGGTGCGGACCTGCCACACGATCGAGTACGCCGTCACCTCGTCGCTGCCGATCGAGGCACCGGTGACGGCGGCGTGCAGGTAGCGGACCGTGTCGTCCAGCGGCACCGTCGTCGGCCCCAGCGCGATCCCGACCACGACCGAGGCGACCAGGAGCAGGGCCAGCGCCACGAGCACCGGGGTGAGGGCCCGGCCCGCCGGGGTCGACGCGGACCCCCTGGCCGTCCGCACCGGCCCGACGCCGTCAGTGCCGGTGGTGCGACCGGGGCCGGCCCTCTGCTCGGCTGTCATCGACGGACCTCTCGCTCAACGGACCGGAAGTTGACCCCGATCGGAGACCGGTGCTGCGGGATTGGTCGCGCCCTCGGCACGACTGGTTCCCACCGGGACCGAAATCGCAGACCGGCGCAACTATCGACAGGTTCCGACCGGACGGCACGACGACGACCGTGAGATCTGTGAGACGCTGCCCCGTATGCGGGCTCGGTCCATCGACAGCACCGACCGTCCCACCAGGAGGATGCCCGGCACCGACCCCGCCGCCTGCGTGGCCCGACGCGAGCTGGTCTGATGGTCGCGCCCACATCGCCGCGGGCCGGTACCCGCAACCGCCGCCGGCCGCACGGCAGACCCGGTCACCGCTTCACCGGGGCGCAACTCACCGTGCTGGTGGGCGGCTTCCTGGTCAACGTCGGAAGCTTCGCGCTCTACCCGTACCTGGCCGTCCTGCTGCGGGACCGGATGGGCGTCGGGATGGAACAGGTAGGCCTCATCCTGGGCCTGGGGACGATGGTCCAGTACGGCAGCGCCACGGTCACCGCCGCCCTGGCCGAACGGCTCGGCCTGCGGCGTTCCCTGATCGGGGCCCTACTGCTGTACAGCCTCGGCGGGACGGCCTTCCTCGCCGGCGGCCACCGGGTCGGGTTCACCGTCGCGGGCATCCTGCTGATCTCCGCGGCGGGATCGCTCTACTCACCGGCGTACCGCAGCTACCTGCTCTGCGGCGCCGACGCCGGGCAGCGTCCGCGCCTGGTCTCGGCGGGCAACGCGGCCGGCAGCCTCGGTATCGCGGTCGGCCCGGTGGTGGGTGCCCTGTTCGTGCACAACTCGGGCGGCACCTTCGCCGTGGTCACCGCGCTCTACCTGGTCGTGGCGGTCAGCCACCTCTTCCTCCGCCGGGAGCCCGTGGGCGAACAGACGCCCGCCGTCGAGCCGTTCCGGCGGATGCTGCACGGCATGGCCGTGCTGCCCTTCGCCCTCACCGCGCTGACGTTCTATCTCAACATGCACTTCTACCAGTACCTGGCCGTGTACGCGGAGGGCCGGATGGCGGCGGCGTTCTACGGCGCGGTGATGATGGGTTACGCCCTCATCCAGGTCGCCGTGCAGCCGCTGCTCGCCAACCGGGTCGGCCGGGCCCGCTACCCCGTCGTCCTGGCGGTCGGCTTCGCCGGTTACACCGTCGGCATGGTCGCACTCGCCGACGGCCATCCCGTCACCATCGCCGCCGGGGTTGCCGTGATCAGCCTCAGCAGCGCCCTGTTGTTCCTCAGGAACGACCTGGCGGCACTGGCGGAGTCGAAACGGTCCGCCACGGTGACGTTCGGACAGCAGCGGCTCGCCATCGGGGTGGGTGCGTCGCTCAGCGGGCTCGTCGGCGGCGCCGTCTACGGCAGGTTCGAGGAGGCGAACAGACCGTCCGGTTTCTGGTTGGTCGTCGCCGTCCAGTGTGTGTTGTTGCCGCTGTTGCTGCTCGGAGCCGCCCGGTGGCGCCGACGGGCTACCGCGACCGGTCCGTCGCCGGCTTCTGGTAGACCGTGACGTGGTTGCCGGCGCCGGTGTACGGCTCACCGCGCCAGCCACCCCAGCGGTCCCGGCGGACCAGTCCGGCCATCCGGGCCATGAGATCGAGTTCGGTGGGCCAGGCGTAGCGCATGGCGACCGGCGCGAGCCGGATCCCCTCATTGGTCAGCAGCACGTGCTGCCCGTCGAAGCGCTGGTCGACCGGGTCGTGCCGGACCGCGACGAGCCGCACGGAGTCCCGGTCCACCCGGTGGGTGTGCACGCTCTGGTTGGTGGGTTGGTAACGGCCCATGTCCGGCACGAAGCACTCCAGCACGAACCGGCCGCCGGGCAGCAACCGTTGCGCGACGTTGGCGAAGCAGCGCACCTGCTCCTCCTGGGTCAGCAGGAAGAAGAACGTGGTGTAGACGACGAAGACCATGGCGTACCGCTCGTCGGTGCCCGGGTCGACGTCGGCCATGTCGCCGATGGTCACCGGGATGTCCTCCCCGCCGGGTTTGGTCCGCATCCGTGCCACCATCGCCTCGGAGATCTCGATGCCGTGCAGGTCGATGCCCCGGGCGGCCAGCGGAATGGTCACCCGACCGGTGCCCACGGCCAGTTCGAGGACCGGTCCGGCGGGCTCCTGCCGCGCCAACGCGGCCAGGCAGGCGACGGCATCGGTCGGATCGAGGTCGGTGCGCCACTGGTCGTAGACGTCGGCGTTGAGGTCGCCGTAGGTTTCCGGACCGTACTTCTCCATGGGTCGGTTCCTCCGAGTGCTCGACGATGGGTCTGCGGACGGAGTCCGGCACCGGTGGTCAACGGGGCCGGCGCTCGGGTCAGGACGGGGACCGGTTGGCACGACTCGCTTTCAGCCCGTGGGGACCACTCCCAGGCCGGGGCCCTCCCCCAGCACGATCCGGCCGTCGGCGAGGCCGAGCCCCCGGAACGGGGGATCCAGGAGGTAGAGATGACCGTCGAGGTCGACGTGGTCCGCCAGCGGCGCGAGCTGGGCGGCCTGGCTGATGCCGAGTTCCGACTCGCACAGACAGCTGACCATGACCCCGAGGCCGGCGCGCCGGGCGGCCTCCATCGCCCGCCGGCTGCCCCGGATTCCACCGGCCTTGCTCAGTTTGACGACCATGCCATCGGCGTACGACGCCGCCGCGACGACGCTGGCCGCGTCGGTGCAGCCCTCGTCGAGGTAGACCGGCAGCCGGCCCGGCACCTCCCGGTAGCGGTGGAAGTCGTCGATCGCGGTGGTGGGAAATGGCTGCTCGATCAGGTGGATGTCGAGCCGGCGCAGGTGGGGCGTGAGATCACGGGCGGTCGCGAGGTCCCAGGACTCGTTGGCGTCGACACGTACCGGCAGGTCGGTGACCTTCCGGATGGCCACCAGGACCGCGAGATCCTCGGCGCTGCCGACCTTCACCTTGAAGGCACCCACCGGGGGCGCGTTGCGCACGGCGTGTACCGCCTCCTCGGGACTGGCGATGCTGATGGTGTACACCGTCGGCCCGAACCCCCGAGGCATCCCGAGCAACTTCCAGGTGGGTTGGCCGGCGGCCTTACCGATCCAGTCGTGCACCGCGCCGTCGAGCGCCATCCGGGCCGCGGCCGGCGCGTCCCAGGCCTCGATCCGGTCGAGGACGGCCTCCGGATCGCCGAGGTCGCGACCCAGGACCTGCGCGCCCTGCGCGCCGAGCGTCTCGATGACCTCGTCCAGGGACACTCCGCCGTACGCCGTCGGTTGCCCTTCGCCGTGGGCGACGATGCCGCCGTGGGCGATGGTGACGATGCAGGTGTCGACGGCGGCGAGCACGCCGCGGGCGCTTCGCACCGGTTCGACGAACCGCAAGGGTTCCCGGCGTACGGACAGCTGGACGTCACCGGACGGCGGGCGCATCGGCAGGCCTCTCTGGTTCGGGTCGGCTCCGTCAGGGCCCGAGTGGGTCGGTTCGGGCCACTGGTTCACGGGTCGCTGCGGCGGTGGGTACCGTCTGCGGCACGCGTGTCGACGTGCAGGGCACCGGCCGCGGCCACCGCCCGGTGGGTGGCGATCTCCGCGGTGGGCCCCTCGGCGAGCAGGATGCCGGCGTGTCCGCGGGCGTCGGTGAGGTGCGCGATGTGCGCGCCGATCGCCTTGGTCGGATACCAGGTGGGGTTGCCCGGGTAGCGGGAGAGTTCGTCGAGACCCTGCACGGCGGCCAACACCCCGGCCCGGTCCGGATAGGCCAGGACGAACGCCACGGCCGGTCCACGCGCCGGAAGCGGATGGTCGAGCAGCCGGGGCCGGCGGCCGAGCGCGAGGTCGACGAGTCCGGAGTAGACGTTGAACCCCAGCGCGCGACACATCGACTCACCGACAAGCGCCCCGCCGATGCGGGGGTTCACCTCGATCACCTGCGGTCCGTCGACGGTCATGGCCAGCTCGATGTGCGCGAACCGGTCGGTGTACCCGAGGGCGGCCAGCACCGTGCCGAGCCACTGTCCGATCTTTCGGAAGTCGTCGTCGGGCAGCGCCACGGGGAAGGCCGTCACGTCCTCCCGGAACCAGGGCCGCGGCGACATGAGCCGGCTCGACAGCCCCAGCAGGTGGGTGTGCCCCTGCCAGGTCAGGGTCTCGGCGCTGTAGACCGGACCGGGCAGGAAGGGCTCGGCGAACAACCGCCCGAACAGGGGTGCCCGACCGGCACCGTGACGCAGCCGGTGGAGATCCTCGGCGTCACGCACCAGCCACACGTTCTGGCTGCCGGTGCCCGAGGTGTCCTTCACCACGGCGGGCAGCCCGACGGCCGCAGCCAGCCGGGACAGGCTCAGGTTGTCGACGTCGTCCACCGCGTACGACGCGAACCGACTCAACCCGGCGCGGTACAGCACGTCGCGGACGTGGGCCTTGTCGCGTACCCGCCGGATGACGGTGGGATCGATGCCGGGCAGTCCGAACTCGACGGCGAGCTCGGCTCCGGTCACCCCCCAGGTGTCGGTCGAACTGATGACACCCCGAAGATCGCCGATGGCACGGAGTTGCTCGACCACCGCGCCCCGGTCGTGGGTGTCGACCGGCACGACGTCGATCGCCCCGGGTGGCAGCGCGGCGAGCTCGTGCAGGTACAGCTGCTCGACACCGGTCAGCAACACCAGCCGTTCACCCGCCTCGTCGGCGGCGCGGGCGAGGTGGGCGAGACCGAACGAGAGCATCTCGACGCAGGCGAGGGTCACACTTACATTGTCGAGCGTCGAACCATGCTGGTTCCCGTCGTGAACGACGAATCTCCGGTTGTCCGGTCATCCCCGCGACCACGGTGGATACGGTTGTCGCCGCCACCGCATCGTGGACCATGGCATGGTCAGGTCGCCGAGGGATCCGATCTCCCGTGGTGCCAGCCCGGCCGGGTCCAACGCCTCCCGGTGCCGGGCGAAGACCCGGTCGACGTAGCGGTGTCCGGTGTCGGCACCGATCACCAGGTGGGTCCGGGTGGGGTGCCGGGCAGCCCGCCACCGGGCGGCCAAATAGGCGGCCCCGGTGGAGAGACCGGCGAAGACGGCATGATCGCGCATCAGGGCGACGGCACCCGCCATGGCGTGCCGGAAATCGAGCCAGTGCACCTCGTCGTAGAGTTCGTGGCGCACGTTGTCGAAGGGTATCGAGCTACCGATACCCGCGATGATGGCATCCGGGTCGTCGAACTCCTCGCTGCCGAAGGTGACGCTGCCGAACGGCTGCAGTCCGACCAGTTCGACCCGGTCGTCCCGACGACGCAGGTAACGCACGAGTCCTCCGGTGGAGGCCCCCGAGCCGACCCCACCGACGAGCGTCAGCGACCCCACCCCCAGTTCGGCGGCGACCAGGTCGGCGAACTCCTCGTATCCCAGGTAGTGGATGTCGTCATGGTACTGCCGCATCCAGTACACGTCGGGACGCCTGGCCAGCAACCGGCGAACCCGGCGTACCCGGGCCTCCTGGTCCAGTCGCAGCGAGGACGACGGGGGCATCTGCTCCACGGTCGCGCCGAGAATCTCCAACTGGGCGCGTACCGCGACGTCCACCGTCGTGGAGGCGATGATGTGGCAGCGCATCCCGTACCGGTGGCAGGCCATCGCCAGCGAGGTGGCGTAGATGCCGCTGGAGCTGTCCACCAGGGTCTGGCCCCGGCGTACCACGCCACGGTCGATCAGCGTACGGACCGCGACCAGCGCCGAGTAGATCTTCAGCGTCTCGAACCGGGCGAGGACGATGTTCTCGCCGAGGCGTACCAGGTGCGGGGTCTTGACCGCCTCCGCGATGTGCTCACTGATAGCCATAACCACCCCAGGCGAACGAACACTGGTGGCCGAGCCCGCGGAAGAAGGCGGACACCTCGTCCATCCGCTGCCGGGCGAGCCGACGAGCGAACAGGTAACCGATCACCGCGCCGGTGTGGGCGACGAAGATCCCGTCGGCGCCCAGTCGCTCCCGGTTGGCCAGCACCACGTCGTACGTCGCCTTGGGCAGCACCTGCTGCGACAGGGCGGCGCTGGCGGTGGCCGCGTGGGCCACACCGGCGCTGTCGCCGGCGCGAAACCCCTCCAGCAACTCGTTCAGGCAGTCCCGGTAGGAGGCGCCGTTGGCCCGGTAGTGCCGCAACAGCAGGGGCGTCACGGCGGCGGTGTCGACCGTTGCCGGCTCGACCACGTAACAGGTGTGGAACCCGACCGCGGTGCCGAAGCCGCGCACCACGGTGTGCCGGTCGCTGAGATAGAGGGCGAACTCGTCGAGGAAGACGCTGTCCGCCCGCTCGATCCGGGCGAGGATCTCGGTCACCGCGAGCACGTCGTACGGCAGTTTGAAGATCTGGAACAGGCACCGCAACGTGGCGACGATGTCGGCGGTCGAGCTGGCCATGCCGACCCCGACGTCCAGCTCCGTGTGGCTGCTCCAGCGCCCGGCCGGCAGCTCGAGACCGTAGCGGTCCACGAAGAGGCGAACCGCCCGGGCCGCCTTGGACAGGGCCGGCAGCGCGTCGACGGCACTCCCGGGCTCGAAGTGTGCCCAGGTGTAGCGGTCGACCGGAAAGGACACGATGCCGATGCTCTCCACCCCACGGTACGAGACGGGCCCCTGGAAGAGTTCTCCCAGCGTGCCGTGGCACACTCCGGACACGCAGGTGGGGGCCGGCACGAGCGGATACTCTGGTCTGTCCTGGTGGGTGACGAGCATGTCAGCCCGCCCGGGTGCCGCGAACGACGAGTCGGGTGGCGTGGCAGTCGTACGGCTGGCCGGCGAAGCCGCCGAAACACCGCACGTCGACGAAGCCGGCCGCCTCGACGAGCCGACGCAGCTCGGCGCCACTGTAGAGGCACTGCGTCAGGCTCACCTGACGCACGACGCCGGCGCGCACCAGCGTCCACTCGGTCCGGTACCGGGTCCAGCCGTCGAGAACCGTGTCGTGCATGAAGACCCGACCGTCTTCGACATCGACGACCTTCGGCTGACCGGCCCACCTCGCGTAGCATTCCTTGCCCAGCAGGTCCACCACCAGCACGCCGCCGGGGCGCAGTGAGTCGTGCGCGTTGCGCAGCACCCGCAGGTTCTGCTCGTCGGTGTCGAAGTAGCCGAAGGACGTGTACAGGTTGAGCACCACGTCGAACCGTGCCGGCCGCACGTAGTCACGCATGTCGGCCCGCACCAGTTCGGCCTCGACTCCGGCGTCGTCGCAGGCCCGCCTGGCACGGGCCAGCATGGCCGGACTCAGGTCCACCCCGGTGACGTGGTGGCCCTGTCGGGCGATGGGCACGGTGAAGGTACCGGTACCGCAGCACTGGTCCAGGACGTGGGTGCCCGGCGCGAACCGCAGTAACGGTGAGGTGGCGACGGCTTCCGCCGCACGGGCTGCTCGTTCCGGGGTGAACAGCACTTCGGCGAAGCCGCTCCACAGCTCGTCGTCCTCGTACCAGTTCATGCCCAGTTCCCCTCCGGCAACAGTGACAGCGAGCGGACCGGCGGGCGCTCCCTTGACGGGTGCGACGTCGGTAGCGGTGACACTGTCCATAGTCGTGCCGGAGAGTTCTACGGTTCCCGGATACGCGCAACTTCACGACGAACATCGCGCATACCGGTCAATGCATCTGATTGTTTTACACGAATTGTCGGTCCGTGCCGTGGTGGGTCTACCCGGCAGGGGACCCCCGACCCGCGACGAGGGCCGACCCGGGTCGGACGGAGGATCCCGTCCGACCCGGGTGGCGCGCCAGGCGCACTCAGGACTGTTGCCGCCGCAGCCCCATCAGCTGGAGAACGGCGAAGAGACCGACGACCAGGGCCTGGAGGACGATCCAGACCCGGGCGATGACCGAGGGGTCACCCAGCCCCAGGCCGGTCGCCGCCGCCACCAGGCTCTCCACCACCCAGATGACGTTCACCGCGACGACGAGACCGACGGCACCCCGGGAGACGGCCGGCCGGGTGCCGACCAGCCACACCAGGACACCGAAGATCAGGAGGAAGACTCCCACACCGCGCAGTCTGGTGGCGGAGATGTCGAACAGGTCGCTCAGCACCGGAGCGGCGACCAGATAGGCCAGGCCGTTGACGGCGGTGACGACGGCGTCGAGCTTGAGCGCGAGCCGCAGGAATTTTCCGGCATTGGCCCCGGTGCGAGTGCCGCGGTTCGCCGCGGTAGCTGAATTCGTCATACCTCGAGAATGCCTCCCGCCCGGCCGACTGTCGATTACCTCGGAGATAAGATTCCGGCGGAATCCCGCGATTGAAAATCACCTTCGAGAACGACATTCCGGAAAACTCCGAACGTCGGCCGACACGACATGGTATTGCCCCACGACCGCCGATCTCAGCGGCCGATGCCCACCAACTCCCGGCTACCCCGCAACATCCGCGCGGTCTCCTCGTCGGCCGGATAGAACGACTCGATGGACAGTTCCGACACGGTCACGTCGAGGGGCGTGCCGAAGGTGGCGACGGTGGTGAAGAGATTCAGCACCCCCTCCGGTCGACGGACCCGCAGGGCGACCACGATGTCACTGGCCGGCGGCAGCTCGTGCTCCGGCCGAGGGTCCCGGCAGGGGTAGCCGCGCAGCTCGTCCTCCAACTCGGCCAGGGCCGGGTCGCCGCTGAACTCCGCCTGCCGGCGCAGCCGGTGCAGCAGGTGCGCGCGCCACTCGCCGAGGTTGACGATGTGCGGGGCGAGCCCGTCCGGATGCAGACTCGCGCGCAGGACGTTGGCCGGCGGCGCGAGCAGGGACGGGTCGACCAGGTCGGTCAGGACCGCGAGGCTCTGGTTGGCGTCCACCAGATTCCACGACCGGTCGATGACCACCGCCGGATACGGTTCGTGCCCGCGCAGCACCTGACGCACCGCCGAGCGTACGGCGGCCAACTCCGGTGCCTCCAGGGTGCTCTCCGGATAGACGGGGGCGTATCCCGCCGCGAGCAGGAGTCGATTCCGGTCACGCAGCATCAGATCGAGATGATCCGCGAGTTGGAGGACCATTTCCCGACTGGGGACAGAACGGCCCGTTTCGAGGAAACTCAGGTGCCGGGTGGAGATGTCGGCACGGATGGACAGCTCCAGCTGACTGAGGCGGCGCCGCCGACGCCAGTCCCGTAGCAGCTCACCTACGCCGGGCTTGCTCACGGTGATGGTCATCCTCCGATGATGCGACACCCTCTGTGCGCTGTCCATTACCTCAGAGGTAGAGGTTTCGCGGGACCCGCCGCCTCCACCACCCGGTACAGGTAGGTCACCGCCACCCGCAGCACAGGATCAGCGACTCCCTCCACCTGCACGGACGCCTCGAAGACCGCCTCCACGTAGCCGAGCGGCCGGACCCGCGCGGAGGGCAGGTCGAACCGGGCGCGCACCCGGGACCCCACCGGCACCGGCGCGACGATCCGGATACGGTCGACGCCCTTGTTCAGCGTGTGGTCGACCCCGGCCACCTCGATGACCTCGTCGAGCATCGCCGGCACCAGCGAGATCACCAGGAACCCGTGCGCCACCGGCCGCCCGAAGGGCCCGGTGGCGGCTCGCTCCGGGTCGACGTGGAGCCACTGCCGGTCGCCGGTGAGGGCGGCGAAGCGGTCCACCGCGTCCTGGTCGACGGTGCGCCAACGGCTGACGCCGAGTTCGGTGCCGACCAGGGCGGTCAGGTCCGCCGGGTGACCGAGCCGGCGCATCAGCCGACCGCCCCCGCCGCCGCCCCCGATGCCACCGGGGTCGGGACGACCGGGACCGACGCCCGGGCCACGCGGACCCCGCCGGCACCCATCGCGTGCACCCCACCGTCGACGTGGAGCACCTCGCCGGTGACCGCCGGCAGCCAGTCCGACCACAGGACACAGACCGCCCGCCCGACCGGGGTGGCGTCGGTGGTGTCCCACTCCAGCGGGGACCTGTCCCGCCAGGTCTGCTGGAGCACCTCGAACGACTCGATGGCGGTCGCCGCGATGGTCCGCAGCGGGCCGGCGGCGACCAGGTTGACCCGGGTCCCCTGCGGTCCCAGGGTGTGCGCCAGGTAGCGGCAGCAGCTCTCCAGACCGGCCTTCGCCACGCCCATCCAGTCGTAACCGGGCCAGACCTGCCGGGCGTCGAAGTCCAGGCCCACCACCGATCCGCCGCCGGCGGCGGCCAGCAACGGGGCACAGGCCCGGGTCAACGCCGCGAACGAGTACGTGGAGACCTCCACCGCCCGGGCCACGTCCGGCCAGGGGGTGTCGAGGAAACCGCCGTCGAGCGCCGAGGCCGGGGCGAAGGCCACCGCGTGCAGCAGACCGTCCAGTCGCCCCCAGCGTCGCTCCAGCTCGACGGCGACCGCGCTGATGTGCTCCGGCACCGTGACGTCCAGTTCGAGGACGTCGCAGGGCTGTGGCAGCCGCTCCGCGACGCGTCGGGTGATCCGCAGGGCCCGGCCGAAGCCGGTCAACACGACCTCCGCGCCCTGTTCCTGCGCGAGCCGGGCGGCGGCGAACGCGATCGACCGTTCGTTCAGTACCCCGGTGACCAGAATCCGCTTTCCGGCCAGCAGCATGACGACCTCCTCGTCGCTGACGTCGGCGAGCCACGCCGTGGCGACGATTCTTCGCCGCGCCGCTGACAATCCGGTGACACCGCACTGATCAATCGGCCGAGCCGGTATTACCTGGTACGTAATCGACGCCACCCACCGCCGCGTGACATGTTTCGACCCGGCCGGTCACTTCCGACGGTCATGACCATGCTGGGAAACGGAGTTGGTGAATCATGTCTGACCTGGCCAAGACCGCCGAGCGGTACCTGGAGATCTGGAACGAGGCGGACCCGCAGGTGCGTCTGGAGAAGATCCGGGAGGTGTGGACGGAGAACGCCACCTACATCGACCCGATGGCGAGCGTGAGTGGGCACGACGGCATCAACGCACTGATCGGTGCCGCCCGTGACCAGTTCCCCGGGATGGTGTTCAGCCTCCTGGACACGGTGGACGCCCACCACGACGTGGCGCGTTTCCGCTGGGGCCTGGCGCCCGAGGGGGCGAGCGAGCCGCTGGCGATCGGCTTCGACGTGGCGAAGGCCGGTCCCGACGGGCGCCTCGAGGCGGTCTACGGGTTCCTGGACAAGCTGCCCGGCTGACCCACCCGACGGGGCGCGTCCCCGTCCATCCCCCGGCCGCCGCCACGCCGCGGCGGCCACCGACAGATCTGGCCAAGGTCCTCCTTGCGTGGACTTTGGCCAGATCTGGCCGTACGGTTCCCGACCGGTTCCTCCCGCAGTTGAAAGCGAGCTTCGTGCTGCTGTCACCCCGCTGTCGTGCGCCGCCCCGGGCCGAGCTCCCCACGGTCGTCGGAACCGTCCGGCACCGGATGGTGCGCCGAGGTCGGTCGCCTCCGTACGGCGGGCACTTCCGACGATGGAGAAAGCCGTGCCCAAGAACAGCACACCCGTGCACCGACCGGCCGCCGACACCGGCTCCATCGGCACCCGGCTCGACCGGATGCCGATCGTCAGCTCGCACCGTACGATGACGATGCTCATCGGGGTCGGGCTTTTCTTCGACTACTTCGACAGCAATCTCTCCGGCACCGTCTCGAAGGTTCTGCAACTGGAGTTCGGCGTCGGCGGCACATCGCTGAAGCTCTTTCTCGCCTCCGGTTTCATCGGCCAGTTCTTCGGGTCGATCCTGCTCGGTCGACTCTCCGATCTGGTCGGCCGCCGCCGGGCTTTCATGATCAATCTCCTGCTCTACTCCAGCTTCACCCTGCTGGGTGCCTTCTCCCCCAACGCCACCTGGCTGATCGTCACCCGGTTCCTCGCCGGTGTCGGCATCGGCGCGGAGCAGACCCTCGCCGACTGCTACCTCGCCGAGATGCTGCCGGCCAAACGCCGGGGACGCTTCATCGCCTGGGCGTACAGTCTCGCCTTCTGCGGGGTGCCCGCGGTGGGCTTCGCCGCGCTCTGGCTCGCACCCCGCACGATCCTCGGGCTCGCCGGCTGGCGCTGGGTGTTCATCCTCGGCGCGCTCGGCACGGCACTGATCTGGGTGTTGCGCCGCCGACTGGTCGAGTCCCCCCGCTGGCTGGCCGAACAGGGGCGCGTCGCCGAGGCCGACGCCATCGTCCGCCGGATGGAGGCCGAGGCCGGGCTGCCGACCACGACGGCACCGGTGTCCGACGTGCCGGTCCGCCGGTCGCCCACCCCGGGCTACCGGGTGCTGTTCAGCGCACCGTACCGGCGGCGGACCATCATGCTCTGGACGTTCTGCCTGCTGTCGGTCACGGCGTACTACGGTTTCGGCACCCTCGCCCCGCAGGTGCTCGCGGTCAAGGGGTTCGACGTGGTGCAGGGCCTGGGCTACACCGCGCTGTCCTTCCTCGGCTACCCGGTCGGCTCGCTGCTGGCCGTGCCCGTGCTGGACCGCTTCGAGCGGCGGACGGTGATCTGCGTGTCGGCGGCGCTGATGGCCGCCAGCGGTATCGGTTTCGGACTGGCCACGAACGTGACCATGGTCGTGGTCTTCGGTTTCGGTTACACGTTGCTGAGCAACGTCTTCTCCACCGCCTCACACGTCTATCTGGCCGAGCAGTACCCCACCGGCTTCCGCACCACGGCCGCCGGCGCGGCGTACTCGCTCTCCCGGCTCAGTGCCGCCCTGCTCCCCTTCGTCCTGCTGCCGGTGCTGACCGGGGCCGGCGCGGGCTGGCTCTTCACCGTGATCGCCGGCTGCGTGGCCGTCATGATCGCCACCGTGCTGGCGCTCGGCGGCCGGACGACCGGGACCTCGGTCGACCTGCCCGCACCCCCTGCGCAACAACCCACTCCGGCCGGACGCCACTGATCGGGACCGCGCACGCCGCTCAGCGCAGCACCAGCTGGGACTGGACGGCGTGCGCGACCCGGGTGGCCCCGCTGCCGGCCGGCGCGTCACCGCCGGACAGCTGGTGCAGATCGGTCGCCACCACGATCACACTGCGACCCACGTGCATCGGCCGGGCCACCGCCCGGACCACACCGCGCCGCACCGCCAGGAAGAAGTTGCACTTCACCTCGATGGTCGTGGTGACCGCCCCGGCCGGGAGGTTCAGGAACGCGCACACGCCCCCGACGGAGTCGGCCAGCGACACCAGCGCGCCGCCGTGCATCACCTGGCCGACGGTGCACAGCGCCGGCGACCAGTCCAGCTCGGCGCTGACCTCGGTGGCGTCGAGCCGGTCGAAGCGCACCCCGAGCGTGGCGGCGAAAGGCATCAGCTCCCGCAGGCGCTCGGCGGTCAGGGCCTCGGACATCTCGTTCTCCGCTCTGCCGACCGGCCGTGACGCACCGCGGGGTCCACCGTCGGACGACGGTGGACCCCGCGGGGACGACGACCGGAACTCCCAAGACGTGGTGCCCGGTCAGCTGCCGACCAGCGCCGCGAACCGGTACAGGTGCCGGACGAAGTCGGTGGTCACGGCCAGGGCGTGCGTGTCGATGTAGAAGTGTCCACCCGGGAACTCGCTGTTACCCAGGTACTGCGGGCTCCGGTCCCGCCACGAGTCCATCGCGTCAGGCCGTTCCATCAGCGGATCGGACCGCCCACCGTAGGAGGCGATCGGGCAGTTCACCCGGGCGCCGTCGTCGACGTACTGGGCGCAGACCGCCAGGTCGGCCCGGAGCGCGGGCACCACCAGGGCGAGCATCTGCGGGTTGTCGTAGATCTCGGCGGGGAACGATCCCAGCTTCTTGATCCACTCCACCATCTCGGACTCGGGCATCCGGCTCTGCTCCTCGGTGGGGATGAAGAACCCCTGCGGCGCCCAGCCGGACATGCCGAGCAGGACCGGGCCCCGCTCGCCGCCGGCCTCGATCCGCTCGGTGAGCTGGTACGCCAACTGCGCACCCATGCAGTGCCCGAAGAACGCGTACGGCCGGTCGTCCAGCTCGGCGGTGATCGCCTCGTGCAGGGCGTCCATCAGGGGTTCCCAGTCCTCGTGGGACGCCTCCTCCCGCCGGTTGTGCCGTCCGGGCAGGGTGACCGCCTGCGCCCCGACGTCCCGGGGCAGCAGGTCAGCCCACTCCCGGTAGATGATCGCGCCGCTGCCGGCGTGCGGGAACAGGAACAGCCGGATCGCGGCGTCCGGGGACGGCTCCACCGGGTGGAGCCACTGTCCGGCCCCGGAGGTCGCGGCGAACTGGTCGCTCATGGACGTACTCCCCTCAACTGTCAGGCGGTGGTGGTGGTGGTGGTGAGGGCCGCGGCCCGGACGGCGGGCAGCAGCACCTCCCCGATCTGCTCGAGCTGCGGCCGCGGGTCCAACGACCCGATCCGGATGACGATGTGCCGGGCACCGGCCCGCAGGTAGCCGACCAGCCAGTCGGCGCACTCCCGGGCGCTGCCCCAGCCGTACGCCTGGATCTGGCTCATCGTCTCCAGTGACCGGCCGTAGTAGCGCTGGACGTACCGCTCCAGCTCGGCGTAGGCCCGGTCCCGGTCGTCGTCGACGGTGAGCGTGGCGTACAGACCCGGGGTGACCGCGTCGGCGGGGCGTCCCGCCTCGACGCAGAGCCGCACGATGGTCTCCCGGGCGGCGGCGTAGCTCTGCGCGGAGGGCAGGAACGGCAGCCAACCGTCGTAACGGCGGGCGACCCGGCGCAGGACCCGGGGGGTGTCGCTGCTGGCCAGCCAGAGCGGCGGCCCGCCGGGCCGGTACGGCGGCGACAGCCGGTCCAGCCCGGCGGCCGACCAGTGCCGCCCGGTGAAGTCGGCCGGGGCCTGCGGATCCCGGCTGTGCCACGCGGTCCGCCACAGGTCGACGATCTCGTCGAGGCGGCCGGCCCGCCCGGCGAAGGAGGCCCCGACCAGGTCGAACTCCTCCTCCGTCTCCGGAATGGGGAAGCCCGAGCCGAGCCCCAGCGTCAACCGGCCGCCGCAGGCGTGGTCCAGGCTGGCGAGCATGCTCGCACCGAGCACCGGGTGGCGCAGCGCCGGGGTCATCGCGGCCGTGCCGACCGTGACCCGGGTGGTGGCCGTACCGACGGCGGCGAGCACGACCAGCGGGTCCAGTCGTGGTCGGGCGACGAGCGAGTCGCCCGTCCAGACGGAGTCGAACCCGAGCAGTTCGACCTCGCGGGCGAAGTCCAGCAACGCGGGCATGCCGGTGTCGCCGGTGATGGCCTGCTCCCGGGTGGGCAGCAGCACTCCGATCCGTGGACGGTCGTCGGTGGGCACGTCAGTCTCCCTTCGTCGCCGACGCGGCGACCGATGTGGGCGTCGATACGGCGACCGGTGTGGGCGTCGGCACGGCGGTCGGGGTGGGCGTGGGCACGGCGGTCGGTGTGGGCGTCGGCACCGCGGTCGGTTCCGCCGCCCCGGCCTCCTGTTGGAGTCGTTCCCGGACGATGCGGCGCAGCACCTTTCCGGACGGGTTGCGCGGCAGCGCGTCCGCGACGTGGTACCCGACCGGGATCTTGTAGTCGGCGATCCGGCCCCGCAGGAAGGCCGACAGTTCCCGGCCGGTGGCCCGCCGGCCGGGGCGCGGCACGACGACCGCGTGTACCGCGTCGCCCCAGCTCGGGTGGGCCACGCCCACCACGGCCACGTCGGCGACGGCCGGATGCTCGGCCAGCTCCTTCTCCACCTCGGCCGGGTAGATGTTCTGCCCGGCCACGATGATGGTGTCGTTGATCCGGTCGCCGAGGAAGAGATAGCCGTCGGCGTCGAGCCGGCCGGCGTCGCCCATGTGCAGCCATTCGCCGACCAGGGTGGCCGCCGTCGCCTCGGGCAGGTTCCAGTAGCCGAGCATCCGCGCCGGGGTACGGACGCACACCTGCCCCATCACGCCGGGCGGCACCGGCCGGCCCTCCCGGTCGACGATCTTGATCTCGGTGCCCGGACAGGCCCGTCCCGCCGCCCGCAGCAGCCCGCTGCCCGGCACGTGGTCGGTCGGCGGCAGGCAGACCGCCACCGTGCCGGTCTCGGTACTGGCGTAGATCTGGGCGAACTCACAGCCGAAGACCTCCAGGCAGCGTTGCAGCAGCCCGGTGGAGATCGGGGCCGCGCCGTAGGCGACCTTGCGCAGCGAGGCGAAGGTGTCCGGGCCGACACCGCGCTCCTGGAGCATCATCGCCAGCATCGCCGGGGCGACGAAGGTCGTGGTGACCCGGTGCTTCGGGATCAGCCGGACCGCCTCGGAGGGCAGGTACATCCGCAGCACCACGTTGGTGCCGCCGGCGTTGAAGGTGTGCATGAACCAACCGATGCCGGCGATGCCGAGCCCGGGCAGCGAGATCAGGGCCACGTCGTCGGCCCGCCAGTCGATCCAGTCGACGCCGGCTTCGCGGGACGCGGCGGGCAGGGTGAAGAAGCTGCGGTGGGCGAGGACCACCCCCTTCGGGCGGCCGGTGGTCCCGCTCGTGTAGATCTGCACCACCGGGTCGTGCGGCCCGCAACGGTGCTCCGGGACGGTGTCCGGGGCGTCGGCCCGCCAGGCGCGTAGCCCCGCCCCCGGGTCCCCCGGGTCGTCGCCGTCGAGCTCGACGACCCGGCGCAGCGCCGGCAGTCCGGCGCGGACCTGTTCCACGACCGTCCGGAACTCCCGCTCGACGAGGATCAGCTCCGCGGTGGAGTCCCGGACGATGTGGTCCACCTCGCCGGCGGTCAGCCGCCAGTTCACCGGGACCAGCACCGCGCCGATCTTGGCGCAGGCCAGCACGGTCGAGTAGTAGTACTCCGATTCCCGGCCCAGGAAGGCCACCCGGGCTCCGGGGCCGATCCCGGCCGCCCGCAGGGCGTGCGCGGTGCGGTTGCTGCACCGGTGCAGCTCGGCGTAGGTGGTGGCGCGGTCCTGGCACCAGATGGCCACGTGTGCGCCACGGTGGTGCGCGTGCGCCGCCGACGTCGCGGCCAGGGTCCAGTCGTCGGGGAGATCCACAGCTCCTCCACGGATGTGTGTGGTCAGCGGACGTGCTCCGCGGCGAAGCGGCGGTCGAGGAACTCCACGAGCTGCCGCGGCGAGGGGTGGTCGAAGGTGAGCGAGGCGGGCAACGCCAGCCGCAGTTCCCGCTCCAGTCCGGTCTTGAGCTCGACCGCCATCAGCGAGTCCAGCCCGAGCGCGACGAACTCCACGCTCTGGTCGAGGTCCGCGGCGCTGTCCAGGTGCAACGCCCGGGCGACCTGCTCCCGGACCAGCGCGCCGATCAGGGCGGCCCGGTCTGCCTCCGGGCGCAGCAGCCGCCCGTGCAGGTCCGAGCCCTCACCCGCACCGGCGTCCGGGTCGACCACCCGCGAGTAGAGGGCGTTGCCGGACGGGTTGGCGCCGGCGATCCGCGCCCAGTCGTACTCACCGACCACCCGGTGCGCCACCGGTCGCTGCCACAGCTCGGTCAGGGTGGCCAGCGCCCGTGCCGGAGAGAAGAAGCGGATGCCGCTGCGGTCGATCTCCCGGACGAACTGCTCGTCCAGGCGGGCCGACATGCCCACCTGCGCCCAGGCACCCCAGTTGATGCTCAACGCGGGCAGCCCCTGTGCCGCCCGCCAGACGGCCAGGGCGTCGAGGAACGCGCTGGCCGCCGCGTAGTGGGCCTGGGTCGCACCACCGACGATCGCCGCGACCGAGGAGTAGACCACGAAGAACTCGTGCTCCGGGAACCGACGGCTCGCCTCGTGCAGCAGCCAGCCGCCGTACACCTTGGGTCCGAACTGCTCGTCGACCGCCGGCCAGTCGAGCTTGGCGATCAACTCCTTGCCGATCGCGCCGGCCGCGTGCACGAACCCGCCGACCGGCCGGTCGAGCGCCCGCAGCTGGTCGGTCAGCCGGTCCACGTCGCCGGGGCGACCGACATCGGCCGCGACCAACAGCACCTCGGCCCGCTTGCGCAGCTCGGTGAGGACCGCGGCGGCCTCCGGCGTGGCCCGGCCGGAGCGGCTGACCAGGGTCAGATGCCGCGCACCGAGGTCGACCAGCTTCCGAGCGGTGACCAGGCCGAGCCCACCGAGACCACCGGTGACCACGTACGTCCGGTCCGGCCGGATCCGCGCGCCCGCCCCGCCGTCGGTCGACGGAGCCGCGTCGGTCGGTCCGGGTTCCAGGCGCAGCAGCACCCGGCCCGGCTGCGGTTCCCGCCCGGCCACCCGCAACGCCTCGGCGGCCTCGTCGAGCGGGTACTGGGTGATCTCCGGCAGGCCGGTGCAGTCGGCCAGCGCGATGGCCATCCGGGCCGCGTCCGGCAGGGCTGCCAGGTCGGTGCCGTCGGCCAGTGCCGCGGCGGCCACCGCCACCGCGGCGGTCGACCGGGCCGGGTCGGGCAGCGCCAGCGCGCCGGCCACCGGCAGGGTCACCGACCGGGCCACCGCACCCCGGTACGCGACCACGACCGTGCCGCCGGGGGTGAACCCGCCCTCGGCACCGACCTGCCGCACGGTGCCCACGCCGACCACCCGCCCGTCGGGCAGCGGTGCGACCCGGTCCAGCCGGACCCGCAGCTCACCGGCTGCGGGCGGGGTCACCGGGGCGGGCGCCAACTCCACCTGACCGTCGTCACGGGTCCCTACGGTGAACCCGCCCGGCCACGGCGGGGTGTGCTCACCGGGCAGCAGCCGTCGCGCGTACCTCCGGCCGGCGCGGAAGGCGAGCTGCACCTCGTCCGGACGGCTGGCCCGCCACTCGTCGACGAGCGCGGCGAGATCCGCCGGCCCGCCCAGGTCCACCATGGTCGCCCGGTACTGCGGGTACTCGGTGAGCAGCACCGGGCCGAAGCCCCAGACGGACGCGGCGCAGAGGGTCCCGCCGGTCCCGGACGCATCGCCGGGCAGGGTCTGCGCCCCCTGAGTGACCAGCCAGATCCGCGGCGGCCGTTCGGCGCCGGCACGGTCGACGGCGGCCACCGTGCGCAGCAGGTCCCGGTAGTTCTCCTCGGACTCGGCGGTGAGCCGCCCGGCCGACATCGGGCCTGCCCCGCCCCGCCAGAACCAGGCCACGTCGGTGACGGTCGGATCGCCAAGCGCGGCGGCCAGCTCGTCCGGTCCCGGCACCGGCGTCACGGTGATCCCGGCGGCGGGGTCGAGGCCGGTCAACGCGGCCCGGGTGTCCGGATCGGCGTGGGCCAGCACGACGTGGCGGGCCGGACCCGCGACGGCGATACGGCTCTCCCGCAGCCAGTCGACCCGATGGGTGAAGCTGCGCGGCCGGGCCGGGTCGGTGGCGGCCAACCGCACCCCGAGCAACTCGGCGACCGGTCGGTCCCCGTCCAGGAGCAGCACGTCGGCCTGCCCCGTCGGATCCGTGTCGGTCGGGGGCCGCAGCCGGGCCCTGACCAGCACCCGCTCGCCCCGGGGCCGCCGGAAGAGCCGGACCGATCCGGCCGCCGTCGGCAGCTGTCCGGGGCCGGCCGGGTGCAGTACGGAGATCGCCTGCAACGCGCACTCCAGCACGTCGACCGGTAGGTGCTCGCCGGGCAGCGCCTGCCGGTTGGTAAGCGCACCGGTGATCACCTCGCCGTGCCGTACCGCCCGGGTCAGCAGCCGCAGTCGGGGCCCCGGTGTCCGGCCGACCGAGGCCAGGTCGAGGTAGCCGGTGTCACCGTCGCGCTCGTCGTCGACCACCCCGTCGGGGGTACCCGGGTCGCCGGCGGGGCCGGCCGGTTCCGCCGACTCGGTCACGACCGCGCTGGCGTGCAGGGTCTCGTCGGCGCCGCCGCCACTGGACACCCGCACCTCCACCGCGTCGTCGCCCCGGGGGGTCAACCGGGTACGGACCACGGTGGGCTCGTCGGTGAGCGTCAGCGGCGCGTGCAGCGTCACCTCACGCAGGGCGCCACCGTGCTGGCCGAAGACCTCGTCCTGGACGGCGAGGAGCAGTTCGACCACCGCCGACAGCGGCACCACGACCGTGCCGTCGACGACGTGGTCGCCGAGGGGGGCGGGGCCGGTGGCCCGGTACCGGGCGGTGAACTCGCGGGGCTGCGCGCCGGGGACCTCCCGGCCGAGCAGCGGGTGCTCGCCGGGAGCGGTCGCGGTGGCCGCCTCGGCCTGCCCGCTGGCCGCCGGTAGCCAGTACCGCCGACGCTGGAAGCGGTAGGTGGGCAGGTCCACTGTGTGCTTCGGCCGGTCCTGGTGCACGCCGGTCCAGGAGACCGGCAGCCCGGCGGTGTAGAGGTCGGCGAGCGAGCGCAGGGTCACCTCGGCGGTACGCTCACGCCGGCTGAGGCTGACGAACCACCGCTGCGAGTCGGCCGGCACACACTGGCGGGCCTGCGCGGTCAACGTGCCGGACGGCCCGAGCTCGATGATCGCGTGCCGGCCACGCCTGGCGATCGCCCGCACCCCGGCCAGGAAACGCACCGGCTCGCCGATGTGCCGTACCCAGTACTCCGGGTCGGCGACCTCGGCGTACCGGGCGACCGCGCCGGTGAGGTTGGAGACCAGCGTGACGGTCGGCTCGTGGAAGGTGATCCCGGCCAACGCGGCCCGGAACTCGTCGAAGACCTCGGCCATCAACGGGGAGTGGAAGGCGTGCGAGACGGTGAGCCGGTCGACCCGGATCCCCTGCCCGCGCAGGTCGGCCAGGAAGCTGTCCAGCTCCGCCGACGCCCCGGAGACCACGCACTGCCCCGGGCTGTTGACCGCCGCCACGGCCAGCTGCACCCGGCTGGCCAGCATCGGCTCCACCTGTTCGACGTCGGCGTGCACCGCGGCCATGCCGCCCGGGGCGGTGACCGACTGCATGAGTCGTCCGCGCGCGCTGACCAGGGTCACCGCGTCCTCGACGGTGAACAGGCCCGCCACGGTGGCGGCGACCACCTCGCCGATGCTGTGCCCGAGCAGCACGTTGGGGCGGATCCCCCACGAGGTCCAGAGCCGCGCCAGGGCCAGTTCGAGGGTGAACAGGGCCGGCTGGGTGAGCCAGGTCTGGTCGATCTCGGTGGGGTCGGTGAGGTCGCCGAGGAGCAGGGCCCGCACCGAGCGGCCCAGGGGGGCGGCGAAGAGGTCGTCGCACTCGTCGACACACCGCCGGAAGACCGGGAAACGGTGGTAGAGGTCGGCGCCCATGCCCGCGTACTGGGAGCCCTGGCCGCTGAACATGAACGCGACCTTGCGGATGCCGGCGGGCGCGGGCGGGTCCTCGTCGGCGGCGATCGCCGCCAGCAGCGCGTCGAGCTGCCCGGGGTCGGCGACGATCCCGGCGCGGCGGTGGCTGTGGTGGGTCCGGCCGACGTTGCCGGTGTAGCAGAGCCGGTCCAGGTCGACGTCGGCCCGTTCGGCCAGGTGCTGCCGGTACGCCTCGGCCTGCGCCCGCAGCGCGACCGCGCCCTTGGCGGAGAGGGTGAAGACGTGCCCGGCCGGCCGGAGGTCCGGGCCGGTCGACGCGGGCGCCGGCTCCGGCGGGGCCTGCTCCAGCACCACGGCGGCGATGGTGCCGGCGAAACCGAAGCTGTTCACCACGGCCCGGCGGGTCGACGCCGGCCACGGGCGACACTCGGTGGGCACCTCGACGGGGTAGCTGGCCCAGGGGATGCGCCGGGACGGGGTGCGCAGGTTCAGGTGCGGGTAGATGGTCGCCGAGCGGAGTTGGAGCATCGTCTTGATCAGTCCGACGATGCCGGAGGCGGGTTCCATGTGCCCGAGGTTGGTCTTGACCGAGCCGACCAGCAGGGGGTTGCCGTCGCGGTGCGACTCGGCGAAGACGTCGTTGATCGCGCCCAGCTCGATCGGGTCGCCCAGCGGGGTGCCGGTGCCGTGCGCCTCGACGTACTGGATGTCGGCCGGGGTGAGCCGGGCGGCGGCCAGCGCGTTGCGGATGACCACCTCCTGGGCGGCGCCGTTGGGCACGGTGAGTCCGGCGCTGTCGCCGTCCTGGCCGACCGCCGTGCCACGGATCACCGCCAGCACCCGGTCACCGTCGGCGTGGGCGCGGGAGAGGCGCTTGAGTACCACCACGCCGCAGCCCTCGGCCCGGACGTAGCCGTCGGCGGACTCGTCGAAGGTCTTGCACAGCCCGTCGGGGGCGAGCATCTGCCCGTGCGAGAAGATCACCGGGATCCTCGGGTGGTGCAGCGCGTTCACGCCACCGCAGAGCGCGAGGTCGCACTCCCCCGCGCGCAGTGCCTGCACCGCCAGGTGCAGCGCGGTCAGCGAGGAGGAGCAGGCGGTGTCGACGCTCACGCTCGGCCCCCGCCAGCCCAGGAAGTACGACAGCCGGCCGGAGAGCGGGAACATGGTGATGCCGGAGGCGAGGTGTCCGTCGAGATCGGCGTAGGGCAGTTCGCTGATCTCCAGGGCGTAGTCGATGGAGCTGGCGCCGACGTACACGCCGCCGTTGCCCCGGCGCAGCGGAGCCGGGTCGATGTTGGCGTGTTCCAACGCCTGCCACGCGGTCTCCAGCAGCATCCGCTGCTGCGGGTCGATGTACTGCGCCTCCTTCGGGGAGATGTTGAAGAAGCCGGCGTCGAACTGGTCGATCCGGTCCAGGAACCCCCCGCCGGTGGTCTGGATCTTGCCGCGTTCGCCCGGCTCACGCGGGGTGAAGGCGGCCACGTCCCAGCGGTCCCCGGGCAGGTCGACGATGCCCGAGCGGCCCTCGCGCAGGAAGACGTCGAAGTCCTCCACCGAGTTGCAGCCACCGGGGAAGCGCAGTCCGACGCCGACGATCGCGATCGGCTCGTACCGCTCGGCCAGCAGTTCCTCCACCGTCGGGACCGACCGCGGTGCCGCGTCGGTCATGACACGGCCTCCACCGGGGCCGCGACGACGGGCTCGGCGGGCCGGGTCGGGTCGAACTCCCGTACCAGGTGGTCGACCAGCTGGTCGATGGTCGGCCGGTTGAACAGCACCGTCGCGTCGATGCCGAGGCCGAGCTGCCGTTCGAGTCGCTGCCGCAGCTCGATCAGGCGCAGGGAGGTCAGGCCGAGGTCGAAGAAGCCGCTCTCCAGCGGCAGGTCCTCGTCGTCGTCCATCAGCAGGGCGGTCTTGAACTGCGCGAGGACCAGGTTCTCCAGCGCCTCCCGGCGCTCGGAGGCCGGCAGGTCGTGCAGGTGCGCGACATCGGGCAGGGCTTCGGTCATGGGGACACCTCGTCGTTCGTTCGTGCCGGGGGCGCGGTCACCGGCGCGGCCGCGGCCGGGAGGCCCCGGCCGCGTCGCGGTCACGGTCAGGAGGCGGTGGGTCCGGTGGTCACCGGCACGCCGCGCCGGGCGGGCTCGCTCACCTCGTGCAGGAAGGTCGCGACCTCCCGGTACGACTCGACCAGTCCGACCTCCCGGTACGGGATGCCCTGGCGGGCGCAGTACTCCTGGACCAGCGGGCGGCACCGGCCCAGGTTCATCCGGGGCATGGTGGGGAAGAGATGGTGTTCCACCTGGTAGTTCAGCCCTCCGTAGAGCCAGTCGACGAGGCCGGAGGGTCGGATGTTGCGCGAGGTCAGCACCTGACGCTCCAGCCAGTCCAGCGACTCCTCACCGGAGCGGACCTCCATGCCCTTGTGGTTGGGGGCGAAGATGAGTCCGAAGTAGACACCGAGCACGGCGTGCTGCACCGCGAGGAACGCGATCGCCTTGAGCGGCGAGAGCACCAGGAAGACGGCGGTCAGGTAGATCGCCATGTTGGCCACGATGATCAACCCCTCCAGGACCGGCTGGCGCAGGTTGCTACGGAAGAGCGCGACCAGGGAGGTCCGCCGCATCTTGTAGCCCTCCAGCACCAGCAGCACGAAGAAGAGCGTCCGTTGGTGGCGGACCACGAACCGGCCCCATCGGTTGCGACTCGGGTACTGGCCCATGTCGAAGATCGCCGTCCGGCGACCGATGTCGGGGTCGAGGTCGAGGTTGTTCGGGAAGCTGTGGTGCCGGTTGTGGTGGTTGACCCACCAGCCGAAGCTGACGCCGTTGAGCAGGTTGGCATGCACCATGCCCATGACCGTGGCCCACCGCCCACGGAACATGGCCTTGTGCCCGGCGTCGTGCCACATGAAGGCGCTCTGCGCCGAGCTGATCCCCATCCAGGCGGCGACGGCCAACTGCCACCACGAGTCGCCGATCAGGAAGAACGCGACCAGCCCGGCGAGGAAGAGCGCGGCGTTGAAGGCCAGCCGGCCGTAGTAACGCGCCGGGGAGAGCTCCAGCAGCCCGGCCGCACGCACCTGCCGGGCGAGGGCGGCGAAGTGGTTGCCCACCTCCTTGGCGGAAGCCCTGGCCGGGTCCACGCCGACCAGTCCGCTGCGTGGCGCCGTCGTGGCGGTCCCGGTCGACGCCTCTTTGGCCTGCATTGATCGGCCTCCTTCGCGGAAACGTGTCTGCACGGAAAAGACTGCGCCCTGGTGCTGATCCCTCCCTGACCACCCGCTGACGGGTCGGGCCGCGCCGGTGGGTGCCGACGACGTCACGCCCGGCCCACCAGCACCGCGGCGTTCTGCCCACCGAAGCCCAGCGAGGTACTCACGGCCAGGTCGACCCGCCGGGGGGTGGGCTTCTGCGCCACCTCCACCTCGATCCGGGGGTCGGGGTCGTCCAGGTTGGCGGTCGGGGGAACCATGCCCTGCTCGACGGTGAGCACCGCCAGGGCGGTCTCGACCGCACCGGCCGCGCCGAAGAGGTGACCGGTGACGGCCTTGGTCGAGGTGACCAGGGTGTGCCGGCCGATCACCCGGTGCACCACCTGGGACTCGACGAGGTCGTTGAGCGGGGTTCCGGTGCCGTGTGCGTTGACGTGGTCCACCTCGGCCCCGGTCACGCCGGCCTGCACGAGCGCCGCCCGGATGGCCGCCTCCGCGCCCCGGCCCTGCGGGTCGGGGGCGGTGACGTGGTGGGCGTCCGCGCTGCTGCCGGCCCCGGCGATCCGGGCCCGGACCCGCACCCGGCGCGCCACGGCGTCGGGCCGGCGCTCCAGGACCAGCACGCCGGCTCCCTCACCGGCCACGAAGCCGTCCCGGGCCACGTCGAACGGGCGGGCCGCGGCCGCCGGGTCCTCGCGCCGCCGCGACAACGCCCCCATCTGCGCGAATCCGGCCATCACCAGCGGAGTGATCATGGCTTCGGTGCCACCGGTGAGGACGATGTCGCACCGGTCCAGCAGGAGCAGGTCCCGGGCCAGACCGATCGCGGTGGCACCGGAGGCACAGGCGGTCGCCACGACGAGGTTCGGCCCGGTCGCGCCCAGCTCGATGGCAAGCTGGCCGGCGACCATGTTCGGCAGTTGCATCGGCAGCAGCAGCGACGACACCTGACCGGGGCCCTCGGCCAGCAGCACCCGGTGCTGCTGTTCCACCGTGGCCGGCCCGCCGTCGGCGCAGCCCAGCACGATCCCCACCCGGGCGCCGTCCCACCGGCTCGGGTCGAGCCCGGCGTCGGCGACCGCCTCGTGCGCGGCCACGACCGCGAACTGCACGAAGCGGTCCATCCGCCGGGCCCGGCGCGGCGGCAGCAGGGGCGCGGCGGGCGAGTCCGGCACCCGGCAGGAGAAGTCCACCGGGCCCCCGGCCAGTGCCGCGTCGGGGGCGGCGGTCGGCGTCCCGGCGCAGACCCGGTCCCAGGTGGCGTCGACCCCGATCCCGGCCGGGGTCACCAGACCGAGGCCGGTGACCACGATCTCCGCCGACCGCATCAGACCCGCACCCGTCGCGCCTCGATGAGTGCGACGACGGCGGCGACGTCGGCCGCCTCGATCAGCTCGTCGTCGGAGACGGAGACGCCCAGCTCCTTCTCCACCACGAGGCTGAGTTCCACCATGTCCAGGGAGTCCAGTTCGAGATCCTTGAGGGTCACCCCCGGGACGACCTCGGCCGGATCGAGCTGGAACTTGCTGACCATGATCGCCTTCAGCTGCTCGTACATGGTTGACACCTCCGGTTGCCGCGCCGGTCACCCGGCGAGGGATGCTGACTGGTGTGCGCGGACCCGGCCGTCGCCTCAGACGGCGGGCAGCACGGGCCAGGTGAGGGTGGTGGCGCCCCAGGTCGCTCCGCCGCCGAAGGCCGCGAGCAGGACCCGGTCGCCGGGGGCGAGGGAGCCCTCCGCGGCGGCATCGACCATCAGCAGCGGGATGGACGCCGCCGCCGTGTTGCCGACCCGCTCGATGTTGGACGCCTGCCGGTCCGGGCCGATCCCCAGCCGCTCGGCCACCGCGGCGCAGATCCGGGCGTTGGCCTGGTGCGGCATGAGCCGGTCGACGTCGGCCGCCCGCCAGCCGGCCCGATCCAGGGCGGTCTGGGCCGCGGCCGTGGTCCGTTCCACCGCGTGCCGGTAGACGTCCCGGCCGCGCATCTGGAAGTAGTGGTCCTCCGGCGGTGCCGGTCGCCCGGTGGAGCGCTGCGCCGACCCACCGGCCGGGACGGTGATCAGGTCGGCGAGGTCGCCGTCGCTGCCGAGCACACACGGACCGACGGCACCGGGCTCGTCCGGCGCGCCGGCGCGGACCACCACGGCGCCCGCCCCGTCGGCGAAGATCACTGCGGTGTGCCGGTCCCGCGGGTTGACGATCGTGGAGAACGCCTCCGCCCCGATGACCAGTACCCGGTCGGCGATCCCGGCGGCGATCTGACCGACCGCCGTGGCCAGCCCGTAGACGAAACCGGTGCAGACCGCCGACACGTCGTGCGCCGCCACCGCACCCAGGCCCAGTCGCGCCGCGACCTGCGGTGCCGTGGCCGGGCACGGCCGGTCCGGGGTGGTGGTCGCCACGATGACCGAGTCGACGTCGCCACCCCCGGCGGACTTCAGCGCCGCCGCGCCCGCCTCGACGGCAAGCGTCGCGGTGCCGGTGCCCGGGTCGACCACGTGCCGGCGGGCGATCCCGGTCCGGCTGCGGATCCACTCGTCGGAGGTGTCCAGGTGGGCGGCCAGGTCGTCGTTGGTGACCACCCGGGGCGGCAACCAACCGCCCAGCCCGGTGATCACCGCGGCCCGGTCGGTTCGCGGCCGGCCGGTCATCCGGCCAGCCCCAGGACGGGGAGCGCCTCGGGCACCCCCATGTAGCGCAGGCGGACCACCGCCATCTCGTCGGTCCACTTCTCGGCGGTGGCGTACCGCTCGGCTCCGGTGGTGTCCAGCAGCCGGCGTCCCGGCCAGACCTCGTAGTCGCCGACCAGGTCCGCGTGCTGGGCCAGGCCCTCCTGGAACAGCTCCTCCCGCCGCATGATGTACGCCTCCTCGGGAAGCTGCTCCCACAACTGTCGGCCGAGACGCAGGATCTCCAGCAGCCGGGGCCGGTACTCCGGGTGCCGGGCCAGGTGGTCCTTGAGGATCGAGCTGCCCACGCTGAGGTGACGGATCTCGTCGATCGACGCTCCCCGGGCGATCTCGCTCGCCGCCGGGTCGAGGACCTGCCACTTGCGTTCGCTGAGCTCGGCGGCGGGAGCCAGGACGCCCTCGATGACGATGGTGAAGATGGCGACCCCGCCGATGAAGTCGCCCTCGTCCCGGACGGTCCGGACGGCGAACTCCTCCACCGGTTCGAGGATCTCCCGGGTGTAGTCGTGCGACATCTCGGCGATGGTCTTGGTCAGTTCGTCCTGCGGCACCCCCAGCTCCACCAGGTGGTTGCGGAAGACCATCGAGTGCCGGGCCTCGTCGACGAGTTGGGTGGTGTAGAACTCCAGCTCGGGGATGTCGGGGGCCTGGGCGACGTAGTGCGCCAGGATGCGGGTCGCCTTCTCCTCGGCGACGGAGCGGTAACCCAGCTCCATCATCAGGGCGTCGCGCAGCGGCCCGGGTCGGCGCATGTGCTCCGGCGTGACGGCCTGCGGCGCGTGGCCGGTCTCGGCCCGGCCACGCAGGGTGCCCTGCGCCACCGCGGCGAACCAGTAACCGAGGTGGCACTGCTGCGCGGTCAGGTTGAGGTTCATCGCGCCGTCGAGCAGGGTAGGCGCCTGGTCCCAGTCCGCCTCGCGCGGAACGGTGCCGGTCATCGACGTTCTCCTTCTGGCTGTCGGGTTGCGCGACCTGTCGGGGGGGGGTACTGGCGGTCGATCAGTCGGGCGGGGCGGAGCGGCCCGCCGGTGCGGGTCCCCGTGGGGTGGGGCTGGTGGTCAACACCCGGTGCAGTCCGCCCTGGAAGCTGAGCAGCGGACGGCCCTCCCGGGCGCTGCCCTGGAGCACCTCGGCGAGGAGGAGTTCGTGGTCACCGGCGTCGACGCCGGTGACCAGCCGGCAGCTCATCCAGGCCATCGCCCCGCCGATCAGCGGGGCACCGCTGGTCCGGTCACCCTCCCAGTCGATCTGGTCGAACTGGGCACGGCCCCGGGGCCGGCGGGGGTCGGCGAACCACCGGGCGGCGTCGGCCTGGGTCGCGTCCAACACGCTCACCGCGAAGAGGCGGCGGGACTTGACCAGCCCGAGGAAGGCCGAGCGGTGGTTGAGACAGATACCCACCAGCAGCGGGTCCCGGCTGACCGCGGTCAACGAGCTGACCGTGACGCCGTGCATCTCGCCGCCGACGGTCAGGGTGAGCACCGCGACCCCCGAGGCGATCAGCCGGACCGCCGCCCGGTGGGCGGCGGCGGGGTCGGTGGCGGGATCGACGACCCGCAGGTCGGCCGGGGGGACCGCCACCGGTCCGTCCGGACGCGGTTCCCCGGATCTGGCCGGGGCGCCCGTGATGGCCTGGGGGATGCTCATCGGGCGGCTCCGGACGGGACCGCGACCACCTCCGGCGGGGTCGACTGCCGAGTCCGGCCCGTCCAGCCGATCGCGCTGAGCAGCTGCTGGTACATCGGGTGGGCGACCGGTTCGAACGGCAGCGCGAAGGGCTTGAGGAAGTTGCCGAACAGGGCGCGGTCACCGAAGAGGTGGAAGGGGATCATCAGCAGTGCCCACTCCGGGCCGATCAGCCACATCCAGAGGCCGACCACGACCGCCTGGGTCACCAGGCTGTGCATGATGTTGTAGAGGACGTAGTAGACCTTGGAGATCTGTTTCGTCTTGCTGCGGTGGAAGGCGATCGCCCCGGGGATGTAGCCGATCAGGTCGATGTAGAGGAAGAGTGCCACCGCCGGCCACCACCGGATGTCGCTCCAGTGCATGACGATCAGGACGGTGCTGACCGCGAATCCGACGAGGTACTCGGCCCGGTGCAGACGGAAGGTCGTCGGTGTCTCGAAGGGGTTCTTCTGGTCCATGGCAGGTCCTCGCAGGCTCAGGCGGACGGGGCGGACACGGGTGTGGGGCTGTTCAGGGTGACGCCGTCGGCGAGCGTGACGTCCGTGAAGAGGCCGACCACCACCCAGGCCACCGTCTCCCTGATCACCCGCTCGGCGATCGGGTCGAGAATCCCCTCCAGGCTGGGGATGCCGAAGTCGAAGTCGGCGACGAAATGCAGGTGGCACCCGTCGGCTTCGGCGCTCAACTGCCAGCGCCCGGTGAAGCTGTCGAAGTCGCCGTCGGTCTGTTCGAACTCGATCCGAAGGTCGTCGCGCAGGAAACGCTCCTGCTCCTGCCAGCGCAGCAGACCACTGCGGAAGTGCAGCTCCCAGCTCGACAGGCCGGTCGGCTCGGGCAGGGTGCGGTGCACGGTGGCCGACTGCACGTGGGGTGCGAGGTCGGCGTACCGGTCGAACCGGATGATGTTGTCGAAGACCACCTCGGGGGTGCTGGCTCCGATGGTGGCCCGCAGTTCCACACGGCGCATGTCAGTACCTGCCTTCCGGCATCCGGGCGCGTTTGTCCACCAGGTCACGGGTGGCGGCGTCGATCGATTCGAGCAGGAAGTTGACGTCGGAGTCGGTCAGGATCGCCGGGGGCGTGAACCGGACGACCGAGCTGCCGTTCATCGAGTGGTTGCCGACCACCCCGTGGTTGAAGAGTTCGATCAGCAGCTCACCGGCGAGGCCACCCTCGATCAGTTCGACGCCGATCAGCAGCCCCTCGCCGCGTACCTCCACCACCAGGTCCGGGATGTTCCTCAGCACGATGCGCTCGATCTCGGGCAGCAGTCGGGTCCCGAGGTCCATCGCCCGGGTGACCAGCCGCTCCTCCGTGATGGCCTGCACCGCTCCCTGCACCGCGGCCATCAGCACCGGCGCGCCGGAGAAGGTGCCGGTGTGCAGGTAGGGATCCTTGTCGAAGGGCGCGAAGACGCGGCGGCCGGCCAGCGCCGCGGAGACCGGGAGCACCCCGCCGCCGAGCGCCTTGCCGATCAACAGCACGTCCGGCACCACTCCGGCCAGGTCCGCACCCCACCAGTGACCGAGCCGCCCCATCCCGGTCTGCACCTCGTCGAGGACGAAGAAGGCGTCGTAGCGCTGGCACAACACGGCGACCTGGCGCAGGTAGTCCGGCGGCGGAATGATCACGCCACCCTCGCCCTGCACCGGCTCGACGATGAAGCAGCACTGTCCGGGGTGGGCCGCGAGGACCTGCTCCAGGGCGTCGGCGTCGCCGTACGGGATCCGGGTCACGTCGGGCAGCAGCGGCTCGAACGGACTCCGGTAGACCTCCTTGCCGCTGGCGGAGAGCGCCCCGAAGGTCTTGCCGTGGTAACCCTGGTGGGTGGAGACGATCCGGCGTTTGCCGTGGGCGCGGGCCAACTTCAGGCCGGTCTCCACCGCCTCGGCCCCGGAGAGCGCGAAGTGCACCCGGTCCAACCCGGCCGGTGCCACCGACGTGATCGCCTCGGCCGCCCGGGCCACCGTCGGTTCCAACAGGATGCGGGTGGCGATGGGATGCCGGTGCAACTGTTCGGCGACGGCTGCCAGCACCGTCGGATGCCGGGCGCCCATGATGAACACCCCGTACCCGCCGCAGTTGAGGAACCGTTCCCCGTCGCTGGTGTGCAGCCAGGCCCCGCTGGACTCCACCTCCATGTGGCTGCCGAACAGTTCGGCCAGGGTGGCGCGGCCCTTGCTCAGGTGCTTGCGGTAGAGCGCCAGCGTCTCGGCTTCGTCGTGGCCGAACCCGGTGGGCGCCATGTCAATCATGGTCATCTCTGCTCACCTCCTCGTCGTCGGGTGATGTCAGGCCAGCACCAGCGGCTGGCCGGTGTAGTAGTCGAGCAGCGGTTGCGCCGCGCTGGTGCGCGACGGCGGGTGGAAGGCCAACGGCCGGGACGCGGCGGCCAGGTAGGCCACGTCGTGGGAGGTGATGAAGGCCAGTCCGCCGAGGAGTTCGACCGCCAGGTCGACCGCCCGGCCGATGGCCTGCTGCGCGGCGTAGCGGGCGTTGAGAACCATCGCCACGGCCTCGTCGCCGTCGACGCCGTCGGCCACCGCCCGGGCGACCCCCTCGACCCCGGCGATCGCCGACTCCAGGTCGATGGCGGCCGCGGCCCGGTCGGTCACGCTGCCGCGCCGGCCGTCCACGACCCGGGCGACCAGGGCACTCGCCGCTCCCAGGTACACCGAGGTGATCATCATCTCGAACCAGACGAACCCCGCGGTCTGCAGGTCGTCCAGGCGCTGTGGATCCTCCGGCACGGTCCGGATGACCAGTTCCTCCGGGACGTGCACGTCGGTCAGCCGGATCTCGTCGCTCTCGGCTGCCGGCAGCACGAAGGTGGACCAGAACGGGGTCACCTCGATGCCGGGTGAGTCGGCCGGGATGAGCAGCACCGCGAGGTTGGACCCGCCGTCGGCGTCCGGCACGGCGATGCTCGCGGTCAGCAGGTCCATCGAGCCGGAGAGGCTGCACGGCTTCTTGGTGCCGCTGACCAGGTAGCCGCCGTCCGGCGCCGGACGGGCCGTGACGGCGGGGGTGAGGATGTTGGCGTTGGGCCGGCCCTCCGCCCAGCCGGAGGCCATCAGCAGCCCCTCGGGGGCGACCCGGCCCAGCAGCGCCACCTGCTGCGGGGTCAGGCGACCGGTCGACTCGGCGAGGGTGAACAGCATCGCCGCGGTGAAGTGGTGCATGGTGACCGCCGCCCCGAGCGACGGGGCGTACGAGGAGACGGCCCGGATGACCCGGACCGCGTCGAGCGGCCCGGCCCCGGCCCCGCCGTGTGCGGTGGGTACGAGCAGCCCGGCCCCGTCGTGCTCCCGGTAGGTCCGGATGGAGTTGCTCTTGGTCGATTCGTGGACGGCCAGCGGGGTCGTGGCCAGGGCCGCGCACAGGCCCGGGTGGTACCGCTCGCAGGTGGTGCGCGCGACGTCGAGTGACCGCATGGGAAGCTACCTTTCGAGTGTCGCCGTCCGCGGCGGAGGGGGTGGACCGGGTGGGACGCGGTGCCGTTACTCGCCGAAGACCGCGGTACGCGGGCGGATGCCGGAACAGACGCTGATGCCCTGCAGGTGCGAGGTCTTGAGGATCGGGTAGTTCGCCTCGCCGAAGGTGCCCCCGGTCAACCCGGTCCCGCCGTGGCTGGGCAGGTACGGCAGGAATCCGATGTGGGAGTCGTTGACCTTGAACAGCCCCCCGTTGTGCACCCGGTCGACGAAACGGTCGATGACCGACGTCGAGGTGGTCCACAGGGAGTTGCGCAGGCCGTAGATGTTGGTGTTGAGGAAGTCGACGAACTGGTCCAGCAGCAGCTCGTCCGGGCCGTTCTCGGGCACCACGAACGGGATCAGCGGGAAGAACGTCTCGTGCTTGACGATGTCCAGTCGGCGGGCCCCGGCCAGGCCCTCGACCCGCACCACGGTGGGTTCGAGGAAGACGCCGGTGTCCGAGCGGGTGCCGTCCAGTTCCATCCGTCCGCCGCCGCAGACCAGCTCCGCGCCGGCGTCGAGTGCCTGGTGCAGCAGCCGGAAGAACTTCTCGCTGCGCCGTACCGGGGAGAGCAGTACGTCCTCGTCCTCGGGGTAGCCGGGCCGCACCCGGGTCACCTGCTGCCGGACCCGGGCCAGCAGGTCCTCGGCGATGTCGGGGTGGGCCAGGACGTAGTTCGGGACCATGCAGATCTGCCCGGAGCCGTAGAAGCACTCGGTGATCGCCTCGGCGGCCATGTCCAGGTCGGCGTCGCGCCAGACCACCAGGCCGTCGTTGCCGGCCAGTTCCAGGATCGGCTTCTTGCCCCGGGCCACGCACTCCTGCTCGAACCGCAGCCCCTCGTCGCTGCCGCCGAAGTAGAGGATGTCGTCGACGTCCGGGTGGGCCAGCCACCTGTCGATGGTCTGCTGTGGTTTGCCGCAGACCACGTTGAGCGTGCCGGGGGGCGCGCCGAGTTCCCGCAGCAGCGGGGCGATCAGTTCCCGTACGACGTACATCGTGCTCAGCGCGATGCTGCGCGGGGCGCGGACGACCACCGCGTTGCCGGCCATCAGCACCAGCACGGCGAGGGCGGCGCTGGGGGCCGGGGCGTTCTGCGGCGGGTTGATGCAGACCACCCCGTCGGGGCTGCGCCGTACGACGAGCCGGCGTGGACCGTGCTGGAACTCCGCGTGCATCTGCTGCTGGTACCAGCTGCAGCTCTCCTCGCTGTAGACCTGCTCCAGGCAGGAGAGCTCCCACTCGGCCAACATGCGCGGGTGCGCCTCGGCCATCAGCAGGTCGAGGAAGGTCTGCCGGTGTTCCCGGAGCCGGGCCCGGAACATCTCGCCGAGGCGCATCCGGTCGGTCAACGGCACCGCCGCCCAGAGCGGTCCCGCGGCGGCCGCCGCGTCCACCGCCGCGTCGATGTCGGCGCCGGAAGCGACCGCGCACCGGCCCACCACGTACGGATGCAGCGCGGCCGTGGAATCGGGATTCTGTTCGAGGGTCCGTTTGACACTGACACTCGTGAACACGTCCTCCAGCAGTGACCGGGCGCTGACCGTGTACACCCAACCGACGCCGCCGACATCACGGTCGGCGATGTACGAGTCGTAGCTGCGCACCGGACCCGCAATGGAAACCTCGGCCGCGTGTGCAGTTTCCGTCGCTGCACGCGAGACGTTCACTTCACTGGCAATAGCCACGCGACAAGCTCCTCGCGCCATGTGTCGGGGTCATTCACCGCACCCCACGCCAATGTGACGCGCCCAGCGTGTCAGTGTCGCCTGACAGCCGACTGACCAAGTTCTGACCCGACCGGAAGAGAATGTGACGGCACCCGGGCCGAGGATGGTCACCACCGGCGGTCCGTAAACGGTCCGGAACTGGTCGCGGGAATCAACGTGGTCGCCGCGTAATCAGCGCAGCGCCGCGTCGATCAGGTGCGGCAGTCGGTCCGCCGCGACGCCGGCCAACCCGCCGAGGGCATCGGCGACCGGGCCACTGCCGCCCTGGGCGAGGAACTTTCCCCGGACCAGCTCCCGGTGCTGCCGGCGGGTCTGCGGGCCGGCCGCGCCGAGGGGCACGCTGCGGGTCTCGCTCAACGACCTACCGTCGGCCAGCCCGACGGTGACCCGGGCCGGGGTCGCCTTGCCGGATTCCTCGAACCGTTGCCCCTCCGGCGGCACCCCGTCGTGCGCGGTCGAGCGACCGCCACCGGCGGGGCGGTCCGGTTCGGCGAGGGCGGCCAGTTCCGGGCCGACGAACTCGCGCAGCCAGGCCACCCCCCGCTCCCCCGCCCGGCGCACCGCACCGCCGAAGGGCGCCACGGAGCAGAACAGCTCCCGGCTCATCGCCGGGTCGTGCAGCTGACGGATCCGGGCGGCCAGCGCCCACCGGGCCGGGTCCCGCACCGCCGGTGTGTCGAAGTCGGCGACGGTGAGGTCACCGGTGAGCAGGGCGGTGGCCACCGGGTACGTGGTGTCGAGCAGCAACGCGCTGAGCGGGGTGTCCGGGCCGGCCAGGTACGGTGCGGCCTGCTGACCGGCGTAGAGCGTGTATGCCGACGCCGCCACCTCGACCGAGTCGATGGGTGTGCCACCGATGCGTCGGTGCAGTTCGATGGCGCAGTCCACCGCCGCGTCCACCCCGGGTCCCCCGGGCCGCAGCTTGAACGAGAGGGTGTCGGTGTGCCAACGCCTGCCCAGTTCGTCGGTGACCACCTCGGGCAGGGGCACGGTCGCGAACCGGCCCAGGAAGCCCCGGGGATGTTCCAGGATGTCCGGGACGCCGGTCAGCCCCGCGGCGGCCGCGTCGCAGGCGTCCATCGCCGTCCGGATCGACGGCAGCACGTGCAGCAGTTTGGCGTCGCCACCGAGGAAGGCGTGCATCATCGGCCACGGTGGGGCGGCGAAGGCGAGGCTGAGCGCGGCCACCCACCGGTCGCCGGGGGCGCCTTCGCTGCTCAGCCGCCCGGCCACCGCACCGGCCAGGTGCGTGTGCAGGGCACTCTGCCCGCGTAGCGGCCCGAGGGTGGCGGCCGCGGTGATCCGGGCCGCGCACTCGTTCGCGGCGACCACCGCGGTCAGCAGCGCCCGCCCGTCCAGCCCGCCCGACCGGGCGTACGCCAGCGGCACCGCGACCGTGGAGGGGGCGAGATGCCCGGCGTAGGCGGTGTCGTCGAGGTTCAGCCAGGAGCCGAGCACACCGAGGACCGCCGCGGCGCGGCGCGGGTCCGGCTGGCGAGGTGGCCCGAAGGCCGCCACCAGCGCCGAACCGGCCGAGTGGCGCAGCCCGGCGCGGATCGCCGCGAGTTGGGCGAGCACCTGGCTGGTGGCCAGTTCGACGATCCGGGGTGGGATCTGCTCGAAGCGCAGCCCGGCGGCCCAGCGGGCCAGCGTGGTGATCAGCGGTGGGTCCGGCGGCTCGCCGTGGGGCGGGTCGGCGGCGGGTTCCCGCGACACGGCCATCGGGTGACCCGGCCGTCAGCCGGCGCGCCGGCTGGCCCGGCACAGCACCGGCAGCACCCGGGGCAGCACCTGGAGGGTGACGGTGGAGCGGCTGCGGGGCAGGAGTTCACCGTCGTGTTCGAACCACAGCGGTTCGCCGTCCAGCCGGCTGACGGTGATGCGCCGGCCGCGGGCGTAGACGACCCCGGGCTGGTCCAGGTGGGCCGCCCGGCGGGTCAGTTCCGGGACGTCCGGCGGGGCGGTCTCGGCTCCGATGACGCAGACGTCGAGCAGCCCGTCGTCGAGGACGGAGTGCGGCAGCACCTGGTACTGCCCGCCCCGGTGGCGGCCCCCGCCCACGTTGGCCAGCACGGTCGGTCCCTCGTGCACGCGTACGCCGTCGACCTCGACCCGGCCCGGGTAGGGGTGGTGGTCGCGGGCGGCCCGGGCAAGGGCGACCTGATACCGCGCCCGCCCCGTCGTCGGCACGTCGCGGGCGTAGGTCAACGCCTCGGCGATCAGTCCGGAACATGCCCCCAGCAGGACGAGCTCGTCGGTCTCGACCAGTCTGGCCAGGTCGAACATGCGCAGCGCGACGTCGCCGCCGGGGGTCAGGGCTGCCGGTACCGCCTCGGTCCAGGGCAGGTCGCCCCACTGGGCCAGGTGGTTGGAGTTTCCGGTGCCGGCCGGGACGACCAGCAGCGCGGGGCCGCCCTCGGCGGCGCGGTCGGCCTCGCCGGCGGCCGCGGCCAGGCCCGCGACGACCTCGCGTACGGTGCCGTCACCGCCGACGGCCATGATCAGGCCGGGACGACCGGTGGTGCGGGTGGCGGCGGTACGGGCAACGGTCTCGGCGTCGCCCCGGCCGGTGGTCCAGTGCACCTGGACGTCGGGCAGGAAGCGTGTGGCCAGCGCGGTCAACTCCGTGACCAGATCGGCGCGCATCGTGCCGGCGGTGGGATTGGCGATGACCAGTCCCGGTAGTCCACGAATGGTCTCCAGTGACATCGGCGACTCTTTCGTCAGGTGACACGGCGACCAGCGGAGAGGGCAGGATTCGAACGCTGCGTGGGCGTGAGCCCGACCGAGGCTGACCTCGGCCCCCAATAGGCCACTTCGGGTACCTCTCCCGTGCCGATCGCTTCGGGTTCCGGTTGGTTCCTTCCGCTTTCGACAAACATGATTCTGCACACCCGCGCTGACAGGCCGCTGACAGGCAACTGACAGGCCGAAAGGTTCGTGTTTCACCTCGTCAAACTCCCCTAGAATGGCTCTCAAGGGAGAGCTGCCACATCGACACAAGGCAAAGCGGAAAGGGGATTTTCAGGTGACTGCGACACTAACCGCGACACATCCGGCGCTCGCCGCCGTACGCGCGTTCACCAGCGCCGACAATCCGAGTTCGTTCCTCGCCGTCAGCGAGGGCAACTCCTATCTCCAACTACCCGACCGGCCCGGTCTCGTGGTCTACCGGCGGACCGGACGGTTCCTGGTGCAGTTCGGCGGCCCGTTCGCGCCGGCCGGTTCGTACCGGGACCTGCTGGCGGGTCTGGTCCGGATGGCCGACGAGCAGGAACTGGAGCTGGTCGCCGTCCAGCTCCAGCGGGCCGACGCCGAGGTGTACGCCGAGTCCGGCTTCACCGTCAACCAGATCGGCGCCTCGTACGCCTGCGACCTGGCCGCGTTCTCCCTGCGCGGCACCCGGTTCATGCAGTTGCGCAACAAGGTGTCCCGGTCGTTGCGGGCCGGGTTGACGGTGGTCGAGGCGACCGACGACTCGCTCTTCCCGGCGTTGCGTGAGATCGACCAGGTGTGGCTGCGCAGCAAGGGCGAGCACGCCCGGCAGTTGGAGTTCCTGGTCGGTCAGTACGGTGACGCGATGCAGCCGCACCGGCGCATGTTCGTCGGGCTCATCGACGGGCAGCCGGTGGGCTACATCTCCTACTCCCCCGTCTACGGCGGGCGGCCGGGCTGGATGCACGACCTGAGCCGGCGACAGCCCAGCCGCATCCCGGGCATCATGGAGGCGATCAACGTGCACGCCATCGAGACCTTCCGGTCCGAGGGCGTGCCGTGGCTGCACTTCGGTTTCACCCCGTTCACCGGCCTGCGCCCCGAGTACGAGTTGCCCGGCTTCGATCCGGGGTTCCGTCAGTTCATGGAGCTGTTGTGGCTGCACGGCGAGGCCGTGTACCCGGCACAGACGCAGCTCGCCTACAAGCAGAAGTGGGCGCCGGACCTGGTGCTGCCCGAGTACGTGGCCTTCCGGGGTGGCGCGAGCATCGCCGGTTTCGCCCACATCTTCCGCGCCTCGAACGCGTTCTGACCAGAAGGAGGGTCTGTCATGTCGGAGGACCGGGAAGCACAGGTCGGGGTGGCCCTGCACCGGATCGTCGAACTCTTCGGTGCGATCTGCGCCGCGCCGGACGACCTCGACCTGGCCAGGGAGGCGGACAGCGCCCTGGCCGAACTCAACCGGCTGCTCACCGCCTGACCGCACGGCCCTGCCTCCCCGCCGGCCGGAGCCGGTCGGGGAGGCAGGGCCGTGCGGATGACCGGCCAACGCGGTCGGCACCGGCCGGGGAGCACGGAGCGACGTACGCCGTCCCACCCCGGCGCGCGGGTGGGACCGGTGCCGGCACGGTCAGCCGACGGGCTGCCGGAGCAGTAGGTGGTCCTCCCGGATCCGCAGCTCCCGATCATGGGCGAGGATGGCGCGTTCGTGGTTGCGCAACATCGGTGACGGGTCGATACCGAGTTCCTCGGCCATCCGGTTGCGCATCCACTGGTAGACGTTGAGCGCCTCACTCTGCCGGCCACACCGGTAGAGGGCCACCATCAGCTGCTCACAGAGCCGCTCGTTCGGTGCCTCGACCCGGACCAGGGCGGTCAGCTCGGGCACGATGTCGGTGTGGCAGCCCAGCTTCAGCTCGACGTCGAAGAGGAGTTCGAGCGCGGCGATGCGGGACTCCTCCAGGCGTACCGCGGCTGCCTCGGCGGTCATACCGGCGGCGGTACCACCGAAGGCCGGCCCCTGCCAGAGGGCCAACGCCTCCCGGAGCCGGTACGCCACCTCGGTGGGGCGGACGCCCACGGCGGCGCGGGCGGCGGCGAGCGCGTCGGTGAAGACCTTCGCGTCGACACCCGCTCCGTCGAGCAGCAGCCGGTAACCACTGGCCTGCGCCACGAGGCGCGACGTGGGACGATCCGGCTCGATCGACTGCAGCTTTCGACGGAGCCGACTCACGTGCGCCTGCAGGGCGTTCTCCACCGAGTCCGGCGGGTTGTCCCCCCAGAGTTCGGTGATGAGGGTGCCGGTCGACAGGATCTGCCCCTCCGCGGCGAGGAGGGCCATCAGCAACGCGCCCTGCATCCCGCCGCGGAAGTGCACCAAGCGGTCGCCCGAGCCTGCGGCGACTCTCCCCAAGATCCAGAAATTCATGACCACTCCCGACAGCTCAGACATCGTGCCAGCTCAACGGTTCGGATCGGGACACGCATCGAGGAGGTGCGAAGTATTTACGTGGGCGTGGGACCGATGCCGGAACGCACCCGACACCGGTGCCACGCAGGTATGCGACTCGTTGCCTCACCACGCAGGTAGGCGCAGGCTTTAGCAGGCGAAATCGCCACGATGCGCAACTGAGGACGATGGGGACAGTAACAAGTGGAAGTTCCAAGCGTCAATGCCAGCCGCCTTGCCTTGGACGCTAGTTCACCCAATCACTACCAGAACGAGCAGGCCCGGATCGCGTTTTAACTACGCTTAGCAATAACTGCCACGACGATCCGGCGACAACATCTCGGGTGATCGAAAAAGGTCACGTAGTCCGGCTTGGGCACGGCATAGCCGACGGTCCATGCCGTTTTGACGGGTCAGTGGCGACGGCCCCCGGGGGGCGACGACACCCCCGGACGAGCCGGCCCGCGACCGACCTTCCGCCACCCTCAGTAGCAGAAGGGGAGCCCTCCGTTCGCGCCGGGGCCCGCCGGCGACTCCGTCCACCCACCGACCCGACCCCGAGCCGCGCGCCGGACGCACCGTCTTACCTGCGACGTAATCGACAGGACCCCGGGTGGCACTTGACCATGGTGAGGAGCCAGCCGTCCGTGCCACGGAACGGGCTCGGCACGGGCTGCCGACCTCGGCAGTTCCGCCAACGGCCCGCCGACGGGCTCGGGCGACCAACCCGACGTGCGTCGCCGGACGCCATCATCGAGGGCGGTCGAGACCGCCCTGAGCCGACCGGGAGGGACTCGTTGTCCGAGACCATCACGCCGCCGACAGCGGTCGAGCGGGACGTCTCCGCGCCCTCCGCCCAACCGGGTGGTAAACCCCGGTGGATCGTCATGCCGGTGATTCTCGCGGCCACCTTCATGGTGGCGCTCGACTTCTTCATCGTGAACGTCGCCATTCCCTCGACCCAACGGGAACTGGGGGCGAGTCCGGCGGCGATTCAGTTCATCATCGCCGGATACTGGCTGTCCCTGGCCACCGGCCTGATCATCTGCGGCAGACTCGGGGACCTGTACGGCCGCAAGCGGATCTTCCTGGTGGGTCTGGCCTGCTTCACCGCCGCGTCGGCGGCCTGCGGCCTCGCCCCCTCGGCCGAGTTCCTGGTCGGCGCCCGGATCGTCCAGGGCCTGTCGGCCTCGCTGATGATGCCGCAGGGGCTGGCCATCCTCGGTGTGGTGTACACCGGGGCCGCCCGGGCCCGCGCGTTCACCGCCTACGCGGTGACGTTGGGGCTCGCCTCGGTCAGCGGCCAGCTCGTCGGCGGTCTGCTGATCGAGGCCGACATCCTGGGTCTGAGCTGGCGGAACTGCTACCTGGTGAACGTCCCGATCGGGTTGCTGACCATCGCGCTCGCACTGCGCTACGTGCCGGAGTCCCGGGCCACGACCCGTACCCGGCTGGACTTCGTCGGCACGGTGCTGATCGCCGCCGGGCTCGTCGCGCTGGTGCTGCCGCTGGTCGAGGGACGTGAGCGGGGTTGGCCGCTGTGGACCTGGATCACGCTGGCGGCGGCGGTACCCCTGTTGATCACCTTCGCCCGACACCAGAGCCGGCTCGGCGCACGCGACGGAGGGCCGCTGATCGACATGCGGCTGTTCCGGGAGCGCGCCTTCAGTGTCGGGCTGGTCGTCACGGTGCTGTTCAACATGCTGATGGGGTCGTTCTTCCTCTTCCTGGCCATCTACCTGCAGGCCGGGCGGGGCATGAGCGCGCTGGAGTCCGGCCTGATCTTCACCCCGATCGGCGTGGGGTACTTCGTCGCCTCGCTGCTGGCCGAGCCGATCGCCGCCCGGATCGGTCGCCACGTGCTCACCATCGGCGCGGTGGTGATGCTGGTCGGGCTGGGCCTGACCTACCTCATGGTGGACCGGATCGGCGTCGTCGACGGCGCGGGCGTGCTCATCCCGGCTTTCGCCCTGGCCGGCGCCGGTATGGGGCTGGTGCTGGCACCGCTCACCAACACGGTGCTGACCAACATCAACCCCGAGTACGCCGGTGCGGCGGCCGGTGTCCTGGCAACGTCGCAGCAGGTGGGCGGCGCGGTGGGGGTGGCGATCGTGGGTGTCGTCTTCTACAACGCCCTCGGTTCGCGGACCGACCCGGGCGCGTACCCGCCGGCGTTCCTGGAGGGCCTGGTCTGGCTGGTCGCGTTCACGGTGGCGATCGGTCTCCTGATCCAGTTGCTGCCCCGACGTCGTCCTGTGCACGTCTGACCCGAGAAAGGCGAAACCAACCGCATGAACGGCATCCAATCCCAGTCGGTACCGGACCTGATCAGACAGCAGGCGTACGCCAGGCTCGCCCTGGTCGGCCCCGAAGTGCTGCGACCGCAGGACCTCGCCGCGGCGGCGGGGGTACCGGCCGAAGAGGTCACCAGCCTGCACCCGGACGAGTCCACGCTCTTCACCGCCCTGGTGATCGAGGCGTACCAGGAGATGGGCGCGCACGCCGAGGGCGGTGCGGAGCAGGCCCGGGCCGAGCAGCGTGGGCTGCTGGAACAGTGGGTGTCCACCTGCCGGCAGGTCCGGATCTGGGCCCAGGCCAACCCCGAGAAGTACGCGCTCATCTGGGGTCCGCCCCGGCCCGGCTACAGCGCACCGCCGGAGACCATGCTGGTCGGGGCCCGCACCGCGGTGATCCTGATCAACCTGCTCCGCCGGGCCCAGGAGGCCGGCCGGCTCACCGAGCGGCGGGACGACGACCCGCAACTCTCGGTAGGCATGCTGCGCAACGTGGAGAACCTGGGCAACGGCCTGCTTGCCGGGTTGCCACAACCGGTCATCGCTCGAATGCTGGTGGCGTGGACCCAGTTCCTCGGGATGGTGAGTTTCGCCGTGTACGGCCACGTCCAGGGATTCGCGGAGGAACCGGACGAGTTCTTCGACTACGCGGCTACTTCAATGGGAAGATTCGTCGGTTTACCGGCCGATTGAGATGATATCCGGGCCCGGGGTCGGAATAGCATCCGACCCCGGGCGATGCCGCCTGCTCGCATTTTCGCCCAACCGGGCGATAATTGCGTTGTGCAACTGTCAGGGATGCGTCAGTACGATATGCGAGATTTGGCTCTGCCACCGTCGTCAGATTGAGACGCAGAGGAGAGCCCGTGACTCTGGCATCCGAACCAGACGTACTGGACTGGCCGTTCCCGCGACCGCAGGACGGCACCGTACCGCCGATCCTCGCGAAGCTCCGCGAAGCACCGCCGTGCGCGGTGATGCTGCCGGCGGGTGCCGCCGAGGGACGACGTGGCTGGCTCGTCACCCGGCACCCCGACGTCCAGCAGGCCCTGATGGACCCCCGGCTGAGCGCCGACGAACTCCTGCCGGGTGCCCCGGTCCGCATCCAGATCCCGCCGGGCGAGCGTCCCTCGTCCTTCCTGCGCATGGACGGGGCGGAGCACGCCAAGCTCCGTGGCCTCATCACCTCCCAGTTCACCGCGCGGCGGGCGCGCGCGCTCCGCCCGGCGATCGAGGAACTCACCACCACGCTCCTGGCCGACCTGGCCACCCGCGACCGCCCCGCCGACCTGCACGACGCCTTCTCCCGGAAGCTGCCCACGCTGGTCATCGCCCGGCTGCTCGGGGTACCGGACGCCGACTCGGCCTTCTTCGTGGAGAAGACCCGGGTGACCATCTCCCAGGACGACCTCGCCGCGGCGTTCGCCGCCTACCAGGAGATGACCGCCTACCTCGGCGAACTCGCCGACCGCCGACTGCGGGAGCCGCAGGACGACCTGATCAGTCAACTCGCGGTGGAGAACCTGGCCACCGGCGAGATCACCCGGGACGAGCTGGTCGGGATCGCCCGACTGGTCCTGGTGGCCGGGCACGAGACCACCACCAACCAGATCGCACTCAACATCCTCAGCCTGCTCTGTGACGACCGGCTCCGGGACACCGTGCTCGCCGACGACGGCCGACTGATCCCGCAGTTCCTCGAGGAGTCGATGCGGTTCTGGTCGATCTCCCAGGACGCGATCGTCCGGCTGGTGCTGGAGGATCTGGAGTTGGGCGGGCGGCAGATGCACGCCGGGGACGCCGTGGTGATCTCCATCCCGGCGGGCAACCACGACCCGGCGGTCTTCCCCGCCCCCGACCGGATCGACGTGCACCGCGACACCGGCGAGCACCTCCAGTGGGGCAAGGGTCCGCACTACTGTCTGGGGGCTCCCCTGGCCCGCCAGGAGATGACCACCGCGTTGACGTTCCTCTTCCGGCAGTTCCCCACGCTCCGGCTGGCCACCGACGACCCGGGAGACCTGTTCCGCCGGGGCACCGTCTTCCACGGCGTCGTGTCCCTACCCGTGACGTGGTGACGGGAGGAGCCGAGATGCCCTACGTGTCCGCCAGCGACGGCACCGCCCTTTTCTACGCCGACACCGACGGGGAACACCCTGTCGTCTTCCTCTCCAGCGCCAGCATGGGAATCCGGTGGTGGGACGCCCACGTACCGGGGCTCGTGGCCCGGGGCCGGCGCTGCGTGCGCTACGACCGGCGCGGCCACGGCCGCTCGGACTGGCCGTGGCGGGGTTACGACTACGACACCCTCGCCGACGACCTGCACCAGCTCATCGAGCATCTCGACCTGCGCGACGTCACCCTCGTGGGGTACGCGATGGGTGGCGGTGAGGCGGTCCGCTACCTGACCCGGCACGGTGCCCAGCGGGTACGCCGACTGATGCTGGTCGCCTCGACGACACCGGTACTGCTGCAGTCGCCCGGCAACCCGGACGGCGTGCCCCCGGAAGTGGTCGAGGGCCTGCTGGCCGCGTTGCAGGCGGACCGGCCGCGCCTGCTGGCCGAGACGGCCGCGCCCTTCCTCGTCGGCGCGCCGGGGACGGCGACGGATCTTCCCCTCTCCCCCGAGATGGTCCAGTGGATCTGTCAGCTCTCCCTGGAGTGTTCCCTGCACGCCAACGTCGAGGTGTACCGCACCCTGTACACCACCGATCTGAGCGAGGACGTGCGGGCGGTGACGGTACCGACCCTGGTCGTCCACGGCGACCGTGACCTGGCCGCGCCGTTGGCACTCTGCGGCGAGCGGACCGCCCGGGACATCCCGGACAGCAAGCTCCTGGTGTACCCGGGGGCCGCGCACGGCCTGGCCGTCACCCACTCCGCCCGGCTCACCGCCGACCTGCTCGCCTTCACCACCGACTGACCGCCCCCGCAGCTGCCGGTCGTCCCGCCCCCCGGTCCCGGGGGCGGGGCGACCGGCAGCTGCGGGGGCGGTGTTCAGCGTCGGCGCAGTGCCGGGTCGAGCAGGGCCGGCGGCGTGTCGTTCTTCTCCTCCGGGGCGAGGTCGACGCCGGGGCTGACGATGGCGTCGATGGCGTCGAGGACGTCGGCGGGAAGCACGGTGTCGGCGGCCGCGAGCTGGCTACGCAGGTGGTCCGTCGTCCGGGGACCGATGATCGCGCTGGTCACGGCGGGATGCGCGGTGACGAACCCGAGCGCGAGTTGGATCAGCGTCAGTCCGGCCTCGTCGGCGACCTTGGCCAACTGCTCGACGGCGTCGAGTCGGGCCCGGTTGGCCTCGACGGTGAGGTCGAAGCGCTGCGGCAGGACGTCGGCGCGGTGGGTGGTGATCTCCCGGCCGGCGCGGACCGCGCCCGACAGCCAGCCCGAGGCGAGCGGGCTCCAGGCGAGCACGCCGAGCCCGTACTGCTCGGTTACGGGCAGGACGTGGGTCTCGATGCCGCGTTGCAGGATGGAGTAGCTGGGCTGTTCGGTGACGTACCGGCTCAGCCGGTGTTCCCGGGCGGCCCATTCGGCCTGCACGATCCGGTACGCGGGAAAGGTCGAGCAGCCGAAGTAGCGGATCTTGCCGGCCCGCTGGAGGTCGGTCAGCGCGGACAGCGTCTCCTCGTCGCTGGTCGTCGGGTCCCACCGGTGGATCTGGTAGAGGTCGACGTGGTCGACGCCGAGGCGGCGCAGGCTGTTGTCCAGCGCGGTGTACAGCCAGCGGCGTGAGCTGCCCCGGTGGTTGCGCGTGTCGTCCATCGGCAGGGTCGCCTTGGTGGCCAGCACGATGTCGTCGCGGCGACCGGCGATGGCCCGGCCGACCAGCTCCTCCGACTCGCCCTGGCTGTACCGGTCGGCGGTGTCGATCAGGTTGACTCCGGCGTCGAGGGCGGCGTCGACGATCGCGGTGGCCTCGTCCTGGCTGGTCCGGCCGAGGGCGCCGAAGTTCATCGCGCCGAGCACGAGGGTGCTGACCTGCACGCCGGTGCGGCCGAGGGTGCGGTACTGCATGGTGTTCCTCCACAGGGTGACGGCGGCGGCCGGGGTCTGGCATCATGAACCAAACGGAACTCGGTTCCGCTAAGAACTATACGGAACTCGGTTCCGTTTGCCAAGGGTGATCGGAGATGACGGCGCGATGATCGACCGTGACGGTGATTCGGCGTCGCCGACCCCACGCAAGCGGGCCGACGCCCGCCGCAACGAGGCGACGCTGCTGGAGGCCGCCGCTGCGGCCTTCCGTACCGTCGGAGTCGACGCGCCCGTCCGCGACATCGCCGCGCGGGCCGGCGTCGGCGTCGGCACGATCTACCGCCACTTCCCGACCCGGGCCGACCTCATCGTCGCCGTCTACCGACACCAGGTCGAGGCGTGCGCCGAGGCCGCGCCGACCCTGCTCGCCACCAGCGGTACGCCCTACGCCGCCCTGGCCACCTGGATCAACCTGTTCGTCGACTTCCTGGTCACCAAGCACGGCCTGGCCGAGGCACTGCAATCCGATGCGGCCGCCTTCGAGACCCTGCACGGGTACTTCCTCGACCGCCTCGTCCCCGCCTGCGCCCACCTGCTCGACGCCGCCGCCGCGGCGGGCGAGATCCACCCCGACCCGGACGCCCAGGAGCTGCTCTTCGCCGTCGGCAACCTCTGCGCCGGCGCGGGCCGCATGCCCCACTACGACGCCCGCCGCATGGTCGGCCTCCTCATCGCCGGACTACGACTTCGGTGAAGACCGAGACCGCCGGCCGGGCAGACCGATGCGCCGACCAGCGCCGGGCCATGGCGGCCGGCGAGAAGGTCAGCGACGACATCATCGACGCCCTCGTCCTCCCGCTGGTCGACAGGACGGTCCCGGAGTGGCGGGCCGCCCTGGACGCTCTCTTGGCGCTGCCCGAGATCGGCGGCCCGGTCGGATACTCGGGGGGAGTGATCTCCGTCGGCATCCGACTCGCGGTGGTCGCGCCACGCATCGTGGCCGCCAGTCAGTAGGCCAGGCCGAACCGCACACCGTCCACCGAGGACGGCTCTGATCCAGGTCGATGCGCGAGCCGTTGTCCCGTACTTCGATCTCCCCTTGCCATAATACCTACTTGCACTATAGGAAAAGTGGGTGACATCGACAGTCCCCGCACCGCCCGCCGCGGCGAACTCGATCGGGGTGCCGACCGCTGCCCGGCGGACTCCGGCACCCCGGGGCGGACGCCGTCGCCGACTCCTGCTCCGACTACTCGCCCTCGTCGTGCTCTACGGGCTCTGGGAGGTCGCCGCCCGGGTCGCCGGCAATCCGACCTTCATTCCGCCGCCCGGAGCGGTGTGGCACCAGCTGGTCCAGACGTCGACCACCCACGACGGAATCCGCGGCTACAGCGGCCACCTGCTCATCGAGCACCTCGGTGTCAGCCTGCGGCGCATCCTGATCGGATCGGTGATCGGCGTCGCCGGCGGGGTGCTCCTCGGTGTCGTGATGGGAACCGTCAGTGGGATCCGGGTGGTGGTCGAACCGGTCGTCACCTTCGTCCGGGCCCTACCGCCACTTGCCTACTTCAGCCTCTTCATCATCTGGTTCGGCATCGACGAGACACCGAAGCTCTGGCTGCTCTCCATCGCGGCGTTGCCGCCGGTGGCGGTCGCGACGGCGGCCGCCGTCCACTCCGCACCGACCGGCCTGGTGGAGGCCGCGCGGGCGCTCGGCGCAGGCCGTGCTCGGGTGATCCGCGACGTGGTGCTACCCCACGCGCTACCGGAGATCTTCACCGGCGTCCGGATCGCCGTCGGGGTGGCGTACTCCTCGGTGGTCGCCGCGGAGACGATCAACGGTGTGCCCGGCATCGGGGGCATGGTCCGCGACGCCCAGCGGTACTCCCAGACCGACGTCGTCATCCTCGGTCTCTTCGCCATCGGCCTGTCCGGCCTCATCATCGATGCCCTGCTGCGGAGCGCCGAGAAGCGGCTCATCCCGTGGCGGGGCCAGATCTAGGAGACGACAGATGCGCAAGCTGGTCGGCCTGCTGGCGGCCGTGTCCCTGCTACTGACCGCCTGCGGAGACGGCGCCGCCAGCGGCGGCGACCCGGCCCGCAAGACCATCAGGATCGCCTACCAGGCATTCCCGAGCGGTGACCTCATCGTGAAGAACCGGGCACTGCTGGAGGACGCTCTTCCCGACTACCGGATCACCTGGACCAGGTTCGACTCCGGCGCGAGCATCAACACCGCCTTCGTCGCCGGCAGCGTCGACATCGCGGCGATCGGGTCGAGTCCGGTCGCGCGCGGTCTATCCGCGCCACTGAACATTCCGTACCAGGTCGCCTTCGTTCTCGACGTCGCCGGCGACAACGAGGCACTGGTGGCCCGCACCGGCTCGGGCGTCACCGACGTGGCCGGCCTGCGCGGCAAGAAGGTCGCGACGCCCTTCGCCTCCACCGCCCACTACAGCCTGCTGGCCGCGCTGGACCGGGCCGGCGTCAAGGAATCGGAGGTCACCCTCGTCGACCTGGAACCCCAGGACATCCTGGCGGCCTGGACCCGGGGCGACCTGGACGCGGCCTACTCCTGGCTGCCGTCGCTGGACGAACTCCGCAAGACCGGTACCGTGCTGGTCACCAGTCGTGAGCTGGCCACCGCCGGCAAGCCCACGCTGGACCTCGGCGTCGTCGCCACGGAGTTCGTCCGGGCCCACCCGGCGGCGGTGGACGCCTGGCGCAAGGCCCAGTCCCAGGCGCTGGACCTGATCCACGACGACCCCGCCGCGGCGGCGAAGTCGGTGGGCGCCGAGCTCAACCTGAGTCCGGAGGAGGCGCAGCGGCAGCTCTCGCAGGGGGTCTTCCTCAGGCCCGCGGAGCTGGCCGGCCCCGCGTGGCTGGGCACCTCAGCGGCCAAGGGCAAGCTCGCCGACAACCTGGTCAGCGCGGCGCAGTTCCTCAAGGACCAGCAGAAGATCGACGCCGTGCCGGACCTGGCGGCCGTGCAGGCCGCGATCTACACCGACGGGCTACCCGATGCCCTCGGCTGAGTCCGCCGGCACCCCGGCGGTCGCCGTCGCCGACGTCGCGCACCGGTACGGCGACGTCGTCGCCCTCGGCCCCCTCGACCTGACGGTGCCGCCTGGCGAGTTCCTCGTCCTGGTCGGCGCGTCCGGGTGCGGCAAGAGCACGTTGCTGCGGCTGATCGCCGGCTTCGAACGACCCACCACCGGTACGGTCCTGACCGGCGGCGTGCCACCGATCCCAGGACGCGGCGCCGGCCTGGTCTTCCAGCAACCCCGGCTCTTTCCGTGGAAGACCGTCGGCGGCAACATCGAGCTGGCCCTACGCTACGCCGGGCGGCCCACCGACGGTGCCGACGCGTTGCTGCACCGGGTCGGGCTGCAGGACGTGGCCAAGCGCCGCACCTGGCAGATCTCCGGCGGCCAGCAGCAGCGCGTCGCCATCGCCCGGGCCCTCGCCGCCGACCGTCCACTGCTGCTGCTCGACGAGCCGTTCGCCGCGCTCGACGCGCTCACCCGCGAGCGCCTCCAGGAGGACCTGCGCTCGGTCAGCACCGCGACCGGTCGTACCTCGATCTTCGTCACGCACAGCGTGGACGAGGCGGTCTTTCTCGGCAGCCGGGTGGTGGTGCTCAGCCCCCGCCCCGGCCGGATCGTCCTGGACCTGCCCATCCCGCTGCCCCGCACCGGCATCACCCCGGACGACCTACGGGGACTGCCCGAGTACGCCGCCCTGCGAGCCGAGATCGGACACGCTGTCCGAAGTGAGGGAGCATCCGCATGACCACGGTAGACACCCACCTCGACCTCGAACCACTCGGACCGCACTTCGGCGCCCTGGTCCTCGGCCTGGACCTGGCCGGCGCCAGCGACGAGGAGATCGTCGCGTTGCGCGCCGCCCTGGTCGACCGCAAGGTGCTCTTCCTGCGCGGTCAGCGCCTCGACGACGACGGTCAGGTGCGCCTGGGTCGCCGGATCGGGGAACTGACCGCGTCGCACCCGGTCGTCGGTGGTGTCGACGACGCGCACCCCGAGATCTACGCCCTGGACAGCACCGACAACGGTTTCGCCGACGTGTGGCACACCGACGTCACCTTCATGAGGCGACCGCCGCTCGGGTCGATCCTGCGCCCCGTCATCCTTCCGCCGACCGGCGGCGACACCAACTGGGCCGACGCGCAACTGGCGTACGAGTCGCTCAGCGAACCGGTACGGCGGCTTGTCGACCAGCTCACCGCCGTACACGACGGCACCCGCGAGTTCGGTTACTACCTGGCCCAACGCGGCGGCAACGTGTGGGAGGGCCAGCGGGTGTCACGGCTGGACCCGGTCGAGCACCCGGTCGTCCGGGTCCATCCCGAGACCGGCCGTCGAGGGATCTTCGTGAACCCGGGGTTCACCTCGCACATCGTCGGCGTGTCCGACGCCGAGAGCCGGGCCCTCCTGGACCTGCTCTACGCCCACCTCACCAAGCCGGAGCACATCGTGCGACACCGCTGGCGTCTGGGAGATGTGGCACTGTGGGACAACCGCAGCACCGCCCACTACGCCAACCGCGACTACGGATCCGCTCGGCGGGTCATGCACCGCATCACCCTGCGCGGCGACATTCCCCGCGGGCCACAGCGGTAACCGGTCACCCGTGCCACTCCTTGGCCAACAGCTCGTAGGAGTCGACCCGGTCGGCGTGTGCGTGGGTGATGGTGGTGATGAGCAGCTCGTCCGCGCCGGTGACGTCGCGCAGCGTCCGCAGCTGACGCGTCACGGTGCGGGGCGAGCCGGTGAACTGGGTGTCGACCCGGTCGGCCACCAGGTCGGCGTCCTCCTGCGTCCAGGTGTGCGCGGCGGCCTGCTCGGGGCTGGGGAACGGGATCGCGCCACGTCCGCTGCGGATGCTGTGCACCCAGAGGCCGTAGGGCGTGGCGAGGTGGCGTGCGGTGGCGTCGTCGGATGCGACGACCACGTCGGCGGAGACGACGACGTACGGCTCGGCCAGCGTCGCCGAAGGCCGGAACGCCGTCCGGTACGCCCGCACCGCGTCGAGCACGGTGGCCGGGCTGACGTGGTAGTTGGCGGCGAACGGCAGGCCGAGTCCACCGGCGAGGCGGGCGCTCTCTCCCCCGCTGCTGCCCAGCAACCACACCTGCACGTCGGCGCCCTCGCCGGGTGTCGCGTGCGCGTCGAGTCCGTCGGCGTCGCGGTAGTCGCCACGCAACAGGGCGAGCAGGTCCCCGACCTGCTCGGCGAAGGCCGGTGGCTGGGCACCCGGTTGTTGCAGCAGCGCCGCCTGCAGCGCGGCCCGGGGTGTGGCCAGGATCTTCGCGAACGAGAACGGCGGCGGGATGAGTAGTCCGTCGACCACCCGTGCCTCGACGGCGGTGGGCGGGGCGTCGGCGGCGAGTTCCCGGGCGGCCTCGGAACGGCGCTGACCGGAACGGCCGAGGCCGAGGTCGATCCGGCCCGGGTACAGGGCGTCGAGCGTGCCGAACTGCTCCACCACCGTCAGCGCGGTCTGGTGGCCGAGTTGGACCGCTCCCGAGCCGACCCGGATGTGGCGGGTGGCGGCGGCGACCTGCCCGATCAGCACCGTCGGGGCGGCGCTGGCCACTCCGGGGGCGAAATGGTGTTCGGCGAACCAGTACCGTCGGTATCCGAACTGCTCGGCGCGGCGGGCGAGGTCGATGGTGTTGCGCAGGGCCTCGCCGACGGTGCCGCCGGCGGGCACCGGGGACAGGTCGAGCACGGACAGTGGGGTCGATGACATGGTGTTCCCCGATTCGGCTCAGGCGGTGGCGACGGACGACGGTCGGTGCAGGGGACGGCTGGGGATCGCCCGACGCAGCGCCGGAGCGATCTCGGTCTGGAACAGTTCGAGGGTCTGCCGGTGCTGCCTGTCGGTGAGCCCGTCGGAGTCGGCCGGCAGATGGATCACCTCGTGGCCGAACCGCTCGTGGTAGCGCAGCACCTTGTCGATGATCTGTGCGGGGCTGCCGACCAGGATCGAACTGCGTTCGACGGCGTCCTCGAGGGTCTCGAAGACCGGTCGCAGGCCGGTCCTGCGCCACGCCGCGTTCCGGGCGTCGAAGATCGGCCGGTAGGTCTCGATCGCCTCCTGCGAGGTGCGCGCCGCGTAGTAGCCGGCGCTGCCGGCACCCACCAGGGCGTCGGCCGGGTCGTGACCGTAGTACGCCCAGCGCTCGCGGTAGTGCCGGATCAGTTGCGCGTACGGCTCGATCGGGTTGGTGACGTTGGCGGAGAAGAGCGGGTCGCCGTGGCGTGCCGCCAGGTCCACGGACTCCCGGCTGGTGGCACTACCGTGCCAGATCCGGATGGGTTGTTGCAGAGGCCGGGGCCAGGTCTCGGCGTCGACCAGCGGCGGCCGGAACCGGCCGGACCAGGTGACCCTTTCCTCCCGCCACAGCCGTCGGAACAGCTCGTAGCCTTCCCGGTTGCGCTCCCACTGGTCTTCCGCCGTGACGTGGAACAACTGGGCCTGGGCGGCACCGTTGCCCTTGCCGATGATCAGGTCCAGCCGGCCTCCGGACAGGTGGTCCAGGGTGGCGTAGTCCTCGTAGGCCCGTACCGGGTCCAGCAGGCTGAGCGTGGTGACCGCGGTGAACAGGCGGATGGTGGACGTGCGGGCGGCGATGTGGCTGAGCACCACCGGCGGTGACGAGGAGATGAAGGGCCGTTCGTGGCGTTCCCCGACGCCGTACCCGTCGAACCCCAGCTCCTCGGCGAGTACCGCGTGATCGACCACCTGACGGAACCGTTCGGTGGTGCTCCTGGACCGCCCGGTGACCGGGTCGGGCAGGTGGGTGATGAGGGTGATGAGGAGGAACTTCACACCGCCGCCCTCCACAGGTGGCGACGTGCGGCGCCCAGACCGAGGTGCTCGCGCAGGGTGGTGCCGGTGTAGCGGGTGCGGAAGACCCCCTTCTCCTGCAGCAGTGGCACGACCCGGTCGACGAACTCGTCGAGGCCACCCGGGGTCAGGTGCGGCACCAGGATGAAACCGTCGGCGGCGTCGGCCTGCACGAAGTGGTTCATCCGCTCGGCGACCCGCTGCGGGGTGCCGACGAAGGACTGCCGGCCGGCGACCTCGATGATCAGATCGCGGATGCCCAGGTGCTTCTCCGTGGCGAGGGTCCGCCACTGGCGCGCGGTGGCGACCGGGTCGCCGTACCCGCTGGTCCGTCCCCGGCTGATCGCCGCGGCGGAGACGTCCGGATCGGTGGTGGGCAACGGCCCGTCGGGGTCGTATCCGGACAGGTCGCGGTTCCACACCTGCTCCAGCAGCAACAGGGCCGTCTGGGGGCTGAACTGCTGACGGCGGATGTGGTGGGCCTTCTCCTGGGCTTCGGCGTCGGTGTCGCCGAGGACGACCGACACCCCGGGAATGATCTTCAGATCGTCCGGCTCGCGACCGTGGCGGGCCAGCCGGGCCTTGACGTCGCGGTAGAACTCCTGCCCGGCGTCCAGCGTGCCGTGCCGGGTGAAGATCGCGTCGGCGCTGGAGGCGGCGAACTCCCGCCCGTCGGGAGAGTCCCCGGCCTGCAGGATCACCGGATGCAGCTGCGGGCTGCGCGGCACGGTGAAGTGGCCCGCGATGTCGAACTGGTCACCGCGGTGGCGGAAGGCCCCCGGATCTGCCGTGTTCAGGTACCGCCCACCGGCACGGTCACCGGCCACGGCATCGGCCGGCCAGGACTCCCAGAGCAGGCGGGCGGTGCGGACGAACTCCGCGGCCCGCACGTACCGCAGGGATCTGTCCAGGTAGCCGTCGCGGCGGAAGTTCTCCCCGGTGAAGGCGTCGGAGGTGGTGACCACGTTCCAGGCGGCCCGGCCCGCGGAGAGATGGTCCAGGGTGGCGAGTTGCCGGGCCAACTCGTACGGCTCCCGGAAGGTCGTGTTGAGGGTGCCGGCGAGCCCGAGATGGGTGGTGACGGCGGCCAGGGCAGCCAGCACGGTCAACGTGTCGGGGCGACCCACCACGTCCAGCTCGTGGATGCGGCCACGCTGCTCGCGCAGCCTCAGCCCTTCGGCGAGGAAGAAGAAGTCGAACAGCCCCCGCTCGGCGGTACGGGCCAGGTGGACGAAGGAGGCGAAGTCGATCTGACTGCCGGAGTCGGGGTCGCTCCACACCGTCGTGTTGTTCACGCCGGGAAAGTGCGCGGCGAGGATGATCTGCTTGGGCACGGAGACCTCCAGTGGTCAGGCGGGCGTCTCGGCGGCGTACCGGTTGGCCGGGCGGGGCAGGCCCAGCAGGTCGCGCAGCGTCCCGCCGGGGTAGCCGGCGCGGAACAGGTTCCGCTCGCGTAGGGCGGGGACCAGCGCCCGGGTGATCGCGGTGAGGTCGTCGGGAAGCACGGCGGGGCGTAGCCGGAATCCGGCCAGACCGGTCCGGTGCCACTGCTCGATCAGGTCGGCGAGCTGCCCGGGGGTGCCGGTGAACGCGGTCGCGTCGGAGCGCCCGTCAGTGGTGGCCAGGCTGTCCAGGCGCGCCCGGCGCTGACGGGCCAGGGCCGGTGTCTGGTCGAGTAGGACGAGCAGGTCGGCGAGGATGCGCAGCGGTGGCCCGACGCGGCCGACGATCTCCTCGGCGGCCCGGATCTCGGCGACGATGGCCGCGGCGTGGGCGGCGTCGGCGGGGGTGACGAAGACGACGTCGGCGTGCCGGGCGGCGAAGGCGTACGGCAGCGAGGAGTGGGCGAGGACGGCCACCACCGGCTGGCCCTGTGGTGGGCGGGGAACGATGGACGGTCCCTTCACGGAGAACCACCGGCCGGTGAAGTCGATGTAGTGCAGTCGGTCCCGGTCGACGAACCGGCCGCTGGCGACGTCCCGGATCTCGGCGTCGTCCTGCCAGCTGTCCCAGAGTCGCCGGACGACCTCCACCGCGTCGCCCGCCTCGGCGAACAGGTCGCCGAGGATCCGTACCGTCGCCGGATCGTCGAGCTGGGCCGGATCCAGGTCGGGCAGGTCACGGCGGCCGACGTGGCGAGTCTCCGACCGGCGTACGGAGACCCGGGGCCGCCAGCCGGCCCTGCCACCACTGACGTGGTCGAGGGTGGCCACCGAGGTGGAGACGTGGAACGGTTCGGTGTGCGTGACACCGATGGTCGGGATCAGTCCGATGTGCTGGGTCAGCGGGGCGATCCGCGCGGCGACGAGCAGCGGATCCAGCCGCCCGCGCAGCTGGTCGGTGCGGCCGTCCGGTCCGTCGGCCGCACCTGGTGGCAGGGGGCTGCCGTCCTCCAGGGTGAGCAGGTCGAGCGCGGCGCGTTCGGCCTCTGCGGCCAGCGCCGCCCACCACTGGGGCGACAGCGCCGCGGTGGGGTCGGCGGGTGAGAGCCGCCAGGCGGCCGGGTGCCAGCCCAGTCCGTCGAGGGCCACGGCCAGCTGGACAGTGGGGTCGGGCATCGGTTGTTCCTCCTACGGTCGGCCGGCGGTGACGAGGTCGGGCAGCGCGTCGAGCAACGACCGGGTGTAGTCGTGGCGCGGGTAGGTGAAGACGTCACCGACCGGGCCGGCTTCGACGATGTCGCCGTCGTTCATGACCAGCACCCGGTCGGCGAGGTGATGCACGACGCCCAGGTCGTGGGAGATGAACAGCAGCGCGGTGCCGTCGGCGGCACGCAGCTCGGCCAGCAGGTCGAGAACCTGTGCCTGGACGGAGACGTCGAGGGCGGAGACCGGTTCGTCGCAGACGATCAGGCTGGGTCGGGGGGCGACAGCGCGGGCGATGGCGACGCGTTGGCGCTGGCCGCCGGAGAGTGACCGGGGGTGCCGGTCGCGTAGCTGCGGTCCGAGGCCGACGCGGCGCAGCAGGTCCACGACGTGGTCGGCGCGCGCGGCGCGGGTCAGTCCGGGATCCAGGTTCTCGGCGATCACCTGCCCGATGTCGTAGCGGGGGTCGAAGGAGCTCGTCGGGTCCTGCGAGATCACCTGGAGCCGGCGTCGGAGCGGACGCCGGTGCCGTTCCACCGCAGCGGACCACGGGGTTCGTTCGAAGGTGACCTCGCCGGTGTCGGGGGGCAGCAGACCGGCGACGATCCGGGCGAGGGTGCTCTTGCCGGAGCCGGACTCCCCCACCAGACCGAGGGTCTCGCCGCGGGAGATGGTGAACGAGACGTTCCGGACGACGGTGTGTCCGCCGTACCGCTTGGTCAGGCCGGCCGCGGTGAGCACGGTGTCGTCGGCGCGGACCGGTTCGCGGGCCGGCAGAGGGGCCTGGGCACGCACCGGGACGGTGCGGGACGGAGCGCCGTGGGCGGGCGTGCTCAGCCGACGGCCACGTGAGGAGGCCGATGGCACCGCGTCGAGTAGCTGCCGGGTGTACGGGTGGGTCGGGGTGTGCAGTACCCGGCCGGCCGGTCCCTCTTCGACGACCTGACCGTCGCGCATGACCAGGATCCGGTCGGCGATCTGGCCGACGACGGCCAGGTCGTGGCTGACCAGCAGGAGGCTCAGGCCGGCGGCCCGGCGTTCGGCGAGCAGACCCAGGATCTGTGCCTGCACGGTGACGTCGAGGGCGGTGGTGGGCTCGTCGGCGATCAGCAGGGCCGGTTCCCCGGCTATCGCCGAGGCGATCAGGGCGCGTTGGCGTAGTCCGCCGGAGAGTTGGTGGGGGTACTGGTGGGACCGGCGTCGCGGTTCCGGCACGTGGACCTGGTCGAGCAGGTCGATGGTGCGGCCGGCGCGTTGCCGACGGTGGACGACGTGATGGGTGGCGAGGACCTCGGCGATCTCCGCGCCCACCGTGCGCAGCGGGTCCAGGGAGACCAGCGCGTCCTGGAGTACGAGGCCGGCGAGCCGGCCACGGATGCGCCGCCAGTCGCGGGGGCGGTGGCCGCGTACGTCCTGGCCGGCCAGTTCGAGGCGGGCGGCCGTGACGCGGGCGCCGGGACCGGGCAGCCCCACGAGGGTACGGACGGTGACGCTCTTGCCCGAGCCGGACTCACCGACGATCGCGACGCACTCGCCGCGTTCGACGGTGAGGTCGACCCCCCGTACGGCCCGCACCTCGCCGCCGGAGGTGGGGAAGGCGACGTGCAGGTCCTCGACAGCGACCAGCGGACTCATCGGCTCTGCCGCCCGTCGAAGCGGGACTGCCACTGCCGACCGAGGACGGTCGACGCCAGCACGGTCAGGGTGACCGCGACACCCGGCGGAATGCTGATCCACCAGCCCACCTGCAGGTAGTTGCGGCCCTCGGAGAGCATCGCGCCCCATTCCGGTGCGGGTGGTTGCGGTCCCATGCCGAGGAAGCTCAGGCCGGCGGCGGCGAGGACCGCCTCGCCGAGTCCGATCACGGCCAGCACCGGGACGGGGCCGAGGACGTTGGGCAGGACATGGCGTGCCACCAGCCGGGTCCGGGACAGGCCGAAGGTCACGGCCTGCTCGACGTAGCCGGCGCGGCGTACGAGCAGCGTCTGCGCGCGGACCACCCGAGCGTGGTGGGGCAGGGTGGCGATGCCGATGGCGACGACGAGGCTGGTGGTGCCGGGACCGACGATGGCGATGAGCAGCAACGCCAGCAGCAGCATCGGGAACGCGGAGAGCGCGTCGAAGGAGCGGCTGAGTCCCTCGTCGGCGATCCGTGGTGCGAGGCCGGCGAGCAGGCCGAGCAGCACTCCGGCGGTGACCGCGGTGGCGGTGGCGGCGACGCCGATGGTCAGTGAGTGCCCGGCGCCGTGCACCACCCGGGTCCACACGTCGCGGCCGAGGTGGTCGGTGCCGAGCCAGTGTGCCGCGCCGGGTGGGGCGAGCACCGTGAGCGGGTCGGCGGCGAGGGGGTCGCCGGGGGCGAGTAGACTCGGCCGGACCGCGGCTACCAGCAGCAGGAGCAGAAACCCGCCGGCGGCCAGCGGGCCCGGTCGGAGCCGCCACCGGCGCCCGGCCGGATGGCCGGAATCGCCGTCGCGGGCGGTGGTGGGGCCGGCGGGCACGCCGGTCAGGGTCGCGGTCATCGTCAGCTCCTCCGCAGGCGCGGGTCGACGAGCAGGTACGCGAGGTCGGCGGCGGTGTTGAGCACCACGTAGACGGCGGCGGAGAGGGTCACCACAGCGAGCACGACCGGCATGTCCTTGCCGAGGACCGCGGCGAGGGTGACCTGGCCGAGTCCGGGACGGCCGAAGACCTGTTCGACGATGACGGCCCCGCCGAGCAGGATCCCGAACAGCCAGCCGGCCAGCGTGATCGTGGGCAGCAGCGCGTGCCGCAGGGCGTGCCGCAGCAGCACCGCGCTCTCCCGCGTTCCCCTGGCGCGGGCGGTCAGGACGAACGGTTCGTCCAGTGCGCGGTCGAGCGCGTCCCGCAGGATCTGGGCGAGCAGGCCCGCGATGGGCAGGGCGAGGGTGACGGCGGGGAGCACCAGGGCGGCGAAACCCTGGTCGCCAGCCACCGGGAAGAGACCCAGCCGGAACGAGAAGACGGTCAGCAGCACGATGCCGATGAGGAACGTCGGGGTGGAGACCAGCACCAGTTCCAGCCCGGAGCTGGCGCGCCGCAACCAGGGCCGACGACTGCCGGCGGTGGTGGTGGCGAGGACGAGGGCCAGCAGCACGCCGAGGCCGGCAGCGGTCCCCGCGAGGGTGACGGTGGCGGCGAGCTGCTCGCCGATCACCTCCGCGACGGGACGTTGCAGGAGGTAGGACCGGCCCAGGTCACCGCCGGCGAGACGGTGCAGGTAGTCGAGGTACTGGACGGCCGCCGGCCGGTCCAGGGCCCATTCGCTGATGATCTCGGCGCGGATCTGTGGAGTGTCGGCGCCGTCGCCGACGATGGCGTCGACGGTGTCCCCGGGCGCGGCCAGCAGCGCGAGGTAGGCGGCGCTGCTGGCGGCCCAGAGGACGACGAGGCCGGTACCGAGCCGGCGGGTCACGGCACGCAGGTGTGGCTGGCGCATGTCAGTTGCCGATCCACAGGTCGTAGGCGCTGGCCGGAACGCCCGCGGTGGGTTCGAACCGGACCCCGCCGACGGTGGTGCTGGCGGCGATCTGGTCGGCCGGTGCGTAGAGGGGCAGCAGCAGCGCCTGCTCGGTGACGACGCGTTGCTGCAGGTCGGCGTAGATCGAGGCGCGTCCGGCGGGGTCGGCGGTGGCCTGACCGGCTTCCAGCAGCTGGTCTATGCGCCGATCGTCGACCCTGGTCCGGTTGACGCCGCCCTGGCTGTGCAGCAGGAGGTTCAGTGCGACGCCCGCGTCGGTGTCGGCGCGGGAGTTGTCGAAGACCTCGTACTGGTTGCTGTCGAAGGCCTCCTGGGCGGTGCCCTGGTCGACCATGGAGACCTTGAGGTCGATGCCGGCGCTGGCCTTGACGGCGGCCTGGATGGCCTGGGCCAGGACGTCGCGGCGGTCCCGGACGTACGGGGCGGCCTGCACCAGCCGGACGGTGAGCCGCCTGCCGTCCTTGACCCGGTAGCCGTCGGCGTCGCGCCGGGTCCAGCCGGCCTGGTCCAGTAGGGCGTTGGCGGTGGCCGCGTCGCCGCCGTAGCCGCCTTCGAGTCGCTTGTCGTACAGCGGACCGGACGGGCTGACGACGCTCCACGCCCGGACGGCGGTGTCGCGGTATACGGACCTGAGCACGGTGTCGACCTCGACGGCTTCCTGGAAGGCCTGACGTACCCGCAGGTCGTCGAAGGGTGCCCGGGAGGTGTTGAAGTAGTAGGAGTAGGCCGATCCGGAGTTGAGCTGCCGGATCAGGCGCAGCCTCGGGTTGGCGGTGATCAACGGCTGGTCGGTGGCGGGCACACCTTCGACGAGCTGGACCTGACCGGAGGTGAGGGCGCCGATCCGGACGGCGGACTCCTTGAGGAACCGGTAGGTGATGCCGTCCAGGTGCGCGGGGCCGGTGTGGGTGGCGCCGGGCGGCGCCCGGTCGTAGTCGGGGTTGCGGGTGTAGTGCAGTTCCTGACCGGGCACGTACCGGTCCAGCACGAACGGGCCGGTGCCGGCGAGGTCCACACCGCCGGCCTTGAGGTTCTTCGCCTCCCGCAGTGATCTCGGGGAAACCTGCGCGCCCTGCGGAGACGCGAGGAAGTCGAGGATGAGCACGTCCGGTTCGGTGAGGGTAAAGCGCACCGTGCGCGGGTCCACCACCTCGACGGTGTCGAGATGGCGTAGCTGCACGGCGGCGACGGCCGGGGTGTACCCGGGTTCCCGGAGCTTGTCGATGTTGGCCTTGACGGCGGTGGCGTCGAACGGGGTGCCGTCGGAGAACGTGACCCCGTCGCGCAGGGTGAAGGTGTAGGAGCGACCGTCCGGTGTGGTCTGCCAGCCGGTGGCCAGCCAGGGCGCCAGTTTGCCCTGTTGGTCGTAGCCGAGCAGGGACTCGAAGGTGTTCCAGACCAGCAGGCGGGCTTTCGCCTGGGCGTACAGGTGCGGGTTGAGGGTGATCGGTTCGGTTTCCACGGCCCAGGTGAGGGTGCCGCCGGAGCGTGGTAGGCCGGCCGGTTCGGAGGCGGGCGCGGGGCCTGTGGAGCAACCGGCGGCGCCGGCGAGCAGGGTGGCGAGGGCGACGGCGGTCAGGGTACGCAGGCGGGGCGCGAGCATGCGGGAGTCTCCTGTCCAGGCAGGCGGAAGCGGGTACGGCGAGGCCCCTCGCGCCGGTGGCGCGGGTCAGGGTGCAGGAAAGGGGCGGTCGGCTCGACGGTGAGCCCCACCTCGGTGGGCCGGGGCGGACCCGTGGGAGTGGGTGCCGGTCAGCGCAGACAGGAGCTGGACCACACTCGACCGAAGTCGATGTGACCGCGGGTGGTCAACCGCAGCTCACTGGACATGAGATGAGTTCACTGCGCAGCGGTGGAGATGTCAACGAAAGCATCCACGGATGTCGTCTTTCGCACGCGTGGCCACCGATCCGTTGACCAATAAACTACTTTTCCTATAGGGTTTATGGGTTTAAGCGCGGCTCGTGGACCCCGGGTACAAGCCACCCGCCGCTCCCCTTCGCGAGCCACGGTCAGTCCACGTCGAGCAGCACCTTGCCGGCCACCCGGCGCCCGAGCAACGCCGCCGCGGCCTCGTCGAGGTGCCGCCAGGAGCCGCGCCAGCCCACCGGCACCCGGAGCGCACCGTCACGCACGAGGCCCAGCAGGCACGCCAGGTCCGCACCGGGCGAGGCGACATCACCGAAGGACCGCAGGGACCGCGCCGCCCCGGGAGCGAAGGTGGAGTTCACCGGGAAGGTCGCGGGCTCCCCGGAGGCCCACCCGATGCTGTGCAGCACGCCGCCCGGAGACAACAGCCGCCAGGCGGCCGGCAGTACGACCCCACCCACCGTCTCGACGACCACGTCAACCTCGCCCGCGATGGCATCGATGCCGACCACGACCTCCTTCGCGCCGAGCGACGCCAGACCATCCGCCCGACTGGCGGATCCGACCACCGCGATCACCTCGGCACCCTGGCTGCTTGCCAGTTGCACGGCGATGCGGCCCACTCCCCCGGACGCGCCGGTCACCAGCACGCGCCGCCCGCGAAGTGGCCCGGTGGAGCGCAGCGCACGGAGGGCGGTCACCCCGACGGTCGGCAGGACAGCCAACTCGGCGACGTCCATCCCGCCGGGGATCTCGGCGACGGCGCCGACATCGACGGCCATCCGGTGTGCCCAGGCACCGGCACCGAGGGCGATCACCCACGCACCGACGCGCGGGCCGGTACCCGTGGTGGCGGCTCGTAGCACGCGCCCGACAGCGTCATGCCCGAGCATGGTCCCGGCCGGAAACGCGCGGGCATAGCGGACCTCGCCGTGGTTGACCGACACGTGTTCAACGGCGATCAGGACCTGGCTGGGGCCCGCGACCGGATCGGGAACCTCGTCCGGCCGATAGCCGGGGCCTGCGTCAGGGGTGGCGATGATCGCACGCATGAAACTCCTCCAGACGATCCGGAACGGCGGTCGCTGATCGCCGCCGCGAGCGGGGCCTGCGCCGCCGACCCGCACAGCGAAACCGGCCACCGGCGGCGACACCGGCCCGCCGCGACTGGTCAGGCCGCGCGGCGAGCAGGCGGTTCGAGGTACTCGGCCAGGCCCGCGTACCGGCCGCGGTGGTAGAGCAACGGCGAGCCGACGACGGCCTGCTGCAGCAGTTCCGGCTCGGCGAGGACGATGGCGTGGTCGCCGACGGTCACCCGTTCCACCACCCGGCACAACAGCCAGGCCAGCGTGTCCTCGATCAGCGGTACCCCCTCGGGACCGACCCGCCAGCGGGTCGGCGCGGCGAACCGGTCGACCCCGCTGGTCGCGAACGTCCGCGCCAGATCCTGTTGGTGGTGGCCGAGCAGGTGAACCCCCACGTGCCGGCTGCGGGACACGGTCGGCCAGCTCGACGACCGAAGGTCGAGGCAGAACGAGACGACCGGTGGCTCCAGGGACACCGAGGTGAACGACGTGGCGGTGAAGCCGACGGCCGGATCGCCGGATGCGGTGACCACGGTGACGGTGCTGGCCTGATGGCGCAGCAACCCGCGCAGGGCCTGCGCGTCGGCGTCGACCAACGTGGGGCTGTCAGCGGACTGGGGCATGGTCTTCCTTTCCGAGGGCAACCGGGCCGTCAGCGCGCAGCAGGGGCAGCAGTTGGTCGCCCTGGCGCGTGACCTCCCGTAGGTAGGGCGTGTCGGAGAGCACGAAGTGGGTGACGCCGAGCGACTGGTACCCGCGCAGTGCCGCCGCCCGTGAAGGTGTCGGGCCGGCCCCAGCCGGTGCCGATGAGCGCGCCGCCCCACCCGTGTTCCTCCACCGCCTGCGCCTGCCTGGTGAGGGTGTCGAGGCTGTTGTGGTCGTCGACGATGTCGTCGCCACGGTGCCCGGGCTCTACCTGGTTCGGGATGTACCAGAGGAATTCGGCGCTCATCAGCGGAGCAGCCGTGGTGCGTGGCGGACGGCGTGCTCGGCGACGTCACGGCCGAGTTCGACCCCGACCTCGTCGGCGGTACGGGTGTGGATCCCCGACCAGACGCGGGCGTCGACGTTGTCCAGGGTCGGACCCCGCCAGTCGTGGTAGGTCCGGGTGGCACCTGGCTGGCTGGGGCTGTCGATCGTGTACGGCTGTCGGGCCCGTGGCCCCACCAGTGCGGTGAGCACCTGCTCCGCGGCGCCGGAGTAGGTGTTGTGTCCGCTCGGGTAGTCCGGGTGGGCGGGCGTGGTGTGCAGTGGCGTCCAGTCGGGATCGGTGTCGGCCCGCAGGGCGGTGACCGGTCGCCAGCGCAGGTAGGCGTACTTGGCGTCGGAGGTCGCGATCTGGGTGTCGACGAGGGCGACGTGGAAGATGGCCACGAGGCCTGCCCGCCGGGCGACCGGATGGGTGGACTGCGCGAGCGCGGCGCGCAGGATCCCGGTGTAGAGCGTCAGCGAGGAACCGAGCCAGAAGGTGGCCGTGTCGGTCTGTTGCGGTGTCCGTACCACGCTGTCGGCGGCGCCGTACGCGCGGACCTCGGCCAGGTCCGTCCGGTATCGCTTCGAGGTCAGGGCCGGCGGTGGACCGGGCCGGTAGCGGTCCACCCGGTCGAGCAGGAACGGCGTGGCGAGGCGGTTGCCGGCCTGCTGGGCGGTGCCGAAGCTCGGCGGGGTGGGTTGCCAGATCCCGGGCCGTGGTTCGGGCGTGGGATAGGCGGGGTTGACCGAGGCGGGATCGAGACCGTCACCGGTGCGCTGGGCCAGCAACGATCGCGCCTGCGCCTGGCCGGCGGCGATGCCCCGCTCCTCGGCCCGTCCGTCGGGGATCCGGCGCAACGTGGCCTGGAGTGCGGCGTCGAGCGTCGGGGCAGCCTCGGGTGTCAGGTTGCTCAGCGCGGTGTGGACCGCGGACGCGAGCGCGGCGTCCTGGTAGTGGCGCGCGGTGCCGACCGGCGCGGTACGCACGGCGCGGGTGGCGGCGAGCCAGCTGATCGCCCAGGCCCGGCTGTTGGTGACCTGGGGGCGGGTACTGGTGGCGATGGCGGCCGCGGTGACGTCGTACCACTGCAGGGCGGTGTCGACCTTCGCGGCGGCGGCAGCCGGTGCGGTGGCGGATACGCCGGCGAGCAGCGCGGCGGCGACGATCCCGGCCAGGCCACGGTGCCGGGATCCTACGGTCAGCAGGGTCATGACGTGGTTGCACCTTTCGGAGAGGGGGCGAGCACGCGCCGGGCAGGTGTGGGCGGGGCACGACATGGAAGGTGACGCCGGTACCGGGACGCCGCCGGTCGTCGTCGAGTCGGCGGCGCGGGGCGGGAGCGGATCAGAGGTGGGCGCTCAGCGGCAGCAGCCGCGCGCACTGGTCCAGCCACGACAGCAACCCCGCGACACCGCGACCGCGGTGGCGTCGAGCGGGGTTGCCTGGCTGGCCATATCGGTAGCCTAACCGGCAAAACCTACAGACTAAATAGGGATTTCAGTCAATGGGACGCCGGCCGGCTCCGCAGAAGAGCCGCCACGACCGGGGTCGTCGCGGCGAGCCACTCCGCGTAGGCCGCAGGATCGTCGTACCGACGGTCGATCACGAACAGGCCGCGTCCGGCCACCGTCGCACCGATCTCGGTGAGCACCGGGCGCAGGGTGAGTTCCGCGGCCAGGTGATGCTGCGGCGCGGCCCCGACCAGCAGCGGAACAGCGATCCCGCGCAGCCCCGTCCCGGTGGCGAACCGATCGAGGAAGAGCTTGAGCAGCCCCGTGTAGGTGCCCTTGTAGGTGGGGCTCGCCACCACCACGAGGTCAGCCGCACCGATCTCGGCCACCAGGGCGGCCACGCCGGGGTCGTCCCAGTCCAGCAACGCCGGGCCCAGGGTCGCGAGATCGACGGTCAGCTCCGGCTCGCGGCCGGTGAGCTGCTGGGCGACGTACTGCGCCGCGGCGAGGGTGCGGCTGGCCGGCCGGGGGTTGCCGACCACGACGGCGACCCGGGCGCTCACCCCGCCACCGACCTCTCGGCCACCGGTGCCGCAGCGAAGGGTACGACCGGCGCCGCGTGTCGCACGGGCGCCGGGTGCTGCCAGAGACCGCGACGGGACAGCTCGGGCAGCACACCCTCACCGAAGCGGTACGCCTCCTCCAGGTGCGGGTAACCGGAGAGCACGAACTCGGTGACACCCACCTCGACGTACTGTTCGATGAGGTCGGCGACCTGCCGGTGGTCGCCGACGAGCGCGGTGCCGGCGCCGCCACGCACCAGCCCCACACCGGCCCACAGGTGGGGATGGATCTCCAGCCCGTCCTTGGTGCCGCCGTTGAGGGCGAGCATCCGGCGCTGCCCCTCGGACTCACTACGCCGCAGGCCCGCCTGGACCTGGCGGATCTGCTCCGCGGAGATGCCGGCCAGCAGACGGTCGGCCTCCGCCCAGGCCTCCTGCGCGGTGTCCCGGGCGATGGTGTGCACCCGCAGGCCGAAGGAGAGGGCCCGGCCCTGCCGATCGGCGAGTTCACGCACCCGGCGTACCTTCTCGGCGACCGCGGCCGGCGGTTCACCCCAGGTCAGGTAGACGTCGACGTGTCGGGCGGCCACCTCCAGGGCCGCCGGCGACGATCCACCGAAGTAGATCCGCGGCACGGGGTCGGGAAGCTGGGTCAGGACCGCCTCGGCGAGCTGGAAGTACCGTCCGCGCACGTCGACGGGCTGACCCGTCCAGAGCGCGCGGACGATCTCCAGGAACTCCCCGGTCCGCTGGTAACGGGCGTCCTTGTCGAGGAAGTCGCCGTACATCCGTTGTTCGTGGCTCTCGCCGCCGGTGACCACGTTGAGCAGCAACCGGCCGCCGGAGAGGTTCTGGAAGGTGGCGGCCATCTGGGCGGCGAGGAACGGCGAGGTGAGACCGGGGCGGAACGCGACGAGGAACTTCAGCCGTGCCGACAGGCTGCTCAGCATCGCGGTGGTGATCCAGGCGTCCTCGCACCACGCACCGGTGGGGGTCAGGGCGGCCTCGAAGCCCAGTTGCTCGGCCGAACGGGCGATCTGCCCGAGGTAGGCCACGGAGGCAGCCCGGGCGCCCACGTCGGCCGGGGTGCCGTGGCCGCCGCCGACGATCTGCCGGCCGTCGCCGCCGTTGGTCGGCAGGAACCAGTGGAACTGCAGAGCGGTCATCGGCTCACACCTGTCCGTGGCTGGGGGGCGGGGTGCCGTCGACGACCCAGCGGCCGAGGTGCTGGAGCTTCCACGCCGCCGGATCGTGCAACGTGTGGGTGCGCGCGTTACGCCAGTGCCGGTCGAGGTGGTGCGTGGCGCTGGCGGACCGGGTGCCGGCCACCTCGAAGAGCCGGCTGCTCGCCTGCAGGGCCGCGTGGGTGGTGGCGGCCCGCGCCGCGGCGACAGCCAGCGACGCGTCCGTCGCGGACCGGGCGGTCAGGTCGGCGTTGGCCCGGTCGATGGCCCGGGCAGCCTCGGCCAGCAGCGCCTCGCTTGCGCGTACGGCCAGTTCCATCTCCCCGAAGGCGTGCACCACGAGGGGATCGTCGGCCGCCCGATCGACGTTCGCGTCCGGGTAGGGTCGGCTCCGGTGGCGGACGAACCACGCCGCGTCGGTCAGGGCCGCCCGTGCGATGCCGGCGTCGATCGCGGCATGCAGCACCTGCGCGAACGCGCCGTAGGTCTGCGGCTGATCGAAGGTCACCGCGTACGGGGTGATGAGCTCGTCGGGCACCGGCACGTCCTGCAGGACGACCGACCCGCTGGCGGTGGTGCGCTGGCCCAGCCCGTTCCAGTCGTCGACGACGTCGACGCCCCCGGCGTGCCGGTCGACCCAGGCGACGTGCAGCGGCCCGTCCGGCCCGAGGTGGGCGAGCACGGGGATCCGGTGTGCCAGCAGGGCGCCGGTGGCGTAGAACTTGCGGCCGTTGAGTCGCCACCACCCCGGGCCGTCGGCGGTCAGCGTGGTCTTGATCTCGCGTACGTGTCGGGTGCCGGCCTCGGACTGCGCGTTGCCGAAGCGGCGGCCGGCCAGCACCTCACCGAAGAGAAGCTTCTGTTGGCCGTCGGTGCCCCGCAGACGCAGCTGGTTGACGTAGACGAAGTGGCTGTGCGGAATCTGGCCGATGTTGGGGTCACCGGCGGACAGCAGCCGGAACACCTCCGCGACCGTCTCCGTCGGCAGGTCGGCCCCGCCGTGCCGGGCCGGGACGGTGATCGCCAGCAGCCCGGCCGCGCTGATCTGGTCGACCTCGGTCAGCGGCAGGACGCGCCGCGCGTCGCGGTCGGCCGCGTCCCGGGCGAACCCGGCGGCGAACTCGGCGGCGAGGGCGACCGCCTCGGCCGAGGAAAGGACGGCAACGTTCGTCATACCCGCCCCCACCGGACGACGGTGCGAACCCGCCGGGGGCACCGGCTGTCCTCCCGGACGACGATCCGGTCGTTCCTTGAGCGCGTCCAGCGCGCCGAACGGTTCCTTGAGCAGTTGCTGCGCCATCCAGACCCACACATGAGGCGAAGTCTACTGAACCTATAGGAGAAATGGGAGGTGCGGGATGGCGTCGGGGCAGCTCAGCGCCGACCGGTCGACCAGCGCGACGGTGAGCTCCGAGGAAGCGTCCACCTGATGGCCGCCGTGCAGCTGTTCTGCGCCCCGTACGCAGGCGGCGGATCGCCGGTGCACCAGCAGTGGCCGGAGGGTGAAGCAAGGTGGGCGTCGGCTCTGGTCGTGCCGCCGGCGACCCCAGCGCCGATCTCGCGAGGACCAGTCAGCGCGGTCGAGGAGGTCAGACCGGCACGCGCTCCGAGCAGTGGATGATCGGGGCGGGCGGGAGCCAGGAGAAGAACTTGGTGTTGCAGATCGCCACCGTACTGACGTCCTCGTACCAGTTGGCAGTGTTGGCGGTGCCGGAGCCGGCAGTCAGCGTCAGCTCGGTGCCACTCGGAAACCTGACGTAGACATCGGTCCAGCTGTAGTCCGGACTGCCGTACACCCAGCCCCAACTCGCCGCGCCGTTACCGGGGCAGTTGTCGATCTGCACCTGCGCACCGCCGAACAGGAACGTGCGGGCGCAGCCTGCCATTGCCGGAGATGCGGGGATGATCACCAACGCGGAGATCGCAAGCACGAGACTGGCGAGGAGACCGGCATACCGGCGGTACTGCTCCTTGCGCACATCCCACGCCGAGCGGGACACCAGAGTCTTCACGCATCCTCCACACCACACCGCGATCGGCCGTCACACCCTGCCCAGACGGTAATCGGCCACTGTTGCCAATCTATTAGCTTCGATCCACTGCAGGCAGGGCGCGTTTGTCCGGCTTTCCGCTCGGCCCCACCAGAACCCGGTCGATCGACTGGATCGCCTGCGGGGCCGACGACTCCCCCAGCGCCTGCGCCACCAGCACACGCAGCCGTCCGGCGTTGCACTGGCCCACACCCCCGCAGGAGGCCGCATCACCGTGACCCCCCGGGCCGTCGACACCTGCGCCGAACTCGTGATCGCCGACACCGGCGAGGGTTTCGACCAGACGGATGCCCGACGGATCTTCGACCGGTTCCACCGCGGCGCAGCCTCCGGAGACCGCCGGTTCGGCCTGGGACTGGCCCTGCTCCAGGAGGTCGTCACGAGCCACCACAGCACGATCGAGGCCGAGGGCCATCCGGCCCAGGGCCCCCGCTTCACGGTGCGCCTACCTGCGACGCGGCTCGCCGATCACCACGGGTGGCTCTTCGCGGATCAGGGACCTCTGGACACGGCAAGTCAAAGCCGGTACGTAGGTTCCCGGAGTGCGACCGGGCTACTCAGCTCTAACCCCAGCGGCTGCCGGGGGGCTGCGGCACCCCCGAGAGGATCCTGCGCTAAGCTGTACCGGCTGTCGCAGGGGGAAGCCCACGCGGCGCATCGGGACGTGGCGCAGCTTGGTAGCGCACTTGACTGGGGGTCAAGGGGTCGTCGGTTCGAATCCGGCCGTCCCGACGGCGAGAGGGTTTCCGCAGGTCACAGACTTGCGGAGACCCTCTTTTCATTGCTCGGCATGGATGCCTGGTCTAGCACGCCGCTGTTGGACCCCTTGACTCGGGCAGGTGCCGAATGCCGCTTCTCGATCTTTCCAAGCTCTCCGTCGGGCTGTCCCGGACCTGGTCCGGGTACCTGCGGGACTGGGACCGGTCGCTACGGGCCGGGAACTACCCCCAGACCACCCGCTACAACTACCTCCTGGCCGCCGCGCAGCTCGGCCGGTACCTCGCGGAACACTCGCCGGACCCGGACGCCGAGGAGGCCGCCGAAGACCCGTGCGCGGTGACTCGGGGACACGTGGAGGCCTTCCAGGCCTGGATGATCCAGACCCGGTCGGCATCGACCGCGTTGAACAAGCACAAGGGCCTGCAGCAGTTCTTCAAATGGCTGCTCATCGACGAACAGGCCATCGACCGGACGCCGATGGACCGGGTCCGGCAGCCCAAGACCCCGCGCAAGCTGATCCCGGTCATGGGCGACGAGGACACCAGCAAGCTCCTGAACGCCTGCAAGGGCAAGGGCTTCACCAACCTGCGCGACGAAGCGCTGATCCGGTTGTACTGCAACACCGGCGCCCGCCTGTCAGAGGTTGGCAACCTCCTGGTCGCCGACCTGGACCTGAACACCGAGTCGGTACGCTTCCACGGCAAGGGCGCCAAGGACCGGCGGGTGAGGTTCGGGCCCAAGACCGCCCGGGCGCTGTCGCGGTATCTACGGGCCCGGGACAAACACAAGGGCGCTGACCTGCCAAACCTGTGGCTCGCCGCACGGGGACAGGCACCGTTGACGCCAAACGGCATCAAGATCTTGCTCAAGCGGTTGGGCAAGGCCGCCGGGGTGCCGGACGTACACGCCCACCGGTGGCGGCACAACTTCGCCCACGAGTGGAAGCGCGCCGGGGGCGACACCGGGGACCTGATGCTCCTGCTGGGCTGGACCTCCGAGGACATGCCCCGCCACTACGGTGCCAGCGCGGCGGCCGAACGGGCCCAGGAGACGCAGGCACGGCTGGGCATCGGCGAGCGGGTGTAAGCCCGGCGACTGGCGCGGCACCCAGGGCGATTGCGTGGTCGACTGACGGGCCGCGGATCAAGGATTCGAGACGAGTTCGACCTCTCATTCATGCAAAACGTGAAAACCCCGTCCGGGTCCAGCCTCAGCAGCTGGTAGGCCAACCGTGAGGAAGAGGGAATCCCTGGCCGGGAACAGGATGACCCGACAAGCGAAGGGGTGACCGCGATCAGCCACCCCGCAGCCCTAGAAGGGACTGCGGGGTGGCTGCCACGTCAGATGAAGCTACGACCCTGAAAACGGCCAGTCAAGACCGTCGAGTTATTGACCTTTACGCTCACCGGGGCGCTTTATTATTAGATACGTCGCCCAGGGCAGCAACGCGGTAGAACCGAGGAAGAAACTGACATCCCGATCAAATATCCCTCCGACCCAAAGTAAAGGCGAAAGCGCCCAGAGCGAAAATCCTACACCCAATAAGATCCAGCCGATTCTCGTCACTTTCACGCCCTCGTTACCTGTGCAGGAAACATACGCCCTCGATCGCCCAACCGGCCCAACCCGCCCTTCCGGCTAGACGCGCCCCTCGCCACCCCCACTTTGCCGCAGCCGCTCCATAACCCATGGCGCCACCTGCCCAACCCAGAGACGGGCCACTGGTGTAGACCCGGCAGGCACGTTTGACGCTACGGTTCATGGAGCGACCGACCCTGGCATGGTAACTGTTGCGTCCGCAGTTGCTGCCCGACGTTCCAGACCAGCAGGACCGATTCGCTCGGTAATTGCGACTCGAGAAGCGTGCGGCATTTCGAGTGGCACGTCCCGCGCGTTGCGCCTTATTGTAGGTCCGGCAAGCCCACCTGGCCCATCTCGAGCATCTCCGCTTGCCGTCCAGGTCGGTCGCGTTGACGGGATCGGCGCAGGTGTACTCGTATGCGTTGCAGCTTCCACCATAGATCGGGTCGATCTGAAGGAATCGCCCCAGCGCCGGGCTGTATAGACGCACACCCATGAGAATGCTGTCGCCCAGCGCCTCGCTGGAACGCTGCTTACCACCCAGCCATCCGTAACGCTGATTGGATTGTGCCGCCATCGGCATGCCGAACTCGTCGTAATCGAACAACTCCGGTTCAGTCATGGTGACATCGATGGCTACCGCGACATCGCCGTGCAGGTTTGTCAACTGGAGGACCACATCACCGGTCGCGGATGTCGTTGCTGCGAGGTCACCGTCCGGGCCGCACACGTTACGAGCGACGCTGCCGGTCGAGCCATCGCCAACCCACGCCACCTCGTCGGAGTCGTCACCGTAGTGGTTCACCTTGGCTATTGCGTCACCCCACTCCTCATCCACCAGCGTTTCCGTGGTTGACGACCGGAAACGAAGCGCAGGGTCCAGAAACCAGGTCTGGCGCGAGTCACCGAGTTGCTGCCGCTGCACCAAGTCGTTGGCAAAGTAGGAGTTACTCAACCCGCCTGGAATTTCGCTTGTACGGCCAAATGCATCGTAGACGTATCCAGCGTTGGTCAGGCGGTCGGCAGTATCGTAGCCAGCCTGCTCGTACTCGGCGCCGGTGTCCTGTTGGCACTCGCCGCCCTCGCCTGGGGAGTAGGCCCATACGTCGCGCCGGTTGTAGCGGTCGTCGTAGCGGTAAGTTCGGGTGACGCAACCCTCGGTCAGGGCGGTGTCGTGTTGCGTGCGCGTCAGGCGACCCAGCCGGTCGTACCGATGCTGCTTGCTACCACCGGTGTACGTATGGTTCACCCACTGGCTCGTAGTGTTCTCCACCACCGATTCAGAGTAGATGACTTCGCCGTCGGAGTCGCGGGTGTAGGTCCGCTCCACCGGCTGCAGGTTCGCGTCCAAGCGGTCCGTGCGGGTCAGTCCGCCGGGGTAGGTCATCTCAGTCAGATGTCCGTCGGGTGAGTACTTGGCGGCGAAGGCTCCGGCAACACTATCGGTCACGTTGGTCAGCAGGCCGCGCGGCTCGGCCGTCCTGTCGTAGGCGTATGTCTTGTGCCCGGCAGGGTCCGACACCTTCACCTGGTTGCCGAAACGGTCGAACTCCGTCACGGTCGTCGCCCCGTCGGCATCGGTGTACGACACCAGCCGGCCGAGGTTGTCGTACTGCTGACTGATGGTGCCGGTTCCCATCGTGGTGGCGACTTGTCCGTTCTCCGGGTGGTAGGTGGTCGTGATCGTGCCGACTGCCGCCCCTTCGTCGGAGACGATCGCGTTGCTGGTCGTCCGTCCCGCCGTGTCGTAGGCCGTGGTGGTGGTTCGGGTTTTGCCGGCCGCAGTTTCGGTCACGACGGCTTCGTTGGCGTAACGGTTGTAGGCGGTAACCCGCCGGACCGGCAAATGGGTGGCCATCCTTGCCGGATCATGTCCGGTGACCGCCCCTGCTGCACGCGTAAGGCATGGCTGCCCAGCCCACTCCGGCCGGTTGCCGCAGGCGCTGTCCGACCCGTTCGCCCCTGCCGTGTAGTAGATGGTCTCCCGTGTCTTCGCATCGCTTCCCGTTGAGCCGACCTCCAGCAGCTTGATTACCCGCCCCGCAGCATCGTGGACGGTGTGGGAGGTGAGGTTCTCGCCGCCGGTGACGGCGTCAACCGTCCGACTGGTGGCCTTCTTCAACGTCCAACCGGACACCCCTCCATGAGCGGCCTGGTAACTGGTCTTGGTGACCCGTACGTCGGCGTCGGGGTAGCCGTCGATCTGCATGCCCTTCGTTTCCCGGGTGGCTGCGCTCCTCCACCGCCCATTCGGTCACCGCCGACGCGGGCTCAAGGAACGGCATCGGGTAACACGCGACCCTGGTCTCGTCGTCCTCCAACAGCACCGGCGTACCCACCGCCGCCGTGCCCACCCGCACGTGGACCCCGGCGCGTTCCAACAACCGGGAGCCAACCCCCAGCCGGGCCGGCGAATCATGATTCCCCGCGATGACCACCACCGAGGTCCCCGCTTCCACCACCAGCCGGGTCTGCGCCTGGTCCCACAGACCGACAGCGTCAGGCGGTGGCACCGCCCGGTCGTAGAGGTCACCGGCGATAAGCACCGCATCGACCCGTTCACTGCGGGCGACGTCCACCAGGTGATCGACGAACGCCTGATGGGCATCGTGCAGGCTGAGGCCGTGCAGCTGACGACCCAGATGCCAGTCCGAGGTGTGAAGGAAACGCACGAGCGGTGACGCTAGGACACCCATCGACCGCCGCACATCAACCCAGCCGACCACAGTCCCGTCCGAAAATCGAGCGTGTCCGGGCAGTCCGAACACGACGGTTCTGGTATCCCGCGCCAGGAAAACGTAGCAAGCCCACCGGTTCACCTCGCCAGCAGCGCGACGGGTTGTCGGTTAGTCGACAGAGGCTGCTGCGGTGTTGATCCAGCCGGCATGATCCAGCTTCGTGAGGGGGCGATGCAGGTCGCCACCTACCGGCCGGCAGTTCACGAGCGCACGACGAGAGCCAACCCGAGCGCCCACGTTTCGACGCTCACCGAGCAGAGAAGATCGGGTACGGCCACTTCCCGGTGATCACCAATGCCGCATCGTCATCAGTCCATCGCTGTTCTGCCACCCTCGGCGTCGGCAGTGAAGGTCCAATTGGGCGGAGGTTGGCCGGCGGCGCCCCGGACGGCTTGGGGTTCCACCTGACCGGACTCACCTTGGTCAGCGCTCTCACCAGCACAGATGCACAACCGCCGGTCCGCTGCAAAAATGGCACCAGCAGGCGCATCGACACCTACCCTGACCTGCAACTTAAGGTTCGGGTCGCTCATCGTCCCTGGAGGGATCGCAACATGTCGGAGACCAGGGCGCTCGCCAGATTCTCGACGTCGCTCATCGTCCCTGGAGGGATCGCAACGTGGCCCAGAGCTGGCCGTGGGCGGGCACCGCGTCGAGTCGCTCATCGTCCCTGGAGGGATCGCAACGTGGCCCAGAGCTGGCCGTGGGCGGGCACCGCGTCGAGTCGCTCATCGTCCCTGGAGGGATCGCAACAAATCGTAGGAGGGGTCGGCCCCGTCCAGGTCGAGGGTCGCTCATCGTCCCTGGAGGGATCGCAACACGTAGAGCTTCGTGGCCCCGATCGGCTGCTGCGTACGTCGCTCATCGTCCCTGGAGGGATCGCAACGTGTGCTCCGGGTCCCATCCCCAGGGGGTGCGGCAGGTCGCTCATCGTCCCTGGAGGGATCGCAACCCGTGCCCTCCGACGGCGTGCCTCGTGCCGTACGTGTCGCTCATCGTCCCTGGAGGGATCGCAACGCTGCGTCCTGGCTGGCCTCAGCGTGATCTACCACCAGTCGCTCATCGTCCCTGGAGGGATCGCAACGGTCATCTCGGCGAGCGGTTCCCGGCGGTGGCTCGTCGCTCATCGTCCGGGCTACCCTGCCCGGAGGGTGAGCAGGGTGATCTCGCTCGGCGCGAAGATCCGGAATGGCGGACCCCAGAAACCGGTGCCCCGGCTCGTGTAGAGCTGGGTCCTGCCGTGCCGGCTGAGGCCCTGCACGACCGGCTGGTCGAGCCGGACCAGGTAGTGGAATGGCCACATCTGGCCGCCGTGGGTGTGCCCGGACAGCTGTAAATCCACACCGGCCGCGACCGCGTCGTCGATCTGCTTCGGCTGGTGCGCCAGCAGCAGCACGGGCAGCCGCGGATCGGTGCCGGCGAGCGCCGCGGCGTGGTCGGCGCGGTGACCGGCGACGCCGGACGAGGCGGCGGTCACGTCGTCCACCCCGGCGACGACGAGCCGGGCACCGTCCCGCTCGACCACCAGGTGCCGGTTGTGCAGGGGCTCCCAGCCGAGGGTCCGCATGTGGTCCACCCAGCCCTGCGCCTGGCCGTAGTACTCGTGGTTGCCCGTCACGTACACCCGGGCCAGCCCGGCCCGGACGACACCCAGCGGCGCTGCCTGCGCCCGGCGCTGGTCGACCGTACCGTCAGCGATGTCGCCGGTGTGGCAGACGATGTCGGCAGCCAAGCCGTTGACCACCTCGATCGTGCGGGCGGACCAGCGGGCCCGGTCGATCGGGCCGTAGTGGGTATCGGTCAGCAACACCACCCGAACCCCGTCGAGACCGGCTCCCAACCGGCCGATGGTGACGTCTACCCGCCGAACCCGGGGCACCCGCATCGCCTCGGCGTAACCCCAGACAGCCAGGACGACCGAGACGACCACCGCGCCGGCAGCCACGTACCGCGACCGCACCGGCTCGGCGACCCCCACCGCGGCCAGCGGAAGCCGGGCCACATTACCGACCAACGCCCAGACGAACAGGATCCACACCAGCCCAAGCAGCGTGTCCCCCGCACGGGCCGCCGCGTCCAACCGCCGCCGGCCATGCCCGAGAAACATCAGAACGGGAAACGCGACCAACGCGACGACGAACACGCCCGTACCGGCAGCCACCACCGGCGCCGGCCACCGCGCCGCCACCGTCAACGTCCACCATGGCAACCCGAACAGCAACGCCAGGACCCCGACCAGCGTCACCCCGAACACCAACGGCCGCAGCAACCCCCGCGTCGGCCGCACCTGTACGGCATCGCCAGCAGCCATCGCCGTCCTCCCGTCGGGTCCGTGCAGCATGACACGAACCGGACCGCATCGACCACGCCCGAGAACCGGAACGGACTGGGCCCGTAGGAGATCGATCCGCGACCCGGGAGCACCACGACCCGGGTACGACCGTGAAGAGCCGTTTGACCTAGTCCTGCCAGACGTTCAGTGCCCAGGCCAGGACGTACCAGACGCAGACGTACTCCCGCCCGGAAGCGACTCCGGCGATGTGGCAGGTGATCGGGTCGGGAAAGACACCCTGAAGCCCCCACCCACCCGCCGCCATCGAGACGGGAACCACACTCGAAGCCGCGTTGACGGCGGGCACCGGGGCGGCTTGGGCAGCCCCGACCGTCATGCCCAGGCCACTGGCCACCAAGGTGACCACCACCATGGCCTGGGCCAGTCGCTGCCGCAGGGATCTTTTGCGCATCAGGCTCCTCCCACGCCCCAGGCCCAACGTTCGACCGTGGGCGTCCGTCGATGAAACGTTGCGGTACATGCTAAGCCGGGGAGGAGCACTGTTCGTCGGTCCACAATCCGACTACCGGTGGTGGGCGAGTGCGGGAACGGCCACGAGGCGATCGACCTCACCGGCCGGCTGCGCCCGGACGGGACCTCCCGGCGGTGCTGCCGAAGGTGCCGACGGCCTGCGGCACCCGCTGCTCCGGGTGCCGCACCGCCGGCCGGGAGCTGCGGTTCTCGTGCAGCGCGAGCAGGACCACCGAGGCCAGCACCAGCGCCAGGCCGACCCACTGGCTGGCACCGAGCCGCCCGTCGAGCAGGGTGAGCCCGACCAGGGCGGCCGTCAGCGGGAAGGCCAGTTCGGCGAGGGTCGCGTTGGACGCGGGCGTACGACGCAGGGCGTGGTAGTACAGCGTCAGGGCGAGCAGGCCGGGAACCGCGGCGAGCAGCACCAGCCGGGGCACCAGCTCGATCGGCACGCCGACCGGGGTGCCGGTGGCCGCCACGAAGGTGGCCAGCGTGACCAGGCCGACGCTGAACCGCAGCGTGGTGACGTGCAGGAAGGAGAGTTCGGCGCTGACCATCCGGCCGAGGACGGTCCCGGCCGCCCAGAGCGCCGCCGCGCCGAGGGCGAGTGCGGCTGCGGCCAGGCCGCGCGGCTGCGCCGACAGCGGGTCGGGGAAGGCCAGCAGCCAGGCGCCGACGAGCGCGGGCACCGCGAACAGCGGGAACCGGGGACCGACCCGCTCCCCCAGCAGCAGCGCGGCCAGGACCAGGGCGAGCACCGGTTGGAGTTTCTGCAACACCTGCGGGGTGATCGGGTCGCCCAGCCGGAACGCGGCGGTGAAGAGCGTGGTGGCCAGCGCCGAGGAACCGGCGCCGATCACCAGCACGGCCAGCTTCGTCCGCACCGAGCACCGGGCCAGCGCGCGGAGGGCCGGGACCACCCAGGGTGACACCAACAGCACCAGCACGACGTGTTCGGCCAGCACCACGCTCAACGCGGGGAGTTCCCGGGCCAGCGGTTCCCGCAGCAGGCTGGAGAAGCCCCAGAGGCTGGCGGCCACGGCGACCAGCCAGGTGCGATCGCCGGTGGCCCGGCTGGTGGGCGGGCTCATCGTGTTCCTCCGGTGGGTGCCGACCTCGTGATCAGTGGATCATTCTCGACGGTCCGGGCCGAGACGGCCTCAGGCCGGGTGCCGGGTGCGCTGCGGGTGGGCCAGCCGATCGGGCCGGGTGACGCCGGGTGGTCCGGCGGGCGGCGGTGTCGCGGCCCACGCGCGGGTGCCGGCCCCGAGGTCACCGACGCGCAGGTCCAGCAGGTGGGCCACGGTGTCCACGTCCCGGCGCAGTCCCGGCGCGAGCACCGGCAGGTCGTGGTAGCCGTCGGCGAGGAAGCGACGGCGCGAGCCGGGCCCGAGGTAGGGACGGAAGTCGGCGGCCTCGGTGAGTGCCAGCAGAGTGGTGCCGGTGCCGTCGGCGTCCGCCACGACCGCCCGTGGGTACGGTCCCGCCGCCGCCAGCGCCGCGTCGAACTCCGCCGGCCGGGCCGCGGCGAGATCGGCCATCACCACGGCCAGGCGCGCGTCGCCGTACGCCTCGCCGGCGAGCCGGAGCGCCGCGTGGACCTCCTCGTTCAGGTCCGGCGGGCCGACGCGGCCGGCGACCACGGCGCCGCAGGCCAACGCCGTACCGGTGACCTGCGGGTCGGTGGTGGCGACGACCACGGCGTGGACCCGACGGGCCCGGGTCAGCCCACCGACCACGTCGGTCAGCATCGCCCGGGCCAGCGCGGCACGGTCGGCGGCGGCCAGGCCCACGCACCTGGTCTTGGCGGCCGCGAAGGACTTGGCGGGGACGACCACCACCCACGGGCCGGATGTCACGTCTCCGGCTCCATCCGGGTCACCCGGCCGTACAACTCGGGCCGGCGGTCGCGCAGGAACGGGCGGCGACGGCGGGACCGGTCGACCAGGTCCAGGTCCACCTCGGCAACCGCGACGTCGTCCCGGTCGTCGGCGGCCTGGGCGAGCACGTCGCCGTCGGGGCCGTAGACCGCGCTGAGGCCGAAGTACTCCTTGGTCCCCTCGGTGCCTACCCGGTTCGCGCAGATGACGAAGAGCCCGTTGAACACCGCGTGGGCCCGCAGTTCCAACTGGAACACCTCGCGCATCGGCGCGCTCGCCGAGGCGACCGGTACGCAGAGCACCGAGCCGCCGCGCAGGGCCACCACGCGGCTGAGTTCGGGGAAGTGCCGCTCGTAGCAGATGATGGTGCCGACCCCGGTCTCCCCGGTCTGCACCACGTCGGGCTCGGTGCCGCCCGGCTGGAAGTAGAACTTCTCCGGGAAGCCGTTGGAGAACGGCAGGTGCGACTTGCGGTACACCGACTTCAGTTCACCGTCGACGTAGGTGCAGGCGGTGTTGTGGTAGACGCCGGGGACCTGGCCCGCCTCGAAGATCGAGGAGACGACCGTCATCCGGTGCCGCTTCGACCGCTCGGCCGCCATCCGGTTCGACGGACCGTCGAGGCCCTCGGCGTACCGGAAGTAGTCCAGGTCGGGTTCGGGTTGGACGAACGGCACCGCGAAGAGTTCCGGCAGCAGCAGGATCCGGGTGCCCTGGTCGGCGGCGGCGTCGATCAGGTCGGCAGCGCGGCCGATCGTCTCGGTCCGGTCGTCGGTGGCGCGGAGTTGCAGGGCGGCGAGTTTCACGCGGGGACCTTTCCGACCGCCGGGGCGAGGCCGGTCAGAGCCAGCCCCGAGCGGGTCTTGTACCGCTTGTTGACGCTGATCAGGACTGCGGTCAGGGGTTCCAGTTGGCGGGCCAGTCGCAACCGGCCGGCATCGAGGGCGCGGCCACCGGTCACGTCCACCGCGAGGGCCATCACCCGCTCCTTGGCGACGACGTCGTCACCGCAGACCAGGACGTCCTCGTGGCTGAGGTCCGCGTCCGGGTCGAGCAGGAGGGGAGCGGCCAGATGGTGGAACGCGCCCACCACGGTGGCCGAGGGGACCAGCTCGGCGGCCTCCTCGGCGGCGCTGCCGGCCGGCACGGCGACGCCGTACGGGCCGTGGCGGTCGAAGCCGAGCGGGTTGACGCAGCTCACCACGAGCGAGTCGGCCAGGGCCGGGGCGAGACCGGTGACCAGGTCGGCGTGCCCGTCGTACGGCACGGCGAGCAGGACCACGTCGGCGTCGGTCGCCGCTGCCAGGTTCGTGGCGCCGGTGACGCGGGCGGCACCGACCTGGCGGGACAGCTCCTCGGCGGCGGCCTCGGCGCGTCCGGCGTCGCGGGAGCCGAGAACGACCAGGTGTCCGGCGCGGGCCAGGCGGTAGCCGAGGCCACGGCCCTGCGGGCCGGTGCCGCCGACCACGGCGATGCGACAGGAGGGATGGGCGGTCATCGGGTCACGCCTTCGCGGCCTGGGCCAGCCGGGTGAGCGTCTGCTCCTTGTCCCCGAGCGTGGAGATGATCGGGCAGCGCACCCCGGCCTCCTGGTACGCCTGGAGCTTCTGGAAGGCGTCATCGGTGGTGCCGCAGGCGGTGACGTTCTGCACCAGACTGTTGGGGACCAGGTGCATCGCCCGCTTGATGTCCTCCGGGGTGGCGGGCCAGCCGGCGATCTCCTGCAACCGGTCGACGAGTTCCCGTTCCACCCCGCAGTGCTCGGCGATGTGCGGCTGCTGGCACAGGTAGAGGGTGAGGAACGCCTTGCAGGCGTCGATGGCCTCCTGCGGGTCGGCGTCGTTGACGCTGCACGAGACGATCTGGGTCAGGTCGATGCCGTCGCGGCCGTCGGTCCGCTTGGCCACGCCACGGTCGATCGCCTGCCGGGCACCCACCATGTACGACGGTGGCAGCAGGAAGTCCATGTGCACGCCGTCGCTGATCTCACCGGCGAGTTCGAGCATCCGGGGACCGACCGCGCCGATGTAGATCGGGATGTCGACCGGCTTGTTCTCCCGGTACATGCTGTCGAAGCGCACGTCCTGCATCTGCACGAACTCGCCGTCGAAGTTGACGACCTCGTTGCGGAAGAACGTCTGGAGGACGGTGATGTACTCGCGCATCGACTTGAGCGGCTTGGACAGCGGCTGGCCGACCTTGGTCGCCAGCGGCTCCCACCAGGCGCCGATGCCCAGGATCGCCCGGCCCGGTGCCACCTCGTCCAGCGTCTTGAAGGTGACGGCCATCAGGGCCGCGTTGCGGCTCTTGTTGTTGACCACACCGGTGCCGATCTTCACGTTCCGGGTCCGGCTCGCGATGATCGCCGCCGGGACGATGCCGTCGCGGGCGAGTCGTCCCTCGGCGACCCACACGGACTCGAACCCGTTCTGGTCGGCGAACTCGGCCTGCCCGTAGGTCTGTTCCAGGCTGAGTCGCTCACCGACGTGGATACCCAGGGGAAGTGTCATCTGTCCAGCTCCGCTCGTACGTGGTGCAGGGGATTCGGTGGGTCAGAGGAGACGCGGCGCGTCGCGGGTCAGGAAGGCGCCCCGGCCGGGGGTGTCGGTCCGCAGGCCGTCGGCGTCGACCAGGTGTTCGCCCCGGGAGAAGACGTGCACCGGTCGACCGGTCACGCGCATGCCCTCGTAGATGTTGTAGTCGGTGCGCGTGTGCGACCCCGCCGCCGTGATCACGTGGTCGGCGGCCGGGTCCCAGACCACCAGGTCGGCGTCCGCCCCGACCGCGACGACGCCCTTGCGGGGGAAGAGACCGAACAGCTTGGCCGGGCGGGCGGCGACCAGGTCCACGAAGCGGCACGGGTCGATCACCCCGCTCACCACGCCGGACTGCCAGAGGACCATCAGCCGGTCCTCGACGCCGGGGACACCGTTGGGCACCTTCGGGAAGTAGCCGGGGCTGCGCAGCTTCTGCGGCGGCAGGTCGTCGGGTTGGTGCAGGCAGAAGCCGGCGTGGTCGGTGGCGACGGTGGACAGGGCGCCGGTGGCGAGCATCCGCCACAGACCGTCCTGGTTGCTGCGTTCCCGGATCGGCGGGGAGCAGACGTACGCGGCGGCCCGCTCCCCCAGGTCGGCGTAGTCCTCGTAGGCCACCACCAGGTACTGCGGGCAGGTCTCGCCGTAGACCCGGGACCCGGCGGCGCGGGCCCGACTGATCTCGTCGGCCGCCTCCGCGCTGGAGACGTGCACCACGTACAGCGGTGTGCCGATGGTGTCGGCGAGCACGACCGCGCGGTGCACCGCCTCGGCCTCGGAGTCGTGCCCGTGCGCCCGCAGGTGGAAGCTCTCGGCGGTCCGGCCGCTGTCCACCAGACGCCGCACCTCACGGGCCACCATGTGTCCGTTCTCGGCGTGCACCATCGGCAGCACGTCGAGGTCGCGGGCCAGCTCGAAGCCGTCGAGCAGCTCGTCGTCGGCGACCATCTGGCCCGGGTAGGCCATGAAGAACTTCCAGCTCGTGGCGCCCTCGCCGACCAGCCGGCGCAGGTCGGCGAGGACGTCCGGCTGGGCGGCGCGGGGCGGGACGATGGCGTGCAGACCGACGTCCACCACGGCCTTGGCCGCCGCCGTGTCCCGCCGCCGCAGGTACGTGTCGTACAGCGTCCGGTCGGGTTCCTTCTTGACGAAGTCGATGACCGTGGTGGTGCCGCCGCACGCCGCCGCGACCGTCCCGCTGTGGAAGTCGTCGGCGGTGTGGGTGCTGAAGCCGTCGACCGGGTACTCCAGGTGGGTGTGCGCGTCGATGCCACCGGGCAGGACCAGCTTGCCCGTCGCGTCCACCACGTCGTCGGCGGTCCAGTCCGTCCCGGTGCCGAGGGCGACGATCCGGCCGTCGCGTACCAGCACGTCGGCGCGGACCGCGGCGTCGGCGTTGACGACCGTGCCGTTGGTGATCAGCGTCGTCGGCATCGTGCCTCTCCTCTCCCCCGGCGGGTCCGTCACCCGCCGCGCCGTCGCTCAGTTCTGGTAGTGCTCGTCGGCGAGGTCGAGCACCTCGTCGAGGACGCCGAGCGCCAGGTCGATCTCGTCGGCGGTGATGACCAGTGGTGGGGTCAGCCGCAGGACGTTGAAGTTGGCGGTCAGGTAGACGCCCCGCTGCATCGCGGCCTTGAGCAGCCGGCCGACCGGTGCGGCGGCCGGACCCTTGGCGTTGAAGGGCACGAGCGGTTCCCGGGTGTCGCGGTCGCGGACCAGCTCCACGCCGTAGAACAGCCCCCGGCCCCGGATCTCGCCGATGCTCGGGTGTCTCTGGGCCAGCGTGGCCAGACCGGCGCCGAGCCGCTCCCCCATCGTCCGGGCGTTCTCCACCACGCCCTCGTCCTGCATGATCCGCAGCGACGCCACGCCGGAGGCGCAGGCGAGCGGGTGCCCGGCGTACGTCAGGCCGCCCCAGAACATGTTGTCGCGCAGCCACTCGGAGATCCGGGTGGAGACGGTCATCGCGCCGAGCGGCACGTACCCGGAGTTCAGGCCCTTGGCGGTGGTGAGGATGTCCGGCACGACGTCCCAGTGGTCGCAGGCGAACCACTCCCCGGTACGCCCGAATCCCGCCATCACCTCGTCGAAGATGAGCAGGATGCCGTACTTGTCGCAGACCTCCCGCAGCGAGCGCAGGTAGCCGTCCGGCGGGTAGAGCAGCCCGTTCGTGCCGGTGACCGGCTCGACGATCACGGCGGCGACGGTCTCCGGGTTCTCGTAGCGGAGGATCTCCTCCAGGTGCGGGCCGCCGGAGCAGACCGGGCACGGGTCGGGGTGCCCGGCCGGGCAGCGGTAGGTGTACGGGTCGAGCATCCGCACCACGCCGCTCATCCCCGGCTCGGCCGCCCACCGGCGCGGGTCGCCGGTCAGCGACATCGCGCCCGCCGTGGCGCCGTGGTACGAGCGGTACCGGGCGATGACCTTCTGTCGGCCGGTGACGTGCCGGGCCAGTCGGACGGCGTTCTCGTTGGCCGCCGCGCCGCCGGTGGTGAAGAAGGTCATCTTGAGGTCACCGGGGGTGATCCCGGCCATCATCTCGGCCAGTTCCGCCCGGGACCGCTCGGCGAAGCCGGGTCCGATGTAGCAGAGCTGTTCGGCCTGGGCGCGGATCGCCTCGACCAGTCGGGGGTGCTGGTGACCCAGGTTCAGGTTGACCAGTTGGGACTGGAAGTCGAGGTACCGGCGGCCGTCGTAGTCCCAGAACCACGAACCGGATCCGCCGGCCACGGGGATGGGGTCGAGCTTGCCCTGCACCGACCAGGAGTGGATGACGTACTCCTTGTCGGTCTCCTTGAGCCGCTGGCTGGTCCAGGTGGTGGTGTCGGTGTCGGTGATGGTCATCGGCTGGCTCCGTCCCGTCGCGCGCTCAGGTCAGTTGCTCTTGAGCTCGGCGCCGAAGGCGGCGAGGCGGGCCAGCGGGCGTCCGGTGTTCGACGCGGCGCAGACCACGAGGATCTCCCGGGGCCGGGGCACGTCGGCCACCTGGAGGGTCACCGTCTGGTGGTGGGACCGGGTCTTGGAGTCCAGCTTGTGCTTGAGCGGGATGTCGATCGGGCTGCCGGGCAGGCCGACCTTCTCGGCGGCGGGGAGCAGTTCGGTGCCGCCGGCCGCGGTGCGGAAGACGTTGCCGAAGCGCAGGTTGTGGATCAGCGCCGAGCCGTGCTCGACCTCGCCGTCGATGCCGACGAGCGCGGCCTTGCCGAACGCCTCGACCTCGGCGCCGAGCAGTTCCACGCAGGCGGGGCCGACCAGTTCGCCGATCTCCTGGCCGATCTCGTCGGCCAGGGTGACCAGGTCCTGCACGTACTCGCCGGGGTAGGGGTTCTCGATGACCACGCCGGCGAAGGCGACCCGGTGCACCGGCTGCACCGCTCTGCCGTTCTCCAGCCGCGTCTCTTCGAGGTGACGGATCAGCTTGCGAACCCGGATGCTCACGATCACTCCTTAGTGGTTCACTGGATGAACCATTGGTTCATATACTGGCGTTGCTGCGGGTGCGAGTCAATAGCTCCGAGGGACGTATCCGGCTATCCGGCGAGGTTCATCTCTCGCCGTCCGCCCAGGTCAGGGCCGCGACGAGAACGCTGTGGGCACGGCCGGTCCGTCGGTCACGTACAGATCGGTCCGCCGGTCGGCGAGCGGTTGGTTGAACGGGTTGTGCCGCCGGTGCGCCCGCGTACCGATCAGGTCCACCTCGGCCAGCACCAGTTCCTCGCGGTCCCCGCTGGCCGGGCCGGCGATCGGCCAGCCGTCCGGTCCGACCAGGACGGACCGGCCGACGAAGGGTTGGCCGCGTTCCGCCCCGATCCGGCTGATCCCGGCCACGTAGCACTGGTTGGAGTGCGCCCCGGTCATGCACATCAGGTTCGCCATCGCCGGCGTCCCGGTCGGCTGCCCCGGCACCGGCACCCAGTTCGACGGCAGCACCACCAGGTCGGCGCCCTGCAGCGCGGCGCTGCGGAACGTCTCGGGGAACCAGGCGTCGTAACAGATCCCGATGCCGATCCGACCCAGTGGCGTGTCGAACACCGGGAAGCCGTCGTCGTTGCGGTCGTAGATCTCCTTCTCGTCGTTCCAGAGGTGGGCCTTGCGGAACGTGCCGAGAAGGCCGGTCGGACCGAGCAGCACCGCCGAGTTGAAGACCGCGTCGCCGTCCCGCTCGGTCACCCCACCCACGATCCACACGTCCAGTTCGGCGGCGAGCCGCGCCCACGCGGTGACCGTCGGCCCGTCCGACACCGGCTGGGCGTACCGGGCGGCCTCCGCCCGGTCGGCGAAGACGTACCCCGCCGAGGCCGCCTCGGGCAGCACCACGAGTCGGGCACCCCGGTCGGCCGCCGCCCGGATCCAGGCCGACGTGCTGGCGACGTTCGCCGCGACGTCACCGAAGACCGGGGCCATCTGCACCCCGGCGAGCAGGAAGCGGGTCACCATGGCGCCCGCACCGCCGCGTACTTGACGGTGAGGTACTCGTCGATGCCGACCGTCCCGCCCTCACGTCCCAGACCGGACTGCTTGACGCCGCCGAACGGGGCCGCCGGGTTGGAGATGACGCCCTGGTTGAGCCCCACCATCCCGCTCTCCAGCCGCTCGGTCACCCGCAGACCACGGCCCAGGTTCTCGGTGAAGACGTACGCGGCCAGGCCGTACTCGGAGGCGTTGGCGAGGCCGACCGCCTCGTCCTCGTCGTCGAAGGCCACCACCGGGGCGACCGGGCCGAAGATCTCCTCACGGACGCACCGGGCATCGTCCGGCACACCGGAGAGCACGGTAGGCGCGAAGAAGTGTCCCGCTCCCCCGACCGGCCCGCCACCGGTGACGACCGCCGCACCGGCCTGTGTGGCGTCGGTGACCAGCTCGGCGACCGAGGTCACCGCGACGCCGTCGATCAGCGGCCCCACGTCGGTCGACGGGTCCAGCCCGTGCCCGACCCGCAGCCCACCCAGCCGCTCGGCGAGCGCCTCGACGAAGTGCGGCGCCACCGAGCGGTGCACGTAGAACCGGTTCGCGGCGGTGCACGCCTCACCCACGTTACGCATCTTGGCCTGGACCGCCCCCTCGACGGCCAGATCGAGGTCGGCGTCGGCGAAGACCAGGAACGGCGCGTTCCCGCCCAGTTCCATCGAGGTCCGCAGCACCCGGTCGGCGGACTGGGCCAGCAGGGTCCGGCCGACCGGAGTCGAACCGGTGAACGACAGCTTGCGCAGCCGCTCGTCGGTGAGCAGGGCCGAGGTGACCCGCCCGGACTGCGAGGTGGTGATCACGTTGACCACGCCCCGGGGCAGGCCGGCCTCCTCCAGGATCCCCACCAGCGCCAGCATGGACAGCGGGGTCTGCTTGGCCGGCTTGACCACGACGGTGCACCCGGCTGCCAGGGCGGGACCGATCTTGCGGGTGCCCATCGCCATCGGAAAGTTCCACGGGGTCACCAGCAGGCAGGGGCCGACCGGTTGGCGCATCACCACGACCCGCGAGTTGCCGCCCGGCGCCGGCAGGTAGCCACCGTCGATGCGGACCGCCTCCTCGGCGAACCAGCGCAGGAACTCGGCGGCGTAGCTCACCTCGGCCTGGGACTCGGCGAACGCCTTGCCCATCTCCAGGGTCATCATCCGGGCCAGGTCGTCACGGCGCTCGATGATCAGGTCGAACGCCCGGCGCAGCACCTCGCCCCGCTCCCGGGGCGCGGTCGCGGCCCACCCGGCCTGGGCCCGGGCGGCGGCGGCCAACGCGTCCCGCCCGTCCTCGACCGAGGCGTCCGCCACCTCGGCGACGGTCGTTCCGGTCGCCGGATCCTCCACGGGCAGGACGGCACCGTCCCGACCCGCGCGCCACTCGCCGTCGACGTACAGTCCCTTGGGGGTCCTGTCGACCACCGTCAGTGCCGCCGCCAACACCTCGGCTGGTACGGCCATTGTCTCCTCCTTCACCGCACACCTCGCCGTGGACGAGCCGGTGCGGTCGGCGGGTGCCCTAGCGTCTGGCGAAGGCACTCGGAATGTCGATGTCTGCGTTACTGAGCAGTTCGGTGAGCTGCCGGGCCGCCTTGATCACCGACTCCGCCATGGTGTCGATGCGCTCGCGGGTGATCCGGTACGTCGGCCCGCCGATCCAGACCGCGTACGGCGTGTTGCCGCGCAGCCGCACCGGCGCCGCGACCGACGCCGCCCCGACCTCCAGTTCGTCGTACGCGAAGGCGAACCCGCGCTCCCGGACCGCGTCCAACGAGGCCACGAAGGACTCCAGGTCGCCCACCTCCGGCGGGGCGTGCTCGGCGAACTCCTCGGTGAAGTCCTCCCACACCGACTCCGCGCTCAGCGCCGCCAGGAGCACCTTGCCGGTGGAGGTGGCCCAGACCGGCTGGGTACGGGGTACCGGTTTGAGCGTCTGCCCGATCAGCGACGGACCCGGCACCTGCGCCACGACCATCACCTGCGGCGGCAGCAGCACGTCGAAGCCAGCGGTCTCCCGGGTCTCCTCGGCGAGGTTGCGCAGCACCTCCCGCATGTGGCTGTAGGCGCCACCGCCGTCGAGCAGTCCCCCCACGATCGAGAGCAGACCGAGGGACACCCGGTAGCGGCGGGTGATCGGATCCAGGGTGAGCCAGCTCTCCCGCTCCAGCACCGTGAGCACGCGGTAGCAGGTGGCCTTGGGAATACCCGCCTCGCGGGCGACCTCGCTGAGCCCGACACCCTCCGGGTGCGCCGCCACGGCCCGCAGGAGCCAGATCGTACGTCGCACCAGGCCCGCCTCACTGGGCGCCATCGCTACCTCCATCAATCGCCGTCAGCCGTGGGATACGGCCCACATCTTGGCAGAAGCCACCGGCTGCGGCCGGGTGCCGAACGGCGGGAGCCGCCGGCACCCGGCCGCCCGCCTAGCTGCCGCCTTCCGTGATCGTCACGGTCTCCGGTGTGTAGGAGTTCCCGTTGGCGTCGAAGCCGTCGGCGCCGAGTTCGTCGTTGGCGCGCTTCGACAGGTCGGTGCGGAACGCGTCGGAGTCCGGCACGCCCTTGAGCACCCCGCCACCCATCGCGATCTTGATGGTCTGATCCCAGGCCGCCTGGTCCATCATTCCCACGCCGTTGGCGGCCGGCCAGATCAGCTTGTTGATCTCGTTGAGCATCCAGGTCTGGTGGCCCTTGCCCAGGGCGCTGCCGGCGTTGAGCACGATGTCCACGCAGCCGTCCAGTTCGTCGCGGCAGAAGCCCCAGCCCCGGTAGGACGCCTTGAGGAACTTCACCGCCGTGTCCTGGTTGACCTGCTCGTTGAGCCAGTCGCCCCGGGCGTAGACGCCGTCCTCCAGGCTGGTGTAGCCGGCGTCCTGGAGGTTGATCACGGAGAAGTCCGACGGCTGGTAGAGCTGGCCGGTGTCGGGGTTCTTGGTCTCCAGCAACTGGGCGTACTCGTTGTAGGTCTTGGCCTGGGCGGCGTCGACCTCCTTGCGCAGCAGCAGCGACATGTCGAAGGGCTGCTGGATGATCTCGGCGTCCTTGGTCGGGTCGACACCGGCGTCCTTCATCGCGGCGAACAGCACCAGCTCGTTGCCGTAGCCCCAGCTGCCGACCTTCTTGCCCTTCAGGTCGGTCAGCTCCTTGATGCCGGAGTCGGCCCAGGCGACCTGGAGGTACGCGCCGCGCTGGAACACCTGGCCGATGTTGACCAGGTCCGCGCCCTGTTCCCGGGTGACCATCGTCTTGGTGACGTGGCTGACCGCGAACTCGGCGTTGCCGGCGGAGAGCACCTGCTGGGGGACGATGTTGACGCCGCCCTCCTGGATGGTGACGTCGAGGCACTCCTCGGCGTAGTACCCCTTCTCCTTGGCCGCGTAGTAGCCGGCGAACTGGGCCTGGGCGACCCACTGGAGCACCACCCGGACCTTGGTGGTCGTCTCGCAGTTCTTGGCGGCCTCGGCCGCGGACTCGCTCGGGCCGTCGGACATGCCACCGCAGGCCGAGGCGGCGAGCAGGACGGCGGTGAGGGTGGCGGCGATCGTGATCGGGCGGTTCCTCCGCGAGGTCCGCCGTAGGTGCAGGGCCATATCTGACTCCAACATTTCGTGGGGATCCGGGCTCTCAGGAGTCGCTGTCGTGCAGGGACTCGTGCCAGGGCATCAGGAGGCGTTCCAGCAGGGACGTGGCACCGAACAGCAGCAGACCGAGGGCACTGGCCACGGCGATCCCCGCCCAGGCGAACTCGAAGCGGGGCAGGGCCGCCTGGTAGGCGATGTACACCCCGAGCGCGTTGCTCGGTCCACCGAAGTACTCGGTCACGATCACGCCGATCACGGCGAGCGTGCTGCCGAGTTTGAGCGCGTTGAACAGGTACGGCAACGCGTTGGGCAGCCGCAGCATGAGCGCCACCTGTCGGGGCTGTGCCGCGAGCGACTGCATGATCTCCAGGTGCAGGGGTGAGACCTGGAGGAGGCCCCTGGTGGTGTTGACCAGGACCGGAAAGAAGACCATCACCGCAGCCACGCCCGCCTTGGACATCGGGTTGGTGACCCCGAACCAGTTGTTGAAGATCGGCGCGAGAGCCACGATCGGGGCGCAGTTGATGATGACGGCGGCGGTCAGCACCGGGCCGGACACACCCGGGAAGCGGCTGAGCGCCAGCGACACCGTGACCCCGGCGACCGCGCCGAGGAAGAGGCCGAGGAGCACCGCCCGCACGGTGACCACCGAGGCCGACATGATCGTGCCGAACTCGGAGCGGAACGCGGACGAGATCTCCACCGGCGCCGGCACGATGAACGACGGGACGTCGAAGATCGTGACGACCAGTTGCCACGAGCCGAGGATCAGCACCGCGGTGAGCACGACCGGCAGGAACCGGCCGACGGCCGTCCGGAGCCCGGCGGCGGCCGGGGTCCGCCGCGCGAGAGGCGTGGTGCTCATCGGGCCGCCTGCTCGGCCGGGGCGCCGTGCAGCGCCGCGCGTACCTCGGTGACCTTGGCGAAGAACGCCTCGGTGGTCCGGGTCGCGGCGGTCCGTGGGTACGGCAGGTCGACGTCGATGCTGGCGGCGATGCGGCCGGGCCGGGCGGACATCACGACGATCCGCGAGGACAGGAAGACCGCCTCGGAGATGCTGTGCGTCACGAAGACGACGGTGGTCCGGGTGTCCGACCAGATCCGGAGCAGCTCGCCCTGGAGGCGTTCGCGGTTCATCTCGTCGAGCGCGCCCAGCGGCTCGTCCATGAACAGGATCTCCGGGTCCGCCGACAGCGCGCGGGCGATCGCCACCCGCTGCTGCATGCCACCGGAGAGCTGCCAGGGGAAGTGGCGGGAGAAGTCGGTGAGCCGGACCAGCTCCAGCATCTCGTGGGCCTTGGCCCGCCGGGTCGACCTGTCCACTCCGGCCACCTGCAACGGCAGTTCGACGTTGCGCTGCACGGTCCGCCACTCGAAGAGTCCGGCCTGCTGGAAGACCATCCCGTAGTCCCGGTCCAACCGGGACGCGGCCGGCGTCTTGCCGTTGAGCGACACCGTGCCGCTGGTGGGCTCGGTGAGGTCCGCCAGGATCCGCAGCAGCGTGCTCTTGCCGCAGCCGCTGGGACCCAGCAGGGACACGAACTCACCCCGCTCGATCGACAGGTCGATGTCCTCAAGCGCCGTCACCGTGCGGTCTCCGCCGGTGAACTGCTTGGTGACTCCTCGCACGGAAATGATCGCGGCCTCGGACATCAGCGTCTCTCCAGGTCTTGTGGAGGCGGAAGGGGTGGTCACCGGGTCTGCCGGTTCCGGAGCGCGATGCGCTCGATGAGTGCCAGGGACTGCACGAAGACGATGCCGGCCGCCGCCGCGACCAGGACGGCCGCGTACAACTTCTCGGGGCCGTTGGAGTAGTAGTAGGCGAAGGTGAGGATGGCCCGGCCGATGCCCCGGCCGGTGCCTGCGGAAAGCTCACCGACGATCGCGCCCACCACGCTCGCGGTCGCCGCGAGGCGCAGGCCGGCGAAGACGAAGGGCAGCGCCGCGGGCATCCGCAGCCACCCGAGTACCTGCCAACGGCCGGCACCGACGCTGCGCATGAACTCCAGTTGGACCTTCGGCGGCGACTTCAGACCGCGCAGGGTGTTGATGGTGACCGGGAAGAACGCGAGGTAGGCGGCGATGCCGGTGACCGCCACCCAGGGGGGTGCGCCGGCCTGGCCGCCCCAGATCACGATCATCGGTGCGATGGCCACCAGGGGGACCGTCTGCGACGCCACCAGCCAGGGCATCAGCCCCTTGCTCAGCGGCACCACGTTCAGGAAGAGGACGGCGAGCAGCAGACCGAGCGACGCGCCGGCCACCAGGCCGTAGAACGCCTCGCGCAGCGTCACGCTGGTCTCGCCGAGCAGATAGACGCCGAGTGTGGCCGCGTCGCCGCGCCGGGCCGGTTCGACGAGTGCGCCGAGGATCGTCCACACGTGCGGCATCGACAGGTCGTCGGTGGCGACGGGGAAGGCGATCCCAGTGCCGGGCACGACGTCGCCGACGGCCCGGCCCACCGCCTTGTAGCCCTCCCACAGGCCGGCGAGCGCTGCCACCACGAGGACGGCTCCGACGCCGTCGCGACCGCGTCTGCCCACGGCGGCCAGTCGGGCGTTTCGGCGGCGTGGTGTCGGTGGGTCCACCCGACCGGTGGGTCCGCCCTGGGCGGCCACCGCGGCGGTGGTCGTTCTTGTCGCGGTCATGCAGGCACTCTCCGAATCCCTCGGAAGCGTCGTCTGGCGTGGGATCCCCCGGCTTCCATCACCCCGGATCGGATCACTCAGTGAACTGGTGGTTCACCCTAGGAGCGTGAGCCAGGCCACGTCAACGGTTCTGAGCCGACCTCGGATCACGATTTACGACCTCGCAACCCACGCTCACCTGCGGATACCGCAATCCGGGCCCTCGCCCACCCACCGCCGCCACACTCCGCGACGCCTCCTGCACCACGCGTGCAGATGACCTCTCCGGCGCCGGACGCCGGGAGGTCATTGACGCTGCGGGCACCGTGACGTCGGCCCCGGACCGCACCCGGGCAGACCCGTACGCCGTCCGGGCACCCCGGCCCATCGTTCGGGTGGCGCCCCGTCCCCGGTTCCTCCCGGCGGGGCGGTCCGCACCGCGTCGGGCCCGACACCGTGCCCGCCGCCGGGCGTACCGGCCTGACCGCCGACCGGGAGGCGGCGGCCGGCGCGGCGAAGGTCACCGGGGCGTCGAACGCGGCCCGGCCGGCGGCCAGAACCAGGGCGGCCAGAACCAGAGGTTCAACAGCAGCCCGTACGTGTGGGCGGCGGCCAGCATCTGGAACGGCAGCCAGGCCCGACCCCGGGCGGTGAGCAGCGCATCCCCGCAGCCCGGGAGAACCTCACCACCCGCACCAACCGACTCGACCGCTACCGCGCAGCCCTCGACACCGGCGCAGACCCCGCAGTCGTCACCCGATGGATCGCCGACGGCCACCTCGACATCCAGGCCGAACAGGCGGTCGTAATCGGCCAGCTGGCGGTGCTCCACCTCGGTCGTGACTGCCCGCGCTGGCGCCTGCCGGGCCGCTGTCCGCAGATCGGCGGCGGCTTGGCGGTGAGCGGGATCGGTGATGCTCTGATGCTTTCGCCCAGCACCGGTCATGCCAGGCGACTTGGCGGTCCTCGCAGAACACCTGCACCCGGTCGGCGTCGGCGACGATGGTGACTCGTCGGCCCACCGCCGCCGGGTGCACCGAGTAGTCGTTGCTGTCCAACCGGACGTAATGATCCCGAGGCAGGCGGGTGGTCTGCCGCCAGCCAACCACCGGCGCGACCGGCGGCAGCGACAGCATCGCGGCCCGGTCGGCGTCCCACCGGTCCAGCGGGCGGCAGCCCCGCATCCGGTGTTGGCGGTGGTTCGCCCGCACCAGCCAGTCGGTGAGCTGGGCGTTGAAGTCCTGAGGTGAGGCGAAACGGCGTCCGGGCAGGAACGACGTCTCCAGATAGCCGTTGGCCCGCTCCACCAGGCCCTTCGATTCCGGATCCGCCGGCCGGCACCGGATCACCTTGATGCCGAGAGTGCCGCGGAAGGCGTTCATCGCCTCCGTCAGCTGCGGCCTGCCGGCCCGCCACTGCCCGACCGCGGACTCGTTGTCCCACACCAACGCCTTCGGCACCCGCCCCCAGCCGGAGATCAACGTCCAGTGCCCGCCCAGCAGATCCGTCGACCGCCGCGACGGGATCATCACCGCCGACAACCACCGCGAATACCCCGACACCATCACCGACCTACCGACCGCCCACGGGTTCTTGATCACTGGCGTTGCGGCAGGTCCGGATGCCGCCGACGGCTCGCCACGGTCGACGCGTCCTGGCAGGGAGAACTGTCGTAATCGATCCTTAGGCTGGCGGCGTGAGCATGAACGGCAACTGGCTGCGTGTCACCCCGGCCGAGCTGGAGCAGGCCAGAGCTGACCTCGCCTGGGCGTACGGGTTGGCCATGACGCATCGGGACGACGACTCCGACCGCTGGAGCGCCACCGACAAGGCATGGAACGGACTCGACTTCCTGCTCGACCGGCTTGGCGTCGACATCCCGCTGGTCCTGGGAGCGGAGGACTTCGTGGAACTGCCAGATGTCGAACCCGACAGCGACGAGATGTTCGACTTCCTGGACAACCTGGACGACGACTGGGGCTACGGGCCACCGTCCTATCTGACACCGACCCAGGTAACGGCCGCGGCCACGCAACTGGCCACGCTCACTAAAAGCGACCTCATCCACGACGTCGATCCGCAGGAGCTGAACCAGGCCGAGATCTACCCCGGGAACTGGGAAAGGCCTGGCACCCTCGCGTGGGTGACCCACTACCTGCCAGACGTCCGGAGCTTCTTCGCCGCAGCCGCCACCGATGGCGACGGAGTGATCTGCTGGCTTGACTAGGCCGTGTTTCGTAGTGCGCGGAGCCATTGGTTGATGGCGGCGATGGTGAGGGTGGCTTCGTAGCGCACGGCGAGTTTGTCGTATCTGGTGGCCATGGCGCGGTGGTGTTTGAGCTGGTTGATGCCGCACTCCACGGCGTGACGCAGGCGGTAGACCTCGGGGTCGAAGGCGGGTGGGCGTCCGCCTTTGGACCCTTTGGCCTTGCGGTGGGCGTCCTGGTCGGCCTTGCTCGGGATGCACGCTCGGATGCCCCGGGATCGTAGGTGGGCTCGGTTGGCTTTGGACGTGTACGCCTTGTCGGCCAGCACCATGTCGGGGCGGGTCCGGGGCCGGGCGCCACCGGCGCGGGGGACACGTAGTTTGGCCAGTACGGGGATGAACTGTGGGCTGTCGCCGTGTTGTCCGGCGGTCACCACCATGGCCATCAGTTTGCGGCCCTGCTCGCAGGCCAGATGGGTCTTGGTGGTCCAGCCGCCCCTTGACCGGCCGAGGCCGTGATCTGCCGGTTCGGCCTGCACACCACCGGGTGGCTCCTTCTGCGCCTGCCCGTCACGGCGGGCCCCATCGGCGTGCTGGTGGGCGCGGCTGATGGTCGAGTCCACGCTCACCGTCCAGCCGATCAACCCCGCCGCGTCCGCCAGGGCCTGCAACGAGGTGAGGATCTGCGCCCAGACGCCGTCGCGCTGCCAGCGCCGGAACCACCGGTACAAGGTCTGCCACGGCGGGTAGGACGCGGGCACGTCCCGCCATGGTGATCCGGTCCGGACCCGCCACCGGATCCCGTCGATGATCAGTCTCATGGTCCATCTGCGCGGCCGAGCATGACCCGTTCCCGCAGGCAGCAACGGCTCGAGGACCGCCCACTGCACGTCGGTCAGGTCATGTCGCCTCGCTGCCGCTACGCTCGGCACGAGGTCTCCGGTGTGAAGTTCCAGCTTGGTCGCTGAACCAACTACCGGAGACCTCTCCCATTAGCGACCACCGCCACGCCCCAACAACGCCGCCCTACGAAACACGGCCTAGGGCCCCCGGAGGAAACGACCGAGGCGATCCTGAAGTGGCTGTACCAGCTGGCTGCGGCCAAGCATTCCAACAGGACATCCGCTTCATGATCCACTAAGGCTCGCGGGTCGTAGTCGCTGGTCATGCCCCCGCGCTGCGGGGTTGGTGGCGGTGAGTTTGCTCGGGATCTGGGCGTGGATGGCGGGTAGGGCGTCAGTCCAGTCCGTCGGGGGAATGGTCCCCGTACCGGTGGCGGTACGACGCACGATGCGCAGGGTTGTGGTGAACTTGGTCCGGTCCGGACCGGGCCGATGTCGGCTTTGGCTGCGCGGGTGGTCAGCACGCTCATCGCGGAGTGGACCAGCAGCCAGGGCCAGATCTCCTGGTGTACGAGGAGCCGGGATCTCCTCGATGTCTCCCACGACGAGGCCAACGAGCACACCTGCGCTCTACGGCCGAGCTACCGGACGACTTGAGGCGGTCTAACGGGTTGACCACGAAGTTCACCGGGCCCGGCTCGTCCAGCCCTGATCAGCGAATCGTAGGTATCGGTGATGCGTTCCAGGGACACGCCCAGCGTGGCGGCGAACCGGTCGAGGTCGGCTTGGACCCGCTCGCCCTGCTCACCGGCGGCGACGATCTGCTCGATCTCCAGGAACGCCCCGAGGTCGTCCACCTCGTCGAGGCACAACGACATCGGTCCGAGCGCCGCCGTACGGCGGGACTTGCGGATGCGTACCGTCGGATAGAAGCCCATCTGCCGGAGCGCGGCGTCCATCTGCTGCCGGTCGGCCACCTCGGTCTCATGCTCGACACACGACAGCTCGTTGGCGACCGGCGTCTTGACCGTCAACAGATGCCGCCCCCGCTCGGTGCGCAGCCGGGCGAACGGAACCCCGATCTTCGACTGGCCGTACACCCACCCGACCCGAGCGTAGGCCTGATCGTCCTGCACCACCGGCGGCGACAGGACGGCACCACACGCCCCGAGAGCCTCCTCCACCGCGGGTAGGTCACCGATCCGGTACTTGACCTCCACCTCGCACGCGGGTGGCTCGGGAATGTCCGCCGTCAGGAGTGTGTCGATGCCCGTCACGTCGTCGCACCCTACGCCCGAGATCCACTGGGCAGGTTGTTGCCGCGCCGACAGCCGCGCGCCAAGGAGCCATCCCAATCTCGCGGCAGATGCCTCCGTCATCTCGCGCTCCGCGTTGCGAAGCGGAAACCATCTCACGCTTCCCGCTCACCGCCGCCGTGCCCGGTCGACCGCCCACCCGCTGACCCAGGCCGCAAGATCATGCACCCAGCGCTCGACGCTACGCTTCGACCTGGTGGACCACTTCGCGGCGTTCCTCGACGCGAAACCGTCCAGCACATCGACGTCGGTCGCGGACCAGTCGGAATCCCACAGCACCGTAGGCGCACATCCGCCGACAGCCCTCGTCGCCGCCACCTCGTAGCGCAACGACCGGACGCCCATGTCGCGGGAAGCCGCCTTCACGAAGACCCGACCAGAAACCCATGTCGAGCTGGCGGCCGGTGACCCCGCAACGCAGCCAGCGGGTGGACAATGTCGGCACCGTCGCGGACGGCCTTGCGGATGCAGGCACTGACTAACGCCACTATTCGTAGAGTCCCGAGCCCGCGGCCACGTTCCGGACGAGCCGTCGCGCTCAGCTGCGCCAATATCGCATAAGGATCGACATGGAACCACCCGACTCCACCGCACCGACGCTGGTGATCATCCGGGGTAACTCAGGAAGCGGGAAGACCACCACCGCACGCGAGGTACGCCGCCGCTACGGCCGGGGCGCCGCCCTCCTCGAACAGGACTACCTCCGCCGGATCATCCTGCGGGAACACGACAGCACCCACATCGACCCGGTCACCCCCACCTTCATCACCACGACCGCCCGCACCGCCCTCGACCTCGGCTACCACGTCATCCTCGAAGGCATCCTGCACACCGAACGCTACGCACCAGCCCTCCACCACCTCATCCACCACCACCCGGGCCCCACCGCCGTCTACTACCTCGACGTCTCCTACGACGAAACCCTCCGCCGACACGCCACCCGCACCGAACCCATCCCCGTCACCCCCGACCAGATGCGCCACTGGTACACCCACCTCGACCTCCTCGGCACCCCCGACGAGATCACCATCCCCGAACACCACACCCTCGACCAGACCGTCACCACGATCCTGCACACCAGCGGCCTCACCACCACCCCCGCCCACACACCCTGCCCACGACGCTGCCGACACTGCACCGCACCCGACCGGGCGGACAGCACCACCGCACCCTGAGACCAACCCACCGGTCCCGTCCGCGCGGCCTGCTCACCGCCGGCACGCCCGGAAGACAGCCCACCGGCCACTCCAGACCGCAAGATCATGTATCCATGGCTCGGTGCTCCGCTTCGACCGGACTGACCACTTCGAGGCGTTCCTCGACGCGAAACCGTCCAGCACATCGGCGTCGGTCGCGGACCAGGCGGAGAACCCGGCCAACCAGTCCTCCGCCTGCCGCGGGGTATGGCCGCCATCGATCAGCCACGGCACAAGCAGCGCGAGTTCACCCACGACGCCGCCTTGGTCGCGTACACCCAGTCCCCGATCCGCAGGCCGGCCTTCGACGCCGAATCTCAGTGGATCGGCCCGGCGTTGGTCGGTGAGGATCGGGTCGTGTCTGTTCCCGTGCGTCAGGTCCGCGCCCGCTACTCGGCCGACTCCATCACCGTCTACCAGGCGTACCCGCCGCAGATAGCGGTGCCGGCGGTGGCGACCGGGCGGTTCGTGGCCCCGTTCAAGCGGGAACGGATGACCTGGATCAAGCCGTCGTTCCTGTGGTTGATGTACCGCTGCGGCTGGGCCACCAAACCCGGACAGGAACACGTCCTGGCCGTCGAGATCACCCGGGACGGCTTCGAGTGGGCGCTTCCGTGTAGGCCGTCAGGCCAGCTTTCTGATCGACTCCGCGACCACGTCAAGCGCCTCGGCCACCATTTCAGGCGACCCACTCAGATCCATGGGATGGGTGTGCAGGCGCTGGTTGCCTCCGACCACTGTGATGACTCGGTCCGGAGCGAGGTCGGCACGGCAGTAAATGAGCATGCCGTGCGGTAGTCGCAGGGCCGTGGTGTAGGCCAGCAGCTGGTAATAGTCGCTGGTACGCGCTAGACCTCCCCCGGTCAGCTTGTACTTGACGTCCGCAACGAAAACGACCTCCGCGCCTCGTAGGAAGAGCAGGTCGGGGTTCATGGTGACGCGTGGCGAGACGCTCAGGGGAACGGGCAACTGCTCAAGGACCTCGATCGTGGGGTAGAGCCTTGCGCGTAACTCGTCCCCGATCCACTTCTCGAATAGCTTGTTCATGTCGACCAGGAAGCTCTGCGCTGTCAGTCCACCCGCGCCCTGGGTGAGGCCGAAGCTCTCAAGGACCAGCCGAGCAAGGGCAAGAGCCGGTTGGTAGTGCTCATTGAGCGGTGTGCGCCGGATCAGGTCACACTCGGTCAGCGCGACCGGTGAGTCACCCACTCCTTCAAGGCGCTGGAGCAGCTCACCCCCCATGCGACGAAGGACGGGGCCTACTGGCCACCGCACGACATGCCGAACGGCCGCCAGCAGGATCCGGTTCTCGGGGATATCCGCGGTGAAGTCGTCGAAGCGGCACGGCACTGGCCAGGAGTCCCACGGCCGTGCGGCCAACTGCTGGACGTCCAGGCGTCCACGGATCACTGGGAGTCGCTGGTCGACAGCACGGTAGCCGTGGACGAGACCACGGAGGGTCGCCCCGTTGATCGCCCGTAGTACCAGTTCCGCGACGCCTTCGACGAAGTCACTTCGGTCGTACGCCGCCGCGTCGGTTCCCCACTCGACCAGGCCTACGCCGGAGGTGAACATGGTCAGAACGGTCCGCAGGTCACGCACCTTGGGCAGGATCTGAATGGTCAGCCGAGGTAGAACTACGGCGCCCACCCAGGAGGTGGCCTGGAGGAAGTACGAACCGGGCTCGTCCGACGGGGTGAGTTCGAGGCGGCCGCCGGGGAGGCCGCGGAGCAGGGACACCTCCGCGACGTTGAGAGCTACGGGCCGCGGCAAGGTCTCGTACTCGCGAAGCCTCACTACGCCAGCGGCCCGGGATTCAGAAGGGAGACTCATCGGAATCGTCCGAGGCGGCATCCACGGCCGCGCTCCCCGAAGCGGAGGACGGCCCGTACGCGGCGTGCACCTTCGCCCAGGCGAACTGCTCCAGCTGGTCGGGCCGACCGTACAACTGGTCCTCGATGAAGGGGTAGACGTCGTAATCCCAGATGCGTGCGAGTCGCTCGCCGGTGAGGCCCTGTCTCATGAAGTGGCTGTGACCGATCTGCAGGTGCGGCCCTTTCAGGAGGACCCGGAGCCGCTCGTTTACCTGATCCACCAGTCCGGCGACCCACACCGGCTCCCCGTTCTTCTTCAACCAGTCGGCGAGCAGCGACCGCATCGCTCCCTCGTGCGGCATGAACGGGATGAAATGGAACCGTCGACGCAGGGCCGCATCCACCATCGCGATCGACCTGTCAGCGGTGTTCATGGTGCCGATGAAGAAGAGATTGCGCGGCAGCTCGAATGGTTCGTCGGGCCGATAGGCGGTACGTACGGCCTTGTTCCGGTATTCCAGCAGGAACAGCAGTTCGCCGAGGACACGCGGCAGGTTGGCCCGATTAATCTCGTCAATGATCAGGTAGTGCGGCACGCCGGGGTTGCTCTCGGCCTTCTCTGCCATCAGCGCAAGCGGCCCGGAGCGAAGCTCGTAGGTCAGCTGCCCCCGTTCATCGGTGCGTGGCCGGTAGCCCTCGAAGAAGTCCTCGTACGAGGTGGACGGATGGAATTGGACGAGCATCCGCCTTTCCGGGTCCTGCTGCAAGGCGCCGGCGAGCCGGTCCGCCAGGTAGGTCTTGCCGGTGCCCGGAGGGCCGTAGAAAATGAGTTGTCCCTTCTCGTGGAGCAGTTCAGCAAGCTCGCGCAGGAACGGTTCAGGCAAGAGGAGATCCTGCGCGGTCCGGGCGATGTGGTCCTCCTCCTCGACCGGCTCCACGACGTCGTGGTTGAGCATCCAGTAGGCGAACTGGCCCTGCCCCCAGGGATCGCCGGGCAGCAACTGCTCAAGGGTTGCCCGCAGCCGATCGTTCGCCTCGACGTGCTGCTGACCGCGGCTCAGCGCGCCGTCCGGCTCCGTAAGCCCGAACCGGCGAAGCATGGCGATCTTTCCCATTGGACCCGTCAGCGGGAAGATCGGCAGGAAGCGCCGGGGATCGGTGACGGCGAACAGCTTCAGCAGCACGCTCTCGCCCAGCCCTTTCGTGCCGAGGTCTTTCCAATCCAGGCCTCGGTCGATGCGGGTGGCGACCTCCCCGTCACCGAAGAGGATCTCACGCAGTTTGTTGGCGAAGGCGTCGAGGGCGACCGAGTCCATGCCCGAAAGGCTTGCGTTGAGTACCGACTGGGGACCCGGGTTGCCGTAGCGCTTGCCGTTGACGAGTAGCCGGAACTGGTCCAAGTCAAAGATGGTCAGGTTCTCGGGTGAGAGGGCCTCAGCGAACTGCTGTCGCTGTTCGGCATGCCACTCGTCCTTGTCGTTCGGGTAAGGGCGCTCAGCCTTGAATCTGGCAAGCGCCGCCGCCAGATCCTCCCCCTCGGGGGTCGTCGCCGGCACGGCCTCTCCCTGGCCGGCGACCAGCCTCACCAGAGGCTTGAGCCGACCCACCTCCTCGAGTATCGCGTCCCTCAGGTCACCGCCCCGGGGAACCTCGGACCAGGGCCACCACTTCCCCACGAACGTGCTTCCACCCGGATCGGCGTCGACCGGAACGAGCCGGTCTCCGGTGAGGTGGAGCCGGATCTCGAAGAACCGGTGACCGGAGGGGAGCGGACCCGTGGCAAGCGCTGCACCGGCGCCCGGGTTCCGCCAGTCATACAGGCCGACCGCAAGCCCCGACCGCGTGGCCCACAGCCGTAGGCCGGCCGCAGACACCGCCCCGGGCAGCGACCAGGTGGCGTAGGCGTCTGCGCGATACGCAGCCCCCTTGTCCGAGGCGATCCGGTCCTGCGGTTGCGAGGTCTCCAGCTCGAGTCCCGTGGCGGCCCGTAAGTCCGCCAGAAGCCCCTTGGCGGCGATGTGCAGCTCACCCTTGAGTTGGGCGGCGAGAGCGGCTGCCCGACTCGAACGTTCCTCGTCCGGATAGCGCGCGCCCACCTCGTAGGTGGCCATGATGCCGGCAGCCTCGTCGCACATCGCCCGCACGGCGGGGTTGACTCCCACGAACCCCTGGCGCTCGGATAGGAACCACATCAATCGCTCGAACCGGTGGACATCGTCGGGATAGAACGTGCGTGCCGCTTCAACCACCGCTAGGTAGCGGTCGGCGTTCTCCCACGTCCGCAGCCAACCCAGCGCCCACATCCGCTCCGGCGCGCTCTTCCACATCACCGGCCAGCCCGGCTGCACATCGTCCGTCGACCAGAAGACCGACAAGACGTACGGGATTCGCCCGACGGCCGGTTGCCCCTTGCTCGCCAGGTCTCGGGTCACCCGCTCGACCTCGGCGAACCGGGAGCGCGCCTCATCCACGGTGGCCGGCGTGGTGAAGGCGCGGACCAGCACGTTCAGCGCCTCGGGGTCATCGGGCAGGTTGTTGGCGACCTGGTTGAGCCACATCTGACCGAAACCCGAGAAGGCGTTGTACGGACCCTCCTGGCGCGACCACTTATCCGAGCCTGCCCGGAACGCCGCGAAATCCCGGCTGGCGATGAGCTCCGAAACCAGATAGCGGGCCTCGGCATCTCGGGTGGGCCGCAGCGCATCCGCCTTGGCCCAGCGCTGCTTCACTTCCTCGTCGAGGTCCACGGCCGCCTCGATCTGATCGAGCTTGCGCCGCCACCGGGGCAGGTCGTCGGGATGGATCACCAAAGTTCACTCGTCCTTGTCATCGGCTCCATGCCGCAACCACGGCACACGAGAGCATCCCACGATCGTTCCGCCAGCTAACAGACGAAACGGTTGCGTCCACGGGAGTGGTGTACGACTTGCCCGTGTTGGGCGTGTTGCGTAGATGAGAGACGGCCATCGCGTCGATCCGTCAAGACGACCAAGTCAGAGAAGGAGATGAGGACGCGATGGCCGCTTCAGAGAGTGTGAACCCGCTCGAACTCCGCCCCTGACGTCCGGAGGTCATACCCGGAGCGCCCCGGACCACGCGGGCGGCTACGCAATTCCCACCGATGCGAGGCCGAACGCCGGTGACGGATGGTCTCCCTGTCTGCCCACAGATGATCGAGCAAACGGGAGAGTTCCATGACAGCCCACACTGAGGTCGCCGTAGAAGCGCCGGCCGCGGCGCCGCCTCGCTGGCAGGATCGGACCGGCCGCATCCTGATGGCGATCACGGCAGCCGCCACCCTGGTGCCGTTCGTCGACGGCGTCTACCGCCTCGGCGGCCTCTCCGACGACCTGATCCTGACCGAGTACTGGCGCACCTGCGCCTACATCGTCTTCGCCGGAATGTGGGCCATGCTGGCCCTCGCACCCCGAAAGCAACGCGGCATGTGGGAACTCCTGCTCATCCACAAGATCGCGGTCACCATCCAGGCCGCCTTCATCCTCGACGTCCCGAACGCACTCCTGACCCTGATCGCCGACGGGCTCGTCTCGACGACCACCATCGCCGGCTACCTGCTGTGCCGTGGCTGGCACACCTGGCACCGCGGGGCGCTGGGACCCAACGACAACCGCTGACCGGAGGAATGCCGTCATGACCAACGCCGTCACCACGAGCACGACCGAGATAGTCCTACCGGGCGTGGTCGACCCGACCGGGCTGGAGGTGCGCACCCGCGAGCTGCCTGCGCCGGCTGCGGGACAGGTCGTCCTGCGGATGGCGGCGACCGGTGTGTCGTTCGCCGAACAGCAGATGCGCCGGGGCAAGTACTACGACCAGCCGCCGTTCCCCTTCGTACCCGGGTACGACCTGGTCGGCACCGTCACCGCCGGCGGGCCCGGCGTGGACGCGAGCCTGACCGGACGCCGGTTCGCCGCCGTCACCAAGATCGGCGCGTGGGCCACCCATGTGCTCATCGAGGCCGCCGACCTGGTCCCGGTGCCGGACGGGGTGTCCCCCGCCGCCGCGGAGACCGTGGTCGTCAACGGCATCACCGCCTGGCAGATGCTGCACCGGCTGGCCACGGTCCGCGCCGGGGGCGTCATCGTCGTGCTGGGGGCCAACGGCGGGGTCGGCTCCACGCTCGTCCAGCTGGCCCGGCACGCCGGCATCCGCGTGATCGGCACCGCGTCGACGCGACACCACGACGCGGTACGCGCGCTGGGCGCCACCCCCGTCGACTACCGCGACCCGGGCATGTACGAGCGGATCAGGGCGTTGGCGCCGGACGGGGTGGACGCGGTGTTCGACCACGTGGGCGGCCCCGGCGTGGAACGGTCCTGGCAGTTGCTCCGCAAGGGCGGCACGCTGGTGTCCTACGGCACGGCGGCGACGAAGGACGAGACGGGCAACTCGCGGCTGCCCGTGCTGAAGCTGTTCGCGCAGCTGAAGCTCTGGCACACCCTGCCCAACCACCGCAGCGCCTACTTCTACAACTTCTGGGCGGGCCACCGCGATCTGGCGACCTTCCGGCGGAACCTGGCCGAGGACCTGACCCAGGTGTTCCGGTTGCTCGCCGACGGCGTCCTCCACCCGCAGATCGCCGCGGAGATCCCGCTGGCCGAGGCCGCGTCGGCGCTGATGCTCGCCGAGTCCCGCACCGTCGCCGGCAAAGTCATCCTGGTGCCCTGATCACGGGTGCCGGTGGTGGCCCGGTGGGACGCCGACCTGCTCGCCCTCGCCCAGGACGACGAACTGGCCCATCATGCCGTCGTCCTCGTGGGCGAGCAGGTGGCAGTGGTACATGTACGGCATGTTCGGGTCGGTGTGGTCCCGGAAGCGCAGCGCCAGCCGGTACCGCTTCCCCTGAACGAGCAGGACGGTGTCCTTCCAGCCGCGCAGCGGTGGTTCCGGCGCCCTGCCGTCGACCGTCAGCACCTGGAACTGGACGTCGTGGACGTGGAAGTTGTGCACATACCCGTTGTCGTTGGTGACCTCCCACACCTCCACGGTGCCCTCCCGGACCCCGAAGTCGATGCGGTCCATGGCCATCGACCGTCCGTTGATCCGGTTCGACGCGAGCACGAAGGAACGCTCCTGGGCGACCGGCCGGGCGGCGAGGTCCGGGGCGACGCCGAGCACGGCGGGCACGGCGGCGTCGCCGGACAGCGAATCCGCGGCCCGGAACTGGCAGATGTCGAAGCGGTCGTCGAAGCCGTCGAGCCGTCCCAGCACCCCGCCGTGCTCCGCCGGATAGGAACGCAGCTCGACCCGCTCTCCCGGCTCGAAGGCCACCACGATCTCCGCGCGTTCCCCCGGCGAGAGGTACAGCCGGTCGGTCTCCCACGGCGCGGCGAGCAGGCCACCGTCCGTGGCGACGAGCGAGAAACGCCGGTCGTCGGAGAATCCGAAGTGGTACAGGCGCGCGTGGGAACCGTTCAGCAGCCGCAGCCGCACGAGCCGGGTGGTGACGTCGAAGTACGGCCCGATCGTGCCGTTGACGAGGATCTCGTCGCCGATCACCCCGAGCGAGCCCGCCAGTGGTTCCCGCTGCTCGAACTGCTGGTCTCCGTCGAACGCGCGGTCCTGGACGATCATCGGGACGTCGTCGACACCGTAGTCCGACGGCAGGTTCAGCGCCTCGACCCGGTCGTCGTCGACGATGAACAGGCCCGCCAGGCCCCGGTACATGTGGTCGGCGGTCGCACCGTGCACGTGCGGGTGGTACCAGAGCGTCGCGGCGGCCTGGTCGATCGTCCATCGCGGTTCCCAGGTCGCCCCGGCCGCGATCGTCTGGTGCGGGCCACCGTCCATCACCGCCGGCAGGTGCATGCCGTGCCAGTGCAGCGAGGTCTCCTCGTCGAGGCCGTTGTGCACCGCGAACTCGATCCGCTCGCCGCGTCGAGCCCGGATCGTCGGGCCCAGGTAGGTGCCGTTCACACCCCAGGTGCGGGTGGCCTTCCCGGCCTTGAACCGGGTCTCGCCCGGCTGGATGTCGAGGGTGAAGACACGGGTCCCCGAGGCGTCCGTCCTCGACTCGGCCAGGGCGGGAATCGACAGTGCCGTGTCGAAGGCGATCTTCCCGACGGTGTCCCGCTTCGCGCTCAGGTAGTAGGCGCCGAAGCCTCCGCCACCCAGGGCGACCGCGCCCCCGATTCCCCACCCGAATGCCTTCAGCACCGCACGACGCCTCATGGGACAACCGTTTCGTGGTGGGTGGTGTCGTCGCATCGGCGACAACTGCGTAGCCGCGGGTGCGGCCCCGCGCGGCCGTCGCCCTGGCCGTCGATGACGGACCGTGCCGGTCGACGATGGCCTGCTTCTCGGCCGGGTGCTCACCGGGATCGCGGGGCGACGGACGGGCAGGCGGTCGGCCGCCTGCCCGTCCGTCGGCTGAGGCCCGGAGGGCCGACGCGGCTACGAGGGCAGCTCGAACAACTCCAGCTGGATGCCGTCGGGGTCGCGCAGATAGAGGATCTTCGTGCCGGCCAGCGCCCCCGCTTCGACGCCGTCGCCGTCCTGGAGCACCACCGGATCGGCGTTGACGTGCACGCCTCGCTCCACCAGATCGCGGTGCGCCGCCTCGAGGTCGTCGACCTCGAAGCACAGGTGCATCACCCCGACGTCGCTGTTGCGTCCGGTGAAAGGCTTCGGCTGCGGGCTGTCGTACTGGATGAGTTCCAGGAGGACGTTGTCACCGGCCAGCGCGAACGATGCCCGCATCGACGCGTTCTCGACCTCGACGACAGCACCGATCGCCGGGTTCGAGGCCGAGATCGTCACGCCGTTCGGCGCGATGCCGAGGACGTCCTCGTACCACCTCACCGACCGGGCCAGATCGCTGACTGGCACACCAATATGGTTCATTCTGGTCACTCTGCTCATGATCCCCATCCTGAAGGGCGGGGTCGCCGTGGTGGAAGACACAGATCTTCCGCGTACCGCTGGTACCACCCAGCCCGCTCGACGAATGGCGGACCATGTGATGATGAATGATCTCGGAGCTGTGCTGCGGGCCTGGCGGGATCGCACGGACCCGGCCGCGGTCGGGCTCACGAACGCGTCCCCTCGCCGGGTCGCCGGGCTACGGCGCGGCGAGCTGGCGGCGCTGGCCGGGATCTCCACCGAATACGTGGCCCGTCTCGAACAGGGCCGGGCCGCCACGCCATCGGCGCAGGTGTGCGCCTCTCTGGCCCGCGCGTTGCGACTCTCCGACGACGAGGAGGCGCACCTGATGCGCCTCGCCGGCTTCGCCGCGGCTCCGGACCGGATACCCCGCCTGATCCCCGACAGCCTGCACCGCCTCGTCGGCCACCTCGGCGACACCCCGGCGGCCGTCTACGACGCCGGGTGGCGGCTTCTGCACTGGAACCGGCTGTTCGCGGCCGTCTTCGGCGATCCCGCGGGCGCGACCGCCGACGAGCGCAACGCCCTGATCGTCCAGTTCGAATCGCGGAACCCCCGCGTCCGTCAGACCGATGCCGAGCGTGCCTACTTCGAGCAGTCCCTGGTGGCCGACCTGCGCGCCACCAGCGCCCGCTATCCGAACGACCCCGACGTGGCGGCGCTGGTCGCGCGGATGGCCGGCAACGACCGGTTCCGCCGCCTCTGGGACCTCCGCGCGGTGGCCAGTCACGAAAGCGCGCACAAGACCGCCGTCCATCCGGACGTGGGTGCCATCCCGCTGGACACCTGCGTCCTGACCACGCAGAACACGGACCTGCGCGTCGTGGTCCTCACCCCCCGACCGGACACCACCGCTCGCGAGAAGCTGGATCGACTGAGCTGACGACGCCGGCGGCAGCCCGACGAGCGTCGCCACCAACGGGTTGGCTGGTCCTGCGCGAGACGATCACCGGACGGCTCGGGTACCCCTCGGGACACGTCGCCGTCGTACCGCCCTGGCGCTCGTCGCGGCACGGGCCGGCGGCCCGCGGTGGCGCCGCGCGGCCTGGACGGTGATCGGGCTGGTCGCCGTCGCCCGGATCCACGTCGGGGCGCACCTGCCGATCGACGTGGTCGGCGGCGTCCTCGTCGGTTGGCTCGCGGTGTGTCTGACTCGGCTCGTGGTCGGCGACGTCGGGCCGCAACGGTCGGTGCCCGCCCTGCGGGCGGCGCTGCGGAGGCGCGGGATCGAGGTGGCACGGTTGGCGCCGATCCACGGCGACGCCGCGAACGTGCTCGTCGGCCGGCACCACGCCCACCTGGTGGACCTGGGATTCGGCACCGACGACGCCTCGGTCGCGCAGCGGGCCCGCGACGTCGTCGAGCTGTTGGTCGCCCTGTCCACGCGGGTCGAACCGGCCAGCGTGGTCGCCGAGGCGACCGACCGCCTGGGCGCCGCATCGGTGGCGGACAGCGTGCAGCAGGGCAACAGTACATGACCGGCTGTATCCAGCCGTCGCTGTACACAATGGGCGATCCGGTGGCGGGCACGCCGCACACCCGGTTGCCCGACGTCGGACCAGACGGCTACGTAATTCCTACCGACGCGATGTCGAGAGCCGCTACCGGATGGTCTGTGTCCGAGGTCTGGAGGATCCGACGTGGGCGTTGCACGTAAGTGGTTGGCCGCGACCATCGCGGTGACGACGGCGGCGACCGTGCTGTCCGTCATGAAACCGTCGACACCGGCGGTGGCGGCCCCGCAGGACAGGATCACCGCGTCCTGGAACATGCAGGGCCAGAGCGACGGGACCGGAGGGCCGCCGGAGTCACGCTGGACCACCACCGTCCGGCAACTCCTCAACGAACACGGGGTGCAGGTCCTGGCGCTCCAGGAGGCAGGCAACGCACCCCCGGTATCGGCGACCCAGACGGCACGGACTTTCGCGCAGCTGCAGATCACCGAACACGAGTACAACCTCGGCACGAGCAGCCGCCCGGATCGGGTGTTCATCTACTGGACCAACCCCGGTCAGCAACGTAACGGCCTGGCGATCGTGACCCGGGAAAGGGCGCAGGACGCCGTGGCGTTACAGGTGAACAGCCAGTTCAACTCGCGGCCGCTGGCGGGCGTCCAACTCGGCAGCGACTGGTACTTCGACGCCCACGCGTTGTCGATGGGCCCGACCCGTACCAACGACGCCGCCGACATCGTCGACACGGCCCGGCAGTTCATGGCAGGCCGACCGAGCGACGAGTGGATGCTGCTCGCCGACTTCAACCAGGATCCGGCTCAGATGCCCGCCCGGTTGCAGCGCAACATCGTCGCGCCGGACCAGCCCACCCATCAGGGTGGCGGTCGGCTCGACTGGGCCTACGTCGGCAACCAGAACAACAACACCATCGACGCCCAGGTCGGCCCCAGCAACTCCGACCACTCCTACGTCCGCTACGTCGTCAACGCCGGCTGCGGCGCCGGCGGCGGCATTGGCCCCCGGACCACCGCGCAGCGGGACTGTTACGCCCCGGTCCCCGGCGAGACCTACCGCTTCTACGCCCGCCACATTCCGGTGGACGCGGTGATCGCGCTGAAGACGAACGACGGTGACGACATCGGGCCGCACGTCAGGACGCCGCGCGGCAGCCTCGACGAGGCCCTGCAGGTGCGCTTCAGCATGGCCCCGGGCCAGTATCAGCTCGCCTGGCCGCAGACCGACCCGGCGGACGAGCGATGCCTGTCCTGGGACCCGGACTCCCGGAACACCGGCACGACGCCCTGCTCCGAGCAGGCGGAGGTCTCCCGATGGCAGTTCAAGGACGGGCAGATCTTCACGCCCGGGCTCAGCGGCTCCCTACAGCCCTCCCCCAACGCGCTCGGGGGTCGGTTGGTGGTCGCGCAGGACTTCTACCAGTGGCGAGCGGAGCCCCGCAACGGCATCGGCCCGCGCTGGGAGCCGATCGGCGAGTTCCGGGACGCCGCCCCGATCGGCTCGGAGACCCACTTGCCCGACCTCGACGGCGACGGTGACGCCGATCATGTCATCGTTCGGCCCGACGGTCAGGTGTTGGCGTGGCGCAACGACGGCGCCCGGTCCACCTGGACCGCGCTCGGCGACATCACCCCCGCGGACCGGGGGCAGCCCAAGACGGTGCACTTCGGCGACCTCGACGGCGACGGCCGGGACGACTACCTCAGGTTGTTGGCCGCCGACGAGTCACCGACCGGGATCCGGGCCATGCGGGTGTCGCGCAACGAGTCCGGTGACGGGCAGACGAGGTGGGGAGCGCCCACCATCGTGGCCAACAACCTGCTCTACGAGAACTCGCGGTTCGTCGACATCGACGGCGACGGGGACGACGACCTGATCAACCTGGACCGGATCAACAACGCCAGCCTGTGGGAGAACCGGTCACCCGGCCGGCTACCCGGTCCGGGAGACTGGCACAGCGTCACGGGCTTCGCGACGCCGGCCGACGGCTTCAACGACGTGTCGTTCACGGACATCACCGGTGACCTCCGGGTCGACGTGGTGCGGGTCGTCCATCCCGGCGGCGAGGTCCGGGCCTGGGAGAACATCGGCGCACCCTGGAGCCGCACCACCGGCTGGCGACCGCTCGGCGCGATCCGCGACGAGGGCCCGTTCACCGGCACCACCAACCTGTTCGCCGACCTCGACGCCGACCGGGTCGGCGACTTCGTCCTGTTCAACTCCGTCTCCGGTGGCCTCGACGGTTGGCTGCTGCCCCGGTACGGCACTGCGGAGCCCGGCCCCGGACAGCCCGGCCAGGGCGGCGGACAGGAGCTGCCGGCGGGGACGCTGCCGGCGTACGGCGGTGGCACACCACGGCCGCAGCTCGACGGCCGGCTGTTGCAGAACAGCACGTTCACCGGCACGGACAAACCATGGTGGACGAACGCCGGGATGACCCCGAAGCTGGACGGTGGCACCTTCTGTGTGACCGCGCCCGCGTCGACCAACCCGTGGGACGTCCTGGTCGGACACAACAGCATCTACCTGCCCGGCGGAGCGACGTACACGCTGCGGTTCCGGGCCCGGACGAACACCGCCGCGAATCCGATCGTCTACCTCGCCCCCTTCGACAACCCGACAAACGTCACCTACCTGAACAAGGGCTTCACCACCGGCACCGCCTGGAAGGAGTACGAGTACAGCATCAGCACGGCCTACCCCGAGCCGTACCGGTTGGCGCAGCTCCAGTTCCGGCTCGGCAAATCCAGCGCACCGTACGAGTTCTGCATGGACGACGTGACGCTCACCGGCGCCGAGTACGCGTACCGGGCCGATGCCGGCCCGGACCTGAAGGTGAACCAGCACGGCTACCTGCCCAGGGGGCCCAAACGCGCGACGTTGCTGTACGGCGCGTCCTCATCGGTGCCGTGGACGCTGCGCCGGGCCGGCGGCGGTGCGACGGTGGCAACGGGCCGGACCACCCCGACCGGGTTCGACGCGTCGGCCGGCGCCATCACCCATGTGATCGACTTCAGCCACGTCACGACGACCGGCCGGTTCGAGCTGGTGTACGACGGCTGGGTCGACCGTCCCAGTCACCCGTTCGACATCCGCGCGGATCTCTACGACCGGCTGCGTACCGACGCGACCCGCTTCTTCTACACCAACCGCAGTGGCATCGCGATCGACGGGGGCATCGCCGGGGCGGCGTACGCCCGCCCGGCCGGGCACGTGGCGGATTCGCCCAACGGTGGCGACACCCAGGTGCCGTGCCAGCAGCCGAAGTCGTTCCTGAACAACTGGACCTGCTCCTATCGGCTGGACGTCACCGGCGGCTGGTACGACGCCGGCGACCACGGCAAGTACGTCGTCAACGGGGGCATCGCCACATACCAACTCCTGTCGGCGTGGGAACGCAACCGGCCGGCGGCTCTCGGCGACGGCACCCTGGCGGTGCCGGAACGCGGCAACGGCATACCGGACATCCTCGACGAGGCCCGCTGGAATCTCGACTTCATGCTGAAGATGCAGGTGCCCGACGGTCTCCCGTTGGCCGGCATGGTCCACCACAAGGTCCACGACGAGACCTGGACCGGACCACCGATGCTGCCGCACCAGGACAAGAAGCCCCGGGAGCTGCACCGCCCGTCGACCGCGGCCACCCTGAACCTCGCCGCCGTGGCGGCCCAGGCATCGCGGATCTACCAGCCGTACGACGCCGGCTTCGCCGCCCGACTGCGCGCGGCGGCCGAACGCGCGTACGCCGCGGCCCGGGCGAACCCGGCGCTCTTCGCGCCGTACGAGGACCGCAGCGGCGGGGGGCCCTACAACGATGGTGACGTGTCCGACGAGTTCTACTGGGCCGCGGCCGAGCTGTACCTGACCACCAAGAACGCCTCCTATCTCGCCACCGTCCGGATCAGTCGTTTCCACACCGCCGGCACGGCGTTCAGCCAGAACGGCTTCTACTGGGGCTCCGTGGCCGCGCTGGCCCAACTCGACCTGGCGCGGTTCGGCACCGAGTTGAGCGACCGCGACCAGATCAAGGGGTGGGTGGTCGCCGCCGCGGACCGCCTGATCTCGTTCCAGAAGGCGGAGCGTTTCGGCCAGACGTACACCCCCACCACGGGACGGTACGACTGGGGCTCTAACGCGTCCATGCTGAACAACCAGGTCGTCCTGGCCACCGCCTACGACCTCACCGGCGCCGACAGGTACGCCGACGCCGTCTTCGAGGGCCTCGACTACCTGCTGGGCCGTAACGCCCTCGGGCAGTCGTACATCACCGGCTACGGCGTCAACGACGCGAAGAACCAGCACAGCCGGTGGTATGCGAAGTCCTTCGACGCCCGGTTGCCGAATCCGCCGGTGGGATCGGTTGCCGGTGGCCCCAACTCCAGCCTCCAGGACCCGCTCTCGGCGAGCTGGTTGCAGGGATGCGCTCCCCAGCTCTGCTACGTCGACAACCTGGAAGCCTGGTCGGTCAACGAAATCACCATCAATTGGAACTCCGCGTTGACCTGGGTGGCTGCGTTCGCGGCCGACGTGGCTGGTCGTCGGTGAGCGCAGGCCGCCCTTCGGTCGTGGCGGGTACGCCCGGTGCGGAGCCCGATCCGGATGCGAGCGCGTCCGACGCGGCCCTGCAGCGGTACTACACCCAGGTCACACCGATGCCGTCGCGGTCAGCGGCGGGTGGGCGTACGCCGGATAGGTGAGGTAGCCGTCGTCGCCGCCGGTGTAGTAGGTGTCCAGGTCGGCGACCGCCAGCGGCAGGTCCGCCCGGAACCGCTCGACCAGGTCGGGGTTGGCGAGGTAGGCGCGGCCGAACGCGACCAGGTCCGCCCCCTGGGCCAACCAACGCTCGGCGTCGGCGCGGTTCGACGGGACCGGGGTGCCGGGTATCGACGGGTTGACGATGAGCGTGCCGGGCCAGGCCCGGCGCAGCCCGAGCAGGATCTCGTCGTCGGTGCCGGCCAGGTGTACGTAGGCCGGTCCGAGCGGGACGAGTTCGGCGAGCAACGCGCCGTACACCGCGGGGATGTCGGTGTCGACGGTGTCCCCGACGCCCGCGCCGGGCGACAACCGCAGGCCGACGCGGTCGGCGCCGACCGCGTCGATCGTGGCGGCGACCGCCTCCACGGCGAAGCGGATGTGCCCGGAGACGGAGCCGCCGTAGCGGTCCGTGCGGAGGTTGGTGTTGCCGGAGAGGAACTGGTTCATCAGGTACCCGTTCGCGCCGTGCAGCTCCACGCCGTCGAAGCCGGCCACGATCGCCCGTCGGGCGGCTGCCGCGAACGACTCCACCTCGCCTTCCACCTCGGCGGTGGAGAGCGCCCGTGGCGTGGGCGCCAGTTGTGGTCCGGTGGGGGTGAACACGTACACCTCGCGGGGCGCGACCGCGGAGGGCGCGACCGGCTGGTGCCCGGTGGTGTCCGGGTGGCTGATCCGTCCACCGTGCATGAGCTGCGCGAAGACCCGGCCCCCGTTGGTGTGCACGGCGGAGGTGACCTGCCGCCAGGAGTCGGTCTGCGCCGGGGTGTACAGCCCCGGCGTGAGCGGGTTGGACTGTCCGACGGGGTTGGGGTAGGTGCCCTCGGTGATGATCAGACCCGCGGTCGCCCGCTGGGCGTAGTACGTCGCCATCGACGCGGTCGCGAGCCCCTCGCGGTCGGATCGCACCCGGCTCATCGGCGCCATCACGACCCGGTTGGGAAGCCGGAGCCCGCCGAGAGAAACATTGTCGAACAGTGATGTCATGACTGCACCGTAGGATCTGACGCCACTGTCAGATGCAAGTCCTGGGTGGCCGACGTGGTGCGGCTCACCGTCCACGTCACCCGTGGGCCTGCCTGGCCGCTGGCCATCTGGTCGGGGTCGTCCGCAGAACAGCATCGCGACACCGATGCCATTCACATCGACGGCCGCGCGATCGATAATCGTCGGTGTCAGTAGTCGCCTCGGTAAGGAGTCATTCCGTGCGCATCCGTCTCACCATGGCGCTCGTCGCGACCGTCCTCACCGGTGTGTTCGTCGCCCCGGCCACGGCGACCGCCGCACCGACCGGACCGCAGCCGATCATCGGCGGCAGCCTCGTCGCGTCGGCACCGTGGGCGACCGCCGTGTTCCAGAACGGCTCGTTCGCCTGCTCCGGCTCGATCATCGCTCCGCGCTGGGTGCTGACCGCCGCCCACTGCCTGCGCGGATCCATCTCGGTACGGGTCGGCAGCGTGTACCGCTCCTCCGGGGGCACCACCGCCACGGTGAGCGCCATCCACACCCGGCACGACCTCGCCCTGCTACACCTGGGAACGTCGATCTCCACCACGTATGTCACGCTGGCCGACACCAACCCGCCGGTCGGCGCCAGCAACGACATCTACGGCTGGGGCCGGACCTGCCTGACCTGTGAGCCGTCCGAACAGCTGAAGACCGCCACCGTCCGAGTGACCGCGATCAGCGGCGAGGACGCCGACGGCGGCCCGGTGATCCGCAGCACCCGGGGCAACGGAGTGTCCTGGCAGGGCGACTCCGGCGGACCCCAGCTCCACAACGGGCGGCAGGTCGGTGTCTCCTTCAACGGCAACGGATCGACCTCACAGAACTACTCATCGGTGATCGCGAGCCGCAGCTGGATCACCGAGATCAGCGGTGTCTGATCCCGGGCCGCTGGTGTTGGTGGCGCCCTGATGGGGGCGGCGTTCGTGGTAGAGGGCGCAGCGTCGAGCCGCCCGGCACTTTCACGCGCCGAGATCGGGCCGGTGCCGGAGTTGCCGCCGTGAGTTGATGCCGAGCTTGCGGAAGATGTTGCGCAGGTGGGCGTCGACCGTACGTGGGCTGATGAACAGCTGGGCGGCCACCTCGCTGGACGTCGCGCCGGCGGCGACCAGCCGGGCGATGTGCAGCTCCTGGATCGTGAGCTGGTCGTAGGTGTGTGGTGACCGTCGGCGTGGCCGTTCCCCGGTGGCGCGTAGTTCGGTGGCGGCCCGCCGGGCGAACCCGTCGAACCCCGCCTCGGACAGCAGGCGGTGCGCGGTACGCAGGTGCGTTCGGCAGTCGAGCCGGCGTCCCTCGCGCCGCAGCCACTCCCCGTACACGAGATGGGCTCTGGCTCGGTAGGCCGACAGCGGACTCCGCTCGAGGTACGCGATGGCGGTCCGATAGTGCTCCTCGGAACCGGTGACCAGCCCTCGGGCGTACGCCGCGATGCCCAGGCCGGTGGCGGTCCCGCTGGCATCGGCGCGTTCCACAAGTGACTCCAGCGCCGCCCTGGCGGCGTCGGTTTCACCGCAGCGGACCGCCGCTTCGACCAGTTCGGGCAGGGAGAAACTGGCGAGGAAGAGGGTGCCGTCCGCGACGGCCCGCCGAGCGGCGGTCAGTGCGGCCGGATAGTCGGCGAGGCCGTTGTGCAGTACGGCCGATGCCCAGTCGATGTTGCTGGTCAGGAGACCACTACCGCTGATGGTCGCCGCGGCCGTGGCGCTCTCGAACAACGCGAGCGCCTCGGCGCGGCGACCACGCATGGCCGCGAGGTGGAGCCGGGGGTAGGGCACCGGGGGCCCGCCGGTCGCGTCGGCGATCGCTTCCTCCTCGGCGATTGCAGCCGTCGCCAGTTCGGGGTCGGCGGTGAGCGCACCGTACGAGCCGACCTGCGCTAGCCCGAGACGCAGCAGCAGGGGCGAACCGGACTCCCGGCCGGTCCGCAGCAGCCACTCGACGATCGTCCAGTACCGGTGCGGGTCCCAGATCTCTGCCGCGAGCATGAGGGCGAGCGCGGGGTATCCGGTCCATCCAGGCCTGCAGGAACCGTTCCCGTCTTCCAGAACCTGCTGGATCAGCGGGATCGCGCTGCGATGGCCCGCTGAGTTCAGCAGGCCCAGCGCGTCCAGAACGTCCGGTTGACGTGACGCGGTCACCGGTACCGATCGCACGGCGGCCAGCACCAGGTCCTGCACTCCGCTGGGCCGACCGACGAGGAGACTCGTCTCGATCGCGTCCAGGAAGCACCTGCGGGCGCGTTCCGGATCCAGCCCGGCCAGGCGTCTGCCCGCTCGGATCATGAACTCGGGGCCGCTGTCGTCCCGGTGGCTCTGGAACGCCACCTGGCCCCGTAACAGGTCGGCGTGGGCGAGCTGGAACTCGTCGAGTGCGGTGTGCTCGACGGCCCTGATCAACGCGGCGGCCCGATCGGGACGGCCCGCGACGAGGGCGGCCTGCGCCGCCGCGAGCGTTCGTTCGATTCGGCCGGCGGGGTTCAGGGAAAGCTCGGCCGCCCGTTCCAGGAAGGCAGCCGCGGCCACCACGCCCCCGCGCGTCTGGGCGCGGGTGGCCGATCGTACGAGTTCCGCGGCGACGTCGTCGTCGGGGCCGACGCTGGCCTGGGCGCGGTGCCAGGCCCGCCGGTCCGGGTCGGTGACGGCGCTGGTTGCCTCGGCCAGCGCCCGATGCGCCCGGTGCCGTTCCCCCACCGACGCCGCGTGGTAGACCGCGGACCGAGCCAGCGGGTGGCAGAAGCGGATGTCCGCGGCGAACTCGACCAGCCCTGTCGCTGCCGCGCTGGCGCTGGCGGTCGACACGTCGATGCCCAACAGTCGCGTGGCCGGCCACACCAGGGTGGGATCACCCGTCGGGTCGGCGCTCGCCACGGTCAGCAGGAGACGGGCGTCGTCCGGCAGATCCGACAGCCGGTGTCGGAAGCTGCGCTCGATCCGGGTCGGTACCGCAGCGGTGTCCGGCTGCCCGAAGCCGCCCGCCTCGGGCAGTTCGAGCAACGCCAACGGGTTTCCCCGGGCCTCGGCGAGCAGCCGGCTGAGCACCTGCTCGTCGAGGAGGAGGTGACGGTGGGCCGCGAGCAGCATCCGTGCCTCGGCGTCCGCCAAGCCGGTGAGGTCAAGGCTGGGCAGCTCGTGCAGGTCGTCCGAGGCGGGCAACCGCAGCGCGAACAGCATGGCGATCGGTTCGCTGGCCACCCGCCGACCGACGAAGGCCAACGCCTTCGCCGACGCCGCGTCCAACCAGTGGGCGTCGTCGACCACGCACAGCAACGGGCGCACGCCGGCCGCAGCAGCCAGCAGGCCCAGGGTCGCCGCGCCGATGTGGAAGAGGTCGGGCGTGCCCGCCGCCAGCCCGAACGCGACCCGGAGCGCGTCGGCGTGCCGGGTGGGCAGGTCCGCGAGGTGGCCCAGCACCGGCACACACAGTTGATGCAGCGCGCTGTAGGGCAACTCCCGCTCGAACTCCGCCCCGGACACCTGGATCACCCGCGCACCGGACGCCGCGTCGCGGGCGTGTGCCAGCAGCGTGCTCTTGCCGATGCCGGCCTCGCCGCGCACCACCAGCGACTCGCCCCGGCCCGACCGCGCGCCCTCGATCAGCTCGTCGAGAACCTTGAGCTCGACTGACCTGCCAACCAGTGAGCCCCGGGAGACGGCTGCGGATCGCACGCCGGACAGGCTACCCCTGCCCCCACCCACCACGGTCGTCCGGAAGTCACACCGTCCACGACCGACGGACCCGGCCCGTTCCCGCCGGCGGCCAGGCCGACCGGCTGCAGACCCTCCCGAGTACTGGCACACCTGCGCCTACATCGTCTTCGCCGGAATGTGGGCCATGCTGGCCCTCGCACCCCGAAAGCAACGCGGCATGTGGGAACTCCTGCTCATCCACAAGATCGCGGTCACCATCCAGGCCGCCTTCATCCTCGACGTCCCGAACGCACTCCTGACCCTGATCGCCGACGGGCTCGTCTCGACGACCACCATCGCCGGCTACCTGCTGTGCCGTGGCTGGCACACCTGGCACCGCGGGGCGCTGGGACCCAACGACAATCGCTGACCGGAGGAATGCCGTCATGGAGACGACCGGTGTCTCCTCAGCCGGGCAGCGGATGCGCCGGGGCGAGTACTACGACCAGTCGCCGCTCCCCGTCGCCGTAACCGTCGACGGTGCCCTGCGGCGTCGAGCGGGCCCACCCGCGTACCGGCGGCGGTGGCCGTGCCCCAGCGGAGGATGTCGGGAGGCTCCGGGCCTGGTCACCTCTGGGTGGGCAGGACGATCTCAAGCCGGTCGGTCTCCGCTTCGGCGCTGATCCGGGTGCCGTCGGTGACGGTCTCGGCGGTGCCACCGGTGACCGACCCGTGGCTGGTGACCGCGACGAGGACCAGGTGCCAGGGTGCCCGCACCGGACCGTCGCGGGTCACCCGGATCCGGTCACCGTCCCGGCTGATCTCGAACACCGCGGCCGGGGTGCCGTCGGTGGCGGGCACGGTGACCACCCGGTGGACGCCGTCGGCGAGCTGGTACGCCCGCAGCGTGACCCCGTCGGCGTACGGGTAGTCGGGTCGGTCGGCGCGGGCGCCGACGGGGACGACGGCGCCGGGGCGGACGAGCAGCGGGAGGCTGTCGAAGCCGTGGGTCTCGGTGCGCCAGCCCGGTCCCTCGACGGTCCGGCCGTCCTGCCAGCGGGTCCAGCGTCCGGCGGGGACGTAGTAGGTCACCTCGCCTCCGGTGCTGAGCACCGGGGCGACCAGCAGATCCGGGCCGAGCAGGTACTGGGCGTCGAGGTAGGCGCAGGCCGGGTCGTCGGGAAACTCCAGGGCCATGGCCCGCATCACCGGCATGCCCTCGGTGTGGGCGGTCACGGCGGCGGCGTAGAGGTACGGCATCAGCCGGGCCTTCAGGCGGGTGAAGTCGCGCAGCACGTCGACGGATTCCTCGTCGAAGAGCCACGGCACCCGGTAGGAGCGGCTGCCGTGCAGCCGACTGTGCGAGGAGAGCAGCCCGAAGGCGACCCACCGTTTGAAGACGGCGGGGTCGGGGCGGCCCTCGAAGCCACCGATGTCGTGGCTCCAGAAGCCGAAGCCGCCCATGCCGAGGGAGAGACCGCCGCGCAGGCTCTCCGCCATCGCCTCGTACGAGGATTCGCAGTCGCCACCCCAGTGCACCGGCAGGCGCTGGCCGCCGACGGTGGCGGCGCGGGCGAACAGGACCGCGTCGCCGGTGCCCCGTTCCTCCTCCAGCAGGTCGAAGACGAGTTCGTTGTAGATCAGACTGTAGTAGTTGTGCATCCGTTCGGGGTCGGAGCCGTCGGCCCAGACCACGTCGGTGGGGATCCGCTCGCCGAAGTCGGTCTTGAAGGAGTCGACGCCCATCCGGAGCAGGTCGCGCAGCTTGCCGGCGTACCAGTCGCGGGCCCCGGGATCGGTGAGGTCGACCAGGGCGCGGCCGGCCTGCCAGTGGTCGTCCTGCCAGATCCGACCGTCGGGACGGCGTAGCAGGTAGCCGCGCGCGGCGCCCTCGTCGAAGAGGGCGGAGGCCTGGCCGATGTACGGGTTGATCCAGACGCAGACCTTGAGGTCGCGCTCGTGCAGCCGGGCGAGCATGCCGGGCGGGTCGGGGAACGTTTCCGGGTCCCATTCGAAGTCGCACCAGCGGAACTGCCGCATCCAGAAGCAGTCGAAGTGGAAGACGCTCAGCGGGATGTCGCGCTCGGCCATGCCGTCGACGAACGAGGTGACGGTGGCCTCGTCGTACTCGGTGGTGAAGGAGGTGCTCAGCCAGAGCCCGAAGGACCAGGCGGGCGGCAGCGCGGGACGGCCGGTGAGGGCGGTGTAGCGGCGCAGGATCTCGGCCGGGGTGGGGCCGTGGATGACCAGGTACTCCAGCTCGTGGCCGGAGACGCTGAACTGCACCCGGGTGACGGTTTCGGAGGCCACTTCGAAGGAGACCCGGCCGGGGTGGTTGACGAAGACGCCGTATCCGCGGTTGCTGAGGTAGAACGGGACGTTCTTGTACGCCTGTTCGCTGTTGGTGCCGCCGTCGGCGTTCCAGATCTCCACGGCCTGTCCGTTGCGGACCAGTGGCCCGAAGCGTTCGCCGAGGCCGTAGACGAGTTCACCGACGCCGAGGTGGAGCTGTTCGACCATGTGGTGCCCGCCGTCGGCGTCGGTCATCGCGCCGAGGGAGTTGTGGTCGCTGCGGGTGAGTTCCCGGCCGTCGACGCGGAAGGTGAGCCCCCAGGGCGCGCTGCGGCCGACCTGGACGGTGAGTTCACCGCTGGTGAGGCTGACGTGTGCGTCGTCGACCTGGGCGAGCGGTCCGGCACCGGCCGGGTCGGTGCCGATCGGCGTGCCGTCGGTGGTGAGTACGAAGGACGGACCGGCCGGTACGGAGCCGGCGAAGTGGGTGGCCCGGACCCGGACGACGCCGGGCATCGGTGCGGCAAGGTCCACCCGCAGCACCGGCCCGTCCAGCGTGTCGCCGCGACGGCCGATCGGCTTGGCCGGGGCGAGCACCCGGATGGCCTGCGCGCCGACGGTGACGTCGTGGGCGGCGGTGGCGTAGCTGCCCCGCACCCCGGGACGCATCTGCCAGTAGCCGTCCTTGAACTTCATTGTCTCCCCGTTCGGTGTCCGGAGTGGGTGGTGTCAGCCCTTCAGTCCCCCGGCGACCAGGTCGAGCCGCCAGAAGCGCTGGAGGAAGAGGAAGAGCGCGAAGATCGGGATGATCGACAGGAGTGCGCCGGTGATCACCAGGGTGTAGAGCGCCGGCTGCGAGGCACCCCGGTTGAGCAGCGAGTAGAGCCCCACGGTGAGCGGGAACCGGTCGTCGTTGGCGAGCATGATGTACGGCAGCAGGAAGTTGTTCCAGATCGAGATGAACTGGAGCAGGAAGACGGTGACCAGTCCGGGCACCATCACCGGCAGCGCCACCGACCGGAAGAGCCGGAACTCGCTGGCGCCGTCCATCCGCCCGGCTTCCAGCATCTCGTCGGGGATCGCCGCGGCGGCGTAGACCCGGCAGAGGTAGATGCTGTACGGGCTGATGATGCTCGGCAGGATCACCGACCAGTAGCTGCCGGCCAGGCCGATCTCGGACAGCAGCAGGTACTGCGGGATGGCGAGGGTGATCTGCGGGATGAGCACCCCGGCGAGAAGCGCGCCGAAGAGCAGTTTCTGCCCGTGGAACCGGAACTTCGCCATCGCGTAGCCGGCCATCGAGGAGACGATGACGGTCAGCAGCGCCCCGCCGCCGGCATAGATCAGGCTGTTCAGGGTCCACCACCAGAACCGGCCGTCGGCGTAGGTGCTCAGGGTGCTGATGTTCTCGGTGAAACCGCCGTTGAAGCTGGGCCAGCCGGAGTAGGTGCCGAAGAGTTCGTCGGTGCTCTTGGTGGCGGCGATCAGCACCCAGACCACCGGCAGGATGCAGTAGATCGCGCCGAGGGCGAGGACGAGGGTGGGCAGGATCTTGGCCCGGTCCCGGGAGTTCCGGGAGCGGCCCGACCGGGGCGGGTCGGCGGGTCGGGCCGAGACCTGACGTCGCGTCTGAGCGGTACCCGGGCCCGGGGGCGGGGTGGGCCCCGGCCGGGGGGAAGGAGCCGGCGCGGGTTGCGGGGTGGGGCTCATCGTTCGCTCCTCGCGGCGCGGATCCGGAAGATGGCCAGTACGGCGAGGGAGAACAGGACCGTCGCGCCGGCCAGGAGCACCGAGGTGGCGGCGCCGAGGTACATGTCGTTCTCCACGAACGCCTGCTGGTAGACCTTCATCAGTGGCACCCAGTCGGCGGTGATCGCGTTGGTGATCGGCCGCAGGGTGGTCGGCTCACTGAAGACCTGGAGCATGCCGATCAGGGAGAAGGTCGAGGTCATCACGAGCGCGGGACGCAACAGCGGGATCTTGATCTTCCAGGCGATCTGCCATTCGGTGCAGCCGTCGATGCGGGCGGCGTCGTAGAGCTCGACCGGCATCGCCCGCAGGGCGGTGAAGAGCACCACCATGTTGAAGCCGATCGCACCCCAGATGGCGATGTTGGCCACCGAGAAGAAGATCGACATGTCGCCGAAGAAGTTCGGCGCGGGCAGCCCGATCGCCTCCAGCCCGTTGGTGATCGGGCTGACCACGGGAAGGTACATGAAGCCCCAGAGCAGGCTGGCGATCACTCCGGGCACCGCGTACGGCAGGAAGATCGCGAGCCGGGCGTAGCGCCGGCCACCGACGCGGGGGGCGTCGAGCAGGAGCGCGAAGAGCAGCGCGAGCCCCATGGTGGTCGGCACGGTGATCAGGCCGTAGCCGAGCATCCGCAGCAGGGAACCGTAGAGGGCGCCGTCGCCGAGGGTCTGGGCGTAGTTCTCCAGCCCGACGAAGACCTCGCTGCGGATACCGAAGCCGGCGCCGCGCACCCGCATCGCGTGCACGCTCAGCCAGACGGCGTACCCGATCGGCACGAGGATGAAAACGAGGAAGAGCGCGGCGGCGGGCAGCGTGAAGAGGTACGGCGCGGCGGTGCTCGCGCGCCGCCGCTTCTGGCGGCGGCGCGCGAGCACCGGGTTGACAGTGCTCATCATCGTCCTTTTCGACCGGCTCAGTCGCCGGCGACCTGGTAGCCCTGTCGCTTGAGGTCGTCAACGCTGACCTGCTGGACCTGGGCGGCGACGGCGGCGAAGTCGGCACCGGAGCGGACCGCGGTGGGCAGCCGGTCCTCGAAGGCGCCGTACGTGACGTTGGTGTTCGGACCCCAGCTTCTGAAGCCCCGGGCGCCCTTGGCGATCTCGGCGGCGGACTCGTAGTAGTTGGGCTGGTTGCTCATGTACGGCGGCGTCTTGAGCACGTCGCCGCCCTGTCCGGCGCTGGCCGAGGGGTAGAGACCGATCTCGACGAGGATCTTCAGCGCCTCGGGGTCGGTGTTCATCCAGCGGGCGAACTTGACCGCCTGCGCCTTGTTCGACGAGGAGGCGGAGACGGCGGTGGAGGAGCCGCCCCAGAAGCCGGTGGAGTTCTCTCCGGCCGACCACTGCGGTAGTGGCACCATCTGCCAGTTGCCGGAGCCGTTGGCGGCGATGCCCTGCAGGACGCCGACGCCCCAGACCGCACTGGGCCAGGCGATGATGGTGCCGTCGCTGATCTGGCTGTTCCACTGCGGGGTGTACATCGGGTCGCCGAGGACGGCCTTGGAGTTGACCAGGTCACCCCAGAAGCCGAGGACCTTGCGGGTCGCCTCGTCGTCGATGTCGACCGACCAGGTGCCGTCGTCGTTGGTCCACCAGTTGGCGCCGGCCTGCTGGGCGAAGCCGGCGAGCCAGCCGGCGTCGCCGGGGTGGAAGGTGGTGAGGTAGCGCCGGGCGTCACGGTCGCGCACGGTGCGGGCCAGGGCGCCGAACTCCTCCCAGGTCTGCGGGACCTTGAGTCCCATCTGGTCGAAGATGTCGGCCCGGTAGAAGAGCATCATCGGCCCGACGTCCTGCGGGATGGCGTAGGTGGCGCCGCTGAACGAGGTGAGGTTCCAGGTCCCCTCGGGGAAGGCACCCTGGGCGTCGCCGAGGGAGCCGCTGAGGTCCTGCAACGCGTTGTTCGTGATCATGGTCGGCAGTGCCTGGTACTCGGCCTGGACCAGGTCCGGGGCGTTGCCGGCCTTGACCGCGGCGAGGAACTTGGAGACCAGTTCGTCGCCGGCGGCCTGGCCGCTGAGGGTGACGGTCTGCTCGGGGTTCTTTTCGTTCCAGAGGTCGACGACCCGCTGGATGTTCTCGGCCCAGGCCCAGAAGACCAGGTTGGCCGGGGCGTTCTCGTCGCCCTCGATCGCCGTGTCGGCGCCGTTGTCGGCGTCGTCGTTGCTGCATGCGGTGAGAAGAAGGGCGGTGGCGGATGTGGCGAGCAGGGTCCTCCTGCGCATGGGGGTCTCCTCCAGCTACGTCTGTCTCAGTTGGATGTGCGGTGTGTGTCTTCCCGGCGGGTACGGGGTGGGGGTGCCGCGCGGACCCACCGGGACGGGTGGCGTCGGGGATTCAGGCCAACGGCTTCAGTACGACGACATCGCGCGCCGCCAGGGTCAGTGCCCCCTCGACCTGGTTTCCGGTGAGCAGGTCACCGGCCGGCTCGGTCAGGGTGACCCGGGCCGGCCCGGCGCCGTGGTTGAGCAGGAACAACGTGTCTCCCCGGCGGACCGCCTCGACCCCGTCCGGCAGGTCGGGCAGCATCCCGGTGACCGCCGCGTCGGCGAGCACCCGGTCGGTCAGCGCGGCCATCGCCGCCTCCTGCGGGACGGTCGCCAGGTACCAGGCCCGACCGGTCCCGAACTCGTTGCGCAGCACCGCCGGGGCGCCGGCGAGGTCACCGTCGAGGAAGGTGGCGACCGGACGCGCCGACTCGGCGCGCATCAGCTCCGACCAGATCGTGGCGGTGAACTCGGCACCGGTCGGGCCCGGGTCGGCGGGCACGGCACCGGCCGGATCGTGGGCTCCACCGCGCTGTTCGGCGTCGGCGATCCAGCGGCACCGCAGTGGTGGATCGTCGGCCACCGGCAGCCACGCCTCCCCGGAGGCGCCCAGGACCTCGCGCAGCGGCGCCGGGAACCGCCCGGCGTGGATGTGCCCGAGCGGGTCGGCCACCCCGGAGAAGGGCCCCACCAGCAGCACCCCGCCGTCACGGACGTACGAGGTGAGCGACTCGGCGGTGGCCTCGGAGAGCAGGAAGAGGTTCGGCACCACGACGAGCCGGTAGCCGCCCAGCTCCGCTGCCGGCGGCACCAGGTCCACCGTCACCCCGCGCCGCCACAGTGGTTCGTAGAAGCGCAGCAGCTGGTCGGTGACGAGCAGCCGGTCGCTGGGGCGGCCGTCGGACTCGCAGGCCCACCAGCTCTGCCAGTCGTGCACCAGCGCCACCCGGGCCGGCACCGGCTGCCCCACCAACGGGGCCAGTCGCCGCAGTTCCGCGCCGTGTTCCCGGACCCGGGTGTGCAGTCGGGTCTGCGCCCCGGCGTGCGGCACCATGGCGGCGTGGTACCGCTCGGCGCCGAACCGGGAGGCCCGCCACTGGAAGTAGCAGAGCCCGTCCGCGCCGCGGGCCACCGCCTGCAGCGACTCCAACCGGAACTGGCCGGCCGGCTTCGGCAGGTTGTGCTTCTGCCAGTTCACCCCGTCGGTGGCCTGTTCCAGCAGCATCCACGGCCCGCCACCGGCCAGCCCGCGCATCAGGTCGTGGGTGAGCGCGGCCCGCACCGGGGACCGGGGGTCGCCCGGGAAGGGGTACCAGTCGTTGCTCACCACGTCCTCGTGCGGCGCCCAGGCCCAGTAGTCCACGGGTTTGAAGAAGCCCATGAAGTTCGTGGTGACCGGGACCGACGGGGTCCGTCGGCGCAGGATGTCCCGCTCCGCACGGTAGTGCGCGAGCAGGGCGTCGGAGCAGAACCGCTGGAAGTCCAGCAGCTGGGTGGGGTTGCGCAGGTAGGGCGCCCGACGGGGGGTGAGGATCTCGTCCCACTGACCGTAGCGCTGACTCCAGAAGGTGGTCCCCCACGCCTCGTTGAGCGTCACGAGGTCGCCGTAGCGCTCCCGCAGCCAGTCACGGAAGGCGGCGGCGGTGTCGTCGCAGTGGCAGATCTGGCCGTACTCGTTGCCGACGTGCCACATCGCCAGTGCCGGGTGGTCGGCGTACCGGTCGGCCAGATCGGTCACCAGCGCCAGGGCCCGCTCCCGGTAGACCGGTGCGGAGGGGCACCACTGGTTGCGGGCACCGTAGTAGAGCCGGTGGCCGGACTCGTCCACCGGCAGGGTCTGTGGCCAGCGGTGGCCGAGCCAGGGCGGCGGTGAGGCGGTCGGGGTGGCCAGGTCGACGGCGATCCCGCCGTCGTGCAGCAGGTCCAGGACCCGGTCCAGCCAGCCGAAGTCCCGCATGCCCGGTTCCGGTTCGATCCGGGCCCAGCTGAAGACCCCCACGGTGACCAGGTTGACGTGGGCGGCGCGCATCAGCGCGACATCCTCGACCCAGACCTCCTCCGGCCACTGCTCCGGGTTGTAGTCCCCGCCGAAGAGCATGCCCCGCCCGGCGGTGAGGGTGTGCAGGCCGGGTCGGCGCCCGGGCGCCGCGTCGGGGTGCGGGCTGTCGCCGGTCATGCCGGCACCCCCGTTTCCGCACCGCGACGCGGCGGCCCCGAGCTCTCCCCCACCACCAGTCGGCAGGGCACCAACCGCTGCCGTGGCGTCTCCGTCCTCCCGGCGTCCGGCTGGAGCTGGTCAATCAGCATCCGCGCGCCGAGCCGGCCCAGTTCGGTGCTGGGCGGCTCCAGGGTGGTCAGCTGCGGGTGGAACATCCGGGCCACCTCCACCGAGGAGAGGACCAGCAGCAGAGTCAGGTCGTCGGGGACCCGCCAGCCCCGGTCGGCCACGGCACCGAGGACCCCGACCGCCGCGTGGTCGTTCATCACCGCGACGGCGGTCACGTCGGGGCGGGTGGTGACCAGCCGTTCGAAGGCGGCCCGTCCCTGCTCGACCGAGTCGGCGTGCAGGTCGCCCACGTACTCCACGCCCCGGTCGCGGGCGGCGACGGCGAACTCCTCGGCGCAGCGCACGGTCGGGCCGTAGAGCGCGGCGTAGGCGTCCGGCGAGTGGTTGAGGAAGGCGAGCGTACGGTGGCCGAGGCCGACGATGTGGTCGACGGCGTCCCGGGCGGTCGCCGCGAAGTCGATGTCGGCGTAGTTGATCCCCGCCGGCTGCCGGGTCCGGCCGATCATGCTGAACGGCGTTCCGGCGGCGACCAGGTGGTCGACCCGTTCGTCGTCGAGGCGGACCTCCATCAGCAGCACCCCCTCGATCAGCCCGAGGCCGGTGAGGTGTCGCAGTTCGGCGACCGGGTCGGACTTCTCCGGGGAGAGGAGCAGGTGGTAGCCGGCCTCGCTGGCGGCCTCGGCGGCGCTGGTGGCGAACTGCATCTCGGTCAGGCCGAAGCCCCGGTTCGGCGCCGGGTAGAGCAGGGCCAGGATCCCGGTCCGCTTGCTCACCAGGCCCCGGGCCAGCAGGTTGGGACGGTAGCCCAGGTCGGCGGCGGCCAGCTCGATCCGGGCCCGGGTCGCAGCCGCGACCGGGCGGGTTCCGTTCAGGGCCGCGGAGACCGTGCTGACGGCCACGTTCGCCTGCTTAGCTACTTCGCGTAACGATGACATGCCGCTCCGGCGAGTTGTCCTCGACGGCGCCGCGGGGTTCCGCGACGCTCGGGTCGAAACGTTTCGCAAACGCTAGAGCTGCCTGGACTGAGATGTCAAGGGTGTTGCGAAAGGACTTCCAGAAGGTTGCGACGACAACCGGATACCAGAGATATGCATACAGAGAGTAATCAGCCAGCCCGACCGGAGAACCTGATCCCACCATGGAACCGCCGGGGTCGGTCGTCCTGGCACCGCCTCGTCCAATAGATTGATGAACGCGGACGTTCCGGACCGCAACGTCCGCGCTCAGCTGCTCCGCCGCACTCCGCCCACCCCGGGCGTCGCGCCGCATGCGCGGCAGCACTTGAGGTCCGCGACGACGCCCAGCGGACGCGAACACCCCACCATCCGCCTACGAGACGTCGCCTACCCAGCAGCCGAGGCCGGGCCCTCGTGCGCGCGGTGTCCGCTCGTCAAGGCCGACGGCGATCGAAGACGAGGTGACGGACCCCAGGGGTCTCGGCCATCAGGATCTTGACGATCTCCGGCGGTACGAAGTCCACCCCGGCCAGCTCGGCCAGGCGGACCCATCGGAAGCGGTGGCCTTCCAGACCATCGACCAGCTCGGGCGGGACGTCCTGCGGCCAGGCAACCGAGTAATAGAAGCAGACCTCCTGACAGGGTGATCCGTCGCCGTCGCGGATGCCCTCGGCGATCAGCATCGGCACCGCGGGAACGGCACACTCCACGGTGAGCTCCTCGCGCAGCTCACGCGCCAACGCAGCCGCCGAGCCCTCCCCGAAATGAACCTTGCCGCCCGGCAGGAACCAGCCGTCGACCTGGTCCACCGCGCACACGAGCAGTCGATCACCGTCCCGTACCGCCGCTGCCGCCCGATACTTGAACGATCCCGGCGCACCCGTCCAGGCGATGTCGTTCTCGTCCACGTCACTCCCTTTCGCACACCTCAGTCGCCGGGGCGACCGACCGAGCCGGCCCTGACCTACGGTAGAGGGACCAGGTTTTGCCCGATGAAGTCACCGTGGACGACACCGGCCGAGGCGTCGCGGCCGAGCGCGGCGGCGAACCGGGCGGCCACCTTCTCGAGGTGGGCGCCGACCACGGCGACGTCCTCCGCCGGCAGCCCAGGAGACGACCGATCGAGCCCACGGGCCGCCGCCTCGACGATGGTGGTGTCGGTCCGTTGCCAGCCCGGCCGCTGGCGGAGATCATCGCGAAGGCCGGTCACTGTCGCTGGGCGGCGTCGGGACGGGTCGGGCCCGTTCCCCCGCCCAGGCCGCTTCGAGGATCGCGGTCAGGCTGGCGGTGTCGGTCGGGCCCGGATGGTTCTGGATCAGGCGGGTGACGCCACCGGCCAGCTCCGCGAAACGCGGGAGGTCGGCGCGGGCCACACCGATCTCCGCCAGGCTGGCGGGGATGCCGATGTCGGCGAGGAGCCCGTCGAGCCAGGTGAGGAACGCCTCCGCGGCCTCGGCCTCCGAGGCGTCGGTCACGTCGAGCCCGCACACTCCGGCGAGGATGGCCAGCCGGTCGCCGACGGCATCCCTGGCCGCGTCCAGCGCATAGGGCAGGAGCAGCCCGACGCCCAGGCCGTGCGGCGTGTGGGTGGCCGCGCCGATGGGGTACTGGAGAGCGTGCGGGGCCGCGTTGCCCGCGTGGGAGAACGCGATCCCGGCCAACATGGACCCGTAGGACATGTCCGCGCGGGCGTCCTGGTCGCCGCCGTCGCTGACCGCACGCCGCAGGCTACCGGCGATCCGCTGCGCGGCCCGCAGCGCGTAGTGGTCGGTGATCGAATTGCGGCCGAGGAAGACCTGTTCCACCGGGTCGCGTGGGCCGTGGGCCCGGGGTCGTGCCGTGTAGCTCTCCACCGCGTGGCAGAACGCGTCGATGCCGGAGTGGGCGGTGACGGTCGCCGGGCAGGTGTAGGTGAGTTCGGGGTCGACGATGGCGAAGTCGGGCACGATGTGGACGCTGGAGACCCCCACCTTCAGCTCGCGGTCCGGGTCGGTCAGCACCGAGACGGGGGTGAGTTCGGAGCCGGTGCCGGCCGTCGTCGGCACCGCGACGAGCGGCATCGTCGGCCCCGGCACCTTCGACTCGCCGTAGAAGTCGCGCGGCGTCCCACCATGGCGCCGGATGACGCCGACGATCTTGGCGAGGTCGATCACCGTGCCACCGCCGACGGCGAGGATCACGTCGGCGTCCACCTCGGCGGCGGCCGAGACGGCCAGGGCGACATCGGTCAGTGGCACGTCTGGGGTCGCGTCGGCGAAGACCTCGACGGCCTCGGCCTTCTCCCGTACGGCGGCCACGATCTCGGCCACGCCCGGCTGCCGCAGCAGCACCCGGTCGGTCACGACGAGGACCCGCGAGCCGCTCTCGGCCACCACGCGGGAGATGTTCTGCGCGACCCCTTCGCCCACTATCAGCTGGCGTGGCCCGCGGACGGTCTCAAGCATGTCGGTGCCTCCTTGGCACGTCGGCGGCGGGCCGTCTCACGGCAGGTCGATCGCGGCGTAGGTGAGGTCGAGGTACTCGAGGATGCCCTCGTGCGCCCCCTCCTTGCCGATCCCGGACTGCTTCACGCCCCCGAACGGCGCCGACGGGTCCGAGATCAGACCACGGTTGATGCCGAGCATCCCGGTATCCAGCCCCTCGGCGAAGCGGAGCGCCCGCCGCAGGTCACGGGTGAAGACGTAGGCGGCCAGGCCGTGTTCGGTGTCGTTGGCCTTCGCGAGCACCTCGTCGTCGGAGGTGAACGAGATGATCGGCGCCACCGGGCCGAAGATCTCCGTCTTCAGCAGCCGCGCATCCTCGGGCACGTCGACGAGGACCGTGGGGGAATAGAAGTGGCCCGGCCCGTCCGCACGCGCGCCGCCCACCAGGACCCGGGCGCCGCGGTCGACCGCGTCGGCGACGAGCTCGTCGAGCCTGGTGACCGAGGCCTCGTCGATCAACGCCCCGACGTCCACGCCGTCGTCGAGGCCGTGGCCCACCGACAGCGCGCCCATCCGCTCGGCGACACGCGCCGCGAACTCCTCGCGCACCGGTTCCTCGACGTAGATCCGGTTGGCGGCGACGCAGGACTGCCCGATGTTGCGCATCTTGGCCACCAGGGCACCGTCGAGCGCGACGTCCGGGTCGGCGTCGGCGCACACGATCAGGGCCGCGTTGCCGCCCAGTTCCATGGAGGTACGCAGTACGTTGTCCGCCGCCTGCCGGAGCAGCACCCGGCCGACCTCGGTCGACCCGGTGAACGACAGCTTGCGGGTCCGACGGTCGGCCAGCAGCGCGGCGACCACCTCGCCGGCACGCGTGGTGGTCACCACGTTGACCACGCCCGGGGGAACGCCTACCTCCTCCATGACGCGGGCCAGCAACAGCATGGTCAGTGGCGTCTGGGCGGCCGGCTTGGTGATCGTGGTGCAGCCCGCGGCCAGCGCGGGAGCGATCTTGCGGGCGCCCATGGCCAACGGAAAGTTCCAGGGCGTCACGAAGACGCACGGTCCGACCGGCTTCGGCACGGTGAGGATGCGGTATCCACCGGCAGGAGCGGTGCGGTAGCCCCCCTCGACGCGTACCGCCTCCTCGGCGAACCACCGGAAGAACTCGGCACCGTAGGCCACCTCTGCCCGGGCCTCGGCGAGCGGCTTGCCCATCTCGAGCGTGATCAGCCGGGCGACCTCCTCGGATCGCCCGGTCAGCGCCCGGTACGTCGCGGTCAACAACTCCGACCGTTTCCGTGGCGGGGTCGCCGCCCACTGCGCCATGGCCCTGCTCGCCGCGTCCAGCGCGGCGAGCCCGTCCACGACGTCGGCGTCCGCCACCTGCGCGATGGTCTTGCCGGTGGCCGGGTCCTCGACGGCGAAGGTGGCTCCGCCTGCGGCGTCGCGCCAGGCGTCGCCGATCCGCAGCCGCCGGTGCGCGGGCGCCAGGACGTTCATCGGAGCTCCAGGTGATCGAGGTAGGGCGATGGCGGGCGGTTCCGCGATGGTGCCGGATGACGATCAGCCGGCACATTTCCTATACGATCGAGCGGAGGCGTCAGCATGTCGCGGTGTAGTGACCGATGTCAACAGCCGCCCGAAGACGCAAGAAGGGACCGCAGGTCACGATGGCCGACGACACGAAGGCCGCCCGGGTCCACCGGACCGCGGCGGTCGGAACGCCGCCGGGAAGAACTGGCGGCCGGCTTGCCGACGAGGTGTACGACACGCTGCTCGGACAGCTGATGTCGCTACGGATCGAGCCTGGCTCCCGGGTCACGATCGACGCCCTGGCGCGAGAGCTTGGGGTCTCGCAAACGCCGATCCGGGACGCGCTGAACCGCATGGAGGCCGAGGGCCTGGTCGTGCGGGTGCCCCATGCCGGCTACCGCATTCCTCCCCAGATCACCCGGCACCGGTTCGCGGACATGCTCGAGGTCCGCCTGCTCCTGGAGCCGGCGGCGGCGCGCCGATCCGCCGAACGCGCCACCCCGGAGCAGGTGGCCGGGCTGCGACGGATGCTGGCGGAGATGGCGGAGCTGGAGGGGAGCACCGGGCCCACCGCCTACGGCGCCTTCGGGCTACGCGACGCCGCCTTCCACGATCTCGTCGCCCGGAGCGGTCAGAACCAGGTCATCCGGGAGTCGCTCGCCCGCCTGCACAGCCACGTACACCTCTTCCGGCTGCACCACGACGCCCAGGTCACGCGGCTGGCGATGGCCGAGCACGAGGCGGTGGTGGCCGCGATCGCCGCGCGTGACCCCGACGCCGCCGCCTACGCGATGCGCCGGCACATCCTGCGCTCCGGCGAGCGGTTCCGGCGCGTGTTCGACGAGGCCGAGGAGGCCGACGCAACGGCGGTGGAGGCTTGACGGGTGGGCCGGGTCGAGGAATGCTGACCCCACCGGATCAGATCGTATTGGATCTATCTCGCCCGTCCCCGAACGCGAGGAGAAGCAGGTGCCCAGAGCGCTGCTCCTGACCGGCGACGCCGCCGAGGAACTCGACACCATGTATCCCTACTACCGTGTGCAGGAGGGCGGCTGGGACGTCGACGTCGCGTCCCGGACGACGCGTGACGTGCAACTGGTCATCCACGAGTTCGACCCCAACTCCGATGCCTACGTGGAGAAGAACGGCCGGAAGCTGCCGGTCGACGTGCCCTGGGCCGAGGTCGACGTCGAGCGCTACGACGCCCTCATCATCCCCGGGGGACGCGCCCCCGAGTGGATCCGGGTCGACGCCGACGTCAGGCGCATCACCGAGCACTTCTTCGCACGCGACCTCCCGGTGGCGCTGGTGTGCCACGGCGCGCAGGTGCCAGCGGTGTACGGGCTGCTGAAGGGCCGGAAGACGGCGTGCTTTCCCCCCATCACCGGTGACATGGAGAACGCCGGCGCGACGGTCATCGACGCTCCCGACGTGGTGGACGGCAACCTCGTCTCCTGCCGGGGCTGGCCCGACATGCCGCAGTTCGGCAAGGCGATGATGGAGCTCTTCTCGAAGTCCGTCAGTTCCGCACCGGCATGAGCGGCCGGGGCGTGCCCCGGTGACGACACGTCGGACCGTCACGGTCGACGGCTCCCCCGTCCACGTCCTGGCGAGCGGCGCCGGGCCCGCGGTGCTGATGCTGCACGGCTCCGGACCCGGTACGACCGGGTCCGGCGCCTGGGCGACGACGGCGCGGGCGCTGGGTACGTCCTGGCACCTGGTGGCTCCTGACCAGGCGGGTTTCGGCCGTACACCTGTCCCGGCGGGCTCCCGGGGTGGGCTGCGGTTGTGGACGGAGCAGGCCGCGGGCCTGATGGACGCGCTCGGTGTGGAGCACTACGCCGTGGTGGGTCACTCCATGGGTGGTGCCGTGGCGCTGGCCCTGGCGGCCGCCCGTCCCCAGCAGGTCACCCGGGTCGTGGCGGTCTCGACGATGGGCGCACCCGGGGCGCCGCTGTCCGCCGATCTCGACGCGGTCTGGGCCGCCCCCGCCGGCCCGCTCGGGGCCCGGGACATGCTGAGTCGCCTCGTCCTCGACCAGGCGCTCGTGACCGATGCGGCCGTCGCTGCCCGGGCGGCTGCGATGCGGGCGGGTGCGGCCGCGTTCGCGTCGTTGTTCCCGCCACCCAGGGCACGATGGGTCGACGGGCTCACCCTCCCGGCGCAGACGTTGGCAGCGGTCCGCGCGCCCGTGCTGCTCGTACACGGCGCCGAGGACCGGGTCACCCCGCTCCGGACGGCAGCCCAGCCCCTGCTCGAACAGCTGGCCGATGTCCGTCTGCACGTGTTCGGCCGATGCGGGCACGTGCCGGCGATCGAGCATCCGGACGAGTTCCGGCAACTGCTGTCGGGATTCCTCGCCCGGGACCGGGGTCACCGATCGCTGGGGCGGTTTCCCGACCCGACAGGTCGGTAGAGTGATACTCACATGGACGTGAGGTCAGGCGCGGGGAGGCAGCGATGACGGCAACCGTCCGGATAGGTGAACTGGCCGCGCGTACCGGGGTCAGCGTGCGTTCCCTGCGCTACTACGAGGAGCAGGGGCTGCTGACCAGTCTGCGCACCCCGAGCGGCCACCGCCGCTACCTCGAGACTCAGGTCGAGCGGATCTTCTTCATCCAACGGTTGTTCTCCGCCGGTCTGAGCAGTCGGACGATCGTCGACCTGCTGCCCTGCGTCGAGTCGCCGAACACGGACACCTCCGAGGCGGCCCTGGAGCGGATGCACCAGGAACGGGACCGGCTCGACCGGCACATCGAGGACCTGATCCGGACCCGGTCGGTGCTCGACGAGCTGATCGCCGCCAACCGCGCGCACCGCACGGAACTCGTCAGCGCGTGAGCCCCACCGCGGGCGTCAGCGCGCGGAGCGGAAGCTGGCACGCACCTCCGTCGGCGAAGAGTTCCGGCTGTTGCCAGGCGGCGAAGTGGCAGCGCCCTGCCGGCCAGCGGGCCGGTCGGAGTCAGCGTCGGGCGAACGGCCCGTCCGGGGCGAAGGCCCGCTCGGCGAAGCGTTCGGCGATGCGCCGGTGGGCGGCGGTGTCCGGGTGGAGTTCGTCGGGCAGCGGCAGCTCGGCGAAGTCGGCCTCGCCGTAGAGGTCGAGGCCGTCGAGGTGGTGCAGGTGGGGGTCGTCGGCCGCACGCTGGGCGGTGATCCGCGCCAGTTCGTCGCGGATGACACCGAGGGTCAGTTTGCCACTCGCCCGTTCCGCCGGGTCGCCGGTGGCCCGGAAGCGCACCTGGCCGGCACCGAGCGCGGCGAGGTCGAACGCGCCGGGACCGGGGGTGTCCTCGTGGATGGGGCAATGGATCGGGGAGACGACCAGTATCGGCGTGGTGGGATGACCGTCGCGGATGGTGTCGAGGAAGCCGTGCACGGCCGGGGCGAAGGCGCGTAGCCGCATCACGTCGGTGTTCACCAGGTTGATGCCGATCTTCACGCTGATCAGGTCGGCCGGGGTGTCCCGCATGGTGCGGGCGGTGAACGGGTCGAGCAGCGCGCTGCCGCCGTACCCGAGGTTGACCAGTTCGACGTCGCCGAGGGACGCCGCGAGCACCGGCCAGGTGGCGGTGGGGCTGGTGGCGTTGGAGCCCTGACTGATGGAACTGCCGTGGTGCAACCACACCCGGCGCCCCTCGCCGGGCACCGGTGCGACCGGGGCGTCGGTACGCAGGGCCACGAGTTCGGTGGTCTCCTGGTGCGGCAGCCAGATCTGGAGGTCCTTCATCCGGTCGGGCAGGCCGCTGAACCGGATGGTGCCGGGCGGCCCCGGCTGGTGCGCGCTGCTGCCGGTGGTCAGGTCGACGGTCACCGTGTCGCCGCCGGTCACGCTGGCCTGGTCGGTCAACTGACCGTCGACGAGCAGGTCGTAGACGCCGACCGGACGGGCCGGCAGTCCGGGGTAGACGTACCTGGTGGGCAGCGTGTCCAGCTCGACCGTGGTGGCCCGGGTGCGCAGGGCCAGCCGTACGCCGGCGGGTTGGGCCTCCACCATGGCGAGTTGCCCGTCGGTGTTCTGGGCACGGGCCCAGGCGGGCAGTCGGTGCGGCACCACTCCACGTTCGGTGTGCCGCAGGTCGAGCGCGCCGCGTACCAGGTCCGCAGTGATCGGCGTGGTGATCCAGATGGGGTGCATGTTCTCGATCCATCACATCGACGTTGTCGGGTCACCCCACACCCCCTAGGCCGTCCTAGGAGGGTGGGGTGGAAGGGGGCCGCGGGTGGTCAGCCGTGGGCCTTGCCGCGCCCACCGGGGCCGAGCTTCTTGCGCGGGCGTACCGAGATCTCGATGGGGCTGCCCTCGAAGCCGAACTCCTCACGCAGCTTGCGCTCGACGAAACGCTGGTAGCCGGCGTCCAGCGGGCCGGTGGTGAAGAGCACGAACCGGGGCGGGGCCACCCCGGCCTGGGTGGCGAAGAGGATCTTCGGCGCCCGGCCACCGCGTACCGGGTGCGGGGTGGCCTGCACCAGGGCGGTCAGCCACGAGTTGAGCTGCGCGGTCGGCACCCGCGTCTCCCAGCTGGCCAGGGCCTTGCGCAGCGCCGGGGCGAGCTTGTCCACCGCCCGGCCGGTCATCGCCGACAGGTTCAGCCGCAGCGCCCACGGGATCCGGCGCAGCTCCCGCTCGATCTCCTTGTCCAGGTAGTACCGACGGTCGCCGTCGACCAGGTCCCACTTGTTGAAGGCGATCACCAGAGCCCGGCCGGACTCGGTCACCATGGACAGGATCCGCTGGTCCTGCTCGCTGATCACCTCGCTGGCGTCGAGCAGCACCACCGCCACCTCGGCGGCCTCGATCGCCGAGGCGGTACGCAGGCTGGCGTAGTACTCCGTGCCGCTGGCCTTGCCGACCCGCTTGCGCAGCCCGGCGGTGTCCACCAGCTGCCAGGTCTCCCCGCCGATGGTGACCAGGCTGTCCACCGGGTCGACGGTGGTGCCGGCGACCGCGTCGACCACCGCGCGTTCCTCACCGGAGAAGCGGTTGAGCAGGCTGGACTTGCCCACGTTGGGCCGGCCCACCAGGGCCACCCGGCGGGGGCCCCGGGGGCGGTTCTCGTCGATCGGCGGGGCCTCCGGCAACGCCTGCAGGATCGCGTCGAGCAACTCGCCCGAGCCCCGGCCGTGCAGCGCCGAGACCGGGTACGGCTCGCCGAGCCCGAGCGACCACAACGTGGTCGCCTCCACCTCGATCGCGGCGTTGTCGGCCTTGTTCGCCACCAGGATCACCGGCTTGGCGCTGCGCCGCAGCATCTTCACCGCGGCCTCGTCCACATCGGTCGAACCGACCACCGCGTCGACCACGAAGAGCACCACGTCGGCGGTGACGACCGCCGTCTCGGCCTGCGCCGCGATCGCCGCGGCCCGGTCCTTCGCGTCGGGCTCCCAACCGCCGGTGTCCACCACGGTGAACGCCCGCCCGGCCCACTGGGCGTCGTAGGGGACCCGGTCGCGGGTCACCCCGGGCACGTCCTCGACGACCGCCTGACGACGGCCGATGATCCGGTTGACAAGCGTCGACTTGCCGACGTTGGGCCGGCCGACGACCGCCACCACGGGCACCGGGCCGGCCGGCTGCTCGACCTCGGGCTCGCGCAGCTCGACCCAACCACCGTCGTCGTTCATGCCACGCCCCGCTCGGTGAGCAGCTCGCGCAGCCGGGTCACGACCTCGTCGATGCCGAGCGCGGTGGTGTCCAGCACCACCGCGTCGGTGGACTGCTGCAACGGGTCGGCCTTGCGGGTGGAGTCCAGCCGGTCCCGGCGGGCCAGGTCGGCCGCGGTGGCGGCCACGTCGACGGCGTCCTCGGCGCTACGCCGGGCCGCCCGCGCCGCCTCCGAGGCGGTCAGGTACACCTTCAGGTCGGCGTCCGGGGCGACCACCGAGCCGATGTCGCGGCCCTCGACCACGATCCGGCCGGCGGTGGTGATCATGTCGCGTTGCCGGCCCACGAGCAGCGCCCGGACCGCCGGCACGGCGGCCACGGCGGAGACCGCACCGGTCACCTCCGGCCCCCGGATGTCGGCGTCGACACCGTGACCGTCGACGGTCACGCCGTACCCCGCCGGGTCGGTGCCGATGCGCAGGTCGACCTCGCCGGCGACCTTGGCCACCGACTCGGCGTCGGCCGGGTCGACCCCGGAGCGCAGCACCGCCCAGGTGATCGCCCGGTACATCGCCCCGGTGTCCAGGTAGCGGGCGCCGAGCCCGGCGGCCAGCCGCCGGGAGACGGTGGACTTACCCGAACCGGACGGCCCATCCACAGCGACCACACAGCGCCCGGTCGGTACGTTCTCCTCCACCGTGTTCCTCCTCAGCCCGTTCCCCACGGGGTCGAGTCCCCGCGAGCGGTGTTGCGTGGTCAATGATGCCCGCCGGCGCGAGAAACGCCGCGTCCGGGCGGCGCCCCGCCCCGGACCGCACGGAAGCCTACCGGCAGCCGTACCCACCGATGACGGGTCAGTCACCCACCGCCTTGAACAGGGCGGCGACCTCCGCGTTGGTAAGCCTGCGGGTCCGCCCGGCACGCAGGTCACCGAGCCGGATCGGACCGATCGTGGTACGCACCAGACGCGACACCGGGTGCCCGACCTCGTCCAACAACCGCCGGACGATGTGTTTGCGCCCCTCGTGCAGGGTCAGCTCCACCTGGGCGGTCCGCCCCAGGGTGTCCACCACCCGGAACGCGTCGACCTGCACCGGGCCGTCCTCCAGCTCCACCCCGGCGGCCAGCCGCTTGCCGAGGTTACGCGGGATCGGGCCGGCCACCTCGCACAGGTAGGTCTTGGCCACCCCGTAGGAGGGGTGCATCAACCGGTGCGCCAGGGTGCCGTCGTTGGTGAGCAGCAGCAGCCCCTCGCTGTCGGCGTCGAGCCGCCCCACGTGGTAGACCCGCTGCTCGACCCGACCGTCGAGGAAGTCGGCGAGCGCGGTACGCCCCTTCTCGTCGGCCATCGTGGAGACCACCCCACGGGGCTTGTTCATCGCCAGGTACACCAGGCGGGTGTCGACGACCAGCCGTTCGCCGTCGACGTGGATGACCGCGGTGGCCGGGTCGACCTTGTCACCGAGCTGCGCGACGCGGCCGTCGACGGTGACCCGCCGCCGGAAGATCAGATCCTCGCAGGCCCGCCGGGAGCCGACACCGGCGGCGGCGAGCACCTTCTGCAACCGCTGCGCCCCCTCGACCGGCTCGGCGGACTCGACCGGACGCCGCGCCGCTCCGGCCGACCGGTCCCGCGCGGACGGCTCCGGCTTCGACCGGCCCCGCGAGGTCGGCTCGGTCGGCGAGCGTCGCGGCTGCGGCTCCGGATGCGGGGCCGACCGGCCGGGCGGCGGCTGCTCACCACGCGGGGTCGGCTGGGAGCGCGGCGGGTCGGCACGCGGTCCCGACCGGGTGTACCGGTCGGCGCGTACCCCGGGCCGGGGGCCGGACCGGTCGGCGCGCGCGGAGGAACGGACGGGGCGGTCATCGCGTGGCATCGGCAAGCTCTTCTACGTCATCGGGGAGGAACGGGGCGAGCGGCGGCAGTTCGTGGACCGAGTTCAAGCCGAGCTTCTCCAGGAACATCGTGGTGGTCCGGTACAGGAACGCCCCGCTGTCCGGCTCGGTGCCGCAGTCCTCGACCAGACCGCGCGAGACCAGGGTACGGATCACCCCGTCACAGTTGACACCCCGGATGGCCGAAATGCGGCCCCGGGTCACCGGCTGCTTGTAGGCGACCACGGCCAGGGTCTCCAGTGCGGCCTGGGTCAACCGTACCGACTGCCCGTCGAGCACGAACCGCTCCACGTAGCTGGCGTACTCGCCCCGGGTGTAGAGCCGCCAACCGCCGGCCGCCCGGCGCAGCTCGAAGCCGTGCCCGGCGGCGGTGTACCCGGCGGCTATCTCGTCCAGCATCCGGCCGACCCGCTCCGGCGCCTGCTCCACCACCTGGGCCAGCAGCAGTTCGCTTACCGGTTCGTCGACCACCAGCAGGATCGCCTCCAGGGCCCCCCGCAACTCGGCGTCGTCCAGCTCCACGACCGTCGGCTCCGGTACGGCGACCCGCCTGCCCCGCCCCCTACGCCCGCCCGCACCCAGCCCGGCTCCGGCCCCGGACCCGGTCTGAGTCGCGGTCGCGGTCGCGGGCCCGGTCGCGGGCCCGGTCGCGGCGTCCGGGGCAGGCCCCCCGGCGTCCGACGCGAGATCCGGCGCGGGTACCACGGCACCCGGCGCGGGTTCTTCGGTGCCCGGCGCGGGTTCTTCGGTGCCCGGCGCGGGTTCTTCGGTGCCCGGCGCGGGTTCTTCGGCGTCCGGCGCGGGTTCTTCGGTGCCCGGCTCTGACAGCGGGGCCGGGGCGGGGGCGTCTGCGGGGGCGGGACGACGTTCGGGGGCCCACGGCGGCACCCAGGCGGCGGCCTGATCGGCCAGTGAATCCCGGCGGTCCTCGTTACCCATCCCCGATCACTCCTCGCCTCTGCCGGCCACACCCGCTTCGGGCGCACCCACGTCCCCGCCGGCCCCGTCCCGGCCGCCGGTCGACGGACCAGCCCCGGGCGACGGACCAGCCCCGACGGACGGATCCGCCCCGGGCGCCAGACCAGCCCCGGCCGACGGACCAGTCCCGGGCGACGGATCCGCCTCGGGCGGCGGCTGGTCGCTGCCGGCGTACTCGTCGATGGCCAACGCGGGACCGCCGTCGGCCGGGCCGGTCCACCGTACGGTCAGCTCCTCCAGTGCCTGGTCCTGCGTGAACGCGACCAGACCCTCCCGGTACAGCTCCAGCAGGGCCAGGAACCGTGCCACCACCTCCAGGGTGGCCGTACAGTCGGCGCAGAGCAGGCTGAAGGTCGCCTCCCCGGCCCGCCGCAGCCGCTCGGTCAGCACCTCGGCGTGCTCCCGGACGCTCACCCGGACCAGGTGCACGTGGTCGATGGAGACCTCCGGCACCGGCTTCGGTGTCATCGCCCGGACCGCCAGGGCACGCAGCCGCTCCACGCCGATGCCCAGGACCAGGTCGGGCAGTGCCTCGGCGTACCGGGGCTCCAGGGTGACCGCCCGCGGGTACCGCCGGCCGCCCACCGCCTCCAGGTCGGCGATGTGCGCTGCGGCCTCCTTGTACGCCTTGTACTGCAGCAGCCGGGCGAAGAGCAGGTCCCGCGCCTCCAGCAGGGCGAGGTCCTCCTCGTCCTCTACCTGCGCCGAGGGCAACAACCGGGCGGCCTTCAGGTCGAGCAGGGTGGCGGCGACGAGCAGGAACTCGCTGGCCTCGTCGAGGTCCCACTGGTCGTCCATCGCCCGGATGTAGGCGATGAACTCATCGGTGACCTGGTGCAGCGCCACCTCGGTGACGTCGAGCTTGTGCTTGCTGATCAGCTGCAGCAGCAGGTCGAACGGGCCGGTGAAGTTGACCAGCCGGACGGTGAAGCCACCACCGGAAGCGGTGTCACCGCCGGAAGCACTGTCGTCGCCAGAGACGACGTCGACCGCGACCGCCGAGGCGTCGGGCGGGGACGGTTCCGGGGTGCGGAGCGGGACGGTCACCCGACGACCGTAGTCGACCGTCCGGGCAGGTCACAGCGCCGGTACGGGTCACCGCGCCGGTGCACCTACCGCTCCGCCTGCGCGGCGATCACCTCACGGGCCAGTTGCCGGTAGTTGCGCGCGCCGGACGAGGCCGGATCGAGCGTGGTGATCGGGGCACCGGCCACGGTCGACTCGGGGAACTTGACCGTCTTGGTGATGACCGTCTGGTACACCTTGTCGCCGAAGGCCTCCACCACCCGCTGCAGCACCTGCCGGCAGTGCGTGGTCCGGCTGTCGTACATGGTGGCGAGGATGCCTTCCAACTCCAGGTCGAAGTTGAGCCGCTCCCGCACCTTGTCGATGGTGTCCAGCAGCAGCGCCACGCCCCGCAGGCTGAAGAACTCGCACTCCAGGGGGATCAGCACGCCGTGGGCGACGGTCAGCGCGTTGATCGCCAGCAGGCCGAGCGAGGGCTGGCAGTCGATCAGGACGTAGTCGTACTCCTTGCGGATGCTGCGCAGCACCCGGGCCAGGGCCATCTCCCGGGCGACCTCGTTGACCAGCTGGATCTCGGCCGCCGAGAGGTCGATGTTGGCCGGCAACAGGTGCAGACCGGCCACGTCGGTCTTGATCAGGACGTCCTCGGCGGTGACGTCGTCCTGCATGAGCAGGTTGTAGACCGACAGGTCCAGGTTGTGCGGGTTGACCCCCAGGCCTACCGAGAGGGCACCCTGCGGGTCGAAGTCGACAAGCAGTACCTTGCGCCCGTACTCCGCCAGGGCCGCACCGAGGTTGATGGTCGTCGTGGTCTTGCCGACGCCACCCTTCTGGTTGGCCATCGCGATGATCCGGGCCGGCCCGTGCCGGTCCGTGGGCATCGGTTCGGGAATGGGCTTACGCATGGTGTACGCCGCAGGGTCGGCCGGACCGAGGTCCGCGCCGAGCGTCGCCTGCTGCTCTCGGAGCTCCGTCGTCCAGGTCTCGGCACGATCACCGTTGCCAGCCATGTCCTTGTTGCCCCCTCCCGACGACCACCCGGTGCCGGAACCGACCGACGTCCCTCGCGGCGCCGCTACGACACCAGGGCCGGGTCACCCCGGCCTACGCACCAGAACCGGGTTCATCCCGGTCTACGCACCAGAACCGGGTCAGCCCGGTCTACGCACCCCGGCTGTCCGCCCCAGGAGGTCCGCGCCGATGCCGACTGTACGCCACCGGCCGGCGACCCGGTCGGCACCGGTGCGGCGTGTCGGCTCCCCCGCCGACCAGGCAACCCGGCCGGGCAGGGTGGACGTCGACCCGGCAGCCGCGCGGACCGGCGCGGTACGGCCGGCGGGGCGGCTCAGCGGGCCCGGGGGTGGGCGGTGGCGTACACCTCGCGCAGCCGTTCCACGGTGACCAGCGTGTAGACCTGCGTGGTGGTCACCGAGGCGTGCCCGAGCAGTTCCTGCACCACCCGGACGTCGGCGCCGCCGTCGAGCAGGTGGGTGGCGTAGGAGTGGCGCAGGGTGTGCGGCGAGACCGCCCCCGGGCCGTCGACCGGCAGCCCGGCCCGGTCGGCGGCCCGCCGCAGGATGGTCCAGGCACCCTGGCGGGTCAGCGCGCCGCCGCGGGCGTTGACGAAGACCGCCGGGGTGCCCCGGCCGGCGGCGGCCAGCACCGGGCGGGCCCGCACCAGCCAGGCGCGCAGCGCCTCGACCGCGTACCCGCCGATCGGTACCAGCCTGGTCCGGCCTCCCTTGCCGCGCAGCAGCACCGTGCCGGCGGCGACGTCCAGGTCGTCCACGGCGGCGCCGACGGCCTCGGAGATCCGCGCCCCGGTGCCGTACAGGAACTCCAGCAGTGCCCGGTCCCGCAGCGCCAGGGGTGCGCCGTCACCCACCGCGGTCGGTGAGCCGGCGGTCTCCAACAGCCGCACCACCGCGTCGACCGGCAGCGCCCGGGGCAGCCGGCGCGGCGGGGTCGGTGGCCGCACGTCGCGGCTCGGGTCGACGCCGGCCAGGCCCTCGCGCAGCGCGAACCGGTGCAGGCCGCGTACCGCGCTGGCGGCCCGGGCCGCCGACGACGCGGCCAGCGGCGGATGCCCGTCCCCACCGGCGCGCAGCCGGGCCAGGTGCGTCTCGACCTGGCCGGCGCCGACGTCGGCCAGGTCACCGACGCCCGCGTCGGCCAGGGTGCCCAGGTAACGCGCCAGGTCCCGCCGGTACGACGAGAGGGTGTTGGCCGACAGTCCCCGCTCGACGGTCAGGTGGTCCAGGTAGCCGCGCACGGCCCGGCGCAACGCCGGCGTGGGCTCCGGGCGGGTCACCGGTCTGCTCCCCCTGCGGTCAGGCGAGCACGTCGGCCAGGGCGAGCGTGGGCAGACCGTGCGCCTCGGCGACCGGACCGTAGGTGACCTGTCCGTCGTGGGTGTTCAGGCCCGCGGCCAGCGCCGGGTCCCGGCGCAGCGCCTGGCGCCACCCGTGGTTGGCCAGTTCGAGCACGTACGGCAGGGTGACGTTGGTGAGCGCGTACGTGCTGGTGTGCGGCACCGCCCCGGGCATGTTCGCCACGCAGTAGAACAGCGACTGGTGCACCTGGTACGTCGGCTCGTCGTGGGTGGTGGGGCGGGAGTCCTCGAAGCAGCCCCCCTGGTCGATGGAGATGTCGACAAGCACGCTGCCCGGCTTCATCCGGGAGACCAGCTCGTTGCTGATCAGCGTGGGGGCCTTCGCCCCGGGGACCAGGACCGCGCCGATGACCAGGTCGGCGTCGAGCACGGCCCGCTCGACCTCGTAGGCGTTGGAGGCGACCGTCTGCAGGTGCCCCCGGTAGATGGCGTCGGCCTGCCGGAGCCGGGCCACGTTCTTGTCCAGCAGCAGCACCTCGGCCTGCAGGCCGAGCGCGATGGCCGCGGCGTTCATCCCGGACACGCCGGCGCCGATGACCACGGTCTTGGCCGCGTACACCCCGGAGACGCCGCCCATCAGCACGCCCCGGCCGCCGCCCTGACGTTGCAGGTGGTACGCGCCTACCTGCGGGGCGAGCCGACCGGCCACCTCGGACATCGGGGCCAGCAGCGGCAACGACCGGTCGGGCAGCTCGACGGTCTCGTACGCGATGCCGGTGACCTGCCGGCGCACCAGCGCGTCGGTGCACTCCCGGGAGGCGGCCAGGTGCAGGTAGGTGAAGAGCACCTGCCCGGGTCGCATCCGGTGGTACTCCTCGGCGACCGGCTCCTTGACCTTGAGCACCAGCTCCGCCACGTCCCAGACCTCGTCGGCGTGCGGCAGGATCTTGGCACCGGCGGCGGTGAACTCCTCGTCGCCGATGCTTGACCCCGCTCCCGCGCCGGACTCGACGAAGACCTGGTGGCCCGCGCGGGTGAGCTCGTTGACGCCTGCCGGCGTGATCGCCACCCGGTACTCGTGGTTCTTGACCTCGCGGGGGATTCCGACCTTCACGATGTGCACACCTTTCTCGCCGGCCGGGGATCACCCGACTGCGCCGGTGCGCGCCGGCCACGTTGCCGGCGCGGTCCACCGGTCCCGCAGGCGGCAGTCTAGGCCCGCCGCCACTTCAGGGCAGCCAGCAGAGTGACAGCCACTGGCCGGCTGCCCTGACACTGTGTCAGGCCCGGACCGGCCGGCGGTCGAGGCGACCTCAGCCGTCAGGACAGTGTCCGGCCATTATCGTCCGATCACCCACCCCGCGCTGCGGGAGCCCGGCCCGTCGATCACTAATGTGTCGCCTCATGACCACACCTCCGTATCAGCAGTACCCCGGGCAGGTCTCGGACAAGAGCAAGGTCGTCGCGGGCGTCCTCGGCATCCTGCTGGGCACCTTCGGCGCAGGCCGGTTCTACATGGGCGACACCAAGACCGGTGTCCTGCAGCTGGTGGTGAGCCTCGTCACCTGCGGCATCGGCGGCCTCTGGGGCTTCATCGACGGCATTCTGATCCTGGTCAACGGTGGCGTCGACGGGCAGGGCCGCCCGCTGCGGGACTGACCTGCGGGCCCGTCGGTGTGCGGGCCCGCTACGGCGGGCCCGCACACCGACGGGCCCGCACATCGACGGGAAACCCGGGGCCGAGCGGTCACCCGCACGGCCCCGGCCCGGTACGTCACACAGTTCCCTCGTGCCCGTACGTCACGGTCCCCGTACGTCACGATCTCCCAGCCCGGTACGTCATGCACCTCGGGCCCGATGCGTCACACACTCCCCGCGCCCGGTGTGAGCGGGGTACCCCGCTCGACCGGATGCGTTAAGCGGGGGCCCTTCCTTACCCCGGGAGGGGGGCGTCGGGGCGGCGTAGGGCGGACCAGCCGGTGTCCCGGGCCCGCGCGGCGGCCAGCAGGCCGGCCACGCAGGCCGCGTTGGTGATCTCGCCGGCCAGCACCATCGACACCGCCTCGTCCAGGTCGAGCCGGACCACCTGCATGTCGGCCTCCTCGTCGTAGCGCTGGTGACGCCGCTCGGCGGGCACCTCGGCGAGGTCGCGGGCGAGGAAGATCCGCACCAGCTCGTTGGAGAAGCCCGGCGAGGTGTTCAGGTCGGCCAGCACGTCGACCGTCGCGGCGGTCAGGTCGACCTCCTCGGCCAGCTCGCGCAGCGCCGCCGCCGGCAGGTCCTCCCCCTCGACGTCGGTCAGCCCGGCCGGCAACTCCCACAGGTGCCGACCGAGCGGGTGCCGGTACTGCCGGACCAGCACCACCTGGCCGGCGTCGTCGAGCGCCACCACGGCGACCGCGCCGACGTGCCGGACCCAGTCCCGGCCCGCCGTGCCCCCGCCGGGCATGGTGACCTCGTCGCTGAGCACGGTGAAGATCCGGCCGGCGTACCGCTCCTGCCGGGAACGCAGCTCGTAGCGGTGCTCGACGGCGCTCACGACGCGGACCCGGCCCGCGCCGGGGCGCTGTCGACGGCGTCGAGGTCCACCGGCAACTGGTCGGCCTCGGAGTAGTCGATGGCGGCCCGGACGAAGGCGGCGAACAGCGGGTGCGGCCGGGTCGGGCGGCTCTTCAGCTCCGGATGCGCCTGGGTGGCCACGAAGAACGGGTGCAGCTCCCGGTCCAGCTCGACGAACTCGACAAGCCGGCCGTCCGGCGAGGTGCCGGAGATCCGCAGCCCGGCGCGGGTCAGCGCCTCCCGGTAGGCGTTGTTCACCTCGTACCGGTGCCGGTGCCGTTCGCTGACCTCGGTGCTGCCGTACGCCTCGGCCACGATCGACCCCTTCGCCAGGGCCGCCGGGTACGCCCCGAGCCGCATCGTGCCGCCCAGGTCGCCCTTGCCGGCGACGATGTCCTCCTGGTCGGCCATGGTGGCGATGACCGGGTGGTGGGCCTGCTCGTCGAACTCCAACGAGTTCGCCCCGTCCAGCTCGGCCCGGTGCCGGGCCACCTCGATCGCCATGCACTGCAACCCGAGGCAGAGCCCGAGCAGCGGGATCCGGTTCTCCCGGGCGTACCGGGCGGTGCCGATCTTGCCCTCGATACCGCGGACGCCGAACCCGCCGGGGATGACGATGCCGTCCACGCCGGCCAGCGCCGACGCCGCCCCGGCCGGGGTGACACAGTCGTCGCTGGGCACCCAGCGAAGCTTCACCCGGGCCCGGTGGCCGAAGCCGGCGGCCCGGATCGCCTCGCTCACCGACAGGTACGCGTCGGGCAGGTCGACGTACTTGCCGACCACCGCCACCTCGACGGTGTGCCGGGGCTGGTGCACCCGCTCCAGCAGGTCGTCCCAGCGGGTCCAGTCCACGTCCCGGAAGGAGAGCCCGAGCCGGCGCACCACGTAGGCGTCCAGACCCTCCCGGTGCAGCACCTTCGGGATGTCGTAGATGCTGGGGGCGTCCGGGGCGGCCACCACGGCCTCCCGGTCGACGTCGCAGTAGAGCGACAGCTTGTGCTTGAGCTTGTCCGGGATCTCCCGGTCGGAGCGGCACACGATGGCGTCGGGCTGGATACCGATGTTGCGCAGCTGGGCCACCGAGTGCTGGGTGGGCTTGGTCTTCAGCTCCCCCGACGGGGCCAGGTACGGCACCAGCGAGACGTGCAGGTAGAAGCAGTTGTCCCGACCCAGGTCGTGGCGGACCTGCCGGATCGCCTCCAGGAACGGCAGCGACTCGATGTCGCCGACCGTGCCGCCGACCTCGGTGATCACCACGTCCGGGACCTGCCCGTCGCCGTCCGGGTCGGCCATGCCCAGGATCCGTGCCTTGATCTCGTTGGTGATGTGCGGGATCACCTGGACGGTGTCGCCGAGGTACTCGCCGCGCCGCTCCTTGGCGATCACGTCGGAGTAGATCTGGCCGGTGGTGACGTTCGCCTTGCCGGAGAGGTCCCGGTCGAGGAACCGCTCGTAGTGCCCCACGTCGAGGTCGGTCTCGGCGCCGTCCTCGGTGATGAAGACCTCACCGTGCTGGAACGGGTTCATTGTCCCCGGGTCGACGTTGAGGTACGGGTCGAGTTTCTGCATCACCACCCGCAGCCCGCGGGCGCTGAGCAGATTGCCGAGGCTGGAGGCGGTGAGGCCCTTGCCCAGCGAGGAGGCGACGCCCCCGGTGACGAAGATGTGCCTGGTCGTCCGTGCTGAAGGGGCCAACGCCTGCTCCCGTGTCGTCCGTTGCGGTCGTGCAGACCGCCGTGCCGATCAGTGCCGACCAACCAGCCGGGCCGGCTGCGGTCGGAAACGATCACGCGATCCACGGGATTCCACGCTAACACCATGACCCGGACCACTCGCAGGCCGCACCCGACGTCCCACCCGCCCGTGGCCCGCCGGCCGTGGCCACCCGCCCGTGGCCGGCCGGCTATGGCGGGCTGACCCCGGCGGAGGCACCGGCACCGCGGCCACCCGCGGTCGAGGCACCCGCACCGCGGCCACCCGCGGTCGAGGCAACCGCACCACCGTCGGCCCGGCCAGCGGCCGGTACGGCGTCCTGCGGGCGGTCCCCCACCGGCTGGGTACGGTCGGCCGAGTGGTCGAGCACCCGCAGCGCGGCCAGCGCCGCCATCGGCACCACCAGCGCCCCGGCCGCCCCGGCCACGTCCAGCGCGGCCCCGCTCAGTAGCCCGCCGACGAGCGCGGCCACCGCCGTACCGGCCATCGCCCCCCGCATCGCCGGGTAGATCCCGAACAGTCGCTTCAGCCCGCCCCAGGGCTGCAGCAGGGCGAACCACACGAGCAGGGCACCGGCCAGGGCCAGCACGGTCAGCGGGCTGTTGGTGAGCGTCTCGACGTTGGCGGTGCTGGACCGGTGCACGGTGAGCCCTCCGGTGCCGTCGCCGAGCGCGGCGAGGAACCGGCCAAGGCTGCCCCGTTCGGTGGCCGGCCGGCGCAGGTCCAGCACGGCGAAGCCGACGGTCACCGCCAGCGCGGCCATGCTCGCCCAGGCCAACCGGCTGACGGTCAGCCAACCGCCGGCGCTGATCGCCGCGGCGACGCTCACCCCGGCGGTCAGCGCGATCGCCCCGATCGAGTCCGATCCCAGGTACGGGCTGCCGACGACCACCACGGCGAGACCACCGACGCTGACCATGACCATCGGCCGCCAGGCCCGCCGGACCCGCTGGGCCAGCCACCCCGCCGTCAGCAGCGACCCGCCGACGAAGATCCCCAGACCGACCGTGCCGAGTCCGGCGTACCGCCCGCCCTGCAGCGCCGAGTACCCGATCACGCCGTTGAGCTGCAACCGCGCTCCGGTGAGCACGTCCGCCCCGACGACCAGGGTGGCCAACGCGGCGACCACGCCGAGCGGACCCAGTGTGGCGGCGTACCCGGGAGCCAGCCGTACCAGGGTGGTCGCGGCGGCCAGCACCGCGGCGGTGACCACGGCGAAGTACCAGCCGGCGTGCTCGCCCCGCCACCACGGCACCAGGTCGGCCAGCAGGGCCGCCGGCAGGGCCAACGCGGCGGCGACCAGCAGCACCTCCACCACCGCCACCACCCGTCGGGGCACCGGTGCCCGCCCCACCCCGGCGTGCCGGCGGGCGCGGCGCAGCAGGGGCAGCACCGCGATCGCGAGCAGCACCTGCACCACCGCGACGACGACGAAGAACCCGTCGGCCACCCGGCGTTGCGCGCCGGCCTCCCGGTCGGCGTCGGCCGGCGCGGTGATGGCGGTGGCCAGGTCCGCCGGCCGGCCCTCGACCGGGGCCGCCGGCTGGCCGATGAACAACCGTTCCGGCATCGGCCGGCCGAGCACCGCCAGCGCCGTCGGTGCCAGGTCGACCAGTTGCAGGTAGCCCTCCCGGCCCGTGCTGGCCGAGGTCAGCCAGCCCCGCTCCCAGCCGGGCCCGTCGGCCACGGCCACGTGCAACCGGGAGGGTTGCTCGGTGTCGGAGATGCCGGCCACCACGACCAGCGACTGCGGCGGTCGGGCGGCGAGCACCCGGGCCAGGTCCGCGTCGGCGGCCCGCACCGCCTCCGCCCGGAGGGTGGGATCCTCCCCGGTGACGGTGCCCAGGTCCACGATGCTGAGCACGCAGGAGCCGAGCAGCTCGGCCGGATCGGCCGGCAACGCCGGGGCGTACCGGTCCACCCGACCGAACGGCCGGGCCGCGGCCACGGCGGCACCCGGTCCCACCGCGACCGAACAGCGCACCGACTCCGACAGCGCTCCCGGCACCGTGCCCCAGGGCAGCCGTTCCTGGTTGTGCAGGACCTGGGCCTCCTGGTCGGGCAGGTTCGCCCCGATGGAGTCGGGTTGTTCCACGGTGACCTGGCCGGGCGGGCAGACCTGCGCCTGCCGGTTACCGGCCCAGGCCGCGAAGTTGCCGGCGCCCAGGGTCAACCAGCCGTCGACCGGGCAGGTCGGCCGGTGCGCGGAGCGGACCGACAGGGAGCCGATCGAACCGTCGCGGGCCATCCGCCACAGCGTGGGGGTGTGCTCCGGGTCGACGTCGTCCCACCGCAGCCCGGCCATGCCGACGAGCACCACGTAGTCGGCGCGCGGCCGGGGGCTGCCCTGCTCCGGGCGGGCGGTGAGCGCGGTCACCCCGAGCGCCACCACGACCAGGGTCAGCAGGACCGGGGCGAGTCGGCGCAGCATCACCGGCGTCCCGTCGAGGCGGTGCCGGCGTCGGGGGCCGCCGGGTGCGGGGCCAGCTCGGCGTAGAGGGCGGCCAACTCGGCCACGGTGTCCCGCTCGGTCGGCCAGGTGGTGGCCCGGGCCGTGCCCCGGGCGGCCAGGTCGGCCCGCAGCGCGGCGTCGTCGAGCAGGCTGCGCACCGCCGCGTCGACCGCGTCGACGTCACCCGGGGCCACCAGCAGCGCGGCGTCGCCGACCAGCTCCGGCAGGCCGCCGACCGAGGTCGCCACCAGCGGTACGCCGGCACGCAGCGCCTCCTGGGCGAAGAGCTGCCGGGCCTCCCAGTCGCTGGTGACCACCGCCAGGTCGGCCCCGGCCAGCAGATCGGCCACGTCGGTGCGGTGACCGAGCAGGGTCACCGGGGCCCGGGCGGCGGAGATCCGGGCGGCCAGCGACAGGTAGGCCGGTCCGCTGCCGGCGATCACCACCACCGGCGGTGGGGTGCGGGTACGCCAGCGGGCGGCGGCGTCGACCAGCACGTCGTACCGCTTCTGCGGGTGCAGCCGGCCGACGGAGAGCACCAGCGGCTGGTCACCGACGACGCCGAACTCGGCGCGTACGGCGGCCCGACGCCGCCGGGCGGAGGAGAGCGTCGGCGCGGCCACCGGCGCGAGCCGGGCATCGGCCGCGCCCAGTGCCGCGGCCCGCTCGACCAGGTCGGCGGAGGCGCCCAGGGCGACCCGTGCCGACCGGGCCACCAGCCGCTCGGCCAGCCGGGACAGGCCACCGCGCACCCCGCCGGCGAGGACCGCGTTGTGCCAGGTGACCACCAGTGGCGCGGCCGGTCGGGCCAGGACGGCGACCAGGCCGGCCCGCAGCCCGTGCGCGTGCACGACGTCGACGGGTGCGGCACCCAGCGCCCGCCGCAGCGCGGCGACGGCGCGGGCGTCGGCGGGGGTGGGGCTGGCCGGGATCTCCACCGCCTCGAAGCGCGCGCCGACACCGGTGAAGTCGAACTGGTCCTGGGTGGCCGACGGGCCGCAGACCAGCACGCTCGCGCCGGCGGCGACCAGACCCCGGGCCACCGACCGGACGTGCTGTCCCACCCCGCCGGTGCTGGAGGCGAGCAGCAGGACCACTCGGCCGGGCCACCGGGGAGCCGACGAGGCGTCGGTCATCGGGACACCGTCTCCTTCCCGTCACCCCGCTGGAGGGGGTGTGTCGTCCTCGCGCGCCGCGTCGGCACGGTCGCTGGTGTCCCGGCCGCCGACCCGCCGGAGCACCGCGGCGACCCGCCGGAGCACGCCGGCCAGCAACGGTTGCACGTCCCGCCGGTCGGTCGCCAGGGCCACGATCAGAAACACCACACCGACCACGATCCCGGACAGCATGCCCTGACCGAGTGCGGTGAATGTCGTCGGGGTGCCGTCGCCCCGCCCGGCCAGCCACTGCACCACCCCGACGCCACCGGCGGCGGCGAGCACGCCGGCGAGCAGACCCGACGCCCCGGCCCGGCCGACCCCGGCCAGCGCCTGCCGTCCGGCGGTCCGCCGGACGGCGCCGAGCAGCAGCGCGCCGAGCAGCAGCATGCCCGCCGAGTTGGCCACCGTCACGGCCAGCACCCGGTCGGCGCTGGGCAGCAGCGCGGCCAACGGCAGCGCCGCCACCGGGACGACCAGCCAACCGGCGGTGATCGCCAGCGTGGCGGGCCGGGTGTCCCCCCGGGCGTACAGGGCGCGGGAGAGCACCGCGAACACACCGTAACCGAGCAGGCCCGGGGCGTACCCGATGATCGCCTCGGCGGTGGAGGTCGGGTCGGCCGGGTAGAAGATCCGCGCCACCGGGCCGGCGGTGCCCACCAGCGCGGCCGCGCCGAGACTGCTGAACAGCAGCACCCCCCGGGTGGTCGAGGCCAGGGTCCGCCGGTAGCCGGCCTCGTCGCCGGTGGTCGCGGCGGCGGCCAGGCTCGGGTACGCGGCCACCGCCAGCGGCACCGCGAGCACCGCCCAGGGCAGCAGGTAGATGGTCTGGGCCAGGTTGAACACCTGGGGTGAGCCGGTGGGGCCGCCGGCGACCCGGTTGAGCACGACCAGCAGGGCGAGCTGCTGGGCGGTGACGGTGACCGCGCCGGCCACCGCCAGCCCGCCGATCCGGGCCCGCGCGTCGACCGGGAAGCCGTACCCGGCCCGGGGACGTACGGCCAGCCGGCGCAGCGGGATCAGCAGCGACAACGACAGCACCACCACACCGAGGGTGGTGCCGACGGAGAGGACCAGCTCACCGCCGACGCCCACCTCGGCCACCGACGCCCCACGCCCCTGGGTGACGCCGAAGACCGCGTAGACGACGATCACGGTGAGGCTGGACAGCAACGGCGCGAGCACCGGCCAGGCGAACCGGCGGTGCGCCTGGAGCACCCCGGTCAGCACGATGCCGATGCCGTAGAGCGGCAGCTGCGGGGCGAACACCCGCAGCATCCGGGCCCCGGCGGCACGTTCGGCGGCGGACGGGTCGGCACCGATCAGCGCGATGATCGGGTCGGCGAGAAGCGCCACCAGCACCGCCAGCGGCACCAGCAGGGTGACCGTCCAGGTGAGCAGGGCGCCGGTGGTGGCCGCCACCGCCCGCCGGTCGCCGTTGGCCACCGCACCGGCCAGCAGCGGCACCACCAGGCTCGCCAGCGCCCCACCGGCGACGATCTCGAAGATGATGTTCGGCACCGTGTTGGCGATCACGTACATGCCGCCGAGGTCGCTCTTCTGCACCACCCAGGTGAAGACGGCGGTACGGCCGAAACCGGCCAGCCGGGCGGCCACGGTGAGCACGGCGATGAGGGCGGCGGCCCCGGCCAGCCGGCCGGCGCCGGCCAGCGGGGCCGGTGTCGTCACGTCAGTCGGATCGGCGGCCCAGCTCGTCCAGCTCGCGCAGGACGGGCGTGCCCTGGATGACCTTGGTGAAGCTGACCTTCTCACTGGCGGCGGTGAGGCCGGCGAGCACGGTGAGCGCGACCGCCCGGCCGAGCGGTCCGGTCCGGGCGGCCAACCCGACCCCGAGCAGCGCGCCGAGGGCGTTGGCACCGCTGTCGCCGAGCATCACCTCCTCGTCGAGGTCGGCGGCGAGCAGCCCGGCCGCGGCACCGACGGCGCCGGCGGCGATCCCGCCGTGGCGGCCACCGGTCAGCGGCGTACCGATCAGCAGGCCGGACTTGATCGCCCGGCCGGGTCGCAGGTCGAGCAGGTTCACCAGGTTCGCGGTGCCGGCGACCACGCCGGCGCCGAGCAGCACGTCGGCGGCGTGCCCGAGCGGCCCCTGCCGCTGCCGGCGCCGGTGCGCCCGCACCTGCGGGTCGGCGGCGAGCAGGGCGGCGGCGCCGAGCCCGGCCGCCCCCACTCCGATGATCTTGACCAGGCCGGCGGTGACCCGTCCCTGCCGCAGCGCGGCCAGGTGCCCGGCGAATCCCTTGGCGGACTTCTGCTCCGGGCGGGCGCCCACCACGTCGTCGTAGAGCCCGACCGCGCCGGCGCCCACCCCGGCCAGCAGGGCGGCCGAGCCGGCGGCGGCGCTGGGCGCGCCGAGCGCCCCGGCACCGGCGGCACCGACCGCGAGCGCCGGCCCGGCGGCCAGGGTCACCGTCCGGCCGCGGAAGTTGGTCCGCTCCAGCGCCGGCCCGACCGGTGCGGTACGGACCTCCCGCAGCAGGTACCGGGCGGCGGCGGCACCGGCGCCGGCGACCAGCAGACGTCCCAGCAGGCTCACGGGGTCACTCCCGTCACGAGGCGGCGGACTGCGGACCGGACGGCGCGGCGTTGGCTCACTGGGGCAGTTTAGGCATCCTGGCGGCGGCGTTGTCGCCCACGCCGTACTGCCCGGCCTTCTTCTCGGTCAACTGCTGCACCAGCGCCAGGGCGGTGACCAGCTGCCCCTGCGGCGTGTTGGCGTTGTCGACGGTGGAGATGGTCTGCGACAGCACCGGATCGCCCCGGACGATGGAGACCACGTTGCCGCCGGCCGACCCGTTGCCGCCGACGACGATGGCGCCGGTCCGGTCGAACTGCTCGACGATCTTCACCACCGACTCGTCCTTCTTGCCGAAGTCCTTGTCCACGTACGGCTGCCCGCTGACCACCACGACCGCCTCGGCCGGCCCGGTCACGTCCTGCTCGGTGGCGACGTACCCGGCGTTGACGTACGCGGCCAGCACCGCCCGCCGGTCGGCGTCGGTGACCGGCGGGGTGCCCTCGGGGCGGTCCAGCAGGACACTGGCCAGCATCGCGCTGGAGGTCTCCACCCCGTGCCCGTTGCCGGGCAGGCCGGTGGCGGGGGCGGTGGGCCGGGCGGCGGTGTTCGCCAGCTCCATCAGGTTGCTGTTGTTCTCCGGCTCGATGAGCTTGTCCTGCAGGTCGACCCGGCCGGTCAGGTTGGCCCCGGCCAGCCGCAGACTCTGCAGCACCCCGTCGGTGTGGTCCCGCCCGGAGGGCAGGCTGAGCACCACCACCCGCCGGTCGGCGAGCTGCCCCGGCAGGAAGACCTGGGCCATGTCGGTGGCGAACTCCTCCTCCTGCTCCAGTTCCTTCTGCATGTTCTGCACCGACTGGCGCAGCTGCTGGTTGTCCTTGCTCAGCGCGTTGACCCGCTCCTTGATCGAGTCGACCACCGGGCCGTTGAGGGCGGCCGTGCCCACCACCAGGCCGATCGCCAGCGCCAGGAACACCGCGGTCAGGGACACCACGTGGTAACGAAAGTTGATCACGCTTGCAGCCTCTATCGGGTCGGGAGCTAGAAGAGCTGGCCGAGCTGGAACACGAAATTGTCCCACCATTCGGAGGCCACGCCCAAATACGCCTGACCGACGGTGGAGACCGCCACCGCGGAGGCCATCGCGGCCAACGCCGCGAGGACCAGCAGAAGCAGCGAGGAGCCGGAGATGCTCTGCCGGTAGAGCCGGCTGACCCCCTTGGCGTCGACCAGCTTGCCGCCGACCTTCAGCCGGGTCAGGAACGTCGAGGCCATTCCGCCGCGCCCCTTGTCCAGGAACTCGACCAGGGTGGCGTGGGTGCCGACGGCCACCAGCAACGACGCGCCCTTCTCGTCGGCCAGCAGCATCGCCAGGTCCTCGCTGGTCGCCGCGGCCGGGAAGGTGATCGCCGACACACCGAGGCTGTTCACCCGGGCCAACCCGGGCGCCCGGCCATCCGGGTACGCGTGCACGATCACCTCGGCGCCGCAGCGCAACACGTCGTCGGTGACCGAGTCCATGTCCCCGATGATCATGTCCGGGGTGTAACCCGCCTCGACCAGCGCGTCCGCCCCACCGTCGACGCCGATCAGCACCGGCTTGTACTCCCGGATGTACGGGCGCAGCACGTCCAGGTCGGCCTTGTAGTCGTACCCGCGCACCACGATCAGACAGTGCCGACCCTGGACCTGGGTCTGGATCTCCGGCACCCCGACCCCGTCGAGCAGCAGGTCACGCTCCTGCCGCAGGTAGTCCATGGTGTTGGCGGCGAAGGCCTCCAACTGGACCGACAGTCCCTCCCGGGCGTCGGCCATCGCCTTGGCCACCGACTCGGCGTCCTGCAGACTGCCGTGCGCGACCGGCTCGTCACCGATGAAGACCGTGTTGCCCTCGATCCGGACCAGGTCGCCCTCGTGGATCCGTTCGAAGACCCCCTCACCCAGGTCGTCCAGGAGCGGGATGCCGGCCGCGACCAGCACCTGCGGGCCGAGGTTGGGATAGCGGCCGGAGACCGACGGCTTGGCGTTGAGCACCGCACCGACACCGACGGCCACCAACGAGTCGGCGGCGACCCGGTCCAGGTCGACGTGGTCGATGACCGCGATGTCACCGGGGCGCAACCGCCCGGCCAGTCGTTTGGTCCGGCGGTCCAGGCGGGCGGTGCCGATGACCCGGCCCGGTTCCGCATTCCGGGTCCGGCGCAACGTGGGAAGACGCATCCTGACCATCCTGGCATGTGAGGCAGGCAAATCTGACGCGACATGCCTTAGCAGGGCCGCCTACCCAGGGAAGCACACCGGGGCCGCCGCCGGTGTGCTTGCGCTCACAAACCCGGTCAGGAACGGCGCTCCCGGGTCGCCACCGCCAGCAACTCCTCGGCGTGGGCGATACCCAGATCCGAGTCCGGCAGGCCGGCGAGCATCCGGGCCAGCTCACGGGCCCGCGCGGTGTCCTCCACCACCCGCACTCCGCTGGTGGTCACCGCCCCACCGGTGTCCTTGGCCACCACCAGGTGCCGGTCGGCGAAGGCGGCCACCTGCGGCAGGTGGGTCACCACCAGCACCTGGTGACTACGGGCCAACCGGGCCAGCCGACGGCCGATCTCCACCGCCGCCTGACCGCCGACCCCGGCGTCCACCTCGTCGAAGACCAGCGTGGGCGGCCCACCGGAACCGGCGAAGACCACCTCGATGGCGAGCATCACCCGGGACAGCTCACCACCGGAGGCACCCCGCTGCAGGGGCAACGCCGGCGCCCCCGGGTGGGCCAGCAACCGCAGCTCTACCTCGTCGCCGCCGTCCGGACCCACCCCCACCTCGGCGCCGTTCACCGACAGCGTCGGCTCGCTGCGGCCCACCGGCCGGGGCAGCACCGCCACCTCGATCCGGGCGTGCGGCATGGCCAGCCCGGCCAGCTCCACGGTGACCTGCTCGGCGAACCGACCCGCGGCCTCCCGACGCGACGTCGAGGCCCGCCCGGCCAACTCGGCGACCTCGGCGGCCGACCGGGCCGCCTCCCGCTCCAGCTCGTCGAAGAGCTCGTCGGAGGTGTCCAGCTCGGACAGCCGGGCCCGGGCCCGTTCGGCCCACGCCACCACCCCGTCGACGTCGTCGGCGTACTTGCGGGTCAACGCCCGCAGCGCCGCCCGCCGCTCGTGGATCACCTGCAACCGGGCCGGATCGGCGTCCAGCACCGCCAGATAGGCCGACAACTCGGCGGAGACGTCCCCGACCAGGGTCGCCGCCTCCTCCAGCCGCGCCGCCAGGTCACCCAGGGACGCGTCCGTGCCGGCCTGCGCCTCCAGCGTCCGCCGGGCGGTGCCCAGCAACGCGGTGGCGTCCGGGGTCTCGTCGGCCGGCTCCCCCGCCCCGGCGACACACTGGTACGCCAGCTGCGCCGCCGTCCGCAGCCCCTCGGCGTGCTCCAGCCGCCGCGCCTCCGCCTTCAGCTCGTCGTCCTCACCCGGCTGCGGATCGACCCGGGTGATCTCGTCCAGCCCGAGCCGCAGCAGGTCCGCCTCCTGGTGCCGCGCCCGGGCGTTACGCCGCCGGTCGGCCAGGTCGTCGACCACCCGCCGCCACCCGGTGTACGCCTCCCGCAGCGCCTCCAGCAGCTTCTCGTGCTCCGGGCCGGCGAACCGGTCCAGCGCGGCCCGCTGCTCGGCCGGACGCAGCAGGCGCAGCTGGTCGGACTGGCCGTGCACGGCCACCACCTGCTCGCCCACCTCACCGAGCATCGCCACCGGCATGCTCCGGCCCCCCAGGTACGCCCGGGACCGACCCTCCACGGTGACCGTACGGCTCAGCAGCAGCGCCCCGTCGTCGTCCGGTTCACCACCGGCGTCACTGATCCGGGCGTGCACCCCGTCGGCCACCCGGCCGCGCAGCCGCAGCCGCCCCTCCACCACCGCCTTGCCCGGCTGGGCCCGGACCCGACCGGCGTCGGCCCGGCCGCCGAAGAGCAGCCCGAGACCGGTCACCACCATCGTCTTGCCGGCACCGGTCTCACCGGTGATGACGTTCATCCCGTCGGCCAGGGGCAGCGTGGTGTCCTCGATGACGCCCAGTCCGGTGATCCGCAGCTCTTCCAGCACAGCACCCGACAGTAGACGCGGTGCCCGACAGTTGACCAGCCGGCACGACGCACACCACCGGCGCGCCGTCGGTCGCCGACGGTCCGCGGTCGGGCCGCACCGCTGGTCAGCGCGGCGACGGGCGGTCAGCCCGACCGGCGCGGACCGGTGCGCCGCCGGCCGGACTCAGCGGCGGCTGCCGCGCCACCCGTGCACGGGCAACCCGAACTTCGCCACCAGCCGGTCGGTGAACGGGCGGTCGCGCAACCGGACGACCCGCACCGGCAGCGCCCCCCGCCGCACCGTGACCCGCGCGCCCGGCGGCAGGTCGTAGACCCGCCGGCCGTCGCAGGAGAGCACCGCCAGGGTGGTGAACGGGTCGACGGTGATCACGAAGGTGGAGGTGGGTGCGGTCACCAACGGCCGGCTGAACAACGCGTGCGCGCTGATCGGCACCAGCAGCAGCGCCTCCACCTCCGGCCAGACCACCGGCCCACCGCCGGAGAACGCGTACGCGGTGGAACCGGTGGGTGTCGCGCAGACCACCCCGTCGCAGCCGTACCGAGACAACGGGCGGCCGTCGACGTCGACGAGGAGCTCCAGCATCTGGGCCCGCTCGCCCTTCTCCACACTGATCTCGTTGAGCGCCCACGACTCGATTGTCGGTCCGCCGTCGAACTCGGCGGTGATGTCGAGGGTGAGCCGCTCGTCCACCGTGTAGTTGCGCCCGACCACGTCCCGTACCGCGACGTCCAGGTCGTCGATCTCCGCCTCGGCCAGGAAGCCGACCTTGCCCAGGTTGATGCCGAGCAACGGAACCTTGGCCGGCCGGGCCAGCTCGGCGGCGCGCAGGAAGGTGCCGTCCCCGCCGAGCGCGAACACGATCTCGGCGCCCTCGGCGGCCTCCGGCCCGGCCACCGGCACCACACCGGGCAGGTCCAGGTCGTCGGCCTCCTCGGCCACCACCCGCACCTCGAAGCCGGCCGAGATCAGGTCCGCGGCCACCGCCCGGGCGTGCTCGGTGCTGCGGCGACGACCGGTGTGGGTCACCAGCAGCGCGGTACGGACCTCGGGCGTCGGCGGGTTCACCCTGCCACCTCCTCGGCAGTCGGGTCCGGCAACGCGCCGGAACGGACCGGACCCGCCGGACCGGCGGCCACCACGGAACGTACCCGTGCCGGATCGGCCGGTGGCGCGTCCCGGCGTAACCATACGAAGAACTCGACGTTGCCGCTGGGGCCCGGTAGCGGGCTCGCCGCCACACCGGCCAGCCCCAGGCCCAGGCCGGCCGCCGCGGCGGCCACGTCGAGCACCGCCTCGGCGCGCAGCTGCGGATCACGGACCACCCCACCCGCGCCGACCCGCTCCTTGCCCACCTCGAACTGGGGTTTCACCATCAGGGCCAGGTCACCGTCGGGCCGGCTGCACCCGGCCAGGGCCGGCAGCACCAGCCGCAGCGAGATGAACGACAGGTCCGCCACGGTGAGGTCGACCGGGCCACCGATCAGCTCCGGGGCCAGGCTCCGGACGTTTGTCCGCTCGTGTACGCGTACCCGGTCGTCGGTCCGCAACGACCAGGCCAACTGGCCGTAACCCACGTCGACCGCGACCACCTCGGCCGCACCGGCACGCAGCAGCACGTCGGTGAAGCCGCCGGTCGACGCCCCGGCGTCCAGGCAACGCCGACCGGACACCCGCAGCCCCTCGAAGGCGGCGAGCGCGCCGGCGAGCTTGTGACCGCCCCGGGAGACGTACTCGGAACCCGGGTCCGCGCCGGTGACCAGCACCGCGTCGGCGGGATCGACAAGGGCGGCGGCCTTGCGGGCCACCACCCCGCGCACCTGGACCCGGCCGGCCACCACCAGTTCGGTGGCCTGTTCCCGGGACCGGGCCAGACCTCGGCGGACAAGTTCGGCGTCCAGCCGGTTACGACGTGCCACGGTTGTCGGGCCTCCTCAGGCCTGGTCGATGCTGGCGAGGGTCTCCCGCAGCGTCTGGTACGCCGCCTCGTACTGGGCTATCTGGTCCGCCGGGGAGAGTTCGGCGGCGTTCGCCATCGCCCGGACCGCGGCGTCCACCGCCGGGTGCCGGACCTCGTCGCTCCCGTCCACCTCGGCCGGACCGGCCGGGTGGCCACCGGGAGCGCTCGGCGGGCCGGGACGTGGCCCCGACGCGCCCCCTCCCACGCCACCGCCGCGGGGCGGACCAGGGACCGGCCCGGGGCGACCGGCAGGGCCCGGTCCGGGGCGGGGGCCCGGCGGGGGGCCGGGGCGCGGGCCGCTCACCGCCGGCTCCGACGGGGATCCGTGGTCGTCATGCCGCACCGCCGGGCGGCGGGGTACGGCCCGGCGTCGGCCGGGCCGGCCCGGTCACGTCGTCGGGGTGCGGCACCGGTGTCGACGCCGCCGGGTCCTTCCTGACCACGGCCTTCGTCGTCGCCTTCCGGGCCACGGCCTTCTTCGCCACCGGCCGTCGGGCAACAGCCGGCTCGGTCGCCGGCTGCCCGGCGTCGGCCGGCTCGACGACCGGCTTCTTCGCCACCGTCTTCTTCGCCACGGCGCGGTTCGTCATCGGCGGGCCGGCCGGTGCCGCGGCCATCGCGCGGATCGCCGCACCACCGTCGGCAGCCGGCTCAGCGGACGCGGAGGCAGCCGATGCCGACGTTGCGGGCAGGGGCGATCCGGCCCGGGCCTGGCGAAGCTGCTGCTCCAACTCGTGCACCCGGCGGGTCAACTCGGCGACCTCGTCGGCGGTGGCCAACCCGACCGCGCCCAGCGCCCGGTCCACCTCGAACCGGACCAGTTTGGTCAGCGCCTCCCGGTTGGCCATCCCGGTGGAGACCAGTTCCTCGGCGAGTACCTGCAGCTGACCGGCGGTCGCCCCACCCGAGCCGACCACCCGCCGTACGACGTCCTGGGCCCTCTTCCGCGGCGCCTCCGTCAGGCCCATGGCCAACTCGAGGTAGGCGCGCCACGCGTCCTGCATGCCTGAGTCCTTCCGCGGGGGTGGGTGTGCAGGTGCCACGCTACCGGGCACCGGTTGACCTCCCGTGCGGTACGGTGCCGGGAAACGGCGTGGCGTGCGGTGAGGAGACGATGGTGGCCAGCGTGGACGAGTGCCGGCAGGCGTTGCAGGAGTTGTCCGCCCGGTTGGCAAGCAATGCCGCCAGCGTGCGGGAACGGGTCGACCTGGACCGGACGTTGGCGTGCCGGGTCACCGACCTCGGTACCGCCTTCCACGGCCGGCTCACCGGCGGCCAGCTGGTCGACCTGGCCGACGGCGACGACCCGAAGGCGAAGATCGCCCTGAACGCCACCAGCGACGACCTGGTGGCTCTGGTGCGTGGTCAGCTCGACATCGCGAAGGCGCTGGCCGCGCGTCGGATCTCCATCAAGGCCAACCCGTTCGACCTGATGAAGCTCCGCAAGCTGCTCTGAAGCGGGGACCGGCCGCGCCGGACGAACAAGCGGCGGCGGCCACCGGGAGGATCGCCCTTCCGGTGGCCGCCGCCGACACGTCCCTTGTCGGGACCGGACCCGACCCGACGCTCAGACGGACAGGCCCAGGGCCCGTAGTGCCGCCTCCGCCTCCGCCGAGCCGGCCCGGACCCGGGGCGCGGTCGGAGTGGACCCGGCCGCCTCCGGCCCGCGGGACCAGGCCGCCGCGCAGAGTGCCGGCACGGCATCCAGCGGACGTCCCGAACCGGTCAGTTCCAGCACACCGTCGGCGACCGACACCGTCCAACCGCTACCCACCGACGGGGCGTCCGCCGACCGGTCACCGGCGGGCCCGCCGCCGACCCGGACCACGGCCGCCGGGTCGGAGAGCCCGGCCAGGTCGAAGCAGACGTACGTGGGACGACGCTGCGGCCCGGCCGTGAGCAGCTCCGGCACGTCACTGACACCGGTCAGCACGAGCAGACTGTCCAGTCCGGCTCGCACGGCGCCCTCGATGTCGGTGTCCAACCGGTCACCGACGACCAGCGTACGACCGCCGTCGGCGCGCCGGGCGGCGGTGGCGAACAGCGCCGGTTCCGGCTTGCCCACCACCACGTCGGGCTCCCGATCCAACGCGGTACGCAGGACAGCCACCAGTGAACCGTTGCCGGGTAACGGTCCGCGACCGCTGGGCAGGGTCCGGTCGGTGTTGGTGGCGATCCAGAGCGCACCGGCACGGACCGCGATCGACGCCTCGGCGAGGTCGGCCCAGCCCACCAGCGGCCCGTACCCCTGCACCACCGCCACCGGCGACTCGTCGGCGGTGGTGACCGGCTTGAGCCCGACCGCGCTGACCTCGGCGCGCAACGCCTCGGCCCCGACGACCAGCACGGCGGAACCGGCGGGCAGCCGGTCCCGAAGCAGCTCGGCGGCCGCGCCGGCGGAGGTGAGCACCTCCTCCGGCCGGGCCGGTACGCCCATCCCGGTCAGCAGCTGCGCCACGTCCGAGGAACGCCGCGAGGCGTTGTTCGTCACGTAGGCCACCGACCGGCCCCCGGCGTGCAGGCGACCGATCGCCTCCACCGCGCCGGGAATCGGCCGGTCGATGAGGTAGACGACCCCGTCCAGGTCGAAGGCGACCAGTTGGTACCCGTCCACCAGCGGGCCGGTGGGGGCCGCGTTCACCGCTGGTCCGCCGACGAACCAGCAGCCCCGTCCCGCCGCACCGGCTCGGCACCGTCCCGCTCCGAGGCGTCGGCCCCGGTGGTGCGGTCGGCCCCGGTGGCACCGTCGACACCCGTGTCCTCGGCCGCCGAGTCCGCCACTGCCGCCGAGTCCGCCACGGCGGCCGCGTCCGCCTCAGCCGCGTCCTCAAGCCCGAGGTCCGCGTCAGCCGCGCCGTCGTCGACGGTACGGTCCTCGGCCACGGCCGGCACACCGCCCGGGGCACCCGGACCGGTAGCCACGTCCTGCTCGACTGCGGCTTCCTCCTCCTCGTCACCCTCGATCACCACGCCGTCGAGTTCGAGCAGCCGTTCGGCAGCGTCGGTCTCCCCGTCGAGGTCCGCGTCGGCCGCCCGCGAGAACCACTCCCGGGCCTCTTCCCGACGGTCCACGGCAAGCAGCGCGTCGGCGTAGGCGTACCGCAGGCGGGCCGTCCACGCCTCGGTGGACTCACTGGTCAGCTCCCGGACCTGGAGCATCGCCACCGCCGCGTCCTTCTGGCCCAGGTCGCCCCGCGCCCCCGCAGCCACGATCAGCAGCTCGACGGCGACAGCCCGGTCGAGCGCGTCTCGGTCGGCACCACGGAACAGGTCGATGGCCCGTTCCGGCCGACCCAGCGCCCGCTCGCAGTCGGCGATCACCGCGAGGTGACTCTGCGACCCGGTCATCCGGTGGAACGTACGCAGATCGGCGATCGCCGTCTGCCACTCGCCAGCGTGGTACGCGGCCAACCCGACCGCCTCCCGGACCGCGGAGATCCGCGCGGCCAGCCGGCGTGCGGCAACCGCGTGGGCCAACGCCTCGGCCGGATCCTCGTCGATCAGCTGCCCGGTCGCGACCAGGTGCCGCGCCACGGTCTCCGCCACCGGCTTGGCCAGCGAGAGCAGCTCGGCCCGGACCGCGGTGTCGAGGTCGCTCGCCACGATGTCGTCCGGCAGCGCCGGGGACTGCACCCGGTCGGCCTGGTCGTCCCGTCGGTTGTCCCGACGGTCCGGGTAGGTCGCCGCCCCGCCCTCGCGGCGCCGGTCGTCGGACGTCGGTCGCTCGTCCCGGCGCGGCCGATAGCCGCCCCGGTCGTCGGACGCCCGGTCGAACCGGGGCCGCTCCTGGTCACCCCGGTAACCACCGCCGCGCCGCTCGCCACCATCGCGCCGCGGCCCGGAGTGCCCGGCATCACGGCGCTCACCACCCCGGGCACCGCCGTCCCGGTCGTCCCGTCGGAAACCGCCCTCACGCCGTTCCCCACCACGGAAACCACCGTCCCGGTCGCCCCCACGGAAGCCGCCCTCGCGGCGGTCACCACCACGGAAACCACCGTCGCGGTCCCCACCACGGAAGCCGCCCTCGCGGCGGTCACCACCACGGGCACCGCCGTCCCGGTCCCCACCACGGAAACCACCGTCGCGGTCGCCCCCACGGAAGCCGCCCTCGCGGCGGTCGCCGCCCCGGGAGCCGCCCTCGCGGCGGTCGCCGCCCCGGGAGCCACCGTCGCGGTCGTCCCGACGCTGGTCGGGACGGAAACCGCTGTCCCGGCGGTCCCCGCCGCGGAAGCCGCCCTCACGCCGCTCGCCCCGGGGGCCTTCGTCGCGCCGGTCGGCACCACGGGCACCGCCGTCCCGGTCGTCCCGCCGGAAACCGCCCTCACGCCGGTCACCACCACGGAAACCACCGTCCCGGTCACCGCCCCGGAAACCGCCCTCACGCCGGTCACCGCCCCGGAAACCAGCATCGCGGTCCGCACCGCGGAAACCACCTTCACGGCGGTCACCGCCCTCACGGCGGTCACCGCCCCGGAAACCGCCCTCACGGCGGTCACCGCCGCGGAAACCGCCATCGCGGTCCGCGCTACGGAAACCACCCTCACGGCGGTCACCTCCGGCGCCAGCGTCACGACGTGGGCCACCTCGGTAGCCACCCTCGCGGTCGCCGCCGGTACGGCGGTCGCCATCCCGGAAGCCGCGTTGCTCGGCAGGCCGGTAGCCGCCAGCGGACGACCGGTCGCCGCCCCGGGAGGCGGAGCCCTCACGCCGCTCGTCGCGGAACCCACCGCCACGTCGATCGTCCCGGAAGCCTCCTTCACGGCGGTCCCCGCTGCGGAAACCGCCATCGCGGTCACCGCTACCACGCTCCGCGCCGCGGTATCCACCGTCCCGGGTGGAGCCGGCGTCACGCCGGAACCCGCCCTCGTGGGACCCCCCACGCGGGCTGTCCGGGCGGCCGGCCCGGAAACCACCGTCCCGGGAGGGACCGCTGTCCCGACGGAAGCTGCTCTGGCCGCGATCGTCGCTGCGGTATCCACCGTCACCTCGACCCGCGTGTCCACTGCGGTCGTCGCGGCCACCCCGGTACGGGGGGCGGTCGTCGCGCCGGGCTCCGTCGGTTCGGTGCGGGCGATCGGTGCGGTCTTCGTGACGTCGGGGACGATCTCCGCCCTGCGGTCCTGAACTCACAGGTAATTCCTTCCTCATTGCGCCACAACGGCGCCACGCAGTCGAGGGCCGACCCATATGGGGCGGCCCTCGACTGTAAGAATGTCCGGCGGTGTCCTACTCTCCCACACCCTCCCGAGTGCAGTACCATCGGCGCTGGAAGGCTTAGCTTCCGGGTTCGGAATGTAACCGGGCGTTTCCCTTCCGCCATGACCGCCGTAACCCTATCGACATATCAAACAACACCCACACACGGTGATGTCGTTCGTTTGTCAAGAGTTGCACAGTGGACGCGTAGCAGCTTCGTAGTCAAGTCCTCGGCCTATTAGTACCGGTCAACTCAACCCGTTACCGAGCTTACATTTCCGGCCTATCAACCCAGTCGTCTAGCTGGGGGCCTTACTCCACCAAAGGTGGATGGGATACCTCATCTTGAAGCGAGCTTCCCGCTTAGATGCTTTCAGCGGTTATCCCTTCCGAACGTAGCTAACCAGCCGTGCCCCTGGCGGGACAACTGGCACACCAGAGGTTCGTCCGTCCCGGTCCTCTCGTACTAGGGACAGCCCTTCTCAAGTATCCTACGCGCACGGCGGATAGGGACCGAACTGTCTCACGACGTTCTAAACCCAGCTCGCGTACCGCTTTAATGGGCGAACAGCCCAACCCTTGGGACCTGCTACAGCCCCAGGATGCGACGAGCCGACATCGAGGTGCCAAACCATCCCGTCGATATGGACTCTTGGGGAAGATCAGCCTGTTATCCCCGGGGTACCTTTTATCCGTTGAGCGACACCGCTTCCACACGCAAGTGCCGGATCACTAGTCCCGACTTTCGTCCCTGCTCGACCTGTCAGTCTCACAGTCAAGCTCCCTTGTGCACTTGCACTCAACACCTGATTGCCAACCAGGCTGAGGGAACCTTTGGGCGCCTCCGTTACCCTTTAGGAGGCAACCGCCCCAGTTAAACTACCCACCAGACACTGTCCCTGAACCGGATCACGGCCCGAAGTTAGATACCCAAATCAACCAGAGTGGTATTTCAAGATTGCCTCCACCCATACTGGCGTATGGACTTCACCGGCTCCCACCTATCCTACACAAGCTAATTCGGATACCAATGTCAAGCTATAGTAAAGGTCCCGGGGTCTTTCCGTCCTGCCGCGCGTAACGAGCATCTTTACTCGTAATGCAATTTCGCCGGGCCTGTGGTTGAGACAGTGGGGAAGTCGTTACGCCATTCGTGCAGGTCGGAACTTACCCGACAAGGAATTTCGCTACCTTAGGATGGTTATAGTTACCACCGCCGTTTACTGGCGCTTAAGTTCTCCGCTTCGCCCCGAAGAGCTAACAGGTCCCCTTAACGTTCCAGCACCGGGCAGGCGTCAGTCCATATACATCGAATTACTTCTTCGCATGGACCTGTGTTTTTAGTAAACAGTCGCTTCCCCCTGCTCTCTGCGGCCATACAACGCTCCACCCGCGCGGGGCTTCACGTCTCCGGCCCCCCTTCTCCCTAAGTTACGGGGGCAATTTGCCGAGTTCCTTAACCACAGTTCGCCCGATCGCCTCGGTATTCTCTACCTGACCACCTGTGTCGGTTTGGGGTACGGGCCGCTAAGAACTCGCTAGAGGCTTTTCTCGGCAGCATAGGATCACTGACTTCACCTGAATCGGCTCGGCATCACGTCTCAGCCTCATGCGCCACGGATTTGCCTATGGCACGGCCTACACGCTTACCCCGGCACAACCACCGGCCGGGATCAGCTACCTTCCTGCGTCACCCCATCGCTTGACTACTACCCGCCAGGTTCCCACGCTCCCCACCATCAACCCGAAGGCCTCAAGCAGTTCGGATGGTTAGCACAACGAAGTTCATCAGGGACGCTCTTTCGCGGGTACGGGAATATCAACCCGTTGTCCATCGACTACGCCTCTCGGCCTCGCCTTAGGTCCCGACTCACCCAGGGCGGATTAGCCTGGCCCTGGAACCCTTGGTCATCCGGCGGAAGGGTTTCTCACCCTTCTTTCGCTACTCATGCCTGCATTCTCACTCGTGCCGCGTCCACAACTCGATCACTCGGCTGCTTCACCCCCGGCACGACGCTCCCCTACCCATCCACACACCTGCACCCCCACCCAAAGACGGGGACGAAGTAAAAATGTGAATGCCACAGCTTCGGCGGTGTACTTGAGCCCCGCTACATTGTCGGCGCGGAACCACTTGACCAGTGAGCTATTACGCACTCTTTAAAGGGTGGCTGCTTCTAAGCCAACCTCCTGGTTGTCTATGCGATCCCACATCCTTTTCCACTTAGCACACGCTTAGGGGCCTTAGCTGGTGATCTGGGCTGTTTCCCTCTCGACTACGAAGCTTATCCCCCGCAGTCTCACTGCCGCGCTCTCACTTACCGGCATTCGGAGTTTGGCTGATTTCGGTAAGCTTGTGGGCCCCCTAGACCATCCAGTGCTCTACCTCCGGCAAGAAACACACGACGCTGCACCTAAATGCATTTCGGGGAGAACCAGCTATCACGGAGTTTGATTGGCCTTTCACCCCTAACCACAGGTCATCCCCCAACTTTTCAACGTTGGTGGGTTCGGCCCTCCACGTAGTCTTACCCACGCTTCAGCCTGCCCATGGCTAGATCACTCCGCTTCGGGTCTAGAGCATGCGACTCAAACGCCCTATTCAGACTCGCTTTCGCTACGGCTCCCCCACACGGGTTAACCTCGCCACATGCCACTAACTCGCAGGCTCATTCTTCAAAAGGCACGCCGTCACCCCTAAAGGCTCCGACGGATTGTAGGCGAACGGTTTCAGGTACTATTTCACTCCCCTCCCGGGGTACTTTTCACCATTCCCTCACGGTACTCGTCCGCTATCGGTCACCAGGAAGTATTTAGGCTTACCAGGTGGTCCTGGCAGATTCACGGCAGATTTCAGGAGTCCGCCGCTACTCGGGAACACCCACAGAAGACCAGCCACTTTCACCTACCGGACTCTCACCGACTACGGTCAGCCTTCCCAGACTGTTCAGCTAGCAACTGGCTTTATCACTCCTCACACGAGTGTCAGCTCGTGTAGCAGGGTCCCACAACCCCGACCACGCAACCCCTGACAGGTATCACACGCAACCGGTTTAGCCTCAATCCGCTTTCGCTCGCCACTACTCACGGAATCACTAAATTGTTTTCTCTTCCTACGGGTACTGAGATGTTTCACTTCCCCGCGTTCCCCCCACACACCCTATGTATTCAGATGCGGGTGACATCACATGACTGATGCCAGGTTTCCCCATTCGGACACCCTGGGATCACAGCTTGGTTGACAGCTCCCCCAGGCCTATCGCGGCCTCCCACGTCCTTCATCGGCTCCTGGTGCCAAGGCATCCACCGTTCGCCCTTGACAACTTGACCACAAAGATGCTCGCGTCCACTGTGCAATTCTCAACAAACGACCAACCCACAACCCACCAACCCCACACCAGCAACCCACCAGGATCCGGTATGCGAGGCCAGGCCATGCCTGGCAACCACCACCCCCACACACGCAGGGGCGCAATGGCACTGAAGACCACAACCACATCACGCAGTTGTTCCTTCAGGACCCAACAGGGTGCTCTCCGCCTCTACCCAGCCGCACCAACCACCACCGCTCCCACCACCCGAAGATGGCTGTACTAGGCATGATCGGCCGTTGCCGAGGAAAAACTCACCAGTGTCTCCGCCATTCGAGCACCCCACCACCACATTCGGGCAGTGCGGGCTCCTTACCGACTTTCGTCGGAAGGTGCTCCTTAGAAAGGAGGTGATCCAGCCGCACCTTCCGGTACGGCTACCTTGTTACGACTTCGTCCCAATCGCCAGCCCCACCTTCGACGGCTCCCTCCACAAGGGTTGGGCCACCGGCTTCGGGTGTTGCCGACTTTCGTGACGTGACGGGCGGTGTGTACAAGGCCCGGGAACGTATTCACCGCAGCGTTGCTGATCTGCGATTACTAGCGACTCCGACTTCACGGGGTCGAGTTGCAGACCCCGATCCGAACTGAGACCGGCTTTTTGGGATTCGCTCCACCTCACGGTATCGCAGCCCATTGTACCGGCCATTGTAGCATGCGTGAAGCCCTGGACATAAGGGGCATGATGACTTGACGTCATCCCCACCTTCCTCCGAGTTGACCCCGGCAGTCTTCGATGAGTCCCCGCCATAACGCGCTGGCAACATCGAACGAGGGTTGCGCTCGTTGCGGGACTTAACCCAACATCTCACGACACGAGCTGACGACAGCCATGCACCACCTGTGACCGCCCCCGAAGGACCCCCCATCTCTGGAGGTTTTGCGGCCATGTCAAACCCAGGTAAGGTTCTTCGCGTTGCATCGAATTAATCCGCATGCTCCGCCGCTTGTGCGGGCCCCCGTCAATTCCTTTGAGTTTTAGCCTTGCGGCCGTACTCCCCAGGCGGGGCGCTTAATGCGTTAGCTGCGGCACAGAGAACCGGAGAGGCCCCCCACACCTAGCGCCCAACGTTTACAGCGTGGACTACCAGGGTATCTAATCCTGTTCGCTCCCCACGCTTTCGCTCCTCAGCGTCAGTATCGGCCCAGAGACCCGCCTTCGCCACCGGTGTTCCTCCTGATATCTGCGCATTTCACCGCTACACCAGGAATTCCAGTCTCCCCTACCGAACTCTAGCCTGCCCGTATCGACTGCAAGCCCGCAGTTGAGCTGCGGGTTTTCACAGTCGACGCGACAAGCCGCCTACGAGCTCTTTACGCCCAATAAATCCGGACAACGCTCGCACCCTACGTCTTACCGCGGCTGCTGGCACGTAGTTGGCCGGTGCTTCTTCTGCAGGTACCGTCACTTGCGCTTCGTCCCTGCTGAAAGAGGTTTACAACCCGAAGGCCGTCATCCCTCACGCGGCGTCGCTGCATCAGGCTTCCGCCCATTGTGCAATATTCCCCACTGCTGCCTCCCGTAGGAGTCTGGGCCGTGTCTCAGTCCCAGTGTGGCCGGTCGCCCTCTCAGGCCGGCTACCCGTCGTCGCCTTGGTAGGCCATCACCCCACCAACAAGCTGATAGGCCGCGAGCCCATCCCAAGCCGAAAAACTTTCCACCACCAACCATGCGATCAGCAGTAATATTCGGTATTAGCCCCGGTTTCCCGGGGTTATCCCAAAGCCTGGGGCAGGTTGCTCACGTGTTACTCACCCGTTCGCCGCTCGAGTACCCCGAAGGGCCTTTCCGCTCGACTTGCATGTGTTAAGCACGCCGCCAGCGTTCGTCCTGAGCCAGGATCAAACTCTCCAACAAAAACTTGTCGAAAAATCAACCCCGACAACAAACAACATGTTGCCAAAGGAATCCGAAACCAACCGATCGAAACCGGCCAGCCCGGGGTATAAAACAATTGGCACTGGCTTATCAAGCACCCTGTTGAGTTCTCAAAGAACAACCACACACCAACCAGAAACCCGGCATCACCGAGCCCCACCTGGGGTATTTCGTTCGCTCGCCCCCACCGCTCTCGCGCCGGGCACTTTTACTACGTTACCCGCTGATTTCCGCCGTGTCAAACCGGTGTTTCCTGGTCTGTCACACTTTCAATCTTTTCGGGCACCACGATCAGGCCGACTTGCGCCGGATAGATCTCCCGTGGTTTTGGCAGGCCGGCCGCTACGGTTACCCGCTGCTCGCCCGTTTCCCTGCCGACGGGCCACTCTACCCGGTCGGCTGCGCTCCGCCAAATCGACCCCGTGGTCGACCTCAGAGCACCGCCCGGATCAGGACTGACGAGTCGCTCGTCGACCTGGAAGTGGCCACCCCGCTCCGGCCTTGCAGGGCGTTTGCCCTGTTTCGTCCGTTCCGCGCTGGCAGAGAGAAAGTTACGCGCCCGATGGTTTGATCGTCAAATCGGCCGAGCGCGTCGCACGTCACACCGGTGGTGGGCTGCCGCCGCACCACCGGCCGCCGCACCACCGGCCGTGGCGCCGAACGACCCGGAGCGCGCCCGGGCGACCAGCGGCGCAACCGCCGGCCGTCGGTGGGAACCGCGGGTCAGCTCCGCAGCTCGACGCCGGCGAACGACCGCTTCCCCCGGCGCAGGACCAGGTATCGCCCGTGCAGCAGGTCGGCGGGAGTGACGGCCGCGTCGACCGCGTCGACCCGGTTGTTGTTGACGTACGCGCCACCCTCGGCGATCACCCGACGTGCCTCCTTCATGCTCGGCACCAGCCCGGACTCCTTGAGCAACCCGGCGACATCGGGCAACGCCCCGTCGAGGCGCACCAGACCGGCCTCGGCCAACGCCGCCCGTAGGGTCTCGGGCGCCAGGTCGTCGAGGCTGCCCCGACCGAAGAGCGCCTGGCTGGCCGCCACCGCCTGGGCCGTCTCCCGCGCACCGTGCACCAGGGTGGTCAGCTCCTCGGCTAACGCACGCTGTGCCTGGCGGGCCGCCGGACGCTCCGCGGTCGCCTTCTCCAACTCCTCCAGCTCCGCCCGGGGCCGGAAGCTGAAGAACCGCAGGTACCGTGCCACGTCGCGGTCGTCGACATTGACCCAGAACTGGTAGAAGGCGTACGGGCTGGTCATCTCCGGGTCGAGCCAGACCGCGCCGCCCTCGGTCTTGCCGAACTTGGTGCCGTCGGCCCGGGTCACCAGGGGCGTGGTGAAGGCCTGCACCGGGCCGGCGCCGCGGCGGCGCACGTAGTCCACCCCGGCGGTGATGTTGCCCCACTGGTCGGAACCACCGAACTGGAGCTGGCAGCCGTGCCGACGGTGCAGCTCGAAGAAGTCGTTGGCCTGCAGCAGCTGGTAGCTGAACTCGGTGAAGCTGATGCCGCTCTCCAGCCGGGCCCGGACCACCTCCCGGGCCAGCATCTTGTTCACCGGGAAGTGCTTGCCGACGTCGCGGAGGAACTCGACCACCGACATCTCGCCGGTCCAGTCCAGGTTGTTGACCAGTTGCGCGGCGTTCTCCCCCTGGTACGACACGAACGGCGCGAGCTGCTCGCGGATCCGGTCGACCCAGCCCGCGACCACCTCGGGAGAGTTGAGGGTACGTTCGGCGCTCTCCTTCGGGTCGCCGATCTGGCCGGTCGCCCCGCCGACGAGCAGCAACGGCCGGTGCCCGGCGAGTTGGAGCCGACGGGCCGTGGCGACCTGCACGAGGTGCCCGACGTGCAGGCTGGCCGCGGTGGGGTCGAAGCCCACGTAGAAGGTGGCCCTCCCGCCGTCGAGCAGGTCGCGCAGCTCGTCGGGGCCGGTCGAGTCCTGGATCAGGCCCCGCCAGCGCAGGTCATCGGTCAGGGAGTCCCGCCCGGACGGCGGAAGGCTGCTGTCGGTCACGGGGACCGATTCTCCCCCATCGACCGGGACGGGCCATAGCGGGTTCGGCGGGATCGGGCCCGGCTACCCTGGCCGTCGCGTGCTCGGCCGGTGCGGTGACCGGGGAGGAGAACGACATGATCGGGGAGGAACCGGTGAAGATGCCGGAACTGACGGACGGCCTGGCCAGCCTGCTGGGCCTGGAGTTCCACGAGGTGGGCGCGGAACGGGTGGTGATCCGCTGGCAGGTACGACCGCAGCTGCACCAACCGCACGGAATCCAGCACGGCGGCGTGTACTGCGCGGTGGTGGAGACGGCGGCCAGCGTGGGCGGGGCGCTCTGGTGGGGCGAGCGCGGACGGGTGGTCGGGGTGTCCAACCAGACCGACTTCCTCCGGGCGGTGCGCGAGGGTGAGTTGACCGCGGTGGGCACTCCGGTGCACCGGGGGCGTAGTCAGCAGTTGTGGCAGGTGGAGATCACCGACGGCGAGGCACGACTGGTCGCCCGGGGCCAGGTCCGGCTGCAGAACCTCTCCCCGGCCTGACCCCACCGCCGCGCCGTGGCTGACCGAACGGACGGTTGATCGCCGCTCTGCCCGCGATGGCGGCTTTCGTCCGGTTATCGTCGCGGCGATGACCAGGCCCGATCCGCCGCCGAGGTGAGGAGACTCCTCGCCACCACCCTCGGTGTCCTCTCCGCGGTCGGCGGCTTCGTCGACATCGGCGACCTGGTCGCGGCGAGCCAGGCGGGGGCCCGCTTCGGGATGGGACACGCCTGGGTGCTGCTGGTCGGCGTGATCGGCATCTGCGCGTACGCCGAGATGGCCGGACGGATCGCGGCGGTCAGCGGCCGGGCGGTCTTCGACCTGGTCCGGGAACGGCTCGGGCCACGCGTGGCGCTGCTCAACCTGGTGGCGTCGTACCTGGTCACGGTGTTGACGTTGGCCGCCGAACTCGGCGGGGTGGCGTTGGTGCTGCAGCTGGCCTCGGGCCTGCCGTACCTGCTCTGGGTGCCGGTGGCCGCGCTGGCGGTGTGGTTGGTGCTGTGGCGGATGCGGTTCGAGCTGATGGAGCGGGTCTTCGGCCTGGCCGGATTGGCCCTGGTGGTGTTCGCGGTGGCGCTGACCCGGCTGCCCACCGACTGGGCCGCGTTGGGTCGGCAGGCACTGGTGCCCGAGGTCGCCGGGCAGGGCTGGGGTGCCTACTGGTTCATCGCGGTGGCCCTGTTCGCCTCGACCGTCAGCCCGTACGAGGTGTTCTTCTTCTCCTCCGGTGGGGTCGAGGAGAACTGGAGCGTGCGTGACCTGGCCGACGCCCGGTTCAGTGCGCTGGTCGGCTTCCCGGTGGGCGCCTTCCTCGCCCTGTCGCTGATCGCCACCGCCGCGGTGCTGTACCACCCCGGCCGGACCCCGCTGACCGGGCTGGACCAGGTGGCGCAGCCGGTGGTCGTCGCCTTCGGGGTGGTCGGCCTGGCCGGGGCGGTGCTGGCGTTCTTCGCGGTCACCTTCGGTGCCGCGTTGGAGACCGGGCTCTCCGCGGCGTACGCGGCGGCGCAGTACTTCGGCTGGCAGTGGGGCAAGCAGGTCAGCCCGCACCAGGCGGCCCGGTTCCACAGCGTGCTGCTGGTGAGCGTGCTGCTCGGGGTGCTGGTGCTGATGACCACGATCGACCCGATCACGCTTACCGAGTACATGCTGATCATCAGCGCGGTGGCGCTGCCGATGACGTACCTGCCGATCCTGATCGTCGCCAACGACCGGACGTACCTGGGTGAGCGGGTGAACGGTCGGTGGACGAACCTGCTCGGCGCGGTGGTGATGGTGGTGATCGTGGCGGCGTCGATCGCCGCCATCCCGCTGGCCGTCGGCACGAGGATGGGACAGTGAGGTGAGGGTGCAGCTCGGCCGGCAGTTGCTGGACCGGCAGATCGTGGACGTCGACGGGTTGCTCGTCGGGAAGGTCGACGACGTGGAGTTCGCCGTGGACACCGACGGGGTGCCGTACGTGGGGGCGTTGCTCACCGGACAGGGGGCGCTCGGGCAGCGGATCGGCGGGCGGACGGGCCGGCTCCTGGTCGCGGTGACCAACCGGTTCGTCGACGATCCGCCGGTGGTGCCGTTGCGGATCCCGTACCCGCTGGTCGCGCGGGTGGACAGCGCGGTGCGGCTGCGGGTGCCGGCGGACCGGCTGCCCGCCGCACCGGTGGAGACGTGGCTGCGCCGGCACCTGATCGACCGGATCCCGGGAGCGCACCGTGCGGGCGGGTGAGCTGCTCGGCCGGACCGCGTACGCCCCGGACGGGCGGCGGCTCGGTCGGGTGGTGGACGTGGTGGTACGCGCCGACGGCACGCGGGGCCGGCTGCGGCTGACCGACCTGATCGTGGCCGGACACTGGTACGGGCGGGTGGCGGGCCGGCTGGTCGGCGCCGAGCACCATCCGTCCGGCCCGTGGCTGATCCGGATGACGGCCCGCCTGATCAACCGCAGCACCCACCAGTACCCGGTGGAGCGGGTGCGGTTCGATCCGCCGCTGCCCTGGTTCCCCACCGGACCGCCGGCCGACGCCGGCCACCCCTGACCGCTGGCCATCGACCGGCCGGTCGGTCGTGCCGCCGCCGGGTACCACCCGTCGGCGCGGCGTGCCGGACCGGTCAGCCGCAGGCGGTGTCTGGGGCCGGCCGCGACGGGGAGTCCCCGGCCGGCCCGGTGGACACCAGCCGGTCCGGACCGTCGGTGTCGCGAGCCGCGGTCGGGCGCTGCGGGGTGTCGGCGGAATCCGAGGTGGCGGTGTTGCCCGGGTCGTCGGACTCGATGCCAGCAGAACCGGCGGCGGCAGAGCCGGTGCCGCCGTCGGAACCGGCGGCATCAGCATCGGCGGCATCGGAATCGGCGGCATCAGCATCGGCGGCGTCGGAGCCGGGGCGGACGGCCGTCTGGCGGGCCCGGACCTCGGTGATCGCGTGGTGGTCGATGTCGGCGACGGTCAGCTCCCAGCCGTCGATCGTGACGTTCTCGCCCGGCGCGGTGGGGATGTGCCCCAGGCAGTTCAGCAGCAGCCCGGCGATGGTGGTGTAGTCACCCTCCGGGCGGCCGGGCAGCTCGATGCGCACGTCGCGCAGATCGTGCACCGGGAAGGTGCCCGGCAGCACCAGGGTGCCGTCGGGCTCGGTCCGGACGCTGTGCACGTCCCGGTCGGTCTCGTCGTAGATCTCACCGACGATCTCCTCCAGGATGTCCTCCAGGGTGACGATGCCCTCGACCGCGCCACGCTCGTCCACCACCAGCGCCATGTGCTGCCGCTCCGCCTTGAACTGGCGCAGCGCGTCGACCACCGGCACCGAGTCGGGCAGCAGCATCGGCGGTCGGGTCCGTTCGTCGATCGGCCGGTCGTCCGGCAGGCCCACCAGGTCCCGCAGGTGGATCACCCCGACCGTGTCGTCCAGACCGCCGTGGCGCACCACCGGCGCCCGGGAGTGGCCGGAGGCGGCCAGCACCAACCGCGCCGCCTCCGCCGTGGTGCCGCTGTCCAGGCAGAAGACCTGCAACCGGGGTACGAGCACCGCACGCAACCGCCGGTCGGCGATCTCCACCGCGCCGGCGATGATCGTCTGCTGCTCCTTGGTGAAGCCGTGGTTGCCCGAGACGATGTCCCGCAGTTCGTCCGGGCTGATCTCCTCACGCTGGGAGTCGGGGTTGAGGCCGAACAGGCGTACCACCAGGTCGGTGGTGGCCCCGAGCGCCCAGACCGCCGGCCGGGTGAGGCTGGCCAGCAGGTCCAGCGGGCGGGCGATCAGCAGGGCCCACCGCTCGGGCATCTGCAGGGCGATCCGCTTGGGGGCCAGCTCACCGAAGACCAGGGTGACGAAGGTGAGCGCCAGGGTCACCAACACGATGGCGGCCGGCTCGGCCGCGCCGCCGAGGAAGCCCAGCAGCGGCACCAACGGTCGGGCCAGGGAGACCGCCGCGGCGGCGGAGGCCAGGAAGCCGGCGAGGGTGATGCCGATCTGGATGGTGGCCAGGAACCGGTTGGGGTCCTTGGCCAGCTTGGCCAGCACCCGTCCGGACCGGCTGGCCCGTTCCAGCCGTTGGATCTGGCTCTCCCGCAGGGAGACCAGCGCCATCTCGCTACCCGCGAAGATCGCGTTGATGACGACCAGGACCCCGACCAGGGCCAACTGGGTCCAGATGCTCTGCACTCCGGGGCTCCCTCACCGTAGCGGCGCCGGCCGACGGACCGGCATCGCCGCCCGGAGATCCCGCAGCGGCGTAGGGCAGTCTTTTGCCCAACTCGACGGTCGGTGAATCCTCGGTACTCACGCCTGGGGTCGACGGCTCCCACGCCCCGGGCCGACGTGCTCAGGCCGGGTCGCTCACCGCGGTCGCCGTCAGGTCGAGCACCCACCGGTCGGCGACGGGCCGGAAGCCCAGCCGGCCGTAGTAGGGGGCGACCATGCCGGGTGGGCTCACCACCCGACGGAATCCCCGGTCGGTGAAGAGGCTGCTGCGCCGGTACACGAACTCACCGGGGGTGAGGTCCCGGTACCGCTCGATGACGTAGTCGAGGTCGATCTGGGCCACGTCGTCCGGCTCGGCGTGGGCCAGCACCACCCCGACCACCTCCTCGGCGCGGACCACCAGGAAGGCCGAGCGTCGCGGTACGTCCGGCGTCCAGCGGAAGTCGGGGTTGAAGCGGGCGATGTCGGTGGCGTGTACCCGCAGGGTGTGTGCCAGGAAGGCGTCGTCCACCCCGACCTCGACGACCTGGTACGTCGCCTCGTCGTGCCGGGTGGCGAGCATGCCGCGCAGGTACCACAGGTTGATCACGGCGAGTACCACGTTGAGGCCGACCATCGGCCACACCGCCAGGGCGGCGTTGTAGCCGATCAGCACCAGACAGCCGACCAGGTTGAGCGCGCGCAGCCGGACGATCCGCGCCTGCACCAGGGACCAGACCAGCAGCGCGGACCCGGCCCAACCGACGACGTCCAACCAGCTCACCCCGCGAGGGTAGTCGGCCCGCGGGCCCGTCCCGGCCGGCTCGGGTCAGTCGGTGAGTTCCAGCACGTACTCCGGCACGTCGGCGCCCCGGGTCGTGGAGTACCCGTGGTCGGTGCCGCGGATCACGAAGCCGCACTTGCGCAGCACCGCCAGCGAGCCCCGGTTGTCCTGGGCGGCGCGGGCGTGCACCGGCCGTCGGGGCAGCTCGCGCAGGAGTGCGGCCAGCGCGCCGGTGGCGTACCCCCGGCCCCAGTGCGGCCGGTCGATCCAGTAGCTGACCTCGGTCCGCTCGCCGACCGGGAAGGCCAGCACGTGCCCGACGACCCGGTCCGCGACGGTCACCGTACGCGCGACGATGGCCGGATCGGTGCGGATCCGGTGCCAGTGCGCGGCGAAGGCCCGCCGGTCGTGCGGGTCGTCGGCGGCGAAGGCCGCCATCTGGACCGCCGCCGGGTCCGACTGGTGCCGGAAGAACTCGGGCAGGTCGGTGTCACGGACCTCGCGCAGGCGCAACTCGGCGGTCACCGCACCGACGATACGCACCACCCGAACGCCGGCCGAACGCCGGCGTCGGCGCGGCATGCCGGCGGAGGGTACGGCGCACCGGACAATGGGGTCCACACCGATGACACTGGGGAGTGCTGATGGACCGACCTGTCGTGGTGGGCGTGGACGGCTCACCGGCCAGTCTGATCGCCGCCGAACAGGCGGCACAGGTCGCCGTACGGCGTTCCGTGCCGCTGCACCTGGTGCACGGCTACCTGCATCCGCTGGGGTACGGGGTGCCGTTGAACCCGTACGACCTGGGGGTGCCGGCACCGACCGAGCAGGCGCAGAAGATGCTGGAACAGACCGCGGCGGAGCTGCGCGACCGGTTCTCCGGTCTGTCGGCGCAGGTCCGTCAGGTGGCCGGCGGTCCGGGGGCGACCCTGGTCGAGGAGTCCCGCCGGGCCGGCCTGGTGGTGGTGGGCAGCCGCGGCCTGGGCGGCTTCACCGGGCTGCTGGTCGGCTCGGTCAGCCAGCAGGTGGCCGGACACGCGCACTGTCCGGTGCTGGTGGTCCGCCCGGCCGAGCAGCCGATCCCGGTGGCCGGGCCGGTGCTGGTGGGGTTGGACGGCTCGGACCCGGCGCTGGGCGCGGTCCGGGCCGCCGCCGACGAGGCCGCGCAGCGGGGCACCTCGCTGGTGCTGGTGCACGTCCGCGGCGACGACGAGGCCCGGGCGGTGCCCGACGAGGTGGCCGAGACCGAGGCGGCGGGGCGGGCCGAGTCCGACGAACTGCTCGCCGCGGCGGCCGTGGTCGTGCGGGCCGAGCACCCGGACCTCGTCGTCGAGCAGCGGCCGCTCCGCGCGGACAAGCCGGTGCCGGCGCTGGTGGCGGCCAGCGGTGACGCGACCCTGCTGGTGGTGGGTTCCCGGGGGCGGGGTGGCTTCACCGGTTTGCTGCTCGGCTCGGTCAGTCAGGCCCTCGTGCAGCACGCGCACTGCCCGGTGCTGGTGGTCCGCCCGTATTCGGCGGACTGACCGCCGGGCTCGGCGGGCCGGCGCGAGGCCGGCCCACCGGGCCACCGCCGGCGCAGGGCGGGTCAGTCGCCGCCGGCGCAGGGCGGGTCAGTCGCCGCCGGCGCAGGGCGGGTCAGTCGCCGCCGGCGCAGGGCGGGTCAGTCGCCGCTGGCGAGGAGCTGGTCGAAGGACGTGGTCAGGGCGAACGGGTCGGCCGTCGCGGCGCCGCCGTACCGGCTGATCTGCTCGGTCAGCTCGGCGGCGGCCCGCTGGATCCGGGCCCGCAGCGGGCCGTCGGCGCTCTGCTCCGACCAGTCCTCGGGCGCGGCGAAGACGGCGGTGGGGACCACCACCGCGCGGGCGTAGCTGAACAGCGGACGTACCGCGTGCTCCAGGGCCAGCGAGTGCCGGGCGGTGCCGCCGGTGGCGGCGATCAGCACCGGCTTGCCGGCCAACGCGTCGCGGTCCAGCACCTCCAGGAACGACTTGAAGATCCCGCTGTACGACCCGTTGAAGACCGGGGTCACGGCGATCAACGCGTCGGCCCGGGTGACCGAGTCGAGGGCCGTGCCGAGGGCGGTCGACGGGAACCCGGTGAGCAGGTTGTTCACCACGTCGTGGGCGTGCTCGCGGACCTCGACCGGGGTGACGCGCAGCGGCAGCTCCCGCCGCCGCGCCTGCTCGGCGACGGCGGCGGTGAGCTGGTCGGCCAGCAACCGGGTGGTCGAGGGCTGACGCAGGCCGGCGGAGAGCACGACCAGGCTACGGTCGGTCATCGCCGCGCCTGCGCTCCCGCCGGCTCGGCCGGCGTGCCGTCGGTTCCGGCCGACGTGCCGCCGGTGCCGTCGGCCTCGGTCGCCGGGGAGGCGTCGGTCCCGGCGGCGCGCCGCGAGGCGTGGGTGGGTGCCTCGGGCACGTGCGCCGGACGCCGGGCGGCGAACTCCCGCCGCAGCACCGGGACGACCTCCTCGCCGAGCAGGTCGAGCTGCTCCAGCACCGTCTTCAGCGGCAGGCCGGCGTGGTCGAGCAGGAACAGCTGACGCTGGTAGTCGCCGACGTACTCGCGGAAGCCGAGGGTCCGGTCGATGACCTGCTGCGGGCTGCCCACGGTCAGCGGGGTCTCGCGGGTGAACTCCTCCAGCGACGGACCGTGCCCGTAGACCGGGGCGTTGTCGAAGTACGGGCGGAACTCGCGTACCGCGTCCTGGGAGTTGCGGCGCATGAACACCTGCCCGCCGAGGCCGACGATGGCCTGGTCGGCGCTGCCGTGGCCGTAGTGGGCGTAGCGCTGCCGGTACAGCTCGACCATCCGCCGGGTGTGCTCGGCGGGCCAGAAGATGTGGTTGGCGAAGAAGCCGTCGCCGTAGTACGCGGCCTGCTCGGCGATCTCCGGGCTGCGGATGGAGCCGTGCCAGACGAACGGGGGGACGCCGTCGAGCGGACGGGGGGTCGAGGTGAACGACTGCAGCGGGGTGCGGAACCGGCCGGACCAGTCGACCACGTCCTCGCGCCAGAGCCGGTGCAGCAGGGCGTAGTTCTCCACCGCGAGCGCGATGCCGTTGCGGATGTCCTGGCCGAACCAGGGGTAGACCGGGCCGGTGTTGCCGCGCCCGAGCATCAGGTCCACCCGGCCGTCGGCCAGGTGCTGGAGCATCGCGTAGTCCTCGGCGATCTTCACCGGGTCGTTGGTGGTGATCAGGGTGGTGGCGGTGGAGAGCAGCAACCGCTCGGTACGGGCCGCGATCCAACCGAGCATGGTGGTCGGCGAGGAGGGCACGAAGGGTCGGTTGTGGTGCTCACCGGTGGCGAAGACGTCCAGGCCGACCTCTTCGGCCTTCTGCGCGATGGTGACCATCGCCTTGATCCGCTCGTGCTCGGACGGCTCCCGCCCGTTGGTCGGGTCGACCGTGACGTCGCCGACGGTGAAGACTCCGAACTGCATGATCTGCTCCTCGCCTCGCTACCGGGCCGGTGATCCCGGACGCAGCGCACAACATACTTGACGAGTCAAATATTCCGTGAAGCAGCCGGCCCCGGCCCGCCGGGTCAGCCACCGGCCACCGAGGGCAGCACCTGGACCTCGGCGCCGTCGGCCACCGGTGCGGCCACTCCCCCGAGGTGCCGGCAGTCCTCCCCGTCGACGTAGACGTTGACGTACCGACGCAGCTCACCGCGCTCGTCGCGGATCCGGCGGACCAGTCGCGGCCAGGTGACGGCGAGGGCGTCGAGGACGGCGCCCACCGAGCCGGTGGCGACCACGGTGAGCCGGCTCGCGCCACCGGCCTCCCCACGCAGCGGCCCCGGCACCAGGACGGTGATCATGCCTCAGACCTCCGCCGCCCGCACGCAGAGCACGTCCGGCAGGTGCGCGGCGACCAGCGACCAGGAGTCACCGTCGTCGCCGCTGGCGTAGACCTCCCCGGAGCGGGTGCCGAAGTAGACGTCACCCGCACCACCGGCACCCATCGCGTCCCGCAGCACCGCCGGATAGAACGGCCCCTCCGGCAGCCCGACCGACAGGGGTTCCCACTTGTCACCGGCGTCGGTGGACCGGAACACCCGGCACCGGTGGTCGACCGGGAACCGCTGCGCGTCCGCGACCAGCGGGAAGGTGTAGACCGTGCCGGGGCGCGACGGGTGGGCCACGATCGGGAAGCCGAAGTCACTGGGCAGGCCCGCGGCGATCGACGTCCAGCTACGGCCGTCGTCGTCGGAGCGGTAGACCCCGTGGTGGTTCTGCGCGTAGAGCCGCTCCGGGTTGCCGGCGTCCCGGGCGACCTTGTGCACACACTGGCCGAACTCGGGCCACTCGTCGGGCAGGAAGTAGGCGCGGATCCCGGTGTTCGACGCCGACCAGCTCGCCCCACCGTCGGTCGAGCGGTAGACCCCGCCGGTGGACATGGCGACGATGATCCGGTCCGGGTCGCGGGGGTGGGGCAGCACGGTGTGCACCGCCTGACCGCCGAAGCCCTCCCCCCACTGTTCGCGGTGCGGATGATCCCAGAGGGAACGGAGCAGGGTGAAGCTACGACCGCCGTCCTCGGAGCGGAACAGCGCGGACGGCTCGGTGCCGGCCCAGACCACCCCGGGCGCGTCGGACCCGCCGGGGGTGAGCTGCCAGACCCGGCCGAGGCTGACCCCGGTGTCGGCGGGAAAACCCACCGGTGCCTGCTCCGGCTCCTGCCAGGAAGCACCCAGGTCGTCGCTGCTGGCCACGCTCGGGCCGAAGTGTGAGCTGCTCATGGCGGCCAGCAGCCGGGGATGACCGGGCCGGAGGTCGACCGCGACGGCGTAGACGCCGGTCATCGGGAAGTGCGGGCCGCTGACCTCCCACCCGGCGGGCCCGCCACCCCGGGTGGCGAGAAAGAGCCCCTTGGCGGTGCCGACCGCGAGCAGTGTGGGCATGACCGTCCTCCGTTCCGTCGACGAGTACGCAGCGTGATTATGACCACGCCCCCCGACAGAATTCCCAGGCCACGCCGCCGGGGTCAGCCGGGGCACGTGCCGACGACAGGGGCTCACCAGCCGGGCCGGCCCGCGGGCGAGGTCCCGGTCCGGCACGCCCGGGTGGCGCGGGCGGGTGCACGGACTGCTCAGGGTGCAAGGAACCGGCTGATGGTCTCCCGCAACACAACGCGTTCGCGGCTGGGGTCGAATGCTGGCCATTCCGCCGTCTGACTAAGAAATCCGTCGATGAGGGCCAGCATCCAGCTGATCGTCCGCTCCACCGAGAGATCGGTGCGGATGCCGCCCTGCTCGCGCCCGCGCTCGACCCACGGCGTCAGTCCTGTCCGCACCTGTCGCTGGTGCTCGGTCAGGGCCGTGGCGACGCGGGCGTGCGACGCGGCGACGACGACCGCGCGAATGAAGCTGTTCGCCCGTTGGTCCTGCGCGTTGTCCGCCTCGTGGTCGGCGTAGGCGAGCAGCACATCGACGGCGTCCTGCTGGCTCGCCTGCGAGTTGAAGAACTCCTTGGTCTCCTCCGCGCCGAGCTCGAGGATCGCCACCATGACATCGACCTTGGTGGGGAAGTAGTGGAAGAGGGTGCCGGATCCGATGCCCGCGAGGCGGCAGATCGCCGCGGTCGAGGTGCCATCGAACCCGTTGGCGGCAAAGCAGGTCAGCGCGGCGTCGATGATGTGTAGACGGCGCTGGAGGTGCTGCTCTGGGTCGACTGGACGGGGCATACAGGTAGCCTAAGTTAGTGGAGTAGCTGCTCTATTAACTGCTATGCTGGCACGATGGGCTTGCCGAAACTGTCATTTCGGCAGCGAGTGCTGCCCGTGCTGGCGATCCTATTCGGCGCACCCGTATCCGCCGAGTTCCTTCAGGCGTACCTGCCGGCGACCGGCGACGCACCGGAGATGCTGCTGTCCCTGCTCATCCTCGCACCCCTCTACGGTGGCGCAGCCCTGCTCATCCGGGAGGTGGCGGTCCGGTGGGGGCTCGGCTGGACCGGGGTTCTCCTGCTCGCTGCCGCGTTCGGTGTCGCCATGCCCGGGCTCGTGGACCTGTCACTGTTTGTCGAGCACAATGACGACATCGCCTACTGGGACGAGCTGCGCCAAGGCACGCTCGTCCACGGACTCGGCGTCGCCGCGTTTCCCGCCATGTCGTGGGTCGCCGGCCACGTCCTGATGAGCGTCGGCGCGCCCCTGGCGGTCTTCCACGTGCTTGCGCCCCGTCACCGGGGCCGTCCGTTGCTCGGCCCCGTCGGTATCGTCCTGATCGGGCTGCTGAGTGCCCTCGTGGCGTTACTGATCCGTAGCGACACCGATCGCCAGTACCACCCCGGTCTCGCGTCCACCCTCGTCGTGATCGCAATCGTGGTCACGCTCGGGGCAGTGGCCATGACCCGTGTCGGACGACCGGTCAAGACTGGCGACAGAGCACCGGCGCCGACCTGGGCCCTGGTACTCATCGGTGCGGTCGGCATGTTCAGTTTCGACGTCCTGCCGCCGATCTGGGTGGGTGTCGCAGTGCTGGCGCTGCTGCTCGTCACGGCGGCCGCACTCGTCCGGTGGTGGAGCAAGGCCACCGCCTGGTCGGGGCGGCAGATCGGGGCGCTGACCGCGGGTGCGCTGGTCAGCCGGACCCTCATCGGCTTCCTGGCACCCGTGCCCGAAGGGGTCAGTCTGGCGGCGAAGCTGAGCCAGAACGCGCTGATGCTCGCCGCGGTCCTCGGACTGGCCTGGCTACTCCTGCGCGGCAACAAACTGCCCACAGTAGACAGCGAACCAACGGAATCCGGCGACCGAGCCGAGGACGCAACCGCCATCGGCTGATAGCGACCCCACGCCCGGACATCGACGATGCCGGTCCAAGGGGAGTGCGCTGGCCGCCTCGCAGAAGCGGCTACAGCGGAAGGTGCGGAACAGGCTGCGTGTCGGCCGTCTTGCCTCGCCGGTACGCGGACACGGTCGGGTCACCAGGCAGCCAGTACCGCCAGGGCCAGTCGTGCGCCCGGCTGACGCCAACCCTCGGGCCGCTCGACACAGCAGCAGGGGTACGGCTGGGCGGGGACAGCACCAGCGGGCCACCGTCGAACAGGTGTGCGCCGCTGTGTTGGCGTGTCAGTGCCAGCGCCTGCCCGAGGTTGCCTGGCCCACGGGCGAGCGAGTGCCGCGCTACCTGCTCGCCCCGCCGACGCCGCGCCACATCAACCCCCGCGACCACCCGGCCAGCGCGTAGCAGGACAGCCGACGCTTCACCCTCGGGTCCGGTCACCACGTTGGCGCAGTGATGCAGCCCGTGGGACAGGTAGACGTAGAGCCGACCGGCGGGGCCGAACATAACCGAGTTGCGGGCGGTCGGCCCACGCCAGGCGTGGGAGGCGGGATCGCTCTCCCCCGCGTACGCCTCGACCTCGGTCAGTTCGATGGCGACCGATCCGTGGGGAGTGTGGTGGGTCAGCGTCCAACCGATCAGGTGGGGGGCGACCAGGGGAGCGGGTTGCGCGAGGATGGCGAGCAGGTCAGGCGACAACGGGCGAGCCTTCCGTCAGGGGCATCCGCCAGGTGATCTGAACATCTTCACCACGGGGCAGCCTGGCACCCTTGCCGCGCGGCATGAGCCGGATCGACTGGCACGCTGCCTCGATGATCGAGCGGACCTCGTCGACTTCCATCCGGTCGATCGAACGGTTGCCCGACACACGTCCTCGGGGGACGATCGGTTCCCATCAGGCAGGCACCCCGGTTTCCGCCCCGTTGCAGGTGAGGATGGCCGCGTTCCGCTCAGATAGTAGAACGTGCCGCAGGTTGGATGAACGCCACTGGTTGTACGCCGCCCTGTACCGGATCACCGACCGGCACGCCGACACCGACCCGCGCCGACGCCGGCGCTCCAACCCGTACCTGGCCCGATCAGGAGGACACTGCCCCCATGGACCGTACCGAGATGCTGGCGTACTGCCTGGCCAAGCCCGGTGCCTGGCTCGACCGGCCCTGGCAGGACTCGGAGGTGGTCAAGGTGGGCAGCCGGATCTTCGCCTTCCTCGGCTCCGGCGACGGCGGGGCGACGGTCGGGATCAAGTGCGGCCCGAGCCGGGAGGTGGCCGACGAGTGGCTGCACCGCTACCCGCACGACGCCCGGGTGATGCCGTACATCGGCCGGTCCGGGTGGAACACCCTCCGCCTCGGCGGGGCGATCGACGACGACGAGCTGGTCGAGGCGGTCGACGCCTCCTACGACACGGTGGTCGGCAAGCTCCCCCGCCGCGAACGGCCGACACCCGGCTGACCCGTCACCACCCCCGACCGGGCCGACCGGCACGAGCCCGAGCGCCCCGGATGGCCGCCCCGGCGGTGTCCGTACCGCCCTGGGCCGTGGCGCGCGAACGGTCCGTGCGCCACGGCCTGAGGATCAGCGGGGTACGACCGACTCGGCGGACCACTCCCGCCAGCCGACCAGCTTGTCCCCGGCGGTGGCGAGCTGGTCGGCGACCGGGCCGGGCCCGGTGGAGCCGGGGGTGGTCCGGGCGGCCAGCGCCGAGCGGACCGAGAGCACGTCGCGCACCGACGGGTCGAGGTGCTCGCTGACCGCCGCCAGGTCGTCGTCGGTGACCTCGTCGAGGGCGCAGTCCCGGGCCGCGCAGAGCGCCACCAGCTTGCCGGTGATCTCGTGCGCGTCGCGGAACGGCACGTTCCTGCGGACCAGCCAGTCGGCCACCTCGGTGGCCAGCGAGAAGCCCACCGGCGCGGCGGCGACCAGCCGGTCCACCCGGACCGTCATCGTGGAGATCATCCCGGCCAGCGCCGGCAGCAGCAGCTCCAGGGTGTCGACCGCGTCGAAGGCCGGCTCCTTGTCCTCCTGCATGTCCCGGTCGTAGGCCATCGGCAGCCCCTTGAGCATGGTGAGCACGCTCACCAGCCCGCCGACCAGCCGCCCGGACTTGCCCCGGGCCAGCTCGGCGATGTCCGCGTTCTTCTTCTGCGGCATGATCGACGAACCGGTGGCGAACGAGTCGTCCAGCTCCACCCAGCCGAACTCGTGCGAGGTCCAGAGCACCACCTCCTCGCCGAGGCGGGACAGGTGCACGCCGATCAGCGCGGTGACGAAGAGGAACTCGGCGACGAAGTCCCGGTCGGCGACCGCGTCCATCGAGTTGGCGAAGGATGTACGGAAGCCCAGCTCCTTGGAGACCGCCACCGGGTCCAGCGGCAGACCGGAACCGGCCAGGGCGCCCGCGCCGAGCGGGCTGACCGCCGTCCGGTGGTCCCAGTCCCGCAGCCGTTCCAGGTCCCGCAGCAGCGGTTGCACGTGCGCCAGCAGCCAGTGCCCGAAGGTGACCGGCTGGGCGTGCTGCAGGTGGGTCATGCCCGGCGCGGCCGTCTCCACGTGCCGCTCGGCCTGCTCCACCAGCGCCTCGGCCAGCTCCACCAGCCGGGCGGCCACGCCCCGGGCGTGGTCGCGCAGGTACAGCCGCAGGTCGGTGGCGACCTGGTCGTTGCGGGACCGGCCGGCGCGCAGCTTGCCGCCGAGGCTGCCGAGGCGCTCCAGCAGCCCGCGTTCCAGGGCGGTGTGCACGTCCTCGTCGTCCACGGTGGGGCGGAACGCGCCGGAGGCGCAGGCCGCCTCCAGGTCGTCCAGGGCGGCCAGCATCCGGCCCAGTTCCTCCGGGTCGAGCAGGCCGGCGCCGGCCAGGACCCGGGCGTGCGCCCGGGAGCCGGCGATGTCGTACGGGGCCAGGCGCCAGTCGAACTGGACACTTACCGACAGCCGCGCGAGGGCCTCGGCGGGGCCGCCGGCGAAGCGGCCACCCCACAGACTCGTCCGGTTGGTGGCGGCGCTGTTCTCGGTGAGGCTCTTGTCGTCCACGCCGCCCATTGTCGTTGCCATCCTCAGCAGCCCTCCCACCGGGCGTCGGGTGCGCCGGGCACCATCCACCCGGCGATGATCTCGGTCACGTCGCGGGGTGTCCTTCCGCACTGTCCTCCCGCCGGGCCCAGCCGGCGAGCTTGTCGCCGAGCGCGGCCCCGCCGACGCTCTCCCGGGCCACCACCAGGATGGTGTCGTCGCCGGCGATGGTGCCGACCACGTCCGGCAGACCGGCCCGGTCCAGCGCGCTGGCCAGGTAGTGTGCCGCGCCCGGCGGGGTACGCAGCACCGCGATGTTGCCGCTGGAGTCGACCTCGTTGAGCAGCTCCCGCAGCAGCCGGACCAGCCGGGCCGGTGCGGCCTCGGCGTCGCGCAGCGGCCGGTGGCCGTCCTCGGGGATGACGTACACCGGACGGCCGTCGCCGCCCCGGGCGGTGACCGCGCCCAGCTCCTTGAGGTCCCGGGAGAGGGTGGCCTGGGTGACCGCCACGCCGTCCCCGGCGAGCAGGTCGGCCAGTTCGGTCTGCGAGCGCACCGCCCGGTCGCGGATCAGCTCGACGATCCGGGCGTGCCGGGCCGCCCGGGTCACCGGGCTGGTCACGGCCGGGGCCCGTCGGCGGCCGAGATCGTCGGGTCCAGCAGGAACGTCAGCAGCGCCTTCTGCGCGTGCAACCGGTTCTCGGCCTGGTCGAACACGGCGCTCTGCGGGCCGTCGAACACCTCGTCGGTGATCTCCTCGCCCCGGTGCGCCGGCAGGCAGTGCAGCACGATCGCATCCGCCGCGGCGTGGCCGAGCAGCTCCTTGTTCACCTGGTACGGCAGGAACGGGGTGATCCGGTCCAGCCCGTCGCCCTCCTGGCCCATCGAGGTCCAGGTGTCGGTGGCGACCACGTCGGCGTCCTGGACCGCCTGCACCGGGTCGGTCAGGGCCCGCACCGACCCGCCGGTGCCGGCGGCGAGCTGCGCGGCCCGGGACAGCACCTGCGGATCGGGGCCGAAACCGGCCGGTCCGGCCACCCGTACGTGCATCCCGGCCAGTGCCCCGGCCAGCAGGTACGACTGCGCCATGTTGTTGGCCGCGTCACCGACGTACGCGAGGGTCCGGCCCTGCGTACCGCCGAGGTGTTCGCGGACGGTGAGCAGGTCGGCCAGGAGCTGACAGGGGTGGAAGCCGTCGGTGAGCGCGTTGACCACCGGTACGGTCGCGCCCGCCGCCACCTCCACGATCCGCTCGTCGCCGTGGGTGCGCAGCACGATCGCCGCGACGTAGCGCGACAGCACCGCACCGGCGTCGGCCAGCGCCTCGCCCCGACCGAAGTGGGTGACCTGGGTGTCCACCACCAGCGGATGGCCACCCAACTCGGCGATGCCGACGTCGAACGAGATCCGGGTACGCAGGCTCTGCTTGTCGAAGAGCACCGCCACCGACCGGGGGCCGGCCAGCGGGCGGTGGCCGAACCGGTCGGCCTTCATCCGGGCCGCCAGGTCGAGCACCGTGGCCTGCTCGGCGCTGGTCAGGTCGTCGTCACGCAGGAAGTGGCGGGTCATGCAATCGTCTCCGGAGATGCGGGGGCGGCGGCGTCGAGGGCGGCGGGCAGCGCGGCGAGCAGGTCGTCGACCTGCCCGGTGCCCAGGATCAGCGGCGGGGCCAACCGGACCACGTGCGGCTGCACCGGGTTGACCAGGAAACCGGCGGCACGCAGCAGCTCGGTAACCGCGCCCGAGGCCGGTGCGGTGAGCACCACACCGAGCAGCAGCCCGGCGCCGCGTACCTCGGCGACCAGCGGATGCCCCAGCGCCTCGATGCCACGCCGGAGCCGTTCGCCTACCCGTTTGACGTGGTCGAGCAGGCCCTCGCTGGCGATGGTGGAGACCACGGCGAGGGCGGCGGCGCAGCTGACCGGGTTGCCGCCGAAGGTGGTGCCGTGCGAACCGGGACCGAGCAGCTCGGCGGCCCGGCCGAAGGCCAGGCAGGCGCCGATGGGCAGCCCCCCGCCCAGCCCCTTGGCCAGGGTGACCACGTCGGGCTCGATCCCCTCGGCCTGGTGGGCGAACCAGTGCCCGGTCCGGCCGATGCCGGTCTGCACCTCGTCGAGCACCAGCAGGGCGCCGTGCCGGGCGGTGATCCGCCGGGCCTCGGCCAGGTAACCGGCCGGCGGTACGACCACCCCGTTCTCCCCCTGGATCGGCTCCAGGATCACCATCGCGGTGGCGTCGGTGACCGCCGCGGCCAACGCCCGCGCGTCGCCGTACGGCACGTGGGTGACCTCACCGGGCAGCGGGCGGAACGGGTCGGCCTTGGCCGGCTGGCCGGTCAACGCCAACGCGCCCATGGTCCGGCCGTGGAAACCACCGTGGGTGGCCACCACGTGGCCGCGTCCGGTCAGCCGGGACAGCTTGAACGCCGCCTCGTTGGCCTCCGCACCGGAGTTGGCGAAGAAGACCCGGCCGGGCCGGCCGGCCAACGCCAGCAACAGCTCGGCCAGGGCCACCGGAGGCTCGGCGACGTAGAGGTTGGAGACGTGCCCCAACGTGGCTACCTGCCTCGACACGGCGGCCACCACCGCCGGGTGGGCGTGCCCGAGGGCGTTGACGGCAATCCCGCCGACCAGGTCGACGTACTCCCGGCCGGTCTCGTCGACCACGACGGCGCCGGCACCGGAGACCAGCGCCAGCGGCGGGGTGCCGTAGTTGTCCATCATGCTCTGCCGCCACCGGTCCACCAGGGCGCTCATGAGTCGATCACCATCGTTCCGAACCCTTCCGAGGTGAACACCTCGAGCAGTGTGGAGTGCGCGACCCGCCCGTCGACGACGTGTGCGGCGGGCACTCCCCCGCGCACCGCCCGCAGGCAGGCCTCCATCTTGGGCACCATGCCCGACTCCAGCGACGGCAGCAGCTTCGCCAGGTCGTCGGCGGTGATCTCACTGACCAGACTGGTGGTGTCCGGCCAGTCGGCGTACAGGCCGGGCACGTCGGTCAGTACGACCAGCTTGCGGGCCCGCAACGCGACGGCGAGCGCGGCGGCGGCGGTGTCGGCGTTGAGGTTGTGCAGCACCCCGTCGGCGTCCGGGGCGACCGTGGAGATCACCGGGATCCGGCCGGCCGCGATCAGGTCGGTCACCGCCGAGACGTCCACCGACTCCACGTCACCCACCTGCCCGACGTCGACCGGCGACCCGTCGACGTACGCCGGCCGGCGCACGGCGGTGAACAGGCCGGCGTCCTCACCGGAGAGCCCGACCGCGTACGGGCCGTGCGCGTTGACCAGCCCGACCAGCTCCCGGCCGACCTGGCCGACCAGCACCATCCGGACCACGTCCATCGCCTCGGGGGTGGTGACCCGCAGGCCGCCCCGGAACTCGCTGGCGATGCCGAGCCGACCGAGCATCGCCGAGATCTGCGGGCCGCCGCCGTGCACCACCACCGGTTTGAGGCCGGCGTAACGCAGGAAGACCATGTCGGCGGCGAAGGCGCGTTGCAGCTCGGGGTCGACCATGGCGTTGCCGCCGTACTTGAGCACGACGGTGGCCCCGGAGAACTCGGCCAACCAGGGCAGCGCCTCGATCAGCGTGGCCGCCTTGGTCTGGGCACGGGTGAGATCAGCGGAAAGGGATGCGCTCGACTGGGCCGGCTTTTCGTTCACGACTGCGGGACTCCGCTTCGCTGCGTTCCTCGCGTTCACCGGACTGGCCTTCCGTTCACGACTGCGGGACTCCGCTTCGCTGCGTTCCTCGCGTTCACCGGACTGGCCTTCCGTTCACGACTGCGGGACTCCGCTTCGCTGCGTTCCTCGCGTTCACGTCGAGTAGGCCGAGTTCTCGTGGACGTACGCGTGGGAAAGGTCGTTGGTCCAGATGGTGGCGGTGTCGGTGCCGGCGTGCAGGTCGACGCGGACGGTGACGGCCCGGCCGGTCAGGTCCACCTTGGAGCGGTCCTCGGCGGCGGCGCCGGCGCGGCACACCCAGATGCCGTTGACCGCGACGTCGACCTCGTCGGCGTCGAAGACGGCCGTGGTGGTGCCGACGGCGGCGAGGATGCGGCCCCAGTTCGGGTCGTTGCCGAACAACGCGGTCTTGACCAGGTTGTTGCGGGCCACCGCCCGTCCCACCTGCACCGCGTCGTCCTCGCTGGCCGCGCCGACCACCTCGATGGCGACCTCCTTGGTCGCGCCCTCGGCGTCGGCGAGCAACTGCCCGGCCAGGTCCCGGCAGGCCGCGGTGACCACCTCGGTGAGTTCCGCAGCGGTGGGCTCGATGCCGCTGGAGCCGCTGGCCAGCAGCAGCACCGTGTCGTTCGTGGACATGCAGCCGTCGGAGTCGAGCCGGTCGAAGGTGACCCGGCAGGCCGCCCGCAACGCGGCGTCGAGGGTCTCCGGCCCGGCCACCGCGTCGGTGGTGAGCACGCAGAGCATGGTGGCCATGCCGGGGGCGAGCATGCCGGCACCCTTGGCCATGCCGCCGACCGTCCAGCCGCTGCCCCGGGTCACGGTCGTCTTCGGGCGGGAGTCGGTGGTCATGATCGCCTCGGCGGCGGCCGGCCCGCCGTCGCGGGCCAACGCCCGGGTGGCGGCGCGTACGCCGGGCAGCAACCGCTCCATCGGCAGCCGCTCGCCGATCAGGCCGGTCGAACAGACCGCCACGTCGGCGGCCCCGACGATCAGCCGGGCACTGGCGGAGGTGAGTACGGCGGCGGTGTGCTCGGCGGTGGCGTGGGTGTCCTGGAAGCCGGCCGGGCCGGTGCAGGCGTTGGCCCCGCCGGAGTTGAGCACCACGGCGCGGGCCACCCCGCCGTGCACCACCTGCTGGGTCCAGCGCACCGGGGCGGCCTTCACCCGGTTGGCGGTGAACACCCCGGCGACCCCCGCATCCGGGCCGTCGTTGACCACCAGTGCGATGTCCCGGGCACCACCGGACTTCAGCCCGGCGGCCACCCCGGCCGCCCGAAAGCCCCGAGGAGCGGTGACGCTCATGCTGTCTCCTCCATCCACGTTCCGCCGCTGCCGCTGCTGGTGCTGGTGCTGGTGCCGCTGCCGGTTCCGGTGCCGCGCCCTGCCGCCGGCGCACGTCCGGTCCGGGTGCCGGCGGCAACCGGCGCGAGGCCGGTCACGGTGCCACCCCGAAGACGGACAGGCCGGCCTGCTCCGGCAGGTCGTACATCAGGTTGGCGCACTGCACGGCCTGCCCGGCCGCGCCCTTGCCGAGGTTGTCGATGGCGCTGACCACGATCACCCGGCCCGAGTCGACATCGACGGTGGCCTGCAGGTGGGCGGAGTTAGAGCCGAGGGTGGCGGCGGTATGCGGCCAGGCCCCCTCGGGCAGCACGTGCACGAAGGGCGCGTCCGCGTACGCCTGGGTGAGCACCGCACGCGGGTCGGTGCCGGCGGCGGTCGGCACGGCGGTGACCGTGGCGAGGATGCCGCGCGGCATCGGCGCGAGAACCGGGGTGAGGGACAGCCCGGTCGCGCCGGTGGCCTGCTTGATCTCCGGTACGTGCTGGTGCGCCCCGACCTTGTACGGCGACAGGTCCCCCATCACCTCGCTGCCGAGCAGGTGCCCCTTGGCGGCCCGACCCGCGCCGGAGGTCCCGGAGGCGGCGACCACCACCACGTCGGCGGGCTGCACCGCATTGGCGGCCACCAGCGGGGCGAGTGCGAGCGTGATGGCCGCCGCGTAGCAGCCGGTGTTCGCCACCCGCCGCGCCCCGGCGATCGCCGCCCGCTGTCCCGGCAGCTCGGGCAGGCCGTAGGTCCAGGCACCGGCGTGCGTACCACCGTAGTAACGCTGCCAGGCCGCGCCGTCGCGCAGCCGGTGGTCGGCGCCGAGGTCGACCACCCGGACCGACTCCGGCAGCTCGGCCGCCAACGCCGCCGACTCACCGTGCGGCAGCGCCAGGAAGACCAGATCCGCGTCGGCCAGGGTCGTCGGGTCGGTCCCGGCGAAGACCAGGTCCAGCCCCGCGAGCTGCGGGTGTACGGCGCTGACCGGCTGGCCGGCCTGGCGGTGCGCGGTCGCCGCCACCAGGTCGAACTCGGGGTGCCCGGCGATCAGGCGCAGCAGCTCACCCCCGGCGTACCCACTGGCTCCCGCCACCGCGACTCGAATGCCCATACCCACCTCCGCATGACTATGCAGAGGAGATTAGCAGGCCGCGTTACACAGCCGCAATGTCACGCAACCCCCTGTATGAGCATGCAGCCGGGTGGACTGGATTGGATTGGATTGGATTGGATTGGGCGACTTCGTCCAGCCCTGCGGCGTCACCCGGCATCCGAGAGCCCCGGCCACGGTCCTGCGGCTCGCTGCCTCCCTCGGGGTGGCCTGACGATGACCGCCCCCTTCCACAGCCTGGCCCAGATCCTCGACCGGCTCACCCTCACCGCCCGCTGGGTCCTTCGTGAGCATGAACCCGGCACCGACGGTCGCTGCCCACGCTGCCACACCCCCGACTGCGCGGTGGCGAGTGCCGCCCGCGACGTGCTCGCCGCCGTCAAGCGCAACCGTTGGCGGTGTTAGAAAGGGCCCCTTCTATACAGAAAGCGTTAACAAGGGGCCCTTCCTTGTACGACGGGGGCCGGCGTCAGTTGGCCCCGGGTGCCAGGCCGTGCCGCTGCTGGTACGTGCGCAGCGCGAGGTCCCAGGCCTGGGTGTACTCCGACGGCCCCAGACCGAGGTCGTTGTGTCCGCGTACCGCCTCACGGAGCAGGTCCACCAGTTCCGGCACGGTCCCTCGCCGCTCCGCCACGTACCTGCCGAACACCTCGGCGAACTGCTCGTTCGTCAACTGGGCGGCGTACGCCATCACCGGCACGTCCTCAAGACTCTCCAACGCCGCGCGCCAGAGCCGCGTCAGCTCGACGGCGTGCGCGGCCCTGAGCTTCTGCAACTCGTGTTGGCACTCAAGCCCGAGCCGTTCCGTCCAGTAGGGCTGCAACAGCTCCCGCACCCGCTCGTCGGGGCTGACCCAGGCCCGCACCGTCAGTCTGGGAAGCTTGTCCGACGGGAACCACCGCCGGGCCGCGAGCCGTTCGTTCAACGCCTTTTCCAGGTCATGGGCACGATGGGGCTCGAACTGCCGGGCCAGGTCGATAGCCTGCTCCCAGAGCACGCCACCGGCCCAGGGCAGGTGGTACTGGGCGCGTGCCTGCAACTCCGGATAGGTCATGTGTTCCGCTGTCCAGACGTACATCACCCTCAGCCGGAAGTCGAAGGCGTCGCCCTTGGCCGGCACCAGAATCGGCTCCGGCGCGTGCAGCCTGTACACCGTGGAGGTCGGTGTCACCGGCGCCGGTGGTACCGGTGGGCGTGGCGGCTCGACGATCAGGCCCAACACCTCCAACAACCGTCGCCACCAGCTGTGACGCCGGTGCGGGGCGGGGATGGGCCCCCGTGGACCGGTAGGCGGGACGGAGTGCATGTTCATCACTGGCCCTCGTAGGTGAGTCGTCGTATCTCGGCAAGGAAGGCGTCGTGCGGCAACTGCGCCGCCCAGACGTGATCGAGCTGGTGCGCGAGCCGGCGACGCAGCGGCCGTTCACCGGACACCACCTGGCGCAACAGCTCCAGCAGGAAGTGGGAGAGTTCGGCCCGGCCCTCGGCCCGACTCAGCCAGAAACCCAACGTCCGCCAGGCCCGGTACGCCGTCTGGGGGATGCTCAACGCCGCCACCCAGCAGGTGGCCAGGTCATCCATCCGGATGCGGCCGTTGCGAGCCAGCTCGAGCAGTTCCGGCCAGTGCTCCCGTGGCGCGTCGGCTGCCCGGTCCGCCAGGACCCGCAACGCCCGGCCGGCATGCAGCCGTACCTCGGGGTGGTCCGACGTCGCCCACTGGGCCAGCGCTGGAAGCACGCTCGCGGCATGTCCGGCGACGTACACCTCGACCAGGCCACGAACGACCGAGTTGTGCCAACGCTGCATGCGTGCCTGGGCGACCAGACGAAGCTGCACCAACGCGGCATCCGGCCAGATCCGAGCCAAACCCAGAGCGTACGCCCGGGCGACGGTGTCACGCAGATGAGCCGGGCCGCCGGCAGCCCACCGGTCCAGTTCCGTCCGGATCTGTAACCGGAGTTGCGGTTGCATGGCCATCGCCACCAACGCGATGGCGGCGGCCTGACGGACCCCGGCCCGTCGTTCCCTCGCCAACTGGTCGACCGTCTCCAACGCCGTACGTAGCCCGTGCCGGGCCGACCAACCGATGGCGCCCGCAGCGGCCTGTCGCACACCTCCCGAGTCGCTGCGGACGAGTTCCGCGAGCCAGCCGAGCAGCTGTTCCGGCAGCCACCAGTCCGACCAGGCGACCTCCAGCAGGCTGGCCCGCAGTTGTTCGTTGCCGGTCGTGAACTCGATCCGCCGCCCGCCCGGACGGTCGTCGTCGACCAACTGCACCACCTGCCCCAGGCTCGGACCGAGCAGCGCCTCGATTCCCGGCCCTAGAGAGCCGACATGCGGTGCGCCGGCGTCCGGCTGACCCAGCGCGGTCGGCTGCCGGGCATCCGGCAGGCCAGTGCCGTGCGCACCGGTCAGCCGGCGGGCAGCGGCGTGCAGCTCAGCAACCGGCTGACCGGCCAGCACCGCGCAGGTGAGCCGAAAGGCCCGACGCTGGTCAGGGTCCGCTACGGTGGCCACCTCGGTGCTCCGGTCCTCGAGAGCCAGGATCCGGGCCGCCCGGTCCCGCAACTGTCGAGGCAGCCACCGTCCGAGCCACTCGGTGAGATCGGTGTCCACGTTGACGTGCGGAGCAAGTAGCTCAGCCAGTCGCACTGCCTCGGATGTCCGGCAACCACCCGCCAGATGAGCCGCCAGCAGGGGGTGCCGGAGAAGCCGCTGTTCGAGGTAGGCGTTGACGCAGGCTCCCCGGCAACCGTCCGGGCACCGCCCGACACACCGGTCCCGCAGCCGGTGCCGCAGCTGCGCCTGGAACACGTCGGCGGCGGCCGGAGCGCGGTGCTCGACCAGGCGGCCGGCGAGTTCGTGGTGGTTCCGATCGAACTCGCTTACCAGAATCAGTGTGGCCCCACCGGACTCCACTCGGGCGGCAAGACCGATCAGGGTCATCCCGTCCAGGTTCCGAACGGCGGTCTCGTCGAGGAGCAGCACGTAGCCGTACCCCCCGCGCACCGGCGCCTCGCTCCGGAGAAGGTCAGCCAGATGCTCCGCGCCCAGCACGCCGACCCGGTCGAGGCCATGATGTCGAGCTGAGGCAAGGCAGGCGGCCGTGTATCGCCCACTACCGGCTGTTCCGGAGAGGCAGACCAGACGACGCTGTTTGAGCTGATGGTCCAGTTGCTCGTCACTGGGGGCGGGCGCATACCCGGCCGCGAGTGCCCCGACCCACTCCGCGCTGAGCGTCTCGGACCAGGTTCGCCCGCCGTCGGAGCTGACCGCCGTGGTGATGTTCACCGTACCGATGGCCGTCGCCCCTGGCCCGGTGGCGTTCTGACCCCTGACCCGGACATCCCCGACCTCGATCGCGGACGCGCCGAGCAGGGAGGACAGGCGGGTGAGCACGTCGGTGGGATCGAGTTGCTCCTCCGGCTGGTCGGCCGGTGGTTCCTCGTCGCTACTCCCCGCCGTCTGCCGTACCGGCGGGAGATCGGCCGGTCCCACCTCCCGCTCGGTCTCGATGCCCGAGTCGACCGCGGGCTCCGCACGGGGTGCCAGGTCCGGCCCACTGGGCACTCCGTACTCGTCGCCGACGTTCACCGGCCACCACGCTCAGGGCCGAGGTTGAGATCACGCCCCACCGAACCGATCGCCGTCGCGTTCCGGCCGATCGCGTTCTGCCCCTTCACCCGGATGTCTCCGGTACGGATCCGCTCGTTGGCGTCGACGGCATGGTCACCAGATCCGCCGGACGTCGGCCGAGGTCCGGGGTCGGTCGGCGTCGAGGTCGAGCCGGTGGGATCGTCCGGGCTTTCGGGAGGGGGGACGTCGTCCAGCGATGCGATTCCGACGAGGTTCTCATCAACCACGCAGACCCAGGCGTACTCGTGAAAACCCTTGTCGGGACGACTGATCCGCACCCTACGGAACCGCTCTGGACGCATCTCCTCCGGATACTCCGAGACCACGTCCCGGTAGATGTCGGTGGAGACGACCAGGGCGACGCCCGCGTCGGGAAAGGCCGCGAGGGCTCGCCGTACCGGGCCGGCGTCGCAGAGCCGGGAGACGAACACCACGGCGTGGCCCGGGAAGCCGTTCGCCCCGTCGAGATGCACGAGCCCCTGGTGTACGGCCAACCGTAACCTGACCCGAGCCGCCTGGATCCGGCTTTCGTTGTACGCCCGAAGCCGTCGGTTCACCTCCGGCACGAACCGGCCGATGACCCGCGACTCCGGCACGTCCCGGGGAAGGATCGCCAGTTCCCCGTCACCGGCCTGCTGGGTGGTCCAGGAAGCCCGGTCGAGACCGACGTCCCGAGCCGCCGCGTGCAGGAGCGTGTGGAACGCCTCCTGCGCCTCGTACTGCTGAACGTTGCCGCGCCCGCTGTACCTCTCCATGTCCACCGATATCAAGAGTCGCCGTTCCGGATGGCGCATCTATCTGTCGCCTTTCGCCCCGGCCCGCCCCCGTCGGGCGGGCCAGAGGACATCGAACCGCCGGCGGCGGGGCGAGACCCCGTAGATGTACGGCATTCGCCGAGCCTGTCGAGCATCGGTCATCCCACCCGGAGCAGGAATGTCTCGGAGCCGGAGCGGGTGTGCTGGACAGATGACGATCGACGTGACCGAGTTGCTTCTGGCCACGGGGTGGCCACCCGCCCAGATCCTCGGGGTGGTGGCGTTGCAGGCGCTCCTCGGTGCCGCCCTGAGAAGCGGACAGTTGCGCTACGCGCGAGGGCGACTACTCTTCGACGGATCTCATCGAACCGAAGGGGCAAAGTTGTCGATGCGGCGAGGCGAACCGTCGGCACAGGATTGGCCGACCGGGACATTCCTGCGGCGATTGGATCCGGCAGTCCGACGCGCCCTGCTCGACCTGGGGGTACACCGCACGGTCCGCAACGGACAAATCCTGATCCATGAGGGAATACAGGAGTCTCACCTGATACTGCTGGAGGCGGGCCTGACCAAGGTGACGGCGGCGCTGCCCGACGGGCGGTCCGCGCTGCTGTCGCTGCGGGTCGGGGGCGACCTCATCGGCGAGATGTCCGCTCTCAATGACAAGCCCCGGTCCGCCACCGTGACCACCTGCGGCCCCACCCGCTACCGGGTCATCCCGCGAGAACGCTTCAGCCACTTCCTGCGTGAGCATCCGCAGGCGGCTCTGGAACTCGCGGCCATGGTCTCCGACCGGCTCCGCTGGTCGAACCGACGCCGGATCGACTTCACCTCGTACGGGGTGTCCGTCCGGGTGGCCCGGGTCATCGCCGAGCTGTCCCGTACCCATGGCCGGAGCAGCCGCGACGGGGTCATCATCGACGTGCGCCTGACCCAGCCCGAGCTGGCCACCATCTGCGGTGCGGCGGAGACCACCATCCAGAAGGCGCTGCGGGAACTCCGCGCCGACGGCCTGATCGACATCGGCTACCGGCGGATCACCGTACGGGACCTCGCCGGCCTGCGTCAGTTGGGCCAGCTTGACCCCGAGGACGGTTAGAAAGGGCCCCTTCTATACAGAAAGCGTTAACAAGGGGCCCTTCCTTACACGTCAGCGGAGGGTGGCGCCGTAGAGGGTGGCGGCGCGGGCCACGGCGGCGTCGCGGGCGGCGACGGCCTCCTCGACGGTCAGGGTGCGGTCGGGGGCACGGAAGGTGAGCTTGTACGCCAACGAGCGTCGGCCCGCGCCCAGCTGCTCCGAGGCGTACACGTCGAAGAGGCGGACGCTTTCCAGCAGCTCACCCGCCCCCTCGATCAACGCCTGCTCGACCTTGGCCGCCGGGACCTGGTCGTCGAGGACCACCGCCACGTCGATCAGGGCCGGCGGGAAACCGGAGACGGTGGGCGCGGCGACGGCTGCCGCGGTCGGCAGCGCGTCCAGGTCCAGTTCCATGGCGCAGGTACGCCGGGGCAGTTCCAGGCCGGCGAGCACCGCCGGGTGCAGTTCGCCGGCGTACCCGACGACGGTGCCGTCGACGAGCAGTTCGGCGCAGCGGCCCGGGTGCCAGGGGGCGTGCTCGGCGGCGCGTACCTCGATCCGGTCGGCGGGGATCTCGGCGGCGGCCAGCACGATCCGGCCGGCCTCGACGGCGTCGGCCCAGCCGGCCGGTCGGCCGGCACCCCACCAGCCGACGGGTTCGACGTCGCCGGTGAGCACGACGGCGACGTGCTGGGGTTGCGCCGGCACCACCGCGTCGGCGGCGGCGAACTCCTCGTCGGTGGGCCGCCGGTCCACGCCCATGGCCGGCGGGGCGCCGGCGCCCGTACGGGGGTGGAAGACCAGGCCGATCTCGTAGAGGGCGAGGTCGCGCTGCCCCCGGCCGAGGTTGCGGCGGACCGCGTCGAGCAGCGGGCCGAGCAGCGTGGTGCGCAGCTGCGGCTCCTGTTCTGACAGCGGGTTGGCCAGTCGGACGGCGGGGCGACGCGGATCGTCGGCGCCCAGGCCGAGCTGGTCGGCGAGTTGCGGGCCGACGAACGGTTGGCTGAGCACCTCGACGTAGCCCTGTTCGGCAAGCGACCGGGCGACCGACCGTCGGCGGCGCTGCGGCCAGGTAAGCCCTCGTCCGGGCGGTGCGGTGGGCAGCACCGACGGCACCCGGTCGTACCCGTCGAGGCGGACCACCTCCTCGACCAGGTCGGCCGGGTCGGTCAGGTCGGGCCGCCAGGTCGGCGGGAGGACGGTGAGCACGTCAGCGCCGCCGGCCGGCACGCCGGCGTCGCCCGGGTCCTCGGCGAGCCGGTCGGTGCCCCGGGTGACGGCGCAGCCGATCTGCTCCAGGATCGTCACCACCCGCTCGGTCGGGTAGTCCACCCCGACCCGCCGGCTGGGCAGGTCCGCCGGCAGGACCACCGGGGTACGCGCCGCGACGTGGTCGAGGTCGAGAAGTTCCGCGCCGGCGGTGCCGCCGCCGTGCTCGGTGAGCAGCCGGACCGCCCGGTCGATGGCGACCAGCGGCAGCGCCGGGTCGACGCCCCGTTCCCAGCGCTTGGCGGCCTCGCTGAACAGCTTGTGCCGGCGGGCGGTCCGCCCGACCATCGCCGGGTCCCAGTGCGCGGCCTCGAAGAGCACGTCGGTGGTGGAGGCGATCACCTCGCTGGTCTCGCCGCCCATCACCGCGGCCAGTGAGATCGGCGTCCCGCCGTCACCGGCGACCGGGCTGGGTAGTCCGGCGTCGCAGATCACCATGTCCTCGGCGGTCAGCACCCGGCTGACACCGTCCAGGGTGGTCAGCTTCTCGCCCGGCTCGGCCCGGCGGACCACCAGCGGCCCGGTGATCCGGTCGACGTCGAAGGCGTGCATCGGCTGGCCCAGTTCCAGCATCACGTAGTTGGTGATGTCGACCGGCAGCGAGATGCTGCGGATGCCGGCGACGGTGAGCCGCCGCTGCATCCACCCGGGGGTCGGCGCGGTCGGGTCGACGCCGCGGACCAGCCGGGCGGCGAACCGGTCGCAGCCGACGGTGTCCCGCACCACCACCGGGTACGCCGGTTCGGCGGTCGCGCCGGGGGCCGCGGCCAGCCCCGGGTCGTGGAACGGCACCCCGAGGGCCAGGGACAGCTCCCGGGCCAGGCCGCGCACGCTGAGGGCGTACCCCCGGTCGGGGGTGACCTCCAGCTCCAGGACCACCTCGTCGAGGCCGACCACCGGACGGGCGTCGTCGCCGGGCTTGGCGGCGGTGTCGGCGGGCAGCACGATGATGCCGTCGTGGTCGTCACCGAGGCCCAGCTCCTTGGCCGAGCAGATCATCCCGTGGGAGTTGCGCCCGTAGGTCTTGCGGGCCCCGATGGCGAAGTCACCGGGCAGCACCCCGCCGGGCAGGATGACCACCACCCGGTCGCCGGGGGCGAAGTTGCGCGCCCCGCAGACGATCTCCTGCGGCTCGCCGGTGCCGTTGGCGGCGCCGACGTCGACCCGGCAGAACCGGATCGGCTTCTTGAAGCCGGTGAGCTCCTCGATCTCGACGACCTCGCCGACCACCAGCGACCCGGTGACCGACTCCCGCAGGTCGGTGACGGCGTCAACCTCGATGCCGAGGTCGACCAGGGCCTGCTCCAGGTCGCCGGTGGACAGGTCGGTGGGGAGGTCGACGTACTCCCGCAACCAGCTGACAGAAACTCGCATGACTCAGTTCACCGTTCCCGTGACTCGTACCCGCATCGTCTACGCCCCGGCCCCGAACGCGCGGGTGAACCGCACGTCGCCCTCGATCATGTCCCGCATGTCGGCGACCCCGTGCCGGAACATCACGGTGCGGTCGATGCCCATGCCGAAGGCGAATCCGGAGTAGACCTCCGGGTCGATCCCGCAGGCCCGCAGCACCCGGGGGTTGACCATGCCGCAGCCGCCCCACTCGACCCACTGCGGCCCCTTGCGGTGCTCGGGGAACCAGACGTCGAACTCGGCCGACGGCTCGGTGAACGGGAAGTAGTGCGGCCGGAAGCGGGTCCTGGCGTCCGCGCCGAACATGGCGCGGGCGAAGTGGTCCAGGGTGCCCCGCAGGTGGGCCATGGTGATGCCCTTGTCGACCACCAGCCCCTCGACCTGGTGGAAGACCGGGGCGTGGGTGGCGTCCAACTCGTCGGTGCGGTAGACCCGGCCGGGCACCACCACGTAGATCGGCGGCTTGCGGGTGAGCATGGTGCGCGCCTGCACCGGCGAGGTGTGGGTCCGCAACACCAGGCCGGAGCCCTCGGGCGCGACGTGGAAGGTGTCCATCAGGCCCCGGGCCGGGTGGTCGGCGGGGATGTTGAGCGCGTCGAAGTTGGTCCACTCCAGCTCGACCTCGGGCCCCTCGGCCACCTCGTAGCCCATCCCGACGAAGAAGTCGCTCACCCGTTCCATCAGGACACTGACCGGGTGGCGGGCTCCGCGGGGCCGCCGGTCGTACGGCAGCGTCACGTCGACCCGCTCGGTGACCAGCACCCGCGCGGCCTGCTCCCGCTCCAGCAGTTCGGCGCGGGCGGCGTAGGCGGCCTCGATGGCGCGGCGGGCCTCGTTCACCCGTTTGCCGGCGTCGGACTTGGCCGCCGGCGGCAGCGCGCCGATCTCCCGGCGGGCCAGCGACACCGGCGACCGGTCGCCCAGGTGCGCGGGGCGCAGCGCGGTCAGCGCGTCGGGGTCGGCGGCGTCGGCGAACGTCTTCTCGGCGTCCGCGACGGCCTCGGCCAGGGCGGCCGGGTCGAGCAGGGCGACCTGCTTCGGGTCGTACGGATCGTTGCGGTAGCTCATGGCGTACGGGCACTCCCTCACGGCGGGCCGACCCTTTCGGGCGGCTAGGCGAGTCTACGGAGGCGCGGCTGTGCCGCAGCCCGCCGGTGGGGAGTCGAGCAGGGGTAAGGGTCAGGCCCGCCGCCCGCCGACACCGGCGGGCTGGCTAAACGAACGCCGTGGCGCGTCGCGCACGTGACCGACTCCCCTGCTGTGTGCCCGCGCACCCGAGGTGGCGGTGGCCGCGCCGGCCCCGGACGCGGGGTCGACCCCGCGGTGGCGTCAGCGCAGTGCTCTGGCGGAAGCGTACAGGCAGACGGCGGCTGCCGCAGCCAGGTTGAGGCTCTCCGCGCGCCCGTGCAGCGGCACCCGGACCCGGGCGTCGGCGGCGGCGGTCAACTCCTCGGGCAGGCCGTGCGCCTCCGAGCCGAACAGCCAGGCGGTCGGGGCGGCCAGCGTACCGGCGTCGGCGAGGTCGTCCAGGTCGGTGTCGCCGTACCCGGTGGTGGCCAGCACCCGCAGCCCGGCGGCCCGCAGCGCGGCGACCACCTCGACCGGGTCGGCGGCGCGGACCACGTCGACGTGGAACAGGCTGCCGGCGGAGGCGCGCACGCACTTGCCGTTGTACGGGTCGACGGCCGCGCCGGCGAAGACCACCGCGCGGGCCCCGGCAGCGTCGGCGGTACGCAGCACGGTGCCGGCGTTGCCCGGATCGCGGATCCCGGCCAGCACCGCGACCAGGCGGGGCGCGGCGCTCAGGGCCTGGGTCAGCGGCACGTCCAGGTGCCGGCAGAGCGCCACCAGGCCCTGCGGGGCGACGGTGTCGGTGAGGGCGGCGAGCGCCTCGTCGGTGACCGGGGAGACCGGCACCCCGGCGACGGTGGCCAGCCCGGTCAGGTCGGCGTGGCGTTCCAGCGCGCCGGGCGTACCGAAGAGTTCGGTGACCACGTCGGGGACGGCCAGGGCCTCGCGGACCGCCTGCGGGCCCTCGGCGAGGAACCGGCCGGCGCTGTCGCGGTCCCGGCGGCGGTGCAGCCGACGGGCCGCGACCACCCGCGGCGTGCGTGGGGTGAACAGCGTGGTGTCCGGTACGACGTCAAGGCGCCTCCCCTGCGACGGTGACCGCATGGGAGACGCCTCGACCTGGTACGGGTGGATCAGGCGGCCTGGGCCGCGGCGCCACCGGTGCCCTCGGCGGCGACGGCCGCGCGGGCCACCTCGACGATGGCGGCGAACGCCGTGGCGTCGTGGACGGCGAGATCGGCGAGGATCTTGCGGTCCACCTCGACGCCGGCTAGCTTCAGGCCCTGGATCAGCCGGTTGTAGGTCATCCCGTTGGCGCGGGCGCCGGCGTTGATCCGGGTGATCCACAGCTGCCGGAAGTCGCCCTTGCGGTCGCGACGGTCCCGGTAGGCGTACTGCATCGAGTGCAGCACCTGCTCCTTGGCCTTGCGGTACAGCCGGGAGCGCTGACCGCGGTAGCCACTGGCGGTCTCCAGCAGGGTACGGCGCTTCTTCTGGGCGTTCACAGCCCGCTTGACGCGTGCCATCTCAACTCCTTAAGTGCGTAAAGGTGGCGCGCGTCAGCGGCCGAGCAGCTTCTTGATGCGCTTGACGTCAGCCTTGGCCAGCTCGACCGTGCCGGTCAACCGGCGGGTCCGGGTGGAGGCCTTCTTCTCCAGGTTGTGGCGCAGCCCGGCCTGCTGGGCAACGATCTTGCCCTTGCCGGTCACCTTGACCCGCTTGCCCATACCCGTGTGGCTCTTCATCTTCGGCATTGGAACGTCTTCTCCCTGTTACTGACCGCTGGTGTCGGCGGTCGTGCCGGTCTCGCCGGCTACTGCGGTCTCGCCGGCCGCCGGGGTCTCGCCAGCCGCCGGTGCTGCGGAATCCTCCGCGGCCCGGTCGCGAGGGCCGCCACGGGACGCCGTCGCGGCGACCGCGGAGGCCTTGACGGCCCGGTGCGGTGCGAGAACCATGATCATGTTTCGGCCGTCCTGCTTCGGGGCGGCCTCGACGTATCCCAGCTCCGTGATCTCGGACTCGAGTCGACGCAGGAGCCGGTAACCCAGCTCCGGGCGACTCTGCTCGCGACCGCGGAACATGATCGTCACCTTGACCTTGTCGCCGGCCTTGAGGAACCGCACCACGTGACCCTTCTTGGTCTCGTAGTCGTGCGGGTCGATCTTCGGCCGGAGCTTCATCTCCTTGATGACGGTCTGCTGCTGGTTACGCCGTGCCTCGCGGGCCTTGAGTGCGCTCTCGTACTTGAACTTGCCGAAGTCCATGAGCTTGCACACCGGCGGGCGGGCCATAGGCGCAACCTCGACCAGGTCCAGATCGACGTCCGCGGCCAGCTGAAGGGCGCGCTCCAGTGGGACGATGCCCACCTGCTCACCCTCGGGGCCGACCAGTCGGACCTCACGTGCCCGGATCTGCTCGTTCACGCGTGGTTCGACGCTGATGGGGCCTCCTCGAGTCCGTTCCTACGGGTGACCGACTCCGTGGGCTCCCGGGTGGGAGCCGCCCGGAAAGCAGAAGGCCCCGGCGCATGCCAGGGCCCGCTCGACCGGTCGGCACGATCACAGGATCGTGCATCCGGACCAGGGTCGCCCCCGGAACCGGTGACCGGACCCGACCACCTGAAGACGGTGACACGGGTGGGAGCAGGCGCTCCGCTTCGAGGCTGTCAGCACTCAACCACGTGTGATCGAGCGTCGGACAGCCTGGTCGACTCCGTCACTCTACACGGCCACCCGGACCTGCCCCAACCGGGGCGCGCCGGTCAGGGGCGGGCCGGGGTGGCGTGGTGGGCCTGGTGCAGGCGGCGCAGCGCGCGTACCCCCTCGACGGCCAGGTCCTTGTCGGCGGCCTGCAGGGCGACCATCGGCAGCAGGTCGTCGTCGTGCAGCTCCAGGCTGGCCCAGGGCGCGCCCCGGTCGAACCGGACCCCACGGACGACCTCCCAGGGCAGCTCGTAGGAGCCGATCAGGTTGCGCACCCGCACACCCCAGGCGTCCGCCTGCACCCGGGGCCGGGTGAAGAGCAGGATCGCGAGGGCGCCGAGCACCCCCAGGCCGACCATGGCGAACTGGTCGCCGCGCTGGAAGGTGCCGTAACCGTCACCGGTCGGACCCTGCAACGAGGTCGCGATCAGACTGAACACCAGGACCAGCGCGATCGCCGAGCCCCAGCAGACCACCCGGATACGGCGGGGTCGCAGGGTCACCATCTCTGATCCACTCACCCCACCAGTCTGCCATCGCCGCCCGGGCGCGCTTCGGAGGCCACCGAGACCGGGTGTCGGGGGCCACCGGGCCGCCGCCGGCCGGGCCGACCGCCGGAGACCAGCACCGCTGCCAGGGTCAGGGCCGCGCCGACCAGCACCGGCCACCGCAGCCCCTCCCCGCCGGGCAGCAGCAGGTCCAGCAGCAGGGCACCGGTGAGCTGACCGGTGACCACGGCCAGACCGGCCCGCAGCACCCCGACGGCGTGCACCCCGACCAGCAGGGCGACCACGATGCACACCCCGAGCAGCCCGCCGGTGTAGAGGTACCAGACCGGCGGCCAGCCCGCCGCCCCGGTGGTGGCACCGACGGCCAGCGCGACGGCCAGCACCACGACGGTGCCCACCGCGAAGTTGACCAGGGCGCTCGCGGTGGTGGTGCTGGCCACGGCGAGCCGACCGTTGAGGGCGGCCTGCAGCGACACCACCGCGCCACCGACGACCACCAGCAGCACCACCATGCCGGCCAGCTCACCGAGCGGTCGGCCGACCTGGGCCAACGCGACCGCGCCCACCGCCAACACGGCCCCGGCGACGCGGGGACCGGTCAGCCCGATCCGCCCGATCGGGGCCAACCCGGCCCGGTCCACCGCGAGCCCGCCGAGGCTGCCGCCGGCGACCTGGGCGATGGTGAACACGGCGATCCCGAGCACCGGCACGGCGTAGGTGACGATCACCACGATCGTCGCGCCACCCAACCCACCCAGGTACGTCCACCAGGGCGGCCGGGTACGCCGCAGCGCCGCCAGCCCGGCGCGCATCGACGGCAGGGCCAGCAGCCCCACCAACAACAGCAGGGTGCCGCCCAGGTTGTTGACCACCGCGCCGAGCACCGGGTGGCCGGCCCGCTGGCCGAGCTCGGCGTTGATCGTGCCCTGCCCGGCGGCGGCCACCCCACCGAGCACGGCGACGGTCAACGCCACCGCGGTCGGCGGTCGCCTCACAGCCGGCAGGCGTGCAGGTTGGTCACCAGGATCGCCCGGGCGCCCAGGTCGTACAGCTCGTCCATCATCCGGTGCACGTCGTCGCGCTTGACCATCGCCTGCACCGCCACCCAGCCCTCGCGGTGCAGCGGGGAGACCGTCGGGGACTCGATGCCCGGGGTGAGCGCGCTGGCCCGGTCGAGCAGACCGGCCGGCACGTCGTAGGTGAGCATCACGTAGCGCCGGGCGACCAGCACCCCCTGCAGGCGACGCAGCATCTGGTCGGCCGGGGGGCACCCGGTGGCGGCGATCCGCCGGACCATGATCGCCGAGGAACGCAGCAACGGCTCACCGATGATCTCCAGACCGGCCTGGCGCAGCGTGGCGCCGGTGGAGACGACGTCGGCGACGACGTCGGCGACACCGAGCCGGACGGCGTTCTCCACCGCACCGTCCAGCCGGATCACGTCGGCGGTCAACCCGTGCTCGTCGAGGTAGCGCCGCAGCACCCCGGGGTAGGCGGTGGCGATCCGGTGCCCGCCCAACTCCTTCTCGTCGGCGACGGTGCCCGGGCGGGCCGCGAAGCGGAAGGTGGCTCCGCCGAAGGCCAGGTCGAGGACCTCCTCGGCGGGGGCCCCGGAGTCGACAAGCAGGTCCCGGCCGGTGATGCCGAGGTCCAGGTCGCCGGAGCCGACGTAGGTGGCGATGTCCTTGGGGCGCAGGTAGAAGAACTCGACCTCGTTGGCCTCGTCCCGGCAGACCAGGTCCTTCGGGTCGCGGCGCTGGCGGTAGCCGGCCTCGCGCAGCATCTGGGCGGCCGGCTCGGCCAGGGTGCCCTTGTTGGGTACGGCGACACGCAGCATGACGGAGTGCTCCTTCGATCGACGGGGATCAACGGTGGGGGCACTCACAGATGTCGGTAGACGTCCTTGAGCTCCAGGCCGGCCGCCAGCATCAGCACCTGGGTCTGGTAGAGCAGCTGTGAGATCTCCTCGGCGGCCCGCTGCGGCCCCTCGTGCTCGGCCGCCATCCACGACTCGGCGGCCTCCTCGACGACCTTCTTGCCGATGAAGTGCACCCCCTTGTCCAGCGCGGCGACGGTGCCCGAGCCGGGGGTGCCGGCAGCGGCCTTGGCCTGCAGCTCGGCGAACAACTCCTCGAACGTCTTCACGCCGGCGATTCTTCCAGTCGGCCACCGGTGCCGCGCAGCGGGCCCGGTCGGTGCCACCCGATGGTCGGCGCCTGCCCGAGCGGGCATAGCGGGCCACAATCGGGCGGGTTGACAGCGATATCGGGCAGAGGTTACGCACCATGCACGAAGTAGATCCGTTTTTATCCGCCCGATCGGGCCGACAACCGGGCAGCAAACCCACCAGATTCCCCGCACAACGATCGATGTTGCCCTCAGCGGCCGGTGTTACAAAAGAGACACCAGCCGACGGGAGGCGCAAAGTGGACGCAGCGCAACGCCGCCAGCACATCCTGTCGCTGGCCCGTCGACAGGGCGACGTCGACGTGCAGAAGCTCGCCGTCGACCTGGAGGTCGCACCGGAGACCATCCGCCGCGACCTGAGTCTGCTGGCCCAACAGGGGCTGGTCCGCCGCACGCACGGCGGGGCGTACCCGGTGGAGACCGCGCGCTTCGAGACGGCCCTGCAGAGCCGGACCACCCGGCTGACCGTGGAGAAGCGGCGGATCGCCACCGCCGCCGTGGAGCACCTCGGTGACGCCGAGTCGATCTTCATCGACGAGGGTTACACCCCGCAACTGGTAGCCGAGGCGCTGCCCACCCACCGCCCGCTGACCGTGGTGACCGCGTCCCTGCACACCGCGGCGACGCTCGCGGCCAGCCCGAGCGTCACCGTCCTGCTGCTGGGCGGCCGGGTCCGGGGCCGCACCCTGGCCACGGTCGACCAGTGGGCCACCACCATGCTCGCCAGCTTCGTCATCGACCTGGCCTTCGTCGGGGCCAACGGCATCTCCCGCAAACACGGGCTGACCACCCCCGACCCCGCCGTGGCGGCGGTCAAGGCCCAGGTGATGGCGGTGGCCCGCCGGGTGGTCTTCACCGGCGTGCACACCAAGTTCGGCGCGAGCAGTTTCTGCCGCTTCGGGGACGTCGCGGACCTCGACACCATCGTCACCGACACCGCCCTGCCGGCGTCCGAGGCCCACCGCTACTCGCTGCTCGGTCCGGTGGTCCTGCGCGTCTGAGCGCCGCCGACCGACCCGCCACCCGCACCATCCCACCCCACCCCACCAACGGAGGTTCGCTGTGCCCAGAACACGAACTCCCCGCCGATGGCGGAGCACACTCGCTGTCGCCCTCACGGTCGCGCTGGTCTCGACCGCCTGCTCCGGAGCCGGCGGCGGCTCGTCCGGCGACGACGACACCACGCTGACCGTGCTGATGGTCGGCAACCCGCAGATGGAGGACCTGGCCAAGGTCACCGCGGAGAACTTCACCAAGGACACCGGGATCACGGTGCGGTTCACGATCCTGCCGGAGAACGAACTTCGCGACAAGGTGACCCAGGACGTCGCCACCCAGGGCGGGCAGTACGACGTGGCCACGATCGGCGCGTACGAGGCACCCATCTGGGCGCAGAACGGCTGGCTGCACGAACTCAGCTCGTACGCCGACGCCGACGCCGGTTACGACAAGGGTGACCTGCTCGAACCGATGGTCGCCTCGCTGTCGGGCACCGACGGCAAGCTCTACGCCGCGCCGTTCTACGGCGAGTCGTCGTTCCTGATGTACAACAAGGACCTCTTCGCGGCCAAGGGGCTGACCATGCCCGAGCGGCCGACCTGGCAGCAGGTCGCCGGGTTCGCCGCCCAGCTCGACGACAAGCCGGCCGGCGTCGCCGGCATCTGCCTGCGTGGCCTGCCCGGCTGGGGTGAGCTGTTCGCGCCGCTGACCACCGTGGTCAACACCTTCGGCGGCACCTGGTTCGAGAAGGACTGGACGCCGAAGGTCAACGCCCCGGAGTTCACCGAGGCGACCAAGTTCTACGTCGACCTGCTGCGGGCGCACGGCCAACCGGGCGCGCCGCAGGCCGGCTTCACCGAGTGCCTGAACACGTTCGGCCAGGGCAAGGCCGCCATGTGGTACGACGCCACCGTCGCCGCCGGCACCCTGGAGGACCCGGCGTCCAGCGCGGTCGCCGGCAAGGTCGGCTACGCGTACGCGCCGGTCAACAGGACGGAGTCGTCGAGCTGGCTCTGGACCTGGGCGCTGGCGATGCCGAAGACCACCAAGAACGCCGAGGCCGCCTGGAAGTTCATCTCCTGGGCCACCGGCAAGGAGTACGAGAAGCTGATCGGTGGCTCGCTCGGGTGGCCCCGGGTACCCGCCGGCAAGCGGCAGTCCACGTACCAGATCCCGGAGTACCGGCAGTCGGCCCAGTCCTTCGCCGACATCACCCTGAAGTCCATCCAGGAGGCCGATCCGGTCAACCCGGGGGCGCAGCCCCGTCCCGCCCTCGGCGTGCAGTTCGTCGGCATCCCCGAGTTCGCCGACCTGGGCACCAAGGTCTCGCAGGAGGTCTCCGCCGCGATCGCCGGCCAGACCACCGTCGACAAGGCCCTGGCCGACGGCCAGCGACTGGCCGAGGGCGTCGCCGCCAGGCACCGGTAGCCGCGCGCCGGGGCCGGCCCGTCGGCCGGCCCCGGCCCTGTCCCGAGGTGGACCCCGATGACCACGACCGTCACCACCGGTGCGGACGCGACACCGCGCCGCACCGTTCCGCCCGCCCGTCGCCCCGGCCCGGCCCAACGCTGGTCCCGGCGGGCCCCGCTGCTGCCCGCCCTGATCTTCGCCATCGTGGTGACGCAGCTGCCGTTCCTGTTCACCATCTACCTGTCCACCCAGAGCTGGAACGCGTTGCGGCCGGGCAGCCGCGAGTTCGCCGGGCTGGCCAACTACGGTCAGGTGCTGACCGACGACCGGCTCCGCTCGGCCCTGCTGAACACGGTGATGCTCACCGCCTCGTCGGTGATCGTCTCGGTGCTGCTCGGGCTGGGCCTGGCACTCCTGCTCGACCGCCGGTTCCCCGGCCGGGGCATCGTGCGCACCCTGCTCATCACCCCGTTCCTGGTGATGCCGATGGCGGCGGCACTGCTGTGGAAGCACGCCATCTACAACCCGTCGTACGGCCTGATCAACGGAATCCTCGGGGGCAGCACCGACTGGGTCTCGGCGTACCCGATGACCTCGGTGGTGACCGCGCTGGTCTGGCAGTGGACCCCGTTCATGATGCTGATCATCCTGGCCGGGTTGCAGGGTCAGTCCACCGAGACGCTGGAGGCCGCCCGGGTCGACGGGGCCGGGGCCTGGCAGATCTTCACCCGGATCACCCTGCCCTACCTGCGGCCGTACCTGGAGCTGGGCGCCCTGCTCGGCTCGATCTACCTGGTGCAGACCTTCGACGCGGTCTTCACCATCACCCAGGGCGGCCCCGGCCGGGCCACCACCAACCTGCCGTACGAGATCTACCTGACCACCTTCCGCAAGTTCGAGTACGGCGAGGCCGCCGCGGCCGGTGTGGTGGCGGTGGTCGGCACCATCGTGGTGGCCACCTTCGCACTGCGGGTGATCTCCAGCCTGTTCCGGATGGAGGACGCCCGATGACCGTCACCCGTACCGGCGACAGCCGAGTCGCCGAGAGCCGTACCGTCCGGGCGCGCCGGCGCCGTACCGACCCGGCCGGGGCGCTCTGGACCACCCTGGCCTGGCTGGCCGGGCTGCTGTTCTTCCTGCCGGTGCTCTGGATGGTGCTGACCGGCTTCAAGCAGGAGGTCGACGCCGCCAGCAACCCGCCCACCTGGTTCTTCACCCCGGTGCTCGACGGCTACCGGCAGGTCTTCGACCGGGACATCACCCCGTACCTGCTCAACTCGATGACGGCCAGCGTGGTCTCCACCCTGCTGGTGCTGGTGCTGGCCACCCCGGCGGCGTACGCGCTGTCGATCCGGCCGGTCGAACGCTGGCGCGACGTGCTGTTCTTCTTCATCAGCACCAAGATGCTGCCGGTGGTCGCCGCGCTGCTGCCGATCTACCTGCTGGTCAAGCAGGTGGGCATGTTGGACAACATCTGGACCATGGTGGTGCTCTACACCGCCATGAACCTGCCGCTCGCGGTGTGGATGATGCGTTCGTTCCTGCTGGAGGTGCCGACGGCGCTGATCGAGGCGGCGGCGATGGACGGCGCCAGCCTGCTGGTCACCATCCGGCGGATCCTGCTGCCGATCGTCGCGCCCGGCCTGGCCGCCACCGCGCTGATCTGCTTCATCTTCAGCTGGAACGAGTTCTTCTTCGCGGTCAACCTGACCGCCACCCGGGCCGGCACCTCGCCGATCTTCCTGGTCGGCTTCATCACCTCCGAGGGGCTGTTCCTGGCCCGGCTCTGCGCGGCGGCGACCATCGTGTCGCTGCCGGTCGTGCTGGCCGGCTGGATCGCCCAGAAGCAACTGGTCAGAGGACTTTCAATGGGAGCCGTCAAGTGAAGGCAGCAGTCATCGTCACACCCGGGCAGATCAGCGTCGAGTCCGTGCCGGACCCCACGCCCGGCCCCCGCGACGTCGTCGTGCAGGTCGCCGGCAGCGGCATCTGCGGCACCGACCTGCACATCATGGACGGTGAGTTCGCGCCCGCGTACCCGATCGTGCCGGGCCACGAGTTCGCCGGCACGGTGGCCGCGGTCGGCCGGGACGTCACCGAGGTACGCGTCGGTGACCCGGTCGCGGTGGACCCGTCGCTGCACTGCATGGAGTGCTACCAGTGCCGGCGGGGCCGGGGCAACCTCTGCGAACGGTGGAACGCCATCGGGGTCACCGTCTCCGGCGGGGCCGCCGAGTACGCCCTGGCCCCGGTGCGCAACTGCGTCACCCTGCCGGAGTCGGTTGCACCTGCCGACGCCGCCCTGATCGAGCCGCTCTCCTGCGCGGTACGCGGCTTCGACGTGCTGCCCCGGCGGCTCGCCGACCACTACCTGATCTACGGCGCCGGCACCATGGGGCTGATGATGATGGAGCTGGCCAAGCGGTGCGGGGCGGCGACGGTGAGCATGGTGGACCTGAACGCCGACCGGCTGGCCACCGCGGTGCAGTTGGGTTGCACGGCCTCGGCGGCCAGCGCCGAGGAGCTGGACCGCCCGCGCGGCTGGGACGTGGTGATCGACTGCACGGGTGTCCAGGCGGCCATCGAGGACGGTCTCGGCCGGGTCGCCCCGGCCGGCACCTTCCTGCAGTTCGGCGTCTCCGAGTACCGGACCCGGGCCGGCATCGAGCCGTACCGGATCTACAACAAGGAGATCACCGTCACCGGGTCGATGGCGGTGCTGCACAGCTTCGAGCGGGCCGGCGACCTGTTCACCGCCGGGGTGATCGACCCGCAGGTGTTCATCAGCCACCGCTTCCCGCTGGACAGGTACGCCGAGGCGATGGCCCAGTTCCGGGCCGGCATCGGCCGCAAGATCCAGATCACCGGCTGACGGTCCCGGTCAGCCGGCGGTCCCACCGCCGGCCCGTCGTCGAGCCGTCGACGGCGGGCCGGCCCCCGGCCGTCCGACATATCGACGGATCACCGGTTCGGCGTTTCCCACCAACATGGTGGGAAGATCGTCGACGACATCGAGGGATGCCTCTACGCTGTCGGCCATGGCCCGCACCCCACGAACAGTCGCGCTGACCCTCGCCGGTGCCGTCGTCCTCTCGGTGACCGCCTGCTCCCCGCAGCAGCCCACCGGCACTCCCGGCCCCGCCGCCTCCGCGTCGTGCACCAAGGAGAACCTGGCGACCCGTACCCCCGGCAAGCTCACCATCGCCACCGACCAGCCGGCGTACCCGCCGTGGTTCGTCGACGACAAGCCCGACAGCGGCGAGGGCTTCGAGTCCGCCGTGGCCTACGCGGTGGCTGCGAAACTCGGGTACGCCCGCGAGGACGTCACCTGGACCCGGGTCAAGTTCGACAGCGCCATCGCGCCGGGGCCCAAGGAGTTCGACTTCGACATCAACCAGTTCTCCATCACCGAGGAGCGCAAGCAGGCGGTCGACTTCTCCGCACCGTACTACCTGGTCCGGCAGACCGTGATCGCGCTGAAGTCCTCCAAGATCGCCGGCAAGCGGTCGCTGGCCGACCTCAAGAACGCCAAACTCGGCGCCCAGGTCGGCACCACCAGCTACCAGGCGATCACCGACCTGATCCAGCCGAAGGTCAGGCCGCTTGTCTACAACAGCAACGACGACGCCAAGAAGGCCCTGCAGAACGGCCAGCTCGACGGGCTGGTGGTCGACCTGCCCACGGCGTTCTACATCACCGGCACGGAGATCAAGGACGCGGTGGTCGTCGGGCAACTGCCCCAGGTCGGCTCCCCCGAGGTCTTCGGCCTGCTGCTGGACCGTGACTCGCCGCTGACCGGCTGTGTCAGCGGGGCCGTCGGGCAGCTCACCAACGAGGGCTTCCTCAAGCAGCTGGAACAGCGGTGGCTCACCGAGGAGGCCGGGGCACCCGACATCACATGAGCGACGTGACCCACCTGCCGTCGCCTGCCCAGCGGGCCCGCGACGCGTACCGGCGTCGGCAGAGCGTGCTCAGCGTGCTGGTCGCCGCCGCCTCCACGGCGGCGATCGGCACGCTGCTGGCGGTCGCGGTCACCGGCGCGCCCGGCTGGCCGCGGGTACGCGAGTCGTTCCTGGACCCGACGATCGCCCGCGACGCGTTGCCGGCGGTGCTCACCGGGCTCTGGCTCAACGTCCGGCTGCTGGTCTGCTGTGCCCTCGGCGCGCTCGGACTCGGGCTGCTCGTCGCGGTCCTGCGCACCCTGCGCGGCCCGGTGCTCTTCCCGGTCCGAGCCCTGGCCGCCGGCTACACGTACACCTTCCGGGGCCTGCCGTTGATCATCGTGCTCTACCTGCTCACCCTCGGCGCACCCGGTCTGCGGTTGCAGGGCATGCCGCCGGTGCTGGTGCTCGGCGGGCTGGCCCTGGTGCTCACCTACGGCGGGTACCTGGCCGAGGTGTTCCGCGCCGGCATCGAGTCGGTGCACCCGAGCCAACTCGCCGCGGCCCGCTCGCTGGGGCTGACCCACCGGCAGACCATGCGGCACGTGGTGCTGCCGCAGGCCGTCCGCCGGGTCGCGCCGCCGCTGCTCAACGACGTGGTCGCGCTGCAGAAGGACGTCGGGCTGGTCAGTCTGGCCGGCCCGATCGACGCGGTACGCGCCGCGCAGATCGCCACCGCCCAGACCTTCAACTACACCCCGTACGTCGTGGCCGGGGTGCTCTTCGTCCTGCTCGCCGTCCCGCTGATCGCGGTCACCGACCGGGTGACCCTGCGGGCCGCCCGCCGCCAGTCCGGAGGTTGACCGTGGCGTTGTTGCGGTGTCGAGGGCTACGCAAGGTCTTCGGCGGGCAGGTCGTCCTCGACCAGCTCGACCTGACCGTGGCCGAACACGAGGTGGTGGCGCTGATCGGGGCCTCCGGTTCGGGCAAGTCGACCCTGCTGCGCTGCGTCAACCTGCTGGACGACCTCGACGACGGCACCATCGAGCTGGACGGCGAGGAGATCTCCGCCCCCGGCGTCGACCCCGACCGGGTACGCCGCCGCATCGGCCTGGTCTTCCAGGCGTACAACCTCTTTCCGCACCTGAGCGTGCTGGACAACGTCACGCTCGCCCCGCGCCGGGTGCACGGCCGCAGCCGGGCGCAGGCGGAGGCGCACGCCCGGGAACTGCTCGACCGGGTGGGGTTGGGTGACCGGGCCGGGGCGTACCCGGACCGGCTCTCCGGCGGCCAGCAGCAGCGGGTGGCGATCGTCCGGGCGCTGGCCAACAACCCCCGGCTGCTTCTGCTCGACGAGGTCACCTCGGCGCTGGACCCGGAGCTGGTCGGCGAGGTGTTGGCCCTGATCCGCGACCTCAAGGCCGACGGCACGACGATGGTGCTGGCCACCCACGAGATGACCTTCGCCCGCGACGTCGCCGACCAGGTCTGTTTCCTGGACGGCGGCCGGGTGATCGAGACCGGAGCGCCGCAGCAGCTCTTCGGCGCCCCGACCCAACCCCGCACCCGCCAGTTCCTGGCCCGCATCATCGAAGCCGGCCGCCTCTGACCGTGACCGGCCGTTCCCGGCGTGCCGACCTGCGTCAGGCGACCCGCAGCGTGATCGGCCCTCGCGACACGACGATCGAAACCTCGGCACCAAGTGCCTCCGCGTACGCACGGAGAGTGTCCAGACTGTCGACCTGACCGTGCTCGATCTGCGAGATCCGCGCCTGGCTCACACCAAGGGAAACCGCCACCTCCGCCTGGGTCAGACCAACGGACTTACGCATTTCGGCCAGCTCGTGTCCACGGATGCGGCCGAGATTCTCGGCACGGATCTTCTCGCGATCAGCCTCGGCCTCAGCACCGACCAACCAAGGGTGCCGAGCCATCGCCTCAGCCTTCACGTCGTTCCATCGGCGGCCAGTCATGACGCCTCCTCGTTCTTGCGATCAACCAGATACTGCTCGTAACGCCGCTCCGCGACCGGGATGTTCTCCCGGTACCAGCGGTTCCACTGACCGGCCTTGTCCCCAGCGACCAACACGACCGCTTCCCGCTCGGGATCGAACATGAACAGTAATCGGATTTCTGACCGGCCGGTCGATCCCGGCCTCAACTCCTTCAGGTTATGCAACCGGCTGCCCTGAATCCGGTCGACCATCGGACGGCCGAGACCGGGCCCAGCCTCCGCCAACATCTCGACGGCCTCGAAGACGCGATTCGCGGTCAAGGCATCCCGTTCACAGAGATCCAGGAACCAGTCCTCGACTGGAGAGAGCAAGACGACCTGCCACATAGCGATACTATAAATCACAGCTTATGCCTGACGGAGTCACACGACTACCTCGGCGGACGAGGCTGGTCGAGCCGAGAGGGGTGGCTCCTGGCGAGAGCGGGTCCGGCTACCATCGCGCGATGGATCTACGCGGAACGATCAGCCCGCACCGTCCGCTGCTCGTCCTGGCCCTCGCCGAGGAGGCCGTTCATCTCGACGCCGACCTACCGGTCCTGCTCACCGGGATGGGTAAGGTCAATGCGACGCTCGCCCTGGCCAGCACGCTCGCCCGGGGTCCGCTGCCCGCCTCGGTGGTCAACCTCGGCACGGCCGGCGCGCTGCGTCCCGGCTACCACGGCGTCCACGAGGTGAGCAGCGTACGCCAGCACGACCTCGACACCGACTTCCTCCGGACGCTTACCGGGCAGACCGTCGGCGCACCGCTGGCCCTGGCCGGTACCGGGCCGGTGCTGGCCACCGGGGACCAGTTCGTCGCCGACGACGACGCCCGGGACCGGCTGGCCCGGCACGCCGATCTGGTGGACATGGAGGGCTACGCCCTGGCCGCCACCGCACAGCACTTCGGGGTGCCGGTCCGGCTGGTCAAGCAGGTGAGTGACGCCGCCGGCGACGGCGCGGAGCGGACCTGGCAGGAGTCCGTCGACGCCTGCGCCCGCCTGCTGGCGCAGTGGACCCGGGAGCACCTCCGTCATACGTGACGGCGGGCTCGGTCTGGTACCGAGCCCGCCGCTCTCACGGTGGGCACACCCCCTCCTGCCACTTGCCGGAGTGGGTCCCCCGGTGTCTAGCGGCGCAGGGTCAGCAGACCCGGCCGGTACGGCAGCAGCCCGTAGTCGCCGCCGGAGTTCGGGTCCCGGCCCTGGTAGAGCAGCTGCAGGTTGCAGGGGTCGATGGTCATGGTCTGGTCGGCGCTGGTCCGGATCAGCTCGCCGTGGCTGATGTCGCTGGTCCAGGTGGCGCCGCTGTTGGCCTTGCCGGCGAACGGGTTGCTCTCGGTGGCCGCCTGCGGCGTCCACGTACCACCCAGGCTGGTGGCGGTGAACGACCGGAAGTACCGACCCTGCGCACCGATCGCCTCGACGATCATGAGGTACCGGTTCTCACCCTGGAGCTTGTAGACCTGCACCGCCTCGAAGAGGTTGTTCGTGGTGTCGGTCATGATCGTGGTGTAGTTCGTACCGAAGCTGCCCGGGAAGTTGCCGATCGGCATGCTGGCCCGGTAGATCCGCCCGTTGTCACCGGCGAAGAACAGGTACATGTTCTGCCCGTCACCGATGAGCGCCTGGTCGATCGGCCCGGTGCCGGAGTTGGAGATGCTGCCGGAGAAGAGCGTCTGCGCCGGCCCCCAGCCGTTGGCGTTGGTGGGGTCGTTCGAGGTCCGGTAGGAGAACGCCGGCCCACCCCACTGGTACGCCAGCACCCAGATGTTCTTCGGGGCGAAGTAGAACAGCGACGGGGCGACGGTGCCCGAGTTCATCGTGTTCTGGCTGGCCGAGCCCATGTCGGACCAGTTGCTGAAGAGGCCGAAGTTCATCGAGCCCCAGCGCGTGCCGTTGTCGTGCGTGGTGGCGTAGACCAGGTGCCGACCGTTGTACGGCACGGTGGTGAAGTCCTTCAGCGACACCCATCCGGACTTCGGCTGCGCCAGCGGACCGGTCGACGACCAGCGGTACGTCGACGGCAGGGCGCAGTTGGTGGGCGGCGGGGTGGTCGGCGGCGTGGTGGGTGGGGTGGTGGGCGGCGTGGTCGGCGGGTTGGTCGGGGCCACGCCGCCGGTGCAGGTCACGCCGTTCAACGCGAAGCTCGCCGGCACCGGGTTGCTGCCGGTCCACGAGCCGTTGAAGCCGAACGACACGCTGGCGTTGGCCCCGATCGCCCCGTTGTAGCTGACGTTCTTCGCGGTGACCGCCGAGCCGCTCTGCGTCACCGTGGCGTTCCACGCCTGGGTGACCGCCTGTCCGGCACCGAACGACCAGGTGAGCGTCCAGCTGCTCACCGGGTCACCGAGGTTGGTGACCGCCACGTTGGCACCGAATCCGCCGCCCCACTGTGACGACACCGTGTAGTTGACCGAACAGCCCGCAGCTGCCGCGCCGGCCGGCAGCGCCACGACGACCGCCGCGGCCGGCACCAGCAACGCGACGGCCGACGCCAGGCCGACATTCGCCGGTCTCAATTTGATCATGAAGCACCCTCCTGACGGATGACGGCCGGCACAGTCGGACAATCGCCGTTGTGTGAGCGTTAACAGCCGTGTCAGGCATGTTACGGGAGCGCTCCCAATCCATCAACCTCGATGAGTGAACCGCTCGGCGGAGGTGCGTTCGCGGGCCGGGTGAGCAGCACCGGAGAAACGCCGCCGACCGCGGGAGGTCAGCCGCCGAAGCCCACCCGCTGGCCGGTGGCCGCGTCCAGACCCCGGATCGCCAGCGCCGCGTCCAGCGCCGCCACCGTCGCCGACCAGCCCTTGTCCTCGGCCGAGCCGGGCAGCCCGGCCCGGTCCCGGGCCTGCTCGATGGTGTCCACGGTGAGCACCCCGTGGGCCACCGGCTTGCCCTCGTCCAGCGCGATCCGGGTCAGACCGTCGGTGACCGACCGGCAGACGTAGTCGAAGTGCGCGGTCGAGCCGCGTACCACCACGCCCAGGGCGACCACGACGTCACAGCGCCGGGCCAGCGCCTGCGCGACGACCGGCAGCTCCACCGAGCCGGCCACCCGGGCCACCACCGGGCGGGCGCCGCAGGCCCGCGCGGCGGCCACCGCCCGGTCGAGCATGTGGTCGGTCAACTGGCCGTGCCACCGCGCGGCGACCACGCCGACGGTCAGGCCCGCGGCGTCGATCGCGTCCACCCCGGGCTCCCCGAAGCCTGCCATGATCATGCTCCGATCTCGTCGCCGACCGTCACGCGGTCGGCTGGTGGGTCGTCAAGTCCGTCGAGCAGGTGTCCCATCCGGTCCCGCTTGGTACGCAGGTAGCGGACGTTCTCCGGGTGCGGCCGGACGGGCACCCCCTCGCGGCCGAGGATGGTCAGGCCGTAGCCCTCCAGGCCGGCCCGCTTGGCGGGGTTGTTGGTCAGCAGCCGCATCGAGCGCACGCCCAGGTCGTAGAGGATCTGCGCGCCGGTGCCGTAGTCCCGGGCGTCGGCCGGCAGGCCGAGGTCGAGGTTGGCGTCGACGGTGTCGCGGCCGGTGTCCTGCAACTGGTAGGCCTGCAGCTTGTGCAGCAGCCCGATCCCCCGCCCCTCGTGGCCCCGGACGTAGAGGACCACGCCCCGCCCCTCGGCGGCGACCCGGGCCAGCGCGGCGTCCAGCTGTGGGCCGCAGTCACAGCGCAACGAGCCGAAGACGTCACCGGTCAGGCACTCGGAGTGCACCCGGACCAGCACGTCGTGTCCGTCGCCGAGGTCACCCATGACCAGGGCGACGTGCTCGGCGGGGTCGTGCGCGGTGCGGTAACCCAGGGCCCGGAACACCCCGTGCGGGGTCGGCATCCGGGCCTCCGCGGCCAGCTCCACCTGCTTCTCGGTACGCCGCCGGTAGGCGATCAGGTCGGCGATGCTGATCAGGGTCAGCGAGTGCTCGGCGCAGAACTTCTCCAGCTCCGGCAGACGCATCATGGTGCCGTCGTCGTTGACCAGCTCGCAGAGCACCCCGGCCGGACGCAGCCCGGCCAGCCGGGTCAGGTCCACGGCCGCCTCGGTGTGCCCGGGACGGCGCAGCACCCCGCCGGGACGGGCGCGCAGCGGCACCACGTGCCCGGGGCGGGCCAGGTCGGTCGGGCCGGTCGCCGGGTCGGCGAGCAGCCGGATGGTGTGCGCCCGGTCGGCGGCGGAGATGCCGGTGTCGACGCCCTCGCGGGCGTCCACGGTCACCGTGTAGGCGGTGCCCCGCCGGTCCTGGTTGGTGTGGTGCATGGGCGGCAGGTCCAGCCGGTCGGCCTCCGCCTCGGTGATCGGGACGCAGACGTAGCCGGAGGTCCAGCGGACCATGAAGGCCAGCAACTGCGGCGTGGCCAGCTCGGCGGCGAAGATCAGATCGCCCTCGTTCTCCCGGTCGGCGTCGTCGACCACGACCACCGGCCGGCCGGCGGCGATCTCCGCCAGCGCCTGTTCGATGCTGCCGAACGCGCTGATGCCGGCAGCACCGTCCGTGGGTTGCTCGTTCATGCGACAGCCTCCGAGTAGGTCGAGCCGAGCGCCGGTGCGTGCCGGGCGGACAGCGCCCGGGAGGTCCGCCACCAGGTGGCCAGACCCGCGACGCAGAAGCCCCCGTAGAGCAGGTACATCGCCGCCGAGGGGTAGAAGCCGCCGCGCAGCAGTAACGGCACGCCGACCGCGTCGACGGCGATCCAGATCAGCCAGAAGTCGACCCAGCCCCGGGCCATGCCGTAGGTGGCCAGCAGGCTGCCGACCAGGATCCAGGCGTCGGGCAGCGGCCCCCAGGAGCCGAGCGCGGCGAGCACCGGGTACGCCACCGCAGTGCCGAGGACGGCGACGACCAGCAGCCCGAGCCGCTCCCGACCGGTGGCCCAGCGGGGGGTCACCGCCGCGCCATGCGGCGCGGTGCCCGAGCGACGGGTCCGCGACCAGCGCCACCAGCCGTAGAGGCTGACCGCGAAGAAGAAGACCTGTCGGCCGGCCTGGCCGTAGAGGTCGTGGGCCTGTGGCGTGGCGAAGACGCCGCCGAGGAAGACGGTGAGCAGCAACGCGTTGCCGACCATGCCTACCGGCCAGGCCCAGACCACCCGGCGCAGGCCGAGCAGCGCCGAGGCGAGCCCGAAGCCGTTGCCGACGATCTCGCGGACCAGCACCGGCGCGCCGGCCACGACCAGCTCGGCGTGCAGTAGCCAGCTCAGCGGGTCCATCACCGCTCACCCGCGTCCGGGCGGGCGCCCAGGAGCCGTTCGACGTACTTGGCCAGCACGTCGACCTCCAGGTTGACCGGGTCGCCGACGCCTCGGGCGCCGAGCGTGGTCAGCTTGAGGGTGGTGGGGATGAGCCCGACGGTGAACCAGTCCGGGCCGACCGCGGCGACGGTCAGCGACACCCCGTCGACGGTGATCGAACCCTTCTCCACCACGTACCGGCTCAGGGCGTCGGGGAGCCGGAAGCGGACCGTCTCCCACTGCTCGGCGGGCTCCCGGGCGAGCACCTCGCCGACGCCGTCGACGTGGCCCTGGACCAGGTGCCCGCCGAGCCGGCTGCCGAGCGTCGCGGCCCGTTCCAGGTTGACCGGGTCACCGGGGCGCAGCGCGCCGAGGGCGGAGCGGCGCAGCGTCTCGCCCATCACGTCGGCGGTAAAGACGTCGCCGTCGACGTCGACCACGGTCAGACAGACCCCGTTGACGGCGATCGAGTCGCCGTGCCGGGCGTCGGCGGTGACCACCGGGCCACGCAGGGCGAACAGCGACGAGTCGCCGCCCGTCCCGGTCACCCGGACGACCTCACCGAGTTCCTCGACGATGCCGGTGAACATGTCAGCCCTCCCTCTTGCGGGGTACTGCGGTGATCCTCAGGTCCGGACCGAACTGCGTCACGTCGGTCACGTCCAGGTCGATGGCTTCGGTGATGGTGTGCACCCCGGCGTCGACAAGCGCGGTCGGGCCGGCGCCGAGCAGCCGGGGTGCGAGGTAGGCGACCACCCGGTCGACCAGACCGGCGGCGAGGAACGCGCCGGCCAGCCGGGGGCCGCCCTCCAGCAACGCCGCCCGGATGCCCCTGGTGTGCAGGGCGTCGAGCAGCGCCGCGAGGTCCACCCGGCCGGCCGGGTCGACCCCGACCTCCGCACCGGTGGCGATCCACGTCCGGGCGGCACCGTCGCGGACCTGGGCGTCGGCCGGGGTACGCCCCGAGGAGTCCACCACCACCCTTAGCGGCTGGCGGATGGCCAGGCTGCCGTCGCGCAGGTTACGGGCGGTGAGCCGGGGATCGTCGGCCAGCACGGTGCCGATCCCGGCGATCACCGCGTCGACCGTGGCGCGCAGGGCGTGCACGTCCATGCGGGCCGCCTCGGAGGTGATCCACATGCTGGTGCCGTCGGCCGCCGCCGACCGCCCGTCGAGGGTCGCCGCGTACTTCCAGATCACGTACGGCCGGCCCCGGCGAATCGAGGTGAGCCAGGCGATGTTGCCGGCTTCGGCCTCGTCGGCGCGTACTCCGAGATCCACCCGGATGCCGGCGGCGCGCAACGTGTCGGCGCCGCCCTTGGCCACCGGATCGGGGTCCTCCACCGCGATCACCACCCGGGCGAGGCCGGCGGAGACCAGGGCGGTGCTGCAGGGGCCGGTGCGGCCGGTGTGGTTGCAGGGTTCCAGGGTGATCACCGCGGTGCCGCCGCGGGCGCGCTCGCCGGCCTGGGCCAGCGCGACGATCTCCGCGTGCGGGCCGCCGGCGTAGGCGTGGAAGCCCTCGCCGACGACCTGACCGTCGGCGTCCAGCAGCACGCAGCCGACCACCGGGTTGGGGCTGGTGGTGCCGAGCCCCCGCGCGGCCAGTTCGTTCGCGCGACGCATCGCCTCGTCGACGGAGACGCCGGTCATCGTCTGCCTGCCCTCTCACTCGCCGGTCGCGCGCAGGCGGTGGAGCACGGCGGTGGCGGAGGCCGGGTACGGCAGAGCCGACCCCGGGGGGCGACGCGGCAGCTGAGACCAGCGGCCGGGCAGACCCGTCCGTCCCGCGCGCTGTCTCCCATCCGGACTGTCTGAGCGCGGTGGTGCCGCACTCAACCGTCGGCCCTGGGGTCTCACCAGGTCCACCGGGCGGCAGAGCCGTCCGGGTCGCGGGCTTACCACGGCCGGGGCCGTGGATCACCGCCGGTTCGGAATTACACCGAGTCCCGCCAGCGCGTGGTGGGTACCTGAAGAAGTCTTACACGCCAACCGCCGGATGTCGCTATTCCGGCGTGCTACCTCACACCGTCGGCTCGGCGACGGTCGACCGCGACGTACGAGCCGGGCTGGCTCTTGGCCACGGTCTTCATCTCCGAGGCGGTGGCGATGGCGGCGAGCGGATCGGTGATCCGCTTGTTCACGTCGGAGAGGGCCACCCCGATGGAGAGCGTGACCAGGGCGGCCTTGCGGATGTTGCCCCGCCGGTCCTTCAGCTCGACGAAGCCCCGTTGGGCGTCGGTCGGGTCGTACAGCCGGTCGGCGGCGGTCTCGAAGTCGACCACCGCCCGGGAGGTCAGCGGGCGGATCTGGTCCGGGCTGCAGACGATCACGAAGTCGTCGCCGCCGACGTGGCCGAGGAAGGCCGGCGGCTGACCGACCGCGACCACCGCCCGGTGCAGGCTGCGGGCCAGCGTCGAGATGAACTCGTCGCCCCGGACGAAGCCGTACCGGTCGTTGACGCTCTTGAACCGGTCGATGTCGATGTAGCCGACGGCGTAGTCGACCCCGCTGCGGACCCGGTCACCGATCTCCCGCCGGATCCGGCTGTTGCCGGGCAGGCCGGTCAGCGGGGAGACCTCCCGGAACTCCTTGTTGCGGCGCAGCGTGGAGCTGACCCGGGCCACCAGCTCGGCGGTGTCGAAGGGCTTGACCAGGTAGTCGTCGGCGCCGGCGCTGAGCCCGTGCACCTTGTCCACGGTCATGCCCTTGGCGGTCAACATGATCACCGGCAGGGCGGAGGTCAGCGGGTTGGCGCGCAGCCGCCGGGTCAGCTCCATCCCGTCGATGCGCGGCATCATCAGGTCCACCACCGCCAGGTCCGGCCGCCGCCGCTCGATCACCTCCAGCGCCTCCTGGCCGTCGAAGGCGTGCAGCACGTCGAAACCGTGCAGGCGGAGGTTGAACTCGACGAAGCGGGCGATGTCCTCGTCGTCGTCGACGACCAGGATGACGTCGGGTGCGTCGTCGGCCTGCTCCACGCTCAGTGACCGCTGGTCGCGCGGTCGGCCAGGGACCGGAGGTTGCGCACCGCCTCGGCGGGGTCGTCAGCGCCGTAGACGGCGGTGCCGGCGACGAAGGCGTCGGCACCGGCGGCGGCGGCCTGCTCGATGGTGTCGGCGGCGATCCCGCCGTCGACCTCGATGCGCAGCTCCAGGTGACCGGCGGCGGCGTGCCGACGGGCGGCACGCACCTTGTCCAGCAGGTGCGGCAGGAATCGCTGCCCGCCGAAGCCGGCCTTGATCGTCATGATCAGCAACGTGTCGAAGCTGGGCAGCAGGTCGAGGTACGGCTCGATCGGGGTGTCCCGGTCGATGGCCAGCCCCGCCTTCGCCCCGGCCGAGCGCAGGTCCTTGGCCAACGCCACCGGGTCGTCGCACGCCTCGGCGTGGAAGGTGACGTTGTACGCCCCGGCGTCGGCGTACCCGGGTGCCCACCGGCGCGGGTCGGTGATCATCAGGTGCACGTCGAAGGGCAGCTCGGTCACCGCCCGTAGGCTCTGCACCACCGGCAGCCCGATGGTCAGGTTGGGCACGAAGTGGTTGTCCATGACATCGACGTGTAGCCAGTCCGCGGCGCCCTCGACGGCGCGCACCTCCTCGGCCAGACGGGAGAAATCAGCGGCCAGGATGCTGGGTGCCACGATCGGCGGCGGTACGGTCACCAGGCCAGTGTACGAACGCAGCCATCCCCGGTCGCCATCGCGGCACCATTCCGAACCCCCTGTCACCCAACCGTGACCGGCGGTGCAGAATGACCCGTCCGATCCGGCGATCTAGCACGAAAGGCCAATGATGACTGGCCGATCGACGGAAACGGGACGAAACTCCATGAGGGACGGTGTCGTATGCTGCACGCCCGGCGGGGCAACGCCGCTCGGGTCGCGGCAACCGGCCGTCAGCTCCCGGAAAGGGCAGACGATGCGACGGTGGCTTGGGGCGCTGGCGCTGGCCGGCACAGTGGTGCTGGGCGGCTGCCTGCCGGCGCATGGCGGAGACGGTGACCTGACCGACGACTGGCCGGCCCTGCGGGAGCCGCAGCTGTTCGTCCCCGCCGCCGGCGCCTGCCTGCCCCGGATCAGCGTGGTCGCGCAGGCCAGCACCTACGACACGGTGGACTGTTCCCGGCCCCACCTGGCCGAGGCCATCCACGTCGGCAGCTTCGTGGCCGACGAGGTCACCGACGACACCCGCCCGGAGCCGGGATCACCGGCCCTGCGGACCGCCCGGGGCGAGTGCGACCTACGCGTCCGGGAGGTGCTCGGTGGCGACTGGCGGTCGGCCCGGCTCACCCTGAACATCGCGGTACCGTCCACTTCCGCCTGGCGGGCCGGCGCCCGCTGGTTCCGCTGCGATCTGAGCGAGACCGACAGCATCGACAACACCCGCCCGGTCAACCGGGTCGGCAGCCTGCGCGGGGCCCTGCTCGGCGACTCCCCGCTGGCGCACCGGTGCTTCGACCCCAAACTGATCGGCGGCAATCTCAACTACATGGCCCCGGTGCTCTGCACCGAGCCGCACCGGGCCGAGTTCGTCGGCGTGTACGTCGAGAAGGACATGAGCTGGGCCGCGTTCAGCAAGGCCAACGCGCAGGTGCACCGGCGGTGCATGAGCCTGATCGCGGCCTTCGCCGCCGTGCCGAACAACAACGAGTTGCCGTACCGGGCCGGTTCGATCTTCTACCCGCCGTCGCAGCGGGAGTGGGAGGAGGGCGACCGGGGGGTGCGCTGCTTCCTGTGGAGCGACGACCGCAAGCTGACCCGGTCCATGCGCGACGCCGGACCGAAGGGGCTGCCGGCCATCTGAGCCACCCGGGATGGGCGGTCAATTGTCCGGGCCGCCCAGGCGCGCGCGTCGGCCGGGGGAGGGTCACCCCCGGCCGACGCCCACCGGAGTGGCTCAGCTGCGGCGCAGAACGGCCAGGAACATCGCGTCGGTGCCGTGCCGGTGCGGCCAGAGTTGGACCGTCGGCCCGTCCCCCAGCCCCGGCATCCCCGCCGGCAGCAGCGGCCGGGCGTCGACGAAATCCACCCCGAAGCCGCAGCGGCGGGCCGCCTCGGTCACTGTCACGTGCGTCTCCACGGTGTGCGGTGAGCAGGTCACGTAGGCCACCACCCCGCCGGGACGGACCGCCCGCAGGGCGGCGGTGAGCAGTTCCCGCTGCAACCGGGTCAACGGCGGCAGGTCGGCGGGCTGCCGCCGCCACCGTGACTCCGGCCGCCGCCGCAACGAGCCGAGGCCGGTGCAGGGCGCGTCGACCAGGACCCGGTCGAAGTGCCCCTCCGGCAGCTCCGGCTCGACGCCGACGTCACGCCCGTCGGCGGTCAGCACGGTCACCGGTAGCCCCCGGGTCGCCTCGGCGACCAACCGGGCCCGGTGTTCGGCCACCTCGACCGCGGTCAGCTGGGCGTCCCGCCCCACGGCCAGCGCGCCGAGCAGCCCGGCCTTGCCGCCAGGTCCGGCGCAGAGGTCGAGCCAGCGCCGGTCCGGGCCGTCCAGGTCCGCGGCGACCAGGGCGTCGGCGACCAGTTGGGAACCCTCGTCCTGCACGTGCGCCCGGCCGTCGGCCACCGCCGCCAGGTCACCGGGCGCGCCACCGGAGAGATACACCGCGTACGGCGAGAAGGCGCCGGGGGCACCGCCTACCTCGTCGGCCAGCGCCGCCGCGTCGGCCCGCCCCGGCCGGGCGCAGAGGTGCACCGGCGGCCGGACGTTGTCCTCGATCAGCAGCCGGGTGGTCTCCCCCAGGTCACCGCCGAGCGCGTCGGAGAAGGCCCGCACGATCCACTGGGGATGGCTGTACGCCACCGAGAGGTGTCCCACCGGATCGGTGTCCACCGGCGGGGCGAGCTGGGCCACCCAGGCGTCGGCGTCCTTGGTGGTGACCTCGCGCAGCACCGCGTTGGCGAACCCGGTCGCCCCCTCACCGATCACCCGGACCAGGTCGACCGTGGAGGAAACCGCCGCGTGCGCCGGCACCCGGGTGTGCAGGAGCTGGTACGCCCCGATCCGCAGCGCGTCGCGTACCGGCGGGTCGATGCGGGCCACGTCCCGCCCGGCGGCGGCGGTGAGGATCGCGTCCAGGGTGCCGAGGTGACGCAGCGTGCCGTAGGTCAGCTCGGTGGCGAAGGCCGCGTCCCGACCGAACAGCCCGGCTTCGCGCAGGATGATCGGCAGCACCAGGTTGGCGAAGGCGTCGTCGCGGTGCACCGCGGCCACCGCCTCGAACGCCGCCAACCGGGGCCGGTCCACGGCCGCCCGGGCCACCCGTCCCCCGCCGTACCGGCCGGAGTCGACCCGACCTCGACCGTCGCGTCCGCCGGCGCCACCGCGGGTGTCCCGGTCCCGGCCGCTGCCCCGGGTGTCCCTGCTGTCCCGGTCCCGGCCGCTGCCCCGGTCCCCGCGGTCGTGACGGCCCGGTCGGTCGTCACGGCGCGGTCGGTCGTCACGGCGCTGCGGGTGGCCGGGCTCTCCGCCGACCGGCGCGGCGCTCACGCGAGCTCCTCGCCGGCGCCCACCCGGACACCCCGGGCCCAGTCGGTGGCCGGCATCGCCTTCTTGCCGGCCGCCCGCACCTCACCGAGGCGCACCGGGGTGGTGGCCGTACCGGCCAGCACCCGGGCCTTCTCCACCAGCAGCTCGCCGGGCTTCAGCGCCGGGCCGTCCGGCACCGGCGTGACCGGGCCGAGCTTGACCCGGTCACCCCGGAAGGTGGTCCACGCACCGGGTGCCGGGGTGCACGCCCGGATCCGCCGGTCCACCGCGAAGGCCGGGTCGCCGAAGCGCACCCGGGCGTCCTCCACGGTCAGTTTCGGGGCCAACGACACGCCGTCGGCGGGCTGCGGCTCGGCCCGCGCGGTGCCCGCCTCGATCGCGTCCAGCACCGCCACCAGCAGGCCGGCACCGGAGTGCGCGAGGCGCTCCAGCAGGTCCCCGGAGGTGTCGGCGGGGCGGATCTCGTCGGTCAGGGTGCCGAAGACCGGTCCGGTGTCCAGGCCCGCTTCGAGCTGGAAGACACTGGCCCCGGTCAGCTCGTCGCCGTGCAGTACGGCGTGCTGCACCGGCGCGGCCCCCCGCCACGCCGGCAGCAGCGAGAAGTGCAGGTTGATCCAGCCGTGCCGGGGCACCTCCAGCGCCACCGGCGGCACCAGGGCGCCGTAGGCGACCACCGGCGCGCAGTCCGGGGCCAGCTCGCGCAGCCGGTCCAGGAACTCGGGCTCCCGGGGGCGGGCCGGGGTCAGCACCTCGACCCCGTGCTCGTCGGCCCAGGCTCCCACCGGGGAGCGGACCAGACCCCGGCCCCGGCCGGCGGGCGCGTCGGGGCGGGTGACCACGGCGAGCAGCTCGTGCCCGGAGGCCGCCACGGCGGCCAGGGCGGGTACCGCGACAGCGGGCGTACCAGCGAAGATCAGTCGCATCGGCCGGTCACCGCCCCAGGCCGAAGGGGCTGCCGTGCGGGCTGGTCTTGACCGTCGGTGGAGCGGCCGCGTCGTACCACTCGGCCTCCCGGATGGCCTTCATCGCGGCCTTCCGGCCGGCCGGGTCGAGCCGGTCGAGGAAGAGCACCCCGTCGAGGTGGTCGGTCTCGTGCTGGACACAGCGCGCCATCAGCCCGGTGCCGACGATCTGCATCGGGTCGCCGTAGCCGTTGAAGCCCTTGGCGATCACGTTCTGTCGACGCTTGGTGTCGAAGTAGAGGCCGGGGATGGACAGGCACCCCTCCGGGCCGTCCTGCTCCTCGGCATCGGGGAACTCCAGCACCGGGTTGACCAGGTGCCCGACCACGTCGTCGACGTCGAAGGCGAAGACCCGCAGACCCACCCCGAGCTGCGGTGCGGCCAGGCCGGCACCGCTGCGGTCACGCATCGTGTCGGTGAGGTCGGTGATGAGCTTGCGCAGCTCGACGTCGAAGTCGACCACCGGATCGGCCGGCGTGCGCAGCACGGGATCGCCGAAGAGACGGATGGGCTGGACGGTCACGCGGGAATGCTCCTTAGTACCGCGACGGCGGATGAGCACCGCTGCGGCGGATCGGTACCGTAACGGCCGATTGGTACCACTACGGCGGATCGGTGCCGCGACGGCGGAAGACGGCGGGTGGAACTCTGCCGTACCAGTCTACGGACCGGTCGCGGCGTGTCGGGTCACCCCACCACCGGTCAGAGGGCGGGGCCCGGTTCCCCGGCCAGCACCGCGTCCCCGCCGAGCAGGGCGTGCTCGGGCAACGGGAGGTGGATCCGGTGCGCCGCCTCCCAGTCGTAGACGGTGCTGGGGCGGACCTGGGCGGCGAAGTAGTCCACCGCGCTCATCCCGCCCACCACCGGCTCGTCCACCTCGGCGACCAACTGGGCCGGGACCAGCCGGAACCCGCCCTGCAGCGCGGCGCTGAGCCGGCGGTGCCCGTCGACGACGAAGAAGTACTCCCCGGTGAAGCCGATCCGCAGCGGTTCGAGGGCCGCGTTGCCGCCGGCGGCCACCGCGTCGACGAAGTCGGAGTCCCACAGGTCCCGCAGGGCGGCGATGTCCTCGGTCGGGTAGACCCGGGCCGGGTCGAGCAGCAGCAACGGCGGGCTGTCCTGCACCACGTCGGTGCCGAGCGCGCCGGTGAACACCGCGACGATGTGCTCGATCACCTCCTCCGCCGGGGCCCGGGTGGTGTCGCAGATCAGGTCGTAGTTGCGCAGCCGGGCCTTGTCCACGCCGTAGCGGACGATGAACCGGTTCCGCTCGCTCTCGCTGCGCTCGCGCAGCTTGGCCTTCGCCTCCTGCAGCGAGGTGTAGCTCTCGGCCGGGCCGGACGGACGGGCCAGCACCCGCCGGGCCGCCTCACCCGGCTCGGTGATCATGTGCACCTTGAGCGCGTCGGTGAAGAAGTGCCAGGCCAGCCGGGAGTCCATGACCAGGCGCTCACCGGAGGCGGCGATGTCCCGCTGGAGCTGGTCGACGTAACCGTCCACCGCCTGGTCCAGCTCGGCGTGCAGGTTCAGCTGGAGCGCGGTCATCTGCCGCTCCTGGGCCATCTGCCGGTACAGGTCACCCACGCTGACCCGGCGCAGCCCCAGCCGCTTGGCGATCTCGACGGAAACGGTGCTCTTGCCGCTACCGAGGTCACCGTTGAAGACGATCGACTGACGAACGGTCACGCTGGTCCACCTCAGATCACCAATGGAACACGTCATCGACCCTGGCACCATGGGGACACCGGGACCGGCACGGCATGACGGGCGATGCTACCACCCCGCCCAGCACACTCCGTCACCGCGACGCTCAGAACAGGCTCAGCGGATCGACCTGCAGACGTACCGGATCGGTGGCCTTACGGGCGGTGCGTACGCCGGCTGCGGAGTGCAACGCCTCGGCGAGCGCGGCGGCCCGCGCCCGGGGGACCCGGACCAGCATCCGCTCCCGGTCGTCGTCGGCCGGGACCGGGCCGAGCACCTCGGCCGCGTCCGGCAGGCGCGCCTCGGCCAGCAGGTCGGCCACCGCCGCGGCCGACCCGGTGAGGCTGGCCATCCGGACCGCCGGCGGGAAGCCCAGCTCCCGGCGTTCGGCCAGCTCCCGGGCGGCGAACCAGCCGGCGTCCCAGCGCAGCAGCGCCTGCACCGGGGCCAGGGCGCCGTCGGCGACCACCACCACCCGCCCGCCGGCCGCGGCGGGCCGGGCCAGCGCGGCGGCGCTCATCCAGCGGCGTAGCGCCTCCTCCCCCGCCCGCAGGTCGGCGCGGGTGAGCAGGGCCCAGGAGTCCAGCAGCAGCACCGCGCCGTAGCCACCCTCGGCGACCGGCTCGGCCCCCGGCGTGGCGACCACCAACCCGGCCCCGCCGGGCACCGTGGCCAGCACCTCCTCCCGTCCGGAGGTGCGCACCGGCACCCCGGGGAAGGCCCGACCGAGTTCCTCCGCGGTGCGCCGGGCACCGGTGACGGCGGCCCGCAGCCGCCGCCCGCCGCACTCCGGGCAGGCGTAGGCGGCGGCGACCCGGCCACACCAGCGGCAGGCCGGCGTACCGGTCGCCGACGGCAGGGCCAGCGGCCCGGCACAGTGCGGGCAGCGGGCCGGGGTGCGGCACTCGGCGCAGGCCACCGCCGGCAGGTAACCCCGGCGGGGCACCTGCACCAGCACCGGCAGCGCGGCCCGCAGGGTGTCCCGGGCGGTGGTCCAGGCCAGGCTGGGCAGCCGGGCGGTGACCGCACCCGGGTCGCGGGCCAGTTGCGGATCGTCACCGGTCGGGGCGATCGCCGGGGTACGCGCCCGCACCGTTTCCCGGCCGGCGACCACCTCCCGGGCCCACCCGGTCTCCACCAGCAGTTGTGCCTCGGCGGTACGGGTGTACCCGCCGACCAGGGCGGCGGCGTCGGCGAGCCGGGCCCGGGTCAGCAGCACCTCCCGGGCGTGCGGGTACGGGGACCGGGGTTCGGCGTGCAGGTCGTCCCCGTCGTCCCAGATCGCCACCAGACCGAGTCGCCGTACCGGGGCGAACATCGCCGCCCGGGTGCCGATCACCACCGGCACGGCACCGAACCGGGCGGCGAGGAAGGCCCGGTAGCGCCGGGCCGGCCCGAGTGCGGCGGAGAGGCAGACGTGCCGGCCGTCGCCCAGCACCGCGGTGAGCGCCGCGTCGAGCCGGTCCAGGTCACGGGCGTCGGCGACCACCATCACCACGCCCCGGCCACCGGCCACGGTGGCCGCGGCGGCCTCGGCGTACCGGTCGGCCCAGTCCGCGCCGGGCAACGCCGACCAGACGGCCCGGGGGGCCCGGCCCTGCGTCAACGCCCGCAGCAGGGCCGACCCGGCCGGGTAGTCCCGCCACCCGGTGTCGGCCGGCTCGGGCCGACCCGGGGCGGCGGTGGGCGTCGGCTGGCCGACGGCGACCGGCACGCCGGCGGTGCCGGCCGGCTCAGTCAGCTCGGCCGTGCCGGCTGGGGCCGGTGGTTCGGCGGTGACCTCCTTCTCCACCCGGGCGTGCCGGGGTGGCACGGCGAGGCGGAGCACGTCGGCCAGGACGCCGGCGTACCGGTCGGCGACCGCCCGCGCGAGCTGGGCGATCTCCGGGGCCAGCACCGGCACCGGCGAGACCACCTTCTCCAGGTATGCCAGCTTGCCCGGGTGCGCCGACTCGGCGACCCGGGTCAGCAGCCAGCCGTCGACGAGCTGCCCGGCGAAGCGCACCTTGACCCGGGCACCGGGCACCGCGATGTCGGCCAGGTCGGCGGGGACCAGGTAGTCGAAGGGGCGGTCCAGGTGGGGCAGGGGTACGTCGACACAGACACGAGCGACCGGCGACCCCGTCGCGGGTCGCCGGTCGCTGCGCCTGGTGCCGGTCAGGCTCCCGCAGCCGACTTGAGGTCGGCGGCCCGGTCGGTGCTCTCCCAGGTCAGCTCGGGCAGCTCCCGGCCGAAGTGGCCGTACGCGGCGGTCTGCTGGTAGATCGGGCGGAGCAGGTCGAGATCGCGGATGATCGCGGCCGGACGCAGGTCGAAGATCTCGCTGACGGCCTTCTCGATCGAGGCGACCGGCACGGTCTCGGTGCCGAAGGTCTCGATGAAGAGGCTGACCGGGTGGGCCTTGCCGATCGCGTACGCGACCTGCGCCTCGCACCGCTCGGCCAGGCCGGCGGCCACCACGTTCTTGGCCACCCAGCGCATCGCGTACGCGGCCGACCGGTCCACCTTGGACGGGTCCTTGCCGGAGAACGCGCCGCCGCCGTGGCGGGCGTACCCGCCGTAGGTGTCGACGATGATCTTCCGCCCGGTCAGGCCGGCGTCGCCCATCGGGCCGCCGACCTCGAACCGGCCGGTCGGGTTGACCAGCAGCCGGTAACCCTCGGTGTCGAGGCCGAGGCCCTCCAGCTCCGGGGTGATCACGTGCTCCCGTACGTCCGGGGTGAGCAGCGACTCCAGCGAGATGTCCGCGGCGTGCTGGCTGGACACCACGACGGTGTTCAGCCGGACCGGGCGCAGCCCCTCGTACTCGATGGTGACCTGGGTCTTGCCGTCCGGGCGCAGGTACGGCACGGTGCCGTCCTTGCGGACCGCGGCGAGCCGGCGGGACAGCCGGTGCGCCAGCGCGATCGGCAGCGGCATCAGCTCCGGCGTCTCGGAGCAGGCGAAGCCGAACATCATGCCCTGGTCACCGGCGCCCTGCGCGTCGAGCGCGCTCTCCGACGACCCGGTACGCAGCTCGAAGGCGTTGTCGACGCCCTGGGCGATGTCCGGCGACTGGGCGCCAATCGAGACGCTGACGCCACAGGACGCCCCGTCGAAACCCTTCTTCGACGAGTCGTACCCGATCCGCAGGATGGTCTCCCGCACGATCGTCGGGATGTCGGCGTACGCCTTGGTGGTCACCTCGCCGGCGACGTGGACCTGACCCGTGGTGATCAGGGTCTCCACGGCCACCCGGCTGTGCGGGTCCTCGGCGAGCAGCGCATCCAGAATACCGTCGCTGATCTGGTCGGCGATCTTGTCCGGGTGGCCTTCCGTGACCGATTCGGAAGTGAAGAGGCGGCGTGTCACGGCACTCCTAAGCTGAGGAAAAGTCGTTCCGCGGAAGTGTAGTCATCGGGTTTCGACGAACGCTTGAACGGTGGGCCACACTCACCTTTCGGGAAGGGCCGGCCACCGCGCGACGACGAGGTCCCAGACGTCGTCGGCCAGCTCCTCCTTGGACCGCTCGGCCAGGGTGTGCGTGGCGCCGTCGGCACCGACGACGGTGGCCGCGTTGGTGTCGGCGCCGAAGACCTTGTCCGGACCGACCTCGTTGATGACGATGAGGTCGGCTCGCTTGCGGGCGAGTTTGGCCCGGCCGTTGGCCTCGGCGTCACCGGTCTCCGCTGCGAACACCACCAGTACCTGCTCCGGCCGACGGTCCCGACCCAACTCGGCGGCGATGTCGGGATTGATGACGAGTTCGATGGTAGGGGCTTCGTCCGTCGACTTCTTGATTTTGCTGGTGGAGTAGCTCGCCGGTCGGAAATCGGCAGGTGCCGCCGCCATCACCACCGCGTCCGCTCCGGCGGCTGCCGACAGCGTCGCGGTACGCAACTGCTCGGTGGTGCCGACCCGGACCAGGTCCACGCCGGCCGGCGGGGCGAGGGAGACATTGGCCGAGATCAGGGTCACCCGGGCGCCCCGGGCCACCGCCGCGCGGGCGAAGGCGTAGCCCTGTTTGCCCGACGAGCGGTTGCCGAGGAACCGCACCGGGTCCAACGGCTCCCGGGTGCCACCGGCGGTGACCACCACGTGCCGGCCGGCGAGGTCGGCGGAGGCCGGGCCCCGGGCCAACGTCCGGCGGGCGATCGCGAAGATCTCGGCCGGATCGGGCAGCCGCCCCTTGCCGCTGTCCGCGCCGGTGAGCCGCCCGACGGCCGGCTCGATCACCCGTACCCCGCGGGAGCGCAGGGTCGCGACGTTGGCCACGGTGGCGGGGTGCTCCCACATCTCGGTGTGCATGGCCGGGGCCAGCAGCACCGGGCACCGGGCGGTGAGCAGGGTGTTGGTGAGCAGGTCGTCGGCGAGGCCGTGGGCGGCACGGGCCAGCAGGTCGGCGGTGGCCGGCGCGACCACCACGAGGTCGGCCCGTTGACCGAGCCGCACGTGCGGCACCTCGTGCACCTGCGCCCAGACGTCGTCGGCGACCGGCTGTCCGGAGAGCGCGGCCCAGGTCGGCGCGCCGACGAAGCGCAGGGCCGACCCAGTCGGCACGACGCGGACCCGGTGCCCCGACTCGGTGAACAGTCGCAGCAGCTCACACGCCTTGTAGGCGGCGATGCCGCCGCCGACTCCGAGGACGATCTCGGCGGACATCGGCGGGCCGGGGCGGACTACGGCTGGTCGGTCGGCTCGGCGGTGAGCAGGCCCGCGTTGATCTCCCGCATGGCGATGGAGAGCGGCTTCTCCTGCGGGGTGGTCTCCACCAGCGGGCCGACGTACTCCAGCAGGCCCTCGCCGAGCTGGCTGTAGTAGGCGTTGACCTGACGGGCACGCTTGGCGGCGAAGATCACCAGCGCGTACTTCGAGGTGGTCTTGTCGAGCAGCTCGTCGATCGGCGGGTTGGTGATGCCTTCGGGGTTGGCGATGGATCCCACGAATAACCTCAGCGTCGTCTCAAGTGACAGAACCGAGCAAGCCTACCAGTTCGTCCACGGCCCGCTCGGTACGGTCGTGCAGCACGGTGTGGTCCACGAGGGCGTCGACGGCCGGCTCGGGACGGTACCCGGGCGGCCGGAGCAGCACCAGCCGGGACCCCGGGAACGCCGCACGCACCTGCGACGCGCCGACCAGGTCCAGCGGGAGCAGCACCGGCCGACCGGCACGCAACCGGGACCGGACCGACTCGCCCGGCGTACCCCGCCGGTACGGCCCGATCCGGGCCCACTCCAGCAACTGGCCGGCGGCGGCCAGTTGGTCGAACTCGACCGGGTCGAGAAAGACCCGGTCGATTCCGTCCACCTCGCACTCGCGGCGCGGCCGGGTGGTGGCCGGCGCCGGAGTCCAGATGGCCGGGGAACGCGCCCGGACCAGCTCGACCACACTCTCCCTGCCGGCACCGGAAGGTCCGGCCAGGACAGTGAGCCGAGCTGCCGGGCGCGTCTCGCCGTCCGTGCTCACTGCTTGTTTCTACACGCTGCCGCGATTCAGTTCGCGGCGAACTCTCCCAGCAGCGCCTTGCGCTGCTGCTCGCCGAGCCCACGCAGGCGGCGACTGTCGGCGATCTTCAGCTTCTCCATGATCTGGGTCGCCCGGATCTTGCCGATGCCCGGCATCGACTGCAGGACGGCCGAGACCTTGAGCTTGCCGACGACATCGTCGGACTCGGCCCGGTCGAGCACGGCGGCGAGGGTGGTCTTGCCCTGCTTGAGCTGCTCCTTCAGCTCAGCACGGGCTTTGCGGATCTCCGCAGCCTTTTCCAGCGCGGCTGCGCGCTGCTCGGGGGTCAGTGACGGGAGCGGCACCAGTTCTCCTCAGGTCCCTATCGCGACGGGCGGGACGCACCGCCGCATCTGTGAAACGTGGTGTCGCTGGCAACCAAAGGGGTCCGTGGTTCCCAGCGCGGGGAAAACTAGCGGTCAACGGAGCTTTCGGCAACGTGGGCACGCGCCCATGGACGCAAAGTGACCGAGCCGTCAGTCAGTCGACAGGCCTCAGCGCGGCCCGGCAGTCCGCCAGCACCCGGTCCGCAGCGGCCCGCAGCGCGGCGGTGTCCGGGCCCGCGTTGAGCACCTCCCGGGAGTACGACGGCAGCACGGCGGAGAGCCCGGAGCCGAAGACGGTACGCAGATCGGCGGCCGTGGCACCCTGTGCGCCGAGCCCCGGGGCGAGCAGCGGCCCGCCCACCGACGACAGGTCGTGACCTGTCTCGCCAATGGTCGCCCCCACCACCAACCCAAAGTTACCGAGCGGTTCACAACCGCTGTTGAGCTGGGAAATCTCGTCGATGACCGTCTGCGCGACAGTCCGCCCGTCGGGACTGACCGCGCGCTGCACGGCGGCACCCTCCGGGTTCGAGGTGAGCGCGAGGACGAAGACGCCGCCACCGTGCTCGGCGGCCAACTCGAACATCGGAGCCAGCGACCCGACCCCCAGGTACGGACTCGCGGTGATCGCGTCGACATACAGCGAGCTGGATGGATGGAGGTACGCGGAGGCGTACGCGCGCACCGTCGAACCGATGTCACCGCGCTTGACGTCCAGCAGAACGAGCGAGCCGACATCTCGTAACTGTCGGATAGTTGACTCTAGAACCGACACGCCCGAGGCTCCGAAACGTTCGAAGAAGGCCGACTGCGGCTTGATCACCGCAACCCGGTCACCGAGCGCTTCCACGACGGTCCGGGCGAATCGGTCCAGCCCCTCGACGGTGTCCGGCAGGCCCCACCGGCGGAGCAACTCGGGGTGCGGGTCGATGCCGACACAGAGCGGTCCCCGCTCGGTCATCGCCCGGTGCAGTCGGCTCCCGAAGGTCTCCATCGCTGTGCAACTCCCTCTCTCCCGCGACGGCTGCGCCGTCGCACGTCCTCCCACGCCGTCGCGTGGCTCACGCCGTCGGGTCCCCGACGCCCCCGGGTGGCCCCACACCGGGGCGACCGACGCCACCGGGTGGCCCGGACACTTCCCGACCGGTCCCCCGTCGTGGGGCGGGCCCACGGCCTCCCACCGGCCGCCCGGTGGGACGGGGCGGCCCGAGGGTCCCGGCGGCTCAGCCCGCCGCCACCGCCGCGGCCATCCCGGCCGTGATCCGGGCCAGGTCGTCGTCGTCGGTCACGTACGGCGGCATGGCGTAGACCAGGTCCCGGAACGGACGCAGCCAGACGCCCCGCCCCACCGCCGCGGCGGTGGCGGCGGGCAGGTCCACCTCGTGGTCGAGCTGCACCACGCCGATCGCGCCCAGCACCCGCACGTCGCGTACCCCCGGCGCGCCGCGCAGCGGCTCCAGCCCGGCCGCCAGACCGGCGCCCACCCGGCGGACCTCGGCGGCCCAGTCACCGGCGCGCAGCAGCCCCACGGAGGCGTTGGCCACCGCGCAGGCCAACGGGTTGCCCATGAAGGTGGGGCCGTGCGCCAGCACACCGCCGTCGGCGGAGATGCCCCAGGCGACCTCCGGGGTACAGAGCGCGGCGGCCAGGCTGAGGTACCCGCCGGTCAGCGCCTTGCCGAGACAGAGCACGTCCGGGGTGACCCCGGCGTGTTCGGCGGCGAACATCGTCCCGGTCCGGCCGAACCCGGTGGCGATCTCGTCGAAGACCAGCAGTACCCCGTGCGCCCGGGTCACCTCGCGCAGCACCCGCAGGTACTCGGGGTGGTGGAAGCGCATCCCGCCGGCGCCCTGCACCACCGGCTCGACGATCACCGCGGCCAGCTCGTCGGCGTGCCGCTCCACCGCCTCGACAAGCGTCGCGGCGTACGCCGGATCGGGCGGGGCGGCGAAGCCGTCCGGCGGTTGCGGGGCGAAGACCTGCCGGGGCAGCACGTCGGTCCAGAGATGGTGCATCCCGCCGACCGGGTCGCAGACGCTCATCGGGTGGAAGGTGTCCCCGTGGTACCCGCCGCGCCAGGTGCCCAGCCGGCGCCGCTGCGGTCGACCGGTGGCCCGCTGGTACTGCAGGCACATCTTGACCGCCACCTCGACGCTGACCGACCCCGAGTCGCAGAGGAAGACCCGCTCCAGCCCGTCGGGGGCCAGCTCGACCAGGGTACGGGCCAGTCGTACCGCCGGCTCGTGGGTCAGCCCGCCGAACATCACGTGACTCATCCGGCCGAGCTGGTCGGTGACCGCGGCGTCGAGCACCGGATGGCGGTACCCGTGGATCGCCGACCACCACGACGACATGCCGTCGACCAGCTCCCGCCCGTCGGCCAGGCGCAGCCGCACCCCCTCGGCACCGGCCACCACGTACGGCGGGGTGGCCGGGGGCAGTGGCGCGTACGGGTGCCAGACGTGGGCCCGGTCGGCGGCCAGGATCTCCTCGGGCGTCACCGCTGCTCCTGCCGTACCTGCTGGGGGTGTCCCGCCCGGCGGCGCGCGCCGGATCGACGTCGCGGACGCCGGGCGGGGGTCACCGGAGGGTGGCCGCGGTCGGCGGCGCGACACCCGCCGCGGCTCGGGCCACGGCGCGGGTCAGGCCCGGCCCACGGTAGATGAAACCGGTGTAGAGCTGCACGAGGCTCGCGCCGGCGTCGAACATCCGGGTGGCGTCGTCCGGGTCGAGAATCCCACCCACCCCGACCACCGGCAGCCGCCCACCGGTCTCGGTGTGCACGAAGGAGACCACCGCGCGGGCCCGTTCGGCCAACGGTCGCCCGGAGAGCCCACCGGCCTGCGCGCCCCGCGGCCGGTCGGCGGCGGCCAGGCCGTCGCGCGACAACGTGGTGTTGGTGGCGATCACCCCGGCCGCACCCCGGGCCAGACAGACCTCCAGCAGCTCGGCGATGGCCGGCTCGGTCAGATCCGGAGCGATCTTGACCAGCACCGGCTTCTCCCCCACCAGCGCCGCCAGCAGGGCGTCCAGGTGCTCCTTGTCCTGCAACGACCGCAGCCCCGGGGTGTTCGGCGAGGAGACGTTGACCGCGAAGTAGTCGCCGTGGGAACGCAACGCCCGGTAGGAGGCGAGGTAGTCCTCGACCGCCTCGTCCAACGGGGTCACCTTGGACTTGCCGAGCGAGATGCCCAGCGGTACCCCGAGCGGGCGGGGCAACGCCGCCAGCCGGACCGCGAGCGCCTCGGCCCCGGCGTTGTTGAAGCCCATCCGGTTGACCACGGCGGCGCTGTCGGGCAGCCGGAACAACCGGGGCCGGGGGTTGCCCGGCTGGGCGTGCGCGGTCACCGTGCCGACCTCGACGAAGCCGAAGCCCAGCGCCGACCAGGCCGGCAACGCCAACCCGTTCTTGTCCATCCCGGCGGCCAGCCCGACCGGGTTGGGAAACCGCACCCCGAACACCGTGCGGGGGGCCTGGACCAGGTACCGGGCCCGCAGCGCGGCCAGCGCCGCCGGCTGCCGGGCCAGCACCGCCAGCCGGCGCAGCGTCCAGTCGTGCGCCGCCTCGGCGTCACCGCCGCCGAGGCGGAACAGCCACGGACGTACCGCCCGCTCGAAGATCACGCCGGACCGCCCTCGCCCGGCAGCAGGCACCCGGTCACCGCAGTCCCCGCAGGGTGGCGTGCAGATCCTGCAGGGGGCGGACCTGCATGTCCCCCCGGATCCGGGCCTCGATGCCCATCACCGCGGCCGCCACACCGGGAACCGTGGTGACGCACGGGATGTCCGCGGTCACGGCGGCGCTGCGGATCTCGTACCCGTCGGAGCGGGCGCTGGCCCCGGAGCCCTGCGGCGTGTTGACCACCAGGGCCACCTCGCCGCGCAGGACCAGCGACACCGCGTCGTCGTCCTGCCCGGTCTCGTAGTGCTTGCGGATCTCCTCGCAGGTGACGCCGTGCCGGCGCAGCACCTCGGCGGTGCCGGCGGTCGCGACGATCTCGAAGCCCAGGTCCGCCAGGCGCTTGATCGGGAAGATCATCGCGCGCTTGTCCCGGTTGGCCACCGAGACGAAGATCTTCCCCCCGGTCGGCAGCGAACCGTACGCGGCCGACTGGGACTTGGCGAAGGCGTGCCCGAAGTGCGGGTCGATGCCCATCACCTCGCCGGTGGACTTCATCTCCGGGCCGAGCAGCGAGTCCACCCCCTTGCCGGCCGGGGTGCGGAACCGCTTGAACGGCAGCACCGCCTCCTTCACCGCGATCGGCGCGCCCGGCGGCATCGTGCCACCGTCCCCGCTGGGCGGCAGCATCCCCTCGGCGCGCAGCTCGGCGATGCTCGCGCCGAGCGCGATGCGGGCCGCCGCCTTGGCCAACGGCACCGCCGTCGCCTTAGACACGAACGGCACGGTCCGCGACGCCCGGGGGTTGGCCTCCAGGACGTACAGCACGTCGTCCTTGAGCGCGTACTGGACGTTGAGCAGACCGCGTACGCCCACCCCGTGCGCGATCGCCTCGGTGTAGCGGCGGACCTGCTCGATGTGCGAGGCGGCCAGGGTGATCGGCGGCAGGGTGCACGACGAGTCACCGGAGTGGATGCCGGCCTCCTCGATGTGCTCCATCACGCCACCCAGGTAGACCTCGCCGTCGGCGTCGCAGAGGGCGTCCACGTCGATCTCGATCGCGTCGTCGAGGAAGCGGTCCACCAGCACCGGATGGTCCGGGGAGATGTCGGTGGCCCGGCCGATGTAGTCCCGCAGCGTCGGGTCGTCGTAGACGATCTCCATACCCCGCCCGCCCAGCACGTACGAGGGGCGGACCAGCACCGGGTAGCCGATCTCCTCGGCGATCGCCCGGGCCTGCTCGTACGAGGTGGCCATGCCGTGTGCCGGGGCGCGCAGCCCGGCCCGGGCCAGCACCTCACCGAAGGCGCCCCGCTCCTCGGCCAGGTGGATGGACTCCGGGGAGGTGCCGACCACCGGCACCCCGGCGTCCTTGAGCCGCTGCGCCAACCCCAGCGGGGTCTGCCCGCCGAGCTGCACGATCACCCCGACCACGCCCGGACCGCCGGCCGCCCGGCCGGAGGTGTCCTCGGCATGCCAGACCTCCAGCACGTCCTCGAAGGTCAACGGCTCGAAGTAGAGCCGGTCGGCGGTGTCGTAGTCGGTGGAGACCGTCTCCGGGTTGCAGTTGATCATGACGGTCTCGAAGCCGGCACCGTCGGCACCGGAACCGGACGCAACGGCTGCCCCGCTCGGCGCGCTTCGCAGCGCCTGTACCGCGTGCACGCAGGAGTAGTCGAACTCGATGCCCTGCCCGATCCGGTTCGGTCCGGAGCCCAGGATCAGCACCTTCGGCCGGGCCGAACCGGTCACCTCGGTCTCGGCGTCGTACGTCGAGTAGTGGTACGGCGTGGTCGCCTCGAACTCGGCCGCGCAGGTGTCCACCGTCTTGAACACCGGCCGGACGTCGAGCCGGTGCCGCAGGGTGCGTACCCCGTCCTCGGCCGCCAGCTCCGGACGCAACGCGGCCAGCTGCCGGTCCGACAGCCCGGCCCGCTTGGCCACCCGCAGCAGCTCCGTGTCGAGCACCGGGGCGGCCACGATCTCCGCCCGCAGCTCGACCAGACCGGCGATCTGGTCCAGGAACCACCTGTCGATCCCGCCCGAGGCGGCATGGACCTCGTCGATCGAGGCGCCGAGCCGCAGCGCCCGCTCGACGGTGTAGAGCCGACCGTCGTGCGGCACCCGCAGCGCGGCCAGGGTGTTCTCCCTGGTCGCGTCGGCCGGGTCCGGCACGGTCCAGAAGCCCGCCGCCTTCGTCTCCATCGAGCGCATCGCCTTGTTCAGCGCCTCGGTGAAGTTACGCCCCAGGCTCATCGCCTCGCCCACCGACTTCATCGTGGTGGTCAGCTCCGGGTCCGCGCCGGGGAACTTCTCGAACGCGAACCGGGGGATCTTCACCACCACGTAGTCCAGGCTCGGCTCGAACGCCGCCGGGGTCTTGCGGGTGATGTCGTTGGGGATCTCGTCGAGGGTGTACCCGATGGCCAGCTTCGCGGCGATCTTGGCGATCGGGAAGCCGGTCGCCTTCGACGCCAGCGCCGAGGAGCGGGACACCCGCGGGTTCATCTCGATCACCACGATCCGGCCGTCGGCCGGGTTCACCGCGAACTGGATGTTGCAACCACCGGTGTCCACCCCGACCTCACGCAGCACCGCGATGCCCAGGTCACGCAGGCGCTGGTACTCCCGGTCGGTAAGGGTCATCGCCGGCGCGACCGTGACGCTGTCGCCGGTGTGCACGCCCATCGGGTCGACGTTCTCGATCGAGCAGACCACCACCACGTTGTCGTGCCGGTCGCGCATGAGTTCGAGCTCGTACTCCTTCCAGCCGAGCACGCTCTCCTCGATCAGCACCTCGTGCACCGGGCTGGCCGCCAACCCGGCACCGGCGATGCGGGCCAGGTCCTCGTCGGTGTGCGCCATACCGGAGCCGAGGCCACCCATGGTGAACGACGGCCGGATCACCACCGGCAGGCCCAACTCGGCGACGGTCGCCTCGACCTCGGCCATCGAGTGGCAGACCCGGGAGCGGGGCACCAGGGCGGTCGGGTCCTCGACCCCCAGCCGCGCCCCGGCCTGGGCCACGACGTCCTTGAACAGCTGCCGGTCCTCGCCCCGGTTGATGGCGTCGACGTTCGCGCCGATCAGCTCCACGCCGTACTTGTCCAGCACCCCGGCGGCGTGCAGGGCGACGGCCGTGTTCAACGCGGTCTGCCCACCCAGGGTGGGCAGCACCGCGTCCGGGCGCTCCCGGGCGATGACCAGCTCGACGAACTCCGGGGTGATCGGCTCGACGTAGGTGGCGTCGGCGAACTCCGGGTCGGTCATGATCGTCGCCGGGTTGGAGTTGACCAGGCTGACCCGGATCCCCTCCTCGCGCAGCACCCGGCAGGCCTGGGTGCCGGAATAGTCGAACTCGCAGGCCTGCCCGATGATGATCGGCCCGGAGCCGATCACCAGGATGTGCTTGAGATCGGTCCGCTTAGGCATTCTTCCCACCTTCGATGAGTTCGGCGAAGCGGTCGAAGAGGTAGTCCGCGTCGTGCGGGCCGGCCGCCGCCTCCGGGTGGTACTGGACGGTGAAGGCGGGCACGTCCCTGGCCCGCAGCCCCTCCACCACGTTGTCGTTGAGGCAGACGTGGGAGACCTGCACCCCACCGAAGTCCGTCTCGACCACCTGGTCGGGCACCACCGCGCCGGGCTGGGCACCCGGCACCCGCACCGCACCGGGCTGCTGTTCGCGGCCCGGCCAGGCGACCGCGAAGCCGTGGTTGTGGCTGGTCACCTCGACCTTGCCGGTGGCCCGGTCGAGCACCGGCTGGTTGATGCCCCGGTGGCCGTAGCCGAGCTTGTAGGTGCCGAAGCCGAGCGCCCGGCCGAGGATCTGGCTGCCGAAGCAGATGCCGAACAGCGGCACCCGCCGACGCAGCACCTCCCGGGCCAGCTCGGTCGGGCCGTCGGCGGTGGCCGGGTCCCCCGGGCCGGGCGAGAAGAAGACCGCGTCCGCGCCGGTGGCGAGCAGGTCCTCGATCGTCGAACCGGCCGGCAGCACGTGGGTGGTCACCCCACGGGCGGCGAGCCGACGCGGCACGTTGCGCTTGATCCCCAGGTCCAACGCGGCCACCGTGTACCGGTGCTCCCCCTCGGCCTCGACCACGTACGGCTGCGCGGTGCTCACCTCGGCGGAGAGATCCGCGCCGACCATCTCGGGGGCCTGCCGGACCCGGGACAGCAGGGCCTGCGGATCGTCGTCGACGCTGGAGATACCCACCCGCATCGCACCCCGCTCCCGCAGGTGCCGGGTCAGCGCCCGGGTGTCGATGCCGCTGATCCCGACCACACCCTCGGCGGCCAGCCGGTCGGCCAGCCCGCCCCGGGCGCGCCAGTTCGAGCTGACCCGGGCCGGGTCGCGGACCACGTACCCGGCCACCCAGATCCGCCCCGACTCGTCGTCGTCGTCGTTGACCCCGGTGTTGCCGATGTGCGGTGCGGTCTGCACCACCACCTGACGGTGGTAGGACGGGTCGGTAAGCGTCTCCTGGTAGCCGGTCATGCCGGTGTTGAAGACCGCCTCGCCGAAGGTCTCCCCGACGCTGCCGTACGCCTCACCGTGGAACGTCCGACCATCCTCCAGAACCAGAATCGCGGGTTTTCTGACAGTCACTTCACGGCCTTTCCGTCGAGCACGGTCGCCTCGCCGCGCAGGAAGGTCGCGACGACGCGACCCGGGAGCGTCATGTGGGCGTACGGGGTGTTGCGGCTACGGCTGGCCAGGTCGGCCGGCTCGATGGTGCGCCGGACCGCCGGGTCGACCAGGGTGAGGTTGGCCGGTACCCCGGGCGCGGGGTCGACGCCGTGTCCGCTGAGCCCGGCGATCCGGGCCGGGGCGCGGGAGAGCCGCTCGGCGATCAGGTCCCACTCGGGCCCGAGCACCTCCAGCGCGATCGACAGCGCCGTCTCCAACCCGAGCATGCCCGGTCGGGCGTACGCCCACTCACACTCCTTGTCCTCCACCGCGTGCGGCGCGTGGTCGGTGGCGACGATGTCGATCACCCCCTCCACCAGGGCGGCACGCAACGCGGCCACGTCGGTGGCGGTCCGCAGCGGCGGGTTGACCTTGAACACCGGGTCGTAGCTCCGACCTGCGGGGCTCCCAGGCTCACCGCTTCCCGCGACGGCACCCGCCCCGCTTCCACCGATCACCTCGTCGGTCAGGAGGAGGTGGTGGGGGCACACCTCGGCGGTGACGCGTACCCCTCGGGCCTTGGCGTGGCGCAGCACCTCGACGCTGCCGGCGGTGGAGACGTGGCAGATGTGCAGGCGGCTGCCGACGTGCTCGGCCAGCAGCACGTCCCGGGCGATGATCGCCTCCTCGGCGACCGCCGGCCAGCCGGTCAGGCCGAGCCGGGTGGAGACCTCACCCTCGTGCATCTGCGCGCCCTCGGTGAGCCGGGGCTCCTCGGCGTGCTGGGCGATGATCCCGTCGAACGCCTTCACGTACTCCAGGGCCCTGCGCATCAGCATCGGGTCGGCGACACAGTGCCCGTCGTCGGAGAAGATCCGGACCCGGGCCGCCGAGTCGGCCATCGCGCCCAGCTCGGCCAGCCGCTCGCCGGCCAGGCCCACGGTGACCGCGCCGATCGGCTGCACGTCGACCAGGCCGGCCTCCCGGCCGAGCCGCCATACCTGCTCCACCACGCCGGCGGTGTCGGCCACCGGCGAGGTGTTGGCCATCGCGCAGACGGCGGTGTAACCGCCGAGCGCCGCCGCCCGGGAGCCGGACTCGACGGTCTCGGCGTCCTCCCGGCCGGGTTCACGCAGGTGGGTGTGCAGGTCGACCAGGCCGGGCAGGGCGACCAGGCCGTCGGCCTCGACCACCACGGCGTCCGGCGCGGACAGCCCCGCACCGGCCTGCGCCACGACGCCGTCGCGGATCAGCAGGTCGGTCGGCGCGGCACCGACCACGCTCACGTTCTTGATCAGGTACGCGGTCACCGGTTGTTCCCTCCGAGCAGCAGGTAGAGCACGGCCATCCGTACGGAGACCCCGTTGGCGACCTGTTCGACGATGGTGGAGCGGGGTGAGTCGGCGACCTCCGGCGTGATCTCCATCCCCCGGTTCATCGGGCCGGGGTGCATGACGATCGCGTGCTCCGGCAGCCGCCGCATGCGGGGGCCGTCCAGGCCGTAGCGGCGGGAGTACTCGCGGGCCGACGGGAAGTAGGAGTCGTTCATCCGTTCCCGCTGCACCCGCAGCATCATCACCACGTCCGAGCCGGGCAGCACCGAGTCCAGGTCGTAGGAGACGCCGGTGCCGGGGGCGAGCGCGGCGGCGATGTCCACCGGGATCAACGTCGGCGGTCCGACCAGGGTGACCTTGGCACCGAGGGTGGACAGCAGCAGGACGTTGGAGCGCGCCACCCGGCTGTGCAGGACGTCCCCGACCACCGCGACCGACAGGCCGGCCAGCCGCCCCAGCCGGGAGCGCATGGTGTACGCGTCCAGCAGCGCCTGGGTGGGGTGCTCGTGGGTGCCGTCGCCGGCGTTGACCACCGAACCGTCCACCCAGTGGGCGAGCCGGTGCGGGGCGCCGGAGGCGGGGTGCCGGACGACCACCGCGTCGGCCCCCATCGCCTGCAGGGTCAGCGCGGTGTCCTTCAGGCTCTCGCCCTTGGTGACGCTGGACCCCTTGGCCGAGAAGTTGATCACATCGGCGCTGAGCCGCTTCGCCGCCGCCTCGAAGGAGATCCGGGTCCGGGTGGAGTCCTCGTAGAAGAGGTTCACCACGGTCCGGCCGCGCAGCGCGGGCAGCTTCTTGACCTCGCGGCCGGCGACGGTGGCCATCTCGGCGGCGGTGTCCAGGATCTGGGTGGCGGTGTCGGCGTCCAGGTCGGCCCCGGAGAGCAGGTGTCTGATCACTGGGCCAGCCTTTCGTTCGCGACTGCGGGGCTCCGCTGCGCTGCACTCCTCGCGCTCACTGGACCAGCCTTTCGTTCGCGACTGCGGGGCTCCGCTGCGCTGCACTCCTCGCGCTCACTGGGAGGCACCGCCGTAGAGGCGTACCTCGTCGGTGCCGTCGGTCTCGGCGAGGGTGACCTTGACGTTCTCGGCCAACGCGGTCGGGATGTTCTTCCCCACGTAGTCGGCGCGGATGGGCAGTTGCCGGTGGCCCCGGTCGACCAGCACGGCGAGCTGGACCGAGGCGGGGCGGCCGATGTCGCTCAGCGCGTCGAGCGCGGCCCGCACCGTACGGCCGGAGAAGAGCACGTCGTCGACGAGGACGACCCGCTGGCCGTCGATGCCGGCCGGGGGCAGCTGGGTGGGGCCCACCGCCCGGGTGGCGTGGCGACGCAGGTCGTCCCGGTAGAGGGTGATGTCGAGCACGCCGACCGGCACGGCCACGTCCTCGAAGGTGCTGATCCGGTCGGCCAGCCGACGGGCCAGCGGTACCCCACGGGTCGGGATGCCGAGCAGCACGGTGTCGGCGGCACCCTGGGTCTTCTCCAGGATCTGGTGGGCGATGCGGTCGACCACCCGCGAGACGTCGGCTGCGGCGAGGATCACCTTCACCGAGGGTTGTCGCGGGGGTGACGAATGGGCAGCCGCCGGGTAGGCCACAGCGGACCTCCTTCCCCGCCTCACGGGACGGGTCGTTAAAGGACGTCGGATCGCACCGGACGGGCCGACGGGCGACCCGGGCCGGGGCTTACGCCACGTTACCAGTGGTCACCGCGGTGCCGTCCGCCACCCACTGATCCCCGGCTCAGGACGCCGAAATGCGGACAACTCCCCCGCCGGCGACAACCGGCACCACCCCAGCACTTGACCAGTTGTCGCAATCCCCGTACCGTCACGCTCCGTAGCGATCGCTGGGTGAACCCCGAACAGCACTGGGAGTGTCCGTATGCCCTCTGAATACGCCAAGTCGCTGGGCGCCCGCCTGCGTTCCATCCGCCAGCAGCAGGGCCTGTCCCTGCAGGGGGTGGAGGAGAAGTCGAACGGACGGTGGAAGGCCGTCGTGGTCGGCTCGTACGAACGCGGTGACCGGGCAGTCACGGTGTCCCGACTGGCCGAGTTGGCTGACTTCTACCGAGTTCCCGTCTCGGAGCTGTTGCCCGACGGCAGCGGGGTGCGTCACGAGCCCACCAGCAAGATCGTGCTGGACCTGGAGCGGCTCTACGACGAGGCCTCCGAGGAGCTCGCGTACGTGGCCCGCTACGCCCGCGCCATCCAGCAGCAGCGCGGCGACTACAACGGGCGGGTGCTCTCCATCCGCGCCGACGACCTGCGCGCCCTCGCGATCGTCTACGACGCCTCACCGTCGGGCCTGATCGAGCGGCTCACCGAGCACGGCGTGCTGGTCGCCGACCCGCGGGCGTTCTTCGCCTCCTGACCCACCGACAACCGAAGCAGGGGCCCGTGCCGGACGGCACGGGCCCCTGGTCGTCACGGCGCCCCCGGACGGGGCGCGCGGGTCACCGGGTGGTGTACTCGGCGATCCGGTTGAGCAGGCCGTTGAGAAAGCGCGGCGAGTCGTCGGTCGACATCTGCCGGGCCAGCTCCACGGCCTCACTGATCGCCACCGGGTCGTCGATCTCGTCGACGTGCAGCAGCTCGTAGACGGCGATCCGGGCCAGGTTGCGGTCGACCACCGGCATCCGGTCCAGCGTCCACCCCTCGGCGTAGCTGGCGACCAGCTCGTCGATCCGGTCCAGGTGGGTGGCGACCCCCTCGACCAGGCTGACCGCGTACCCCAGGTGGTCGGGGTGCGGCTTCTCGATCCGCTCGAGGTAGCCGGCCAGCACCTCGACCGGGGGCCGGTCCCGCAGGTCGGCCTCGTAGAGCACGTCCAGCGCCCGCTTACGCGCCTTGCGGCGCGCCGGCATCTGCTGCTTCGGCCCCTCGGCCATCAGGCGCGGCCGAGGTAACGGCCGTCGCGGGTGTCGACCTTGATCTTCTCGTCGGTGGTGATGAAGAGCGGCACCTGCACCGTCGCCCCGGTCTCCACGGTGGCCGGCTTGTTGCCGCCGGTCGACCGGTCGCCCTGCAGACCCGGCTCGGTGTAGGTGACCTGGAGCACCACGCTGGTGGGCAGCTCGATGTAGAGCGGCACGCCCTCGTGGGTGGCCACGGTCGCCTCGGCCTCGGGCAGGAGGTAGTTGGCCGCCTCGCCCACCGTGCCGCCGGGCACGGAGATCTGGTCGAAGGTCTCCAGATCCATGAAGACGTAGTCCTCGCCGTCGGCGTACAGATACTGCATGGTGCGCTTGTCCACGGTCGCGGTCTCGACCTTGGTGCCCGCGTTGAAGGTCTTGTCGACGACCTTGCCGGACAGCACGTTCTTCAGCGTGGTGCGGACGAAGGCACCACCCTTACCGGGCTTGACGTGCTGGAATTCGACGACGGCCCACAGCTCTCCGTCGAGGTTGAGTACCAGGCCGTTCTTGAGGTCGTTGGTGGTGGCCATTTCCTGCCTTGATCATCAATTGGCGGACAGACCTGGCAAGTCTACTAGCCGTGTCGACCCGTCACCCAGGCCCTGCGCCGGACGCCGCAGGTCGGGGCGGGCAGCCTCAGCTGGCCGCCCGGTGGGCGGCCAGGTGGTGCAGGGCGAGCCGGTAGCCGTCCACCCCCAGACCGCAGATCACCCCGGTGGCCACCGCCGAGACCACCGAGTGGTGCCGGAAGGGCTCCCGGGCGTGGATGTTGGAGATGTGTACCTCGACCAGCGGGCCGCGCAGCATCGCGCAGGCGTCCCGCACCGCGTACGAGTAGTGCGACCAGGCGGCCGGGTTGAGCACCACGGCCGCCTGCTCGTCGGCGGCGGCGTGCAGCCAGCCCAACAACTCGTGCTCGGCGTCGGTCTGCCGGACCGTCACGTCCAGGCCCAGCTCCCGACCGGTCGACTCGCAGAGCGCCACCAGGTCCGCGTAGCTGGTCTGCCCGTACACGTCGACCTGCCGGCTGCCCAGCCGCCCCAGATTCGGCCCGTTCAGCACGTACACCTTCGCGCTCACCGACTGATCTCCCGGTAGGCGGCGTGCAGCAGCTCGTCGTCCGGGCCCTCCAGGATCGCCGGGCGGGCCAGGCCGTCGAGCACCACGAACCGCAGCAGGTTGCCCCGGGCCTTCTTGTCCACCCGCATCGTGGCCAGCAACTGCGGCCAGGCGTCGGCGGCGTACCCGGTGGGCAGTCCGAGCGCGGCCACCGCGCTGCGGTGCCGCTCGGCGGTGGCCTGGTCGAGGCGGCCGGCGAGCCGGGCCAGCTCACCGGCGTAGACCAGGCCGACGGCGACGGCGTGCCCGTGCCGCCAGCGGTACCCCTCCACCTTCTCGATGGCGTGGGCCAGGGTGTGGCCGTAGTTGAGTACCTCCCGCACCCCGGACTCCCGCAGGTCACCGGAGACCACGTCGGCCTTGACCCGGATCGCCCGCTCGATCAGCTCCCGGGTCACCGCGCCGGCCGGGTCGGTGGCCGCCGTCGGGTCCCGCTCCACCAGATCGAGGATCACCGGGTCGGCGATGAACCCGCACTTGACCACCTCGGCCAGCCCGGCGGCCAGGTCGACCGCGGGCAGGCTGTCCAGGGTGGCCAGGTCGGCCAGCACCCCCACCGGCGGATGGAACGCACCTACCAGGTTCTTGCCGGCCGCCGTGTTGATCCCGGTCTTGCCGCCGACCGCCGCGTCGACCATGCCCAGCAGGGAGGTGGCCACCGGCACCCAGCGCACCCCGCGCAGCCAGCAGGCCGCGACGAAGCCGGCCAGGTCGGTCACCGCACCGCCGCCGACACCCACCACCGCGTCGGTACGGGTGAACCCGGCGGCACCGAGCCGGTCCCAGCACTCCGCCGCCACCTCGATCTGCTTGCCCGCCTCGGCGTCGGGCACCTCGACCGGCAGCGGCTCGACACCGGCGGCGCGTAACCGCTCGCCGAGCGCGTCGGCCAGCGGCTTCACCGGGGGCGCGTGCAGCAGCGCCACCCGGGTCGCCCCCGGCAGCAGGCCGGGCAGCGCGTCCAGCAGACCACGCCCCACCAGTACGTCGTACGGCCGCTCGCCGCCGACCGGAATCCGGGTCACCTCGTTCATCACCGGCAGCCTAGTCGAGACCCCGGTGCACCCGGGTGACGCGTGACCGCCGTCGGACACCTGACGTTTGACCGGACAGCGATCGGACAGGAGACGGTCGACAACCGAGGAGGGTTCCGATGGCCGACTCGACGCCCGACGCCGCCGACATCCGGCTGCCCGCCACCGTCCTGGGTGTCGGGTTGGGCGGCTTCGTCGACGGCATCATGCTGCACCAGGTCCGGCAGTGGCATGCGCAGCGTGCCGTCGCCGGCGGCCCGGCGGAGCGGGTGAACGCCGTCGGACCGCGGGTCAGTGCTTGAGCAGGGACTCGATCTCGGCGGCGATCTCGGCCGGGGTACGCCCGTCGGTGACCACGGTCGCCGTGGCCACCTCCGTGTAGAGCGGACGCCGCTGGTCCATCAGGTGCTTGAGGGTGGCCCGGGGATTGATCGCCAACAGTGGCCGGCCCGCGCCCAGCCCGACCCGCTTGACCGCGTCGGGCAACTCCACCGACAGGTACACCACGGTGTGCCCGAACAGCGCCGCCCGGTTCTCCTCGGCGAGGATCGCGCCACCGCCGAGAGCGAGCACCCCGTGGTGCGAGGTCAGCGCCGCGACCACCGCCGCCCGTTCCAGGGTACGGAAGTGGTCCTCCCCCTCGTCGACGAAGATCTCCGGGATCGGCTTGCCGGCCAGCGCCTCGATGTCGCAGTCGGTGTCCCGGAACGGCACCCCGAGCGCGGCGGCGAGGGTCGCGCCCACCGTCGACTTGCCCGAGCCGGGCGGGCCCACCAGCACACAGACCGGCTTCGTCACCGGAGTCCCCCCGTGGCGCCCCGCCGGGGGCTCACCGGATCACCAGGGCATCGAGGTAGCCGGCCAGGTTACGGCGGATCTCGGCAACCGAGTCACCGCCGAACTTCTCGGTGGCGGCCTCGGCGAGCACCAGCGCCACCATCGCCTCGGCGACCACCGCGGCGGCCGGCACCGCACAGACGTCGGAGCGCTGGTTGATCGCGGTGGCCGGCTCCCCGGTGGTCACGTCGACCGTGGCCAGGGCCCGGTTCAGCGACGAGATCGGCTTCATCGCGGCCTTCACCCGCAGCGGCTCGCCGGTGGTGATGCCACCCTCCAGGCCACCGGCCCGGTCGGTGACCCGACGCACCCCGGAGGCGGTCGGCATGATCTCGTCGTGCGCCTCGGAACCCCGGGAGCGGGCCTGCTGCCAGCCGTCGCCGATCTCCACGCCCTTGATCGCCTGGATGGACATCAGCGCGGTGGCCAGCCGGGCGTCCAGCTTGCGGTCCCACTGCACGTGACTGCCCAGCCCTGGCGGCACCCCGTACGCCAGCACCTCGACCACGCCGCCGAGGGTGTCGGCGGCCTTCTTCGCCGCGTCGACCTCGGCGACCATCCGGGCGCTCGCCTCGGCGTCCAGGCAGCGCAGCGGGTCGGCGTCGATCCGCTCGGCGTCCCGCGGCTCCGGCCGCAGACCGGGCTTGGCTGCCACCGGCCCCAACTCGACCACGTGCGACACGATCTCGATGCCGAGGGCCTGCTTCACCAGCGCCTTCGCCACCGTGCCGACGGCGACCCGGGCGGCGGTCTCCCGCGCACTGGCCCGCTCCAGGATCGGGCGGGCGTCGGTGTGGCCGTACTTCTGCATGCCGGCCAGGTCGGCGTGGCCGGGCCGGGGCCGGGTCAGCGGGGCGTTACGGGCCTGGCTGGCCAACTCGTCCGGGTCCACCGGATCGGCGGCCATCACGGTCTGCCACTTGGGCCACTCCGAGTTGCCGACCCGGATCGCCACCGGGCTGCCCAGGGTCACCCCGTGCCGCAACCCGCCGATGATCTCGATCTCGTCCTGCTCGAACGCCATCCGGGCACCCCGGCCGTAGCCGAGCCGGCGGCGGGCCAGCTCACGCCCGATCTCACCGGTGGTCACCTCGACGCCGGCGGGCACGCCCTCCAGGAGCGCGACGAGGGCGGGACCGTGCGATTCACCTGCAGTCAGCCAACGCAACACGGCGACCAGTCTGTCACGCCCGGTCGCCGTTGTAAGGAAGGGCCCCTTGTTAACGCGTACGGTAGAGAAGGGCACCCCTATCACCCACCGGGGGGCGGCTCAGTCGCGCGACGGGCGGGGGTGGGTCCGCTCGCGGCGCAGTGCGATCCCGACGGGGACGGCCGTCGCCAGCAGCGCGACCGCGAGCAGGGACCGCCACCACCGGTCCGACGCGGCCTCGGTGAGCGCCGCCACCACGAGCGCCGCGGCAAGTGCCGGCAGGATGGCCACCAACGCCCTCAGGACGTCCTCCCGCAAGCTCGACGCCCGCCCCTCTCGGAACGCCGCCGGCTGCCATCCGAGCCGCCGGGCGGCCACCCCGGCCAGGTAACCCAGCGGCAGCACCGTGACCAGCAACCACGACACCCGCACCTGCGGGCCGAGCAGGATCGGCAGACCAAGGACCAGCAGTACGCCCACCGCCACGCCACTGGACAGGAACGCCACATACCGCCGGATCCGGCCCCACCGGACAGACCGTGTCACGTATCTGCCGGGCGTCGCGGTACCTCTTCGTGTCGCGTCGAGACCTGGATCAGGCCGTGGCTGCCCGGTACCACCACCCGTCGGCCGGCAGACCGGAATGATCCATTGTGGTGGCCGGCGGGGTGGAAGTCGTCGCCCGTACCCGGTGGGTTGTCGGCCGGTGACGCGGACCGGCCGGGCCGAATGGCCCCGCCGAGCCGCGGCGACCTGCTGCACCGGCGGCTGCGGTGATCGACGGGAGGCGGCGCGACCGTCGGGGTGGCCGTTCGGGAGCGCTTGCGCCAACGCGGTGCGGAACCGGAGTCCTGACCCCGCACCCGCTGCCCCGCGTGACGGACCGACGTCGCTGCTCCCGCCGTCGGCGACGTCGGCAGGCTCCGCTCCGGCCTGCTCCCGACAACCTGAGCCCGGACGACCGGTCAACTCGCGGGCTACGTTCCGTCGGCGGTGACAGGGGTGACCTTCTCTACCGTAGGCGTTAAGAGGGGGCCCTTCCTTGCACCCTAGATGCCGCGGCCGCGTTTGTGGAGGGTGCGTAGGACGGCGTCGGCGCGGACCACCCGGCTGGCCACCGCCAGCGCGAGGTAGGCGCGCGGCTCGCGGGGGTTGCCGCGCAGCGTCCGGCGGGCCCAGCGCACCGCGCCGCGCCGGTCACCGGAGGCCGCCCGGGCGAAGGCGATCTGGCCGCTGACCCGGGCCTGGCCGGCCGGTTGGGTGGCGAACTCGGGGTAGCGTTCCAGCAGCCACTGCAACGCCGCCGAGATGGTGTCCCAGCGCTGTGCGAAGTACGACCGCTTGTGCCAGCGCACCAGCACGTACGGCACCGACAGGTTGACCAGCGGGGCGCTGCGCGCGGCCCGGAGCAGGAACTCGTAGTCCTCGGCGTAGCTGCCCGGGATCTCCTCGTCGACCAGACCGAAGCCGTCACGCAGGGCGGCGGCCCGGATCACGAAGGTGGACGGGTGCAGCTCGGTCATCCGGTCCCGCAGCAGCTCGGCCAGGGTGATCTCCGACCGGTCGAGCACCCGGTCGACGGTACGGCCGTCGTAGTTGACGCGGATGCCGCAGCTGACGAACTCCGCGTCGGGCACGGCGCGCAGGGCGTCGACCTGGGCCCGTAGTTTGCCGGGCAGCCACTCGTCGTCGTCGTCGCAGAAGGCGACCAGCTCACCCTCGGCGGCCAGGGTGCCGCTGTTGCGGGCCCCAGCCAGTCCGGCGGCCCGCCCGTTGGTGATCACCCGGACCTGCCGTTCCGGTCGGGACAGCTCGGCCAGACTCGGGTCCGGGGTGGACTGGTCGTAGACCACGACCACCTCGATCGGGCCGGGGTAGTCCTGGTCGAGGATCGCGGTGACCGCGGCCCGCAGCAACACCGGACGGTCCCGGGTGGGAACCACGGCGCTGACCGTCGGGTACTGACTCATCGGGTGCGTTCTCCGTCCATTACTCGGCCTCTCGGCCACCACCACTGCCGACGCGACCGGTTCGACGAGGCCACCAGTTGCTCCACGATCCGACCGACGCGCTCCACGGCGGCCCGCCGGGCGTCGCCCGAGCCGTCGTCGGTCGACACCCGGAAACGGCCCGGGTCGGCCAGGCCGGCGTCCAGCGCCGCGACGAGCGCCTCCCGGGACTCACAGAGCGCCACCAGCCCGGCGGCGCCCAGCCGGCGGGCGAAGAGCAGCTGGTGGTCGTCGACGTGTTCGCCGTGGGCCGGGTTGCGGGGCACCACGATGGGCAGCCGGCCGTGCCGGCGGGCCTCCAGGATGGTCGCCGGGCCACCGTGGCAGACCACCAGGTCGGCGCTGGCCATCGCGTCCTGCAGCTGGTCGTGACCGAGGAAGGGCACCGCTCCCGGGGTGGCCGGGGCCCGGGTGTGCCCGTGTTGCAGGGTCAGCTCGACCCGGTGGCCGTGGTCGCGGTGCCACTGCTCGATCCAGTCGGTCAACCGGTCGAAGGTGTGCTTGTCGGTGCCGACGGCCACGAGCAGCCGGGCCCGGGCCGGCAGTTCCCGACGCCGTTGCCGGGGGATCCGGGCGGTCACGTCGGGGCCACCGAGGGGGGTCGATCTCTCGCCGGTCACAGCAGGGTCCCCACGACGGTCGCCTCGGGGTACTGCCGGCGCTGCTCCTCCCACTGCACGAGCATCACCGACAGGAACGGTCGGCAGAGTCGGGCGGTGAGCGTCGGGGTGTCGATGCGGTCGTACACCTCGATGTAGACCGTCGGGATGCCCCGCAGGCGGGCCAACACCACGAAGGGCACCGCCACGCCCGCGCCGGTGGTCACCACGGCGGCGATTCTCCGGGTACGCAGCACCCGCAACGCGAGCCAGGCGTTGCGCAGCAGGTTGGGCAGGTTGCGGGTGGTCGGATGGTGGGCGGCGACCAGCTCCTCACCGGTCAGCAGCGACACCGCCTCGGGGGTGTCGAAGGTGACCCAGCACCGGGGCCACCGCTCGTACCACGGGCGCAGCGCCAGCAGTTGGGCCAGATGGCCACCGCTGGAGCCGACCAGCAACAGGACAGCAGGATCAGCCGGATCCTCGACGGTCGGGTCCACGCGACTCCCCACAAGCACGCCCGGAAGGACAATCAACGGTTTCTATCGGTAGTCAGGACATCACAGAACGACGTGGAATGTGAAGCCGGTTGCCCCCGCGGCGATCCGGCTCCGATGTCGTCCACAGCGGACACCATACCGATGGTGTCGTCATCACCTGCGGATACGTCGGATTGTGGACCTCCGGCGGCGGATCTGGCCGGCAGATCAACCGGAATGTCTTTTCTCGACGACGTCCAACAGCGCGGGATGCAGCGCCGGGTTCCACCCCGCGCCCCCGGCGGCGAGCCGCCAGGTGCGCAGCCACATCTCCACCAGGTAGGCGTCGGCCACCAGCCGCCGGCCCGCCGCCGACAGGCCGAGCGCGGCACCGTGCGCGGCGAGGTGGGCGTCGACCGCCGCGGCGGCGGCCCCGGCCGGCTGCCCGTCGAGCACTAGGGCCCGCTGGAAGGCGTCGTGCGCGAGGTCGAACCCGAGGGGTACGTCCGGCCCGCTGTGCTCCCAGTCCCAGGCGACCAGGTTCCCGGCATGCCGGCCGAGGTTCCACGGCACCCAGTCACCGTGCCAGTGTCCGAACTCGACAGCGGTGTCGCCGTGCCGGCGGGCCAGCGCCGCGACCGCCTCGACCGCCCGTGCCCCGGCCCGCTCGCCGCCCCCCGCCCGGCTCGTCCCGCTCTGCTCGACCCCGCTGCCGGCGGTGGCCGTGGCCATGGTGTCGTCGGCGGCAGCGGCCCGGGCCGCCTCGGTGGTCAGTCGGGCCAGGAAGGTCGAGCCGGCCAGCGGCCGCGGGGCGGCGGGTGCGCCACCCCGGCGGGCGACCGCGAGCAGCGCGCCGATCCTCGGCGGGTCGTCGACCGGCACGCCCCGCACGGCCAGCGGCAGCGGCTCGACCACGGCGACCACCTGGCCGGCCCAGGTCAGTTCGGCCAGCAGCCGGGGCGTCACCGGATGGCCGTCCACACCGGATGCCTGCGGTAGCGCGCGCAGCGCGGCGCACTCGGCGGTCACCAGGGCCCGGGTGGCGTCGTTCCACCCGATCTTGGCGTAACCGAGGGGACGACCGTCGGCCGCGAAGACCTGCAACGTCGGCTTGTGGTGGGGGTCCGGCGGCCGGATCCCGCAGGCCGCGTACGCCGGACGGACGCCGAGCAACTCGGCCAGGTGTGCGGCGAGCAGCGCTCCGGCCGGATCCACGTCGGCCGGCAGCGACACGGTCAGGGTCGGGAAGCGGGCGGCGTCCAGCACCCCGATCCGGGCCAACGCGCCGAGTCCGGCCCGGACCGCCCGGATCTTCGGCGGACGCAGCGCGTTGTACGCCAACAGCGCCGCGGCGGTGGCCCGGGTCGCACCCCGGGGCAGCAGGAACCGGGCCCGCTCGACCGAGGGCACCACCGTGTACCGGGCCAGCACCCGGTGGCCGGCCGGCGGCGCACCGTCGACGGTCAGCCCGATCCGGTCGTCACCGAAGACCGCCCGGCTGACCCACCCCAACCCGTCGGTACGTCCGCGCGGGTCACCGGTCGAGGTCACCGCGCGCCCCAGTCGAAGGTCATCCCGAGGCGTCGTTCCAGCGCCTGGTTGTACGGCCGGTAGTAGTCGGTCAGCTCGGCGCGTACCGCGGGGTCCAGGGGCGCCGACCGCCGGTCGTTGTAGACCTTGAAGTCGGGCAGGTCGAAGGCGGGCAGGCCGAGGAAGTCGAGCGTGCGCGCGTAGGTCGACCGGGCGTCGCGGTAGAGGTCCTCGCTGGGCAGGAAGAGGAACTGGGACGTCTCGAACCGCGCCAGCCACGGCTCCAGGTGCTCCAGGTAACGGCCCCGGGCCCGGTAGGTGTACCAGTCGTAGGGCTCGCTGAAGTACTCCGGCTCGGCGATCAGCCGCTCCCGCTCCCCCGCGGTGCGCTCCGCCTCGGCGGCCAGGGCGTCGGCGAACTCCAACGGCTCGATGTCGTGGGTGCGCCGCTCCTTCCAGTGCGAGTACGCCCGCTCCACCGGGTCGCGCAGCAGCACGATCAGCCGCACCTGCGGCATCAGCTCCACCACCCGCTGCGCGGCGAGCGGGTGGAACATGTACAGCGGGGCCGCCTCGCCGACGCGGACCGGGCCGCCGTGCCGGTTCTCCAGCGCCGCCCGCTGCCGGGTGGTCGGGAAGTGCGAGCGGTACCAGGCCTCGCCCCGCCGCCAGTGTTCCTCGAAGTAGTGCGCGGACTTGGTGTTCCAGGCCGGGAAGAGCCGGGGCACCAGCGGATGCTGGATCAGGTAGTTCCACAGGGAGGTGGTCCCACCGCGTTTGGTGCCGATGATGAGGAAGTCCGGCAACGGCCGCCGGTCGCTGGTCCGTACCCCGTAGTCGACCAGACTCTCCTTGACCCGGTCGGTGACCTGGGTCGGTACCAGCTGTTTCATCCGGTCTCGGAGCGAGGACACCGGTGCTCACCTGCCCTTCGTGGGTTGGGTCGGGACGGGGTTCGGCCCGCCCCGGATCTGCGTCAGGATCGCCCGGATGCCACGCCGCACCCGGGGCACCGCCACCAGGGCGACCGCGCCGGTCACCAGCACGGCCAGCGCCACCACCAGCCCGGGGATCCCCCGGCCGGCGACCAGCACCCCGAGCGCCGAGGCCGCCCCGACGCCGGCGACGGTGAGCAGGGCGGCCCGGCCCATCGCCCGGTCGGTCAACGGCTGCCCCACCGTCCGGCGGGCACAGCTGAAGGCGATCAGGTTCTCGGTGGCGATCCCGGCCCCCCAGGCGAGGGCGGCGCCGGTCGCGCCGTACCCGGGAATCAGGGCGACGCCGAGGGTGACGGTGCCGGCCAGTCCGGCCACCGCGGCGGCCAGGTGCAGGCCGCTGTGCCCGCCCATCAGCAGCAGGCTCTGCACGTTGCCGACCCCGGTGTTGACAAGCATCGCCAGGGCGAGCACGGTCATCGCGGTGGCCCCGGCGGCGAACTCCGGCCCGAAGAGCTGGAGGAAGGCCAGCCCGAAGACGGCGAGCAGCAGGTAGACCGGCCAGGACAGCACGAGCGCCCAGGTGGTCAGCTGCCGGTGCACGGTGGCCGCCGCCGCCCGTTCCCCCCGGCCGAGCAGCCGCGACAGTTGGGGCGACACGGCCACCCGCAGTCCCTGCATGGCCAGCTGACCGGCGAGCACGTAGCGGCCGACCGCGCCGAAGACACCGGCCTGGGTCTGGTCGGCAAGCGCCGAGGTGAGCAGCACCCCGACCCACATGCTGCCGGCGTCGATCGCCGCCGAGGCGGCCCGGGGCAGCGCGAAGCCCCAGAACGTCGACCAGTCCGTGCGCCGGGGCCGCAGCGGCACCGCCCGGCCCAGGCCGACCGGCCCGGCGACCAGCGCCAGGCAGGCCAGCAGGGCGATGCCGGCCGGGACGAGCCAGCCGGTCAGGCCCAGCACCAGGCCGCCGCCGACCAGGGCCACCGCGCCGACCAGCAGCGGCCGGGTCACCGGCAGCAGGAAGAACTGCACGGCGACGTACGCGCGGATCGGCCGTACACAGCGCAACGCCGCGAGCAGCAGGGTCATCGCGACCACCACCGGCACCGCCACGAACGCGGCGACCAGCAGTGGCCGGCCGGCGTCACCCGAGCCGTCGAGGAGCAGCCCGGCGAGTCCGCCGGCGGCCACCACCCCACCGACGGCGACCAGGAGCGCGATCAGCAGCGGCGGGACCAGCGCCACCGGCAGCAGCCGGGCGGCGTCACCGTCCGGGCCGGTCCGCCGCCGGGGTAGCGCCCACATCAGCCCGGTCTCCGCGCCGAGGGTGCAGACCGCGGTGGCGACGGTGACCACCCCGATCGCCGCGAAGAAGGCACCCGAGCCGGCCGTACCGTAGCCCCGGGTGATCACCACCGCCAGGACGAAGCCGAAAAGTCCGCTGGTGGCCGCCCCGACCAGACCGGCGGCGCCGCTGCGGGCGCTGCGTCGGGTCTCGGTGGCGTCGTCGGCCGGCTGGTCGGCGCGGGGCGCGACGGCGGTCACGCGGGCACCGCCACCGGGGTACGACGGACCCGGTCACCGATGACGGCGCGTTCCCGCTCGGTAAGCGCCATCGAGAAGCAGATCACGAAGAACGCCAGCGCCAGGTTCTGGTTGGCCATCCCGTAGAACGGCACCTGGACCAGGCAGACCACCGGCACCACGGCCAGCCACTGACCCGGCGGTGAGACCGCCCGGGAACAGACCAGGTACGCCAGCACGAACCAGGCGAGGAAGCAGAGCAGCGCGGGCACCCCGTGGCTGAACAGCACCATCCACAGTTGACCCTGGGTGCCGATCGGCGCGTCGGCCGAGACGGTGTCCACGTTCACCGGCGCGCCGTAGCCCAGCCACGGCGAGTCGCGGACCCGGTCGAGCACCTCGGTGTAGAGCGAGAGCCGGTCGGTGTTGGTGTCGCTGGACTCCACCCGGTTGCTGATCAGGTCGACGACCGGGATGAAGAGGGTGGCCACCGCGCCGAGCACGGCGACCCCGACGATCGAGGCCGCGACCCGGATGTTGCCCCGCAGGGCGGCCCGGATCCCGAGCACGGCCAGCCCGACGCCGAGACTGAGGAACATCGCCCGGTTCAGGGTGAGGAAGGCCGGTGCCAACGACAGTGGCAACGAGCCCAGCAGCACCCAGCGCAGCAGCCCCCGGCGCAGCAGCATGCTGAGCGCCACCACGCAGGGCAGGCTCATCGCGTACGCGCTGCCGTAGTTGTTGGTGTACGCGTACGGCGCGGCGGGTCGGTAGATCGGGTTGAGCGAGCGTGGGCTGAACTCGGCGGTGGTGAGGTGGACCATGTCCTGGATGAACGGGGTGTTGGCCAGGCCGGCGGGCAACAGCACCTCCATCGGCGTGGTCATCGCGAAGCGGGGCACCAGCACCCCCAGCCAGCCCAGGGTGACCAGGCCGAACCAGAAGGCGCAGAGCGGCATCAGCACCGTCACCTGGCGGGGGCGCTCCCGGGCCGCGGCGTAGACGTAGCAGCCGACGATGAGCGCGGTCAGGTAGAACGCCAGCCGCAGGGCGAAGGTCAGCAGCGAGGCGGCGTTCTGCAACTGGGTGGCACTGACCACGACCAGGGCGAGAAAGAGCAGCCACCCGCCCGTTCCCGGGGGCAACGGCACCCGGCCCCGGGTGACCAGGATGGTGAGCAGCAACGCGCCGAGCAACGGCCAGCCCAGGTAGAACGCTCCGGTCAGCCACCAGAGCGGCACCAGCCCGAACATCACCGCCAGCGGCCAGACCGGCAGCAGCGGCACCACGGCGGCCGACGGCAGGACGGGCCCCGACGGTCCGACGGCGGCCGACGGTGGTGGGCCGTCGGCGCGCGGGTCAGCCATGGCTGCCGCGGGTCAGCACGAAGCCGATCGGGCTGACCCCGGCCGCCCGCAGCCGCTCCACCAGCCGCCGGAGGTCGGTCTGTCGGGTGCGGTCCTGCACGACCACGATCACCGCGGTGCCCTGCCGGGCCAGCGCCACCCCCCGCTCGTCGGACTCGGCCGGTGGCGCGTTGTAGAGCACCAGCGGTTGGCCCACTGCCTGCCGGGCGGTGCCGATCCGGACGCTGCCCGGGCCCACCGTGATCTCCGAACCGTCGCCGGCCGGCTCGGCGCCGCCCCGGCGGGCGTCGACGATCCGCCCGGGGGCGGCGGCCCGACCGGAGGTGACCCGGGGCACGATCGCGGTGGCGTCCGGGTCGCCGGAGGTACGGGCGGCGGCCGGGTACGGCGAGGGCCGCCGGTTGGGCGCCGTCCCGGCACCCGCCGTCCCGCCCGCCGCGGTGGGCACCGACACCACCCCGGTCCCCCGCACCGGCGGTGCCGTGCCGTTGGGCAGGTGTGGCTGCTGCGCCACCGCGACCCGGTCGAAGGGCAGCCGGTTGCTGCCGGCCAGCACCGCCTCGCGCAGCCGGCCGGCCCGTCCGCTGTCGTCGGCGACGAAGACCGGACGGCCGTCGGCGGCGAGCGCCACCGCGAGCCCGGCCGTGGTCGCGGTCGAGTCCTCCCGGGTGGTCAGCACCGCCACCCGGGCCGGCGAGCTGACCTGCGCGGCGATCGCCATCGCGACGTAGCGGACGTCGGCGTCGACCAACTGTGCCCGGCCGGGCACCCGCCGCCGCCGGACGGTGCCCAGCAGTGGCAGTCCGGTGACCTCCCGCCCGTCGGCCACCGTGCGGATCCGCCTGTCGATCGACTCCCAGCCGTACGCGGCGACCACGCCGATCAACGTCCCGCCGAGCAGGCCGGCGAGCAGGTAGAGCATCCGGCTGCCGTCCCGGTTGGCCAGCTCCGGCTCGGCGGTCTGGGTCAACCAGCCCGGGTTCACGTCGACGGCGGCGATCTCGCTGCGCGCCGAGTTGAGCTGGGTGAGCTGGTTGTTGACCGCGGCGAGTTCGCTGACCGCCGCGTCGGCGGCGGCGGTGCCCCGGTTGCGGTCGATCCGCTTCTGCAGCGTGGTCTGCTGCTCGGTGACCTTGGCGATGCTCGCGTCGTAGGAGCGCAGCATCTCGTTGCGCTGACTCTCGTACATCTCCCGGCGCACGTCCAGGTAGGAGCGGGCGGCGACGTTGACGGTCTCCACCGACTCGTCGACGGTGCGGCCCTGGTAGACGAAGCGCAGGATCTGCCCGCCGGTGGGTACCTCGACCTCCAGCGCGTTGCGGACCTCCACCGAGGGACGACCGACCGCCTCGGCGATCCGGCTGACCACGTCGGTGCCGGTGGCGATGCCGCTCTCCACGTTCATGTTCACCGACCGGTCGGGGCTGCCGCCGGTCGGGGTGAACGCGTCGGTCACCACCGGACGTACCGCCACCACCGCGCTGGCGGTCACCGCCGCCGGGGCCAGCATGACGAAGGTGAGGGCGGCGAGCAGGCCGGAGCCGGCGATCGCGGCCACCAAACGGATCCGGTGCAGCGGCACCCGCAGCACGTCGGTGATGGTGACGGTACGGGCGGGTGGGCCGGTCGGCCGGTCGGCCGGGGACCATCCGGCGGAGGCGTGCTCAGTCATGGAACTTCTTCACCGTCTGTTGGGGATTGCCGACGACGACGACCCGGGGTGGCACGTCGGACCGGACGACCGTGCCGGCGCCGACGACACTGTCGTCGCCGATCCGCACGCCCTTGAGAACCAGCGCGTGGGTGCCGATCCAGACGTTGTCGCCGACCACGATCGGGGCGCGGGTGGCCGCGGTCGGCGGGGCGTGCCGCAGCTCGGGGGGAAGGTTGTGGAAGTCGTTGTCCAGCAGCTCGCAGTCCGAGAGCAGGCACCGGTCACCGACGGTCACCGAGGTCCAGGCACCGATCCAGGTGGCGTTGAGCAGGCAGTCCGCGCCCACCCGCACCTCACCCGGCCCGGCGAAGCGGACCAGCTTGTTCACCCTGGTCCGGTCGCCGAGGGTCACCCGCACCCCGCGGCGCAGCCGGAGCCGGCCGCGGATCTCGACGTCCCGGCCGAGGGTCAGCCGACGGTAGCGCAGCCGATACCACACCCGCCGGAGCGCGAACACCGCGCGTAGCAACGGCCCCCGCCGGGTCTGAGCGACGCCAGCCAACACACCCTCCCCACCGTCTCGGGGGCCGGCGACGCGACTGCGTCGCCGGCCCCCGGTCGACCAATCTACCGAGAAACCATCACGATCGGTCGATCCTTACTGTACGGAGAAGAACATGGCCGACTGCGACCAGGTCAACCCCGGGCTCGGCGCCGCGAGCACGGTGGCCGCGGTACCGGTCACCACCGGCGCGGCCGTCGGATCGAACGGCACGGCACGCAGCGTACCGTCGGTGTGTCCATAGACGATCCGCCCGTCCACCCAGGCCATCCCGCGCACCGCCGACCAGGTCATCCCGGTGGTCGGGGTGCTGAACTCGGTGGCGCCGAGGTAGTTGCCGTCGATCTCGAAGTACCGGTGGTACAGCGCGTTGGCCCCGGTCCGGGTGTAGTAGAGCTGACCGTCCAGGTAGAACGCGCCGGTCAGGTTCGCCGCGTTGAACCAGTCGTTGTAGCCCGACGCCTCCCACGACGCGCCGATCGCCGTACCGTTGTAGAGCGAGATGTCGATCCGGCTGCCACTCGGGGCGCCGGTCACCGTACGCGCCCAGTAGATCCGGTCGTCGACCTGCCAGGTGGCGCCGGCGTTGGTCCAGTTCGGCTGGCTGACCACGGTCGCCGTGCCGAGGGTGGTGCCGTCGAACGGGACCTTGGCCAGCTCACCGTTGGCCGTCCGCAGGTGCAGGTTGCCGCTGCCGGCCGGCTGCGGGTTCTTCGGGGTGACGGTACGTCCACCGGCGAGCGGGAACATGCCGAGCCGGCCGTGGTACTCGTTGCCCATCCCGTCGGAGTTGTGCCCGAAGTAGATCCCGTCGGTGCCGCGCCAGATCACCGGTACCGAGGAGCCCCAACTGCTGGCCCCGGTCGGCAGCGACGAGGCGGTACGGCGCGGGTTCCAGTTCAGCGGCATGCCGGTGGCCGGGTTGACCGCCCCGATGCCGAGCCGGTCGATCGCCCCGTTGCCGGCGACGTCACTGGCGTTGGGGTTGTTCAGCCAACGGAAGTGCCCACCGAGGTAGATCACCCCGTCGGCGACCTCGACCGAGGTGATGGTGTCGTTGCCGGTGAAGTTGACCCAGGTGGCCACCTGCCCGGTCCCCCGCGCGGCGGTCTCGAACCGGACCAGTGCGTCGCAGTACGCCGACGGCCAACCCGACCCGCCGTTGGTGCCGACGACGAACCAGCTGCCGTCCGCGCCGAACCTCACGTCCTGCACGTAGTGCACGAAGGTCGAGGGGCTGCCGCACCCCGCGACGAACTTCTCCGAACTCCAGTCGATCACCGAGGGCGTCCCGGTCAGGTCCACCAGCGCGATCTGGTTGCGGGGCAGGTCGTTGAGGAGGGTGAAGTTACCGCCGACGACCAGGGTGTTGCCGTCCGGGGAGACGTCGATCGCCCAGACGTACGAGTTGGTCTCGTGCCGGCCCACGGTGGCGTTGACGTTGAACGTCGGGTCGATCGCACCGGTGGTCGCGTTCAGCCGGGCCAACCCGGTGTGCGCGGTGCCGTTGAGCCAGTTGAACGCGCCGGCGACGTACAGGTCGTTGCCGTGCAGCACCAGGTCACGGACGTTCCCGCCGTCGGAGCGACCGACCCAGCTGTCGATGATCGCGCCGGTGGTCGGGTCGAGCGCGACCAGGTTGCGGCGGGCGATCCCGTTGACGGTCTTGAAGGCGCCACCGACGATGACGGTGCCGCCGGGGCCGGCGATCAGGGTGTTGACCGCCCCGTCGAGCACCGGCAGGAACGTGGTGGAGATCGCCCCGGTGCCGCGGTGGTAGGCGAACAGGTAGCGCTGGGTGGTCCAGGTGGCGGTGGCGGTGAGGCGGATCTGGGTGAAGCTGCCGCCGACGTAGACCATGTCGCCCACCTGGGCGAACGCGCGGGTCTCACCGTCACGGGCGTGTGGCGTGTGGTCGGCGGGGTTGGCCGAGACGAGGGTGGCCGGCGCGGGCGCCGGGACCACGGCGGCGGACGCCGCGGCGGGTGCGGTCAACACCGTGAGGCCGACCACCACCGCGAGCAGCGTCGCGCGGGCACGGGTGGTTCCGGCGGTACGCCGGAGAAGGGAGGGAACGGGCACGCTGTGCCTCCTGGGAGGGCCAACAGAACGTGCGTAGCGTGCCTTGTCCAGCGCCACAAGGGAAATCCGCCGATTGGGCGGTCACTGAATCCGGTAACCGACAGCGACGTGGACGGTCCATACCGGCCACGTCACTGTCGGGCCGAGGTCAGTCGCGGGTGCTCCGCGCGGTCGGCTGACGCAGATAGGAGTCCCGCCCGGCCTGGGCGAAGCCGGCCACCGCCGAGGCGTTGTGGTTCATGGTCATGTCACAGGTGCTGGACTTGCGGGTCATCCCCGGCGAGTTGAAGTAGATCGCCGCCTTGATCTTGGGGTGGGCCTTCAGGGCCGCCGGGAACTCCTCGAACCACCGGCGCTTGGCCCCCGGGTCGTCCGGGTGCAGGTTGGTGCCGAACTCGGCAAGCATCCGGGGCTTGCCCGCGCCCACCCCGTTGTCGTCCAGCCACCGGTAGAAGCCACCGACCGTCTCGTGCGGACTCTTCCACACCGTGCTGCCGTTGCAGACCTGGAAGTTGTACGGGTCGTAGCCCACCCAGTCGACGTACCGGTCACCGGGGTAGAGGCCGACGTACCGGTCGTGGTAGCCGGACCAGCCCATCATCACCCACACCCAGACGGCGTTGGACGCCCCGGCCCTGGCGAACCGGTCGTGCACGTACCGCCAGGCGCGGACGAAGTCGGCGTCGCTGCCCTTGGCCGGCTCGTCCTCCGGCTCGTGGTCGAAGCCCATGAACACCGGCGCCCCGACCGCCTTGATCCGACCGGCCACCGCGTCGATCGTCTCGTCGTGCCGGCCACTGTAGACGTCCGCCCAGGTGAACGTCGTACCGGTGGAGAAGTTCCGGGACTCCCAGGCGAAGAAGAGCAGCCTGCCCTCGCGCAGCTGCTGCTGCTCGTACGGGTCGGGGAAGGCCCCGTTGCTGCCGGCGTTGGAGAAGTCGTGGTAGCGGTGCACCACGTCGAACTTCCGCCCGACCTGGGCCTCCACATCGGCCACCGCCTGGCCGTGGTCCCACCCGTTGCCGGCCGAGGCCGGCGAGTACATCCCCCACCAGGCGCCGCAGGAGGGCACCAGCTTCGCCGACACCGTCCCGCACCGGCCCGAACCGTTGGCCGGGGCGGTGGTGCTGGGCGTCGCCGCGGGGGTGGTCGCCGACGGGCGGGGGGTGCTCGGCTCGACGCGCGGCGTCGGGCTGGCCGGCGCGGTGGTCGCCGGGGTCGAGGTGGCCGGCCGGGTGGCCGGCACCGTCGGGGACGCGGTCGGCGCGACGTCGTAGTCGACGAGCAACCGGGGTCGCAGCTCCGGGTCGCGGTTCTCCCGGGACGCCCAGTAGAGCCGGGTGTCCAGACCGGACTGGGCCAGGGACACCGTCCAGTTGCCGTTGCCCCGCACCAGCGCCGAGACGTCCCACTCGTTGAAGCCCTCGGCCACCCGGGACACCGAGTCCAACGCGGTGACCGGCTCCACCGGCGCGGGCCGGGCCTGCCGGGCGTCCACCGGGGAGGCGTACGCGGTCACCGTGGCGGCGGCGTCCCGCCAGGCGTACACCCGCAGGGTGGCCCGCAGGCCCACGGCGGTGGCGGGCACCCCGCGCACCGCGAACTCGACCACCGCGTCCCGGGCCCCGCGCGGGTTGCCGTCGCAGGGCGCCGGGCAGGTGGCCAGGGACGTCTTGACCCCGTTGTCACCGTCCTGCGGCACCGTCGTGGCGGTGGTGTCGGCCACCGCCACCAGGGCGGGATCGTCGGCAGCCAGCAGCGGCATCATGGTGGCCACCAGAGCGCCCACCACCGCGACGCCGAGCACCCCGAGAACGGCTGCCTTGCGTCGGGGACCGGCGTGCCGGGTGAGGCGGTGAATCCCGTGCCTGTTCAAGGGACACTCCCTGTGTCGACTGTGGTACCGGGTGCAGCCTAACCAGGAGGGTCGCGGGACGTCACACGTACAGCTACGGGTAAGCGCGTCTTAACCCAAAGCTAAGAAACGGGGGGCCGTGGCCGGTCAACGACGGGCGGCCAGCAGGGCGGCGCGCATCGCCGGCACCGGCGCGGGAACCCCGGTGAACTGTTCGAACTGACCGACGGCCTGGGCCAGCAGCAGGTCCAGCCCGGAGACGACACGGCAACCGGCGGCCTGGGCGGCGGCGGCCAACGGAGTCGGCCAGGGATCGTAGAGGGCGTCGAAGACCACGGTGGACGACCGCCACCGCCACCGGCTGACCAGCGGGTCGGCGACTCCCTTCGGCACGGTGGAGACGAGCACGTCACAGTCGGCGGGTCCGGCCGTAGGGCCCCGATCGGCCGGGTCCCCGCCGGTCCGGTCCCAACCGGCCGGGTCCCCGCCGGTCCGGTCCCAACCGGCCGGGTCCCAGCCCGCGCCGGTCAGTGGCAGGTCGAGGGCGGCGGCGACCGGGCGCAACGCGTCGACGGCCGCCGCCCGGCGGGCCACCACGGTCACCCCGGCGGCACCGAGCCGGGCCGCCGCCGCCAGCGCCGCCCGCGCGGTACCGCCGGCACCGAGCACGGTCACCGTGGCACCGGCGCGTACGCCGGCGGCGGTCAGCACCTCGACCATGCCGGTGACGTCGGTGTTGTCGGCGTACCAGGAACCGTCGGGGCGGCGTACCAGGGTGTTGGCGGCACCGACGGCGGCGGCCAGCGGGGAGACCTCGTCGGCCACCGCGAGCGCCGCCTCCTTGCCGGGCATGGTCACCGACAGGCCGGCCCACTCCGGGCCGAGGCCGCCGACCAGGCCGGCGACCTCGGACTCGGCGCACTCGATCCGGGTGTACGACCAGCCGGTCAACCCGGCCGCCACGTACCCGGCGGTGTGGATCACCGGGGAGAGCGAGTGCGCGATCGGCTTGCCGACCACCGCCGCCCGTCTCACCACGTCCCCGTCAGCCTTCCGTCCGTGTGACCGCCACGCTTTCAGCGGTGACCAGACTATCTCGGATTCCGGCTGGGTCAGTACAGGGTCTTCGGTGCCGAGCAGTTTCCCACCCCGGTACGACAGATGCGGTAGGAGTACTGCGCTCGACCGAAGGTGGCGTGCTGCTCGGTGGCGGTGCAGACCGACGGTCCCTGCCAGTTCCAGGTGCTCGATCCAGGAGCACGCACCTGCCAGCGGGCGCAGTGCCCGTCGGTCAGCGGATCACGCGCATAGAGATTCCAGTCACCGTTCTTGATGTACACCGCCCGCCCCACCGCTCCGGTGGTGCTGAAGTGCTCGGTCGCCGCCGCCTGGGCAGGAACTGGCACCAGGACCAGGGAGACCCCGATCCCCGCCACCACTCCGACCGCCAGCCGTCCCAGAAGAGATCTCACCCCGTGCCTCCCCGTATAGCGTCCACTGGGGACGCTACCGCCGGGCGAATCACACGTCAACGTCCCACTACCGTGCGTGAGGCGGGGTCGGAGACCGCCACGACCGGCCAGGGTCGAGCTGCTTGCCTGCGAGGCGGCCCGGCTCAGAGGATCCCGTTCTTCTTGGCCTTCTCGATGTTGCGCTCGTGCTCGGCGTTGGTTTCGGCGAAGGCGGAGTGCCCCTCCCTGTCGATCGCCACGAAGAAGAGCCAGGGCCCATCCGGGGGATCCATCGCTCCCTCCAGCGCCAGCTTCCCCGGATTGTTGATCGGAGTGGGGGTCAGACCCGGATGCGAGTGCGTGCTGTACGGATTCTTCGGGTCCCGAATCTCCTCGGTACGCATGTCCTTCGAAGCCTTCGTCGGCTTACCGGTCAACTCCCAGTAGTAGTTCACCGACACGTCGAACTCCAGGCAGCTACAGGGGAAGTTGCCACTGTAGGCCCGGTTGTAGGCAACCCGGGCGATCTTGCCGAGGTCCTCGGCGTTACCCGCCTCGGCCTGCGCCATCGACGCCACGATCAACGCCTCGTACGGGCTGATCCCGCCGCGCTCCTTCTCCACCTTGTCAGCGAAGTCCATGTCACCGGTAACGGTGAGGAAGCGGTCCACCATCAACGAGAGCACACCCTCGGCGGTGATGTTTGGCGGAAGCTCGTAGGTGTCGGGAAAGAGGAAGCCCTCGACCGACTTGCTGACCTTCTTGTCGTCGTTGCGCTTGAACCACCAGTCCGGCACACCGAGTGCCTCCGGGTCCTTCGCCGCCGCCTCGAACTCCTTGACCGGGATCTTCGTCTCCTCGGAAAGAAGCTTGAAGATGCTCTTGGCGGTCCGGCCCTCGGGGATGGTGAGCCCCTTGACGATCTTGTTCTTGAGGTCGAGCAGGGCGGCGACCGCGCTCTCGCCGCTCATCTCCTTGCGGACCTTGTAGGTACCGGGCTGGATGTTGGTGCTGCGGGAGTTATCCGCTGCCGCGTTGACGAACGCCTTGGGGCTCTTCACCACCCCCGCCTCGTGCAACGCGTTCGCCATGTCGGCGATCAACGCACCCTGCTTGATCTCGACGGTCGTCTCACCGGAGCCGGCACCGTCGTAGTCGGGCGTGGTGAAGTAGTTCGACACCCGGTCGAAGCCGTAGTAGGCCCCGCCGCCGATGCCGCCGAGCAGCGCCAGGGCCAGGAAGAGGGCGATCACGGTCTTGCCCGTGCCGCCGGACTTCGCCTTGCCCTTGCCGGTGGCCTTGCGTCTCTCGACGAAGCCACGCCGGTGCCGGCCCTTCTCCCCCCGCTCCTGCTCGTCGAACCCGAGGTCCAGATCGTCGATCATTACGTCCGCCTCCGCTGCGCGTCCAGCCAGCTCTGCAGAATCTCGACCGCGGCGGCCTGGTCGACCACCGCACGTTGGCGCTTCCCACGGACGCCCCGCTCGGACAGCCTACGAGAAGCAACCACGGTCGACATCCTCTCGTCGGTGAGCGATACCGGAACAGGTGCCAGCACCTCGGCCAGTCGCTCAGCGTACGCCGTCACGTGCACCGCCGCCGGCCCGTGTTTTCCGGCGAGGTTGACCGGCAGGCCGACCACCACCTCCACCGCCTCCACCTCGCTGACCAGGCGTTTCAATTCGGCCATGTCGGCCGGTACCGCCTCCGGGGCGGCACCGAGGTCCCGGGCCAGGGTGGCCACCGGGGTGGCGAGCACCCCGTGCGGGTCGGAACGGGCCACCCCGACACGAACCTGACCGACATCCACGCCCAGTCGTACCCCGAACACGCTCCGGCCCTCCCCCAGTAACGCGTCGACCCGGGCCGCGGCGGGGACTGCTCCCCTGTGACCCGGGTCGACGACGGTTGACCACATCACGTGTCGGCGATCGCCTTCTCGACGGTGAGCAGCAGCGTCGGGGCCTCGGCCGCCGGCAGGCCGCCGCCCTGGGCCAGGTCGGCGCTGCCGCCGCCCCGGCCGGAGAAGGCCGCCTTGACCAGGTCGTTGGCGGCCAGGCCCCGGGACCGGGCCGCCGGGTTCACCGACACCACCAGCGACGCCTTGCCGTTGGACCGGGCCGCCACCGCGACCACCGCCGGCCGGGCCGGGTCGATCTTGCCCCGGATCTCCTGGGCCAACGTCCGCACGTCGTTGCCGGCCGCCCCCTCGGGCGCCTCGGTGCCCACGTACGCCACCCCGCGCACGTCCTTGGCCTGGGCGGCCAGCGCCGCCGCCCCGCCCAGCACCAGCTGCGCCCGGAGCTTGTCCAGCTCCTTCTCGGCGTCGCGCAGCTGGGTGACGGTCTGCTCCACCCGGTCGGCGACCTGGTCGCCGGGGACCCGGAACAGCTCGGCCAGCCGGGACACCAGCAGGTGCTCGCGGGCCAGGAAGCCGAAGGCGTCCATGCCCACCAGGGCCTCGATCCGCCGGACCCCCGAACCCACCGACGCCTCGGAGAGGATCTTGACCAGGCCGAGCTGGGCCGAGCGGGCCACGTGGGTGCCGCCGCACAGCTCCCGGGCGTAGTCGCCGACCTCGACGACCCGGACCCGCTCGCCGTACTTCTCGCCGAAGAGCGCCATCGCGCCGATCCGCCGGGCCTCCTCCTGGGTGGTGATGAAGGCGTGCACCTCCAGGTCGGCCAGGAGCACCTCGTTGACCTGCTGCTCCACGTCGTGCAGCACGCTCGGCGCCACCCCGGTCGGGGTGTTGAAGTCGAACCGCAGCCGGCCGGGGGCGTTCAACGAACCGGCCTGGGTGGCCGAGGCGCCGAGGAAGTTACGCATGGTCTGGTGCACCAGGTGGGTCGCGGTGTGCGACCGGGAGATCGCCCGCCGCCGGGTCACGTCGATCTCGGCGTACCCGGTCTCGCCGGCGCGGACCTCGCCCCGGACGACCCGGGCCCGGTGCACGATCAGCCCCGGTACCGGCTGCTGCACGTCGAAGACCTCGACCTGGCCACCGCCGACGGTGATCAGACCCTGGTCGGGCTGCTGGCCACCGCCCTCGGCGTAGAACGGGGTGGTGTCGAGCACCAGCTCGACGGTGTCCCCCTCGGCTGCCGCGCCGACCTCGCCGCCGCCGGCCAGCACCGCCCGGACCCGGGACTCCCGGGTCAGCTCGGTGTAACCGGTGAACTCCACCGGCCCGCCGGCGTCCAGCACCCCCCGGTACGCCGACACGTCGGTGTGCCCGGTCTTGCGCGCCTGGGCGTCGGCCTTCGCCCGGTTGCGCTGGTCGGCCATCAGCCGGCGGAAGCCGTCGGCGTCCACCTGCAGCCCCTGCTCGGCGGCGATCTCCAGGGTCAGGTCGATCGGGAAGCCGTAGGTGTCGTGCAGTTGGAAGGCCTTCTCCCCGGACAGCGCCGGGCGGCCCGCCGACCGGGTCTCGGCGATCGCCGTGTCCAGGATCGTGGTGCCGGCGCGCAGCGTGGACAGGAAGGCCTCCTCCTCCGCGTACGCGTAGTCGGCGATCCGGCCGAACTCGGCGGCCAGCTCCGGGTACGACGGGGCCATGCAGTCGCGGGCCACCGGCAGCAGCTCCGGCAGGGCCGGATCCTGGTAACCCAGCAGCCGCACCGCCCGGATCGCCCGCCGCATGATCCGGCGCAGCACGTAGCCGCGCCCCTCGTTGCTCGGGGTCACCCCGTCACCGATCAACATCAGCGCGGTACGCAGGTGGTCGGCGATCACCCGCAGCCGGACGTCGTCCGGGTGCGACTCGCTGGCCACGTGCCCGGAGTGCGCGCCGTAGCGCTTGCCGGTCAGCTCGGCGGCGCGGGCCAGGATCGGCCGGATCTCGTCGATCTCGTAGAGGTTGTCGACGCCCTGCAGGACCGAGGCCATCCGCTCCAGGCCCATGCCGGTGTCGATGTTCTTGGCCGGCAGCTCACCCACCAGCGGGTAGTCCTTGCCCGCGCCGGGACCCCGCTCGTACTGCATGAAGACGAGGTTCCACAGCTCCATGAAGCGGTCCTCGTCGACCTCCGGACCGCCGTCGAGGCCGTACTCCGGGCCCCGGTCGATGAAGATCTCCGAGCACGGGCCGCACGGGCCGGGAATGCCCATGTCCCAGAAGTTCGGGCCCTTGCCCCGGCGTACGATGCGCTCGGCCGGCACCCCCACCGTGCGGTGCCAGATGTCGTACGCCTCGTCGTCGTCGAGGTAGACGGTCACCCAGAGCCGGTCGGCGTCCAGCCCCAGCCCACCCTGTGCCGACGACGTGGTCATCAGCTCCCAGGCCAGCGGGATGGCGCCTTCCTTGAAGTAGTCGCCGAAGGAGAAGTTGCCGTTCATCTGGAAGAACGTGCCGTGCCGGCTGGTCTTGCCGACCTCGTCGATGTCCGGGGTCCGGATGCACTTCTGCACGCTGACCGCCCGCCGGTACGGCGGAGTCTGCTGCCCGAGGAAGTAGGGCACGAAGGGCACCATGCCGGCCGGGACGAAGAGCAGGTTCGGGTCGTCGATGGCGGGCAGCGGAGCGGACGGCACCACGGCGTGGCCGTTCGCCTCGAAGTGCGCGAGATACCGCCGCTTGATCTCCGCCGTCTTCATCGCTGGTGCTCCTCCGGAAAAATCTCTCGGTCCCCGATCCGCGGGTCCTCCCGCAGCTCGGCGAAGTTGTCGTCGAACGCCTCACCGCGGGCGAACGCCTCGTGGATCTCCTGCTCCCGCTCGGCCATCCCGATCCGGACGTCCTCCACGAAGCTACGCAGCGACTCCACCAGACTGCCAGCGGATTGCGACAGCCCGTCGGCGATACCGGCCGGCGTGTACGCCTGCGCGGTACGGGTCGCCTTGCGGACCACCAGCACGCCCACGGCCACGCCGATGCCCAGCCAGAACAGCCGCCTCATGACCGGTCCCCCAGACCCTGCCCGCCGGCGGAGCGGTTGCTGCGCTTGGCGGCCCGGCGTTGCTGCTTGATCGTGTCGCGCACCTCACGCTCGGTCTCGGCATGCCGCCGGGCGGACGCCGCCTTGCGTACCCCGAAGCCGAAGGCGGCGACCTTGACCAGCGGGTTCGCCGCGGCGGCGGAGACCACGGTGGCCAGGTTCGCCACGTTGGCCGTGACGTTCTGCGCGTGGCTGGTCATCGTGTCGACCTTGGCGAGCTGGAGGTTCACCCCGTCCAGCGAGGTCTGCACCTGCTCCAGCGCGGTGTTGACGTTGCGTACCGTCACGTTGACGTCACCCAGCAACGGCGTGGTCTGCTCGTTGAGGTCACTGATCATCCTGGTCGTGGCGTCCACGGTGTGCCGCAGCCGCAGGATCGGCACCGCCAGCACGACCACCAGCATCAGGAACGCGCCAGCCGCGATCAGGGCAGCGATCTGTCCACCGTCCACGCATGTCCTCCTCAAACAGAGCTAACGAGCCTCGACGTCCTCGCCGGGCGGGCGACCGTCACCGGGTGCCGCGTCGGGCGTGATCCGCCCTGCGTCATCGGCTGGTGGGACCAGCGGCCCCACCAGCCCCAGACCCTACCGTCAGTGATGGAAGTCGGCTCACGACGGTGAGGGGGTCGGCTCGCCCAGGGGGTCCTCGGTCAACGTCGGGTACGGATCCTCACCGGTCAACGAGGGGTCGGTGCTCGGCTGCGGACGGGTCCGGTCGTCGTCGATGGCGTTGCGCACCTTCAGCGACACCGACGATCCGCTGCACTCCGCCGACCGCTCCTGCGGGGCCGGTGAGGGCACGATCGCGGGTTCGCCGTCCACCGGCGGCGGCACGCACGTCGGTTCGCGTACCCACAGGTCGAGGGTCAGCTCGTCGCGCCGCCAGCAGGTGTACGAGCCGTTCGCCGGCTGCTCCGGGCAGCGGTCCACCTTCCAGGGCCGCCACCCGTCAGCGGCCAACGCCTGCTCGTAGGCCTGGGCGGTCTCCGCCGGTGGGCGCTCGGACTCCACGGTGCGCTCGCGCAGCCGGCAGTCGAGCAGACACCAGCGGCTGCCGCTGACGTCGTCCTCGACCCGTACCGCCGCCCAGCCCGGCACGCCGAGGGCGTCGAGGGTGTCGAAGACCGGATCGCGGCTGAGGGTACGGATGCCGAAGTAGAGCGGCAACGCACCGAGCACCAGCACGCTCACCAGGGCCAGCAGGCCCAACCGCAGCCGGCGGCGCTCCCGCAGACGGCGGCGCAGCTCGGAGCGGGCGCCCCCGGCTCCGTCCCCGGCCGTCGCGGTCCGCTCCGCGGCCTCGTCGCGGGCCTGCTCGGCGTCCGGCTCGTCCGTGACGCCGCCGGGGGTCGCCGGTCGGGGACCACCCGGCCCGGTCACCGGTGCGGCGGCGGCCACCCGGGCCACCCCCGCTGCCTGCGAACGGACCGGGGAGGCGGCGACGGCCTGGTCGACGTCCGGCTCCCGCTGCGGCGGGGTCGCCCGCCCCGCGGGGCGCTCGTCGCCGGTCGGCCGGACCGGTGCCGCCGCGCGTGCCACCGCCGGAGGCGGCACCACCGCGGCCGCCCCGACGGTACGTCGATCGGCGTCGGGCCGGACGCCGGCTTCCGGCCCCGGTACCCCCGGTCCCGGAACGTGCGGCCCCGGTACGTGCGACCCCGGTACGCCCGGCCGCTGTGCCTCGGGTGCTGCCCGGCCCGGCCGATGCTCCGGTGCGCCCGGTGCGCCCGGTGCGCCCACCCGATGTTCCTCCGGTGCTGCCCGGCCCCGCCCGACCGGCCCGGTCCCGGGCCGGGGGCCGGGGCCACCGGCGGCGGGAGCGGGCAGAGCCGGCTGCCGGCCGGTCACCGGACGAAGGTGTGGATGCGCCCCGGTCTGCGGTGGCCCGCCCGACCGGTGCTCTCCCGTTGCCGGCCCGCTCGGGCCACCGCTGGTCGGCCCGGACTCCGGACCGGTGGTGGGACGGGTCGGCGCACCGACCGGAGGCGGTCCGGACGTAGGTCGTCCAGACGGAGGCGCGCCGACCTGAGGCGGCATGTCGCCACCGGGGCGGGCCCGACCGACCGGAGCCCGGCCGGAGCCCGGTGGCACCGCCGAACGCCCCCCGGTCTGCTCCTGACCGGAAGGCCGCGGCACGGTCACCGCACCGCCCCGTGGACCGCTCGCCGGCCCGTCCACCGGGGCGCGGCGGGGCCTCGTGGCGTCGGCGGGACGACTGCCCTGCGGGTTCACCGGCCATCGGCTCGGCGGCTCGGCCGGGGCACCCGCCACGGAGTCCCCGTTATCCTCCGCCGCCCGACGACGGCCGTCATCATCAGCCGCCCGACGGCGGCCATCGTCCTCCTCAGCCGCCCGACGGCGGCCACCACCGCCCCGTCCGCGTTCATTGCCGGCGGCGGTCGGGAACGCGCCGGTCGACTGGGGCACGGCGGCGCTGCCGCGCGGCAGCGCCCCGGAGTCCTCCGGCCCGGACACCATGGGGAACCCGCCGCTGCGCCCGTCCCGGGGCACCCCCGCACCGGTCTGTCCACCGGCCGGTGCGGTCGGCTCGTCGGGAATGGCTGGTGCGTTTCCCGACCTCGGCACCGCCGGCTCGTCGGGCTCGGCTGCCCGGCGACGGCCACCGGACCGGGGCACCTCACCGGGACGGGGGGCGTCGCCGGACCGGCCCCGGGAACCGGATGCCGTGGCGCGGTCGTGGTCGCCGCGCGGATCGGGACCGCCGTGGCGGCCGGACTCACCAGGACCGCCGTGGCGGCCGGGCTCCCCGGGGCCGCCGTGGTCGACGGGTGCACCGGTATGGCGGGCTTCACCGCGTTCGCCGGCCGGTGGCGTCACCCGACCCGGGGCACGGTCGCCCGCCTCGGAAGCTGCGGGGTGACGGTGCGGATGGGACTGCTCGGTCGACCGACCGTCCTCGTGCGGCGCTCGCGGTGGCACCGGCGAACCGGGCCAGGGTACGTCCACCGAACGGCGGGGCCCGGCCGGATCCGGGTGGTCCCGGCGAGCGGGGCCCGGTGGCCCAGCCGGTGGCGGTCCGCTGCCGGCACCGGGGCCGGGCGGCACCGGTCCGGCCGGCCCCATCGGCCCACCCGGCGCACCAGGCACCTGAGGCGTCACCGGTCGCACCCCGACCGGAACCGACGCGGCAGCCCGCGTCACGGAAGCCGGCGGGTCCGCAGGACGGCCACCGGGAGGCAGCATGTCCGCAGGACGGCCACCGGGAGGCGGGACGTGGCCAGGACGGGCAGCCGGCGGCGGAGCACTCGCGGTGCGGGGGCCCGGCGCGGGCCCACCCGTGGGGTGGGAGCCGGGAGGCGGGGCAGCGATGGGCGCCGCACCCGGCGGCGGAGCCATCCGGTCCGGGGGGAACCCGGGCGGCTGGTGCTGACCCGGCGGGTCGCCCATCGGCGGGCGCGGAGCCGGCCCCGGACCGGCCTGGACCGGCGGCGCGGGCGGAAGCTGACCCGGCGGTCGCACGTTCTGCGCCGGCCCAGGCTGCGGCCCCGCTGACCCCGGACCATGCGGCGGGCCCACTGACCCAGGACCAGGCGGCGGGCCCACTGGCACCGAACCATGCGGCACCGGACCCTGCGGCACCGGACCCTGCGGCACCGAACCCGGCGGCACCGGAGAGGGAAACGGTCCCGGAGGCGGCACCCGGCCGGCGGGCGTCCCCGGTGGCCCCTGGTCGGGTGGTGGACTCGCGGCGGTGAACCGGCCGGAGGGTGGACCGGCCTCGGGCCGGACGCCGGGTGGCGGCCCGCCACCGGGGCGGGCACCGGGCGTTGCGGAATGGGGCGGGGGTGGACCGGGCGGGGGTGGACCGGCCGGGGGACGACCGGGAGGTCCGGTCAGCGGCGGGGGACCCGCGCCGGGCGGCGACTGCGGATGGGGCAGGTCGGGGCCGATCTCTCCGCGCTGTTCCTTGGCCGACCGCAGGTCGTCGATCCAGCCGAACTCCTCGCCCTGTTCCGGCGGCGGCGGCTCGGCCTCGGCCTTGCCCCGCCCCCAGCGGCGTCCCTTGGGGCGTGGATCACGCCGCTCGTCCGGGCCGTCCTCCGGTTGCTCCGAACCACGGGATCTCACTGCTGACCCTCCCCGACGGCATCTGCGCCGCCCTCCTCGGCCGCGTCGGCGGCCACTGCCCCCGACCGGTCAATGGCCCCCGACCGGTCACGCGTCGCCGACCGACCACCTGACCCCGACGGATCGCGACCCTCTCCCGGGGCCACGCCCCCGGCACCGGGTGCCGGCTGCGGCAGCCCGCGGACGATCCGCCGCAGCAACGGCAGCCGGGTGGCGACCGACCGCTCCGCGCCGTGTCCACCGGGACGGTAGTAGTCGGTACCGACAAGATCGTCGGGCACGTACTGCTGGGTGACCACCCCACGGTGGTCGTCGTGCGGATAGCGGTAGCCGGTGCCGTGTCCGAGCCCCCGCGCGCCGGCGTAGTGGGCGTCGCGCAGTCCCCGGGGCACCGGTCCACCCCGACCGGCCCGGACGTCGCCGATCGCCGCCCCGATGGCGACGGTGGCGGAGTTCGACTTGGGGGCGGTGGCCAGGTGGATCACCGCCTGGGCGAGGTTCAGTTGGACCTCCGGCAGACCGACGTACTCCACCGCGTGGGCGGTGGCGGTGGCCACACTCAGCGCACTCGGGTCGGCCATCCCGACATCCTCGCTGGCGAAGATCACCAGCCGACGGGCGATGAACCTCGCGTCCTCACCGGCGACCAGCATCCGGGCCAGCCAGTGCAGGGCCGCGTCCACGTCGGAGCCGCGCATGCTCTTGATGAAGGCGCTGGTCACGTCGTAGTGGGCGTCACCGGCCCGGTCGTAGCGCACCGCCGCCACGTCGACGGCCTGCTCGGCGGTGGCCAAATCGATCCGGTCGGCGCCCAGCGCCGTCGCGGAGGCGGCTGCGGCCTCCAGCGCGGTCAGCGCCTTGCGGACGTCGCCGCCGGCCAGGCGTACCAGATGGTCCTCGGCCTCGCTCGCCAGCGTGAGCGCGCCGGCCAGGCCGCGCTCGTCGGTGACCGCGCGGCGCAGCAGGCCGCGCACGGCCGCATCGTCCAACGGCTGGAGGGTGAGCAGTACACACCGGGACAACAGCGGGGAGATGACCGAGAAGTACGGGTTCTCGGTGGTGGCGGCGAGCAGCGTGACCGTCCGGTCCTCGACCGCGGCGAGCAGCGAGTCCTGCTGGGTCTTGCTGAACCGGTGCACCTCGTCGATGAAGAGCACGGTCTGCGGGCCGCCCGAGCGGCGCTGCCGACGGGCGGTGTCGATGACCGCGCGGACGTCCTTGACCCCCGCCGACAGGGCGGACATCGCCACGAAGCGGCGGTCGGTGGCCCGGGCGACCAGGTGGGCGATGGTGGTCTTGCCACTGCCGGGCGGGCCCCAGAGAATGACCGACAGCGGCGCGCCACCACCGACGAGCTGTCGCAGCGGAGCGCCCGGGGCGAGCAGATGCTCCTGCCCGACCAGCTCCTCGATGCTCGCCGGGCGCATCCGGACCGGTAGCGGGGCGTCCGTGCCCACGGTGGTGAAGACATCGACGCCGGCCCCGGCGGGGGCGCTGGGCGCGCCGGTCGGCTCACCGAGTGGGAACAGGGCGTCGGAATCCATCAGAGGAACAGTACCGGGCCGGGTCCGCACCGCCTGAATCGCGGCGCGGCCCCGGCCCGGTGATGATCGGTACCGGTCAGCGTCGACCGCGCCGGACCCGGCTGCCGACCCCGCCCAGGTGCAGCGCCAGCAGCAGGAGCCCGATCAGCACGAGAGTGTTCCAGTTGAACAGGTCCGGTGCGCCGAGGTTGGAGTTGATGAGGTCGAGCAGGAGCGCGAAGCCGAAGACGACGGCGGCGACGATGGCGAGCATGGTGGTCCTCCGGTGGGGGTTACCAGTAGGTCGACCGGGATGTACCCCTTCGGTCGGCTCGCCAATCTCCACGGTGGAACTGTCCCGGTCCGGCGCTCAGCGGGTGAGCAGCTCGGTGACGCCGCGCAGGCGGGTGCTCAGCAGGCTGGCGGCCCGGGAGATGTCCAGTCGTACCTCGACCGGGCGGACCAGGCCCGACCCGGCGCTGGTGGCGGTCCGCAGGCCGGCCGGGTCGAGCCCGAACCGGCGGGCCACCAGCAGCCCCAGCCCGGCGCGGCTGACCCCCTCCGGGCCGGCGACGTTGAGCAGGCCGGCGTGATCACCGGCGGCCACCTCCAGCACGGCGGCGGCCAGGTCCGTCACGTCGACCGGGCAGCGGACCTCGTCGGTGAAGAGCGCCGCGCGACCGGCGAGGGCGTCCAGACAGAGCCGGATCTGCGCGCTGCGCTCGTCGCCGACGATCAACGAGGTACGCACCAGCGCCGCCCCCGGGTCGATCGCCCGCACGGCGGTCTCCGCCGCCGCCTTCGCCGCCCCGTACGCGAAGACCGGGGTCGGCACCTCGTCGTCGGCGTACGGCTCGGGGCGGCCGGCGTGCACCGCGTCGCTGGACAGGTGCACCAACCGGGCACCGGCCTCGGCGGCGGCGTAGGCCACGTGGGCCGCGCCGTCGGCGGTGACCGTCCAGTCGTCGTACCGGTAGGGGGTGCTCACCATGGTGGTCGGCCGCACGGCCGCGACCAGGGTGCGCACGGCGGACCGGTCGGTCACGTCCAGCCGGCGCACCTCGACCCCGGGCAGCTCGACCCGGTTGGCGTGGTACGTGCCGACCACCCGTCGCCCCGCCGCGACCGCCTGGCGGCACACCTCACCGCCGAGGTACCCGCTGGCGCCCACCACCAGCAGCGTCACGTCATCTCCTGTCCTGCCGTGCCCCGGTGGCCGGCCGACCTGCCACCGCCCACCGGGGACCGCCGTCGTCCCGTGCTCCTGGCCGCCGTGGGCCGACCAGCCTCAGACCGGGTCGGCCACCGGGGCGGCCGGGCCGGCGGTGCCGGTACGCGGCGCGGCGGCCGGCTTCGGCTTGGCGTCGATGCCCGCCTCCAGCCGCTGCTGGGCGGTTACCGGCGTCGGCGCGCCGGTCAGCGGGTCGAACCCGCCCCGGGTCTTCGGGAAGGCGATCACCTCACGGATCGAGTCCGCCCCGGCGAGCAGCATGCAGACCCGATCCCAACCGAAGGCGATCCCGCCGTGCGGAGGCGCGCCGTACTTGAACGCCTCCAGCAGGAAGCCGAACTTGTCCTGCGCCTCCTCCGGGGTGATGCCGAGCAGGTCGAAGACCCGCTTCTGCACGTCGCCCCGGTGGATACGGATCGACCCGCCGCCGATCTCGTTGCCGTTGCAGACGATGTCGTACGCGTAGGCCAGCGCCCGGTCAGGTGCCTCCTCGAACCGGTCCACCCAGTCGGCGTTCGGCGAGGTGAACGGGTGGTGCACCGCCGTCCAGCCGCCCGTGCCGCCGTTGTCGTCGGAGGTCGGCTCGAACATCGGCGCGTCGACCACCCAGCAGAACGCCCAGGCGCTCTCGTCGACCAGCTTCGCCCGCTTGGCGATCTCGGTCCGGGCCGCGCCGAGCAGCTCCTGCGCCTCCCGGGTGTGCGTACTCGCGGCGAAGAAGATCGCGTCGCCGGGCTTCGCGCCGACGGCGTCGGCCAGCCCGGACAGGTGCTCCTCGGAGAGGTTCTTCGCCACCGGGCCGCGCGGCTGGCCGGTCTCGGCGTCCAGCACCACGTACGCCAGGCCCTTCGCGCCACGCGCCTTGGCCCAGTCCTGCCAGCCGTCCAGCTCCTTGCGGGTCTGGCTGGCGCCGCCCGGCATGACCACCGCGCCGACGTACCCACCCGCGTCGATCGCGCCGGCGAAGACCCGGAACGTGGTGCCGCGCAGGTACTCGGTCAGCTCGGTCAGCTCCACGCCGTAGCGCAGGTCCGGCTTGTCCGAGCCGTACCGGGCCATGGCGTCGTGCCAGGTGATCCGCGGGATCGGCCGGGGGATCTCGTGGCCGGCCAGGTCGGACCAGAGCGCGACGACGATCTCCTCGCCGAGGTCGATCACATCGTCCTGGGTGACGAAGGACATCTCGATGTCGAGCTGGGTGAACTCCGGCTGCCGGTCGGCGCGGAAGTCCTCGTCGCGGTAGCAGCGGGCGATCTGGTAGTACCGCTCCATTCCACCGACCATCAACAGCTGCTTGAACAGCTGCGGCGACTGCGGCAACGCGTACCAGCTGCCCGGCTGCAGCCGCACCGGGACCAGGAAGTCACGGGCGCCCTCGGGCGTGGAGCGGGTGAGCGTCGGCGTCTCGATCTCCAGGAAGTCCCGCTCGTGCAGCACGGCGCGGGCGAGCTGGTTGGCGCGCGAACGCAGCCGCATCGCCTTCGCCGGGCCACCCCGACGCAGGTCGAGGTAGCGGTACCTGAGCCGGATGTCGTCGCCGGCCTCGATCTGGTCGTCCACCGGCAGCGGCAGCGGCGCGGCCTCGGAGAGCACCTCCAGCGCGGCGGCGGTCACCTCCACCTCGCCGGTCGGCAGCTCGGGGTTCTCGTTGCCCTCGGGGCGGCGGGTCACCTCGCCGGTGACCTTGACACAGAACTCGTTGCGCAGCGCGTGCGCGTCCTCTTCGCGCAGGACCACCTGGGCGACCCCGGAGGCGTCACGCAGATCGACGAAGACGACACCGCCGTGGTCGCGCCGGCGGGCCACCCACCCGGCGAGCGTCACCGTCGTGCCGGCGTCGCTGGCGCGCAGGCTGCCGGCGTCATGGGTACGGATCACGGCTTACGTCTCCTCACGTCTAACGGCTGCCCCCGCATTCTGTCAGGGCCCTCCACCGTCCACCCCCACCGGGCGCACCCCACCGTAAGGAAGGGCCCCCGGTTAACGCATCCGGTATAGGAAGGGTCCCCTGTTACCACCTGAGGCCGTCGCCGTGGACCGGAGGGGAACCCGACCTGGCCCGCTCAGCCGCCGTCGGCACCGCGTACGGTGCCGGGATGCGTGTCGTACCCCGGTGGGTGCTGGCCTCCGCCGGCGCGGCGCCGGTCTTCCTGATCGGCGGCTGGACGCTGGGCGCGGCCCGCCAGCCCGGCGGTTTCGACGGGGTCTCCGGGACGATCAGCGCGCTCGCCGCCGTCGACGCCACCGACCGGTGGATCATGACGCTCGGGCTGGTCGGCCTCGGGTTGTGCCACTGCGTGACCGCCGCCGGTCTGCGTACCCTCGGTGCCGGTGGGCGGGCACTGCTCGCGCTCGGCGGGGTGGCCACCGTCGCGGTGGCCGCGTTTCCGCTGCCGGCCGGGGGCGGCAGCGCCGCGCCGCACACCGTCGCCGCCGCGGTGGCCTTCGGCGCGCTGGCGCTCTGGCCGGCGTTCGCCCCGCCCGCCGCTACCCGGGGCCCAACCACCCCCGGTCCGCGACCGGCCGGGTCCGAGGCCGGCCGCCACCCGTCAACCCGGACGACCCCTGAGGGGTACGCGGACAGCCGGCTTCGGTGGGTCGCGCTCTCGGTCGGCCTGCTGGTCCTGGTGGCCTGGTTCGTCGTCGAGTTGGCCGGGGGCGGCGACCGGGTGGGGCTGGCCGAACGGGTGGCCGCCGCCGCCGAGGCGCTCTGCCCGCTGCTGGTCGCCGGCGCGCTGACCACCCGCTCCCGACGCTGAGCGGCGGACCCGCGCGACGCGACCGTCCGGCGCCCCCGCCCGGCCCGGCGCCCCCGCCCGGCCCGGCGGCCCCGCCCGGCCCGGCGGCCTCGTCCGGCCCGGCGGCCTCGTCCGGGCGTAGCGACCCCGTCCGCGCCCAGCGCCCCTTCCGACCAGCGGCCTCGTCGGGGCCCGGCCGCCTCGTCCGGGCCGGCCGCCCGGTTCAGGCGGTGAGAGGGGGACCCTGCTCTACCGAAAGCGTTAACAGGGGGCCCTTCCTTACACAGCGGCGAGCGGGCCGCCGGGGGTCGGCGGCCCGCTCGGTGCGTCGGTGGGTCAGAAGATGCTGACGCCGTAGGCGCTGAGCGCCTCGCCGACCGGCTGGAAGTAGGTCGTGCCGCCGAGTCGGCAGTTGCCGTTGCCGCCCGAGGTGAGGCCCAGGGCGATGGAGCCGCTGAACAGGGAGCCGCCGCTGTCGCCCGGCTCGGCGCAGACGTTGGTCCGGATCAGGCCGGTGACCCGGCCCTCGGCGTAGTTGACGGTGGCGTTGAGCGCGGTCACCGAGCCGCTGCGCAGCCCGGTGGTGCTGCCGGAGCGCTGCACCGACTGGCCGACGGTGGCGTTGCCGGCGGCGGTGATGTCCCGGACGGTGCCGTTGTAGAGCGAGACGTCACCGGAGGCGTTGGCGGCGTTGTTGTGCCGCACGATGCCGTAGTCGTTGCCCGGGAAGCTGCTGCCGGTACGGCTGCCGAGCAGGCTGGTCTGGGCGGAGTTGGAGTACCAGCTCGCCGAGATGTTGGTGCAGTGCCCGGCGGTCAGGAAGTAGTAGGTGCTGCCGCTGCGGACGTTGAAGCCCAGCGAGCAGCGGCCGCCGCCGCCGGCGTAGATGGCCTGGCCGCCGGAGATGCGGGTGCTCAGCACGCCGGCCTCGGCCTCGATGCGGACCGCGCCGTTGGACTTCGCGGCGGCGGCCTGGACCTTGGCCAGCTTCGCGCCGGTCACGGTGGGGTCGACGGAGACGACCACCTGGTTGGTGACCGGGTCGGTCCACCAGGCGGTGCCGGCGATGGTGATCGAGCGGTCCAGCTCGCTGGTGGCCCTGGCCAGCTCGGCGGCGCCCCGCTTGACCAGCTTGGGTGTGGCACCGTTGGCGGTGACCTGCCGCGCGGCGGCGGCGTCGGTGACCGTGACGACCATCTTGCCGGAGGCGTCGGCGTACGCCCCGGCGGACCGGTCGCCGAGGCGCTCGGCGAGGGCGGTGGCGGCGTCGGGTGAGGCGGGCGAGGCGGGCGCGGCCTGGGCGGGCGCGCCGATCAGCGAGCCGACGACCAGGGATCCGGCCACGGCGATGGTGGCGGCGTGGCGGAGGGTTGACCTCGTGGGTCGCATGTACTGACCTCCCGGGAGGGGGTGACGGGCCCGGCGGGGGTGACGGGCCCGGGTGGAGCAAATCCGGCTGATCTGGGGAAACAGCCGCGTCCCGGAGAAGTATTCACATGTCTGATTGGCTAATCAAGAGATTGATCCATAGCATTCCACCCCTCACATACGTGACGCGATCCAAGCGCAACAATCTGGACACCCACCGTTGTCGTGGGACGTACCTGCGGCAGGACGCGACCGAGCGCCGGTCCGCCCCGACAGCGGGCGGCCGGCGCTCGGCGGCGCGAAGGTGACGCGGAAGATGGCGCGACGGTGACCGCGAAAGGTGGGGTGGGTCAGCGGGCGGCGGCGAGACGGGCGTTGCGGGCGTCGCGCTTCTCCTCGAAGCGGGACGCGGCGCGGTCCAGATCGTCGAGGTGCGCGCCGATCCACTCCTGGGCGGCCGCCCCGTCGGCGTCCAGGCCGGTGACGTTGAAGACGTCCCACTGGCGCAGCACCGGCATGACCACCTCGTCGCGGTGCTGGCGCAGGTCGTAGATGCCGGCCAGGGCGATCGCCACCGACTTGCGGGTGAAGCCCTCGATGCCGACCCCCGGCATGGCGAAGTTGCCGAGCACGTCGGCGACCGCGCGCATCGTCTGGCTCGGGGCCACCTCGAACCCGGCGGCGAGCAGGTTGCGGTAGAAGACCATGTGCAGGTTCTCGTCGGCGGCGATGCGGGCCAGCAGGGCGTCGCAGACCGGGTCGCCGGTGGCCTTGCCGGTGTTGCGGTGCGAGATCCGGGTGGCCAGCTCCTGGAACGACACGTACGCCAGGGAGTTGAGCATGTGGTGGTCGTGCGCGTTGGAGTACCCGTGGGACATGTGCACCATCCGGGCCCGTTCCAGCTCCACCGGGTCGACGGCCCGGGTCACGGTCAGGTAGTCGCGGATCGCGATGCCGTGCCGCCCCTCCTCGGCCGTCCAGCGGTGCACCCAGGTCCCCCAGGCGCCGTCGCGGCCGAAGAGGGTGGCGATCTGGTGGTGGTACGAGGGCAGGTTGTCCTCGGTCAGCAGGTTGACGATGAGCGCGGTGCGGGCCACGTCCGGCAGCGTCGAGTCGGACTCCTGCCACGGCTCGCCGCCGAGCCGGCCGTCGAAGGTGCGTCCCTCGCTCCACGGCACGTACTCGTGGGGGAACCACTCCTTGGCCATGGTGAGGTGCCGGTTCAGGTTGCGCTCCACCACGGGCTCGAGTTCGAGCAGGAGTGCGGTCTGGCTCAGTGTGGTCACGAGGATCTCCCTACGGTGGCGTAACTTACGCAACCGTAGGTCGCATCCGGCGTACGCGCCAGTAACGTCTCAGCCGACCAGGGGGGTGCGGTCGGCCGCCGGCGGCGTCCACTGCCCCGCCACCGCCTCGACCTGCGTGCCGGACCGGATGTCCTTGACCTCGTCCGCGGCCCCCTCGGCCCCCGGGAACCAGACGTACGGGATGCCCCGCCGCTCGGCGTACCGGATCTGCTTGCCGAACTTGGCCGCGCTCGGCGACACCTCGGTCGGCACCCCCTGCCGACGCAGCGCCTCGGCGACCCGGTTGCTCGCCGTCCGCTGCTCCTCGTTGGCCACCGCGACCAGCACGCACGTCGGCACCGACCGGGACACCGACAGCTCACCGGCGCCGAAGAGCAGCCCGAGCAGCCGGGTCACCCCGATCGAGATCCCCACCCCCGGGTACGACACCGCGCCCGCACTGGCCAGGTTGTCGTACCGGCCGCCGGAGCAGATCGAGCCGAACCGCTCGTACCCGGCGAGCTGGGTCTCGTAGACGGTGCCGGTGTAGTAGTCCAGCCCCCGGGCGATGCGCAGGTCGGCCACGCAGAGACCGGGCGAGTGCGCGGCGGCGGTCTGCACCACCGCGACCAGTTCGGCGATCCCCTCCTCCAGCAGCGGGTCGGTCACCCCCAGGGCGTGCACCGCGTCGGCGAAGGAGGCGTCCGGTGCGGAGATCTCCGCCAGCGCCAGGCACGCCTTGGCCTGCGCCGGGCTCGCCCCGGCGGTCTCGGCGAGCAGGTCGGCGACCTTCGCCGGGCCGATCTTGTCGAGCTTGTCCACCGCCCGCAGGGTCGCCTCCGGGTCGGTCAGCCCGATGCCCCGGTAGAAGCCCTCACAGATCTTGCGGTTGTTGACCTGGATGGTCACCGGCGGGATCGGCAGCGAGCGCAGCGCGTCGCCGATCACCAGCGGCATCTCCGCCTCGTGGTGCGCGGCCAGGGTGTCCCGGTCGACGATGTCGATGTCGGCCTGGACGAACTCCCGGTAGCGCCCCTCCTGCGGACGCTCGCCCCGCCACACCTTCTGGATCTGGTACCGGCGGAACGGGAACTGCAGCTTGCCGGCGTTCTCCAGCACGTACCGGGCGAACGGCACGGTCAGGTCGAAGTGCAGGCCGAGCGAGTCGTCACCGGCCGTCGCGCCCGGCTCCTCGTGCAACCGGCGGATCACGTAGACCTCCTTGGAGGTCTCCCCCTTGCGCAGCAGCTGGTCCAGCGGCTCCACCGCGCGGGTCTCCAGCGGGGCGAAGCCGTACAGCTCGAAGGTGGCCCGGATCCGGTCGAGGACGAACTGCTCGATCATCCGTTGCGCCGGGGTCCACTCCGGGAACCCGGAGATGGGCGTGGGCTTGCTCATGAGGTGCTCCTCGCGGTCCCGCGCGACGCGCGGACAGGTCGTGGCGGTGCGGCGAAGTCGTGCCGGTAGGGCAGGTCGTTGCGGTGCGGGCTACAGGCCGCGGGCGGGGCCGACCGGCCGACCGGCGTCGACCTCCGACACCTGGCGCAGGTACGGGTTGCCGGCCCGCTCGCGACCGATGGTGGTGGCGGGGCCGTGGCCCGGCAGCACCACGGTGTCGTCGGCCAGCGGCAGGATCTTGCCGCGCAGGCTGGCGAGCATCGCCGGCATGCTGCCACCGGGCAGGTCGGTGCGGCCGATCGAGCCGGCGAAGAGCACGTCACCGGAGAGGCAGAGCTGGTCGGCCTCCCACTCCGAGCCGGCGGCCGGCAGCCGGAACAGCACCGACCCGCCGGTATGACCCGGGGCGTGGTCGACGGTGATCTCCAGGCCGGCCAGGCTGAGCGTGGCGCCGTCGGTCAGCTCGGCGACGTCGTCCGGCTCGCTGTAGGCCAGCCGGCCGCCGAAGAGGGCGGCCAGGTCCGCCGAGATGCCCTTGGTCGGGTCGGCCAGCATCTCCCGGTCGCCCGGATGCACGTACGCGGTGATCCCCCGCGCGCCACACACCGGCGCGACCGAGAAGGTGTGGTCGACGTGGCCGTGGGTGAGCAGCACCGCGGCCGGGTGCAGCCGGTGCTCGGCGAGCACGGCGTCGAGCTGGTCCACGACGCCGATGCCCGGGTCGACCACCACGCACTGCTCCCCGGGGCCGGCGGCGACCACGTAGCAGTTGGTGTCGAAGGCCTGGGCGGGAAAGCCGGCCACGAGCACGTCCGCTCCCCTTCCGTCGAGGTGTCCTCCGGTCGCCAGCCTAGCCGGCCCGGGGCCACCCACCGGCCGCCCGCCCCGGGGTGTCGACGGCAGCCAGTGACCGGCTCCGATGCGTCGACGGGACCGCGCCCGGTGGCCGGTACCGACCTCGTACACCACTTTCCCAGTTGTTACCCGTACACTCTGGCGGGCGTGTGGCGTGGCGCACGTGACGCCCGACGGGGCACGCCCGCCCGCCACGACGACCAGGGTAGAGGAAAGGGGAGCACCGGTGGCTTCCAGCAGGGACCGGCAGCGCAAACTGGCGCGGGCCAAGCTCGACCGCCAGCAGGCCCGGCGGGCCGCCGCCCTACGGCGGCGTCGCCAGATCCAGGCCGGGGTCGGCGCCGCACTGGCGCTGGTGCTGATCGTCGCCGGTTCGGCGTGGGCGCTGGGCGCCTTCGACTCCGACCCCGAGGAGCAGACGGCCAGCGCGGACGTCTGCGCCTGGACCCCGCAGGACGGTGCCGGCAACACCAACCTCAAGGACGTGGGCACCCCGGCCACCGCCGGGCTGCCCACCGAGGGCACCCGCTCGATGACCGTCACCACCGGCCAGGGCACGGTCACCGCCGAGCTCGACCTGACCGCCGCGCCCTGTGCCGCGGCGAGCATCGAACACCTGGCCAGCCGCTCGTTCTACGACAACACCCCGTGCCACGAGATCACCACCGAGGGGGCGGTGCGCTGCGGTGACCCCAGCGGCACCGGCCTGGGTGGGCCCACCTACTCGTTCTACAACGAGAACGTGCCGGAGCCCGCGCCCAGTGGCGCCGCCGACGCGCCGCCGGCGTACCCGAAGGGCACGGTGGCGATGGTCGGCAGCGCGCCGGGGGCCAACGGCAGCCAGTTCCTGATCTTCTTCAAGGACTTCGACCCGGCCGAGCCGGCGTACCCGGTCATCGGCCGGGTCACCGAGGGGCTCGACGTGGTGGAGAAGGTCGGCGCCCTGCCGACCGTGGAGAACGAGGCCGGGGAGAAGGTCAAGCCCAAGACCGACGTGGTGATCCAGAGCCTCACCGTCGGCCAGCCGACCACGACGGCGCCACCGATCGGCGACGCGGTGTCGCCTACCCCGTCGGCCAGCCCGAGCGCCGGCTGACCACCCCTCGTCCAGCAGACCAGCGGCACCGACCGCGCCCGAGCAGTCCAGGAGGATCCAGGCGTGACGTCCACCAGAGATCGGCAGCGCGCCGCGGCGCGGGCCCGACTCGAACGGGAGATGGCCGAGCGTGCGGCCAAGGCCCGCAAACGCCGGCAGACCCAGGCCGTCGTCGGGGCTTCGGCGGCGCTGCTGCTCGTCGTCGCCGGCACCGTCTGGCTGGCGACCAGCCTCGGCGGCGACGACGAGACCGAGCAGACCGCCGGCCCGGCCGCCGGTAAGGTCCAGTGCGCCTTCACCGAGGTCCCGGCCGACCAGCGGCCGCCCACGATCAAGGACGTCGGGATGCCGCCGGCGGAGCAGCCCAACACCGGCACCCAGACCATGACGATCACCACCAACCTGGGTCCGATCACCGCCAAGGTCGACCGGGCCCTGGTCCCCTGCACCGCCGGCAGCTTCACCTACCTGGCCAGCAAGGACTTCTTCGACAACAGCAAGTGCCACCGGCTGGTCACCGAGGGCATCAAGGTGCTGCAGTGCGGTGACCCGAGCGCCACCGGCAAGGGCTGGCGGGACACCGACGGCACCGGCGGCCCGAGCTACCGGCTGGCCGAGGAGAACCTGCCCACCGACAAACGTCCGCCGTACCCGGAGGGCGTCATCGCGATGGCCAACTCCGGGCAGGCGGGCAGCACCGGCAGCCAGTTCTTCATCGTCTACGGCGACTCGCCGCTGGACCCCAACTACACCGTGGTGGGCACCATCACCGGTGGGATGGAGCTGGTCCAGGAGGTCGCCAAGGCCGGTGACGACAAGGCCTTCGCCGAGCAGGCCGGGGGTGGCCACCCCAAGAAGGAGGTCGTCATCACCGACCTGACGATGAGCGACGCCTGACCCAACGCACCGACAAGGACGCCCGCCGGCTCGCAGCCGGCGGGCGTCTCTGCTGGTGGGCGCCGGGTCAGGAGTTCGAGGTGACCCGGTACGCGTCGAAGACGCCGTCGACCTTGCGGACCGCGGCCAACAGGTGACCCAGGTGCTTCGGGTCGGCCATCTCGAAGCTGAACCGGCTCACCGCCACCCGGTCCCGGGTGGTGGTGACGGTCGCGGAGAGGATGTTCACCCGCTCCTCGGAGAGCATCCGGGTGACGTCGGCCAGCAGCTTGTGCCGGTCCAACGCCTCCACCTGGATCGCCACCAGGAAGGTGGAGGCGGAGGTGAGCCGCCAGCTGACCTCGACCACCCGCTCGCTCTGCGCCCGCAGGTCCTCGGCGTTGGCGCAGTCGTCGCGGTGCACGCTCACCCCGCCGGAGCGGGTGACGAAGCCGAAGACGGTGTCCGGCGGCACCGGGGTGCAGCAGCGGGCCAGCTTGATCCAGACGTCGCTGACGCCCCGGACCACCACCCCCGGGTCGTGGCTGGAGGCCCGGCTGCGCGGCGGCCGGGTGGCCACGGCGGTCTCGGCGATGTCCTCCGCCGCGCCCTCCTCGCCGCCGTAGGTGGCCATCAGCTTCTGCACCACCGACTGCGCCGACACCTGGCTGTCGCCGACCGCCGCGTAGAGCGAGGCCACGTCGATCAGGTGCAGGTCCCGGGCGACCGCCATCAGGTTGTCGGAGGTGAGCATCCGCTGCAACGGCATGCCGTGCTTGCGCATCGCCTTGACGATCGCGTCCTTGCCGGTCTCGATCGCCTCCTCACGCCGTTCCTTGTTGAAGTACTGGCGGATCTTGGTGCGGGCCCGGGGGCTCTTGACGAAGCCCAGCCAGTCCTGCGTCGGGCCGGCCGTCTCCGACTTGGAGGTGAAGATCTCGATCACGTCGCCGTTGGACAGCGTCGACTCCAACGGCACCAGTTTGCCGTTGACCCGCGCCCCGATGCACTTGTGCCCGACCTCGGTGTGCACCGCGTAGGCGAAGTCCACCGGCGTCGACCCGGTCGGCAGCGGGATGACGTCGCCCTTCGGGGTGAAGACGTACACCTCCTGGCTGGACAGGTCGAAGCGCAGCGCGTCGAGGAACTCGCTCGGGTCGGCCGCCTCCCGCTGCCAGTCCAGCAACTGCCGCAGCCAGGTCATCTCGTCGATGTGTGCCGGTGGGCCGACGACCTGGGTGCCCTTGTGCTCCTTGTACTTCCAGTGCGCGGCGATGCCGAACTCCGCCGTACGGTGCATCGCGTAGGTGCGGATCTGCATCTCCACCGGCTTGCCGGTGGGCCCGATCACCGTCGTGTGCAGCGACTGGTACATGTTGAACTTGGGCATCGCGATGTAGTCCTTGAAGCGGCCCGGCACCGGCTGCCAGTTGGCGTGGATCACCCCCAGCGCCGCGTAGCAGTCCCGCACCGTGTCGACCAGGATCCGCACCCCGACCAGGTCGTAGATGTCGTTGAAGTCGCGCCCCCGCACGATCATCTTCTGGTAGATCGAGTAGAGGTGCTTCGGCCGGCCGGTGGTCTCCGCCTTGATCTTGGCGGCCTTGAGGTCGGTGCCCACCTTCTGGGTGACCTGCTTGAGCAACGCCTCCCGCTGCGGCTGGTGCTCCCCGATCAGCCGGAGGATCTCCTCGTACCGCTTCGGGAACAGGGTGCCGAAGGCCAGGTCCTCCAGCTCCCACTTGATGGTGTTCATACCCAGCCGGTGAGCCAGCGGGGCGAGGATCTCCAGGGTCTCCTTCGCCTTCTGCTCCCGCTTCGGCGTGGGCAGGAAGGAGAGGGTACGCATGTTGTGCAGCCGGTCGGCCAGCTTGATCACCAGGACCCGCGGGTCCTTGGCCATCGCCACGACCATCTTGCGGATCGTCTCGGCCTTGGCCGCGTCACCGAGCTTGACCTTGTCGAGCTTGGTCACCCCGTCGACGAGCAGCGCGACCTCGCCGCCGAAGTCGGTGCGCATCTGGTCGAGGGTGTACTCGGTGTCCTCGATGGTGTCGTGCAGCAGCGCCGCGACCAGGGTGGTGGTGTCCATGCCCAGGGCGGCCAGGATGCCGGCGACCGCCAACGGGTGGGTGATGTACGGGTCACCGGACTTGCGGTACTGACCCGAGTGCCACCGGGCGGCGGTGTCGAAGGCCCGCTGGAGCAGCCGGGCGTCGGCCTTGGGGTGATTCTCGCGGTGCAGCGCGATCAGCGGCTCCAGCACCTCGCTTACCTGCGAGGTCTGCCAGGGGGCGTTGAACCGGGCGAGCCGGGCCCGCACCCGGCGGCCGGTCGGCGCGCTGGACAGGCCGAAACCGGCGCTCGGCGAGGGGTCCTCGTCGGTGCCGAGCGCCACCACCACCGGGTCGGGACCGGCGTCGGAGGTCAGCACCGGGCCGGCAGCCGGGTCACCGAAGGAGCCCGTGCCCAGGCCGCCGGAGGGTCGAAGGTCGGCGGCACCGTCTCCGGGCCGTCCGACGTCACTCGGGGCGGCCGGTCCGGTGCCGTTGGCGGCGACACCCGCCGCCGACTCACCGGTGGTGTCCTGCCGGTCGGTCACCGAGCTGTCCGTGTCGCCTGTGGGGTGCACCGTGCCCTCCGCCGGAGGGACGACATCGTGGGACACCGGCCTCCTCACCGCTCGCCGGGATGCGCCGACCGTCAGGGCCGGCCTGGGTATCACACCGCCGGACGGTCGCCCGCCCGGCCAGCAATGGGCAATGCTACCCGTACGCACCGTGCCCTGCCGCTCCGCCGGTCGTACGGGTCCACCTCGGCCCGCCGGCCCACCGGGGTCAAACGGTCAGCAGGGCATGGACCGGACGCGGGGCGAGCCGGTCCCGGCCACCGAGGAAGGCCAACTCCAGCAGCACGGTGAAGCCGGCGACGGTGCCGCCGGCCCGCTCGACCAGGTCGAGGGTGGCCCCGGCGGTGCCACCGGTGGCGAGCACGTCGTCGACCACCAGCACCCGGTGTCCGGCGGTGAACGCGTCGGTGTGCACCTGGAGGGTGGCCTCGCCGTACTCCAGGGCGTAGGAGGCCGAGTGGGCCGCCCGGGGCAGCTTGCCGGCCTTGCGCACCGGCACCACGCCCACCCCGGTGGCGTACGCGACGGCGGCGGCGACCACGAACCCGCGCGCCTCGATGCCGACCACCACGTCGAAGGAGTCCCGGCCGTGGTGGGCCACGATCCGGTCGGTCACCTCGCGGAACACCGCGCCGTCGGCGAAGAGCGGCATCAGGTCCTTGAACAGGACACCGGGTACGGGGAAGTCCGGCACGTCCAGCACCCGGCTGGCCACCAGGGCGGCCACCTCGGGGCCGCTGTCTCCGCGTACTGAGTTCTCGGTCTCCGGCACGGCGCTTCCGTTCCCCTTCGACGACGACGGCGTCCTGCATGCTGCGCGCACAGCATGAAGGACGCCGTCGAACCGGTTGTCACCGGGTGGGTGGTGCGACCCGGTCAGCGCCGTTTGGCGCCGCCCGGCCGGTTGCCGCCGCCGGGCCGGCCGCCCCGGGCCCCGGCGGAGCGCTTGCCCGCCGGCCGGGCGCCGACCTTCGGCGTCGCGCCGGCCAGCGCCGGCACCTCCTGGTCGGGCTCGTGGTCCGGCTCCTCGGCGGTACGCGGCGCGCCCTTCGGGGTGCTCTCCCCCGAGGCGAGGGCACCCCGGCGGGCCAGCACCCGCTTGTTGTGCGACTGGATGCGAGGCTCCTGGTTCTTGAGCACCACCAGCAGCGGGGTGGCCAGCAGGATGGAGGTCAGGAACGCCATCGCCATACCGACGAAGAGCACCAGACCGAGGTCCTTCAGGGTCCCCGCGCCCAGCAGACCGGCACCGATGAAGAGCAGACCGCCGACCGGCAGCAGGGCGACCACGGAGGTGTTCAGCGACCGCATCAGGCTCTGGTTGACCGCCAGGTTGGCCGCGTCACCGTAGGTCTGGTTGTTGTTGGCGGTGATGCCCTTCGTGTTCTCCTGCACCTTGTCGAAGACCACCACCACGTCGTAGAGCGCGAAGCCCAGGATGGTGAGGAAACCGACGATTGTCGACGGGGTCACCTCGAAGCCGACCGCCGAGTAGATGCCGGCGGTGAGGACCAGGTTCATCACCAGGGAGAAGATGGCGGCGACCGCCATCCGCCACTCGAAGCGCACCACCAGGTAGAGCGTGACCAGGGCGATGAAGATCACCAGACCGAGCAGCGCCCGCGAGGTGACCTGCTTGCCCCAGGCCTCGCTCACCTGGTTGCCGCTGATCTGGTCGGCGGGGATGCCGAACCGCTCGGCCAGGTCGGTCTTGACCGCGTTGGCCTGCTCCGTGGAGAGCTGGGTGGTCCGCATCTCGTAGAAGTTGCCGCTGGTGCCACCGACCTGCTGGGCGGTGACCACCTCGGCGCCGCCGCCCGGGCCGGCCAGCGCCTCGTCGACCTGCGTCTCGGCCTCCTCCAGGGTGCCGACGCTGGCCGGCACCTGGAAGGAGTTGCCGCCGGCGAACTCGATGCCCAGGCTGAACCCGCGGATCCCGACGCTGAGCACCGCGAGCAGGACCAGCACGCCGGCGACCGAGAACCACAGCCTGCGCCGGCCGACGATGTCGAGACCGGCCTCGCCCCGGTAGAGCCGGGCACCCAGACCATTATCAGCCATTGCTCAGGCCTCCTTGACGCGCTGGTTACGGGGCTTGGCCGGCTGCTCGGTGCGGGCGGGCAGGGCCCGGCCCAGGCCGCTGACCCGCGGGGACAGGAACGCCCGGGTGCGGGCGAACATCGTCATGATCGGGTGCCGGAAGAGGAAGACCACCAGCAGGTCCAGGACGGTGGCCAGGCCGAGGGCGAAGGCGAAGCCCTTCACCGTGCCTACCGACACGACGTAGAGCACCACCGCCGACATGAGCGTGATGGCGTTCGCCGAGATGATCGTCCGACGGGCCCGGGTCCAGGCCCGAGGCACCGCGCTGCGCGGACTGCGGCCCTCGCGGATCTCGTCCTTGAGCCGTTCGAAGTAGATGACGAAGGAGTCCGCGGCCACACCGAGCGAGACGATGATGCCGGCGATCCCGGCGAGGGTCAGGGTGAAGCCGATCTGCCGGCCCAGGAAGACGATCGCGCCGAAGAGCAGCAGCGCCGACAGCACCAGGCTCAGGAAGATCACCGAGCCGAGCAGCCGGTAGTAGAAGAACGAGTAGATGACGACCAGCAGCATGCCGATACCCGCGGCGAGCAGACCGGCGCGCAGGTGGCTCTCGCCCAGGGTGGCGGTGACGTTCTGCTGCTCCTGCTCCTCGAAGGTCACCGGCAGCGCGCCGTAGCGCAGGTTGCCGGCCAGCTCGCTGGCGGCGGCCTGGGTGAAGTTGCCGGTGATCTGCGAGCTACCGGTCAGCACGCCCTGGATCTCGGGGGCGGAGACGATCCGGTTGTCCAGCACGACCGCGACCCGGCACTTGCCGTCCTGGCCCAGCGCGCTGGCGTCGCAGGCCTGCCCGGTGTTGTTGAACGACTCACGGGTCAGCTCGGTCCACTTCTCCTGGCCCCCGCTCTTGAAGTCCAGGCTGACCACCCACTGGCTGGTCTGGTCCATCACCGCGCTGGCGCCGCTGACGTCGGTGCCGAGCACCTTGGCCTGGTCCAGCAGGTACTTGGCGCCGGCCTCGCAGGCCACCGCCTGCTGGTTCTCGTCCTTGATCGACGCCGGGGGCCGCTCGTCGAGCTGGGCGCAGCCGACGGTAGGCACGTTGAACTGCACCGGGACCGGCAGCACCGCCACCTCGCGCGGGGTCAGCTCGGCGAACGGGGCGAGCTTCTCGGCCAGCGACGGGTCGGTGGCCAGGTCGGCCGGGGCCTGCAGGGCGTTGGCCGCCTGCCAGGCCTCGGCGCCCACCTTCTGCTGCACGGCCTGGCGCTGCTGCTCGATGGTCTGCGTCTCCGGCGCGGCGCTGGCGCTCGGCGAGGGGGCCGGGGCGCTCGGCGTCGGGGTGGCATCCGGGGTGGGGGCCATCCCGCCCTGTCCGCCCGAGGGCGAGGAGGTGACCTCCGGCTCGGTGCCGCCGGAGGGGCTGGGTGCCGGGCTGCCGGACGGGTTCGGCGTCGCCGCCGGCGGCGGCGCGATCGTGCCACTGCCGTCGGCGGCCTTGAGCACCTTGCGGAAACGCAGCTCGGCGGCGCTGCCGACGTCGGTCAGGTCGCGGTTCTCACCGGGCAGGGAGATGACGATGTTTCGGTCGCCCTCGGTCACCACCTCGGCCTCGGCCACCCCGTAGGCGTTGACCCGGCTCTCGATGATCTGCCGGGCCTCTTCGAGGTTCTCCGACGTCGGCGGCCGGCCGTCGACGGTGTTGGTCGCCTCCAGCGTCAACCGGGTGCCGCCGACCAGGTCCAGCCCGAGCCGAGGCTCCAACCGGTCCTTCCAGCCACCGCTGGCACCGCCCGCGAAGAACACCAAAAGATAGAGGACCACGAAGATGATCCCGAGCACGGCGAGCTGCCGCCCGGGGCGCATCTGTCCCTGAGGTGGTGCCACGGCTGTCCTGTCTCCCTGTACGGTCGCGCCGCCGGTGCGAACGGCTGCGGAGGTCGGGCCGGAGATCCCGGCGACGTCGGTGCCTGGCCGGCTCCCCGCCTGGCACGACACCCCCGCGTCGCCGGCTCAGCGGCGAAGGACGGGGGGCGTGGGAGTGCCGGGACGGGCACCGACCTGTCTATCCACTTGTGACAATATCCGCTGCCCGACGGGCGCGGTAGCTACTCCTTGACGACTTCGACGCCCTCGGTGGTGCCGGTGGACGTCTCCTCCTCCTGCTCGACCCGCTTGGTCACCCGGGCGATGGCCGGGCGCGCGTACCGGGTCTGCACGCCGGGGGCGACCTCCAGCAGGACGGTCTCGTCGTCGACGTCGGTCACCGTGCCGTAGAGACCGCCGATGGTGACCACCTCGTCGCCGGCGGACAGCCCGGACTGCATCTGCTCCGCCTCCCGGCGGCGCTTCTGCTGGGGGCGGATCATCATGAAGTACATGACGCCGAAGAGCAGAGCGATCATCAGGAGCGGCGTGAAACTGCTCGCTCCTCCGCCGCCCTCTGCTGCGATAAGCACGGTTGCTGACCTTCCCATCAGCCCCCGGACCGACGCGTCGGGCGCCGGAGCGGAGGCGAGTTCTCACGTCCTGTACAGACCGCGGCGAGTCTAGTCCCTGCACCTGGGAACGCCGAATGCGACACAGATCACGAACGGATCACGGCTCATCCGGCGCGCCGGAGAACAGGTCGGGCACGGCGGGCAACTCGGTGGCAAATGTACCATTCGGTGGGATACGGCCGAGATGGTGCCAGGCGGCCTCGGTGGCGACCCGGCCCCGGGGCGTCCGGGCCAACAGGCCGGCCCGGACCAGGAACGGCTCGCAGACCTCCTCGACCGTGTCCGGCTGCTCCCCCACCGCCACGGCCAGGGTGGAGAGCCCGACCGGACCGCCCCGGAACGACTCGACAAGCGCGGTCAACACCGCTTTGTCCAGCCGGTCCAGGCCGAGCGCGTCGACGTCGTACACGGTGAGCGCGGCGCGGGCGGTCTCCACGGTGACCACGCCGTCGGCCCGGACCTCGGCGAAGTCGCGCACCCGGCGCAGCAGCCGGTTGGCGATCCGGGGGGTGCCCCGGGACCGGCCGGCGATCTCGGCCGCGCCGTCGTCGGTGATCGGCACCCCCAGGATCCGCGCCGAGCGGTGCAGCAGCGCCTCCAGATCGGCCGGGGAGTAGAAGTCCAGGTGCGCGACGAAGCCGAACCGGTCCCGCATCGGGCCGGTCAACAGGCCCGACCGGGTGGTCGCGCCGACCAGGGTGAACGGCTCCACGTCCAGCGGGATCGCGGTGGCCCCCGGCCCCTTGCCGACCACCACGTCGACCCGGAAGTCCTCCATCGCGCTGTAGAGCAGCTCCTCCGCCGGGCGGGCGATCCGGTGAATCTCGTCGATGAAGAGCACGTCGCCCTCGGCCAGGCCGGTCAGGATGGCGGCGAGGTCCCCGGAGCGTTCGATGGCCGGGCCGCTGGTCACCCGGATCCCGGTGCCCAGCTCGGCGGCGACGATGTTGGCAAGCGAGGTCTTGCCCAGCCCCGGCGGCCCGGAGAGCAGGATGTGGTCCGGTGGGGAACCCCGGCGCATGGCCCCCTGCAGCAGCAGGTCGAGCTGGTCGCGGACCCGGTGCTGGGCGATGAACTCGGCCAGCCGTCGGGGCCGGACGCTGACCTCCGCGTCGCGCTCGGCGTCGGTGGCGTACGCCGAGATCAGCCCCTCGGTCTCGCTCATCGGGTCCGGCCCAGCAGCCGGATGGCCTGCCGGAGCAGCACCGGCACCGGCGGCGGCGGACCCTCGACGGTCTCGGCCACCGCGGCCACCGCCTGGTCGGCCTGGCCGGCCGTCCAGCCGAGCCCGACCAGGGCCTGACGGACCTGCTCGGGCCAGGCCCCGGCGGTCACCCCGGCCGCGCCGTCGGTGCCCACCGGCACCGGGCCGATCCGGTCCCGCAGCTCCAGCACCAGACGCTCGGCGCCCTTCTTGCCGATCCCCGGCACCCGGGTCAGCGCGCCGATGTCGGCGTTGGCCACGGCCCGGCGCACCTCCTCGGGGGAGTGCACGGCGAGCACCGCCTGGGCCAGCCGGGGGCCGACCCCGCTGGCGGTCTGGAGCAGCTCGAACAGCGCCTTGGCGTCGTCGTCGGCGAAGCCGTACAGGGTGAGCGAGTCCTCCCGGACCACCAGGCTGGTGGCCAACCGGGCCGGCGCGCCCACCCGCAGCTCGGCCAGCGTGCCGGGGGCGCACTGGACGGCCAGCCCGATCCCGCCCACCTCCACCACCGCGTGGTCCGGACCGGTCGCGGTCACCGTGCCGCGTACGCTGGCGATCATCTTGCTCCTCCTCGTCGTGCCCGCTGCGCCGCCGCCGCCAGCCGGGACCGCGTGCCACCCCGCCAGACGTGGCAGATGGCCAGCGCCAGGGCATCGGCGGCGTCCGCCGGCCGGGGCGGCTCGGCCAACCGCAGCAGCCGGGTCACCATGGCGGTCATCTGCTGCTTGTCGGCCTGACCGGAACCGGTCACCGCGGCCTTGACCTCGCTCGGGGTGTACGTCTGCACCGGCAACCCGGCCCGCGCACCGGCCAGCACGGCGATCCCACTGGCCTGCGCGGTGCCCATCACCGTCCGGACGTTGTGCTGGCTGAACACCCGCTCCACGGCCACCGCGTCCGGCCGGTGCTCGGCGACCAGGTCGGTCAGGCAGCGGTCCAGGTGCAGCAGGCGGTTCGGCAGCTCGTCGTCCGGATCGGTGCGCACCACGTGGTAGGCGACCAGCGTGCAGGGCCGGCCCGGCACCCCCTCCACCACGCCGACCCCACACCGGGTAAGCCCCGGGTCGACGCCGAGCACCCGCACGCCGCCTCCTCCCCGAACCGCCAGCAGTACGTGTGTTCGACACCCTACTGGGCGGCGGGTCAGCCCGGTTCCGGGGACACGCCGACCCGTTCGGGCTCGGCCAGGCCGAACGGGGCCGAACCGGACGCGCCGAGCACCGGACCGGTCGCGGCGGGCGGGTCAGCCGGGCGGGCCGGCGGCCAGGGCCAGCCGCAGCAGACCGTCGCGCAGCCGGGTGGCGTGCCGGACCTGACCGAGCCGACCGGCCCGCCTCGCCAGCACCGCCATCCGCTGCGTCGGTGGTCGCCGGCTCTGGTCGTACGCCCGCAGGCCGGCGGCCACCTCCACGCCGGCACCGAGGCACTCGGCCAGTGACACCGCGTCGATCAGCGCCTGGCAGGCGCCCTGCCCCAGGTCGGGGGTCATGGCGTGGGCGGCGTCGCCGAGCAGCGCGACCCGGCCACCGACGTAACTCGGCAGCGGGGTGAGGTCGTGCACGTCGTGCCGGAGCACCTCGTCCGGGGTCATCGCGTCCAGCAGCCGGGGCACCGGGTCGTGCCAGTCGCCGAAGAGCCGGCGCAGTTCGGCGAGGTCACCGGCGGCGGGTCGCCAGCCGGGCGGGGCGGTGCGCACCGCGTACCAGTTGGTCCGGCCCGGTCCTTCGGGGGTGACGCCGAACTTCGTGCCCCGCCCCCAGGTCTCGCCGCCCACGGCGACCTCCACCGGGGCCACCCCACGCCAGGCCACGGTGCCGGTGTGCCGCAGCGGGTACCGGTCGCCGTACAGCCCGGCCCGGACCACGCTGCGCAGCCCGTCGGCACCGACCACCAGGTCGTATCGGTCGGTGAGCCCGGCGAGGTCGGTCACCGGGGTGCCGAACCGGACGACACCGTCGGGCAGCGCCTCGGCGAGCACGGCGAGCAGCGCCGGTCGGGTGATCAGGTGCACGGTCTCGCCGTACCGGCGGATCAGCTTGCGCATGTCCATGCTGGCGATCCGGCTGCCGTCGGGGCGACGGAACTCCCCGCCGAGCTGCGGTCGTCCCCGCCGACGCGCCTGCTCCCCCACGCCGAGCGCACCGAGAGCGCGCAGCGCGGCGGGCCAGATGCCGAGGCCGGTGCCGGTCACCGGCAGTCCGGTGGCGCGCTCCAGAACGGTCACCTGCCAACCGGCCCGCCGCAGACCGATCGCCGCCGCCAGCCCACCGATACCCCCACCGACCACCACCGCTCGCCTGTCCACGATCGACAGGCTACGAGGTGGCGGCCGTCGGCTGGGACCGGCGGGCCGCCGTCGGGGCGTACCGCGGCTGGTCGCCCCCGGGGTCGACGCGCCCGCCCGCCCGGGGCTCAGCAGGCCCGGACGGCGGGGACCAGGCCGCTCAGCAGGCCCGGACGGCGGGGACCAGGCCGCTCAGCAGGCCCGGACGGCGGGGACCAGGCCGCTCAGCAGGGTGATCGGGGCGGGCAGCGCCTCGATCCAGCCCGGTCCGGCGGCCAGCACCCGCACCGACGGAAACTCCCGGGCGAAGCGGATCAGCCGGTACGCCCGGCCGGTCACCGGTGTCTGCGACCAGACCACCACGGTGTGCGGGCGGGCCCGCTGCACCGCGCCGGCCAGCGCCACCCAGGGCAGCGCCGGGCCGAGCAGCAGACAACCCCGTCCCTGTTCCCGCAGGGCCGCGGCGAGCGCGTGCAACCCGAGGCAGTGCAGCTCCTGTTCGGCACCGGCCAGCAGCACCCCGTCGGGCGGGTACGGCCGTCGGGACAGTCGCCGGTGCACGTCCAGACCGACGCGTACCCCCTCGGAGAGGGCGTGTTCGACGGCGATCTCGCTGGCCGCCCAGCCGGACAGCGCCCCCAGCACCGGCACGCACACCTGATCCCAGAGCGGTGCCACCCCGGACTCCTCGGCCAGCTCACCGACGATGCCGGCGATCCGGTTGGGGTCCAGGTCCTCGGCGGCTGCCCAGAGCCGCTTGTGGGCCGTCTCGACCAGGTCGGCTGGCATCGGATCGGTCCGCACGACGTCCCCCCGGGTAGGCGATCACTACCCGGGAGTTCGCTCGTACTCCCGTTTTTGGATGCGCCCGGCCCGCGGTGCCGCCCGCCCCGCGCGCGGGTGGCGGGGTGGCCGTCAGTCGAGCAGGGCGGTCAGGGCCAGGTCCACGTCGTCCGGGGTGCTGTAGAGGTGGAACGAGGCCCGGACCCGGCCGGCCCGGACCGCCGCCCGGACCCCGGCGCGGGCCAGCCGCTGCTCGGCGCCGGGCACGTCGACGGTGACGATCGCGCTGTCCCCCGCCGGGCGGCCCAGTCCGGCGCGGAACCGGTTGGCCAGTGCCACGTTGTGCTCCCGCACGGCCGGGATGCCGACCTCGGCCAGCAGCTCCAGGGCGGGGGCCGCGCCGACCAGGCTGAACCAGGCCGGGGAGATGTCGAAGCGCCGGGCGTCGTCGGCCAGCCGCAGCGGCGGCCCGTAGTAGGAGTCGTGCGGGTCCGGCCCGGCGAACCAGCCCGCGGCGTCGGGTCGCAGCCGCTCGCGCAGCTCGGGGGCCAGGTAGCCGAAGCCGACCCCGCGCGGCGCCATCAGCCACTTGTACCCCCCGACCACCACCGCGTCGGCCCGGGTCGCGTCGAACGGCAGCCAGCCACAGGCCTGCGTGGCGTCCACCACCACCCACGCGTCGTACGCCCGGGCGGCGGCCACGATCCGGTCGAGGTCGGCCACGCTGCCGTCGGCGGACTGCACCAGGCTGAACGCGACCAGGTAGGTGTCGGCGTCGATCTCCTCGGCGAGCCGGCCGGCGTCGACGGTACGCACCCGCACCCCGCGCTCGGCCTGCACCAGCCACGGGAAGAGGTTGGAGGTGAACTCCTGCTCGGGGACCAGGACGGTGGCCCCGGCGGGCAGCGCGGCGGCGATCGGGGCCAGCATCTGCGACACGGTGGCGCCGGTCGTCACGTCCTCGGCGGGTGCCCCGACCAGGTCGGCGAAGGCGACCCGGGCCCGTTGGGTCGACTCCCCCCAGCCCCGCCAGGAGACCCGGCCCACCCGCCAGTCGGCCAGCGCCTCCTGCAGGGCCGTCCAGGCCGGTTCGGGCGGCAACCCGTAGCTGGCCGTGTCCAGCCAACCCGGTTCGGGTCGCCACAACTGCTGTGCCTTCGCCAACTCCATGCCGCTGACGCTAGTCAGGCGCGGACCCACCGGGGAGCGCCAATCGGCAGGTGGTGGCCGCTGCACCCCGGGCCACCGCCGGACCGGACGGGCCGCCGGCCGGCCCGGCCGACGTCCGCTCAGCTCACGGCGGCCGGGCCGAGCACGCTCTTCAGGTCACCCATCAGCGCGGTGGTGGCCGCGACCCGGAACGGCCCGAGCCGCAGGGTGGTGGTCCGACCGCCGTTGAGCAGCTTGACGTGCACCTCGGTGTCGCCGGGGTGCAGCACCAGGGTCTCCTTGAGCCGTTCCACCAGCGGCGGCGTGCACCTGTGCACCGGGATGGTGAGGGTGACCGGCTTGTTGGCCGGGTTGCTGGTCACGTCCGGCATCGACATGTCCATCGCCATGATCCGGGGCGTGTCGTCCCGGCGGTCCACCCGCCCCTTGACCACCACGATCGCGTCCTCGGCGATGTACTGGCCGATCACCTCGTAGGTGTTGGGGAAGAACAGCGCCTCCACCCCGCCGGCCAGGTCCTCCAGGGTGGCCGAGGCCCAGGCCCGGCCCTGCTTGGTGACCCGGCGCTGCACCCCGGAGAGGATGCCGGCCAGGGTGACCACCGCGCCGTCGGGCACCACGCCCTCCTCGCTGAGCGCGGCGATGGTGGTGTCGGCCGCCGCGCCGAGCACCCGTTCCAGGCCGAACAGCGGGTGGTCGGAGACGTAGAGGCCGAGCATCTCGCGTTCGAAGGCGAGCTTGTCCCGCTTGTCCCACTCGCTGTCGCCGATGATCGGCATCACCGTGGTGCTGCTGGTTCCCGCGCCGGCGTCGGCGTCGCCGAAGCCGGCGCCGAAGAGGTCGTACTGGCCGACCGCCTCCTTGCGCTTGACGTCGGCGTACGCGTCGATCGCGTCGGCGTGCACCGCGAGCAGCCCCTTGCGCGGGTGCCCCAGCACGTCGAACGCGCCGGCCTTGATGAGCGATTCGATCGTCTTCTTGTTGCAGACCACCGCGTCGACCTTGCTCAGGAAGTCGTAGAAGTCGGCGTACTCGCCCTTCTCCTCGCGGCACCGCATGATCGCGGCGACCACGTTCGCGCCGACGTTGCGCACCGCGCCGAGGCCGAAGCGGATCTCCTTGCCGACCGGGGTGAACGGCCCGGCGGAGGTGTTCACGTCCGGCGGCAGCACCTGGATGCGCATCCGCCGGCACTCCGACAGGTACAGCGCCATCTTGTCCTTGTCGTCACCGACGGAGGTCAGCAGCGCCGCCATGTACTCGGCCGGGTAGTGCGCCTTCAGGTACGCCGTCCAGTACGACACCAGCCCGTACGCCGCCGAGTGCGCCTTGTTGAAGGCGTACCCGGCGAACGGGACCAGCACGTCCCAGACCTTCTGGATGGCCTCGTCGGAGTAGCCGTGTTCCCGGCAGCCGTCCCGGAACGGGATGAACTCCTTGTCCAGGATCTCCTTCTTCTTCTTGCCCATCGCCCGGCGCAGCAGGTCGGCCTGGCCGAGGGTGTACCCGGCGAGGATCTGCGCGGCGCGCTGCACCTGCTCCTGGTAGACGATCAGGCCGTAGGTGGGGGCGAGGATCTCCCGCAGCGGCTCCTCCAGCTCCGGGTGGATCGGGGTGATCTCCTGGAGGCCGTTCTTGCGCAGCGCGTAGTTGGTGTGCGAGTCCACGCCCATCGGGCCGGGCCGGTAGAGCGCCAGGACGGCGGAGATGTCCTCGAAGTTGTCCGGCTTCATCATCCGCAGCAGCGACCGCATCGGCCCGCCGTCGAGCTGGAACACGCCGAGCGTGTCGCCCCGGGCCAGCAGCTCGTAGGCGGGCTTGTCGTCCAGCGGCAGGGCGAGCAGGTCCAGCTCCCGGCCGTGGTTGAGGCCGATGTTCTTCACCGCGTCGTCGATGATGGTCAGGTTGCGCAGGCCGAGGAAGTCCATCTTCAACAGCCCGAGCGACTCACACGTCGGGTAGTCGAACTGGGTGATGATCACCCCGTCGGAGTCCCGGCGCATCAGCGGGATGTGCTCGATGATCGGCTCGGCGGACATGATCACGCCGGCGGCGTGCACACCGGTCTGCCGGATCAGCCCCTCGATGCCCCGGGCGGTGTCGATCACCTTCTTGACGTCCTGCTCGGCCTCGTACATGCCGCGGATCTCACCGGCCTCGGCGTACCGGGGGTGCTTGGTGTCGAAGATCCCTTCCAGCGGGATGTCCTTGCCCATCACCGCCGGGGGCATCGCCTTGGTGATCCGGTCGCCTACCGCGTACGGGTAGCCGAGCACCCGGGCCGAGTCCTTGATCGCGGCCTTGGCCTTGATCGTGCCGAAGGTGGCGATCTGGGCGACCTTGTCCTCACCCCACTTGTCGGTGACGTACTTGATCACCTCACCGCGCCGACGCTCGTCGAAGTCGATGTCGACATCCGGCATCGAGACCCGCTCGGGGTTGAGGAACCGCTCGAAGATCAGCCCGTGCGGGATCGGGTCCAGGTCGGTGATGCCCAGGGCGTACGCGACCAGCGAGCCGGCCGCCGAGCCCCGCCCGGGACCGACCGCGATGCCCTGGCTCTTGGCCCACTGGATGAAGTCGGCGACCACGAGGAAGTACGACGGGAACCCCATCTGGTTGATGACGCCCAGCTCGTACTCGGCCTGCACGACGTGCCCCTCGGGGATGCCGCCGGGGTAACGCCGACCGAGCCCCTTGAAGGTCTCCTTGCGGAACCAGGACTCCTCGGTCTCCCCCTCGGGCACCGGGAACCGGGGCATCAGGTTGTGGAACTCGAACATCCCGGCCGGGTCGACCTTCTCGGCCACCAGCAGGGTGTTGCGGCAGCCGTCCTGCCACAGCTCGGAGTTGTCCACCGCGCGCATCTGGTCGGCGGACTTGACGAAGTAGCCGCCGCCCTCGAAGCGGAACCGGTTCGGGTCGTCGATGTTGCTGCCGGTCTGCACGCAGAGCAGCACGTCGTGCGCGGTGGCCTGGGCCTCGTGGGTGTAGTGCGAGTCGTTGGTGACCACCGGCGGGATGCCGAGCTTCTGGCCGATCTCGGTGAGCCCCTCACGGACCCGGCGCTCGATGTCGAGACCGTGGTCCATGATCTCCAGGAAGTAGTTCTCCTTGCCGAAGATGTCCTGGTACGCCGAGGCCACCTTGAGCGCCTCGTCGAACTGGCCCAGCCGCAGCCGGGTCTGCACCGCCCCCGACGGGCAGCCGGTGGTGGCGATGATCCCCTGGGCGTGCTCGGCGATCAACTCCATGTCCATCCGGGGCCACTTGACGTAGTGGCCCTCCATGGAGGCGCGCGAGTTGAGGGTGAACAGGTTCTGCAGGCCGGCCTTGTCCGCCGCCCACATGGTCATGTGGGTGATCGCGCCGTTACCGGAGACGTCGTCGCTCTTCTGCTCCGGCCGGCCCCACTTGACCCGTTTCTTGTGGTAGCGCGACTCCGGCGCGACGTACGCCTCGACGCCCAGGATCGGCTTGACCCCGGCGGCCATGGCCTGCTTGTAGAAGTCGTTCGCGCCGTGCATGTTGCCGTGGTCGGTGATCGCCACCGCCGGCATGCCCAGCCGCTTGGCCTCGGCGAAGAGGTCCTTGAGCCGGGCCGCCCCGTCGAGCATCGAGTACTCGGTGTGCACGTGCAGATGCGCGAACGAATCGCCCATGCGTGGCGTCCCCCCGGATCGTGATCATGGGTTGGTCAAGGCCGACGGCCCACCCTACCGAGATCGACTGGCGGCCGGCGACGAGCCACGCGGACTGCTGCCCGGACGTCACCTTCAGTCATCCGGTCGGGCCCGCGGCAAGCACTACGACCTGGATATTCACCCAGTGGTGTGACTAAACCGGACAAAAAGGGCTTAACGCCTACGTGATTCCTAGTCTGAGCCGGCAGCGATCACCGACCCAGGAGGTACAAGCCAGTGAAGAGACGACTCACGTCGATGGCACTCATCGGCACGGCCGCAGTGATGGTGGCCGGGGTGCTCACCGCGACGCCCGCGTACGCGGGCACCTGTCTGGAGACCATCGAGTGTGACACGACGGTCACCTTCGACGTCACCGCGGGGGCGTTGCAGATCACCGTGCCGGACGGCCCCGTGGCGCTGACCAACAACGGCGCGCCCGGCGGCTACGCGTACGGCCAGCTCGGCGCGGTGACCGTCGACGACCTGCGGGCCAGCGCCACCCCGAGCTGGACCGCCACGGTCAGCAGCACCAGCTTCATCACCGGCACCGGCGCCGACCCGGGTACGAGCATCCCGGCCAGCGCCGTCTACTACTGCTCGGGCGACGCCACCGCGACCGAGGGCAGCGGCACCTTCGTCCCGGGCCAGCCGGGCACCTGCAGCCCGCCGCCCCCGCCGGACGGAGACGCCCTGACGGCTCCCGTCACCGCGTTCAGCCACACCGTGGTGGCCACCGAGACGGGGAACAACTCGGCGACCTGGGACCCGTTGCTTACCGTCGCCATCCCCATCACCGCCATCGCCGGCACGTTCACCGGCACGATCACCCACACGGTCGCCTGATCGATGATCCCGGCGAAACAGTCGCGATGGCGTACGCCCCTGGTGTCGCTCGTCGTCCTGCTGTTCCTCGCCGTCACCGGTGTCCCGGTCGCCGCCGAAGGCGACCGGGACACCGGTGACAAGCAGGGGAAGTCGGACGGCAGCATCGGCATCCAGTTGTTGGAGGCGTCGGCCGACCGGCACGACGACCCGCGCGCCAAGGTGTACATCGTGGACCACATGAAGCCCGGCACCGAGATGACCCGACGCTTCGCGGTGACCAACACCTCCCCTCGACCCCAGCGGATCACCATGTCGGTAGGCACCGCCGAGATCCGGGACAACAAGTTCGTGCCGTCGACCGACCCGCAGGTCAACGAGTTGCCCGAGTGGGTCCGGATCGACCAGCCCGCTTTCGTCGCGCCACCGCACAGCACCACCACGCTGCGCGCGACGGTGAAGATCCCGCCCTCGGCGCCGCGCGGCGAACGCTACGGGGTGATCTGGGCCTCGGTCGCCAGCGCGGCGCCCGACCCGGAGCACGGCAACGTGCAGAAGATCAACCGGACGGGCATCCGGCTCTACCTCGACGTCGGCCCCGGCGGTGACCCGCCGTCGGACTTCGAGATCGACAAGCTCGTTCCGGGGCGTACCGAGGAGGGGTTGCCGATCGTCCGGGCCACGGTGCGCAACACCGGGGAACGGGCCCTGGACCTCTCCGGCAGGCTGTGGCTCTCCGACGGACCGGGTGGACTCTCCGCCGGGCCGTTCGGTGTCACCGTCGGCACCACCGTCGCCCCCGGCGGCACCGCACACGCCGAGGTGCGACTGGACCGGCAGCTACCCAACGGCCCCTGGCAGGCCCGGCTCCGGCTGGAGAGCGGACGGATCCACCGCGAGTTCACCGGTGAGATCACCTTCCCCGACGAGAACGGCTCCTGGGGTCTGCCCGCCACCCTGTCGGACCGGCTGCCGGTGCTCGTCGCACTGCTCGGCGCGCTCACCCTCGCGGCCGGGATGTGGCTGGTCGTCGCGGTACGCCGGGCCCGGTCCCGGGTGGACCGGTTCGCCGTCTGAGACCACACCGGACGGCATGACATCGACGGTGATGGTCGGTCGGTCCGATCTCGGACTCTGTGGGACCGCTCCGGACGCAGCGCGTCTAGCCTGCGGGGACACCGTCCTCCCACCGCCGGTCCGGCCGGGCCGGCGGTTTCTCCGATCACCGGAGGTGATCACCATGACGCGTCCCACCGCCCGCGTCGCCGTCGCCGTCCTGGCCGCCGTCGGCCTCCTGGCCGTCCCGGTCGGCGCTCCCGCACCGGCCCAGGCCGGCCCACCCGCCGGGGTACGGGCCGAGCAGACCCAGATCCTCAGCGTCGGCGGCGCCGGCCCGTTCCGCATCGACGCCAGCCTGACCACGTTGTCCGCCGCCGGCCTGATCGACTCGACCGCACCCGGCGGCTGCGACGACGTGGTGATCGCCGGGGTGACCGGCAGCTGGGCCGGCAAGATCCTGCTCACCTTCCGCGCCGGCCGCCTGGTGGCGATCGGCACCGCCACCAACCCGCCCCACTCACCCGCCGGGGCGGGGGTCGGTGACTCCTTCGCCGACCTGGCGCAGACCTACGGCACCCGCGGCGCACTGATCAGCAACGACGCCGGCACCGCCACGGCCTACCTGGTTCGGTACGGCCCCCGGGTCGAGCTGTTCACCGGCCACCCGATCCGGCCGGGCGTCGGCTACTTCCAGGTCGGCCCGGCCTCCTTCGTCGAGCGGAGCTTCCGCCAGGGCACACCCTGCTGATCCACGTCCGGTAGGCCTTCGCCGGGTCTACCGCGGCCCGACCGCCTCCGACTGCTCCCGGAGGCGGCCGGTCGACCGCAGCTTCCCCCATGGCCAGGCCTGCCGACCGCCTCCGGTCGCCACGCGGTTGACAGCTCACGCACAGCTGACACACAGGAGGCTCCCGTAGGCACACCTCATGCATATCGATGCTCATTGCTTGAATGGTCGATCGCCGGCACCGCCGGACCGGGCCCTGGCCGCCCGCATCCTGGTGGTCGACAACGAGCCGGGCATCGCTGCTCTGCTCGCCTCCACCCTCCGGATGGTCGCGTACGAGACGCGGGTGGTGAGCACCGGACGGGCAGCGCTGACGGCGGCGGAGGAGTTCGATCCGCATCTGGTCGTACTCGACGTGGTCCTGCCCGACCTGGATGGTTTCGAGGTGGCGCACCTGCTCTGGGCGACCGGGCGGCAGGTGCCGGTGCTCTTCCTCAGCGCCCGCGCCAGCGTCGAGGACCGGATCACCGGGCTGGCCCTCGGTGCCGACGACTACGTGGCCAAGCCGTTCAACCTGGCGGAGGTGATCCTGCGGATCCGGGCCATCCTGACCCGCAGCCGCCCGGACCTGTCGTCCGTCGCGGGCTCCCGACTGCTCGCCTACGCCGACCTCGAACTGGACGAGAGCACCCACGAGGTACGCCGAGGCAACCGGCTCGTGGCGCTCTCCCCCACCGAGTTCCGCCTGCTGCGGTACCTGCTGGTGCACGCCGAGTCGGTGGTCAGCAAGGCGCAGATCCTCAACCACGTCTGGCGATACGACTTCGGCGGCAACGGCCGGATCGTCGAGTCCTACGTCCACTCGCTACGCCGCAAGCTGGACGGGCTCGGCCCCGCCCTGATCCAGACCGTGCGCGGAGCCGGCTACACCCTACGGGTGGTGGAGCGGGGAGACCGATGAGTCCATGACGACGGGCACCGCGGTCCGCCGACCACCTGGGCGCAAGGGTCGTCCAGGGCCCCCGAGGAGGAGGCCCTGGATCCCGAAGGCGGCTACCCGGGGCTACTGCCCTCTGCGCTGGTCAGGGGCGCGGCCCACCACCGGTACGTTGACCGGCGACCACCGTGGAGTGCAGCGTCCCGGAGAGGGTGCCGCCGAGGTACGTTCCGCCACCGACCGCCGTACCCGAGACGCTGCCGCCGGTGTAGACCCGGTAGCTGGCGCCCCGGGTGATCTGGTTGCTGGTGAGGACGACCTCCTGGAACCGCTTCTCGGCCCGGAAGGTCGCAAGCTGCGTACCGGAGGTGGTGGCCAGGTGCACGATGGTGCCGACCGCCTGCACGGCGCTGAACCGCACCGACACCCAGCCCTGGCCGCTCGTCGGCAGGGTGACGGTGGAGGCGCTGAGCCCGGAGGAGAGCATCGTGCCGCCCGTGAAGGTGGCGGCGCCGTTGGAGTCCAGGCCGCCTTCGCCACCGCCCCGGGTGGGTGACCCGCTCACCACCACCGTGCCACCTGACAGGGTGAAGGTGCCGTTCGAGTCCAGCCCGTCGGTGCCACCGCTGGCCACCAGCGTGCCGCCCGAGATCCGGATCCACGCGTTCGGGGCGATCACGAACTCGTTGAGGCCCTCCTCCACCGCGTTGACCGCGTCGTCGGTGGCGGTCACGTTGACCGTTCCCCCGGTCACCGACACCTTCAACGCCTCCAGTGCCTCGTACGAACGGCTGACGGTGACCGAACCGGCGGCGACGGTCAGGGTCGAGCCGGCCTTGAGGCCGTCGTCACCGGTGGCCACCGTCACGGTGCCGCCGTCAACGGTCAACGCCCCGTCCGAGTGGACCCCGTCGTCGGAGGAGTCGACGGTGACCCGCCCCTCACTGACCACGAGCAGCGTTCCGGCCTTGATTCCCTTGGTGGAGGAGCTGCCGACCGGGACGCTGCTGCCGCCGCCGGCCCGCACTCCGAGCACACCGCCCCAGACGACCACGTCGCTGGCCGCGTCGACGCCGTCCCCGCTCGCGGTCACCGTCACGGTCCCGTTGGCGACGGCGACGTAGCCTGCCGCGGCGGTGCCGTCCTCATCGGACTTGAGCCCGTCCCCGCCGGCGGTGACGGTGACCGTGCCACCCTCGACCAGCAGGTAGTCCTTGCCTCGGATGCCGTCGTCGAGAGCGTTCACGACGATCGTCCCACCGGTGACCACCAGGCCGTCCTTGCTGGCGATTCCGTCGTATGCGTTGCCCCGCACGTCCAGCGTGCCGGTGCCGGCGATCGTCAGATTGGCCTTGCTGAACAGGGCCGCGTTGGGCTCGTCCACCGTCGGGTCGGGGTAGACGTAGCTACTGGCGTCGCTGAGCCGGTTGGTGGTACCTGCGGCCAGGACCACCATCACCTCACCAGCGGCATCGACCTGCAGCGCGGCCCCGGTGGAGTTGTTCACCGTGACGCCGGCCAGGATCAGTCGGACCATCCCCGTCCCGGTCGCGTTCACCACGATCCGACCGTTGGTGAGCGTGCCGGTGAACTGGTAGGTGCCTGCCGTGGTCACCGTGACCACCGCGCCGCTGACGCTGATGCCGGGGCCAGCGGAGGTGGCGGAGCCGCCGGTCAGCGTCACGGGCACGACGGATCCGCTGTTCCAGTTGTGATCAGCGGGATCGTCGTGGTCCGCCTGGTTGGCGGCCATGGCCTGGGCAGCGGCGGGACCGGCCGCGAGCAGTCCCACGTCGGCGGGACCGGCAGCTACCGCCTGCGGGACGCCGGCCCAGAGGGCAGTCGCGGTCGCGGCGACGATCGCCAGGCCCGCGCGGCCGGCAGTCCGGGCCGGAGCACGGCGTCCGCCGTCGGGGCCCGGTCTCGGGGAGAGTCTCATCTGTCCATCCTGTCTGTCGTGAGCTGACGGTCGATCCGTCAGCCGAGTGGGAGTCGCGACTGCTCCGCCGGCCGATCGAACAGCTCACCCAGCTGCGTGGCACCCGCGGTGGGCACGAAGTGTCGCCGGAGAATGCGCCGCCACCGGGCGGCGGGCAGATCGGGGTGGAGTGCGGCCAGACCCGTGGCGTACTTGGAGACCGCCACCGGACGGTGGCCGTTACGCCAGAGCAGCCGGTCGACGGGGGAAACGGCGGAGGCGGTCTTCGTCTCCACGATCGCGAGGTCGGGCAGGTCCAGTCGACGGCCGGACTCGTCCTCCCAGGACAGCCCCACGTCGACGGTCGCCCGGCTCCCGCCCGTGGGCAGGTAGAGCGTGGTGCGTAGGTACCGGGTGACAAGTGTCGGTGCGAACGTCAGGGCCCGCCCGTCCGTGACGGGGCCGAGCACCCCGTCGACGAAGGACCGCCCGGGAGACAGCACGGTGCTGTCGTCGCGACGGTACGGGACCCGTTCCTTGACCGTGCCGCCACGAACGCCCTCGGTCTTCACCTCCAACCAGCAGTGGCCGGAGTCGAGGTAGGTCCGCGTCCTGACCTTGAACCGGCGGCGGCGTCGGTGCGCGGTGAGTCGAAAGCTGACCAGGTCGGGAGTGTCGAAGTAGACAGACTCGTAGCGGAAGGTCCGCAGACCGTCGATCGTCAGTACCTGGCCGACCGGCTGCAGTGCGGTAAGTAGCCTCGGCACCTCGGCGAGGGGTACCAGATACTTGCGGTCGACCCGGGTCTGCAGCGCCGCCCGTTCCGTCAGCTCCGCGAGACCTATCGGCAGAAAACCGGTCAGGGCACCCGTACAGCTCGATATCGCGATCATCGACCGGCTCCGACCTCGACGGCGCGTCGGGCAGTCGCGGCCGAGGCTGGCTGCGAGTACCGCACGTCGACGACCGTGGTGTCGTTGACCAGATCGAGCCGTTCGACGTTGGCGGCGTAGACCCGCGCGCCAAGCAACTGTTCCAGGTGCGCGGTGAGGGCGATCGGATCGGTGAAGGCGGTGTCGAGCACCAGCAGATGTCGCCGATGTCGGCGCAGCATGCGGGGATGGTCCCCGATGTACATCACCGCCAGGATCAGCCCGGTCAGCGCGGCGACCACCCAGAGCGAGGTACCGGCAAGTGGGCCGAGGATGCCCAGGGCGAGCGCGGAGAAGTAGTACGCGACCTCGTGCTGGTCCAACTCGGTGGAGCGCAGGCGAATGATCGACAGCACACCGAACAGTCCCAACCCGAGGCCGGCGCCGACCGTGCTGTTGCTCAGCGAGGTGGCGACGGCGAAAACACCCACGTTGACCCCGAGGTAGGCCACCACGAGATCCCGCCGCCGGTGCCGGGGTAGGTACATCCCGAAGACGAGCAGGCTCACAGCGATCAGGTTTATCCCGACCAGCACCAAACGTGACATAACGGCTCCTCCAGGCGCCCATGCGGCTCTGACCGGTGAACAGGGTCCGAAGCGGCGGCGAACAATCGCCGAACATCGATGGATAACAGTAGGCTGGCGCACCCCACCATGGGGCGCCTGAAACCTCAGAGTTCGCTCAGAGGATCTGACAGAAGGTGACCTGTGGAGCCACACTCCGTCACAGCACCGGAAGGCAGGTCGAGGGCGACACCTCGGGGCGAGTTCGGCATCAGGCCGTGTTAGGTACGACCGGCGAGCATGCATTCGGACGGCCAGGGCGTGCAGCCGCTCCCGTTCGGCGGTGGCAGCACGCCGGGCGGCGCCGGCCGCGGTGCCGCCGCGGCCCGCTGTCCGCCGGGGACAGCCGAACGTGAAAGTGGTTTCGCAACGGGGGTAGTTTCGACCCTCGCACCCATCCCTCACCCGTGCGAGGTGCCCGATCATGTCCTCTGTCGAAGAGATCACCGGCGAACTGCGTACCCTGCTGACCGGCGTCGAACGGGCGCAGAGCCTCACCGCCGCCGCCGACCACCAGGCCCAGGAGACCGCCGCCCGCGCCGCCGCCACCGGCTTCACCGCCGTCGCCGCCGGCATCGCCCGGGTACGCTCCGCTCCTTCGCCAGAGCCGTGATCAACTCACCGGACTCGTCCTCATCCAACACCCGCTCGACCAGCCCGCGCCAGATGTCCTCGTAGGTCTCGATCTCGTGCGGCCGGTCCAGGTAGACCGCCCCACAGGGACCGTCCATGTACACCGTCGACGGTTCCTGCGCCCGGACGTTCTCCGCAGGGAAGTCGAACAGTACGAACGGCGGCGCGGCCGACCAACGAGGCAGTCCGGCGGCGAGCGGCAGCACCCGGAGTTGGACGTTGTGCTGCCGTCCGGTGACTACCAGGGCGTCCAACTGCCGGGCCATGGCGTTCAGGTCCCGCAGTGGCCGACGGAGCGCCGCCTCGTTCAGGATCACCTCAAGGCGCGGTGCCACCGGCACCACACGGCCAACAACCGCTGCCGGCGTAGGCGCACGTCCACCCGGCCCGCTCGGTCCTGCTCACTCATCGTCGGATGATCGGTGGCGATCACCTCGGTCATGTACTCGACCGTCTGGAGCAGACCCGGAATCACACTGACCTCGTACTGCCGGATCACGCTGGCGGCGGCTTCGAGGCCGACGTACAGGCGGAACCAGTCCTTGATCACGTTGTCGTAGCTGTGCCACCAGCCCTTGGCCCGGGTCTCCCCGGCCAGGGCGCGCAGCCGCTCGGTGGTCTCCGGGTCGGCCCCGTAGAGCCGGCACATCGCGTCGATGTCGTTGTCGTTGGGGTGCATCGGCACCTGGCCGCTCTCGTACCGCCAGATCCGGGGGCCGGACCACTCCAGGGCCTTGGCCGCCGCCGTCACCGTCACGTACGCGTTCTCCCGCAGCTCGCGCAGGTATCTGCCGAGTTGCCGCCGTGGCACCGTGCTGCTGCGTCTGCGGGGGCTGCGGTGGAGCGGCTGCCCGGACCGGCACCTTCCGGTGCCGGTCGAGCCGTCCGGCGTACCCGGTCGGAGTCTCCTGCGGACGGCGATCCGGCTGGTCGGCGGCGGGCCTCGGCGCGGCCGGGCACGGTGACCGGGGTGCGGCGAGCGACGGACACGGGGGTGTCGGTGGCGGTGTTGCGGCGGCACGTGGCGGCCCGGCCGACCTGGCGGTGCCGGGTCTGTGCCGCGCCGGCGGAGTTGTTCCGGCGGTTCGTCGGGTGGGCCCGCCGGCACCGCGACAGCACCTGAACGGCGCGGTGGGCCCCGGGCGGTTCGCCCGGGGCCCACTCAGGTCGACTCAGGGTCGACCGCTGGCCGTCACGTCTCGATGGATCGGCGTCGGCGGATGATGGTCAGGACGGTGACGCCGGCCAGGACCATCCCGGTGCCGACTCCGAGGGTCCAGAACAGACCGGAGGCACTGTCGCCGGTCACCGGCAGGTGCGGATGCCTGGTCGGGTGCGGGTAGGTCGGCGAGACCGTCGGGGAGACCGTCGGCTGCGTCGGCGAGACCGTGGGCGACACCGTCGGGGAGGCCGTGGGCTGGGTCGGCGAGGCGGTCGGGGTGACCGTCGGCGAGGCCGTGGGCTGGGTCGGGGTGGCGGTCGGCGAGGTCGGCGCCAACGGCCGCTCGCACGCCGCCTCGGCCAGGATCACCGTACCGACCGGGATGTCCAGGACCTGACCCCCGACGATCGTCCCGGTCAGCTGGATGCTGGCCTGCACGGCGACGGCGGCGGCGGTGTCGGCGGTGACCGCCTCGACGCTGGTCAGGGTGACGGTCAGGCTGGCCTCGGTCAGCCCGGGGACGGTCACCGCGGCGCTCGCGGTCACCCCCGGGGTGTTCGGCACCAGCACGACGGGCGTGCCGAACAGGTTCAGTCCGACGACGGTGGTGTCGGCGGTGAGGGTGCCTACCTGCGGGCAGTTCACCGCGGCGGTGATCAGCTCCGCGTCGACCACCGGCACCCCCAGCACGCCGAGGGCCAGCGCGGCGATGTCGGCGTTGGCCGACGATGCGGTCGGACCCCGGGTGGCGCTGACCTCCACCACGGTGCCGCTGGCGGTCACCCCGACGGCTCCGGGGATCGTCACGGCCAGGCCGGTGGTGGTATCGGTGCCCCCACCGGGCGGAGCCGTGGCGCTGCCGATGGTCGCGTTGGCGCTGATGACAGTCGTCCCGAGGACGCTGGCGGAGAGATCGACCACCACGCCCCGCGCGCTCGCGTCACCCGGTGCCGCCACGGCGGGACCGCCGGTCGCCAGAGCGACGAAGCCCGCGAATCCCGTGCCCGCGACGACCACTGTCGCCACCGATGCGATTCGTCTTCCCAGTTTCACGCTGTCGCCTCTTGTCCGTCTCGCCTCCCGACGGTCGGGAGGGGTCACATCGACCCGAGACTAAACGGACTTAAGGTAACAAAAACCCCATATCGCTATAAAACTCGATCAGTGGACGAAGGTCACGGGTGACGACGCCTCCTGCTGGGCCCGCTCGTCGCCGCTTACCTCGTGCAGCGGCTTCTCCCGGATGAAGACCACCGCGACCAGGGCGAGGAAGGCGATCGGTGCGCCGATCAGGAACAGCTCCGAGGTGGCCGTGGCGTACGCGTCGCGGACCACCGCCAGGACCGGGGCGGGCAGCGCGGAGAGGTCGGGCACCTCGGTGGTGCCGCCCCCGGCGGCCCCGGCGGCCGGGCCGAGCTGCTCGGTCATCAGGCCGGTCACCCGGTTGGCCAGCACCGCGCCGAGGGCGCTCACCCCGATCGCGCCGCCCATGCTGCGGAAGAAGGTCAGCACCGAGGTCGCCGCGCCCAACTCGTGGGCGGGCACGTCGTTCTGCGCGGCGAGGACCAGGTTCTGCATCAGCATGCCCACGCCGGTGCCGAGCACCACCATGTAGAGCGAGAGCAGCGGTACGCCGGTCTCGGCGTCGATGGTGCTCAGCAACAGCATGCCGACGGTCATCACGGCCGCGCCGGCCACCAGGTAGATCTTCCACCGGCCGAACTTGGTGATGAGCTGACCGGCGACGGTCGAGGAGACCAGCAGGCCGAGAATCATCGGCAGGCTCATCAGCCCGGCGACGGTGGGCGACTTACCCAGCGAGGTCTGGAAGTACTGCGACAGGAAGACCGTGCCGCCGAAGAGCGCGACGCCGACCAGGACGCTGGCCACGGTGGTCAGGGTGACGGTGCGACTGCGGAAGATCTTGAGCGGGATGATCGGCTCGGCGACCTTCGACTCGACCCACACCGCCAGTGCCAGCAGCACCAGGCCGCCGACGACCATCAGCGCGGTCCAGCCCGAGGCCCAGGCGAAGCGGTGTCCGGCCAACGAGGACCAGACCAGCAGGGTGGAGACGCCCGCGGTGATCAGCGCCGCGCCCCACCAGTCGATCTTCGCCTTGCGGCGGACCACCGGCAGGTGCAGGGTGCGCTGCAGCAACGCGATGGAGACGATGCTGAACGGTACGCCGATCAGGAAGCACCAGCGCCAGCCCAGCCAGGAGGTGTCCACCAGGACCCCACCGATCAGCGGGCCGGCGATGGTGCCGACGCCGAAGACCGCGCCGAAGATGCCGGCGTACCGGCCCAGCTCCCGGGGCGGGATCATGGCCGCCATCACGATCATCGCCAGGGCGGTCATGCCGCCCGCGCCGATGCCCTGCACGACCCGGCTGACCAGCAGGATCTCCACGTTGGGGGTGAGTCCGGCGATCAGCGAGCCGAGCACGAACAGGCCGAGCGAGAGCTGGATGAGCAGCTTCTTGCTGTAGAGGTCGGCCATCTTGCCCCACAGCGGCACGGTGGCCGTCATCGCCAGCAGCTCGGTGGTGACGATCCAGGTGTAGACGGTCTGGCTGCCGTTGAGGTCGGCGATGATGCGCGGCAGCGCGTTGGCCACCACCGTCGAGGCGAGGATCGCCACGAACAGGCCCACCATCAGACCGGAGAGGGCCTGCAGCACCTCTCGCTGGGACATTCGGCCGGGACCCACCTTGAGTGGCTCCACCGGCACGGCGGATGCGGTCATCGTCGATTCCTCACACGATCAGTGCGCACTCCGACGCGGTCGCGCCGGGTGTTCGGGACAGGGTTGTCGGGACAGGGTTGTCGGGGATCACCGCTGGTGCGGTTCGGGGTGACGCGGGTCGGGCAGGCCGGCGGCGACCGCCGCGAACGCCTCGTCGACCAGGTCCGGCAGGGGTCGGGCGCCGCCGCTGTGGGCCCAGCGGACCATCGCGATCCGCAGTGCGGCACCGGTGACCGCCGTGACCAGGGCGGGGTAGGTGTCCTCGGGCGGCAGCCCGGTGCGCGCGGCCACCGCCGCCACCAGGGCCTGCTCGGTGGCGGCGTTGCCGGAGACCAGGCGGGCCAGCAGGACCGGGTGCTGCATCACCACCCGCATCCGCAGCAACCACAGCTCGGCCTCGCCCTCCACGTCCTCGATCACCTCGGTCAGGGCGAGTCGGATCGCCCGCAGCGCGGGCACCTGTGCCGGCACGTCGGCCAGGGCGCGCAGGACCCGCTCGCGGTCGCCCTCGCTGTCACCCACCAGCGCCTCGTCCTTGGCCGCGAAGTAGTTGAAGAACGTCCGGGAGGAGACGTCGGCGGCTTCGCTGATCTCCTCCACCGTCACCTGGTCCAGCCCACGCTCGGCGACCAGGCGCAGCGCGGCGGCGGACAGCGCGGCCCGGGTCTGCCGCTTCTTGCGGTCGCGCCGACCGAGCGGTCCGTCGGAGGTCATGCCCTCACTCTAGGAGCGAAGGTGCAGAGACTGCAAACTTTCGGAATGTGACACGACCCAGGTACGCGCACAGGCCGCTCAATCGACAGTAATGTGCGATGGACAATGCTGTGTGCCACACACTATGGTGTGACGCATGGGCAATGACGACATCCTCCGGACGCATCTGCAGGAGTTACGTCGGGGCACGGTGGTGGTGGCGAGCCTGATCGCGCTGCGCCGCCCCGACTACGGCTACGCGCTGCTGCAGCGCCTGGCGGCGTACGGATTCCCGGTGGACGCCAACACCCTCTATCCCCTGCTGCGCCGCCTGGAGGAGCAGGGCCTGCTGACCAGCGAGTGGAACACCGACGAGAGCCGCCCGCGCAAGTTCTACCGGACCAGCGAGCAGGGCGAGTCGGTGCTTACCCGGCTCCTCGACGACCTGGCCGCCGTCCAGACCGCCGTGACCGGCCTGATCGAAGGAGTGGACCGTTGAGTTCCCTGACCGACCGCTACCTCGCCGCCACCCTGCGCGCCGCCCCCGCCGCGCGGCGGGAGGAAATCGTCGCCGAGCTGCGCGCCGCCATCACCGACGCCGTCGAGGACCGGACCGGCGCCGGCCAGGACCCGGCCACCGCCGAACGGGACGTGCTCACCGAGCTGGGCAACCCGGAACGCCTCGCCGCCCGCTACGCCGACCAGCGGCTGCAGCTCATCGGCCCCGCCGTCTACCTGGCCTGGCGGCGGTTGCTCCGAGTGCTGCTGACCTTCGTGCCGGCCCTCGTCGGCACGGTGGTCGCCCTGGTCGAGGCGGCCACCGGCGCGGGCGCGGGCGCGATCGGATCGGGCATCACCACCGCCCTGAGCGTGGCGGTCCAGATCTGCTTCTGGGTCACCCTGACCTTCGCGATCCTGGAGCGCACCGGCACCGCCGGGGCACTGCCGGAGTGGACCGTCGACCAGCTCCCGGAGGACACCGCCGAGCGGAGCATCTCGCTTCCCGACACGGTCGCCGCGATCGTCGGACTGCTCTTCGCCCTCATCTTCCTGCCCTGGCAGCACCTGCGTTCCTCGGTCACCGCAGCCGACGGGGAGAACATCCCCCTGCTCGACCCGGCGCTCTGGGACTCCTGGCTGCCCGTGCTCGCCGCCGTCCTGCTCGCCAGCATCATCTTCGAGCTGGTCAAGTACCGGATCGGGCGGTGGAGCTGGCGACTCGTCGCGGTCACCGCCGCCCTCAACCTGGCCTTCGGAGTGCCCACGATCTGGCTGCTGCTGACCGAACGCCTGCTCAACCCGGCGCTGGTGCAACGCTTCGAGTGGCTGCGCGAGGGCGACAACCTGGCGACGGCGAGCACGGTGGCCGCCGTCTCGATCGCGGCGATCATGGTCTGGGACACCGCCGACAAGGCGGTGAAGACGTACCGGCAGCGGTGATCGACCCAGCGTAGGACGGGTGGGAACGCAGGTGGCGTACATCTCGCTCGACCCGGGATGGCATCGTTCCGGTGTGCAGACCTCCAACGACCACCAGTGGCGGCGGCCCGGTCCCACCCCGCGACAGCGTCGCATCGACCTCTGGATCGGGCTGGCCGTCGCCGCGCTGGCGTTGTTCAGCCTCACCCTGGCCCGCAGCGCCGGAATGTTCATCCTGGGGCCCGGCCCCTCCGCACCCGAGCAGGTCTTCTGGGCGCTGGCGGCGACCCTGCCACTGATCTGGCGGCGACGCTGGCCGGCGGTGACCACCCTGGTCATCTCGATCGCCTACATCGCCGGGCAGGGCCGGGCGGCACCGGAGAGCCAGATCACCAGCGGTGCGCTCTTCGCCGCCATCTACACCCTTGGCGCCTGGGGTCAGGACCGACGGCTGGCCCGCCGGCTACGCATCGGGGTCATCGGCACGATGTTCGCCTGGCTGGGGCTGTACTACGCGCTGGTCGGCTTCCGGGAGCTGGGCCCGGACGCCTTCTCCCTGGCGGTCGGCCCGGTGCCGCCGGTGCTCGCGGTGATGGTCAACGGGGTGCTGCTCAACGGCCTGTTCTTCGGCTTCGCCTACCTGTTCGGGGAGACCGCCTGGGTGGCCGCCCGCCGCGACCACGAGCTGCGCGCCCAGGCCGACCAGCTACGCCGCTCACAGGCCGAGGCACACGAACGGGCGGTCGTCGGCGAGCGGGTACGGATCGCCCGCGAGCTGCACGACGTGGTGGCCCACCACGTCTCGGTGATGGGCGTACAGGCCGCCGCCTGCCGCCGGGTGTTCGACAAGGACCCGGAGAAGGCGCGTACCGCGCTGGCCGCGATCGAACAGACCGCCCGCACCGCCGTCGACGAGCTGCGCCGGATGCTCGGCCTGCTGCGCGCCGTCGACACCGACGAGGACGACCGGCGCCCCGGCGGCGCCGACATCGACCGGGTGCCGGACCTGGTCGGCCGGGCCCGGGACGCCGGCCTGAAGGCCAGCGTCGGGGTGTACGGCGACGTGGTGCCGCTGCCCGGCTCGATGTCCCAGACTGGGTACCGGATCGTGCAGGAGGCCATCACGAACACGCTGAAACACGCCGGTGCCACCCTGGTCGACGTCCGGATCCGGTACCTGGACCACGAGCTGGAGATCGACGTGACCGACGACGGCCGGGGCGGACCCGCCTCAGGTGAGCGTGGGCTCGGGCTGATCGGCATGCGGGAGCGGGTCGCCGCGCACGACGGTGTGCTGGAGGTGGGTCCCCGCACCGGCGGTGGATGGCGGGTCCGGGCCCGCCTCCCGCTGGCCACCGACGCGACGGGACCGACGCGGTGACCGGCCCCGCAGTGGGTGCCGGTGCCGAGGGTGGGCGGCCGATCCGGGTGCTGCTCGCCGACGACCACCACCTGGTACGTACCGGCTTCCGGGTCATCCTGGAGGTGGAGGACGACATCGAGGTGGTCGGCGAGGCCGCCGACGGCGACCGGGCCGTGGCCCTGACCCGGGCAACCCGGCCGGACGTCGTGTTGATGGACGTGGAGATGCCCGGCATGGACGGCCTGGAGGCCACCCGGCAGATCACCGGCACCGCCGGCGCCGGACCCGGTCCGGCGGTGCTGATCCTGACCACCTTCAACCGCGAGGACTACCTCTTCGCCGCGCTCCGGGCCGGTGCCGGTGGCTTCCTGCTCAAGAACGGCACCCCGGAGGAGCTCGTCGAGGCCGTGCGGGTGCTCGCCCGTGGCGACGGGCTGCTCGCCCCGGAACTCACCCGGACGGTGATCACCGCCTTCGCCCGGTCGGTCGGCCCGGCCGGCGCCGGCCGAACCGGAGCAGACGCCCGGGCGGCCCTGGCCGCGCTCACCCCCCGGGAACACGAGGTGCTGGTCCTGGTCGCCCGGGGTGCCAGCAACGCGGAGGTCGCCGGCACCCTCGGTCTCGGCGAGGCCACCGTCAAGACCCACGTCAGCCGGGTACTCACCAAACTCGGCCTGCGCGACCGGGTCCAGGCGGTGATCTTCGCGTACGAACACGGGGTGGTCCAGCCCGGCGGGTGACCGGGATCCGCCGTACGGCGGACCCCGATGATCCTCCCCCGGCCCGAGGGACGGCCCCGCCGACCGCCCTACCGTGGGTCGGGTGACCACAACCCTTCGACTCGACGGGGTCGACCGCAGCTTCGGCGACCGACAGGTACTCAAGAACGTCACCTTCGACGTGCACGCTGGCCGGATGACCGGCTTCGTCGGCGGCAACGGTGCCGGCAAGACCACCACCATGCGGATCATCCTGGGGGTCCTCGCCCCGGACGCCGGGTCGGTGCGCTGGCGCGACGCGCCGCTTACCACCTCCGACCGGCAACGCTTCGGCTACCTGCCGGAGGAACGCGGTCTCTACCCCAAGATGACCGTCCGCGAACAGGTGACGTACCTGGGTCGGTTGCACGGGCTCGGCCCTGCCGCCGCCCGGCGGGCCACCGACGACCTGCTCGAACAGGTGGGGCTCGACGCCCGCGGCGACGACCTGCTGGAGACGCTCTCCCTCGGTAACCAGCAGCGTGCGCAGATCGCCGCCGCGCTGGTCCACGACCCGGAGCTGCTGGTGCTCGACGAGCCGTTCTCCGGGCTCGACCCGCTGGCCGTCGACACGCTGCTGGCGGTGCTGCGCGAACGGGCCGCCCGAGGGGTGCCGGTGCTCTTCTCCAGCCACCAGCTCGACGTGGTGGAACGGCTCTGCGACGACCTGGTGATCATCTCCGACGGGGAGATCCGGGCCACCGGCAGCCGCGACGAGCTGCGCTCGACCTACGCCCGGCCCCGGTTCGAGCTGGTGGTCGACACCGACGCGGGCTGGCTGCGCGACCAGCGCGGCGTGACCCTGGTCGACCTGGACGGGCAGCGTGCGGTCTTCGACCTCACCGCCGACGCCGACGACCAGCAGGTGCTGCGGGAGGCGTTGGCGCGCGGCCCGGTCCGCGCCTTCCGCCCGGTCACCCCCACGATCGCCGAGATCTTCCGAGAGGTCACCCAGTGAACACGTACCAGGCCACCCGCCTCGTCGCCGGCCGGGAGATCCGGGTCAAGCTGCGCGACCGTACCTTCCTGATCAGTACGCTGATCTTCCTGCTCATCGCGGCGGGGGCGACCATCCTGCCCGGGTTGTTCTCCAGTGGGCCGTCCAGCGTCGCGGTGGCCACCGAGAGCGTCGCCGCCGGGTTGCGCGACGCCGGCCTGCAGGTCCGCACCGTGGCCGACGACGCCGCCGCCGAGCAGGCGGTACGCGACGGCGACGTGGACGCCGCCGTGGTCTCCGGACCGACCGTGGTCGCCCTGGCCAACGCCCCCCAGGACGTGGTGAACGCGCTCAGCGTCGCACCGCCGGTCCGGTTCCTCGATCCGGACGCGGTCGACCCGTTCGTCGCCTTCATCGTGCCCTTCGCCCTCGCGTTCGTCTTCTTCATCACCTCCCAGACGTTCGGCCTGCAGATCGCGCAGAGCATCACCGAGGAGAAGCAGACCCGGATCGTGGAGATCCTGGTCGCCGCGGTACCGGTCCGGGCCCTGCTGGCCGGCAAGGTGATCGCCGGCTGCCTGCTCGCCCTGGGCCAGATCGCCCTGATCGCGCTGGTCACCTTCGCCGGTCTCGCGTTCAGCGGCAACACCGACCTGCTCGGCCTGCTGGGGCCGGCGATCGCCTGGTTCGTGCCGTTCTTCCTCTTCGGATTCCTGCTGCTGGCCGCGATGTGGGCGGTGGCCGGGGCACTGGTGGCCCGGCAGGAGGACATCGCCGCCTCCTCCACACCGGTGCAGATGGCCCTGATGGTGCCCTTCTTCGCGGTGGTCTTCCTCAACGACAACGCGGGCATCCTGCGACTGCTGTCGTACCTGCCGTTCTCGTCGCCGATGGCGATGCCGCTACGGGCCTTCACCGGTGACGCGGCGGGCTGGGAGCCAGTGCTGTCGCTGGCCCTGCTGGCGGTCAGCGCGGTCGCCTTCGTCCTGGTCGGAGCCCGGCTCTACGAGGGATCGCTGCTGCGTACCAACGGCCGGACCTCGATGTCGACGGCCTGGCGGCAGCGGGAACGGATCGGCTGAGCCACGACCCGGCCCGGGTTCCGGCCTCAGGCCGGCCCGGGATCGGGTTTCGGTCGGGCCCGGCGCCCGGTCAGCAGGGGACGGTGTCCCAGCCGGCGGGGAGGCGGGGCACCGGCCAACGGGGGTCCGGGCGCCACCCGGCCCAGGCCTCGTCCCACCAGCGCCGTCCCACGTCGAGCAGATCGGCGATCCGGGCCCCCTCGGCCCGGATCGCCTCGCCCTGCCCCGGGTAGCGCCCCTCGGTGAGCCGCTGCCCGAACAGCTCCACGTCCTTCCAGACGTACCGGTCGGCGTCCGCCGCCCACCACAGGTCCAGCTCGTGGTCGAGGGTGTCGATGCCGATCGGGGTACGCCGGAACGGATCCTGGAGATTGAAGTACCAGCCGGCGAAGGCCCGCTCGGGGCCGACCCAGAACACGTCGATCGAGTGCGCCACCCCGGGCAGGTGCAGCATCAGCTTGCCGGGCCCGGTCCACCGCTGGTGACCGCCCGTCTGCCAGGGGTGCCGGCCGGCCGGGAAGACCCCGGTTTCGGGGAAGCCGAAGGCGGCACCCTCGGGCAGGTAGAGCGCGAGCAGGTCCGGGGAGTCTTCGACACAGACGGTGGGCATGCCGAACCACACCTCGCCGAGCAGGATCTCGCGGCGCACGACCGGCTCACCCGGGGCGAACCGGCGCGTTGGTCCACTCTGCGTCAAGGACATCGACACTCCCTGATCCGGCCGCTACCGGACCAGGGTAACCGCCGCCGCCGTCCGGGCCGTGTCGACACGACGAGCCACGGCGGCCATGACCTCGTCACCGACGTCCCGGTGCGCGAAGATCCCCGCGGTCAGGTGATCCGTTCCTGATTCAGTTGGGGTACCAACCGGGCCACTGTTTCGAAGTCGGAGTCCTGATGGAGCACCACCAATTTCAGCCGAATCGCCGTGGCCACCACGAGATGATCTGCCACGGAAAGACCCTGATGGGCGCTGTGACTGGCGAGTTCCTGCCGGACTGCCCGGACAACCTGCCAGGCGTCATCCGGTACGGGAACCCAGGGGTAGACGTGGCGCAGTCCCTGCTCGACCCGGTCGTACGCCTTGGCGTCCGCGATGGTCAGCGTCTCCACGAGCACCGGATCGCAGATGGCAATCAGGCCACGGGCCGCCAGGTCGGACCACTGCGGATCAGCTTGACGCCGAACCATCCGGACCAGGGCGCTGGTGTCGACAAGGTACTTCACCTGTCGAGTTCGTCGAGCTGGTCGAAGTCGAATCCGCCAGCATCAGCGACCTCCTGCAGGTCGGCCAAGGCCTGCTGGCGGCGCTCGCGGCTTGACTCCACCGCCTGTCGGAGCGCCAGCGTCACCGTCTCCTTCTTGGTCGCGGTGCCGAGCGCCGCGGTGGCCTCCGCCAGCAGATCCTCGTCGAGATCCAACAGAGTTTTCGCCATCGAACGCACCTCCCGGAGAAGAATATATCCGGGAGGCGCGTATATCCAGGCAAGGTCAGCCGACAGTCCCGGCGACCACGTCACCTGAGGTCCGACGGGGCCGTCAGCACCTCATGCTTCGACCGACGCGAGCACGTCGTCCGAGACGTCGAAGTTGGCGTAGACGTTCTGCACGTCGTCGCAGTCCTCCAGCACGTCGATCAGCTTGAAGATCTTGCGTGCGCCCTCCTCGTCCAGCGGCACGTTCACGCTGGGGACCAGGGAGGTCTCGGCCGACTCGTACTCGATGCCGGCGTCCTGCAGGGCGGTGCGCACGGCCACCAGATCGGTCGGCTCGGAGATCACCTCGAAGGCCTCGCCGAGGTCGTTGACCTCCTCGGCACCGGCGTCGAGGACGGCCAGCATCACGTCGTCCTCGCTGGTCTGCTCCTTCGGGACGATCACCATGCCCTTGCGGGAGAACATGTACGACACCGAGCCGGCGTCGGCGAGCGAGCCACCGTTGCGGGTCAGCGCGGTGCGTACCTCGGTGGCGGCGCGGTTGCGGTTGTCGGTGAGACACTCGATGAGCATCGCGACGCCGCTCGGGCCGTACCCCTCGTACATGATCGTCTGCCAGTCGGCGCCGCCGGCCTCCAGGCCGGAGCCGCGCTTGACCGCCCGGTCGATGTTGTCGTTGGGCACCGAACTCTTCTTGGCCTTCTGGATGGCGTCGAAGAGGGTGGGGTTGCCGGCCGGGTCACCACCACCGGTGCGCGCGGCGACCTCGACGTTCTTGATGAGCTTGGCGAACATCTTGCCACGCTTGGCATCGATGACGGCCTTCTTGTGCTTGGTGGTCGCCCACTTTGAGTGGCCGGACATCTGCTACCTCCGTTGCTACCCGCCGTCTGCGTCGACCGCACCGTGCCCGCACCGACCCCACCCGGCGCACGCGGTGGTGCCGGTCGACCCTGGTGGAAGCCGTGGCGAGCAGATGCCCCGCCGAATCTCGGCAATCCTACCGACGTGCGGCGGGTGGACGTCACCCGCCGCACGTCGGCCGCCGGCCTGATCTCCCCCGAGCTCTACAGACCAGACAAAAACCACTCCCCTGTCCGGTACGCCCCCGACACGGTCGCCGCGGCCATTTCCTGCAGGTCGCAGCGCTCCGCCAGCCCCGCCCGGAACCGACGGAACGCCGCCAGCGACGGCAGCGGGTCGGGCAGGTGCGGGCCCGACACCACCTCGACGAAGGTGCACCCGTCGTCGAGCCGCAGTGTCACGTACCGCAGGTCCTCCGGTCAGCGCGCCGCGCGGACCAGGTCCACGAAGTAGGCGTGCAGCCGAGCGTCGCCGGTGAGTTCCGGGTGGAACGAGGTGGCCAGCAGGTGGTGGTGGCGGACCGCCACGATCCGCCCGGCGGCCGGGCCGGCGGTGACCGTGCCGAGCACCTCGACGTCGTCGCCGACCCGCTCGACCCAGGGGGCGCGGATGAAGACCGCGTGCAGCGGGCCGCCCTCGACCCCGGCGATCTCCACCGGTGCCTCGAACGAGTCGACCTGGCGGCCGAAGGCGTTGCGCCGGACCGTCATGTCGATCCCGGCGAAGCCCCGCTGGTCGGGCCGGCCGTCGAGGACCTCGGTGGCCAGCATGATCATGCCGGCGCAGGAGCCGTAGACCGGCAGGCCGGCGGCGATCCGCTTGTCGATCGGCTCGCGCAGCTCGAAGATGTCGACGAGCTTGCTGATCGTGGTGGACTCCCCACCCGGGATCACCAGCCCGTCGACCGCGTCCAACTCCTCCGCCCGACGCACCGCGCGCGCCTCGGCGCCCGCGTCGGTCAGCGCGGTGACGTGTTCGCGGACGTCGCCCTGCAATGCGAGCACGCCGATCACGGGTACCGTCACGTGTCTTCCTTCCAGGTGTTAGGAAGGGCCCCTTCCCCTACCGCAGGCGTTAGGAAGGGGCCCTTCCTTTCACGTCACCAGCCGCGCTCGGCCAGGCGGTGCGGCTGGGGGATGTCGTCGACGTTGATGCCGACCATCGCCTCACCCAGGCCCCGGGAGACCTTGGCCAGCACGTCCGGGTCGTCGTGGAAGGTGGTGGCCTTGACGATCGCGGCGGCCCGCTGGGCCGGGTTGCCGGACTTGAAGATGCCGGAGCCGACGAAGACACCCTCCGCGCCGAGCTGCATCATCATCGCCGCGTCGGCCGGGGTGGCGATCCCACCGGCGGTGAAGAGCACCACCGGCAGCTTGCCGGTCTCGGCGATCTCCTTGACCAGCTCGTACGGGGCCTGCAGCTCCTTGGCCGCGACGAAGAGCTCGTCGGTGGGCAGCGTCTGCAGCCGACGGATCTCCTGACGGATCTTGCGCATGTGGGTGGTGGCGTTGGAGACGTCACCGGTGCCGGCCTCGCCCTTGGAGCGGATCATGGCCGCGCCCTCGGTGATCCGGCGCAGCGCCTCACCCAGGTTGGTCGCGCCACAGACGAACGGCACGGTGAAAGCCCACTTGTCGATGTGGTTGGCGTAGTCGGCCGGGGTGAGCACCTCGGACTCGTCGACGTAGTCGACGCCGAGCGACTGCAGGATCTGGGCCTCGACGAAGTGGCCGATGCGGGCCTTGGCCATCACCGGGATGGAGACCGCGTTGATGATGCCGTCGATCATGTCGGGGTCGCTCATCCGGGACACCCCGCCCTGGGCACGGATGTCGGCGGGAACCCGCTCGAGGGCCATCACCGCGACCGCGCCGGCGTCCTCAGCGATCTTGGCCTGCTCGGCGGTGACCACGTCCATGATGACGCCGCCCTTGAGCATCTCGGCCATGCCGCGCTTGACGCGGGCGGTGCCGACGGTCGGCGTGGCGCTGGCGGGTGCGGCGGTGGATTCGGACACGGGTCATCGCTCCTCGGACGGGTACGGGGTGGCTTGTCGAAATGCTACGACGGCCACAACGCGCACCCGACAGCCAATCAGCCCCACGGTGGCCTGCTCTGTGGCCGTCATCACCCCGCCTGCTGCGGCTGCCCGGCCAGCCTGGAGTCCCCGGTGCCCCGGCGAGGGTGAAAGGGGTGCCCCGCTCTACCGAATGCGTTAAGAGGGGGCCCTTCCTTTCACCTCAGGCGGGGACGTCGGCGGCGGGGGTGGTGAGGGTGGGGTCGTCGACGTCGAAGTAGCGGGGCCAGTCGTGGCCACGCCCCATCCGCAACAGCCGCACCAGGGGCCGCCCCCGCACCGCCCGGGCGTCGCGTACCAGGTCGGTGTGCACCTGCCTGGCCAGCGCCAGGCGACGACTGGCCGCGATCACCGCCTCGCACTCGGGGTCGGTCGGGTCCAGCCGTACCGAGCGCAGTTGGCGGGTGAGGTCGTTCTCGGCCGCCTCCCGCTCCTGCGGCCCGGCGTCCAGAGCGATCCGCGCGGCGGCGTACAGCTCGACACCGAACCGCCGTTCGGCCAGCACCGCCGCGGCCGCGGCCCGGCGCAGCAGGTGGGCGTCGAGGGCACGGGCGGCCGACTCGGCCCGGACCTGGAGCCGCTCGACCCGGCCGGCGGTCCAGATCAGGTACGCCGCGACCAGGCCGACGACCACGGTCGCGCCCACCACCCACCACATGCCCGGCATCGTAGTGCTGCTCCGTTCCGCTCAGCCCAGCCCCACCCATTCCTGGTCGATGACCCGCCCGTCGGTCGCCTCGATGGCGGCGGCGTAGACCTCCACCACCCGCCGGGCCACCACGGGCCAGTCGAAGCCCGCCACCACCTGGTCGCCGCAGGCGGTCAGCGCGGCCCGACGCACCGGATCGTCCAGCAGTTCGCCGAGGATCGTCCGCAGCGCCACGGCGTCACCGTTGGGGAAGAGGCAGCCGGCCCGCCCCTGGTCGAGCACCCGACGGAACGCGTCCAGGTCGCTGGCGACGACCGTGGTGCCGGCGGCGAGGGCCTCGGTGAGGATCATCCCGAATGATTCCCCACCGGTGTTCGGCGCGACGTAGAGATGCACACTGCGTAACATGCGTGCCTTGTCCGCCTCGGAGACCCGTCCGAGGAAGTCCACCCGCTCGCGCAGGTCGGCCGGGAACCGGCCGTAGAGGTCGTCCGGGTCACCGGGGCCGGCGACCAGCAGCCGCAGGCCGGGCCGTTGCCGGGCCAGCTCGACGAAGGCGTCACGCAGGATCGGGAAGCCCTTGCGGGCCTCGGTGAACCGGCCCAGGAAACCGATGCTGCCGCCGACGCCCGGGGCGCACTCCCCCGGCCACCCGGGCAGCGGATCGACCCCGGCGTACTTACGCACGGTGACCCCGTTGGGGATCTCCACCGCCCCGCCGTCGAGGTGTTCGACCTGCACCTTGCGGGCCAGCGCGCTCACCGCGATCCGGGCGGTGATCCGCTCCAGCACGATCCGCAGCGCCCCCTGGGCCGCCGAGAGCACCCGGGACCGGGTCATCGCGGTGTGGAAGGTGGCCACCACCGGCCCCCGGGCGGACAGGACCGCGAGCATCGACAGGCTGAGGGTGAGCGGCTCGTGCACGTGCAGCACGTCGAAGTCACCCCGGATGATCCAGCGCCGGACCCGGGCGGTGGAGACCGGGCCGAAGGCGATCCGGGCCACCGAACCGTTGTACGGCAGCGGCACCGCCCGGCCGGCCGGCACCACGTACGCCGGTAGTTCGGAGTCCTCGTCGGCCGGGGCGAGCACGCTCACCTGGTGACCGAGCCCGATCAGGGCCTCGGCGAGGTCCATGACGTGGTTCTGCACTCCGCCGGGAACGTCGAAGGAGTACGGGCACACGATGCCGATCCGCACGTCAGTGCCCTTCGTCTCAGACCGAGCCGGTGGCGGCCGGGGGCCTCGTACGGTCCGGTCCCGGGCCCTTCTGGTCCAGCCACATACGCTGCAACATGTGCCAGTCTTGCGGATGACGGGCGATGCCCGCCGCCAGACCGTCGGCAATTCGCTGGGTCAGCAGCCGGACCCGCTGGTCCAGCGGGCCGCTGTCGGGTGCCGGCAGGGTCAGCGGACCGTCGAGGGCGGCACAGGCCGCGTCCGGTTCGTACCACATCGAGGCGACGTAGAGCGGGGCGCCGGTCCGGATGGCCAGCAGCGCGGGGCCGGCCGGCATCCGGGTGCGGCCGCCGAAGAAGTCCACCTCCACGCCCCGGGCGGAGAGGTCCCGGTCGGCGAGCAGCGGCACCACCGTACCGACGCCCAGCCGGTCCACCAGCACGTCGAAGGTGGGCCGGGTACCACCGTGGTTGGGCAGGATCTCCATCCCCAGCCCCTCCCGGAAGGCCACGAACCGCTCGAAGACCCCCTCGGGCTTGAGCCGCTCGGCGACCGTGGTGATCGGCCAGCCGGTGGCCGCCGCCCAGGCACCGGCCAGGTCCCAGTTCCCGGCGTGCGGCAGCGCCACCACCGCGCCCCGCCCGGCCGCCACGTCGGCGGCCAGCGACTCGGAGTTGCCCAGCCGGAACTCGGCCAGGATCTGCTCCCGGCTCAGCGCGGGCAGCCGGAAGGCCTCCATCCAGTACCGGGCGTACGACCGCAGACCCTGCCGGACCAGGTCGTCCAGCTCGGCCTCGGGCATCGCCGGGCCGACCACCCGGCGTAGGTTGGCCCGCAGCCGGCGGGCCCCGGCACCGCCGCGACGGTGGGACCGGTCCGCCCCGGCCCGGAAGGCGGCGGCGACCATCGGCCGGGGCAGCGCGCGGACCAGCCGCCAACCGGCGACGTACCCGAGCTCGGTCGCGTTCACCTGCGCCCGCCCGTCACCCCGGGCCCACGTGCGGTGGCCGTCACCGCTGGCCGCCCGGCTCGAGCTGGCGGGCCTGCCGGTGGACGTGGACCATCCGCTGCCCGACGGTGAACACCGAGACCGCCGCGAGCAGCCAGAGCGCGATCGGCAGGGCCCGGTCCACGCCGAGGCCGGTGAGCAGGCCGCCGACGCCGACGATGAGCAACCGCTCGGTACGCTCGGCGATGCCCACGTTGCAGGTCATGCCGAGTCCCTCGGCGCGGGCCTTCACGTACGAGACGAGACCGCCGACGGCCAGGCAGAGCAGGGCCGCCGCCACCGACGGGTAGTCGCCCTGGGTGGCGAGCCAGTAGGCCACGGCGCCGAAGACCGCGCTGTCGGCGACCCGGTCCATGCTCGAGTCGAGGAACGCGCCGAAGCGGGTGGAGCCGCCCGACATCCGGGCCATCGTCCCGTCGAGCAGGTCGGTCAACGCGAAGACGGTGACGATGAGCGCTCCGGTGACCAGGTGGCCGCGGGCACCGAAGCCGAGGGCACCGACGAGCACCCCGACGGTGCCCGCCACGGTGACCGTGTTGGGGGTGACGCCCGCTTTCAGCAGGCCGCGTGCGACGGGCTCGACGACGCGGGTCATCCCCGCTCGGGCCGACACTTGGAAGATCTTCGCCATGGCGGTCCCACGATAACGGGCGGTCCACCGTCCGCGATACGGCCGGTGGTCGCCCGGCGCGGCGTGGTGGTGTGCGGCCGGTCGAAGGGGTGAAATCGGGCGGTGATGGTGAGCCAGCTCACCCACGTGCCTGCCCCGTCGGTGCGGGACGGCGGGACACCGGAGGATATCGCCGCGGATCAGCCCCGGGCCCGCTGCCGTAACGGGTGGCGGACACCACCACCGGTCGAGGAGGTGCGCCCGATGGCGCAGCGCAGTGAGGTGCGCCCGATGGCGCAGCACGGTCAGGACGGCACCACCGGCGTGCCGTCGGTGGTCACGGCACCCGACCGGGTACGCAACGTGGTGCTCGTCGGGCACTCCGGTTCGGGCAAGACCACCCTGGTGGAGGCCCTGCTGGCCGCCGGCGACGCGGACGGTCCGGACGCGGCGGCGGGCAGCCAGCGGCGGGCGGTCGGCCTGGCCTGCGTACCGCTGTGGCACCGCGGTGTGAAGATCAATCTGCTGGACCCGTGCGGAGACGGCGACGGCCCGGACGGCCCGGAGGACGGTCTGCGGGCCGGGCTACGGGGCGCCGACGCGGCGTTGTTCGTGGTCTCCGCCGTCGACGGGATGGACACCGCCACCGCCGCCCGCTGGGAGGAGTGCGCCGCCCTGGGCCTGCCCCGGGTGGTGGCGGTGACCCGGCTGGACCACCCCCGCGCCGACTTCGACGAGGTGGTGGCGCTGTGCCAGCGGGTGTTCGGCGACAACGTGTTGCCGTTGCATCTGATCATGCTCGGCGACGACGGTGAGTCGGTGGCCGGGCTGCTCGACCTGGTCACCCGCCAGGTCTTCGACTACACCACCGGCCTGCCGGCCCAGGTCCGCGAACCCGAGCCGCAGCACCTGCCGGCGATCACCGAGTCCCGGCACGAGCTGATCGATCCGCTGGTCGCCGAGAGCGAGGACGAGTCCCTGATGGACCGCTACCTCGCCGGCGAGGAGATCGACAGCGCGGTGCTGGTCGCCGAGCTGGCGCAGGCCGTGGCGCGGGGCCACTTCCACCCGGTACTGCCGGTCTGCGCGGCCACCGGTGTCGGCCTGGACGTCCTGCTCGACACCCTGGTCACGGCCGTCCCGTCGCCGTTGGAGCGCGACCTGCCCGCGGTGACCGGGGTGGACGGCTCACCCCGCCCCCCGTTGCCCTGCGACCCGGACGGTCCGCTGGTGGCCGAGGTGCTCCGGACCGGCACCGATCCGCTTCTCGGTCGGATCTGCCTGGTCCGGGTCTTCTCCGGCACCCTGCGCCCCGGACAGGACGTGCACGTCTCGGTCTCGGTCTCGGGCTCGGGCTCGGGCTCGGGCTCGGGCTCCGGCTCCGGCTCCGGCTCCGGCTCCGGCTCCGGCTCCGGCTCCGGCTCCGGCTCCGGCTCCGGCTCCGGCTCCGGCGAGCGTGGCAGTGCCGAGCACGACGCCGACCAGCGGATCGGCCGCCTCCACCACGCGCTCGACGGGGACCGGCGCGAGGTGCCCTTCTGCGTCGCCGGCGACAACTGTGTGATCACGAATCTCGGCAGCGCGGGGATCGGGGACACCATCTCCGCCCGGCACGACCCACTGCTGATCATCAGCTAGGGCTTGATCGACTCGGTTGGGCCGAAAAGGCGGTGTCCGGGGTCGGTTGATGCCGCCATATCGGCCCAACCGAGTCGATCAACGCCGTTGTCCCGTGAGGCGACCCGCCGCAGTCCGGCGAGGCGACCCGACCGGCAGGCCGCCGCAGTCCGGCGAGGCGACCCGACCGGCAGGCCGCCGCAGTCCGGCGAGGCGACCCGACCGGCAGGCCGCCGCAGTCCGGCGAGGCGACCCGACCGGCAGGCCGCCGCAGTCCGGCGAGGCGACCCGACCGGCAGGCCGCCGCAGTCCGGCGAGGCGACCCGACCGGCAGGCCGCCGCAGTCCGGCGAGGCGACCCGACCGGCAGGCCGCCGCAGTCCGGCGAGGCGACCCGACCGGCAGGCCGCCGCAGTCCGGCGAGGCGACCCGACCGGCAGGCCGGGGCGTTCAGGGCCAGGCGGTGGGCAGCATGGGGCTGGGCCAGTAGGGACGGTCCACCTCCCGCAGGGCGGCGGTACGCAGGGCGGCCAGTTGCCGCTCCACCTCGACGAAGTGGTCCGGCTGGAGAGGGCCCAGCGCCAGGGCGGCGGCGTTCTCCTCGACCTGGGCGACCGTCCGGCAGCCCGGGATCGGGATGGTCCGCCCGCTGCGGGCCCAGATCCAGCCCAACGCCCCCTGGGCCAGGGTGCGCCCGTCGGCGGTCAACGCGGCGCGGGCCGCCTCGACCCGGCGCAACCACTCCGGGGCCGGCCGGCCACTGCGGAACCACTCCAGCCAGCCCGAGGAGAGACCCCGTACGTCGTCTCGGGGCAGGGTCGAGGCCGGGGTGTACTTGCCGGTGAGCAACCCCATCCCCAGCGGCCCCCGGTTGATGCTGGCCAGGTCGTACTTGTCACAGACGGCGAGCAGGTCGGGGGCGTCGCGCAGCACCGAGAGGGCGTGCTGCACGGCGGCGGCGTGCGGGGCCTCCTGCCCGAAGACGGCCGCTCGGTCCGCCCGGTCGGTGCTCCAGCCGTACGCCCGGATCAGCCCCTCGGAGACCAGCTCCTCCAGCTCGCCGATCAGCGCCTGCGCCCGGGGCACCGGCAGATCCGCCAGATGCAGCTGGTACAGGTCGATCCGGTCGGTGCCGAGGCGACGCAGCGATTCCCGTACCGCCCGGCGCAGGTACGCCGGCGTGGCGTCCCGGCCGGTGGCCTGCCGGGCCCGCTCGTCGAACGTGTGACCCCACTTGGTGGCGATCACCGCCTCGTCCCGCTGACGGCCGAGTGCCTGCCCGAGGAGCCGTTCACCGTGCCCCGCACCGTAGGTGTCGGCGGTGTCGAAGAGGGTCACCCCGAGCTCGAGCGCCCGACGGACCGCCCTGATCGACTCGGTGTCGTCCACCGCACCCCAGCCCAGCGGGGTGGTGCCCTCCGACCACGGGCCGGCGATCGCCCAACAGCCCATACCCAGGGCGCTGACCTCGATGCCGCTGCGGCCCAACGTGCGCGTCGACATGCCCACCGACGCATCCTGCCATCTTTCGGACACGAACTGACAGATGTCCATCACGACCATCCGTACGGGCCGCCCAGGTCCACGGATCACCGTCGGCCGCGCCGAATTCGGCTTCCGTACCGACGGATCGGGAAGGCCGGGCACGACGGGCAGGTCAGGGCCGGTGTGACCGCGACCGACGGATCGGGCCGAGTGTCACGCGCTGACCGCCGGGCCGTCACCGCACGGCATCAGGCGGCCCGTCCGGCGGTGGTGGCCGGGCGACGTCACCGTGGGCTGGCGTAGGCCAGAGCGAGGGCGGTCGGCTGGCCGTCCCAGGTGCCGGTGAGCACGGGGGCGTCCGCCGGCAGGGAACGGTCGGCACCCAACCGCCGGCACACGGTCAACTCGACCGCGTCGGTGACCACGACGGCCGGATCGGCGTCCACCACCCGCAGTACGGCACCCACCTGCGGTACGGCGGCGGGCCCGGCACCGACCACGGCGACGGTCATGCTCGGGGCGCGGTACTCCCGCCCGCCGTCGGACTCGAAGTACTCCGACGCCTGGCCGGTGCCGGCGAGCACCGCCGAGGCCAGCGCGGCGGCGTAGACGGGGTCACCGATGGCGTCGTACACCCAGCGTCGCCCGAGCACCGTGTGGTCGGCGACCCCGATCAGATGACCGTCGGCGCCCTCGATCGGGGCGTCCCGGTAGGTGAGCGGCACCTGGTGGACCGGCCCCTCCCCGGTGCGCACCAGCAGGGTCTCGATGCCCACCTGGCCGGCCGGGTCGTCGAACCGGTACGCGGCCACCCGGTCGACGGTCCGGCCGACCCGACCGTGGAACCACTCCCGACCGGGCATCCAGGCGGCCAGCAGCTCGAACTTGGTGGGACGCAGTTCAGCGCGGTGAAGCAGAGCCATGCCCAACGAGGGTAGGCGCTGTCCCCCCGTCGCGGGGGGCGGCCGGGTCAGGACGGCCAGGCGTCGGAGAGCAACGTACGGGTGTCGGTGAGCAACTGCGGGAGGACCTTCGTCCGGCCGATCACCGGCATGAAGTTGGCGTCCCCACCCCAGCGCGGTACGACGTGCTGGTGCAGGTGGGCGGCGATCCCGGCACCGGCCACCCCACCCTGGTTCATCCCCAGGTTGAAGCCGTGGGCGCTGCTGGCCTGGCGGACCACCCGCATCGCGGTCTGGGTGTAGGTGCCCAGCTCGACGGTCTCCTCGGCGGTCAGGTCGGTGTAGTCGGCGACGTGCCGGTACGGGCATACCAACAGGTGCCCCGGGTTGTACGGGTACAGGTTGAGCACCACGAAGACGTGCTCGCCCCTGGCCACGACCAGGCTTTCCGGCTCGGGGCGGCCCGGCGCGAGGCAGAACGGGCAACCGGTCGGCTTCTCGTACCCACCCTCGGGGCGGTCCGCCCCGGAGATGTAGGTCATCCGGTGTGGTGTCCAGAGCCGATCCAGCCCGTCGGCCATGCCGCTGTCCGTGTGCCGTTCCGCCCCTGTCACGCCCCCGATCCTACGTTCCGCCACCGGACCACCCCCGTGCCCCGTCCCACCGTCCCACCTTAAGGAAGGGCCCCTTGTTAACGCGGCTGCGTGAGAGGGGAACCCCTCTCTACCGAATGCGTTAACAGGGGGCCCTTCCTTACACCTCAGGCGGAGGGGCCGGTGTTGGTGCGGGTGCGGACCACGTCGAGGACGTGGGTGACCGCCTCGTCGATCGGTACGCCGTTGCGCTGGGAGCCGTCGCGGTAGCGGAAGGAGACCGTGCCGGCGGCCACGTCGTCGTCGCCGGCGATCACCATGAACGGGATCTTCTGCTGCTGGGCGGTGCGGATCTTCTTCTGCATCCGGTCGTCGCCGGTGTCGACCTGGGCCCGGATGCCCTCGGCGCGCAGCGCCGCGACGAAGCCGTCCAGGTGTTCGGTGTGCTCCTCGCGGATCGGGATGCCGACCACCTGCACCGGGGCCAGCCAGGCCGGGAACGCACCGGCGTAGTGCTCGGTGAGCACCCCGAAGAACCGCTCGATCGAGCCGAAGAGCGCCCGGTGGATCATCACCGGCCGCTGCCGGCTGCCGTCGGCGGCCTGGTACTCCAGGCCGAAGCGCTCCGGCAGGTTGAAGTCGACCTGGATGGTGGACATCTGCCAGGTCCGCCCGATGGCGTCCTTGACCTGCACGGAGATCTTCGGGCCGTAGAAGGCCGCACCCTCCGGGTCGGGCACCAGGGCCAGCCCGGACTCCTCGGCGGCCGAGCGCAGCGCCTCGGTGGCCCGCTCCCAGTTCTCGTCGGTGCCTACCGACTTCGCCGGGTTGCGGGTGGACAGCTCAAGGTAGAAGTCGTCCATGCCGTAGTCGCCCAGCAGTTCGAGGACGAAGGCGAGCAGCGACTTCAGCTCGCCGGCCATCTGCTCCTCGGTGCAGAAGATGTGCGCGTCGTCCTGGGTCATGCCCCGGACCCGGGTCAGGCCGTGCACCACGCCGGACTTCTCGTACCGGTAGACCGTGCCGAACTCGAACATCCGCAACGGCAGCTCCCGGTAGGACCGGCCCCGGGAGCGGAAGATCAGGTCGTGCATCGGGCAGTTCATCGGCTTGAGGTAGTAGTTCGCGCCGTCGACCTCCATCGGCGGGAACATGCCGTCGGCGTACCAGTCGAGGTGCCCGGAGACCTCGTACAGGTTGCCCTTGGTGATGTGCGGGGTGTTGACGAAGGCGTACCCGGCCTGCTCGTGCTTGATCCGGGAGTAGTTCTCCATCTCCCGGCGGATGATGCCGCCCTTGGGGTGGAAGACCGGCAGGCCGGAGCCCAGCTCGTCGGGGAAGCTGAACAGGTCCAGGTCCGCGCCGAGCTTGCGGTGGTCGCGCCGGGCGGCCTCCTCCAACAGCTTCAGGTACGCCTTCAGCGCGTCCCGGGTCGGCCAGGCGGTGCCGTAGACCCGCTGCAGCTGCGGGTTCTTCTCCGACCCGCGCCAGTACGCGGCGGCCGAGCGCATCAGCTTGAACGCCCCGATCAGTCGGGTGTTCGGCAGGTGCGGGCCCCGGCACAGGTCCGACCAGCAGACCTTCTCCTCGTTCGCGGCGAGGTTGTCGTAGATGGTCAGCTCGCCGCCGCCGACCTCCATCACCTCGGCGGTGTCCAGTCCCTCGCCCTTGACCTCGATCAACTCCAGCTTGAACGGCTCGGCGGCCAACTCGGCCCGCGCCTCGTCCAGGCTGTCGAAGCGGCGGCGGCGGAACCGCTGCCCGGACTTGACGATCTCCTGCATCCGCTTCTCGATCTTCGCCAGGTCGTCGGGCTGGAACGGCTTGTCCACGGCGAAGTCGTAGTAGAAGCCGTTCTCGATCGGTGGACCGATGCCGAGCTTCGCGTCGGCGAAGACGTCCTGCACCGCCTGGGCGAGCACGTGCGCGGTGGAGTGGCGCAGCACGTCCAACCCGTCCGGGGTGTCGATGGCGACCGGCTCGACGGTGGTCTCCTGGGCCGGGGCCCAGTCCAGGTCGCGTAGCTGGCCCTGCGGATCGCGGACCACCACGATCGCCTTCGGGCCGCTCGCGGGCAGCCCGGCAGCGGCCACCGCGTCGGCCGCCGTCGTCCCGGCGGCGACGACGACGGGGTCGGCCACTACGGGGGTACGGGGTGCGGACACGGTGACTCCTCCAGGGACAGGCGACGGTGGCAGCCGGTGATCGGCCGCTAGAGATGCTATCGGTCGCCGGTTCCGGCACCGCCGGGGCCGCCGTCGGAGTTACATTCGGTAACGTGACCACCACGGATGTGCGCGGCGTGTTGGAACGCCGGTACCGCTCCTACGCCGCCGGCCGCCCGGCTACCCCGTTCGCGATCACCTCCGACGGCGGGCCGGGGCACGTGATCGGGGCGGGCGAGCCGGCGTTCACCATCACCGTCGCCGACGCCCGGGGCGCGCGGGCGCTGGCCAGCCTGGACCAGTTCGGTGTCGCCGTGTCGTACCTGCGGGGGTGGCTGGACGTCGACGGCGACGTGGCCGCCGCGCTGCGGATGCGTGACTTCTTCACCGACCTGCACCCGCTGGCCTGGGCGGCCCGCTTCGCCCCGGCACTGCTGCGCCCCGGCCGACGGCAGGCCGCCGACGACCGGGACATCGCACACCACTACGACGAGGATCCGGACTTCTTCCTGACGTTCCTCGACACCCGGCACCGCTGCTACACCGAGGGGGTCTTCGCCGCCGACGACGAGCCGTTGGAGGACGCGGTGACCCGCAAGTTGGACCTCGCCCTGACGGCGATCGGGGTCGGACCGGGTGACCACGTGCTGGAGGTCGGGGGTGGCTGGGGGGCGTTCGCCGAGCACGCCGCCCGCCGGGGGATCAACGTCACCACGCTGACCCTGTCGGTGGAGTCGGAACGGTTCCTCAACTCGTTGTTCGAGCGGGAGGGGCTGGAGGTCCGGGTGATCCGGGAGCACCTGCTGGGCCACACCCCGGACCGGCGCTACGACGCGGTGGTCAACATGGGGGTCACCGAGCACCTGCCCGACTACCGCCGCACCCTGCGCGCGTACGCCCGCGCGTTGCGCCCGGGTGGGCGGGTCTACTGCGACGCGCTGGCGATGCGCCGCAAGCACAGCGCGTCGACCTTCATGAAGCGCTACATCTACCCCGGCTCGTCCACCCCGCTGCTGCTGCACCAGTACCTGCGGCACGTGGCACGTTCCCCCTTCGAGCTGTTGAGCATCGCCGACGACCGGCACAACTACCACCTGACCTGCCGGGAGTGGGCCCGGCGGCTGGACGCCGCCCGCGACGAGATCGTCCAACGCTGGGGCGATCCGCTGTACCGCCGGTTCCGGCTGTTCCTCTGGGGCTCGGCCGCCGGCTTCGACACCGGCCTGGTCCAGGCCTACCGCTGGGTCCTCCACCTCCCCTGAAAGGAAGGGTCCCCTGTTAACGCTTCCGGTATAGCGGGGCACCCTTCTCACCGCGCCAGGGCGACTTGCCGCGCCGGGGCGACCCATCACGTCGGGGCAGCCCTCCCACCGGGCCAGCGCAACCCACCGGGCCAGCGCAACCCACCGGGCCAGCGTTGACCCACCGGGCCAGCGCGACCCACCGGGCCAGCGTTGACCCACCGGGTCGGGGTGGCGATTGAACCTTTCGGGCCCGCCATCCGAACTACCTCGTGGGGCCGGAGTCGGTACGCCCCGCCTGGACACCGATGGGGAGGCCGAACACGATGACCCGTAGCGACAGCCAGCGGAGCCGGGCCGGGGCGCTGACCGCGTTGGCCGTCGCCGTGGTGGGGGTGCTGGGCTGGCCCGGCGCGGCCTGGGCGGCTGACGTCACGAGCACGCCCGGACAGGCCAGGCAGGGCGACCCGGTGAAGTTCGAGATCGTCGTCCCCGAGGAGCGCCCGGGAGCCCGGACCAGCAAGGTGGAGCTGCGCCTGCCGACGGCGTACCCGATCGGTGAGGCGTACCCGATGTCGGTCGACGGGTGGGCGCCGCAGATCACCACCCGGAAGCTGGACGAGCCGGTGGCGAGCATCCACGGCCCCCTGGTGGACACGGTCACCGCTGCGGTGACCTGGACCCGGGTCGGCTCGGCGACGACCGGGCCGAACCGGTTCGCGGTCTCGATGGGGCCGCTGCCACAGGCCGAACGGATGACCTTCGAGGTGGTGCAGACCTACTCCGACAAGACGGTGGTGCGCTGGGCCGACCCGGCCGGCGGTGCGCACCCGGCACCGGTGCTGGCGCTGCTTCCGGCGGCACCCGGCGGCGGGGCCGACACCGGTGGCGGACACGGCGCCCATCCCACGCTGAGCACCCGCCTCGCCGAGCCGCACGAGTACGGCGGCTCGGCCCTCTACGAGCCGGAGGAGGGTGGCTGGTTGACCGCCGACCTGCTGCTCGGCGGCGGGCTGGTCGCCGGCCTGGGCGGCGGGGCCGCAGCCGGCTGGCTGGGCACCCGCTGGCTGCGGCGTAGAAGAGACACCACCGGCGAAGACGACCCGAAGAGCGGCGAGACGCAGGGCAACGACGAAGGCACCGCCGCGGGCAGCACGGCGGAGACCGCCCCGACCGACACGGCAACGACCCCAGCCGACACGAAAGCAGCCCCGGCCGACACGGCAACGACGCCAGCCGACACGGCGACGACCCCGGCCGACACGAAAGCGACCCCCGCCGAGACGAAAGCCACGCCGGCCGAGCCGGTAACCCCGGCCGACACGGTAACCCCAGCCGATGCGGAAGCCGCTCCCGCCAGCCCGGAGGCGACCCCCGCCGCCCCGGGAACAGCCCCCGCCGGCGAGGCGGCCGTCGCCCGGTGAGGCCTCAGGCCACCCAGGCCGGCAACGCCTCCCGGTGGGCCACCCACTCCGTGGGCACCCCGCCGGGGGTGCCCACCCCGGTGTACCCGGCCACCACTGCACCGACGATGGCGGCGGTGGTGTCGACGTCGCCGCCCGCCTCGACGCAGGAGCGGATCGCCGCCGGATAGTCGTCCAGGAAGGTGGCGGCGACCCAGCAGGTGAAGGGGACGGTGTCCGGGGCGGTGACCCGGGCGCCGTTGCCGAGTACGGCGGCGGCCTCGGCGACCGGACGACCCAGCAGCGGTACGGCTCGGCGTACCCCGTGGTGGACCCGGGTGGTGGGGTCGAGCGCGGCGGCCACCGCGGCGAGCAGGCGGGCCGGCGTCGGGCGGTCGCCGTCCAGGCGGGCCCGGGCGGCCAGGGCGGCGGCGACGGCGACCGCCACCGCGCCGGCGATCCCCTCCGGGTGGGCGTGGGTCACCTCGGCGCTGACCCGGGCCTGCGCGGCGGCCCGGCTTGTCGAGTCGGCGAAGTACGCGCCGAGCGGGCCGACCCGCATCGCCGCGCCGTTGCCCCACGAACCCTGCCCGTCGAAGGCGGCAGCGGCGGCCACCGGCCAGGGCGTGCCGGTACGGATCAGGCGCAGGACGGTCACCGCGCCCGGTCCGTACCCCCGGTACGGCTCACAGCGCTCGGCGAAGACCCGGGCCAGCCGGTCGGGGTCGATCCGGCCGATCTCGGCCAACTCGGCCACCACCGAGCAGGCCATCTCGGTGTCGTCGGTCCACTGCCAGGGCGGCGGTGGCAGGTGCCCGGCGGCCAGCTCCCCCGGGTGGCGGCCCGGCACGAAGAACTGCGAGCCCAGGGCGTCACCGACCGACAGGCCGGCCAGGGCGTCCCGGGCCAGGCTCAGGCGGCTGTCGGCGAACAGGGTGAAAGTCATGTCCGGTTCAGCTTGCCCGCCCGGCGGGTGTGCCGCAACGCGGTCGACTTGCCACGGGAAGTACCGTCTTGACGTGGCCACCGTGCTCCTGGTCGAAGACGACCACGTCGTACGCGGCGCGATGCTGCGATCCCTCACCGACCGGGGACACGCCGTGCACGCCGTGGGTACGGCGCTGGACGCGCTGCGGCGGGTCGCCGCGGAAGCTCCCGACCTGGTCGTGCTCGACCTGGGCCTGCCCGACCTGGACGGCTCCGACGCCCTGCGGATGCTGCGCGGCATCACCGACGTACCGATCATCATCGCCACCGCCCGGGACGACGAGCAGTCGGTGGTCCGGTTGCTGCGGGCCGGTGCCGACGACTACATGGTCAAGCCGTTCACCGGCGCGCACCTGGATGCCCGGATCACCACGGTGCTGCGCCGGGCCGGGCGGGCCAGCCGGACCGTCGCCCCGGCCGTACACACCGTCGGCGGGCTCAAGGTCGACGTCGGTGAGCGCAGCGCGCAGCTGGACGGGGCGTCGCTGGCGCTCACCCGCAAGGAATTCGACCTGTTGGCCTATCTCGCCGCCCGGCCCGGCCGGGTGGTGTCCCGGCGCGAACTCTTGGAGGAGGTATGGCGCCAGCCGTCGGTAGGCGAGGACCAGACCATCGACGTTCACCTGTACTGGCTCCGCCGCAAAATGGGCGAGTCCGCGGCGAAGCCGCGATACCTGCGCACCGTGCGGGGGGTCGGCTTCCGGTTGGTGGCACCGGACTGAGGGCCGCGCTGGCCCTGCTCACGGCCGGCATGTGCACGCTCATCGCACTGGCCTCCCTGGTGCCGCTCGGGCTCAACCTGCGCGAGCAGGCGCGCGAGGACGCCATCGCCGACGCCGCCCGACGCAGCGCGCTGGTCACCGGCGCGTTGGCGGTGAGCACCGACGCGGCGGTGGTCGACCGGGCCGTCGCGGCCACCGGCGGCGACCCGGCCACCCGGCCTGTCGTACACGGGTTGGCTGCCGAACCGGCCGGTGCGCGGGCGGCCGCGGCGGACCTGGAGCGGGCCGTGGCCGACCGGCGTTCGTTGGTGGCGCAGGTCGAGGGTGGCGTGGTCCGGCTCGATCCGGTGGTGCGCGGCGACACCGTCGCGGTGGTCGAGGTCTTCGTGCCCGACGCGGCCCTGACCGACGGGGTGACCGACGTCTGGTGGCTGCTGGCCGCGGTGGCCGCCGCGCTGGTGGCCGCCGCGGTCATCGTGGTGGACCGGGTCGCCGCCCGCGCGGTCGACTCGGCCCGGGGGCTGGTCAAGGCGGCGCTCGCGGTGGGTGACGGCGACCTCGGGGTACGCATCGAGCCCAGCGGCCCCCGGGAGCTGGCCGAGGCCGGGTACGCGTTCAACCGGATGGCCGACCGGCTGGTGGTCTCCCGCACCGACGAGCGGGAACTGGTGGCGGACCTGTCGCACCGGCTGCGTACCCCGCTGACCGTGCTGCGGCTGGACGCCGAGGCGCTGGAGTCCGACGACACCAGCGTCGGCGCGTTCAGCGAGGCGGAGCTGGACCGCCGCCGGGGCATCCGCCGGATCCGGCAGGCCATCGTCACCCTGGAAGGCGAGATCGACGAGCTGATCAAGACCACCCGCAAGACGGTCGCCCAGGAGACCGCACCGGCGATGTGTGACGTCAGCGAGGTGGTGCGGGACCGGATGGTGTTCTGGGCGGCACTCGCCGGCGACCAGCACCGGCCGCACCGGGTCAGCGGGGCGCAGCTGCGGATCCCGGCGCCGGTCGCCCGCGCCGAACTCGCCGCCGCCCTGGACGCGGTGATCGGCAACGTCTTCCGCTACACCCCGCAGGGTACGGCGTTCGAGGTGGCCGTCTCCCGCCGCGACGGGTACGTGGCGATCCGGATCGACGACGCCGGCCCCGGGATCAGCGACCCGGACCGGGCGCTGCGCCGGGGGGCCAGCGACCAGGGCTCCACCGGCCTGGGGCTGGACATCGCCAAGCGGGTGGCGTTGCAGGCCAACGGTTCGGTGAGCATCGACCGGGCCCGGCTCGGCGGGGCCAGCGTGGTGATGCTGCTTACCGATCCGGAGGCGACCCCCCGGCAGGTCAACCGGTTCGGCCTGGTCGGCCGGATGACGCGGGAGGCCCGGGAGCAGAAGTCCGCCGGCCGCCGCTGGCCCCGGCAGCGCCCGTCCGGACGCTGAGGACCATCGCTCGTGGTGCGGTGCGGCGAGCGCTCGTTGTGCGGTAACGCAAGTCTTTCTTAGATCCGGCTTAACCGGCGTCCGCCGGCCCGGTCTCGGTGACAGGATCTTCGAGAACCCATCAGTTCCACCGGCCAACGGCCTGTCACCCACCGGCCGGTGCAGCCGCGCGCGCGGCGGGAGCGCGGTCCCCCACACCTGCTCCCGTCGCGCGCGCCAGCAACACTCCGGCTCGTGCGGGCAACGCCCGCGACAGGTTTCACGGCTGGGTGCCCACCACCGGTCCGGCTCAGCCGGCAGCGGTGGCCAGGTAGCCGGCGATCTCGGTGCGCAGCCGCTGCTGCTCGGCCGGGGCGAGGAACGAGGCGTTCACCGCCTCCTCGGCCAGCGCGGCCACCCCTTGCGGGCCGAGGTCGAGCAGGCGGGCAGCCACCGCGTACTCGTCGTTGAGCGTGGTGCCGAACATCGGTGGGTCGTCGGAGTTGATGGTGACCGGAACACCGGCCTCGACCAGTCGGGACAGCGGGTGCTCGGCGAGGTCGGCCACCGCCCGGGTCCGGACGTTGGAGGTGGGGCAGACCTCCAGCACGATCCGCTGCTCGGCGAGGTGCCGCATCAGCTCGGGGTCGGCGGCGGCGGAGATGCCGTGCCCGATCCGCTCGGCGCCCAGATGACGCAGCGCGTCCCAGATCGTCTCCGGCCCGGTGGTCTCCCCCGCGTGCGGCACGCTGTGCAGCCCGGCCGCCCTGGCCTGGTCGAAGTACGGCTTGAACTGCGGCCGGGGCACCCCGATCTCCGGACCGCCCAGACCGAAGCTGACCAACCCGTCCGGCCGCTCGTCCAGGGCGATCCGCAGGGTCTCCTCGGCGGCCGGCAGCCCGGCCTCGCCGGGGATGTCGAAGCACCAGCGCAGCACGATCCCGAAGTCGGCCTCGGCGCTCTTGCGGGCATCCTCGATGGCCTCGCAGAACGCCGGGGCGGGGATGCCCCGCCGCACGTGGGAGTAGGGCGTGACGGTCAACTCGGCGTAGCGGACCTGCTGCCGGGCCAGTTCGCGGGCCACCTCGTGGGTGAGCAGCCAGACGTCCTGCTGGTCGCGGATCAGGTCCACCACACTCAGGTAGACCTCGATGAAGTGGGCGAAGTCGCGGAAGGCGAAGTAGTCGACGAGCGCGTCCGGATCGGCCGGCACCGGGCTGCGGCCCTCGTGCCGGGCGGCCAACTCGGCCACGATCCGCGGGGACGCGGAGCCGACGTGGTGCACGTGCAGCTCCGCCTTGGGCAGTCCGGCGATGAAGGTGGTCAGGTCGGTCACGGGACGCTCCTCTCTGCGGTGCAGCAGCCTACCCGCCGGGTCCCGGACGGGGCGTCCCGTCGACCGCCGGACCGGCTCGTGGTGCGCGGACCACGAGCGGATCACTAGGCTCTGTCGAATGGAACAACGAAACCTCACGCGACTCGGTAGGTCCGTCTCGGTGGTCGGCCTCGGGGCCTGGCAGCTCGGTGCCGACTGGGGGCAGGTAAGCGACGACACCGCGTCGGCCGTGCTGGGTGCCGCGGTGGACGCCGGGGTCACCTTCCTGGACACCGCCGACGTCTACGGTGACGGGCGCAGCGAGCAGCTGATCGGTCGGTTCCTGCGCGAACGTGGCGACGCGGGGTTGACCGTGGCCACCAAGATGGGCCGCCGGGTGCCGCAGACACCCGAGGCGTACACCCTGGAGAACTTCCGGGCCTGGACCGACCGGTCCCGGGCCAACCTCGGCATGGACCGGCTCGACCTGGTCCAGCTGCACTGCCCGCCGACCGCGGTCTTCGCCGACGACGCGGTCTTCGACGCGTTGGACACCCCGGTGGCCGAGGAGCGCCTCGCCGGGTACGGGGTAAGCGTCGAGACCTGCGACCAGGCGCTCACCGCCATCGCCCGGCCCGGGGTGGCCAGCGTGCAGATCATCCTCAACGCGGTACGCCTCAAGCCGCTGGAGCGCGTGCTGCCGGCCGCGGCGGCGGCCGGTGTCGGCATCATCGCCCGGGTGCCGCTGGCCAGTGGTCTGCTCTCCGGCCGGTACGACGAGCAGACCACCTTCCCCGCCGACGACCACCGCACCTTCAACCGGCACGGCGAGGCCTTCGACGTCGGCGAGACCTTCTCCGGCGTCGACTTCGACCGGGGGCTGGCCGTGGTGCGTCGACTGGTACCGCTGCTCGGCCCGGACCGGACGATGGCGCAGTTCGCCCTGCGCTGGATCATCGACCAGCCCGGCGTCACCGTGGTCATTCCCGGCGCCCGGGACGCCGACCAGGCCCGGCTCAACGCCGCCGCGGCGAAGCTGGCGCCGCTGTCCGAGGCGGAACTCGCGGCGGTCCGGGACACCTACGACGAGTTGGTCCGGCCGCAGGTGCACGACCGGTGGTGAACACCTCCGGCGTGGTGCCCCCCGGCGACGGCGGGCCGGGGCAGGCTGACCGGGACGGTGCGGTGGCCGCCACCGCCGGGAGGGAGGATCGGATGAGGGGCTGGCTCCCGCTGACGCTCGGGTTGCTGGCGGTGGTCGTCGGCGCGTTGTGGACGGTGCAGGGCCTCGGCTACGTCGGCGGCAGCATCATGAGCGACCAACTGATCTGGGCGGTGATCGGCCCGGTCCTGACGGTGGTCGGTCTGGTCGTGCTCCGGTGGGCGATGCGTGCCCGGCGCCGCCCCTGAGGCCACCGGCCCGGCCACCCGCCGGCCCGACAGCGGCCCGGCACGGCAGTGGCCCGGCACGGCGGCAGCACGGCACGGCACGGCACGTGGAAAGCCCCGCCTCCCGGTCGGGATGCGGGGCTTCGACGTGACCCGGCAGGCCGGATCGGTTCGGCGGCCGGCGGATGTCGGCCGGCGTCGCTCAGATCGGCCGGACCTGCTCAGCCTGCGGGCCCTTCTGACCCTGCGCGATCTCGAACTCCACCCGCTGGTTCTCCTCCAGCGACCGGTAGCCGCTGGACTGGATGGCCGAGAAGTGGACGAAGACGTCAGCACCCCCGCCGTCGACGGTGATGAAGCCGAAGCCCTTGTCTGCGTTGAACCACTTCACGGTTCCCTGCGCCATGTGTATCTCCTTCTAAAACTGGCGGCCGAGCACGCCGTGCGGCCGATTGGCCGTTTTCGAGCAGCGGTGCTCCGAGGCGGCTCCAGGTAAGGAGACCTCTCTCGATCCACGCCACTGTCAACGGCGTGGATCAGCAAACCACGTGCGCAAAAACTCCGCACAGCCTAACCGATGAAAGTCTCCGACATGTGACCTGACGGAGGCCTGAACGGCCAGGCATCGGGCGCGAGAAGACCCCCTCCACCGAAGTCCGGGAAGGGGGTCCACGCCGTCTGCCGGTCAGTCCGGCCAGTGCCCGGTCAGCCGGCGTACGCCCACCGCGCCGCCGCGGTCGACGGCCGCCCGGACCAGCGAGAAGATGGCCCCCTGCAGGGCCGCCGCCGCCAGCACCTCACCCCAGCCACGGTCCTCGTCGGTGGCGTTCGGGGCGTCGCCGTCACCGGCGGTCAGCTTCCACACCTGCCGGAAGACCGCGCCGGCCACCGCACCGGCGGCCAACCCGAGCACCACCCCGACGGGCTTGTAGACGGTCTTGTTGATGCCCTTGCTCACCTGCGCCTCCCCCGGACGATCAACAGCACGATCACGGTCGCCACCGCACCGGCCGCGACCGCCGCCCACGGTACGGGATTGCGCCGGACCAGTTCACCCTTCTCCTGCGCCTGGAACCGCGCCACCTCGGCGGTCTGCGCCGCCTGCCCGCGGACCCGGGCGACGGTCTGCGCGGCCTGCTCGCGTACCCGTTCCTTGGCCTGGTCGGCGGAGTCCTTCAACCGCGCCTTGACGTCGGCCTTGGCGGCCAGCGCCTCCATCGTCTCGCCGAGCTCCATCCGGGTACGGCGGATCTCCGCCCGCAGCGCCTCGGCGTCGCCGGTCCCGTTGCCGTTGCCGTTGCCCGTCATCGGTGTCCCCTGTCCCTGACCGCGGCGGTGACCGTGTCGACGTCCGCCCGGACGCTGTGCACCGCCGCCGCCGGCACCGGCGGGACCGCCTGGCTGACCTGCTTCTTGCCGGCCAGGGCGAGGATTCCGGCCACCACGAAGAGCACCACCGCGACGATCAGCGCGGCCAGCCACGGGGTGATCCAGGTGGCCAGCAGCAGCACCACGGCGGCGATCAACGCACCGAGCCCGTACAGCGCCAGCGCCCCACCGCCGCCGAAGAGCCCCACCCCGATGCCCGCGTGCTTGCCCTTCTCGGTCAACTCCGCCCGCGCCAGCGTCAGCTCGTCCCGGATCAGGCGGGAGACCTGCTCGGTGGCCCGCTGCACCAGCTCGGCGGTGGACGGCTCGACCTCTCCCCGGGGCGTTCGGGAATTCGCCACGTCAGCCATGCTGCCCTCCTTTCGTCATCACCGCGCTGTATGCCCGGAGTCGTCGCCCGTCAATCCTGCCCGGCGGGACCGTTCCGGGACGCCGAACCGCCGGTGCCCGCGGGAGCACCGGCAGCACCTCCCCGCCAGCGACCGGACCAAACCCGGCGACCGGCGCAGACCACCCGGAAGGGGTCGCCCCGGTCGGCTCAGCGCCGGCTCTCGACCCGTCCGTTCGAGGCACCGGACGCCGGGTCGTGGTGCTCGTCGGTCGGGGCGGGCTGCTCGGCGTCCCCGGTGCCGACGAGGGCCTCGGCCGGGGGATCGTCGTCGGTCGGCCCGACGAAGGCCTCGCTGCGGGCGTCGCCGTCGTCGCTGCCGCCGAAGATCCGGGCGTCGTCGGGCGGGTTCGCGGCGGCCGGGCGTCGGGCCGGCCGGCGGCCCTTGCGGTCCGGCCGGTCCCACTGCCAGGGCAGCGCGCTCGCCTCGTCGCCGATCTCGGTACGCATCCGGGGCAGGGCGTGCGGACGCTGGTCGCGTACCCAGGCCACCAGGTGTTCCCGGACCACACAGCGCAGGTCCCACAGGCTGCCGGCGTCCGCCGCGCTCACCAACGCCCGGATCTGGATCACGCCGCCGGTGGCGTCGACCACCTGCAGGACGCAGACCCGGCCGTCCCACAGGTCGGTGCCCTCGACGATCCGGCGCAACTCCTCCCGCATGGCCTGCACCGGCACCGCCCAGTCGACGTCGAACATGGCGGTGCCGAGCACGGCCGCCTCGGTCCGGGTCCAGTTCTGGAACGGGGTGCTGGTGAAGTACGAGGTGGGCAGGATCAGCCGACGGTCGTCCCAGATCTGCACCACCACGTAGCTGAGGGTCAGCTCCTCGATCCGGCCCCACTCCCCCTCGACCACCACCACGTCGTCGAGGCGTACCGCGTCGCTGAAGGCGAGCTGCAGGCCGGCGAAGACGTTGCCGAGCAGGCTCTGCGCGGCCAGGGCGGCGACCACACCGGCGACACCGGCGGAGGTCAGCACGCCGGCGCCGATGCCGCGCACCGAGGGGAAGGTCATCAACATCACGCCGACGGTCAGCACCACGATCACCACGATGGTGATCCGGCGCAGCATCACCACCTGGGTACGCACCCGGCGGGCGTGCCGGTTGTTCGGCACGTCCACCCGGAACCGGGCCAGCGCGGTGTCCTCCACCACCACCAGCAGCGAGGCGACCAGCCAGGCCGTGCTGGCGATCACGCAGAGTACGAGCAGGTGCAGGACAGCCTGCCGCCAGGCGGTGCCCACCGCGTACCCGGTGCTGAACCCGACGGCGAACTGGACGGCCAGCACCGCCCCGGCGACCTGGATGGACCGGTGGGCGTGCTCGGTGAGCTCGACCAGCAGCACCGAGCGGCGGCCAAGCCGCTGGAACACCCGGTGCATCACCTCGACCAGCAACAACGCGATCGCCGCCGCACCAAGCGCGGCGGCGATCGTCGTCAGGTACTCCTGCACGGGTTCCTCTCCTCCATCCGGACGGCCGTCGGGCAAAGGCCCAATGGTGCCCGGTGGACCCGGAATCGACCAGATCAGACCTTGCGGTACCGGGACTGGATGAAGCAGTAGACGCCGAAGGCGGCGATGCCCAGGGCGACGAGGACGAGCAGGATGCTGCCGTAGGGCTGGTCACGAAGGGTACGCAGGGCGGCGTCCAGGCCCCGGGCCTTCTCCGGGTCGTAGTTCACCGCGGCCACCACGACCAGCAGTCCGGAGACGGCGAAGGCGGAGCCACGGGCGGCGTACCCGGCCATGCCCAGCCGGCGGGCGAGCTGGCGGGTCTTGGCGTTCATCTCGTGGGTGTTGAGGTTCTTCTCGAACTTCTTCTTGATGCCGTAGATGGCCTGGCCGATGCCGATCCCGGCGACCACCAGACCGACGAACCCGACCAGCCAACGGCCGCCGGTGGACTCCATCAGGGAGGCGGTGAGGTCCTCCTGCTGGTCGGCGCTGCTGGAGTTGGCGCTGGAGAGGACCTTGTAGGCGGTGAAGGCGAACCAGAGGTAGACCAGGGTACGGGCGGCGGAGAGGCCCCGTTCCATGGTGCGCTTGTTGCCGTCCTGGCTGACGTGACCGACGGCGGCCTCGGTGGCCTGCCACAGGGCCATGGCCACCATGCCGACGGCGATGGCGATGACGATGAACTTGCCCATCGGCTGGGCGGCGAGGGTACGCAGGGCACCCGACTGGTCGCCGTCGTCGGACGAGCTGCCGAAGGCGATCTGCAGGGCCAACCAGGCGAACAGCAGGTGCACGACCCCGTAACCGATGAATCCGGCACGGGCGAGGAGTTTGAGCCACCGGCTGTTCGCCGCGCGGGAGGCGGTGGCTTCGGCGTTCCGGGTGAGAGACATGGCGCATCAATCTCCGAACGCGGAGATTTCCAAACGTGTCCCGCAGGGGTCGTCAGCTGCCCGGGTTCCGGGCGACGCGGATCTTGACCTGCTGGTCGGTGACCCCGTCGAGGGTGACCGAGAAGCCGGCGACCTCGGCCGCCTGCTGACCGATGGTCAGCGACAGCTGCTCGCCGGCGACCTCCACGGTCACCTGGTCGCCCTCGGCCCCGACCAGGCGGGTCTCCACGCCGAGGATGGTGGCGCTGGCCTCCACCCCCCGGTCGAAGGTGACCGTGCACGCGTCCAGGCCACAGTCGGTGGAGGCCCCCTCGGAGCTGCACCCGGCGAGCAGGGCGGCGCCGAGGGCGAGACCGGCCAGCAGCCCGGCGGTCCGGCGGAGGGGGTTCGGGGGGAAGTTCGTCACACGCCAAGGGTACGAGACGGACGCGAACGCCGGAACCACCACTGATCTTGAAAATGCGGCGGCTCGTCGATGCCCGATCCGGCCCGCTAGGGTCGGACGATGACGGATCGATCGGGCCCCGGAAGAGGTCGGCTGCTGCTCGCCGGTGTGCTGACCGTCGCCCTGCTGGCCGGAGTTGCCGGCTTCGGGTACTGGCGGGGGTGGTTCGCCGATCCCTCGGTCTCGGATGCCCCGCAGGCCCGGCCGGGAGATGTGGAGGTCCTGGCCACCGGTCTCGAAGCACCCTGGGGCCTGGCCTTCCTGCCGGACGGCTCGGCGCTGGTCACCGAGCGCGACAGCACCCGGATCCTCGCCCTGACCGACGGCCAGACCCGGGAGGTGGGGCGGGTGCCCGACGCCGCCCCCGGCGGCGAGGGTGGCCTGCTGGGCATCGCGGTCTCCCCCGACCACGCCCAGGACGGGTGGATCTACGTCTACTACACCACCGCCCAGGACAACCGGATCGCCCGGATGCAGGCCGGCGGCACCCCCGAGCCGGTCTTCACCGGGATCCCGCGGGCCTCGACGCACAACGGCGGCCGGATCGCCTTCGGGCCGGACGGGATGCTCTACGCCGGCACCGGCGACGCCGGCGACCGGGACAGCGCCCAGGACCGCGACTCGCTGGGCGGCAAGATCCTGCGGCTCACCCCGCAGGGGCAGCCCGCGCCCGGCAACCCGTTCGGCGACTCGCCGGTCTACAGCTACGGCCACCGCAACGTGCAGGGGCTGGCCTGGGACTCGGCGGGCACCCTCTTCGCGGCCGAGTTCGGCCAGAACCGGTACGACGAGCTGAACCGGATCACCCCCGGCGGCAACTACGGCTGGCCCGAGGTGGAGGGCGACTCCGACGACGAGCGGTACGAGGCGCCGGTGGCCACCTGGGCCACCGGTGACGCCTCCCCCAGCGGCATCGCCGTCGTCGACGACGAGGTGTGGATGGCGTGCCTGCGTGGGGAACGGCTGTACCGCCTCGGCACCGACGGGCAGAACGCCCAGGCGCTGCTGGTGGAGGAGTACGGGCGGCTGCGCCACGTCGCGCCCGCACCGGACGGCTCGCTGTGGGTGTTGACCAACAACCGGGACGGGCGTGGCTCACCCGGTGCCGACGACGACCGGATCCTGCGCCTGGAGCCCTGAGCAGGGCAGGGCAACCGGTCAGGCCGTGCCGGTGAGCAGTTCGGCGGCGGCGCGGGCACTGACCCGGGTGGCGCCGTGGGTGGCCAGGTGCACCCCGCCGACCACCAGCGCGGGCACCCCCAGCTCCACCACTACCGCGTCGGGGCGGGCGGCCAGCGCCCGCCCGACGGCTGCCCCCATCCAGCGGTGCCGGTGCAGGTCGCGCACGACCAGCACGACCGGCCGACCGGCGGCCCCGGCGGTCGGGTCGAAGGGCACCTCGGCCTCGGTGAACCGGACGGTGCGGGTGCCCGGCAGCAGCTCGGCGAGGGCGACGCCGATCCCCCACGGGGTCTCCGGCCCGATCGCGATGTTGCACGGCGGCTCGAACTCCACCACGTGTGCCGCCCCGGCCAGTGGCAGCCCGTCGGGTGCCCCGGTGACCCGGACCGCCCGACGCGCCGCCGTCAACCCGACCGGTGCCCGGTCGGCCGGTGCGGTGGCCGGTCCGGGGTGGACGGCCGGCGGCCGACGGCGGGCCCGCGCGGTGGCGCTCCAGGCGGCGAGGTGGCCGACCCGTTTGGCGGCTTCGGCCAGGCGTTCCTCGGGCAGTTCACCGGCGACGACCGCGGCGACGATGGCGTCGCGCAGGTGGCGGGCCGTCTCCTCGTCGGCGTGCTCGCCGCCGACACAGATCGCGTCGGCGCCGGCGGCCAGGGCCCGTACCGCCGCGCCGGCGAAGCCGTAGCGCCGGGTGACCGCCTGCATCTCGATCGCGTCGGTGACCACCACGCCCTCGAAGCCCAGCTCGTCGCGGAGCAGGGTGCCCAGGATCCGCCGGCTGAGGGTGGCCGGGAGAGCGGGGTCCAGCGCCGGCACCAGGAGGTGACCGGTCATCACCGCCTGCACCCCGGCGGCCACGGCGGCCCGGAACGGCAGCAGTTCGGTGCGCTCCAGCCGGGCCCGGTCGGCGTGGATCGTCGGCAGGTCGTGGTGGGAGTCCACCCGGGTGTCGCCGTGTCCGGGGAAGTGTTTGGCGCAGGCGGCCACCCCGCCGGCCTGGAGTCCGCGTACCCAGGCGGCGGTGTGCCGGGCGACCAGGGCGGGGTCGGCACCGAAGGCGCGTACCCCGATGACCGGGTTGCCGGGGTCGGCGTTGACGTCGGCGTCCGGGGCGTAGTTCAGGGTGACCCCGGCGGCGGCCAGCTCGGTGCCGAGGTCGTGGGCCACGGCCTCGGTCAGCGCCGGGTCGTCCACCACCCCGAGCGCCAGGTTGCCGGGCCGGGAGCTGCCTCGGGCCGACTCGAAGCGGGTGACGTCACCGGCCTCCTCGTCGACGGCGACCAGGACGTCGGGCCGCACCGACCGCAGGGCCGCGGTCAGCTGCGCCACCTGCGCTCCGTCGACGATGTTGCGGGCGAACAGGACCACCGAGCCGAGCCCCTCGTCGAGCCACCGGCAGACCCAGGGCGGGGGCGTGGTGCCGACGAAGCCGGGTTGCAGGACGGCGGCGGCCAGCGCGGTCAGCGCGCTGTTCGGCGCGGTCATGCCGCCGCCTCCCGCCTGCTCGGCGTGCGCCCGTCGGTCGGAAGGATCCCGTCGCTCATGCGGTGTCCGCACCCCCGTCCTCACCGGCCCCGCCGGTCGCCGCCGGCGCGGCCCTGCCATGGTCACACCGCGTCCCGAAATAGTCAAGAAACCTTACTGTTAGCCGGTGGCGACGGTCCGGCAACCGTGCGACAGTTCGACGATGGAGCCCACCAACCTGGCCGACGCCACCAGCGCGGCCGAGATCCCCGGCGTACGCCTGCTCGGCCTGGTGGTCGGCGGGCTGCTGCTGTTCGCCGCGATCCGGGCGATGTTCGGCCGCCGCTGATCCCCCGCCGCCGCCCGGTGCGGCAATCCGCACACCCCGGCGGTTTCGTCGCGGAACGGCCAGGGTACGTCCGGCCAGCAATGAAACTGTCGACGCACTCCACGACCCTGCGCCGCGCGGCCCGCAGCCTCTTCGGCTGGACCCAGCTGCGGCCCAACCAGCTCGCGGCCATGCGGGCGGTGATGAAACGGCGCGACGCCCTGGTGGTGCTGCCCACCGGCGCCGGCAAGTCGGCGATCTACCAGATCCCGGCCAGCCTGATCCCCGGGCCGACGGTGGTCATCTCCCCGCTGCTCGCCCTGCAGCAGGACCAGATCGCCGCCCTCAACGAACGCCAGCGCCCGGAACTGCGGGCGGTCCGGGTCAGCTCGAACGAGTCGGCCAGCCAGCAGGCGGAGGCGATCGCCGAGGTCCGCGAGGGCCGCGCGGAGTTCCTCTTCATCACCCCCGAGCAACTGGCCAACCCGGACCGGATGGCCGAGGTCCGTGAGTTGGCGCCGGCGCTCGTGGCGATCGACGAGGCGCACTGCATCTCGGCCTGGGGACACGACTTCCGCCCCGACTACCTGGCCCTGGGGCACCTCATCGAGGGCATCGGCCGCCCGCCGGTGGTCGCGCTGACCGCCACCGCCTCCCCACCGGTACGCGACGACATCATCGCCCGGCTCCGGCTGCGCGACGCCGAGGTGGTGGTCTCCGGACTGGACCGGCCGAACCTCTTCCTCGAGGTGGCGCACTGCCCCACCGAGGACTACCGGTGGCGGCGGCTGATCGCGCTGCTGCGCGACGACGGGCGCCCCGGGATCATCTACGTGCCGACCCGCCGGTCCGCCGAGGAACTGGCCGCCCGGCTCACCGACGCGGGTTTCCCGTCGAAGTACTACCACGGCGGGATGCCGAACGGGCAGCGCAACGAGCTGCACGAGGCGTTCCTCGCCGACCAGGTGCCGATCATGGTGGCCACCTCGGCGTTCGGCATGGGCATCGACAAGCCGAACATCGCCTGGGTGGTGCACATGGCGCTGCCCGACTCGCCGGACAGCTACTTCCAGGAGATCGGTCGCGCCGGGCGCGACGGCGAGCCGGCCCGGGTGCTGCTGCTGTGGCGGGCCGAGGACGTCGGGTTGCAGCGCTTCTTCAGCGGCGGCCTGCCGAACGTCACCGAGCTGCAGGAGCTGGCCGCGCTGGTGCGCAGCAAGCCGGCGACCAAGAAGGACCTCAAGGCCAGCACCGGCCTCGGCCCCCGCAAGCTGGCCCAGCTGCTGGCCCTGCTGGAGCAGGTCGGTGCGGTCGAGCCACGCAAGAAGCAACGCCTCGGCACCCCCCGGTACGCGCCGCAGCCGGCCGACGCGGCGGCGGCGGCCCTGGCCGAGGCGGAGCGCCAGCAGGCGGTCACCCGGTCCCGGACCGACATGATGCGGGCCTTCGCCGAGACCTCCGGGTGCCGTGGGCAGGCGCTGCTTGCCTACTTCGGCGAGCAGATGACCGAGGTGTGCGGGCACTGCGACAACTGCCACGCCGGCACCAGCGTCGCCGACGACGGCGCGAGCGGCCCGTTCCCGGTGCACAGCCAGGTCCGCCACCCGGAGTGGGGCCCCGGCATGGTGCTCAACTACGAGGAGGACCGGATGACGGTTCTCTTCGACGAGGTCGGGTACAAGACGTTGTCCGTGCCCGTGGTGTCCGAGCAGGGTCTGCTGACCCTGAGCTAGCGTGTTCCCGCGCGCGCCCGCCGGCACCGCACAGCTTCCGGCGGGCTCACGTTTCAGGTGCAGTCACAGGTGAGAGGGGCGTTGTCGTGATCGAACAGCCGGCGTACACCGGGTTCGGCTTCTCCGACGAGGAATGGGGGCTGCTGGTCGGCCTGCCGCAGTCGGTGCTGACCGCGGCGAGCGCCGCCGAGTCCGACAGCACCCGCCGGACGATGGCCGAGAACGCGGCCGGGCTGGAGACCATCTCCGCCGGCCGGGGCTCGGCCAGTCCGCTGGTGGCCGCGGTCGCCGGTGAGATCGTCCTGCGGGTCGGTGACCCGGAGGCCGGCGCGGAGCTACCGGTCGTCTCCCCCGCCGACCCGGGCGTGCTGATCGACGACGTGCTGCACCGGGCCAGCAAGGCCGCCACCCTGCTGACCGCGAAGGTCGACGAGGGTGAGGCCGGGGCGTACAAGCACTGGCTGGTGGAGATCGCCGAGCAGGTGGTGGGGGCGGCCTCCACCGGCGGTCTGCTCGGCCTCGGCGGCGAGCAGGTAAGCGCCTCGGAGCGACGCTTCCGCGACCGGTTGGCCCAGATCCTCAACGACTGAACCCCACTGCCGTCGTCGACCCCCGGTGTCCGGGTGGTCCCGGGCGGTCACCGGACGACACGTTCGGTGACCGCCCTCGTCTCGTATGGTCACCTGACCAATGGGGACAATGGGCCCGACGGCTCGCGCCACTGGGGGAGGCAGAACGACAATGTTGTCCCGAGACACCATCGACACCCGGCAGGTGCCGGCAGCCGAACGCTTCGGGCTCTGGCTCGACATGGTCGCCCGTACCTCGGTGCCACTGCGCATCCGCACCGAACACGCCCACGACTTCGCCGCCTGGGCCGAGGTCACCGAACTGGGCCCGATCCGACTCCTGCGCTACGAGTACCCGTCGCTGGACGCCCAGCGCAACGAGCTGCTGGTCCGCCGGTCGGACCCGGAGCACTACCTGCTCGCCCTGACCATCCGGGGCAACAGCTCGTTGAGCCAGGCCGGCCGGTACAACGCGATCTCCGCCGGCGAGTTCACCTTCTACGACACCTCGCGCCCGCACGAGGTGTGCCACCACGGCATCGGCGACGACGCCGCCTCGTCCATCGTGGCGCTGATCCCGTACTCGGCGGTTCCGCTGTCCCAGGACCGGCTCGTCCCGCTCTTCGCCGGCCGGATGTCCGGCAGCGAGGGCATCGGCGCCCTGCTGGCGCAGTACCTGGTGCAGCTCACCAGCCATCCCGAGCAGTACCACGACGCCGACGCCAGCCGGCTCGGCGGGGTGGGGCTCGACCTGGTCACCACGATGCTCGGTCGGCACCTGGTCGCCGAGGACGCGGTGCCCACCGAGGTACGCCGACGTGCGTTGCTCGCCCAGGTGCAGTCCTACATCCACCAGCACCTCGGCGACGCCACCCTCAGCCCGCAGGTCGTCGCGGACGCCCACCACATCTCGGTGCGGTCCCTGCACCGGCTCTTCGAGGCCGAACAGTCCACCGTGGCGGCGTACATCCGGGGGCTGCGGCTGGAGCGGTGTCGCCGGGACCTCGCCGACCCCGCCCTGCACAGCCGGCCGATCGCCACGATCGCCGCCCGGTGGGGCTTCGCCGACAAGGCCCACTTCAGCCGGGCGTTCCGGGCCGCCCACGACACCACCCCGCAGGACTGGCGCCGCCGGCAGTCCGACTCGTCACGGATCGTCAACCGGCGGGCATCCACCGTCAACCCGGTCAGGGCAGACTGAGTCCATCGCGGTCACCGGTCCGCAAGTTCGGGTGACCGTCAACGGGGGGCCGTGGCGAGGCGCTCGCCGCCGCACGGTGGCGAGCGGCCCGCCCGGTCAGTCCTCGGCCAGCAGATCGAGCACCGCCCGTTCGGCATCCTGGCGGGACGTCCCCGGTGTCACCGGCACCACCGCCCCGTCGTGGTACAGGTCGACCACCCGGGGATCGACGTAGGACGTCCGGGCCACCGTCGGGGTGTTGCCGAGCAGCTCGGCCACCTGGCGCATCACCGCCGCCACGGTCCGCCGCCGCGCGGTCGTCGAGCGCGCCCGACCGGGGTTTGGCAGCTCGGTCGCGGCCAGTTCGGCAGTGGCCAGCTCGGTCGCGGCCAGCACGGTGGCGTGCCAGGTCCGGAAGTCCTTGGCGGTCATCTCCCCGCCGCTGGCGTCGCGCAGGTAGTCGTTCACCTCGTCGCTGCGTACGTCCCGCCAGCTCCGACCGTCCCAGTAGCCGAAGAGCCGGTCCGCCCGGCGGCGGCTGCGACGCAGGTTGGTGAGCACCCGGCACAGTTCGGGATCCTCGACCCGGCGCACCTGGGCGAGACCACCCTTGGCCGGGAACTCGAACACCACACAGCCCTGCCGGGACCGGGCGTGCTCGGGACGCAGGGTGGCCACCCCGAACGTGGGTTCGTCACCGGCGGCGTACTGGTCGCTGCCGATGCGGAACATCCCCATGTCCAGCAGCCGGGTCACCGTGGCCAGCACCCGGTCCCGGTTCAGCCCCCGGGTGCCGAGGTCCCGCCCGACCCGCTCGCGCAGCACCGGCAACCGCCGGGCGACGTCCAGCACGTGGTCGAACTTCGCCTCGTCCCGCTTGCGTCGCCACTGCGGGTGGTAGACGTACTGCCGCCGGCCGGCGGCGTCGACGCCGACGGCCTGGATGTGCCCGTTCGGGTACGGCGAGATCCAGACCTCCCGCCAGGCGGGCGGGACGACCAGCGCCCGCAGCCGGGCCAGTTGGTCCGCGTCGCGCACCGGCGCACCGGCCGGGTCGACGAAGAGCCAACCCCGGCCGCGTCGCCGCCGCCCGTACCCCGGTCCGCCGGGGTCACTTCGCCGCAACCGCACCGGGCCCCCGTACCGCCTGATCCACCTCGTCCACGGCGGCCAGCACCTGGGCGACGTCGAGCCCCGCCAGCCGGGCGTCGAGGTCACCGGCGGACGCGTCGGCCCCGGGTGCGCCGCGCAACGCCCGGTGCCAGGGTCGGTCCACCGGTGGCCCCCACCGGTGCGGCGACACCGGCCCGAACAGCACCACCGACGGGGTGCCGTAGCCGGTGGCCAGGTGGGCCACGCCGGTGTCCCCGCTGACCACCAACCGGCCGTGGGCGACCAGGGCGGCGAGCCCGGCCAGGTCCGTCCGCCCGGCGAGCACCGCCGTGTCGGGCAGTCCCGCCTGGTACGCGACCCGCCCGGCCAGCTCCCGCTCGGCCGCCGAGCCGGTGACCACCACCCGGTGCCCCCGCCGGGACAGCACCCGGGCCAGGGCGGCGAAGCGGGCGGCCGGCCAGCGCTTGGCCGGGATCTTGCTGCCGGGGTGCACGACGGTGACCCCGGTCGGTGTGCCGGGCACCGCCGGCCGCAGCAGCGCCAGGTCGTCGGGGTCGGCCGGGATGCCGTACCAGTGCAGCAGCCGGCACCAGCGACGGACCTCGTGTTCGGCGTCCCGCCAGAGCGGGCCGTCGTGGTGGCCGGCCTCGGGACACCGGAAGGCGAGCAGCCGCTGCGGGCGCCCGGCGGCGAGCAACCGGTGCGACTGCGGGCCCCGGCCGTGCAGGTTGACCGCGACCACCGCGGCGACGGACTGCCCCGGCGCGGTCAGCCCGTCCAGCGGCAGCAACCGGTCGACGCCGCCTACCAGGTCGGCCAGCGGGGCCAACCAGCCCGGTGCGGCCAGCACCAGCTCCCGGTCCGGGTGGGCGGCCCGCAGCCCACGCAGCGCCGGCACGGCCGTGGCCAGGTCACCGACGCCGAGGGCGCGCAGCGCCAGGATCACGGGTACGACGTCTCCTGCTCGGCACAGACCACCAGCTCACGGACCGCGCAACCGGGCGGCTGGGAGAGCGCGAAGAGCACCGCCGCCGCGACGTCGGCCGGCTCGTTGAGCGCCGCGTCCGGACCGGGCCGGTACCGCTCGTCCCGCGCGTCGAAGAACCGGGTACGCATGCCGCCGGGAATCAGCAGCGTCACCCCGACCGAACCGGCCAGCTCCGCGGCGAGCGACCGGGTGAAGCCGACCACCCCGAACTTCGCCGCGCAGTACGCGGTGGCGTCGGCGACGGCCTTCACGCCCAACGTGGAGGCGACCGTGACGACGCTGCCCCGGGAACGTTCCAGGAACGGCAGGGCGGCGCGGACCACCGCGACGGTGGCGAACAGGTCGACGGTGACGATCCGCTCCCACTCCTGCCGGGACAGCTCGGCCAACCTGCCGGGCACGTCCACTCCGGCGGCGGTCACCACCGCGTCGAGGCCACCGGCGTGTTCGGCCAACTGCCGGGTGCCCTCCTCGGCGGCGGCGGTGTCGGCCAGGTCGCACTCCCGCCAGGGCACCCCGTCGCCGGGGGGCTGCCGGTCGAGCACCAACGGCTGCCCGCCCGAGCGGGCCACGGCGGCGACCACGGCGGCGCCCAACCCGCTGGAGCCACCGGTGACCAGCACGGTCGGCCCGCTACCGGGCGTCACCGCGCTCACCGGGTCCGCTCCGCGTGCCGGCCGACCGGCTGCGGCCCGGCCCCGTCGGGTGATCCGGCCCGGTCCGGTGATCCGGCCCGGTCCGGTGGGACGGCTCGGTCCGGTCCGGTGACCCCGGTGGCGCGGCCCGGTCCGGTGACTCCGGTGGCGCGGGCGGTGGCGATCAGGTCGGTGGTGGAACGACCGGCCAGGTACGGCACCACCACGGTGTGCCCGCCCCACCGGCGCAGGATCTCGGCCTCCGGCAGGACCGGCTCGTCACCGACCCCGCTGGCGTAGTCGCCACCCTTGACCCAGACGTCCGGCCGGAGCCAGGACAGCGCCGCGTGCGGCGTCGACTCGTCGAAGACCACCACGGCGTCGACGCAGCTCAGCGCGGCCAGCAGCCGACCACGGTCGGCCTGGGTCACCACCGGCCGGTCCGGCCCCTTCAACCCGGCCACGCTGGCATCGGAGTTCAGACAGACGATCAGGCAGTCGCCGAGCCCCCGGGCGGCCTGCAGCGTCGCCAGGTGACCGGCGTGCAGCAGGTCGAAGCAGCCACCGGTGGCGACCACGGTGCCACCGGCGGCCCGTACCTCGGCCGCCACGGCGGCGGCCGCGCCGATCCCGACCCGTTCCCCGTCGGTCGGCACCGACGCCGGACGGCCCGTCGGTGCCGGTGGCCGGACCGTGCCCGGCAGGGCGCCGGCCACTCCCCCGCCCGCCACGTACGCCGAGGCCTCGACCACCGCCTGTTGCACCGCCTCGGAGACCAGCGCCCCCCGGGCCAGGGCGACCGTCGCGGTGGCCGCGAACCGGTCACCCGCGCCGCAGGTGTCCCCCTCGGCGTTGGCCGGCGTCGGCACCATCAGGGGCGTCGAATCGGCGTGGCAGAGCAACGCGCCGTCCCCGCCGAGGGTCACCGCGACCGCGCCGGCCCGCCAGCGTTCCCGCAGGCTCTGCGCCCCCCGTTCGGCGGTGGCCAGTCGGGACGCCCCCGGCGGCACCTTGGCCAACTCGCGCACCTCCGACTCGTTCGGGGTGGCCAGGTGCACCCCCGGCACCGGCGTCGGCCCACGGGGATGCGGGTCCCAGACCACCGGGGCCCGGGTCGCGGCGAGCGCGGCCCGCACCGCCGGATGCTCGGCCACCCCCCGGCCGTAGTCGCTCACCAGGATCGCCGACGCGGTGGCCAGCAGCCGCAGCACCGCCTCGCCCGGCTCGCCGGGCTCCCCGGCGCTTCCGCCCCGGTCGTGCCGCAGCAGCACCCGCCCTCGGGCCCGCAGCCGCACCTTCTCCGGCGTGGTGCCGTCCAGCGCGAGGGGATACACCTGCACCCCCGCCGCGTGCAGCAGGCTGCTCAACCGCGCCCCACCGGCGTCGTCGGCCAGGGCGGTCACCAGCGCCACCTCGGCGCCCGCCGCGGCGGCGAAGACCGCGGCCAGGCCCGCCCCGCCGGGTCGGTCCACGTACGCGGTCTCGTCGAGCACCGGCACCGGCGAGTCCGGACAGAGCCGGTTCACCACCCCCTCGACGTCCCGGTCCAGCAGGGTGTCCCCGACCACCACCACAGGTCCCGCCACGTTCGCCTCCTCGTCGGTCTCGTGCGCCGGTGCCGGCCACGTCACGTCCTGGGCTCCGCTTCGGTGGGATCGCCGACGACCACCTCGACCCCGGTACGCACCGGCCCGCCCGCCGGTGCCCGCGCGCCAGCCGGGGCCGCCCCGGCACGGGCGGCCAACACCGCCGGCAGGGCCCGTTCCAGGTACTCGCAGAGCAGGTGGGTGGAGACCAGGTGCAGCTCCTGCACCACCTGGCTGTCCGGCGAGTCGATGGCCAGGCTCTCGTGGCAGGCGTCGGCCAACGGGTTGGGCGTGGGGCCGGTGAAGGCCCAGCAGCGCAGGCCGGCGTCCCGGCCGGTACGGGCGGCGGTGAGCAGGTTCGGGCTGGTGCCGCTTGTCGACATCAGCAGCAGCACGTCCCCCGGGCGGCCGTGGGCGCGTACCTGCCGGGCGAAGGCCTGTTCGTAGCCGTAGTCGTTGGCGATGGCGGTGAGCGCCGAGGTCTCGGCGTGCAGGGCGATCGCCGACAGCGGTTCGCGTTCGTCGCGCAGCTTGCCGACGAGTTCGGCGGTGAGGTGCTGGGCCTCGGCGGCGCTGCCCCCGTTGCCGGCCACCAGCAACCGCCCGCCCGACCCCAGGTGCCCGGCCAGGTCCGCACCCCACCTGGCCAGCACCCGCGCCGAGGTGCGGTACGGCAGCAGGGCGGCGGCCAACCCGGCCAGGTGTGCCTCCAGCGGGGTCCCGGCGTCGGCCGGCTCGATCGGGGCGGCCGACATCAGGCCACCACCCGGGTCGGCCGGCGGACCGCGGCGACCTCGCCGTAGACCTCCAGCAGCCGTTGGGCGGCCACCGCCCAGGAGTAGCGTCGGCGGGCCCGGTCCAGGGCGGCGGTGGCGTAGGAGAACCGGCGGATCCGGTCGCCGAGCAGCCGCTGGATCGCGGTGCCCAACGCCTGCGGGTCCCGGGCCGGGACCAGGTCACCGGTCACCCCGTCGACCACGGTGTCCTTGATCCCGCCGACGGCGGTGCCGACCACCGGTACCCCGCAGGCCATCGCCTCCAGCGGGGTGAGGCCGAACGGCTCGTACCAGGGGGCGGCCACCAGCACGTCTGCGGAGCGGTACCAGCGGCCCATCTCCTCCCGGGGCACCGCGCCGACCAGGCGGACCCGGTCGGCGACCCCGCACGACCCGGCCAGCGCCCGCAGCCGCCGGGCGTACGGGTCGGTCTCCAGCAGCCCGGCGGGGGGACCACCCACCACCACGCACTCCGCGTCGGGCACCAGCGCCATCGCCCGCACGACCGTCTGGAAGCCCTTGCGTTCCACCAGCCGGCCCACGGTGAGCACCCGGGCCCGGTCCGACTCGACCTCGGCGGCCGGGCCCAGCGGGGCGAACGTGCCCAGGTTCACCCCGGACGGGATCACCGTCATCCGCGACCGGGGCACCCCCAACCGGACCAGCTCCCCCACCTCGTCCTGGCACTGGGCGATCACCCGGTCCACCGACCGTCCCAACTGGAGCTCGTAGCCGATCCGCCGGGCCGGGCTGGTGTCCTGCACGCCCTGGTGGCGGCGTTTGACCGCACCCAGGGCGTGGTACGTCTGCACCACCGGCACCCCGGTGTCGCGGCCGGCGGAGAGCGCGGCCAGACCGCTCATCCAGAAGTGCGCGTGGATCACCTCGGGCACCCAGTCGCCGCCCCGCCACCGGTCGACAAGCCACCGGCCGAACGGCTGCATGTACGGCAGCAGCGCGTCCTTGGCCAGCGGTTCGGCCGGTCCGGCCGGTACGTGCACCACGTCGTAGCCGTCCGGGGCCCGTACCGTGACGGGCAGGTCGACGGCGTCGCGGCGGGTGTAGACGCGTACCTCGTGGCCGGCGGCGACCAGCGCGGCGGAGAGTTCCGCGACGTGCGTGTTCTGGCCACCGGCGTCCTCGCCGCCGAGGACGGCGAGCGGGCTGGCGTGCTCCGAGATCATCGCGATCCGCATACTTCCTCCTCCAGCAGCCGATCCCAGTCCGCGAGGAAACGGTCCAGGCCGTAGCGGGCCCGCGCGGCGGCCCGGGCCTCGGCCCCGGCCCGGCGGGCCGCCGCCGGATCGGCGATGAGCCGTCCGGCGGCCTCCAGCAGGTCGTCGATCCGGGTGGAGACCGCACCCGCCTGCGGCGGTACCGCCCGCCCGGCCTCGGTGGCGGCCAGCGCGACCACCGGCATGCCGATGGTCATCGCCTCGACCAGGCTCAGGCCCAGCGAGGTCCACCGGCACAGGTGCAGATACGCCCGCCGGCGCGCCAACTCGGCGTGCATCCGGGCCTGCGGCACGTCGTCGTGGCTGCTCAGTCGGGTCGCGGGCAGGCCGAGGTGGTCGGCCAGCCCGGCCACCCGCAGGCCGTAGACGTCCAACGGGGCGATCTCGGCGAAACGCGACAGCAGGTCGGTGCCGGTGACCCGCCAGCGCCGCACGGGTTCGTTGATCACCACGGCGAGCCGGTCGAGTTCGCCGGTCCACTCGACCGCGGGGGCGACGACCCCGTGCTCGACGACCGTGGTGCGGGTGCTGCCGGTGTCCCAGAAGAGGTGGTTGAAGTGGGTGACGTGGCTGACCAGCAGGTCGTCCCGGTCGGCCATCGGGTGGCGGGAGTGCGGGACGTTGCCCTCCTTCGGGGTGTTGTGCTCGACGTAGACGGCGGGCAGGTCCCGGCCGGGCCGGCGGCCGGTCCAGCGTTCGACGAGGTCGAGCTCCTCGGGCCGTTGCAGGATGACCACGTCGACCGGGGCGGTGGACAACCCGTCCGGGCTGATCTCGCGGGCGGAGTCCGGCCACGGGTAGGTGCGCGCCCGACCGAGCCCGTACGGCCCCCGCTCCGGCGTGGTGGGGATGAGGTAGTCGTGCCGGCCGTGCACGAAGGACGTGGTCCAGGAGCCGTGCACGTGCCACAGCAGGATGTTCATCGCCGGCCCCCGGCACTGCCGCGCGCCACCGCCCGGCCACCGGTGACGACGGCCTCCGGCCCCGGTCGACCGGCCGGCACGCCGAGCAGGCGTACCGCGTCGAGGACCCGGCCGGGTTCGATCCCACTCAGGCAGGGATGGCCGGGCACCGGGCAGGTCGCCGCCCGGCTCTGCCGGCACGCGGCGGTGGCGTCGCCGAGGCGTACCGTGGGCACCCGCCACGGGCCCCACTGGCCGAACGGCACCGTCGGGGCGAAGAGGCTGACCACCGGCACCCCGAGCGCGGCGGCCAGGTGCGCCGGCCCGGTGTTGCCGACCACCAGCGCACCGGCCCGGGCGATCACCGCGGCCAGCTCACCGAGCCCGGTCCGGCCCCCCAGGTCGATCCCGGTGGCCCCGGCCACCTGGGCGGTCAGTCCTCTCTCGTGCCGACCACCGGTGACCACCACCCGGTACCCGGCGGCGCTCAGCACGCCGACGATCCGGGCCGCCACCTCCGGCGGGCAGGCGCGGGCACCCACCGACGACCCGGGATGCACCACCAGGTACGGCTCGGCCGGCACCGACGGGTCAGCGGCCGGCCGGTCGATCCGGACCCGCAGCCGGGGCTCGTCGTGTTCCGGCAGCCGGTAGCCGGCGGCGGCGGCCAGCGAGAGGGCACGTTCGGGTTCCGGGATGCCCGGCGGCACCCGGTGCCGTACGTCGAGCAGGCTGCCGGGGTAGTCGTCGCTGATCGCGCTGACCCGTCCGACGCCGGCCATCCGCAGCAGCAGGGCCAGGGGCAGCGGTGACTGGTGGTAGCTGGTGAAGACGACCGCCTCGTCGGCGCCGACGGCGGCCAGCCGGCGGGTGAGCGCGGTCAGCTCCGTCGCGTCGACCGCCCCGGGCGCGGGGTCGATCCAGGGCAACGGGTGTTCGAGCACCTCGTCGACGCCGGGCAGCAGGTCGGCGGCGGCCCGTCCCCGGGGGCCGCAGAGCAGCACGACCCGGTCGGCGTGGGCGGCGACGGCCCGGATCGCCGGCCCGGTGACCAGGACGTCTCCGGCCGAGTCACTGCGGACCACCAGCACCGTGCCACCCCGGCGGGCCGGGGCGTCGGCGCCCACCCGCTCGATCCGGGACAGGATGTCGTCCACCGCGGCGGTCAGGTCCCCGGCGACCTGCCCGGCAGCGGCGATCTCGGCGGGTCGGGTGGTCGCGGTGGGCACCAGGATGCCGGCCGCGCCCGCCGCACCGGCGGCCACCACGTCGGCGCCGATGTCGCCGATCATCACACAGCGTCGCGGTACGGTGCCCAGCTCCCGCGCCGCGGCCCGGAGCAGTCCCGGTGCCGGCTTGCGGCACCGGCAGCCGTCACCGTCGTCGTGCGGGCAGACCTGCCAGCTGTCGAAGGGGCCCAGCAACTCCTCGACCCGGGCGTTTACCCGAGCCAGGTCGTCGCCGGAGAAGAGCCCCTTGGCCAGTCCCGACTGGTTGCTCACCACACCCAGGCGCAGCCCCGCCGCCCGGAGCCGGTCCAGCGCCGCCCGGGCCCCCGGCACCGGCCGCACCTTCTCCGGGTCACCGTTGTACGGCACGTCCTCGACCAGCGTGCCGTCCCGGTCCAGCAGCACCGCGTCGAAGAGCACCGGGCCGGACAGGCCCCGACCAGCACCGGCGGAAACCCGTGCTGACCTGCGCTGATCCGGCTCCTTGCGGTCCTGTCGCACGGCCGGCGGGTTCCCGGGGCCCCGAGGAGTAAACGTCATCCGCACGGCACCGCGACGCCGCGTCCGCCGGCGGTCGCGGGCACGGAGGACCCGGCACGCACCGCCGCCGGTCAGCGCCTTACCCGCCGCCGTGGAGAAGCTAACCCAGCACCGGGGCATACCCGGCCGGTACGCCGGGTAGCAAGAGGTGGTGGCAATCGTCGAACGCGTGATCCAAGCTCCCCCCCAGCAGGTCTTCGACGTGCTGGCCGACGGGTGGACGTACAGCGACTGGGTGGTCGGCACGGCGCACGTGCGCGACGTGGACGACGCCTGGCCCCGGGTCGGCAGCCAACTGCACCACCGGGCCGGGCCGTGGCCGATCTCCCTACAGGACTCCTCGACGGTGCTGCGCTGCGAACCGCCGTACCACCTCACGCTGCGGGCCGGGCTCTGGCCGGCCGGTGAGGCGGTCGTGGTCTTCACCCTGGAGGCGGTGGGCGACGACGCCACCCTGATCCGCCTCGGTGAGGACTTCGCCGCCGGGCCACTGCGGTGGGTCCGGACCAAACTCAACGACCTGGTGTTGCACCAGCGCAACAAGGAGACCCTGCGCCGGTTGGCCGACATCGCGACCCGACAGAAGGGCGACCAGTGAGCCAGACGGTGGTGGTGACGGGGGCCAGTGCCGGCGTGGGCCGGGCCGTCGCCCGACGGTACGCCGCGCGGGGCGCCCGCCTCGCGCTGATCGCCCGGGGCGCGGCCGGCCTCGACGCCGCCGCCCGGGACTGCCGGGGGCTGGGCGCCGCCGACGTCCGCTGCTACCAGGTCGACGTGGCCGACGCCGGGGCGGTGCAGCAGGCCGCCGACGACGTGGTGCACCACTTCGGCGGCATCGACGTGTGGATCAACAACGCCATGGTGTCGGTCTTCGCGCCGGCCTGGGAGATTCCCGCCGCCGAGTTCCGCCGGGTCACCGAGGTCAACTACCTGGGTACGGTGCACGGCACGCTGGCCGCGCTGCGGCACATGCGGGCCGCCGGGCGGGGCGCCATCGTGCAGGTCGGCTCGGCGCTGGCGTACCGGGGCATTCCGCTGCAGTCGGCGTACTGCGCGAGCAAGCACGCCGTGCAGGGTTTCAACGACTCGCTGCGGGCGGAACTGCTGCACGACTGCCCCGGGGTGAAGCTCTCCATGGTGCAGTTGCCGGCGGTCAACACCCCGCAGTTCTCCTGGGTGCGTACCCGGCTGCCCCGGCACCCGCAGCCGGTGCCGCCGATCTTCGCCCCGGAGCTGGCCGCGCGGGCGGTGGCCTGGGTCGCCGACCACGGTCCGCGTGAGCTGAACGTGGGCGGGCCCACCTGGCGGGCCCGGCTGGGCAACATCCTCTTCCCCGGGCTGCTCGACCGGGGCCTGGCCCGTGGCGGGTACGACAGCCAGCAGACCGACACTCCGATCGACCCGGCCACCTGGCGGGACAACCTGGACCGGCCCGGCGACGACGAGCAGGACCGGGGTGCCGAGGGGGTCTTCGCCGACCAGGCCCGGCAACGGTCGGCGGCGCTCTGGATCGGCACGCACAAGCCCGCGGTGGCCGCGGTCACCGGCACCGTGCTGGCGATGGCCGCAACGGGCCTGCTCCGCCGCCTACGCTGAGCCGGGTTGGGGAGCCTGAGCGAACGGCTCCGAGCAACTGGCTACCCTCTCTGTGAACCCTGTCGGCAAACCGAGGATGTCCGTCATGATCGAACCCGTGCAGTTGCCCTCGCCGTGGCGGGACGTGCGCCTGACCGTCGTGGTCCCCACCTACAACGAGGCGGGCAACCTGCCGGTGCTGGTCGAGCGGCTCCTCGCCCTGTCCCTTCCCGGGTTGCGGGTCCTGGTCGCCGACGACAACTCACCGGACGGCACCGGTGAGGTGGCGGACAAGCTGGCCATCGCGCACCCCGACCGCGTCGAGGTCGTGCACCGGGCCGGTAAGGAGGGCCTGGGCCGGGCGTACGTCGACGGCATCGGCCGGGCCCTCGACGGCGGCGCACAGTACGTGGCGCAGATGGACGCCGACCTGTCCCACCCCCCGGAGGCGCTGCCCGGCATGCTCGGCGCGCTGCTCTCCACCCAGGCCGGTGTGGTGATCGGTTCCCGGTACGTCCCCGGTGGCCAGCTCGACGAGGCGTGGCCGTTGTACCGTCGGGCGCTCAGTGGCTGGGCCAACCTGTACGTGCACACCCTGCTGCGGGTCCGGATCCGGGACCTGACCGCCGGTTTCAAGATCTGGCGCTCCGACGCGCTGCGCGACATCGGGCTGGACCGGGTGCAGTCCAACGGCTACAGCTTCCAGGTCGAGATGCACTACCTGGCCACCAAGCTCGGGCACACCATCCTGGAGGTGCCGATCCGCTTCGAGGAGCGGCGGGACGGCGCGTCGAAGATGACCACCGCCACCAAGATCGAAAGCGCGTTGATGCCGTTCAAGCTGCGCAGCCGGCACCGCCACATCGAGGCCGACCCGAGCACGCGGGACGCCACGCCCGCAGCCCAGAGCAGCGAGCCCGCGCAGGGCGACGTCGCCGTAGCACCGGACAACGAGCCCGCGCAGGGCACCGGTCCGGCGGCACCGGACAGCGAACCCAGGCAGGGCGACGTTCCCGTAGTACCGGACAGCGAGCCCGGGCAGGCGTTCGTAGCGACCACGCAGCTCGCCGAGCCCGTGGGGACGCCCACCGCCACCGCCAGCGACCTCGGCACCGCACCGGAGACCGACACCGCATCGCGCTCCGGCACCGCACCGGACGCCGACACCGCACCGGACGCCGGCACCGCACCGCAGGCCGGCACCGCACCGCAGGCCGGCACCGCATCGCAGGCCGGCGCCGCGACGGACGCCGACACCGGGTCTGCCGGCGCGTCGGCGGCGGACCTGTCCCGCACTGCCGCACCCGCGACCACGGCTCCCGCCGCCCCGTCTGCCACCAGTCCGTCTGCCACCAGCACCGGGACCGACGCCTACCCGGAGGCCGACGGCGCCAACCCGGAGGGCGGCACCGGCCGGGCGGCCGACGCCACCACGGCTACCGGCACCGGCACGGAGGCCGACACCAGCAAGGCCACCGTCACGGCCGACGATGCCACGACGGGGAAGGTCGCACCGGGCGCCCGCGTCGAGGCCGGGGCCGTCCGGGCCACGAAGGCGACCAGGACTCCCCGGGCCACCAAGGCGGCCAAGAGCACGCGGGCCACCCCCGCCCAGAAGTCCCGCTCCGCCGGCACGGGTACGGCCAACCCGACGACGACCAAGGCCACCAAGACGGCCACCGCAGCCAAGACGGCCACCGCAGCCAGGACGACGGGCAGCAAGACGACGGGCAGCAAGACCTCGACGGCTGCCAAGACGCCCACGGTCAGCAAGGCCGCCAGCGCCGCCAAGACGACCCGGAGCCCGGCGTCGGGCCCGGCCGCGAGCGTCGCCAACCCGGGTACGTCCATTCCCGGCACGTCCACCCCGGGCACGTCCACCCCGGGTACGTCCACTCCGGTCACGTCCACCCCGGACGTCGACGCGGGTCCCGACCGCCCGGAGTGACCTCGTCGCAACGCCCCGACCCACCCCGTCCCACTTCCTGACCCACCTGTCCACGCTCCGAGATCAGCCCGCTCGAACACGGATGTGGTGGCCTCGCCCGCTGTAGCGGCCACCATTTCCCGGATCCTGCAGAAGGGCCGAGACACGAGGCAGGGCAGGGGACGAGGCAAAGCACAGACGAGGCAGAGCACGGGACGAGGCAGAGCACGGGACGAGGCAGGGCACGGGACGAGACCGGGCAGGCACGGGGCGCGGGAGGGTCAGGGGTACAGGGCCCGGTTGGCGGTGCTGATCAGGCGGGCGTAGGCAGCACCGGTCAACGCCCGGTCGCGGGCCAGGGCGGCCCGGGCGGCATTCGCGCCCGGTGCGCCGTGCACTCCGCCGCCGGGGTGAGCCGAGGCGCTGGCCAGGTACAACCGGTCCACCGGGGTGTCCGCCCGGCCGAGGCCGGGGATCGGACGCAGGAACAACTGCTGGTACGCCGCGGCCGTGCCGCCGCCCAACGCGCCGCCGACCAGGCTGGGGTTCTCCCGTTCCAGGTCGGCGGGGCCGGCCACGTGCCGCCCGACGACGAGCTGCCGGAAGCCGGGCGCGGCGTCCTCCAGCACCTGTTCCATCCGCGTCACGTGCTCGGCGATCTCGTCGGCCCGCCAGTCCCGGCGGAAGGGCAGGTGGGTGTACGCCCACAGGGACTCCGTACCCGGTGGGGAGTGCTCCGGGTCGGCGGTGGTCATCTGGCCGACCAGCAGGAACGGGTCCCGGGGCAGCTCGGAGCGGGCCAGCGCGGCGGCGTACCCGGTCAGTCCGTCCAGGTCCGCGCCGAGGTGCACGGTACCGGCGGTGGCCACCGCGCGGTTGGTCCACGGTACGGGGGCCGACAGCGCCCAGTCGACCTTGAGGGTGGAGCCGTCCCAGCGGAAGTGCGCCAGGTCCTCGACCAACCGGGGCGGTAGCACCGCCGCGCCGACCAGGTCCAGGTAGAGCGCGGGGGCCGGGACGTCGGCGAGCACGGCCCGGCGGGCCCGCCACAGCGAACCGTCGACGGTACGTGCCCCCATCGCCCGGCCTCGGGCGGTCAGGACGCGGTCGACCCGCGCGTGGTAGCTGATCCGGCCGCCCCGGGCGGTCAGCCGGGCCACCAGCGCGTCGGTGATCTGCTGGGCCCCGCCGACCGGCACCGGCCAGCCGATCTGCTGGCCGAGCATGGCCAGCAGCCACCCGTACACCCCGGAGCCGGCCTCCTCCGGAGCGAGGTCGGTGTGCAGGGCGCAGCCGGCCAGCAGCGTCGGCCCGCCGGCACCGTCGAAGAGTTCGTCGCCCAGCTTGCGTACCGGTACCACGAGCCGCCGGGCCAGCCGGAGGGCGCCCGCGGTGCGCAGTCGGCGCAGCAGGGACAGCCCGCCGCGGACCGGTGGGAAGGGGGTGGTGATCGCGGTCATCATCGGCTCGGCCACCTGCTGCCAGTCGGCGTAGGCGTGCAGCCAGCGGTCGCCGTCGCCGGGGGCGAACGCCTCCAGCGACGCCGCGGTGACCTCCGGGTCCCGGTTGATCACCGCGGCCTGCCCGTCGGGCATCAGGTGGGCCAGCACGTCCGGGGCGTGCCGCCAGCTCAGGCCGTACCGGGCCAGGTCCAGTCCGCGCAGCACCGGGGAGGCGTACCCGAGGGGGTAGAACGAGCTGTAGAGGTCGCTGAGGTAGCCGGGCGCGGTGACCTCGGCGGAGCGGACCGCGCCGCCGGGCGCTCCGGTGGCCTCCAGCACCACCACCTCCCAGCCGGCGTCGGCCAACAGGTTGGCCGCGACCAACCCGTTGTGGCCGGCGCCGACGACGACGGCGTCCACGGTGTGCGTGCCGGAGGAGGTCATCGGATCGGGCTACCCCCGCGACCACCGGGCGAAACGAGTTTGTCCGGCCGGGGCCGGGGCATGCTGCGCGCCATGTACCGGGTGGAGCAGCTCATCGGTGGGGTGTGGGGCGCGGGCGGTACCGGCGGGCAGCAGACGGTGGTCGATCCGGCGGACGGCACGCCGGTCAGCACCGTGCCGGTGGCCACTGCCGACGAGGTGGTCAAGGCGGTCGCCGCGGCCCGGGAGGCGGCGCCCGGTTGGGCGGCGACGGCCCCGGCTGACCGGGCGGCCGCGCTGGTCAGAGCGGCCGCCGCGGTCGAGGCGGCGGCCGAGGATCTGGCCCGGGCCACCACCGCCGAGATGGGCAAGCCCCTGGACGACGCCCGGGGCGGGGTGGCCGCCGGGATCGGCACCCTGCGCCAGTACGCCGAACTCGGCCCGCTGCGCGGCGGTCGTACGCTGCACGGCGCGACGGACGCGATCGACTTCATGACGCCGCAGCCGCGTGGCGTGGTGGCCGTGATCACCCCGTGGAACGATCCGGTGGCGGTCTCCTGCGGGCTGCTCGGCGCGGCGCTGGTCACCGGCAACGTGGTGCTGTACAAGCCCAGCGAGCGCACCCCGGCGACCGGTTGGCTGCTGGCCCGGGCCTTGGACGAGGCGCTGCCCAGCGGGGTGCTGTCGCTGTTGACCGGCGGGGCCGAGGTGGGCGCGGCGCTGGCCGGGCAGGAGGTGGACGTGGTGGCGCACGTCGGTTCCACGGCCACCGGGCGGGCCATCGCGGCGGCCTGCGCCCGGACCGGGGCGAAGGCGCTGTTGGAGAACGGTGGCAGCGACCCGCTGATCGTCGACGCCGGGGTCGATCCGGGCTGGGCCGCCGAGCAGGCGGCACTGGGGGCGTTCGCCAACGCGGGGCAGATCTGCGTGGCGGTGGAGCGCCTCTACGTGCACCGGGACCTGGCCGACGACTTCGTGGCGGCGCTGGTGGAACGGGCCGGGGCGCTGCGGATGGGGCCGGGACGCGATCCGGGGACCGAGCTGGGGCCGCTGGTGGACCGGCGGCACCGGGACCACGTACACGGTCAGGTGACCGCGGCGGTGGCCGAGGGGGCGCGGCTGCGGGTCGGTGGCACGCTGCCGGCCGGACCGGGTGCGTTCTACCCGGCCACCGTGGTCACCGGGTGCACCGACGAGATGGCGCTGGTCCGGCAGGAGACGTTCGGGCCGGTCGCGCCGGTCGTGGTGGTGGACTCGTTCGGCGAGGCGCTCAAGCGGGCCGCCCGGTCACCGTACGGGCTGGCCGCGACGGTGCTCACCGCGTCGATGGGGCACGCCCAGCGGGCCTGGCGGGAACTCCCGGTGGGCACCGTCAAGGTCAACGCGGTCTTCGGGGGCGCGCCCGGGGGTGCCGCCCAGCCGCGCCGGGGCAGCGGCCAGGGCTTCGGGTACGGCCCGGAACTGCTCGACGAACTCACCACCACCAAGGCCGTCCACCTGGAACCCCCCACCCCCACCTGGTGAGGTAAGGAAGGGCCCCCTGTTATCGCTTTCTGATGTACAGGGGACCCTTCCTTACACCTGTCAGCGTTGGCGGGCCTTGCGGGTCTGCCGGTTGTTCTCCTTCTCGATGGCCTTGACCAACTCCGCCTTGGTCATGCTGGAGCGTCCCTTGACGTCCAGCTTGCGGGCCACCTGGAGCAGGTGGTCCTTGCTGGCGTTGGCGTCCACGCCACCGGCCGTGGGGGCCCGCCGGGCCGGACCGCCACCGGCGGCCTGCCGGTCACTGGGCCCCTTGCGCCCCTTGTCCTCCCAGTGGTCGCCCACCTTCTCGTACCGGTGCTTGACCGCGGCGAAGGCGGCACGGTGCGCCCGCTCACCCTCGCCGTACGTCTCGACCGCCGAATCGTGCGTCTTCACCCACGTACGCTGGGCCTTCTCCGGAGAGCGCCGCAGCGTGCTGGGCAGTACCTCGCGCCCGGGCATCTCGTCCTCCTCCGCGTCGCTGGACTGCCAACGAGCGTTCCCCGCAGCGGCTCGGGCAAACTTTTCCCACCGGGACACCGGGCGTGCCGCGTTTGTCGATTTTCCCCACCGGGTACCGCCCGCGCACAGACGCACCGCCAGGCCGGCCGGCGTACCATCCGGGCCGTTCCTCGCGGCCGGAGACAGGGAGCGCTCGTGACGACGACAGGCGACCCGGCCGGGGCGACGGAGCAGGACCCCACGCTGGACCGGCGGCGGACCGGGGTACGGCTGCCCGCCCGGATCCGGCAGCTGAGCTGGACCACCTGGCGTGGGGTGCTGGTGCGCAGCGGGCAGAACTTCGTCAAGGACAACTGCGCGGACCTGGCCGCTGCGCTCACCTACTACGGGGTGCTGGCGCTGTTTCCGTCCACCATCGTGGTGGTCGCCCTGGTCGGGCTGGTCTCCGACGGCGACCGGACCGTGGACACCGTGATCGACCTGGCCCGGGAGATGGGTGCCGGGTCGGTGGTCGGCAACGACAGCTTCGTCGCCGTGGTACGCGGCGTGGTCGAGCAGCAGAGCGGTTCGAAGGCGCTGTTGAGCTTCGGCCTCCTCGGCGCGCTCTGGTCGGCCTCCGGGTTCATCGGCTCCTTCACCCGGGCCTCGAACGCCATCTACGGGGTGACCGAGGGGCGGCCGGTCTACCGGCTGCGCCCACTGCAGATGGGGCTGGCCGGGCTGGCGCTGATCCTGCTCGCCGTGGTGGCGGTCGGGCTGATCGTCAGTGGTCCGGTCGCCGACGCGGTCGGTGACCTGATCGGCGCCGGCGGGCTGGCCCGGAACGCCTGGAGCCTGGTGAAGTGGCCGGTGCTCGCCATGATCATGATGATGTTGCTCTCCATGCTGTTCTGGATCGCACCCAACGTCCAGCAGCCCCGGTTCCGTTGGCTCACCCCGGGCGGGGCGGTGGCCCTGCTCTCCTGGGTGCTGGTCACCTTCGGCTTCGGCCTGTACGTGACCAACTTCGGCTCGTACGACGTCACCTACGGCAGTCTCGGCGCGGTGATCGCCTTCCTGGTGTGGTTGTTCCTGTCCAACTGCGCGTTGATGTTCGGCGTCCAGATCAACGCGGAGGTGCAACGTGGACGGCAGTTGCAGGCGGGTGGGCCTGATCCGGCCGAGCGGATCCTGCCGCCCCGCGCGCCGGCCGACGCCTGAGCTGGCCGGCCGCCCCCGCGAAGCCCGTCGATCGAAAGCACCCCGACGTCCTCCGCTTCTCCGGTTTATCGCGGTCGGCCCCGGGTAGCGCAGAAGGCATGGAACGTGGCAGCAGCAAACACGGACCCCGGCTCGACGAACAGCTGAGCCGGGAGGTCGAGGGCCTGGTCCAGGGGCCGGGCGCCGCCGGGTCCCGGGTCGACGAGTTCCGCCAGGCGGAGCCGGCCGGCGAGGACCAGCCGGAGCCCACCACGGCACCGGCGGGTGACCTGCGCAGCGGCTCCCCGCAGGGGATGACCTCCGGTGACGTCGAGGAGCGCAGCCGCCTCGGCCGGTTCATCGGGCTGTCCGCCCTGCCGGGTGACCGGGACACCCTGGTACGCAACGCCCGGGACAACGACGCCCCCGACGACATCGTGGCCGCGTTGGAAGGTCTGCCCGCTGGTACGACGTACCGGACGGTTTCCGAGGTCTGGGCCGCACTCGGCCACAAGAACGAGACGACGCGCTGGTGACCGGGTCACCCCCGACCCGCCGAGCGCACCCCCACGAGGAGGAGGAAGCCCGATGAGTGGCGTTACCGAGCACGTGGACGTGTCCGTACCGATCCGGACGGCGTACGACCAGTGGACCCAGTTCGAGGAGTTCCCCCACTTCATGGAGGGGGTCGAGGAGGTCCGGCAGATCGACGACAAGACGACCCACTGGCGGGTCGAGATCGCCGGGGTCAAGCGCGAGTTCGACGCCGAGATCACCGAGCAGCTGCCCGACGAGCGGGTCGCCTGGCGGTCGGTGGACGGTTCGCAGCAGGCCGGCGTGGTGACCTTCCACCGCCTCGACGAGAACAGCACCCGGGTCACCCTGCAGCTGGAGTTCGAGCCGCAGGGGGTCGTCGAGCAGGCCGGCGACAAGCTGGGCGTGGTGAAGCGCCGGGCCAAGGGCGACCTGGACCGGTTCAAGCAGTTCATCGAGCGACGCGGTCAGGAGACCGGCGCCTGGCGTGGCCAGGTCGACCGGCCGCAGCCCTGATCGCGGTACCGACCCGACGAGGGCCGCCGGCATCCCGCCGGCGGCCCTCGCGCGTCGGGGGTGCGGCGGGCCCGGCGACCGGCCCGATGGGCGACTGGCCGTCGGGCGCTGCGGTGTCGACCCGATGCGGCCGGTTGCGGCTTTCCGGGCCGGCTACCGTCGTTTGCGACTTCCGGGGCCGGGTACCGCTGCGACATGACCGACAACGACAGCCACGCGTGGCGCGACGAGGACCGTACATCGCTGGAGGAGCTGGACCGGGCGATCGCCCGGTCTCCGGGCGACGGCCAGTCCGACGACGTGACCGGCAACGACGCGGGGGCGGAGGCCATGTTCGGCCATGGCCCCGAGGCGGTGGACCGGGGTGCCTCCCCGACCGGACGCGGCCGTGAGCTGACCGACGAGGAGCGCGCCTACCGTCCCTCCACCACCGGACGGACCGGCCCGGACAACATGTGACCGTCAGGCGGGGGCGGGCCGGCGTCGGGCCGCCACGTGCAGGGCGATCAGCCCGAGGGCGAGCACGAGCAGCGCCGGCCCCAGCGCCTCCACCGAGATCCGGCTGAGCAGGACGCCGATGCCGGCCGGCAGCAGGGCACCGCCCAGCCCGGCGGTGCCGATCTGCAGACCGATGGCCCGGTCCACGTGCACCGGGCCGACCCGGTCGACGGTGGTGAGGGTGAGCAGCGGGAAGACCGGGGCAGCCGCGAACCCGAGCACCGCCAGGCCGAGCACCGCGACCCAGGCCGGGGCGGGCAGCGCGATCAGTGCCGCGCCGGCCGCCATCGCGAGCAGGCTCCCCCGCAGGACCAGGGGCGCGCCCCACCGCTCCGCGACCACACCCTGCACCACCCGCCCGACGAAGAGGCTCCCCCAGTACCCGGAGACGCAGAGGCCGGCCGCCGCCGCGCTCAGCCCGCGTCCCTCGGTCAGCAGCAGGAACGCCCAGAGCCCGGCACCCATCTCGATCGCCACGTAGACGGCGAAGGCCGACGCGCTGAGCCACACCGCCGGCAGCCGCACCGTGTGCCACACCGGGACCACGGCCGGAGCCGGCTTCTTCGTCCCGTCCCGGTCGTCCTGGCCGGCGGTGACCGGCACGGGGGCGAGCCAGGCCCGGACGGTGAGGGCGAAGGCCACCGCGAGGACGAGCTGCGCGGCGGCGACGATGCCGTAGCCCCAGCGCCAGCCCGGCCCGACGCTGACCGCGGCCGTCATGATCAGCGGCCCGATCGCCACCCCGAGGCCGAAAAAGGCGTGCAGCCAGTTCATGTGCCGGGGGCCGAACGCGCCGGCGGCGTACGCGTTGAGCCCCGAGTCGATCGCGCCCGAGCCCAGTCCGAGCAGGAACGCGCAGCCGACCATCAGGGTCAGCCCCGGTGACAGCGCGTACCCGGTGAGCGCCAGGCTCGCCAGCACGGTGCTGCCGGCCAGCAGCCGGCCGACGCCGAGCCGGGCCAGCGTGAACCCGGCGAGCACGCTGGAGCTGAGATAGCCGATGGTGCCGACGGTCAGCAGCACGCCGACGGCCTCGGTGGGCACGCCGAACTCGGTCCGGATCGACGGCCAGCCGACGCCGATCAGCCCGTCGGGCAGGCCGAGGCTGACGAAGGCGAGGTAGGCGAGCAGAAGAAGGGCGGGGCGGGGGCGGACCGGGGTGGAGTGGGACACGGTCTCCCATCCTGCCGCATCCGTTGGAACGACCGGAAGCGGGTTTCGACTCCCCCTAATCGGCAGTTTTCCGCGCCCGGACGGCCACAAGAACGGACAGCCCATCCAGAATCGGCCGATCGGGGGACGGCGTCACGGGCGTGGCGAGTAAGACTTTCGGGATGCATCAGGGCTCCGGATTTCTCACCCCTCGTCAGCGTCGGCTGGCCTGGCTCGGCTTCCTGCTCGCCGCCGTCCAGGCGCCGGTCTCGGCACGGTTCGCCACTGACGACTCGTGGCTGTTCAGCCTCTGCGTGGCGCTGATGGTGGCGACCGTCATCATCGCCGACGACGCCGGTCGGCGCCGTCGGCCGGCGCAGGCACGCTCGGGCGACTAGCCGTCGGGTCGCACGGCCGGGGTGGGGTCGGTGACCTGGCGGATGCCGTACCCACCGAGTGGCCGAGGGCGCCCCGGTGCCCGAGTGGTTAGCCTCGGTGCTCATGCGTCCGTCGAACGACCGGGTCAGCACCGGTACCGCCATCGGGTCGACCCGGTCCACCCTGACCGGTCTCGCCGCCTCCGTCGGTACCGTCGGGCTCACCGAGGCCGGTCTCCGGCCCGCCCTGCTGGCCGTGGTCGACCAGCACGCCGCGGCGATCCGGGACAGCCTCGACGGTGACCGGCAGCCGCTGACCCCGGCGGCCCTCGCCGGCTACGCCGAGGGGCTGCGCGACGCCGCGCGGGAGGCGGGCTGGCCGCCGTCGTCCGGCCCGGTCGACTGGGCCGAGCCGGACTGGCTGCTCACCCGCCTGCTCGCGGTCTGCGCGCTGGCCCGCTCCCTGCCGACGGCCCCGCTCCCACCCGCACCGGCCTGAGACCGCACGGACCACCGGCCGGTCGTCTGGTCGACGGCCGGGGGCGCCCGCGACGATCGCGGACGCCCCCGGTGCCGGGACCGCTGCGGTCAGCGGCGGAACTGCTGGGTTTCGTCGCCGACACCGGCCGAGCCGTAGCCCGGACCGCCCCGGGAGCCGGTCATCTGCTCCTCGGCCCGCCCGAAGGCCTGGGTCGGTTCCCCGGCCCGGTCGGCCATCTGCCGCTCGTAGTCGCTGCGGCCCATCGAGCGGCCCTGCCGGTGTTCCCGGACCGCCCGGGACTCCTCGGCGGCCCGGTCCAGCCAGCCGTCCCAGCGACTCTGCATCGGCCGGACCAGACCACCACCGACCCCGACGATCAGGATGCCGGCGATCGTGGCCAGCACCGCGATCAGCACCGGCGTGGTCACCGTGGTGGCGATACCCACCTGGTTCAGCGCCGCGATCACGCCGAGGGCGAGGATGAAGATCGCGGTCACGTCGGCGAGCACCCGGCCATACGACAGCCCGCCCAGCGCACCGCTGACCAGGTCCCGTACCGCGTTGGCGATGGCCGCGGCGATGACCACGATGACGATCGCCACGAACGCCCGGGGCAGCCAGGCGACCACCCCTCGGATCAGGTCCGAGATCGCGTTCGGCCCCCACACCCCGAAGGCGAACTGCAGGGTGAACAGCAGCACCGCGTAGTAGGCCAACCGCGCCAGGATGTCACTGGCGTCGTACCTGGTGCGTTCCAGTGCGCGGCGGATGCCGCCGCGTTCGACCGCCCGGTCGAACCCCACCCGTTCCAGTGCCGCGTCGACGATCTTGAGGACGGCTCGGGCGATGAGCCAACCCACCACGAGGATCACGATGAACGCGACGGCCCGCGGTACGAAGAGCAGCACCGACCTCCACATGTCGGCCAGGGCGTCACCAACGGCGTTCTGTCGCCCGACCGCGAGGCTTTCCTGCATGATGTCCCTCCTGTCGCATGAACTAGCGCCGGCCGCATACCCGGTCGCCGGGGCAGCACGCCGGTGAGGCTGATCCGTTTTTCCGGACATGGCCCGCCAGATCGACACCGACCAGGGCGAAGAGGTCGCAGGTGGCGTGCGGTAGCGCCGCGGCATCCATGATCGATAACAGCGGTGGGCGACTGGGGCTAGGCTGCGGTCATGCCAGGCATGGTCGGGCGAGTGCCCACTTCCGCAGCTGCCGTTCCGGGGGCCCGCAGCGCCCACGGCACGGCGTCGGCCATCCTCGGCCACCCGTGGGGCGGCACCGCGCTCGGTCCGCCGGACTCCTGGGACCCGGCGGTACGGGCCGTGGTGGACCTGGTGCTCTCCTCCCCGGTGCCGATGGCGCTGGCCTACGGCGACCAGTTGGTGCTGCTCTACAACGACGGCTACGCCGAGTTGATCGGCGACCGGCACCCGGCGGCGATCGGCCGTCCGGCCGCCGAGGTCTTCGTCGACGTGTGGCATCTGCCCGGGGTGGGCGACGTGCTGGAGCGCACCTACCGGCAGGGCGAGTCCGTGCTGGAGAAGGAGGCGGTCCTACCGGTCGACCGACGCGACGGCCATGCTGCCGAGCAGGCCACCTTCACCCGGGGGCACTCCCCGGTACGCGACAGCGCCGGCCGGGTCGTCGGCGTGTTGACGGTCGCCGCGCAGACCACCCAGGTGACCAACCACCTGGAGAGCCTGAGCGACTTCGCCGCCGCGCTCGCGGGCACGCTCACCCTCGACGACGTGGCCCGGGTCGCGCTGCGGTACGCCCTGGACGCTTTCGACGCCGACCGGGTGGCGTTCGCCGTGGACGACCCCGGTGGTTGGCGGACCGTCCGCCGGGTCCGTGGCGAGCTGCTCGACGAGGCCGACGAGCGGTTGCCGCCGTTGTGGCGACGGGTCTCCGGCGACTCCACCGCCCCCCTGGCGGTGACCGCGCGCAGCGGGGTGCCGATCTTCACCCCCGACGGTCAACCGATGCGCGAGCACGCGGTGGACCGGCACGACCAGAAGGTACGGGCCCTGGCCTCGGTGCCGCTGCGCAGCGCGGTGGTCCGGGGCGGGTTGGCCGTCGGCTACCACCAGGCGCATCCCTGGTCGGCGGCGGAGCGGGCGCTGTTGTCGGCCTCGGCGGAGCTGGTCGGTCAGGCCACCGAACGGGCCCGTCGGTTCGAGACCCAGCACGGCACCGCCCAACTGCTACAGCGCAGCATGCTGCCGGAGCACCTGCCGGACCTGCCCCGGCTGCGGATCGCCGCCCGCTACGATCCCGGCGTCGACGGCAACGCCGCCGGCGGTGACTTCTACGACGCGTTCCTGCTGCCCACGGGCGGGCTGGGCGTGGTCCTCGGCGACGTCGCCGGGCACGACGTACAGGCGGCGGCCCGGATGGGGCAGGTCCGCGCCGCGCTGCGCGCTCTGGCGCTCGCCGATCCGCGTCCGGACGCGGTGCTGACCGGCCTGGACCGGCTGGTCGCCAGCCTGGGTGCCGAGGCCGGCACCCACGAGCTCTTCGTGACCGTGGTCTTCGGTGTGATCGACGCCGACCGCCGGTCGATCACCCTGGCCAGCGCCGGACACCCCGCGCCGCTGCTGCGCCGCTCAGCCCCGGGACAGCCCCGCGCGGAGTACCTCGACCTGCCGACCGGGGCACCGTTGGGCCTCGGTTGCCGGCCCCGCACCGCCACCATGGCCTTCGCCCCCGGCGACACGCTGCTGCTGTTCAGCGACGGGGTGGTGGAACGACGTCAGCAGAGCCTCTCGGTGGGGCTGGCCCGCCTCGCCGACGTCGTCGCCGAGGCGACCAGCGGCGACCCCCGGGCACTCTGCGCCGTGGCCACGGCCGCCGTCGCGGGGGCCACCGAGGACGACGTGGCGGTGCTGGCCGTGGAGTACGCGGTGCGGCCCAGCCGCTCGGCCGCCATGGAGATGCCGGCGGAGCCCACCGCCCCGAGCCGGGTACGGCACTGGATGACCGAGCAGCTCACCGAGTGGCAGGTGCCGGAGACGATCGTCGGCGCGGCGGTGTTGTGCACCAGCGAGCTGACCACCAACGCGTTGCTGCACGCCGGGACGGCCGCCCGGGTGGAGATCGACCTGAGCGCCGAGCGGCTGCTGGTCTCGGTCTCCGACTCGGGCACCCGGGGCACGGTGACCCGGGCCCAGACCGACACGCTGAGCAGCCGGGGCCGGGGCCTCGGCCTGATCGAGCAGCTCAGCGACGCCTGGGGCACCGACCCGACGGTACGGGGCTCGACCGTCTGGTTCGAGATCCTCCTGCCGGCCGGCTAAACCACACCGGCGCGGCCGGAGTCACCCGACGGCGGTGAGCCGGTCGGCGAGGGCCCGGCCGAGGTCGCGGCCGGAGAGCCAGGCGCTCTGCACCCGGGGCCGACCGGAGAAGGCGTCGCCGGCCAGCCCGACGCCCTCGTCGTCGAGGTGGTACCCGGGGCCGTCGAGCCGTGGGCCGGCCACCGGTTTGGCGTAGGTCCACCGGTGCACGTGGACCTGCTCGGCGGCTCCGGTGAGGCCGAGCAGTTCCGCCGTGGCCCGGGCTACGGCCGGCCCGGCCGCCTCGGGCCCGCTCAGGTGTGCGGCGGCGAAGTCGCTGGTGGTGTGCGCGACCAGCACCGATGCCTGGTCACCGCGCCGGTCACCGTCGTCGCAGACCAGCGTGAGCACCGGATGGTCGTTGACGAACGCGCCGTGGAAGTCCGGCCAGCACCGGGCCGGATAGCGCAGGACCACCGCGAGCACCGGCGCGAACCGTTGCCCCCGGGCGACCCGGCCGGCTTCGGTCAGCGCCGGGTCGAGCAGCCGCGCCGCCTGCGGACCCGGCATGGCCAGGGCCACCGCGCGGTGCCGGTGACCGTCGACCGTCGGCCCCGGTCCGACCGCCCCGACCGGTCGTTCGAGGGTCACCGGCAACTCTCCGGCCGCCTGGGCGACCAGGGACCGCAGCCCGCCGGGCGCCGCCCAACGGGTCGGCCCGCGCACCTCCCGCCGGCCGTCGGGTCCGTAGGCGAGGAAGGTGTCGGTCCACTCCCGGGCCAGTCCGGCCGCCTGCCAGCGTCGCACCACCACGGCGAAGTCGGGGTCGTCGACGGTGAAGTAGGCGGCGCCGAGGTCCACCGGCCGGTCGTCGAGGCGTCGGCTCGCCATCCGGCCGCCGGGCACCCGGGCCCGGTCCCGGACCTCCACGGGTACGCCCGCCCGGAGCAGTTCGGCCGCGCACGCCGTTCCGGCGATGCCCGCCCCGACCACCACCACACCCGCCCGCTCCGCCGTCACCCGGTGATCGTATGCGGTGGTGCGCCCCGCCGCCGGGGTCCGCCCGGGCCATCGGATCCAGCCGAGGTCTTCACATGTCCGCAACCGGCCCGTAGTTTTGACCTCGCGGGCGTGGGAGCGCTTCCAAGGGCGAACGTCGATGTCACTCGAACGAGGAGCACTGATGAGGAGAAAGTCAGGGCTGGTCGCGGCCGTCGCGTCCAGCGCCGTCGCCGTGCTGGCGACCGCCGGTGCGGTCGCGCTCGGCCAACCGGCGGCGGCCGCCGCCGACTCCGCCTTCTACGTCGACCCGCAGACCGGCGCCGCCACCTGGGTGGCGCAGAACCCCAACGACCCCCGCGCGGCGGTGATCCGCGACCGGATCGCCAACGTGCCGCAGGCCCGCTGGTACACCACTACCAACACCAGCACGGTACGGTCCCAGGTGGACGCCTTCGTCGGCGCGGCAGCCGCCGCCGGCAAGATCCCGATCATGGTGGTCTACAACATCCCCAACCGCGACTGCAGCGGGGCCAGCAGCGGCGGCGCGCCCAACCACGACGCGTACCGGCAGTGGGTGGACCAGGTCGCGGCGGGCCTGGCCGGCCGACCGGCGACCATCGTGCTGGAACCGGACGTGCTGCCGCTGATGACCAGCTGCCAGACGCCCGCCCAGCAGACCGAGACCCGAGCGTCGATGGCGTACGCGGGCAAGAAGCTCAAGGCCGGCTCGGGCCAGGCGAAGGTCTACTTCGACGCCGGCCACTCGGCCTGGCTGACCCCTTCGGAGGCCGCCAACCGGCTCACCGGCGCCGACATCGCCAACAGCGCCGACGGCATCTCGGTGAACGTGTCGAACTACCGCAGCACCGCCGAGGCGGTCTCCTGGGCCAGGCAGGTCATCGCCGCGACCGGGGTGAACCGGCTCAAGGCCGTCATCGACACCAGCCGCAACGGCAACGGGCCGGCCGGCTCCGAGTGGTGCGACCCGCCGGGCCGGGCGATCGGCACGCCGAGCACCACCGCCACCGGCGACTCGGCGATCGACGCGTTCCTCTGGATCAAGCTGCCCGGGGAGTCCGACGGCTGCATCGGGCCGGCCGGACAGTTCGTCCCGCAGCGGGCGTACGACCTGGCCGTCGCCGCCGGACCGGTCACCACGCCGCCGACGACCCCACCGACCACCCCACCCACGACGCCGCCGACGACTCCCCCGACCACCCCGCCCACGACGCCGCCGACCACCCCGCCGGCGGCGGGTGGGTGCGCGGTGACCTGGACGCCCAACTCGTGGAACGGCGGGTTCACCGCCGAACTGCGGGTGACCAACCGGTCCGCCGCGATCAACGGCTGGACGCTCGCCTTCGACGTCGCCGCCGGGGTCCAGTTGACCAGCGGCTGGAACGGTGAGTGGAGCCAGTCGGGCAACCGGATCACCGCCCGCAACGTGGCCTGGAACGGGAGCCTGCCCACCGGCGGCACCGTCTCCATCGGCTTCCAGGGCACCCAGTCCGGTGCCAACGTGCCCATTCCGAGCAGCTTCACCCTCAACGGCAGCACCTGCGGCTGACCGTCGGCCCCCTGTCGTCGCGGTCGCGACGACAGGGGGCCGCCCTCAGGCGCCCTGACCCTGGTTCTGCATCAGCCCGCCGTCCATGAAGTACGTCGAGCCGGTGACGTAGTCGGCGTCGTCGCTGGCCAGGAAGACCGCCAACCTACCGATCTCCTGCGGCTGCGCGGCCCGCTTCCACGGGATGCTCTGCACCTGCTCGTCCAGGTACTTCGGGTTGTCGATGGCCTCCTGGTTGAACGGGGTCAGCACCATCCCGGGACCGATGTTGTTCACGTTCAGGTGCATCGGGGCGACCTCCAGGGCCAGGCTCTTGGCGAACTCGAGCATCGCACCCTTGCTGGAGTCGTAGTCCGCACCACCGGCCCGGGCCACCTCCTGGTGCACCGAGGTGATGTTGATGATCTTGCCCCGGCCGCCCTGGTCCCGGCGGTGCCGTACGAACCGCCGCGAGCAGAAGAACGTGCCGTACAGGTTGGTCCGGATGGCCCGGTCCCAGGTCTCGGTGTCCAGGTCGGCCACCTGGATGCCGGAGGCGTCCACCCCGGCGTCGTTCATCAGGATGTCCAGGCTGCCGAAGGAGTCCAACGCCTCGTCGAACATTGCCTCCACCTGAGCCTCGTCGCTGATGTCACCCTGGATCACCGTGGCCCGCCGGCCGGCGGCCTCCACCTGCTGCCGGGTGTGGTTGGCACCGTCGTGGTCGTGCAGGTAGTGCACCACCACGTCGGCGCCCTCCCGGCCGAACTCGATCGCCGTCGCCTGCCCGATCCCCGAGTCCGAACCGGTGATCAGCGCGGTCCGTCCGTCCAGTCGTCCGGTCATCGGCGTGCTCCTTCCCTCCGACCCGCACCGACCGGCACGGGTTGTTCGTCCGCCTCGGTCAGTCGGCCCGCGGCGTTGATCAGCCCGATGTGGCTGAACGCCTGCGGGAAGTTGCCGAGCTGCTCCGAGGTGACCTGGTCGATCTGTTCGGCGAAGAGGCCAAGGTCGTTGGTGCGGGCGGCCAGCTGCTCGAAGAGCCGGCCGGCCCGGTCCCGCTGACCGGCCAGCGCCAGGCAGCCCACCAGCCAGAACGAGCAGATGACGAAGCCGGCCGGATCGCCGTCGAAGCGTCGGAGCAAGCCGTCGTGGGACAGTCGCCGCTCGATCACCTCGATGGTGGAGAGCATCCGGTCGTCGTCGGCGGGCAGGAAACCCACCAGCGGCATGAGCAGCACCGAGGCATCCAGCTCAGCGGAGTCGAAGGCCCCGGTGTACGCGCCGAGCGGCGCGTGCCACCCCCGGGTCAGCACCGCATCGCGAACCTCGTCGCGCGCCGCCGCCCAGCCCGCGACCTCACCGGCGTCGCCGAGCCGGGGACCGAAACGTACCGCCCGGTCCAGCGCCGTCCAGCACTGCACCTTCGAGGACACGTAGTGCCGGTTGGCGTCGCGCGCCTCCCACATGCCGGCGTCCGGCTCCCGCCAGGCCCGGGTCGCCTGGTCGGCCAGTGCCCGCAGCAGTTGCCGTACCTCGGGCTCCATCGGGTCCAGGTAGTGCCGCATCAACCAGGCCGCGTCGAGCACCTCACCGAGTACGTCGGTCTGCCGCTGCCGCCACGCGTCGTTGCCGACGAGGACGGGCTGGCTGTCGGCGTACCCGCGCAGGTGGTCCAGCCGGTGTTCGGTGAGGTCGCGTTCGCCCTGGACGCCGTACATGATGGGCACCGGTTCGTCGCCGATGCGGCCCATCGCCCGGGCGACCCAGGAGAACTGCCGGTTGGCCTCGTCCGGACAGGCGGCCCGCCAGAGCGCCTGCAGGGTGAGGCTGAAGTCGCGGACCCAGACGAAGCGGTAGTCGTAGTTGCGGTCCCCGCCGAGCTGTTCCGGCAGGCTGGTCGTGGCGGCGGCCACCACCGCGCCGCTGGGCTGGTACGTCATTCCCTGCACCACCATCGCGCTGCGCCGGACCTGGTCACGGTAGCGCCCCCGGTAGTCGTGCAGCCCGGCCCACGACCGCCAGCCGGCCGTCGCGTTCGCGACCACCTGCCCGGCGTCCGGCGTGGGGGGCGGCCCACCGTCGTAGGTGGGCGCGTAGCCGAGGCTGAACCGGTACCGCTGTCCGGCCGAGACGGTGAACTCGGCGGTGGCCTCCCCCTCGCCGCAGGTCATCGGCACCTCGCCACGCAGCGTCAGGCGGGCCGCCCCCGCGGTGGCGTCGATCCGGGCGACGCCCACCGCACCGGCGACGTGCCGGTCCACGCCCTCGTCCCGGCCGACCAGGTAGGCGGTGACCCGGCCGTACTCGAAGCGGGGCCGGTAGTGCAGCCGCATCGGCACCTCACCGGAGAGCCCCTCGACGACCCGGGCGAGCACTCCCGGCGAGCGTAGGCCGATCTCGTGTCCACGTACGTCCGGCGCGAGCGCCAACGCGTCGGTCACCGCGACCGCCCCGTGCCGGGTGGTGAAGACGGTACGCAGCACGAGCGTGTCGTCGAGGTAGGACCGGTCCACGCTGAAGGCGTCGACCGGCCGGATCGACCAGTGTCCGGCGTCGTCGTCCAGGATCCGCCCGAAGACCGACGGGGCGTCGAAGCGCTCCGGGCACCACCAGTTCACCGACCCGGCCCGGTCCACCAGGGCCGCGCTGCGGCCGTCGGCCAGGAAGCCGTGTTCGCTGATTCGTCCGCTGTCCACGTGCGTGGCTACCCGGGCCGCCGGGGCAGCATTCCCCGGTCGGGGGCCGACATCCGACCCCGGCCCCGGGTTACCCCGTCGGGCCAGGCGGGAAAGCGACGCGGGACCGAAGGAGGTTGCTCATGACCAGTGGCCCGACAACCAGAACGGCCTGGCAGCCCGGCGGCACCAACCTTCCGTCCGGGCCGGCGGGCTGGCCCAGCGCGCCCAGTGGGAACGGGCACGGACCCGACGTCGGCGCACCGGCGGTGACGATCGGTTCGTACCCGGACTATCCGTCCGCCCAACGGGTGGTGGACTTCCTGGCGGACAACCGGTTCCCGGTGGAGCACACCGCCATCGTCGGGACGAACCTCACCCTGGTGGAGACGGTGCTCGGGCGGCTGAACACCGGCCGGGCAGCGTTGATCGGCGCCGGTACCGGCGCCTGGTTCGGTCTCTTCATCGGCCTGCTCTTCGGGATCTTCACGATCGGCAACTGGCTGGCGGTGATCCTGGTCGGGCTGGTGATCGGGGCGATCTGGGGCGCGGTGTTCGGCGCGGTGGCGCACGCGATGTCCGGTGGGCAGCGCGACTTCACCTCGGCCAGTTCACTGCGTGCCGGTCAGTACGCGGTCACTGTCGACGCGCAGGTTGCCGACCAGGCCCGGCAGTTGCTGGGCCGGCTGCACCAGCAGCCCACCGGCTGACCCGCGCCCGACCGGCCGGCGGACCTCGGATGTCCCGGGTTCGCCGGCACCTTTCAAAGTGCAAGAAAGCTTCCCCGTCATCTTCCCGTGGCCCAGCTCACGCTCACTGCAGCGGGGTTGTCAAAATTTGAAAGAGTGCTACTGTAGCCCACATGATCGAGAGCCTGGACAGTGCGCGGATGGCCGCGTGGCGCGCCTACATCGAGGCGAGCCAGCGACTCTCCACCCAGTTGGAGGAGGATCTGCGCGCCGACAGCGGGTTGAGCTTCGCCGACTACCACGTGCTGGTGCTGCTCTCCGAGGCACCCGGGCAACGCCTGCGGATGGGTGACCTGGCCAGCCGGCTGGTCTTCTCACCCAGCCGGTTGACGTACCAGATCTCCACCATGTCCCGGCGCGGCCTGGTGGCCCGGCAGTCCTGCGCCGAGGACGGTCGGGGCAGTGAGGCGGTGCTCACCGCCGCCGGTCTGCTCACCCTGCGCGAGGCCGCCCCGCACCACCTGGCCTCGGTCCGGCACCACCTGATGGACGACCTCGACGACGCCGAGATCGCCTGCCTCACCCGGGTCTTCACCCGACTCGGCAACCGCCTGCGCGCCGCCCGCGACGCGTCGACCACCACACGTCAGGAGTGATCACGATGCCCGCTGTCACCGTCGACGACGTCCTCGTCCTGCCCCGGCTGCCCCGCCTCGACGAGGCCACCGACTACCGGCCGGTCACCCGGCTGATCACCGCGCCCAGCGGCTACGAGGGCGAGGGCTTCCCGGTCCGCCGGGCCTTCGCCGGCGTGCCCATGCACGAGCTGGACCCCTTCATCCATCTGGACCAGATGGGCGAGGTGGACTACGCCCCTGGTGAGCCCAAGGGCACCTCCTGGCACCCGCACCGCGGGTTCGAGACGGTCACCTACATCATCGACGGCGTCTTCGACCACCAGGACTCCCACGGTGGCGGCGGCACCATCACCAACGGCGACACCCAGTGGATGACCGCCGGCAGCGGCCTGCTGCACATCGAGGCGCCGCCGGAGCACCTGGTCACCAGCGGGGGCCTCTTCCACGGCCTCCAGCTCTGGGTCAACCTGCCCCGGGTGGCCAAGATGAGCCAACCGAAGTACCAGGACATCCGGGGCCGGGAGTCCGCACTGCTCACCACGCCGGACGGGGGCGCGCTGATCCGGGTGATCGCCGGGGAGATCGCCGGGCACCGGGGGCCGGGCTCGACGCACACCCCGATCACCATCACCCACGTCACCCTCCAGCCCGGCGCGCAGCTGGACCTGCCCTGGCGCGCCGACTTCAACGCGCTGGTCTACGTGCTGGGCGGTCGGGGCACCGTCGGCACCGACCGTCGTCCGGTGCACACCGGACAGTTGGCGGTACACGGCCCAGGCGACGCACTACGGGTCACCGCGGACGACCGGCAGGACGGCAACACCCCGGCGCTGGACCTGTACATCATGGGCGGTCAGCCGATCCGGGAGCCGGTGGCACACTACGGGCCATTCGTGATGAACACCCGTGCGGAGCTGATCCAGGCCGTCGAGGACTTCCAGGCCGGAAAGCTCGGCGTGGTGCCCGCCGAGCGGTTGCCGCATACCGGCGGCCAGGGTTCCCGCCCCTGACCTGCCGATCTGCGTGGGCGGGCGGCCCGGATCCCCGGGGCGCCCGCCGGCTGGGGTCAGGAGACGGCGAAGATCCCGGCCACCCCGAGGATCACCATCAGCAGCACCGCCACCAGGGCGCCGCCCTCGCTCTCCACCGCCTGCTCGGGCTCCTCGGTCACCGCCGTCGTCGGGTTGGGAGTGGTTTCCATGGGCATGGTGGGGCCTCCTCGGTTGTCGCGTCGGGTGGCCGCCGACGGGCGGGCACGATCAGGCGCAGACGCCGGTCAGCGTGCGGGCCCACGGCGGGGGTCCTACCGTGAGGACGGTGTCGACCTCTGGAGGCTGGAACGTGCCGACGCAGGACTGGTTTCTCACTGCTGCCGAACGCGCCAACCCGGCCTCTGGGTTACCCGTCTGGAGCAGCGGAAACCTGGCCGAGCCGCTGATTCACGGCGCGGCGTACTTCGATCGCCTGGCCCGTGCGGTCGACGCGATGACCGCCGGTGACCACCTCTTCTTCACCGACTGGCGGGGCGACCCGGACCAGCGGCTACGCCCGGACGGCCCGACGGTGGCCCAGGTGTTCGCCCGGGCCGCCCAGCGTCAGGTGGTGGTCAAGGGCCTGATCTGGCGTTCGCACCTGGACGTCCTGTCCTACAGCCACCAGGAGAACCGCAGCCTCAGCGAGACGGTCTCGGCCGCCGGTGGGGAGGTACTGCTCGACCAGCGGGTCCGCCGCGGCGGGTCGCACCACCAGAAACTGGTGGTGCTGCGCCATCCGAACGCCCCGGAACGGGACATCGCGTTCGCCGGTGGGATAGACCTCTGCCACAGCAGGCGGGACGACGCGGAGCACCACGGCGACCCACAGGCGATCCGGATGTCGCCCCGTTACGGCGACCGTCCCCCGTGGCACGACGTGCAGTTGGCGATCCGGGGGCCGGCGGTCGGCGCGCTGGACACCGCTTTCCGGGAGCGGTGGACCGACCCGATGCCGCTGGACTCGGAGAACCCGATGGCCTATCTACGGGACCGGCTGCGCGGGGCGGACCTGCGCCCCGACCCGCTGCCCGACCAGCCGGCCGACCCGCCGCCCTGCGGCCCGCACCAGGTCCAGGTGCTGCGCACCTATCCGGCGGTGCGCCCCCGGTACTCCTTCGCCCCCGACGGGGAACGCACCGTGGCCCGGGGCTACACCAAGGCCGTCCGCCGGGCCCGCAGGCTGATCTACCTGGAGGACCAGTACCTCTGGTCCACCGAGGTGGCCGACCTGTTCGCCAACGCCCTGCGGGACAATCCGAGGCTGCACCTGGTGGCGGTGGTCCCCCGCCATCCGGACGTGGACGGCCGGCTGGCGTTGCCGCCGAACATGGTGGGGCGCGAGCAGGCGCTGGCGCTGTGCGAGAAGGCCGCCCCGGACCGGGTGCACGTCTTCGACGTGGAGAACCACGAGGGGACCCCGGTCTACGTGCACGCGAAGGTCTGCGTGGTCGACGACGTCTGGGCCAGCGTGGGCAGTGACAACTTCAACCGCCGATCCTGGACCCACGACAGCGAGTTGTCCTGTGCCGTGCTCGACGACACCCGGGACACCCGCAGTCCTCACGATCCGGCCGGGCGGGGTGACGGAGCCCGGACCTTCGCCCGTGACCTGCGGCTGCGGTTGTGGCGCGAGCACCTGGACCGGGACCCGGACGGCGCCGACGACGCCGACCTGCTGGCCCCGGAGCGCGCGGTGCGGGCGATCAGCGAGGCCGCCGAGGCCCTGCAACGGTGGTACGACGGCGGGCGGGTCGGACCCCGCCCACCCGGCCGGCTGCGGCCACACCGCCCGCGGCGACTGCCCTGGCACACCCGGGCCTGGGCGCTGCCCGCCTACCGGTTGTTCTACGACCCGGATGGCCGTCCGCTCCGGGCTCGACTCGCCGGAACCTGGTGACCATCCGAAGCCAAACGCCCGATATGACCGCTTAGTGAGTTGAAATCACTTAAGTACATCAGCCTTTCGGCTGGATTTCACGGGCCCGATCAGGCTAAGGTTGCTCCCGAACGGACATCTCAAGTTAAACCAAACGCGTCACGTCTTTATCCGCGGACGAGGTGCAGGGAGGACCACCATGACCGCGCCAACGATTCACGAGCAGGCCACGAGAGCCACCGCGACCCGGCCGGAGAAGCTGGACCCCCGGTCGCTCACCGACAGCGCCAGCGACCTGCTGAACGCCATGGCCGCGCTGCCGGCGGGCCACCCGTCCCGGACGTCCCTGCGGGACCGGGCCATCGAGGCCTGGCTGCCGCTGGCAAACCACCTCGCCCACCGCTACAGCGGGCGTGGCGAGCCGACCGACGACCTGGCCCAGACCGCCGCCGTGGGGCTGATCAAGGCCATCGACAAGTTCGACCCCACCCGTGGTGTCGACTTCGCCGGCTACGCGATCCCCACCATCATCGGCGAGCTCAAGCGGCACTTCCGGGACCGCACCTGGGACATCCGGGTCCCCCGCCGCCTGCAGGAGCTGCGCCTGGCGATCTCCGACGCCAACAGCCAGCTGCTGCAGACCCTGGGCCGCTCGCCGACGGTCGCCGACATCGCCGCCCACCTCAAGCTCACCGAGGAAGAGGTCCTGGAAGGCCTGGAGGGTGCCCGCGCCTACAACGCGGTGTCGCTCTCCACCCCGACCGGTGACGGTGACCGGGCGACCGAGCTGGGCGACATGCTCGGCGGCGAGGACGGCGAGTTCGAGCTGGCCGAGCTGCGGGTCGCCCTCGGCCCGGCGCTGGCCACCCTCGACGAGCGCGAGCAGAAGATCCTCACCCTGCGCTTTTACGGCAACCTCACCCAGTCGCAGATCGCCGGCCAGATCGGCGTCTCGCAGATGCACGTGTCCCGGCTGCTGGCCCGGGCGCTTACCAAGCTGCGTGGGCAGCTCGACGGCACCTACTGACACAGGTTCGACGGTGGGCCGGGTCAACGGAGACCCGGCCCACCGTCGTGTCCCACGACCAGTCGGCCCACCGTCGTGTCTCGTCAGGTCGGGTCTCGCCACATGGGGTAGAGGGTCGGCCCCTGCGGCACGTCCAGGGTGGTGGCGGTCCGGCGGAAGCCGTACCGGTGGTAGAGGTTCGTGCTGCGCAGGGTGCTCGCCTCCAGGTAGGCGGCGGTGCCGGTCGCGTCGAGCTGGGCGAGCTGGTGCTCCAGCAGTGCCGCGCCGGCGCCGGCACCCTGACGGTCCGGGCGCACCCCGATGAACGGCAGGTAGCTGTGCGGCCGGGTCGGATGGTCGGCGGCCATCAGGGCGTCCAGCACCGCGAACCGCTTGGCGTGCTCCGGGCCGATCGCCGCCGCCAGCACGGCGGACAACTCGTCGTCGCCGGACTCACCGTCGCCCGGTGCGCCCCCGTCCGCCGGACCAGCGCCGGCTGGTCCACCGGACGGGGTGGGGTGACCCTCGAACGGCAGCCAGAGGGCGACCCCGCTGCCGTCGTCGGTCAGGTGCAGCTCACCGTCGGCGAGCGCCAGTTCGGCGAAGGGCCGGAAGAAGGCCGGATGCAGCCGCGCACGGGCGGCGTCGTCGGGGAAGATCCACCGGCTGACCGGGTCCGGCAGGAAGGCCTCCGCCAAGATCCGGGTGGCCTGTTCGACGTCGGCGACCGAGGTGGCCGGCCGGACGGCAGCAACTGAACGGGACATCGTCGTCTTGCTCCAAACACCAGGGGGACGGACGCGGGGCCGTGCGGGCCGGCTGTCGGGCCGGCCCGCACGGGCTCACCGCCGGGCGGGGTACGGGTGCGCCGGCGCGGGGGTCGGGTGCAGGCTGGGCTCGGGCAGCCCCTCCTCGATCGCGCCACGACCGATTCCGGCGTACACCTCGGGGTGGTTGGCCCGCAGCACGGCCCCCCAGGCCAGCCCGACGGCGGCGGCCAGCAGCACGATTGCCGGCAGCAGCCAGCGCAGCGCGGGCGGCGTGTCCGGGGTGAGCAACGCGTCGAAGTTCACCACCAGGACGACCAGGATCAGCAGCAGCGAAACGGTGGCCGCCACCGGTGCGACGACCCGCTGCCAGGCGGTCTCCGGGCCGGAACGCCGACTACGGAAGTAGCCGACCACCGCGGCGGAGGTCAGCGTCATCAGCAGCACCACGCCGACCGCGGACACCCCACTGAACCAGGTGAACAGGTCGATGATCGGGTCCCGTCCGGCCCAGGCGAAGGCCAACACCACCACCACGGCCAGCACGCTCTGGGTGAGCGAACCGCTGACCGGCGCGCCGGTACGCCGGCCGGCGCGCCCCAGGAAGGCCGGCAGCACCCGCTCCCGGCCCAACGCGAACAGGTACCGCGCCACGCCGTTGTGGAACGACAGCAGCGCGGCCAGTACCGAGGTGATGAACAGGACGTTGGCGATGTCGGCGACCGTCGTGCCGGCGTGCTCGGCCAGCGCACCGAAGATCACTCCCGGTCCCGCCTCGGCGGAGGCGGCCTGGGCGTTCTGCGGCCCGGTGGAGACGGTAAGCGCCCAGGCCGAGAAGGCGTAGAAGAGGCCGGTGAAGGCGACGGTGATGTAGGTGGCCCGGGCCACCGTGGTCCGCGGGTCCTTCACCTCCTCGCTGTAGATCGCGCCGGACTCGAAGCCGGTGAACGAGGCGATGCCCAGTGCCAGCACGGCGCCGAGTCCCGCGGCGAAGAGGTTGCCGGGTGCCAGCCCGTCCAGGGTGATGCTGCCGCCGGCCGGGTTGCCCAGGGCGACCACGTCGAAGATGACGACCGCGACGCACTCCAGCACCAGCAGGATCGCCAGCACGGTGGCGTTCAGGTCGACCTGCAGCAGGCCCAGCACGCCGACCACCGCCCAGGAGACGAGGGCCCAGACCCACCAGTCCAACTCGACGGAGAACTTCGTCGCCATGAAGTCGCCGAAGATCGCCCCGAAGAGTCCGTAGAGCCCGATCTGAATGGCGTTGTAGGCGGCCAGGGCGATGAACGAGCCGGCCACTCCGGCGGAGCGCCCGATTCCGTTGGCGATGTACGCGTAGAAGGCGCCGGCGTTGGCGACGTACTTGCTCATCGCCGCGTAACCGACCGCGAAAAGCCCCAGGACGACGGCGAGCAGAAGGTAGGAAAGGGCCGCACCGACGTTTCCACTGACGGCGTACATGGTGGTGACCCCACCACCGAGAACGGTCAGTGGCGCGGATGCCGCGACGGTGAAGAAGACGAGGTGTGCTGTTCCCAACCGGCCGCGACGCAGGCCGCTGTCCAAGGGGAACTCGTCGGCAGACATGGATTGGCTCCAAAGATGGGGGCAGGGATGATCCACGGACTGGAACCATCGAAGAGTAGGGCTGTTTCCAGCCCCTCACAAGATGTTCGTCCACTGTGGTTCATTCCGTCCGGACCATCCGGAAGCTAGGACAACTCGGTCATTCCCTACTCGTTTCGTCACTTTGGATCAACATGGTTGAACCTTCAGTGATCTTGCCGTACCATCCGATGTCGGCTGCTGCACCCGTATGCCCATTCCCTCGGAAGGCTGAGGATGACCAATGCCAATTACGGCCCGTCCGTAATGCGCCTGGCCGATGAACTCTTCCTTATCGGGCACGACGACTTCACCGGCAAGCCCCTGGCGGCGGCGAAAGTTCTCGACACCGCGCTGGCCGGCGCGGCCCTCGCCGAACTCATTCTCGACGGGCGACTGTCCATCGAGAACGCCGCGGTGGTCGCCCTGGACAACCAACCCCGTCAGGAACCGCTGACCGACCTCGTGCTCGGCGAGATTCTCCGGCGGGGCAGCGGACACTCGACCCGACTCTGGTTGGCATTCATCCGCGACGAGATGCAGATTCGGGAACGGGTGGGCACCCGGTTGGTCAGTGGCGGGTGGGTACGCCGGGAGGAGAGCCGGGGTCTGAGCCTGCGGATGTCCGTACGCTGGCCCGGGGTCAACCCCAACCAGGTGGCCGCCCCCCGGGTACGACTGGCGGCCAGCCTCCAGCAGGACCACCGCCCGTTGGACACCACCACCGCGACGCTGGCCGCGTTGACCCGGGCCGGCAACCTGGTCAAGGTGCTGACGCTGGTGGACCGGTCGGTGTCCGACCGGATCGACGCGGGTCGGCAGCACCTGCCGATGGTGCTGCAGTCACTGCTCAGCGCGGTCGACTCCGCGGTGGCCAGCACCGCCGTGCAGGTACGCCGCTGACCCGGCTCACGCCTCGTCGACCACGTCGGCCACGACGACGGTGACGTTGTCTGGCCCACCGGCCCGCAGGGCCAGGTCGATAAGCGTCCCGGCGCACTCGGTGCGGTCGGGATGCCCGGCCAGCACCTCGGCCAGGGTGTCCGGGCGCACCACGTTGGACAGACCGTCGCTGCACAGCAGCCAGCGGTCACCGGCCCAGGGCACCATGGTCGCGTAGGTGGGCGAGACCTCGTCGCCCTGCAACGCCTGGGTCACCACGGCCCGACGGGGGTGACTGCTGGCCTGGTCGGCGGTGATCACACCCTGCTCGACGAGCATCTGCACGAAGGTGTCGTCGCGGGTGATCTGCTTGAGCACCCCCTCCCGGAACAGGTACGCCCGCGAGTCGCCGATGTGCGCCAGCGCGAGGCAGCTGCCGGTACGGGCGAAGAGCAGGGCGGTCAGGGTGGTGCCCATGCCCCGCCGGTCGGAGTCCTCGTCGACCGCCTGCCGGATTCGCCGGGTCGCCAGGTCGATGCCGCTCTGCAGGGCGGCCACCAGCGCGTCCTCGGGTGTCTCCAGGTCCAACGGCCCGACCGCCTCGATGGCGATGGTGCTGGCGAGATCACCGGCGGCCATCCCGCCCATGCCGTCGGCGACGGCGACGAGCCAGGATCCGGCGTGGTGGGCGTCCTGGTTTCCGCTGCGGATCAGCCCACGGTCGCTCGCCCCCACGGAACGCAGCTTCAGGGTCATGGGAGGAAGCCTGCCAGGCGAAGGGCGTAGTTGTCTCTAGGAGATCACGACGACCCGGCGTGGCGCGGCGAATCTCACTGACCGACGGACCGGTTCGGGCAGGTCGGGGAAGAAATCAAGCTGCGTCAATTGACACGCCCGTCACCTGCTGGAAATATCGATCCATCGCCTGGGAGCGCTCCCAGGCGATCTCCCCCACCTTGCCACCCCCGGAAGGAACCCACGTGACGTCATTGAGACGCCGCAGCGGCCGGCTCGCGCTGCTGGCCGCCGCGAGCACACTGGCCCTCACCGGCACCACCGCCGGCGTGGCCGGCGCCGAAGTCCCACCGGACGCCCCCGAACAGGTCCGCAACGGCGACTTCGGCGAAGGGGTCAGCCCCTGGTTCTCCTTCGGCACCGGCGCGCTGCAGGTGACCGACGGGAAACTCTGCACCACGGTACCCGGTGGCCTGGCCAACCCCTGGGACGCCGGAATCGGCCAGGAGGGCATCCCGCTGATCGCCGGCGCCGAGTACACCCTCGGCTTCGACGCCACCGCCGACCCGGGCACCGCCATCAAGGCGGTGCTGCAGCTCGGTGGGCCGCCGTACACCTCGTACGCCACGGTGGACGCCACCGCCGGCAGCTCCGGCGAGCGGGTCGAACAGACCTTCACCGTCCCGGAGGGCAACCCCTCCGCCCAACTGATCTTCCAGATCGGCGGCAGCGCCGCGGCGCAGACCTTCTGCCTGGACAACGTCTCGCTGCGCGGCGGCGAGGCGCCCGAGCCGTACGAGCCGGACACCGGCCCCCGGGTCCGGGTCAACCAGGTCGGCTACCTGCCGGGCGGCCCGAAGAACGCCACCATCGTCACCGCGGCCACCGAGGCGCTGCCCTGGCGGCTCACCTCCGCGACCGGCGCGGTGCTGGCCAGCGGCCGGAGCACTCCGCGCGGGGTCGACGAGGCCTCCGGGCAGAACGTGCACAGCGTCGACTTCTCCGCCTACCGCACCGCCGGGACCGGGCTGACACTGGTCGCCGACGGCGAGACCAGCCACCCGTTCGACATCTCCGGCACCGTCTACGACCAGCTGCGCTCCGACTCGTTGCAGTTCTTCTACGCCCAGCGCAGCGGCATCGAGATCGACGGCGACCTGATCGGCGAGGAGTACGCCCGGCCCGCCGGGCACCTGGGCGTCGCCCCCAACCAGGGTGACGTCGACGTGCCCTGCCAGGCCGGGGTCTGCGACTACCGGCTGGACGTGCGGGGTGGCTGGTACGACGCCGGCGACCACGGCAAGTACGTGGTCAACGGCGGCCTGGCCACGTACCAGCTGCTGAACACCTTCGAGCGCACCAAGACCGCGGCCACCGCCGACGGCGGGGCGGCGCTCGGCGACAACACCCTGCGGGTGCCCGAGCGGGGCAACGGCACGCCGGACATCCTCGACGAGGCCCGCTGGGAGCTGGAGTTCCTGCTGCGCATGCAGGTGCCCACCGGCAAGCCGCTGGCCGGGATGGTGCACCACAAGATCCACGACCGGAACTGGACCGGCCTGCCGCTGGACCCGGCCGACGATCCGGAGCCCCGGGAGCTGCACCCGCCGTCGACCGCGGCCACGCTGAACATGGCCGCCACCGCCGCTCAGTGCGCCCGGCTCTTCGCCCCCTACGACGCGGCGTTCGCCACCCGCTGCGGCACCGCGGCCAGGACCGCCTACGCGGCGGCCAAGGCCAACCCCGCCCGGTACGCCAGCCCCGCCGACTCCACCGGCGGCGGCGCGTACGACGACAGCGTCGTCACCGACGAGTTCTACTGGGCGGCGGCCGAGCTGTACCTCACCACCGGCGAGCAGAAGTACCTGACCGACCTGACCGCCTCGCCGCACCACACCGCAGACGTCTTCGACGCGCGCGGCTTCAGCTGGCAGGGCGTCGCGGCCCTCGGCCGGCTCGACCTGGCCACCGTGCCCAGTGGCCTGCCGGCCGCCGAGCGCACCCGGATCCGCGCCTCGGTCACCGGGGCCGCCGACGAGTACCTGGCCGAGATCGCCGACCAGGCGTACGGGCTGCCGATGCCGGGCGATGCGAACAGCTACTTCTGGGGCGCCAACGGCAACATCATCAACAACGCGGTGGTGCTGGCCACCGCCTTCGACCTGACCGGTGACGCGAAGTACCGCGACGGCGCGGTGCAGGCGATGGACTACCTCCTCGGCCGCAACGCGCTCAACATCTCCTACGTCACCGGCTGGGGCGAGCACCACGCCAAGAACCAGCACAGCCGGATGTTCGGCAACCAGTCCGACCCGTCCCTGCCGAACCCGCCCGCCGGTTCGCTCGCCGGTGGCGCCAACGCCGCCCTGCAGGACCCGTTCGTCGCCGCGCTGCTGCCCGGCTGCGAGCCGATGTTCTGCTACGTCGACGACATCGCCTCGTACTCCACGAACGAGGTGGCGATCAACTGGAACTCGGCGCTGGCCTGGATCGCCTCCTTCCTCGCCGACCAGGACGACGCCCCGGCGCCGGCCCGCTCCACCTGCACCGCCGAGTACGTCAACTACGGCACCTGGGCCGGCGGTGGCGGCTTCACCAGCCAGGTGACCATCCGCAACACCGGCACCAGCACGGTCGACGGCTGGACCGCCCGGTTCGCCTTCACCGGTGACCAGAAGCTGCGCGAGGCCTGGCTGGCCAGGGCGAGCCAGAGCGGGGCCACGCTGAGCGCGAAGAACGAGTCGTACAACGCCCGGATCGCCCCCGGCGGCACGGTGACGTTCGGGTTCAACGCCACCACCGGCGGCGGCGCCAACCCCGCACCGGGTCTGATCACCCTGAACGGCAAGGCCTGTTCCTGACCTCCCACCGGCACCACCGAGCACGGCCGGTGCCGCCTCCCGCAACTCGTCGGGCGGCGGCACCGGCGCGTGCGCCCCGGGCCTCAGCGGCCCAGCCACCGCAGCAGCTCGCCGCCCTGCTGCCAGATGGTCAGCACGGAGAAGACGCCGAAGAGCAGCACCGCCCAGATCAGCGCGGCCACCCGGTAGCGGCGCGGACGGATCTGCTCGGGCAGCACCCGTCGGTTGAGCACCAGCAGCAGGATCGAGTAGACGAACATCATCAGCCCACCGACGCAGGCGGAGATCACCAGCAGCGGCAGGGGCTGGCTCAGGCCGGCGAGCAGGATCAGGCAGCCGATCACGACCAGGCCCCAGACCAGGGCGAAGTAGATCCGGCTCTCCGAGCGTCCCCGCAGGTACGAGGTCTTGAGCACGTCGGCGGCGAGCCGGCTGGTGTAGTCGACGATGCCGAGCGCGGCGGCGAACAGCGAGAGCGCGCCGATCAGCCAGAACAGGGTGCCGAACCACGGTCCGACCAGTTCCTTGAGGCGGTTGCCCTCGACCTCCAGGAACGACACGCTGTTGGCCAGGCCGGGCACCCCGTAGACGGTCGAGTAGGCGAGCATCGACATCAGGGTGATGGTCACGAACGAGATCAGCACGAAGGTGACCAGCTGTTCCCGGTTGGCCAGCCGCCACCAGCGCCGCCACCGGCGCAGGTTCTCCTCGGTCGGCTCGAAGACGAAGCCGGCCGCGCCACCGGCCGCCTCCTCCCGCCCGGTGACCGGGCTGACCAGTCGGGGCACGTACGCGCCCATGCCGTAGCCCTTGTCCCGGATCCAGTTGGACTGCACCAGGTTCTGCCCGCCGCCGGCGCCGGCGAAGACCAGCGCGGAGAGCATCAGGGCGAAGCCCAGCTCCGTCGGGAAGTCCGGTGCGGTGACCGTCCGCGGCAGCTCACCCCAGGTGTCGGCGGAGATGGCGAAGACCACCGCCACGCCGATGAAGAGCACCACCAGGCCGACCTTGACGAACTCGACCCGTTCCAACGCCTGGTAGACCACCGGGGCGAGGGTGAGGGTAGCGCCGATGACCAGCAGCATGCCGATCGAGATCCAGGTGACGTCCCCGCCGACCAGGTAGGTCACCATCGTCGCCGAGCTGGACGCCCAGCCGGGCCAGAGGTTGGCGAAGTAGACCATCACGGCGAAGACCAGTCCCCAGTGCCGCCAGAACCGGGAGAAGCCGGTAAGCGCGGTCTCCCCGGTGGCCAGGGTGTACCGCTCGATCTCCATGTTGAGGAACCACTGGGTGACGATGCCGACCGCCGCCGCCCAGAGGAAGACCAGCCCCACCTGCGAGGCGATGTACGGGTAGAGGACGAACTCACCGGAGGCCAGCCCCACCCCGGCGGCGATCACCCCCGGGCCGATGATCGGCCAGGCCGAGCCCGGCGGTGGTGGCAGCTCCCGGACGGTGACACCGGGCAGGTGGCGGGTGGGAAATCGATCGGCTGCGGTCTGCGGCATCGGGGACCTCCGACGGGTGGGGTGTGCCCCTGGCTACCCGCCCCCGACCGGACATGAAACCTTGCCGATGTATGAATGGCCGCCCGACGGTGAGGTCAGCCGATCTCCTGGTCCACGAAGCACCAGCGCCACGCCTCGCCGGGCTGCACCGAGCGCATCACCGGGTGACCCGACTGCTCGAAGTGGGCCCGGGCGTGCCGGTACGGCGACGAGTCGCAGCACCCCACGTGCCCGCAGGTGAGGCAGGAGCGCAGGTGCACCCAGTGGTCGTTGCCGATGGCCACGCACTCCGGGCAGACCTCGGTGGTCTCCGGCTCGGCGGTGCCCGCCTCGGTCAGGTGCCGACAGCTCACTGGTCGTCCCGCCGCAACAACGACTCCTCCAGGTCCAGGTCACGGTAGGCCCGCACGAGCACCTCCTCGGGGATCCGACCGGAGTCGCGGGCGGTCCGGAAGACCTCCCGCTCCGCGTCGATCATCTCCTGTCGTAGTCGACCGTACGCCTGTGACGGGGTCTCCTGGGCGCCACCACCCAACTGCTCCCAGGCCAGGTTGGCCCGGAACTCCGACAGCCAGCGCAACCGCTCCACCACCGAGTCGGGGGCGCTGCCGGCCAACTCGTCCAGCCGCTCCTGGGCCGCCCGGCTGGCCTGCTGCTGGACCCCGGCGGCGGCCAGGGCGTCCTGCACCGGGTCGTCGGGGGGCAGCCGCAGTCGCCGGGCCACCGCCGGCAGGGTCGCACCCTGGGCGACCAGCGACACCACGATCACCGCGAAGGCCAACCAGATGAACAGCCGTCGGGGGTACGACTCCCCCTCGTCCAGGGTCAGTGGCAGGGCGAGCGCGGCGGCCAGGGTGACCACCCCCCGCATCCCGGCCCAGCCGACCACCATCGGGATCCGCACCGGCGGTGCCGGGTCCCGCCGGCGCACCTTCGGCACCAGCCGGGCCAGGTAGGTCGCCGGGAAGACCCAGACGTAACGGGCCAGGAAGACCGTGGCCAGCACCGCCAGGGTGGTCCCGACCAGGGTGCCCAACGGCTCACCGAGGCCGAGGACGAGGTCCCGCAGCTGCAGGCCGACCAGCAGGAAGACCAGGCCCTCCAACACGAACCGGACCAGCCGCCAGAACGCGCCTACCTGCAACCGGGAGGCCGCCGAGAGCAGCACCGGCAGCTTGTGCCCGATGCCCAGGCCGGTCACCACCACGGCGACCACCCCGGAGGCGCCGATCGTCTCGGCGGCCAGCAGGACCGCGAACGGGATCAGCAGCGACAGCGCGTTGTCCAGCAGCGGATCGCTGATCCGCCCGTGCAGGAAGCTGAAGAGGACCACGCCGACCACCCCGACCAGGACGCCGCCACCGGCCGCCCGGACCACCTCGAGCGCCACCTCGCCGACGCTCACCGCCGAGCCGATCGCCGCCATCGAGGCCACCCGCAGCAGCACCAGCGCGGTGGCGTCGTTGACCAGACTCTCCCCCTCCAGGATGGTCACCACCCGCCGCGGCAGCCCGATCCGCCGGGCCACCGCGCTGGCCGCGACCGCGTCCGGCGGGGCGACCACCGCGCCGAGGGCCAGGCAGATCGCGAACGGCACCGCCGGCAACAGCAGGTGCACCACCAGACCGACCGCGAACGCCGTGAAGATCACCAACCCGACCGCGAGCAGCAGGATCGGCCGCAGGTTGAGCCGGAACGCCGGTACCGAGGTCTCCAGCGCCGCCACGTAGAGCAGCGGTGGCAGCACCCCGACCAGGACGAAGTCCGGCTCGATCCGCAGGTGCGGGAAGCCCGGCACGAAGGACAGCGCGAGGCCGATCACCACCAGCACGATCGGGGCGAGCAGACCGAACCGGCGGGCCAGGGCCGCGCCGAGGGCGGCCACCGCCAGCAGGACCACGACCTCGAAGAGGGCCTCCATGAGGTATGAGCCTAGGCGGCGACCCTCACCCCGCGGTGCGCAGTTTCGGCAGCACCTCCGCCCCGAAGGTGTCGATGAAGGCCCGCTGCTCCTGCCCGACGTGGTGCAGCGCGATCTGGTCGAAGCCCAACGCCACGTACTCCTCCAACCAGCCCACGTGCCGGCCCAGGTCGGCGGAGATGTGGACCACCTCGGCGAGCTTCTCCCGGGAGATCTCCTGCGACACCACGTCGAAGTGCTCCGGGGTGGCCAGGTCCCAGCAGACCGGCGGGGCGAAGACGTTGCTGCGCCACTGGTCGTACGCCAGCTCGAAGGCCTCCCGCTCGTCCGGTGACCAGCTCAGGTGCACCTGCAGGTGCAGCGGGCCCCGCCCACCGGCGTCCCGGTACGCGTCGATCATCTGCCGCAGGTGCGCCACCGGGGCGTTGACGGTGATCAGCCCGTCGGCCCACTCGGCACACCAGCGGGCGGTGGCCACGCTGGTGGCCGCGCCGATCAGCGCCGGCGGCTGCTCCGGCCGGGTCCACAGCTTCGCCCGGTCGACCCGGACCAGCCCGTCGTGGCTGACCTCCTCGCCGGCCAGCAGCGCCCGGATCACCTCGACGCACTCGCGCAGCCGGGCGTTGCGCAGCTCCTTGCGGGGCCACACCTCGCCGGTGATGTGCTCGTTGGCGTTCTCGCCGCTGCCCAGGGCGGCCCAGAACCGGCCCGGGTACATCGCGCCGAGGGTGCCGATCGCCTGGGCGATGATCGCCGGGTGGTAGCGCTGCCCCGGCGCGTTGACCACGCCGAAGGACAGGTTGGTGGCCTGCAGGGCGGAGCCCAGCCAGGACCAGGCGAACCCGGACTGGCCCTGGCGTTCGCTCCAGGGTGCGAAGTGGTCCGACGACATGGCGGCGTCGAAACCGGCCCGCTCGGCGTGGATCACCGCCTCCAGCAGGGCGCGCGGGTGGATCTGCTCGTGGGACGCGTGAAAGCCGAACACCGTCATGGCCGCCACTCCTACCCACCCCACCCCCCACCCATACCTGTAAGGAAGGGCCCCCTGTTAACGCTTTCTGTATAGGAAGGGGCCCTTCCTTACAGGTGCGGCGCGGCGGGCGGCACCGGTGCGCGGCGGGTGCGGGGTGGGTTACTCGGCGTGCGAGCCGGCGCCGGCCACCGCCGAGCCGTCGCCCACCCAGACGGTCTTGGTGTTGCAGAACTCCCGCATGCCCAGGGCGGACAGCTCGCGGCCGTACCCGGAGTTCTTCACCCCGCCGAACGGCAGCTCCGGGAAGGACGTGGTCATCCCGTTGACGAAGACGTTGCCGGCGTCCAGGTCGGTGGCGAAGCGCTCCTGCTCGGACGGGTCGGTGGTCCAGGCGTTCGAGCCCAGGCCGAAGCTGGTGCCGTTGGCCACCTCGATCGCCTCGTCGTACGACGACACCCGGTAGAGGCCGGCGACCGGGCCGAACACCTCCTCGGCCCACATCCGCATCTGTGGGGTCAGGTCGGTCACCACCGTCGGCGGGTAGAACCACCCGGCGCCGGAGGGGACCTCGCCACCGCAGAGCACGGTGGCCCCGTGCTCGACCGCGTCGCGTACCTGGGCGTGGATCTCGTCGCGGCCCCGCTCGCTGGCCAGCGGACCGACGTCGGTGCGCTCGTCCATCGGATCGCCGAGGCGCAGCGCGGACATCCGCTCGGCGAACGCCCGGGCGAAGTCGTCGAAGACGTCGGTGTGCACGATGAACCGCTTGGCGGCGATGCAGGACTGCCCGTTGTTCTGGCAGCGGGCCGTGGTGGCGACCTCGGCGGCCCGCCGTACGTCGGCCGAGGGCATCACCACGAAGGGGTCGCTGCCGCCGAGTTCCAGCACGGTCTTCTTCAACTCCCGACCGGCGATCGCGCCGATGGACCGCCCGGCGGCCTCGCTGCCGGTAAGCGTCGCGGCCCGTACGCGGGGGTCGCTCAGGATCCGGTCCACGGCGTCCGAGCCGACCAGCAGGGTGCCGAACGCCCCCTCGGGGAACCCGGCCCGCCGGAACAGGTCCTCCATCAGCAGGGCGGTCTGCGGCACGTTCGAGGCGTGCTTGAGCAGGCCGGTGTTGCCGGCCATCAGGGCCGGTGCGGCGAACCGCATGACCTGCCAGAGGGGGAAGTTCCACGGCATCACCGCCAGCACCGGCCCGATCGGCTGGTACCGGACGAAGGCCCGGGTGGCGCCCACGGCGCGGGCGTCGGCGGGCTCGTCGGCGAGCATCCGGGCGGCGTTGGCCGCGTAGAACCGGCAGGCCGCGGCGCACTTGGTCACCTCGGCCTTCGCCGCGGCGTACGTCTTGCCCATCTCGGTGGTCATCAGTCGGGCGATCTCGTCGCGGTCGGCCTCCAGCCGGTCGGCGGCGGCGCGCAACCAGTCGCCCCGCTGGGCGATCGAGGTGCCGCGCAGCTGCCGGAAGGCCAGGTCGGCCCGGTCGATGGCCGCGTCGACCTGCTCGTCCGACATCGGGTCGTACGTCTTGAGCACCTCACCGGTGGCGGGGTTGACGGTGGCGATGGACATCTCGTACTCCTGTCACTCGAAGAGTGAGTGGCGTGTGCCGGGTTCCTCGCGGCGGCGGGCGATCCGGCGGCGTTGGATGACGACCAGGTCGAGCACGGCCACCACGGCGAGGACCGCGCAGGCCACGCCGAGCCACGCCACCCCGGCGGTGAAGGCGAGGACGGCGAAGACGGTCATGCTGACCAGACCGAAGCTGGCCAGGGCGAACCGGAGGTTGAGCGCACTGTTGGCGTGACCGACGGTGCCTCGGGCACGCCGGGGCTGTGATCGCGTCATCCTGTCGAGCTACCCCGGATCGTCGCCGTTAACCAACGCCCGGCGACGCACGGCGGGCAAGGATCACACCGCGTCGCCGTGGTGGTCCGGGCAGGTGGCGACGAAGATGATGCCATGACCCACCTGGTACCGGTGACCGTCGCCATCACCCGACGCGCCGATCCTCGTCGTACCAGTGAGATGGTGGCGTGGATGCGGGCCGGCACGGCGCTGGCGGAGGCCTTCCCCGGTTTCCTCGGCGCGGGGTGGGTCCGCAACGCGCCCGGTTCGGCCCAGTGGCACATGCTCTACCGCTTCGCCGACGCCGACACGCTGCGGCACTGGGAGGAATCGCCGCAGCGGAACTGGTGGCTGACCTCCGCGCAGGGCATGGTCGAGCACACCCGGGTCGAGCGGCGGACCGGGATCGAGGGTTGGTTCGACCCGCCGCTGGAGCAGGTCGTGCACGAGCCGGGCCTGGCCGCCGGGCCGATCCCGTCCCCGCCCCGGTGGAAACAGGCGGTGACGATCTGGCTGGCGTTCTTTCCGCTGAGTCTGGCCGCCAACCTGCTGGTCGGTTGGTTGCTTCCGGACGCCGCGCTGGCCGCCCGGACCCTGCTGATCACCCTCTGCCTGACGCCGCTGATGACCTACCTGGTGCTGCCCCGGATCACCCGTTGGCTGCACTGGTGGTTGCACGGCCAGCCCGCCCCCTGGCGGGTAGCAGACCGCTGACCTTTCCGCCAGAAAGTGCCGGATACCCGACATCGACCACCCTGCCACCCCGGTCGGACACATAGGGTTACCTGCCCGTAGCTCTCGATGCCGGACGGGGAAGCCATGCCAGCCGGGGAAGCCATGCCTCGACGTTGGGCCACCGCCGTCGTCTGCCTGTTGGCGCTGGCCGCGCTCGCCTGCGAGGGCGACGGCACCGCCGCTCCCCGCCCGTCGGACGACCCGCCGGGCAGCGGCGGCCCCGGCTCCATCGCCGCCCTCGGCGACTCGGTCACCACCGGCTTCGCCTCCTGCCTGGTGCTCACCGCGTGCGAACGCAACTCCTGGTCGACCGGGGACGGCGTCCGGGTCGACAGTCTCTACCGCCGGTTGGTCGACCAGGATCCGAAGATCCGCGGCCGGGCGACCAACCACGCCGAGTCGGGCGCGCGGGCCGCCGCCCTGGCCAAGCAGGCCGACGCGGCCGTACGCGCCAAGGCCGACTACGTCACGGTACTGATCGGCGCCAACGACGCCTGCCGACAGGACATCGACCAGATGACCCCGGTGGCGACCTTCCGCGAGCAGGTGGACCAGGGCCTGCGGACGCTGCGCAAGGGGCGGCCCAAGGCCCGGGTGCTGGTGGTCAGCATCCCGGACCTGAACCGGCTCTGGGAGATCGGGCACACCGACAGTCGCGCGGTACGGGCCTGGCGCACCGGCATCTGTCCCGCCCTGCTGGCCGACCCGACCTCGACGGAGCAGGCCGCCAAGAACCGCCGGGCGAGGTTCGGCAAGCGGATCGACGCGTACAACGACCAACTCTCCGCCGCCTGCCGGGCGTACGGTTCCCGCTGCCGGTACGACGGCGGTGCCGCGCACCGGGTCCGATTCACTCCAGACATGGTCAACCGGCTGGACTGGTTCCACCCCAGCGTGGCCGGGCAGAACCGGCTGGCCGAGGTGACCTGGCGGGCCGCCCGGCTCGCCGACTGACCGCGCCGGGCGGATCAGTCCGGGCGGATCAGTCCGGGCGGGCCTGCGGGTCGCCGGCCGCGGCGTCCCGGTAGAGCGCCCGGGACCGATCGGCGAGGCTCTTGGTGGCCGACGAGTTCGCCCAGGTGCCGAGGACGATCGCCGCGCCGGGCACCATCTTGGCGAAGACCCGCTTCGCGGCACGTACCCCGGCCATCTGCGCCAGCTTGACCCCCAACCGCAGCATCACCCGCCCCAGCGGGGTCTGCGACCCGGTGCCGAACAGCGCACCGGCGCGTTCCCGGCCGGCGGCCACCCCGAGGGCCAACCGGGCGCTCGCGGCGGCCTTGTGCACCTTCTGCAGGACCAGCAGGTCGGTGGCGCGGTCGGTGTGCTCCGGGTCGACCCCGTAGGCCGCCGCGATGTGCAGCACCATGCGGGCCTGCGTCCAGGCCAGCACGCCGACGTCGATCACCGCGCCGGGCAGGCCGGCGGCACCGGAGACGGCACCGGAGAGCCGGGCCCGGTTGACGAACCGCTTCACCGCCAGTTCGGCTAGGGCCTCCGGGGTCGCCCCCGGCCGCTCGGCGCGTACCTTCCGGGCCCACTGCCGGGCCTCGGGACCGAGCCGGCGGACCGCCTCCAGGGCCAGGTGCTCCGGGGCGTACTGGGGATCCTCCCGCATCCGGTCCCAGAGCCGGGCCGGTGGCCCCTCCGGGGCGTCCTCGGCGGCCCCGGCCGGTTGCGCCGGTGGGCGCGAGCCCGCCGGGGCCGCCGGTGGCGGTGGGTCCTGCGGTGACCGTGGGGCCGGCGGGACGGGGCCGGACGGCCCCGGGCCTCCGGTGGCCGACGACGGCGTCGGCAGGGTGGACTCTCCGTCGACAGGCACCGAGTCGGTCAAGGATGGCTCCCCTGGTCGGATGGACGCTTACGGACCTGGTCGGACGGCCGCGGACGGGCTCCGCGGCGCAAGTGGCTCAGCGGCGCCGACCGGACAACCGGCTGGCCAGCTGCCGCAGCTTGTCCTGGTTGCCGGGCTTGGCCAGCTCACGGCGACCCCGGTCGACCATCTGCTGACCCTTCGGCGAACTCAGGAACCGGCTGATCCGCTGCATCAGTGCTGACATCTCATATCCTCCTGTCGACGACCCCGCAGTCATGTGTACCCCGTGGGGGCAACCACCAACCGTCCACTGTGTCGCCGGCACGGAGCGGGTCCGCCCGGCAGAAGTCGGACGATAGGCTCCATATCTCCAGGTGCCGGCCGGCGACACGGCCGGCTCAGGAATGCACGAGGATGGTGGGTACGTTCCCCCGTTCGGGTGGCCGCCCGCGCGGTCGCCGTACGCACAGCCCCAGGGAGGTCCCGTCCGGTGCTCGACCCACACGAGCTCTACGAACTCGCCGACGAGCTGCCCGACCTCGGTCAGCCGGTGCTCATCCAGGCCCTGACCGGTTTCGTCGACGCCGGCAGCGCCACCAGGCTGGCCCGGGAACAGCTGCTCACCTCGCTGGAGGCCCGCCCGGTGGCCACCTTCGACGTCGACCAGCTCTTCGACTACCGCTCCCGCCGGCCGGTGATGACCTTCGTCGAGGACCACTGGGAGTCCTACGACGCGCCCCAGCTGGCCCTGCACCTGCTGCACGACGACGACGAGACCCCGTTTTTCCTGCTCACCGGCCCCGAGCCGGACCTGCAGTGGGAGCGCTTCGCCGCCGCCGTGGCCGGGCTCGCCACCCGCCTCGACGTCCGGCTGACCGTGGGACTCAACTCGATCCCGATGGCGGTGCCGCACACCCGGCCGACCGGGGTGACCGCGCACGCCACCCGGCGGGACCTGATCGCCGGCCACGAGCCGTGGTTGCAGCGGGTGCAGGTCCCCGGCAGCGTCGGCCACCTGCTGGAGTTCCGGCTCGGCGAGGCCGGCCGGGACGCGCTGGGCTTCGCCGCGCACGTGCCGCACTACGTCGCCCAGACCGAGTACCCGGCCGCTGCCGAGGTGCTGCTCACCTCGGTCTCCCGCAGCACCGGCCTGCTGTTGCCCACCGAGGACCTGCGGTCGGCCGCCGAGGTGGTCCGGGTCGAGATCGACCGGCAGGTGGGCCAGACCGAGGACGCCGCCGCGCTGGTCCAGGCCCTGGAGGAGCAGTACGACGCGTTCGCCCGAGGACGTGGCGAGAAGAACCTGCTCGCCGCCGAGAACGGTCCGCTGCCCACCGCCGACGAGCTCGGTGCCGAGCTGGAACGCTTCCTGGCCGAGCAGAGCCGCCCGGGTGACACCCCGGGCAGCTGATCCACCGGCCGGGGCCGAGAATGGGGCAGGCTGGAGGCATGCGCCTGGCGACCTGGAACGTGAACTCCGTGAAGGCCCGCCTGCCCCGGCTGCTCGACTGGCTGGCCACCACCGGCCCCGACGTCGTGTGCCTGCAGGAGACCAAGTGCCCCGACGGGGCCTTCCCGGTCGCCGAGGTGGGCGAGCTGGGCTACACGGTGGCCAGTCACAGCGACGGCCGGTGGAACGGCGTGGCCATCCTGTCCCGGGTGGGGTTGGGCGACGTGACCGTCGGGTTCCCCGGTGAGCCGGGCTTCCCCGCCCCCGAGGCCCGCGCCATCTCGGCCACCTGCGCCGGGTTGCGGGTCTGGTCGGTGTACGTGCCGAACGGGCGGACGCCCGAGGACCCGCACTACGCGTACAAGCTGGCCTGGTTCGCCGCCCTGCGCGACGCCTTGGAGCAGGAGCTGACCGGGGCGCCCACGCTGGCCGTCTGCGGCGACTTCAACGTCGCCCCCACCGACGCCGACGTCTGGGATCCGGCGCTCTTCGTCACCTCCACCCACGTCACCCCGGCCGAACGCGCCGCCCTGGCCGCCCTGCGGGACCTGGGGCTGCGGGACGTGGTGCCGACGGCAATGAAGGGGCCGCACCCGTACACCTACTGGGACTACCGGGCCGGGATGTTCCACCAGAACAAGGGCATGCGGATCGACCTGGTGTACGCCTCCGCGCCGCTCGCCCACGCGGTGCGTTCGGCGTACGTCGACCGGGAGGCACGCAAGGGCAAGGGCCCCTCCGACCACGCCCCGGTGGTGGTCGACGCTGACCTGGTGCCCGCCGTGGAGTCGTTGTGAGCGCCTAGGCTGGAGAACATGGCCATCGTGAAGATCAACGCGCTCGACGTACCGCCCGGCGGCGGCGAGGAACTGGAACGGCGCTTCGCCGCCCGGGCCGCCGCGGTGGAGAACTCCCCCGGTTTCCTCGGGTTCGAGTTGCTGCGTCCGGTCGGCGGCGAGAGCCGCTACTTCGTCTACACCAGGTGGGAGAGCGAGGAGGCGTACCAGAACTGGGCCGCCGGGCCGTCCCGCGCCGCACACGGCGCCGGGGAGGGTGAGCCGCCCCGCCGGCCGGTCGCCACCGGCGCGAACCTGCTGGAGTTCGAGGTGGTCCAGCAGGTCCCCGGCCCCCGCTGACCACAGTCTGGTGGCGGCCCGGCGGGCAGACCACCGACAGTGGGCAACAGCCGGGTCACCGGCTGCGGGAGTCCGCAAAACCACGATCCCCGCAACTCCCTGATTCAGGGTGTTGCGGGGATCGCCAGAATCCGCGAGGCGTGAAGGGCCCTTCCGCTCAGCGCTGCGCCGCCGCCATGCCGACGAACGCCCGCCACGCGGCCGGACCGAAGGTCAGCGCCGGGCCGGCCGGGTCCTTCGAGTCCCGAACACCGACGACGCCGGGCACATTGTCGGCGACCTCGACACAGTCGCCGCCGTTGTTGCCGCTGTACGTGCTCTTGCGCCACCGCGCGCGGGTCAGGTCCATGATGCTGCCACCTCTTCGAGCAGGTCACGGGACTGGTCGACGGACATCGCCACGCCCCGGATGAGTTCCCATCTGCGACTCAGCGTAGCAAGGTCCGTCGCGCTGTCGACGATCTCGCCGCGCCCCTGACTGTCCACGTGCGCCCAGGCCGACCCGTCGCCCAATTCAGCGAGCGTGATCGGCCCACCGTGCCCCGAATAGATGCCGACGGTGCTCGGTACGACGTGCACGCGCACCGACGGCAGCTCGGCGCAGGCGAGCAGATAGGCGCACTGCTCGCGCATCATCGCCCGGTCACCGCCGAGCGTCCGCCGCAGTACAGTCTCGTCGATAACCGCGACCAGCAACGGCGGCCGGTCCCGGCGCAGGATCGATTGCCGCGCTGTCCGACCCTCGACCAGGCCATCTACCTCGGCGACGCTCAGCGCCTCGCCGGCGAGGGTCGCCCGCGCGTACGCCTCGGTCTGCAACAGGCCGGGCACCCAGGCGAGTTGGAATGTCCGCAGGGACACCGCCGCGCGTTCGATGTCGGCCCACCGCCGGAACCATGCCGGCTCACGGCGGCGCACCGTGCTCGGCCAAAGGTCGCCAACGTCGCGGCCCAGCACCCGCGCGGCGGTCGACCGGTGCCGAGGATGCGGCACGGCACCAGGGTTGACCCACCGCTGGACAGACTTCGGGTCTACCCCCACCTGGGCCGCAAGGCTGTCGGCGGTCTCCCCGCACTGCGTCATGGCTTCAATCAGAACGTGGTTCACGAAGCACCCTCCCCGACGTTTGCGACGTCTGTCTATCTTACCTAACGTGGTGTGGCCGCCTACCCTCCGATAGCCATAGTGGTCACAGGACGGCGCAGCTTCCCGGCGGGAAGGTGAATCCCGACCCGGCCCGTCGGGACCGGCAGGCCGCGCCGTCCCGGGGGCCGCCTCGCGGTTCACCCACCTTGCTCGAAGGCGGCCCCCTCACAGACCACAAGCGACCACACAGAGGGGTACCCGATGCTTTTCCGCAGACGGCGCACGAACCGCGGGCAGCGACCCGGGCCGCGCCACGCCGCAGGATCCCGCCAGCCGGCGACCGACCGCACGACCCCGCACCCGGACTGGGCGAACACGCGCACCGCCGTGTACCCGGTCGTGCGGCCGGGCAGCGCCGGGAACCTGACCCCGGCTCAGGCATGGCGGGCGAACCGGGGGCGCTGGCGATGATGATCCCGATCACTTACGGCGCGGACGCCTCACACGTGCCGACCCGACCGACGTGGGACTGCACGGCGTGCGCGGAGCCGTGGCCGTGCACGGAGTACCGGTCCGGCGACGCGTCGATGCAGATCGTCGGCGCGCTGATCTACCTGACCCAGCTGGCTATCCGGGACATGCGCTACCTGCCCGCGCCCGAGGTCGTCCGACGGTTCGTGTTCTGCACGCCCTTGAGCGACGCCGACGCGCGGGCGGTGGCGCTCGACCTGATGCGCTCACGGCAGCCGTTGCCCGACATCACCCGCACCCGACACACTCCGATGCGCCCACTCTGGGGCTGCTCGGCGTGCCGGAAGGACTGGCCGTGCGGGCCCGCCCAGGCGGCGCTACTACGCGTCTACGAGGGTGAGCCGGACGCCCTGGTGATGTATCTCGGCGCGATGCTGGCCCACGCGGGCGACCAGCTTCACCAACTCGGCCAACGCCCCCACCCGGCGACGCTCGACCAACGGTTTCTCGCCTGGGCGCGGGACGCCATCCGACCCGCGGTGACCTGACCTCCCCCGGACCGCCCGCCCCGGTGCGGCGTCGCTTTCGGTCCCCCGCCGCCGCGACGCCCCCGGGGCGGGCTTTCTACCGGGCACCGCGAGTGCAGCAGCCGGGTCACCGGCTGCGGGAGTCGACAAGCGAGGCGAAGGCGATCACGTTGTCCTGGTACCCGGTCCGTCCGCCGAGCCACTGCCCGCCGCAGGTGATCAACCGCAGTTCGGGCGGGCCGGAGTCGCCGTAGACCCGGTCGGCAGGCAGGTTGTCCTTGGCGAAGTGCTCCACCGAGTCGACCGCGAAGACGGCCACCGACCCGTCGGCCCGGGTCACCTCGATCCGGTCACCGGGGGTGAGCCGGGCCAGCTCGTAGAAGACCGACGGGCCGTCCTTGCTGTCCACGTGCCCGACGATGATCGCCCGACCGGCCTCGCCCGGGGTCGGTGCGCGGTCGTACCAACCGGTCTCGTTGTGCCGCTCCAGCGGCGGCACGGCGATCGTGCCGTCGGGGGCCTGCCCGACCGGCCGTACCGGCGCGTTGACCTTGATCGTGGGCACCGCCAGACCCACCGGCCGGCTGGCGGACAACCCGCCGGCCACCGACTCACCCGCTGCCGGTTCGGCCTCCGGCGTCGCGGCCACCCAGTCGAACGGCCCGACGGTACGGCCGAGGCCCGCGCCGGTGGCGAAGATCCCGACCAGCACCAGCACCACCGCCAACGGCACCGACCAGGGGCGCCGCCCGTCCGGCCGGCCCGCTCCGGCGGCCTCGCCTGCCGCCCGGCCGGCACCGGCCGCACCCCCGCCAGCCCGGCCACCTCCGGCCGCACCCCCGCCGGCCGGGCCACCTCCGGCCCCACTCCCGCCAGTCCAACCGGCAGCGGCCACGCTCCAGCCGGCCCAGCCGGCACCGGCCGCACCCCCGCCGGCACCGGTGCCCGGCCGACCGGGACGGGTCGTGTCCCCGCCGGCCTGGCCAGGGCGGGAAGCGACACTCCCCGAAAGGGCCTGCCGGGCCAGGTCCGACCAGGGCCGGGACTGCCGGGCCGGTTCCGCTCCCGACGGATCGGGCCGGGCGAAGTCGGGTGGATCGACGAGTCGGCGGGGGCGACCGAACCTGCCCACCACCGGGCGGGACGCCAGATAGGTGGCGGCGGCGAACCGGCCCGGCCCGGGAAGGTGGTCCGGTCCGAGCAGGCGGTCCGGTGGCGCGTCGCGGCGGTCCGGTCCGAGCAGGCGGTCCGGTGGCGCGTCGCGGCGGTCGACGGTCACGACGGGCCCCCACCACCGTGGCCGTCACGCGGTCGGCGGGCCGCCAGGACACCGGCCACCGCACCCGCCAGCGTCAACGCCAGCCCGCCCGGGACCAGCAGGTCACCGGGTCCGCCGCCGGCCGCGCCGCCGAAACCGGTGGCCGGGCCGTGGCTGGGTCGGTGGGTCGGCGGACGAGTCGGCGGATAGGTCGGCGGGTAGTGCTTGGTGACCTGGAGGGTCGTGGTGGCGGTCGCCCCCGAACGGCATTCCAGCTTCACCCGGTAGTTGCCCGGCCGGGTACGCGTGGCCACCATCGGGGAGGCGGTCAGGTAGCCGTACTGGGGATGGACGGTGACCTTGCCGAAGGCGTCCGACCAGACGGTCGCCGGGACCGAGTTGTCCCGACAGCTGGCCCTGATCCCGACCAGGTAACCGGGCTGCACCACGGCCGGACTGACCTGGACGAAGATGTTGTCCGGGTGGGGCGGGGCGGGTGGTGCCGGCTGCGGCGGGCCACCGGGCTGCGGATCGCCCGGCTGCGGGTCGACGGGCAGCGGGTCACCGGGCAGCGGATCGGCCGGCTGGGCCAGCGGACGGGCACCGGCCAGGGCCGGCGCGCCACCGGCCAGCGAAACGGTGAAGGTGGCGAGTGTGATCGCCAGCGCTGCGCCGAGGCGCCTACCTGCCCCCATGTCCCCTCCCGGCGCGGTCCACCCCTGCCGGGCGGCGACCGCCCGGCCTGCCGTACGGGATGATCCTCTCATCCCGGGTCGCACATCACATCCGCTCCGACCGCGGCGTCGCGTACTCTCGGGTCGCTGTGACCTCCACCGACCACGAACCCGCCGCCGTCGCCGGGCCGTCACCGGCCACGTCGTCGACCCCCGTCCCGACCGCGATCCCGATCCGGACCTTCCACCCACGCCGTGGCCGGATGACCGGCCGTCAGCTCGACGCGATGGACCAGCTCTGGCCGGTCTTCGGGCTGACCGTGCCGGAGCCTGCCGGCAGCCCGCTGGACCTGGCCGACCTGTTCGGACGCCGGGCACCGGTGGTGCTGGAGATCGGTTCCGGTATGGGGGACGCCACGGCCGCCATGGCGGCCGACGACCCGAGCCGAGACTATCTGGCGGTCGAGGTGCACACGCCGGGAATCGCGAACCTGTTGGACCTGGTCCGCCGGCACGGGCTGGGCAACGTCCGGATCGTCGAGGGCGACGCGCTGGAGCTGGTACGCGGCCTACCGGTCGACGCGTTGGACGCGGTGCACGTCTTCTTCCCCGACCCGTGGCCCAAGACCCGCCACCACAAACGGCGACTGATCCAACCCGCGCACGTCGCCCTGCTGCGTTCCCGACTGACCCCCGGCGGCACGCTGCACTGCGCGACCGACTGGGCGGAGTACGCCGAGTCGATGCGCCGGACCCTCGATGACGACCCGGGCCTGGTCAACGCCCACCCCGGGTACGCGCCGCGCCCGGCGCACCGGCCGGTGACCAAGTTCGAACGCCGGGCCCGCACCGCCAGCCGCGACGTCTTCGACCTGATCTACCACCGGGTGTAAGGAAGGGCCCCTTCCTATCGCTTTCTGTTGTACAGGGGGCCCTTCCTTACACCCGGTTGGCGCGCGGGGGCGGTGGGCGGGCACGATGGAGCGGCTATGACGCTCACCGCCGCGCTGCCTGCAAGCGCCGACCCCGATGCCCTGTACGACGCGTTCGCCGGCTGGGCGAAGGAGCGCGGCCTCGACCTCTACCCCCATCAGGAGGAGGCGGTCATCGAGATCGTCTCCGGCGCGAACCTGATCATGAACACGCCCACCGGCTCCGGCAAGAGCCTGGTGGCCACCGCCGCGCACTTCGCCGCGCTGGCCGACAACCGCACCACCTTCTACACCGCGCCGATCAAGGCGCTGGTGTCGGAGAAGTTCTTCGCCCTCTGTGAGATCTTCGGCGCGGAGAACGTCGGCATGCTCACCGGGGACGCCAGCGTCAACGCCGACGCCCCGGTGATCGCCTGCACCGCCGAGATCCTGGCCAACCTGGCGTTGCGCGAGGGCGCCCGGGCCGACGTCGGTCAGGTGATCATGGACGAGTTCCACTTCTACGCCGAGCCGGACCGGGGCTGGGCCTGGCAGGTGCCGATCATCGAGCTGCCCCAGGCGCAGTTCATCCTGATGTCGGCCACCCTCGGCGACACCACCCGCTTCGTCGACGACCTGACCCGGCGTACCGGCCGCGCCACCGCCGTCGTACGCACCGCCGAGCGGCCGGTCCCGCTGCTCTTCTCGTACGCGATGACGCCGATGCACGAGACCCTGGAGGAGCTGCTGCAGACGAAGCAGGCCCCGGTGTACGTGGTGCACTTCACCCAGGCCGCCGCCCTGGAACGGGCCCAGGCGCTGATGAGCGTCAACGTCAGCACCCGCGCCGAGAAGGATCTGATCGCCGCCGCGATCGGCCGGTTCCGGTTCACCTCCGGCTTCGGCAAGACCCTGTCCCGGCTGGTCCGGCACGGCATCGGGGTGCACCACGCGGGGATGCTGCCCAAGTACCGCCGGCTGGTGGAGACCCTCGCCCAGGCCGGCCTACTCAAGGTCATCTGCGGTACGGACACCCTCGGCGTCGGCATCAACGTGCCGATCCGTACGGTGCTCTTCACCGGCCTGAGCAAGTACGACGGGGTCCGTACCCGGTTGTTGAAGGCCCGGGAGTTCCACCAGATCGCCGGGCGGGCCGGCCGGGCCGGATTCGACACCATCGGCCGGGTGGTGGTGCAGGCCCCCGAGCACGTGATCGAGAACGAGAAGGCGCTGGCCAAGGCGGGCGACGACCCGAAGAAGCGGCGTAAGGTGGTCCGCCGCAAGCCGCCGGAGGGCTCGATCGGCTGGGGCGAGCCGACCTTCCAGCGGCTGGTCGAGGCCGAGCCGGAGCCGTTGACCTCCAGCTTCCAGGTCAGCCACTCGATGCTGCTCAACGTCATCGGCCGCCCCGGTGACGCGTTCGCCGCGATGCGGCACCTGCTCACCGACAACCACGAGGACGCCGCCGCGCAGCGCCGGCACATCCGCCGGGCCATCGCGATCTACCGGGCCCTGCGCGCCGGCGGGGTGGTCGAGGAGCTGCCCGAGCCGGACGAGACCGGCCGGCGGGTCCGGCTCACCGTCGACCTGCAACTCGACTTCGCCCTCAACCAGCCGCTCTCCCCGCTGGCCCTGGCCACGATCGAGCTGCTCGACGCGGAGAGCCCCGCGTACGCCCTGGACGTGCTCAGCGTGGTCGAGTCGATCCTCGACGACCCCCGCCAGGTGCTCTCCGCGCAGCAGTTCAAGGCCCGTGGTGAGGCGGTCGCCGCGATGAAGGCCGAGGGCATCGAGTACGAGGCCCGGCTCGAACTGCTCGACGAGGTGACCTACCCGAAGCCGCTGGCCGAGTTGCTGGACGCCGCGTACGAGATGTACCGGCGGGGGCACCCGTGGGTCGCCGACCACCAGCTCTCCCCCAAGTCCGTGGTCCGCGACATGTACGAGCGGGCGATGACCTTCGGCGAGTTCGTGCAGTTCTACGGCCTGACCCGGTCCGAGGGGCTGGTGCTGCGCTACCTGGCCGACGCCTACAAGACGCTGCGGCAGACGGTGCCCGAGGACGCCAAGACCGAGGAGCTGGTCGACCTCATCGAGTGGCTGGGCGAGCTGGTCCGCCAGGTCGACTCCAGCCTGATCGACGAGTGGGAACGGCTGCGCAACCCGTCGGACGCCGAGGAGGTGGCCGCCGCCCTGGACGACCGGCCACCGGCGGTCACCCGCAACGCCCGCGCCTTCCGGGTGCTGGTGCGCAACGCGCTGTTCCGCCGGGTCGAGCTGGCCGCGCTGCGCCGCTACGACCTGCTCGGTGAGCTGGACGCCGCCGACGGCTGGGACGCCGGGGCGTGGACGGACGCGCTGGCACCGTACTTCGAGGCGTACGACGGGATCGGGACCGGTCCGGACGCCCGAGGACCGGCGCTGCTGATGATCGACCAGAGCAACTCGCAGCGGTGGACGGTGCGGCAGATCCTGGACGACCCGGACGGCGACCACGACTGGGGGATCAGCGCCGAGGTGGACCTGGTCGCCTCGGACGAGACAGGTGCCGCCGTGGTGCGGATCACCGACGTCGGACAGCTCTGAAATTTCTCTTCGCGGGGCCGTCCGGAGTGTCCGGGCGGCCCCTTTTCTGCCCTGGGCGATGTCAGACCCGTCGATTAGAATGTGTGTACTAATCGAGCCTTTGAGCTGGGAGGACGCCCATGAACGCGCCCACCTCCACCCCCCTCACGCCGTACGCGACCCTGCTGGGTTTCACCCGGTACGTCGACCGCACCGGACCCACCAAGGCCACCTTCGTCGGCGGCCTGCGCAAGCAGCGGGCCAGCCGCTCCGGCTTCAACCCGCACGGTCAGTTCGTCAAGGCGCTCAAGGCCGACGTCGCCTTCCACACCGGCGGCACCCACCTGGCCCAGGTGGTCGACGTGGTCAAGCCCCGGTGGCGTCCGCTCTACCAGGCGCTGGTGCCCGGCGCGACGCAGTGGCTGCACTCACTCGGCGACCCGCGCGAGGTGGAGCTGGCGCAGACCCGCGACGCCCTCGCCCTGCTCGGCGACCTCCCAGTCAAGATCAACCCCCACTTCGGCATCCGGTACGCCGACGGCCGCGCCGAGGCCGTCCGACTGCACTTCGACGAGGCTCCGCCCAGCGAGGAGGCCGCCCTGGCGACCCTGCACCTGATGGCCCGACACATGGACGCGGTCCTGCCGCACGCCCAGCCGATCCTGGTCGACGTCCGCCGGGGCACGACCCACCGGATGCCGGATTCCGTCAAGCCCGAGCAGGTCGAGCAGTGGCTGGCCGGCGAGGCCGCCGCGTTCCGCGCCATCTGGTCCACCGCCGCCTGACGAAACAGCACCCGCGCAAGAGCCGCCACCCAACGCCCCCACATCCCGAACGAGTGAGGGCCCACCAGACGGAAGCCACCACGTCCCGGAAACAGCAGGCTCCCACCACACCGGGACGCCCTGAATCCCGGAAACAGCGAACAGCCACCACATGAGAGGCCCTGAATCCGAGAAACAGCAGGCTCCCACCACACCAGCGACACCAGGATCCGGGAAGCAGCGAGGGGTGTTCGGGTGGGGGCGGCGCGGGGAGGCGTCATACCAGAGAGGGGGGCGGTTCTCGGAGTTATCCACAGGTGACCGGTGCTGGCCCTTGGCCGTTGTCCACAGGGGGCGCGGCGGTGACGGTGGATGCGCCAGCCTGGCGGGCATGGCAGAAACCGCCCGGCGCCCCCGCAGCTGCGAGGTCGCATCTTCCGTGGTTCCACCGTCGTCAACGACGGCCTGCTCAGCCGCAACGACCTCCGAAGTGCGGCCTGGCAGCGACTGTTCCGCGACATCTACGCCGACACCGACCTGACCCTGACTCACCGGGCCCGTTGCCTGGCGGTGAGCCGTTGGCTGGCTCCCCCAGGCACGGCCATCGCCGGACGTGCGGCAGCCGCCCTGCACGGCGCGGCTGCCACAGCCAACGAGGAACCGATCGACGTGCTGACTCCCGCGGATGTCCGGATGGGTCCGATCTCGGGTGTACGGGTGCATCGTGGCCTGCGCGAGGCGACGGATGCCGTAGACCGGGACGGCATCCTCGTCACGACCGTCACCCGTACCTGCTGGGACCTGGCCTGCTGGCTGACTGCCATGGAGGCGGTCGTGGTCGTCGACGCACTACTCAGACAGCGGTTGACCAGCCAAGACGACCTTCGTGCCTATGCGTGGGAGCACCGCGACCGGCGGGGCTGGCGGGCGTTGCTGCGGGTCGTCGAGCTGACCGACGGCGGTGCGGAGTCTCCGCAGGAATCCCGGACGCGGGTGCACCTCGTGCGGGCAGGGCTGCCCCGGCCGGTCACCCAGTACGTGATCACCGGTCAGGGGCGGTTCATCGCACGGGTCGATCTGGCGTGGCCGGCCTTCAAGGTGGCGGTCGAGTACGACGGCCGCTGGCACGACGATCCGGAACAACTTCACCGCGACCGGCGTCGACTCAACCAACTGGTCGGCGAAGGCTGGCTCGTCCTGCACGTCACCGCCCGACGGTTACGGGAGGACCTCGACGGATTCCTGGGCGAGGTCCACATCGCCCTGCGATCCCGAGGCGCCCGACTCTGACACCACACCCCACCGGCACACCGGTCTCTGGCGGCACCCGTCGTTACGCCGGAATGTGGTGCCCTGTGGTGCCCGTTCCGTTCCTGGCTCCGGTCCGCGGGCGTGGTCGCTGCTGCCGATGAGCCCGGCCAGGTCCGGATCAAGCTCGCGGCGAACGTATGGACGGCCGACGACGGCCAGCAGACTGGCACCCCACCATTCATACCCGACTGTCAGGTCACCAGATTCAGGAAGGAGCGGCCGATGCTCGTCGGCGTGGCCACCACATCCAGGAAGGAGCGGCGTGCGCTCGTCTGGTCGGGCGGGGACACCCACCCCGACCCGGATCCAGGTAACCCAACGGGCACCAGACACCACCACATCCCGGATCCAGCAACCCGACCACCACCACAACCACGATCCAGCGCCCCCACCAGCGCCGAAGGCCACCACATCCACGATCCAGTGCCCTAACAAGCGCAAAACACCACCACAACCACGATCCAGTGCCCCCACCAGCGACGGAGGCCACCGCAACCTGAGCGGCCCGGTCGACCTGAACGGGGTTCCCGCTGTCCGATGGGTGTCGGGGGAGTTGGGTCAGGGGGTGAGGTGGGCGGCGCCTCCGCCGCCGGCTTCGGGGGCACCGGCGGGGGTCACGACGTACGGGCGCATCATGTCGTGATCCTCGTGCTCCAGGATGTGGCAGTGCCAGACGTACCGGCCGGGCAGGTCGAAGTGGGCCTTGATCCGGCGCACGCTGCCGGGGAAGACCGGGACGGTGTCGTGCCGGCCACCCTGGTCGCCCCGGGCCGGTCCGCCGCCCGACCGGCCCGACCCGAGTAGCTCGAACTGCACCTGGTGCAGGTGAACCGGGTGGGTCTGCGAGGTGAAGTTGTGCAGTTCCCAGATCTCGGTGCTGCCGAGTCCCACCTGCTCGGTTACGGGGGCGCCCCAGGGCAGCGGCACGGGTCGGCCGCGCTGGTCGACCACGCCCAGCTGGAGAACGCCGTGCCCGGTGGAGTTCGCGTACGACAGGGAGAGTCGCCGGACGCGGTCGGCGGGTCCGAGCGGGGGCACCGCGGGCAGCCGCAGCTGGTGCGCGGGGACGGTGTCGTCCGGGCCGATCCGGTCGGTGACGACGAACTTCAGCACCTGCCCGGTGGTCTGCGGGTCGGCCGGTCCCCCGCGGGCGTCCGGTCCGTCCGGTCCCTCGTTGACCAGGTACAGCTCGGTGCCGGCGGGGACGTCGGTGAAGTCGATCAGCACGTCGGAGCGGGACCCGATGGAGAGGGCCAGCCGGTCCTGCTCGACCGGGGCGGGCAGGAAGCCGCCGTCGCTGCCGAGCTGCCAGATCGGCAGCACCGGGCGGGCCGGCCGGCTGGTCGGCCGCGCCGCCACGCAGAGCTGGAGGAACCGGCTGTTGCAGCCGTTGAGCAGGCGGAACCGGTACCGGCGGCGCTGCACCGGCAGCACCGGCCAGGTGTTGCCGTTGACCACCATGGTGGTACCGAAGAAGGGCATCCCGGCCCGGCCCGACGGGTAGGACAGCTCGCCGTCGGCGCGGAAGCTGCGGTCCTGGATCAGCATCGGGATCTCGTGGGGCGTTCCGTCGGGCCCGGCTGCCGCGCCGGGCAGCACGCCCGGCGGCAGGTCGGCGTCCCCGCCCCGCAGCAGGTAGAAGCCGGCGGCACCGGCGTACATGCTCAACCTGGTGAGCCCGACGCTGTGATCGTGGTACCAGAGCGTGGTGGCTTGCTGGTCGTTGCGGTACTCGAAGCGGGCCGAGCCGGGCGACCAGTGCGTTCCGGCGTTCGCCAGGGCGTCGAACTCCTCGTAGGAGCTGCCCACCCGGGCGTAGCCGGCGGGGATGTCCCGCGCGTCCGGCAGGTACCAGGCTTCGGGGTAGCCGTCGTTCTCCGGCAGGTTGTGGCCGCCGTGCAGGTGCACGACCAGCGGGACCGGGCCGAGGTAGCGGGCCGGCGTCCGGTCGGGGTCGGGGTGGGTGTCCCGGCCCTCGGTGCCGCCGGCCGGGTTGGCCCAATGCAGTGCCGGGTCGACCGGTAGCAGGTGGGGCAGGTACCGCCCGTCGCCGTCGACCAGCTCGTTGCGCCAGGTGACCCGGACCGGGCGGTCCACCCGGGCCTCGATGGTGTTGCCCGGGTAGCGGAACGTCCACGGGTGGGCCGTGGAGCCGAACCCCCACACCCGGGTGCCGGGCAGGGAGGTCGGCAGCACCTGCTGCCGGAACTGGCGCAGCCCGACCGAGTACTCGTCGGCGTCGGTGCGGGCGACGGTGGGCATGGTCCCCGGCACCCGCAGCCGGGTGACGTACTTGGGGATCGTCTCGGCGGCCAGCGTCGGGGCCGATGTCCCCGTCCCCGCCCCTGCGCCCGCCCAACCGGGCGGGGCCAGCGCCGCCGCCGTGCCGACCGCCCCCGTGACCAGCAACCGCCGCCGAGTGACCATGAGCCGCCCCCTCCGTAGCTCCCAACCGAGACTAAACAGAAGTTGGCTCACAAAGCTGCCAATCAGTGCAAAAGCGGAATATTACTCAGGATCGGGGTCACCTGCGACAGGCGGTACCAGGGCGGTCAGGTCGGTCACCGGCACGACCTGGGGATCCTCGAGCGGGCCGACGATCACCCGCAGCGCCGGGAAGTGGTCGGCGAGCAGCCGACGGCACCGGTCGCAGGGCGGCACCAGGCTGCGCCCCCGGTCCCCCACCGTGACGAGGGTCTCCAACTCGCCGACGCCCTGGGTGGCGGCGGCGCCGAGGAGCACCACCTCGGCGCAGGCGTCGACGGCGGGGTGCACGACGTCCACGCCGGTGACCACCCGGCCCTGGGCGGTCCGGGCCGCGCTGGCCAGCGTGTGGCTGGCGCTGCGGCAGCGTAGTTTGGCCACCGCGCTGGCCGCCTGCACCAGCGCCCGGTCGGTGTCCCGCATCGTCATCCCGTCCCCACGATCGACTCGGTCGGTGGCCCACTCTAGACGGCGGAACTGGTCGATGCCCGGCCGACCGCGGGCGGTTCGGCGACATCGGCCGCGCCGATCGCAGGCGGTTCGGCGACATCGGCCGTGCCGATCGCAGGCGGTTCGGTGACATCGGCCGTGCCGATCGCAGGCGGTTCGGTGACGCCGAACCGGTAACCCACGGGCGGTACCGGGCCGGGCTGCCTATCCTTGGCGACGTCATGCAGACTCCACCCGCACCGGCCGCGACCGACACGGTTCGCGAGCTGCACCGTCGCCTCGCCCCTCTGATCTTCGACGACCAACGTCGGCTGCGCCGGCGGCTCGACGGCGTCAAGCGCCTGCGCGATCCGCAGCGGCGCGCCGACACGCTTGCCGAGATCACCGCCGAGGTGGGTCGGGCCGAGGCCCGGCTGGCGGCCCGGCAGGCAGCCGTTCCGGCGGTGACCTACCCTGCCGGGTTGCCGGTGAGCGAACGCCGGGACGACATCGCCGCCGCCATCCGCGACCACCAGGTGGTGATCGTGGCCGGCGAGACCGGCTCCGGCAAGACCACCCAGCTGCCCAAGATCTGTCTGGAGCTGGGGCGTGGGGTGTCCGGGCTGATCGGCCACACCCAGCCCCGCCGGCTGGCGGCCCGGACCGTCGCCGACCGGATCGCCGAGGAACTCGGCACCGAGCTGGGCGACGTGGTCGGGTACAAGGTCCGCTTCACCGACCAGGTGAGCGACCGCAGCCTGGTCAAGCTGATGACCGACGGCATCCTGCTGGCCGAGCTGCAGACCGACCGGATGCTGCGCCGGTACGACACCCTGATCATCGACGAGGCGCACGAGCGCAGCCTCAACATCGACTTCATCCTCGGGTACCTGCGGCAGCTGCTGCCCCGCCGACCCGACCTGAAGGTGATCATCACCTCGGCGACCATCGAGACCGACCGGTTCGCCCAGCACTTCGCCGACGCCGACGGGAAGCCGGCGCCGGTGGTCGAGGTCTCCGGTCGGACGTACCCGGTCGAGGTGCGCTACCGGCCGTTGGTCGAGGTGACCGGGGACGAGGCGGACGAGGACGGCGAGAACGTCCGGGACCAGATCCAGGCCATCGGCGACGCGGTCGAGGAGCTGGCCGCCGAGGGCCCCGGTGACGTGCTGGTCTTCCTCAGCGGCGAGCGGGAGATCCGGGACACCGCCGAGGCGCTGGGCAGGCTGGTCCAGTCGAAGCGGTCGCTGCTGGGCACCGAGATCCTGCCGCTGTACGCCCGGCTCTCCGCCGCCGAGCAGCACCGGGTCTTCGCCGCGCACAGCAACCGCCGGGTGGTACTGGCCACCAACGTGGCGGAGACCTCGCTGACCGTACCGGGGATCAAGTACGTGGTGGACCCGGGCACCGCCCGGATCTCGCGGTACTCCAGCCGGTTGAAGGTGCAGCGGCTGCCGATCGAGGCGGTGTCGCAGGCCTCGGCCAACCAGCGCAAGGGCCGCTGCGGGCGGACCTCGGACGGCATCTGCATCCGCCTCTACGACGAGCAGGACTTCGCCAGCCGCCCCGAGTTCACCGACCCGGAGATCCTGCGGACCAACCTGGCCTCGGTGATCCTCCAGATGACCTCGATCGGGCTCGGTGACATCGCCGCGTTCCCGTTCGTCGACCCGCCGGACCGGCGCAACGTCACCGACGGGGTCAACCTGCTGCACGAGCTGGGCGCGCTGGATCCGACCGAGACCGACCCGGACAAGCGGCTCACCCCGCTGGGCCGGCGGCTGGCCCAGCTCCCGGTGGACCCCCGGCTGGCCCGGATGGTGCTGGAGGGCGAGCGCAACGGCTGCGGCACCGAGGTGATGGTGATCGCCGCCGCGCTCTCCATCCAGGATCCCCGCGAACGGCCGGCGGAGAAGCAGGCCCAGGCCGACCAGGCGCACGCCCGGTTCGCCGACGCCGAGTCGGACTTCGTCGCGCTGCTCAACCTCTGGCGGTACCTGCGCGAGCAGCAACGCGCCCTCTCCTCCAGCGCGTTCCGCCGGATGTGCCGCGCCGAGTACCTCAACTACCTGCGGGTACGCGAGTGGCAGGACATCGTCAGCCAGCTGCGTCAGGTGGGGCGTACCCCGGAGGGGGGTGCCGGGCGGCGGGGCCGGCGGGGCGCGGAGAACCCGGCGGCCGACGGCGGCCGGCGGGCCGGCGGCGCGGACCTGCCGGAGGAGATCGACACCCCGAAGGTGCACCAGTCGCTGCTGGCCGGGCTGCTCTCCCACGTCGGGCTCAAGGACGCGCAGAAGCACGAGTACCTGGGCGCCCGGGGGGCCAAGTTCGCGCTCTTCCCCGGCTCGGCGCTGTTCAAGAAGCCACCCCGCTGGGTGATGGCCGCCGAGCTGGTGGAGACCTCCCGGCTCTGGGGTCGGGTCGCCGGGCGGGTCGAGCCGGAGTGGGTCGAGCCGCTCGCCCAACACCTGGTCAAACGCAGCTACAGCGAGCCGCACTGGGAGAAGAAGCAGGCCGCGGTGCTGGCCTACGAGAAGGTGACCCTGTACGGCGTCCCGCTGGTCAGCGCCCGCAAGGTGAACTTCGGCCGGATCGATGCGGGCCTGAGCCGGGAGCTGTTCATCCGGCACGCCCTGGTCGAGGGGGACTGGCAGAGCCACCACCAGTTCCTGCGGGACAACCGCCGGCTGCTGGCCGAGATCGAGGAGCTGGAGAACCGGGCCCGCCGCCGGGACATCCTGGTCGACGACGAGACGGTGTTCCAGTTCTACGACGAGCGGATCCCCGCCGACGTGGTTTCCGGCCGGCACTTCGACGCCTGGTGGAAGACCACCCGGCGGGAGCGGCCCGAGCTGCTCACCTTCACCCGTGAGCTGCTGGTCAACGCCGGCCGGGGCGGGGTGGACGAGCAGGACTACCCGGACCAGTGGCGCGCCGGTCCGGTGGCGCTGCCGTTGACCTACCGGTTCGAGCCGGGCACGTCGACCGACGGGGTGACCGTCGACATCCCGCTGCCGATGCTCAACCAGGTGCCGGCGGAGAGCTTCGACTGGCAGGTGCCGGGGCTGCGGGAGGAGCTGGTCGTCGCGCTGATCCGGTCGCTGCCCAAGGCGGTACGCCGCAACTTCGTCCCGGTGCCCGACCACGCGCGGGCGGCGCTGGCGGCGATCAGGCCCGGCGAGGAGTCGCTGCTCACCGCGCTCACCCGCGAGCTGCGCCGGATGACCGGGGTGAGCGTGCCCGCCGACGCGTGGGACCTGAGCCGGCTCCCGCCGCACCTGCGGGTCACCTTCCGGGTGATCGGCGAGGAGGACAAGCCGGTCGCCGAGGGCAAGGACCTGCCGGCGCTGCAACGCCAGCTCCGTCAGGAGGTACGTCAGGTGGTGGCCGCCGCCGCGCCCGAGGTGGCCCGTACCGGGCTGCGGGAGTGGAGCATCGGCACCCTGCCGCGCACCGTCGAGCAGGTCCGGGCCGGTTTCGCGGTGACCGGCCACCCGGCGCTGGTGGACGAGGGCACCACGGTGGGGGTCCGGGTCTTCGACTCCGAGGCCGAGCAGGCGGCGGCGCACTGGGCCGGTACCCGCCGGTTGCTGCGGTTGACCGTCGCGTCTCCGGCGAAGATCCTGCAGGGCCGGTTGAGCAACGAGGCGAAGTTGGCGCTGAGCCGCAACCCGCACGGCAACGTGCAGCAGCTCATCGAGGACGCGGCGGGCGCGGCGATCGACAAGCTGGTCGGCGACGCGGGCGGTCCGGCCTGGGACGCCGCGGGCTTCACCGCGTTGCGCGACCGGGTGCGGGCCGACCTGGTCGACACGGTGGTGGAGGTGATGGACCGGGTCCGCCGGGTGCTGGCCGCGGCCTACGCCGTCGAACAGCGGCTCGGCGCGACGCGGAACCTGGCCGTGGTGGCCGCGCTGGCCGACATCCGGGCGCAACTGGCCGGACTGGTGCACGCCGGGTTCGTCACCGAGACCGGCTACGCCCGCCTGCCCGACCTGCTGCGCTACCTGACCGCCATCGAGCGGCGGCTGGACCGGCTAGCCGGCAACCCGCAGCGGGACAGGTCGCAACAGGACCGGATCGCGGTGGTGCAGAAGGAGTACGCCGACCTGCTCGCCGCGCTACCGGAGACCCGGCGGTCCTCGGCGGCGGTCCGGCAGATCCGCTGGATGATCGAGGAGCTCCGGGTGAACGTCTTCGCCCAGGCGCTCGGGACGCCGTACCCGGTCTCGGAGCAACGGATCTACCGGGCGATGGACGACGCCGAGGGACGCTGAGCGCCGGCCGGCTCAGCCGACCTGTACCGGCAGCACCCGGCCCGCCGGCAGCGCCGGAACCGAGTTGGCCAGGGCGTTGGCGGTCGACCGGGGCTCCGGGTACGGCATCGCCCACCAGGCGCGGTTCTCCCGGTACCAGTGGTAGACCTCGGTCAGGCCGTCGGCGAACCGGATCTGCGGCTGGTAACCCAGCTCTTCGGAGATCTTGCGGAAGTCCAGCGAGTACCGCTGGTCCTGGACCTTGCGGTCGGCGACGTGCCGGACCCGGTCCCAGTCGGCGCCGGCCAGCCGCAGGATCCGCTCGGCCAGCGCCCGGTTGGTCAGCTCCACGTCACCGCCGATGTTGTAGACCTCACCGGCGCGCCCCTTGGCCAGCACCAGGGAGATGGCCCGGCAGTGGTCGTCGACGTGCAGCCACTCCCGTACCGCGCTGCCGTCGCCGTGCAGGGTGATGTCCCGGCCGGTGAACAGGCTGGTGACGAAGCGGGGGATGACCTTCTCCACGTGCTGGTACGGCCCGTAGTTGTTGGCGCACCTGGTGATCGAGACGTCCAGGTCGTACGTGCGCCAGTAGGAGCGCACGACGGCGTCACTGGCCGCCTTGGACGCCGCGTACGGCGAGTTGGGCTCCAGCACGCAGCGCTCGTCCCAGGAGCCCTCGCTGATCGAGCCGTACACCTCGTCGGTGGAGACGTGCACCACCCGGGCGACCGCGCTGCGCGCGCACTCGGCCATCAGCCGGTGCGTGCCCATCACGTTGCTCTCGAAGAACGGCGCGGGGTCGTCGATGGAGCGGTCCACGTGCGACTCGGCCGCGAAGTGCACCACGGCGTCGTGTCCGGGCACCACCTCCCGCAGCAGCGCGACGTCGCAGATGTCGCCCCGGACGAAGGTCAGTCGGGGATGGACGGCTGGCAGGTTCCGCCGGTCACTGGCGTAGGTGAGCTTGTCCACCACGGTCACGGCGCAGTCTTCGAAGCCGGGGTAACGCCCGTCCAACAGGCACCGGGTGAAGTGCGACCCGATGAAACCGGCACCACCGGTCACCAGGATTCTCATCTGTGGCCTCCCTGCCACGCGAACCCGCGCATCGTCTGTCCGGCCACCGCGGCCCCGCCGGGTGGACTGGTTACTCCGTCACTCCCCGGCCGCACGTGCGGTTTGGGCCTCGATGGGAGAAGTGGGAGGTTAGTCCCCGTGCAAGGATCTACGATAGGTGAACAAAGCGCCCTTGCGGGTAATATCGACACCTTAAGGGGGATTTAACCTAGCGGCTCGACGCCGGGCGGCAGCGCGTCGGTCTCGGTGGCGGCGCGTACGTAGTCGAGCAGGATCCGGCGCAGCTCCCGCCCGGCGTGGGTGGGCACCGCCTCCCGCCGACGGGCCACCGCGATGGTCCGCTGCACCCCGGGCGGGGCGAGCGGGGTGACCCGGATCCCGGGGCGGCGCACCACGACGATCCCGGGCACCAGGGCCACCCCGAGGCCCGCCTCGACGAAGCTGAGCACCGCGTCCATCTCCCCGCCGTCGACCGCGAACGAGGGCTCGAAGCCGGCCTCCCGGCAGGCCTGCAGGGTGACGTCGCGCAGGTCGTAGCCCTCGCGGAACATCACCAACGGCTGGTCGCGCAGGTCGGTCACCCGCAGCCGGCCGGTCGGGCGCGCGGCGGGCAGCTCGTCCACCGAGGCGACCACCAGGCTCTCCCGCAGAATCGGCTCGGCCCGCAGTGCCGGATCGGCGCCCTGGGCCGGCATGATGATCAGCGCTAGGTCCAGGTCACCGCGGAGCAGGTGACGGACCAGGTCCTGGGAGCCGCCCTCCTCGACCTGGAGGTCGACGGTGGGGTGGGCGTCGCGGAACCGGCGCAGCACCGGTGGGGCGAGCGCGGTGGCCAGGCTCGGGGTGGCTCCCAGCCGGACCCGCCCCCGGCGCAGCCCGACCAGCTCCTGCACCTCCCGGGTGGCGGTGTCGACGTCGGCCAGGATCCGTCGGGCCAGCGGCAGCAGCACCTCACCGGCGGCGGTGAGGGTGATGTTTCCCCGTACCCGCTCGAAGAGCGGTGCCCCGAGGTCGGCCTCCAAAGCGTGAATTTGCTTACTCAACGACGGCTGGGTTATGGCGACGAGATCGGCAGCTTGGGTGAAATGTCGTACTTCTGCCACGGCTACGAAGTACTTCAGCTGATGAAGCTGCACCTCGATAGCCTATAGCTATCATGGCTGCGAGTTCGATGCATTGGACGACTGATCCAGGAAACTCCTAGCTTCGTGGTTGTGGTAGTCACGAGAACCCGGTCGCCCATCCGCTCCAACGTCGGCCTGAAGGCCGTCATGGCGGTGTCGGGCATCGTCCTGGTGCTGTTCCTGATCGCACACATGCTCGGCAACCTGAAGGTCTTCGCGGGCGCGTCGTCGTTCGACGACTACGCGCACTGGCTGCGGGACCTCGGCAAGCCGGCCCTGCCCGGGGTCTGGGCGCTCTGGATCCTGCGCGCCGGCCTCGTCGTCGCCGTGCTGGCGCACATCTGGGCGGCCACCGTGCTCGCGCTGCGCGCCCGCGCCGCCCGCCCGGTCAAGTACGCCCACCGCAAGAAGGTCCAGGGCAGCTACGCCGCCCGGACGATGCGCTGGGGTGGGGTGATCATCCTGCTCTTCGTGATCTACCACCTGCTGGACCTGACCACCGGCCACCTGAACCCGGTCGGTGACCCCAGCCGGCCGTTCGCCAACGTGGTCGCGGACTTCGCACCGGAGCGCTGGTACGTCACGCTCTTCTACACCGTCTCGATCGTCGCGCTCGGCTTCCACCTGCGGCACGGCGTGTTCAGCGCGCTCCGCAGCCTCGGCCAGCAGACCCCCGGCGGTGAGCGCCGGGCCCGCGCGGTGGCCCTGGCCTTCGCCGTCGTGATCTGCGCCGGCTTCCTGGTGGTTCCGTTCGCCGTACTCACCGGATTGGTGTCCTGACCATGGAACTGTTCACCGAGGGCGACCCGATCGCCGACACCAAGGCACCCGAGGGCCCGGTCGAGAAGCGCTGGGAGACCCGCCGCTTCGAGGCCAAGCTGGTCAACCCGGCCAACCGCCGCAAGATGACGGTCATCGTGGTGGGTACCGGCCTGGCCGGCGGCTCCGCCGCCGCCACGCTCGCCGAGCAGGGCTACCGGGTCAAGAGCTACTGCTACCAGGACAGCCCGCGTCGGGCGCACTCCATCGCCGCGCAGGGCGGCATCAACGCCGCGAAGAACTACCGCAACGACGGCGACTCGGTGCACCGGCTCTTCTACGACACCGTCAAGGGCGGCGACTTCCGCTCGCGGGAGTCGAACGTGCACCGGCTGGCCGAGGTCTCGACCAACATCATCGACCAGTGCGTCGCCCAGGGCGTGCCGTTCGCCCGCGAGTACGGCGGCCTGCTGGACACCCGCTCCTTCGGCGGTGCGCAGGTGCAGCGCACCTTCTACGCCCGGGGTCAGACGGGCCAGCAGCTGCTGCTCGGGGCGTACCAGGCCCTGGAGCGGCAGATCGGCCTGGGCAACGTGGAGATGCACGCCCGGCACGAGATGCTGGAGCTGGTCGTGATCGACGGCCGGGCCCGGGGCATCGTGGTGCGGGACATGGTCACCGGTGAGATCAGCACCGAGATGGCCGACGCGGTGGTACTCGCCTCCGGTGGGTACGGCAACGTCTTCTACCTCTCCACCAACGCCAAGGGCTGCAACGTCACCGCGACCTGGCGGGCCCACCGCAAGGGCGCGTACTTCGCCAACCCCTGCTACACGCAGATCCACCCGACCTGCATCCCGGTCTCCGGCGACCACCAGTCGAAGCTGACCCTGATGAGCGAGTCGCTGCGCAACGACGGCCGGGTCTGGGTGCCCAAGACCAAGGGCGACGAGCGCAACCCGAAGGACATTCCCGAGGACGAGCGGGACTACTACCTGGAGCGGATCTACCCCTCCTTCGGCAACCTGGTCCCCCGGGACATCGCCTCGCGCGCGGCGAAGAACGTCTGCGACGAGGGCCGTGGCGTCGGCCCGACCAGGCTCGGCGTCTACCTCGACTTCGCCGACGCGATCTCCCGGCTCGGCCGCAAGGCCGTCGAGGCCAAGTACGGCAACCTCTTCGAGATGTACGAGCGGATCACCGGCGAGGACCCGTACGAGGTGCCGATGCGGATCTACCCCGCCGTGCACTACACGATGGGCGGCCTCTGGGTCGACTACGACCTCCAGTCGACCATCCCCGGGCTGTTCGTGATCGGTGAGGCGAACTTCTCCGACCACGGCGCGAACCGGCTCGGCGCGTCGGCGCTGATGCAGGGCCTGGCGGACGGCTACTTCGTGCTGCCCACCACGATCGCCCACTACCTGGCGACCGGGCCGCTGGAGAAGGTCGACGCGAGTCACCCGTCGGCGGTCGAGGCGCGTACCGAGGTGGAGGACCGGGTCCGGCGGCTGCTGGCCGTCGACGGTGACCGCACCGTGGACTCGTTCCACCGGGAGCTGGGCCAGATCATGTGGGAGCACTGCGGCATGGAGCGCAGCGCGGCCGGGCTGGCCAAGGCGATCGACGAGATCCGGGCGCTGCGCGACCAGTTCTGGCAGCGGGTCAAGGTGCCCGGTTCCGGTGAGGGGCTCAACCAGTCACTGGAGAAGGCCGGCCGGGTGGCCGACTTCTTCGAGCTGGCCGAGCTGATGTGCATCGACGCCCTGCACCGCGAGGAGTCCTGTGGCGGCCACTTCCGGGCCGAGCACCAGACCCCCGACGGTGAGGCCCAGCGCGACGACGACCGGTTCGCCTACGTGGCGGCCTGGGAGTACACCGCCACCGGTACGCCGGCCGTGCTGCACAAGGAAGACCTGAAGTTCGAGTACGTTCACCCGACGCAGCGGAGCTACAAGTGAACCTGACCCTACGC